>NZ_AP041606.1:0-2007500 GCF_055381765.1 Thermodesulfovibrio sp. TK500a
AGCTTAAGAATAATATTTTGGCTTTGCAAGTCTCTGTGAAGGATTACTTTTTTGGCTTTTGAGAGTTTATCTGCGATGAGATGTAGTTCTTGCTGTAAGTCAGCCAGATATGTGTCTCCAATGGTTGCTAAATTGAGTTTAAAAACTCCCTCCACGCATTCTTTCAAAAAATACTCACTTTCCCATATGAAATAGGTATAGTCAAACTCTGGCAGATTCGCTTTTAATTCTGATGCTTCAAAAGAGATTTTCCAGTGCAAATTTGCGACGTGTTCAATTATTTTTTTGTATACATTGATTATTTCTTCGCTATTTCTTTTGCATTGAAACCAGCTGTAAAGGGTTAGGTCTCCTAAGTCTTCAAGAATGATTAATTTTTGTTCTTTCTTTACATCAATTATTTTGGGAACAGGAAAGCCTTTTTCTCTTAGAAACTTTCCAAGGGTAACGGTTTTATCAAAATCTTGGCTTATCTCATCCCATAAGCAGTAGACTTTATCATTTTCTCTAAAATAATTTCTTGCAGAGCCACCATGCGTCAATGTCTCTCTTTCGCCTTGCCAGCCAGAGATGGATATTGTAAAATCTTTACCTACAATGCAGTCCGAAATCAGGGAATTTTCAGGTGAAAATTCTTTTTCAGGTAAAATAATAATATTTTTACCCGCAAAGGGTTTCTTTATTTTCACATCTCTTTCAATTACTATGTTTCCAAGAGGTTCCATCATTTCACATCCAACTGAAGTAGGATGAACAAAGAGAGATGTAAAGTTTCTTTTTAATTTGTCAAATACTGCACGGGCAAACCCAGTAGGAATGCCTATGTCATACCAAAAGCTGTATTTTACAGGAAAGACTTTCACTTTAAATCCTTGAGCTTTAGCTTTAAACCATAAATCTATGACTGATGAAGGACCATCTGGCAAAAGTTCTAAAACATCAGGGTTGTATATAGCAATTCCTGTGAAGGCAACAGGGGGTTTAAGACTGAAGGCTGAAGAGTTAATGCCGATTAAGTTGTCTTCCTCATCAATGATTAGTTTGTTGTCTGGTGGACAGTTATGAACTAAGAGAGTGATGCTATTTCCTGAATCTATATGCCATTTTATTGCCTCTTTTATATTTCCATCCCAGTAAATATCAGCATTATGAACGAGAAAGGGGCTGTCTTTGAGAAAATCTCTTGCATTATATAGAGCTCCGCCTGTGTTTAGAATTTCTTTTTCATGAAAAACTGTAAGAGAAAAGCCTCTTTCTTTTATGTATTGTTCAATCTCTTTCGCTTTATAGTGAAGATTTATCCCTATGCGTTCTATGCCAGAAGATTTCAAAAAATTGTAAACACAATCAAGTAAAACCTCACCTGCAATTGGAAGAAGAGGCTTTGGAATATGCTCTGTTATTGGTCTCAGTCTTTTTGAAAATCCAGCAGCAAGAATGAAGCCTTTAGTTTTTTTATTTAAGAATTCGCTGTCTTTCGCTCCTGAGATATCTTTTGACATTTCTAAACTCGCTCCGCTACAGTCGCAAAACTCGCCTTTCAGGCTCAAATAGTTGCGACTGTTTTACGCTCCGCTCGTTAAGAAATGTTACCAAAAGATATCTAAAGTCTCTCAATCCAGCTCATCCTCAAATCTAAAGTTATTCATAAAGTAAATATCTGCTTCTGACCTTTTCAAAAGCTATTACTTCCTCTCTCCACCACCCTTCCATGTCTTTCAATTGCTTTCCTCTTTCAATATCCTTTCTTAATCTGTCCGAACCTGCAAGGATGTCAAAGGGAAGTTTTTCAAATTCATACTCATAGGGAGGATTTCTCCATAGCTTTATCTCTGGATAAAGCTCATGTATGGCAAGCAAAATTGCAACAGCGGTCTTAAAGGGTTTAAACTTTTCTCTATCAGTAACATGTATTTGAGCACCACCGCAGAGCTCTCCAGAGAATTTATTGAAAGTAGGAGTGAAATAAAGTGGTCTAAAGATTACACCTTTTAGTTTGAAATCCTTAAGCCTCCGCAAAAGTTTTTCAGGTTCTATGAACGGCGCACCGAATATCTCAAAAGGTCTTGTTGTGCCCCTTCCCTCACTGATTATTGTTCCTTCAAAAAGGCACATGCCAGGATAAACTGTGGCAGTATCCAAAGTTGGCATATTCGGTGAAGGCATTACCCAGGGGAGACCTGTTTGATCAAACCATTGGTTTCTTTTCCAGCCTTTAAGTGGTATTACCGTAAGGTCAAGCTTCGGATAAAATTTATCTTTGAAATACAGAGCAAGCTCGCCAATTGTCATTCCATGTCTTACTGGCAGAGGATGTAGTCCAACAAAGGATGAAAACTCTGGCTTAAGCACAGGTCCTTCAACTAAATGTCCACCAATTGGATTTACTCTGTCAAGAACTATTAAGGGTATTCCAACTTCCTCACAGGCCTCCATGCATAAAGCCATGGTCCAGATGAAAGTGTAATATCGGGATCCTACATCTTGAAGGTCTATTATTAAGATTTCGGTGTCTTTAAGCATTTCTTTAGTGGGTTTTCTTGTTTTTCCGTAAAGGCTATAAACAGGTATTCCTGTAGATTTATCAACAAAGCCTTCCCATTCAATCATATTGTCCTGAGTATTGCCAAATATTCCATGTTGCGGACCGAAAATAGCTGAAATTTTTATACTTTTATTCTTAAACAGTAAATCTTTTGTGTGAATTAGTTTTTTACTCACAGATGCCGGATGAACCAATAATCCTGCTTTTAGTCCGTAAATTTTTGAAGGAGGATTTTTTAATAACCTGTCTACACCAGAGCTTACCATATTTTATCTTGAGCAGTATGGAAGATAACCTTCGGTTAAAGGCTTTTGCACAAGTCCGTCAGAGGTTACCAGAAAAATCTCTCTTTTACCTCTTCTGTCTGACATTATAGTTAAAAAGTTTCCATCGGGACAAAAAGAAGGCTGTTCATTATTACCTTCTTTTGTTATCTGAGTCTGTATTCCAGATGAGATTTCAAGGACGAAAAGTTGAAAATTGCCGATAAGAGATGAAAAAACAAGTCTGTTTCCATCGGGACTAATTGCCGGTTCCGTATTATATTTTCCCTGAAAGGTTAATCTTCTTGGTGATGTTCCTTCCTGAATTTGATAAATCTGAGGTGAACCTGCTCGGTTTGAAACAAAGTATACCTTTGATGCATGCCAGCGAGGTGAGGATTCAATCCAGCGAGAAGAAGATAGGGTTTTTGACTGTCCTGATAAGTTGCTCATTTTAATTTCTGATAAATCTCCATCGTTTTGAATAAATAAGAATTGCGATTCATTTATTACATCGCCTAACTGTAGTAATGCTCTGCTTTTTATTAATATTCTGTTTGTTTTAGTTGACATATCAAATTGTTCTATTTGCCAATGCCTTCCTTCCAGAGAGGAGAAGAAAAGACTATTTCCTTTAAGCACTGCTCTTGATATTATTTCTCTTCTTATACCAGTGTCAGAAATTTTCTTTCCATTCCAGTTACTTATTAATATTCCCATTGAATTTTTAAATTTCCTAATAAAAACGAAACGATTGAAAAAAGGAGATTCTTTACCTGTAAGAGCTCTGTAAATATCAGCAGAAATTAATTGAGCTGTATTTTCATAATTATTTATCTGATATTCTTTTGTAAATATAGGCTTGTCATTAGTAACTGTAAACATCTTCATTGATATTCTTTCTGTTCCATCAAATCTTGCTACTATCTCAACATCTGAAGCTCTCCACAGTGAAGGTTCAAATTTTTCTCCTCGATGCGGAAAGGGTCCGTAAACTTTAAAAAACTCAGTGAATTCAAGGTTGTCTTTTATGATTTCAGATACTTTTGGAAGGTTGTCGAGCCCTTCCACGGCAATACTAAGTTTTTTAATAGTTGGCTGATTAATGTCTAAATAGAATTTTTCAGCCCTTGCTTGAGCAGAAAAAAATATTATTAATAATAACATTAATAATAACAATGCTGCGGAAAGGACATATCTTTTCATGGTTTAAACCTCAGCCCGACAACAACTTCAGCCTTTGGTGGAGGAAGGGGAGAGGAGTTTTTTAGGGCTTTAATAACTGATGCGTCAAACAACATATTGCCCGAATTTTTCTCAAATCCTTCAATAATTATTTGTCCATTTGGAAGGATTCTTACAGAGACTACTGCTTCAAGATTTTTAGGTACAGTATCTGGAATATTCCAGTTTTGTCTTATAAGACCAGATATAATTCCAAGATAATTTGAAGAGACTTTTGGGGAAGAAGCATTAGAACTGGCAATCTGAAGAGAGCCTTCCTTGCTCTGATTTGAAATTCTGGATTCAGCTATTTTCTTTTTGGCTTTCAAGGCAGAAATTCTCTCCTGCAAGAGTTTTTCATTGGATTGAGAAGTTTTATTATTTCGTTCGTTGATTTTTTCAGATTTAACAAGGGGCGGAATTTTTCTTTCCAAAGATTCTTTTACCGTATTAATAGAGGTTGTTGGGGCTATATTGTTGATTAAGGTTACATCTAAAGTATTTTTGAAATCTACCGTAGAATTTCTAAGAGTTAATGTTAGCAACAGTATAAATAAACTATGAAAAAGAATAGAGATGAAGAGGGACGAATAAATTTTGCCTGTCATTTAGGCTCTTTTGGTTCTGTTACCATTCCTATTTTTTCTATTCCCGATGCCTTAATCTCACCCATTACTTCTGCTACGAGCCCGTAAGGAACATCTTTATCTGCCCTAAGAATTACCGTAGGATTACTGTCTTTTAGATTAGTGAGAAAATCGGGAAGACCGTCTTTGGGTATGATTTTGTCATTAACATATATCTTTTCGTCTTTCGTTATAACAATATTTATCTTGTCGGTCTCCTCAAGGCTTCTTCCCTTTGCTTTTGGTAGATTAACGTCTATTCCTTGTTTGAGCATAGGAGCGGTAATCATGAAGATTATTAGCAAAACGAGCATTACGTCAACTAAAGGAGTAACATTAATATCTGCTATCGATGACCGTCTGCGGAGTTTTAATCCTGCCATTGGTATTTTATAAGCGTTTCCGAAAAATCATTCACTTCGTTTATGAGTTTATTTGCCTGGGAAGTAAAATAGTTGTAAAATATCACAGCAGGGATTGCGGCGAAAAGTCCTGCAGCAGTAGCAATAAGAGCTTCTGCTATGCCAGGTGCAACAGTTGCAATTGAGGCTGTCCCTTTCACTCCTATAGAACGGAAAGCATCCATTATACCCCATACTGTTCCGAAAAGTCCTATAAATGGAGTTGTAGAACCGGTTGTGGCAAGAAAACCAAGATAACTCTCAACTCTGTTTGCTTCCTCTGAAGAGAGCCTTTTAACCAGTGCCTCGACATTAGAATTAGTTTTACCATAGACATCAACAAAGACATTTCTGTATAGAGAGGCAATAGGGCTTAATTCATATCTTTTTGCATCTGAAAAAAGTTCTTTTGCGCTATTTGTCTTCAAAAAGGCTTCAAAAAATTTAGTATTTTCAATTCTCATCTTTTTAAACACTTTTAATTTGTAGAAAATAATAGCCCATGAAAAAATTGAAAAGAAAAGAAGAATGAGTAAAACAATCTTTGCTACAATACCGGTCTGTTTTATTAGGTCAATTACTGTAAGTTCCATAACCAAAATATTAGAATAAAGCCTTCAAAAAAGTCAAATTTAAGACAAATTCAAAATTTTATTTGAAAGTATCAGAGAATTTTCTACACAATCATTTACACTTACCCCTCTATAAGCATTTCCCGTTAAATAAAGCCCTGGGAATTTTTGAAGCTTTTTTTCTATTCTCATTAGTTTCTCTTCATGTCCGAGCTCATACTGAGGAATAGCCTGATGCCATCGGAAAATTTTTACGAATTCGGGTTCTCCTTTAATATTTAACAATGGTTTCAACTCTGTTAAAACCGTACTGATAAGCTCCTCATCAGGTAGCAATGCAAGCTCTGGGTTGCGTCTTCCGCCAAGCATGCTTCTTAGCAATACATAACCTTCCGGCGCTCTATTTGGGAAAATGCTTGAATCAAAAAGAGTGCCGAGGACTTTTCTTTTTTCACGATTGGGAATTAGAAAGCCATAGAGAGAAGTTCCAAAGCCTATCTGTTTTTCTTTAAAACCAAGGGCAACAACGCTCAGAGGAGGGTAGGGGATTGTTCTTAAACTATCTGAAAGCTCTCCATCAAGTTCTTTCAAAATTTCTGCTGCTTCATGGGCAGGACAGGCAAGAACTACTCTCTCTGTATCAATGGTCTTTCCGTCAATGAGATGTAAAGTATAGAAATTATTATTCTTTTCAATGGCCAGAACTCTTTTGTCTGTAATTATCCTATTGGAAAGTTTAACCTCAAGATTACGAATCAGCTCTGACATGCCATTATTGAAGGACATGAGCGCACCGGTTGGCTGAGTTTTTGTATCTTTTTTCTCCTTCTTAATTGCAATTAAACCCCTAATTAATCCACCATATTTTTTTTCAAGCCAGTAAACTTTAGGAAAGCAGCTTTTCATGCTCATTTTTGAAGGGTCTCCAGCATATATACCCGTTGCCATTGCATCTATTAGTTTTTCACAAAACTCCCTTCCCACTCTGCGACTGACGAAGCTATAAACAGTTTCGTCAATATCCTCAAGTAAAGGTGGGGTAAAATACTCTCTCAGCATTCTAATCTTGCCTGAAAAGGAAAGAAGAGGAGAGAGAAAAAACTTCAAAGGATTTTCTGGCACTCTTATAAGTTTTCCATCAATTAATATGTATCTTATCTTTGATTGTTCACTTCCCTTGATTGGTTCAATTTTTAGTTGATTTGCAAGGGAAAGAGTGGAAGTCTTATTGCTTAGAAAACCGTTTACACCTCCCTCGCATAAGAAACCCGAGACTTCTTCAGTAATAATCTTTCCGCCAGTTCTTTTCTCTGCTTCTATTATTTTTAAATCAAGGTCAGGCTTTTTCTGCATAAGAAAATAGGCAAGGGATAAACCTGAAATTCCTCCTCCTATAATTACTATCTCTGAACTACCCATTCTACAATAGCCTCCACCATGTCTTTAATCGTAGATTTTTTTGGTATTATGTTTACTGTATAACCAGCCTCTTCAATGGCCTTTGCCGTAGTTTTACCTAAAGCGGCAATAGTAACATCTCTGAGCATTTCTCTTGCATCATCTCGGAGAATGTCAAGAAGATTTATAAAACTTGAGGGAGATGTGAAAGTTGCTATGGTGATTCTACCTTCTCTCAAAAATCTTGCAAGCCTTTTTCCGTGTTCTGTGGGTTTAACAGTTCTATATGTAACGGGAGCGTCTACATTTATACCAGCACTTTTCATTTCATCAATAAAATTTTTAAGGGAAATATTAGAACGGGGATATAATACATGCAATCCTTCTTTAAGAGAAAATTTAGAAAGTTCTTCCTTAAATCTGTTAATCATAGCCTCTGAATTATACTCGTCTGGCACAATATCTGCATTTATTCCATATTGTTTAAGGCTTTTTGATGTCTCCTTGCCTATTGCACAAATTTTAATTCCTTTTAAATTTCTTATGTCTTTACCTAAAATCAGAAATCTATCGAAAAAGAAGCTAACTGCTCTTGGAGAGGGAAAGACAAGGAATTGATAATTTTCAATTTTATCTATGGCAGTATCTAATTCAGAAAAATCTTCAGGTGGAAAGAATGCAATAGTTGGGAATACAAAAAGCTCGGCACCCATGTCTTCAAGTAATAAATAGTCTTCTGTTAACTGCCTCGTAATCAGAACCCTCTGACCATAAAGAGGTTTTTTTTCGAACCAACCAAGTTTTTCTCTTAGCTTAACTACCTCTCCAATAACAAGGATAGCAGGAGGCGAAACCTGATTTTTTTTGGCAAGTTTAGAAATATCTGAAATGGTACCTGTAATGACTTTTTGTTCAGGCCTTGTTCCCCAGCGTATTATTGCCGCCGGTGTATGTTCCTTTAGTCCCTCTTGAATTAGTTTATTTGTAATTGTCTCAAGATTTTTTACGCACATTAGAAAAATCATAGTTTCCGCAGAATTTGAGGCTCTAATGTGTGTAAAAATTCTCTCTTGCTTTGAAAGGTCTTCATTGCCTGTAATAACCGTGAAGGCAGAAGAAACCTTTCTGTGTGTTATAGGTATTCCTGCATAGGCAGGAACTGCTATCACAGAGCTCACTCCGGGGATTATCTCGAAAGTTATGCCTTCTTTGGACAGAATCTCTACTTCCTCACCACCTCTGCCGAAAACAAAGGGGTCACCGCCTTTAAGTCTACAGACTATTTTGCCCTCTTTAGCTTTTTTTACGAGGACTTGATTTATTTCATCTTGTGACATTTCATGATGCCCACCTCTTTTACCGGCATAAACAAACTCTGCACCGTATTTTGCGTAAGTGAGAAGGCGGGGATTTATGTGAAAGTCATAGACAATACAGTCAGCTTGCTGTATGGCTCTGAGCCCCTTTAAAGTAATCAATCCTGCATCTCCAGGACCTGCTCCCACAAGATATACTGTGCCTTTTTTCACTGAAATCTCCTTCGGAATTGGATTTGTTTAAGAATATTTTAACCTAATTAAAAAGGTATTTCCCAATTTCTCTATATTAATTAGTGATTGCGGGATTTGATAATTTTGGATTAAATTTAAGTTCCTTTTATAGTCTTATCTGATATTATTAAAGTCTTCTCAATCAGTACACTTGATAAACTTGAAACCATCACAGAAATTTTGATTGCAAATCTGTCCACTACTGATAATAATAGTTGGAGAAATGTGTCCAATGTCATGGTCTATCTCCCATGAGTCTGCACGGTTATAGCCTTTTGTGCGGCAAAAGGCATCAGCTGCTTCCTTACCACACTCCGCTCCCCATACACGGCAGATATCTAACCTGTATCCTTTATAAGTCGGTTTATCAAAATGAGCGGTTTTTGGTTTAGTAGTTTCTGACGCCTGCCCAACTTTATCACTGCCAGAAGGTTTAATGTTGCTACCAGGTATAAACTCGGCTACTGCCCACAAGATAGCTCCTCGTCTGTGGCACTCATTAAAGCTACATTTCATCGGACTAGTTATCACAAATTCACCTTTGTATTGCTTTGCTGGAATTTCAAATTCGTCTAAAAATGTAGCTCTTTTAATCTTGCTTTCTAAATAACACATAAGTCCTACCTTATAATGCTCAGCTGGTTTGCCATCGTATAGATATCTCTGTGTTATCTGTTTCCAACCAAATTCCCATAATCCTGGTATCCCAAAAACTGACTCATACTTCATGGCATGTGTAACGCAATAATAAGGTTGTAAGGAAGTCCTTATCTGTAGAATGCCTGGACCGGTTATTTTAAATGGAATTCTTTTGCTTTCTTTACGAGGGTCTACATACTGTGCAGGTTTCCAGACAATTTTTTCATACAATAATGTTTGAGCTTGAATTTCTGAAGTGCCCAGATAGAAAAAAGCAAGAAAGAAACTAAAAATCATAACAAAAACTTTCATAAAATCTTTTTTTGTTCTCACTTTAATTTCCTCCTTTGTTATTTATTTCATTATCTCAAAACCCATACTTCTTATCTCTTTTACTTCATCTATCTCTTTAACTCCGAAAACTCTTAAATTGTTTATTATTCTTTCAAATCCCTTCAATGCCTCCTTCCCCATCTGGTCTGTGACTGCAATGAACAAGTCTTTACCATTCTTAAGCTTTATTCCTATTGTGCCTGTCTGGAAACTGCTCAATAAAATCGCTCTTCCTACAGAGCCTCTTCCACTTAGAGCAGCAAGCCATGTTAGGGCTATCAACCATTTTGGTGGTTTAATTATTATTGGCTGAAAATAATCCATCTCATCATATCTGAAAAGTCTAACTCCTTTGTATGTGGCTATCTTGATGCCCTCCTCAAGAGGTAGTATCTGACAGCTTGCATACCATGCAGAAATTTTGATGCTGTAAAATCCTAAAAGACTAATAAGCCACATCACTGCTGTAATTGGTGCACCTATGGTGAAAGCTTGAACAGTTCCTCCTGAGATAAATAGAGGAAGACTAAAAAACACTGCAGTCAATATAAATACTGCAAAATCTCCTGCTATCACCCTCCATCTTGGATATCTTAGGGCATCCTTTATGGCTGCCTTATAAGGTAGGAAAATGTAGGCAATAAGTCCAATTAAAAATAAAACAAAAGCATAATTTCTGTAAGGATATAAAATCCATGTGGGAGGTCGTGGTAGATTTGAAAATCCTGAGCCAAGATGAAAATCATCATCTGAATAGATTCTGTATTCAAGTTTTAGATAGCCATTCATTGAGTTTAAATAAAGATAAAGCTCTTTGTTGTCATGTTTTAAATAATTACTAAATCTATTTACAGGAGGCTCTACGGATTTAAAGAAAAAAACCTTTGATGGATATTGATCTGACGGAAGTCTCCTTTTCCAATTACCAGTAATATTCCATTTATCTGGTTTTAAACTCCTTTGATTTTGCAATGCCTTTAAATTTTTATAGATATCATCCCATTCAGAGCCTTGAATCTGAATGGTTTTTGACCTTATTTCTGCTAAACGCTTGTTTTTTAATGTTTCTCTTTCTGTTTCACTTAAAAGAGATTGAGCGTATTTTTTTGTAAAAATGCCTTTGTTTTCAAAAGGTTTGAAAAGCTCAACTAACACTACAGGTTTAGGTTGTGCATACATATAAAGCAAAATACCTAAAACAAAACAACCATAAAAAATAATTCTTCGTAATAATTCCACCAAAACTTCTACCCCTCACGAAATGTCAGACTTAATCTTCACTATAACAAATAAAAAACCTCATAAATAAAAGCCTAAGGAGGTTTAAAAATTAAAAAATTACATACCTACTTCCACAACGACCTCATGCCATCTGAAAGGACCATATCCATTACCTATGTTATAGGCGGGCCAAAATCTCCATGTGCCTGCCTCATTAACAGTAATAGAGGCGTTAAGTGTAATTGCTTGTCCGTTTCTCAACGTGTAACTCCTATATTGATGACCAAAGTCTCTGTTATTTGCATCGGTTGTTGAATTCCATCTTGCTCCTACAAACACTCCGTTAGACCCGAAATTAATGTCTCTGCCCGATACATTTTTTAGTACAAAATATACTTTAATTGTTGTTCCTACTTTTATTGGATAAATACCCGTCACAAATCCTTTTACAAGTTGTAAACCATGACGAGATGTATCAACAGGGAATCTACCTAACTCTATTTCAGTTCCAGGCTTAGGTGGTGGACTTGGTCGTTGTTGTGCTTGTAGATTCAAATCTGTTAGAACAAACAAAATAATAAAAACAGTGAGAATTAAAAGAAATTTTCTTAACATTTTTTACTCTCTCCTTTCCTTATAAGTTTGAAAATAAAAACAAAGAATGTAAAAATGCATTTTTTAAATTCACCTTACTGTACATTTACTACAATTTCGTGCCATCTGAAAGGTCCGTAATGTCCATTAATGTGATAAGCAGGCCAGAATCTCCACACTCCCCGTTTGTCAACTACTCTTGTTGCCATAAAATTAATAAATTTCTGATTTGGAGACCAAGAATAGTTTCTGTATTGATGGCCGAAATCCCTGTTGTTAGCATCCGTTGTAGAGTTCCATCTTGCACCAACAAAAACTCCATTGGAGTCAAATTTGATAACTTTAGATGAGTTATGCATAAGATTGAATCTAACACAAATTACATCTCCAACCTTAACATTTTTAGAATTTGCATAGACACCACCCATGCCAAGAATAAATCCATCTGGCGATTGAGCTTCTGGAAAACCTCCAAGCAGAACATCACCGCAAGGTAAAGGTGTAAGTGTTTGCCCTTCCGAGGCAAAAAAAATCAAAAAATAAGCTATTAAAATTATAATTAAAAACTTTTTAATCATAAATAACATCTTCCTTTTCTTTTAATTTCTCACATTTTTTAAAATTTTTTGATTATATATTTTTTACTATAAATCTTCAAGATAGCATAATATAAAAATTTTTTATTTGCATATAAATATAAATACTATTGTAAAAAACAAAATTTACTGATAATTTTTAATAAAATTAATAAAAATTTGAACTCATCTAAAAAAAGGAGGAGAAAAATGAAAAAATTATTGTTGGTATTAATCTTTTGTTCTATTTTTATAGGTTCAAATGTATATGCAGATGCTGTGTCTAAAATGAATAAGGAAATAGAAAGTCTAAGGTCTGTTCCTGACAAACTTAATTCTCTACTTGATGACATGGAAAAGAGTAGACTAATAACTGAAAAAAATGGCGGGCAATACAATAAAATTTTAATGGATTATGCCAAAAGAATTAGAAAATCGTCATCTGCTTTACCTGATATGACAAAAAAGTGGGTTGACTCTAAAGGAACAGAAAATCAGGGAATGGAAAAAGTTATAGCAAATTATGAAAAAATGGCATCAGAGCATGAGAAAAAATTTAAGGAACTTGAGAAAAAAGCAAATAGAATTGATGACAAAATCAAATCCGGTGAAATCAAGTTAGCTCCGGAAATTTTAAAAAGCATGACAAAAGAAGAAAGAGAAGAATTTTATAAGTTTTTAAGTGAACCCGCAAGAAAAGAATATAAAAAACAATATCCAGACTTATTTGCAAAAGCTTTTAATTATATCATGGAGTTTATAATTCCTTCAGCAGAAGCAGCGAATCTGAGACCATGTATACCTTTGTGTCCAGCAGTAAATCCTGCATGCGTTGCATGTGTTATTGTTTTAGGCGCTGATGCTGCATATCAGCAATGGAATAATTTTCAAAAAGCGTGGGATTGGTGTGGAGAACTGAGTAGGTGGTGGAGGTATGGCTGTAGAACAGCAGCTGTTGCAGTTTTTATAGCATGGATTGCTTAATTTTATAAAAGGAGCTATGCAATGAAATTTGTAACTATATTCTTTTGTATTTTTCTTCTTATTTTTAGTATTAATGTCTTTGCTGAAACGCCAAGTAGTAAAACTAAATTAGGACAGCAAGAGGATTCTGCAATAAGTAGCATAATTTTTAAATGCGAAGGCTATCTTTTGAAAACGCCAGGCCATATAGACAGTGAAAAACCGAAAAGCGCTAACGAGAATCCAGAAGGAAAAAAAGATTATAAACCTCGTTACCTTCTATGGAGTTGTCCTCATCAAAAAAGCGTGGAAAAACCATTTAATGAACTCTACATACCAGTTAAGCCAAAATCGACGTCAGTCATTGAGTCTGATTCTACGAATGATCACCTGACATTTCCAGAAATGGAAAAATTACAGAAAAAAATTTCTATGACAGCATCTAAAACACTTAATAGAAATTGTACTTGTAATTTTTATTATGAAGGCAAGTATAATAAAAAACCCTTAATTAACTGTCAATGTTCAGGCGCTTATAAGGAACCTCCTCTGACAGACCCGGTAACTGGTAAACCAATAAAGTAAAATTTTTATTGGGGCGATGAAAAAATATTTTCTTCGCATCGCCTCTTTTCATAACTTTAACTATGCTAAAATGATTTTTAATAATGGTAGGAGGTGAAAAAATGAAAATCTTTTTATTTAAGAAAAAATGGATAGCACTATTAATTATGCTTTTAGGATTTACTCTAATTTATTCTATCTCCTCTTATGCATGCAGATGGGATTCTACTGCTAACAAATGTCATCCAGATAGTTGCGAAGTGGTTGTATATAAGGATAGCGGATGTAAAGGACCAAATTATTATTGTTTTGACGGACAAAATCAAAATGAATGGCCAAGAATTAGTACAAAAAATTGGCCCGATGGAACAAATCTTGGAGATAGTATTTCTTGCTATGTAATCGGTTATAAAACTAAATTCTACTACTATGAACATGTCAATTTTGGGGGTAAAAGTGTAAAGCGTGAAAATGGTTATACTGACAGATTAATTCAACAAGATCTTGGCGGAACATGGTGGAATGACAAAATAAGTTCTGTCAGAGTTTTTTGCAAATAAAAATTTTAAATAGGGACTTATAATTAAGTATTCATAAAGTTCCTCCTATTTTGAAATGAAAGTAAAGATACTTTTTTCAGAGATGATAAGAGAGTATGACTTTGGTATAGGACATCCTTTCAGAGGAAGTCGTTACAATATATTTTTTAAATTTTTAAAAGAGAAACTTAAAGACAAGATTGATTATGAAATTTTAGAAGCTGAACCTGTAAGTGAAGAGGATTTACTCTTAATATGCTCAGAAGAATACATAGAATATGTAAAAAATTTTTATGAATTAGCCCATAAAGGAGAGATAAATTCCTTTGTAGCACTTTCTGGTGGTTTCCTTAGCATAGACAATATACCAGGAGAAAATCCTGGCAATATTGAAAACTCTGCAAGATTTATTCTTGGTCAGATGAAAAAAGCCTGTGATTTAGTTCAGGAAAGCAAACTTAAAAAGGCTATTTCAATTGGTGGTGGACTTCACCATGCAAGACCTTCTTTTGGTGAGGGTTTCTGTATTTACAATGATATTGCTTTCGGAGCAAAGTATTTGATAGAAAAATATTCATTGAAAAGAATTTTAATTCTGGACACAGATGCCCATGCTGGAAATGGTAGTATGGAATATTTTTATAATGACCCAAGGGTGTTATTTATAGACATACATCAGGACCCTAAAACAATCTATCCTGGAACAGGCTTTCTTTGGCAGATTGGAGAAGGAGATGGAAAGGGTTTTACAATAAACTGTCCTTTACTGCCAGGTGCTTGCTGGGATTCCTATCAGTATATTTTTGAAAATATTATTTTCCCTGTTGCTGAAGAGTTTAAGCCTGAAATAATAATTAGATATGGAGGAACAGACCCTTACTGGAATGATTCTCTAACTTATCTTGGGCTTACAATCGCTGACTTTAGAAAAATAGGGCAATACACAAGCAAACTGGGTGATATATGTGATGGCAAAGTCATAGACGCCATTGCCTCGGGATACAATGAAAAAGCCATAGGTCCTGGGTGGCTTTCGCTTATATGCGGTCTGATTGGAATAGATATAGAAATTGAAGAACCCGAACCTATACCAGAAAATTTTAAACAAGATCCTGCCTATGAAGCTACAAAGACAATGGTAAGGGAACTTAAAGAACATTTAAAAGAATACTGGACATCCATGAAATAGATGAATACCCTTTAAATATCCTTTATTTTTTTTATCATCTTTAAGGAAATTACCAACTAATATTTCTTTTTAAATATTCCTTAAGCAAAATTAAAGAATGAAATCAATAGGAAAATGCGGAGTAATATAAATTATATTCTATAATATTAATAGAAAAAATTCTATATTAAATTTATAAAGATACTAAAATTTTATATTCAAAAAGGGAATTCCAATGCTTTTCCCTTTATCAGCTTTTTCTATTTTTTAAAAACTGCATCATGGTAAAATTCCTTAAAAAATATTTTTTTATTCTCTATCCTCTCTTCTTTTATTTAGAGTTATTTTCCTGCATTATTACATTATAAGTATAGCACGCTAAAATACCCAATAAAAACCTCATTGAAAAATATTTTAAACTTTTTTCTTAAAATTTTTAATATTCAAAATAATTATGTTATCCTTTCAACAAGGGAGAAATTTTGAGTGAAGCTAATTTTGTAGATTATTGGCTAAGAGAAAAACCAAAAACACCAATAGCTCCTTTTCTTTATCTCTTCAAAGCCCATCGTCTACGAGCAGGATACGAAGCAGCAATTTTAAACAATCAAAAGAATCTTTTGCCAATTCTTGCAAAGCAATACAAGATCGCTTTAAAAAAAGCACGACAATCTAAAAATCCATTAATCCTATGTATTGCCGACAACTTGGATATGCAGAAATATGTTTACATTGAAGGTCAAGGGAGACCATAAAATGAAAAAAATATCAATATTTTTCATAACTTTAATTCTCTCTTTATCTATCGCTATCTCAAACTTAAATGCATGTTCATGCAATTGGGAAGGTCCTTTTCTTTCTGCATCAAAAGATTCACCGCTTGTGATTTTATGCAAAGTAATCAGACATTATCCTGAAAAATCTCCAGCTATGACTGTTTTGGTTGAAGAAACTCTAAAAGGTGGTATTCTGGATTCAGCTCTTCTTATTCAGATGGGAGATGGCATGCATTGCCGTCCAACGCTTGAGAATTTTCCTCCGGGAAGTAGATGGATATTGGCTCTCAATGGGCAAGGTTCAAAACCAGGGATAGGATATGCTTTATCTCACTGTGGAGAGTACTGGCTTAAAGTAGAAAATGATGAAGTTATTGGTAGTATTGATGGAAATATGTCACAAATTAAAAAAATGCCAATTGATACCTTCAAAAAAAAGTTCAAATATCCAGCTTTTAAAGTTAAATTTAGAGGGCATGTAAAAAGAGGAGAAAGCTTTCATAAAAACTTTGGTGATCGTTTTGAATTTATACTTAAACCTTTTTCAGATGGCTGGGAAATAGTCATAAAAGAGCACGGTAGAGATGAAAACATCGCCCGACTAACTCCACCCTTTCATTTCATTCCGAATCCGAGATACATAGAAGGCTGGCATTTGATGGAAAATCCAGAAGACTGCACCATGCGAGAATATAATGCAGAGAGAGGTCCTGAAAATCCAAGAAAGTTTATTTTTTCACCGGAAGTAGGGAAAACCATTGGAGGCGCTGAAGCAAAGGAACAAGTAACACCTGATAAAATAGGAGAAATTGAAAGATTCGGCAGGGGAACATTAAAAATTGAAAAATTCAAACCCATACCAAAAGAAAATGGCTGTCCAGATATAGAATTTTTAGATTTTACAGTTTACATAGAAGGTGGATATTAAATATTTTTTGGAGGAACTAATCATGTCAAAAGGCAGAAAAGGCGAAAAAATCGGATGGTTAGGTGGTTTGTGCGGAGGATTCCTTTTCGTTCCAATTATTTCAATTATTTTTCTATTTCAGAATAGATGGACAGAGGGATTAACAGGGCTTTTTTTGACATTTATTATTTGCTTTGTAATATTCTATTTTGTTCCATGGCGTTTCACAAAAACACCCTATTGGAAACTTCTACTTCCAATTTATGGCATGTTCATTTTAACGGGACTATGGATGTTGTGGTCATTCACTGCTTTCCAATCATATGAATTTAAATGGAGTGATATTTGGTGGGTTCTATGGTTTTTCCTTATCATGCTCTTTCCCATCCTGAATAAGAATTTTCGCAATAGAAAATGGGAAAATCATTATATAGAGCAATCAAAATAAATACAAAATGCATTCTACCATTAATCTTAAATTGAGATTGATTTTACCTTTTCTTTATAATCCACTTGACAGTCTCAGCCGATGATTTAATAAATCTTAAAGACAATCCTAAAATCCCTAAAGCAAATATTATTTTTCGCATAAAATATTATAGCACTTTGATAGACAAACTTGACTGATTAGTTGAAAAAGTAAGATTTTACATTTGAATATTGTTAAATTTTTGGTGGAGGCGGCGGGAATCGAACCCGCGTCCGAAGGTGCTACCTCTAAGCATCTACATGCTTAGTGGAAGTTTAAAAATTCGGAACTCAGCTCGCCCTTCCACAGGCTCTCCAAGTTCCTACAACCCTGAGGTCTCCCCAAGGCATCGGGTTAATGCCTTAGGATAGCTCTGATTTATGACGCCTTACCCAAGCCTCAGAGCAGAACCCAGGAAGACGGCTGCTTTTAATTAAGCAGCGAGTGCCAATTCGTTGTTGGCAGTTGTGTTTTCCCTACCTGTTTTACGTGGTGGCAGGAACCACGACATGCAGCTTAGCCCTCACTACCTCCGTCGAGTCCTTTCGCCCCCTTGTTAAAGATCATTTGTTTTTTAGGGCACGCTCAATTTCTCTTTGAGCTTCTTTCTTTTTAATTATATCTCTTTTTTCGTATTTCTTTCTACCCCTTGCAAGGGCAATTTCAACTTTTACATAAGGTCCTTTGAAGTAAAGTTTAAGTGGAATGAGTGTGTAGCCCTGTTGCTGAATTTTACCCCTTAGTCTCTCTATTTCCTTTCGGTGCAAAAGGAGTTTTCTTGTTCTCAAAGGGTCATGATTGAAAATATTTCCGTGACTGTAAGGACTTATGTGACAGTTAAGTAGCCATGCCTCATTGTCTTTAATTATGACATAGCTGTCTTTGAGATTTGCTTTACCCTGCCTTAGAGATTTTACCTCTGTTCCTGTAAGGACTATGCCAGCTTCTATGGTTTCGTCAATATGATAGTCAGCATAGGCTTTTTTGTTTTGGCTTACTACTTTTACTGACATAGGAATTTTTTCTGCTTACAGCAGAATTTTAGGCCTTCAGGCTACTACTTTATTTTGCTGTAAGATGCAATTTTCCGTAATAACACCATCGGGAGTGTGTATTTCAAATTTGCTATTTTCAGTCATACCAATGGCTTTGAGAGTGTGTAGAATTTCTAATAATGTTTGCTGTATTTTTTCAACAGGCATATCTTTAAATTCTAATTCTACTGTTACTTTCATAAGAAATATTATATCAGAAGAGTGCCTTTTTCTATAATTTTTATTTTTTCATTTTCCTTTGTGAAGCCGAAAACTGTTGGTTCGAAAAAGATAAAATCCTGATGAAAGGGAGTTCTTACTTTTCCACCAAAAGAAGAGTTATCACCCAAAGCAATATGTATTGTGCCAAGTATTTTTTCTGATTCAAGAATGTTATCTGGTTTACTTGCTTTGTCGTTTGTGCCGATTCCGAGTTCGGCAATGTTTCTGTTTTCTTCTCTCTCATTAAGTTTTTTTTCAAGCTCCTCTTTGTAACTCTCTGTTCCTTCAATGGAAAAAACTTTTCCTTTTTCCACTCTCATAATCAAAGGGCTTTCAAGCTTTCTTGTCGGTGCCCACTCTATGACAAGTCTGCCTTCAGCAGTATTTTCTATAGGTGCAAGAAATACCTCTCCTGCTGGGAGGTTTCCAAAAGAGCCTTTACGGCTCAGAATTCCTGTATCTACATGAACTTTTCTATTTCCTTTTTCAAATTCTATATTAGTTCCATTTTGAGTTTCTATTTTTATTTTTTCTACTCTGTCGAGAATTTTCTTTGTTTCTAATGACCTTTTCTTAACTTCTCTCCAATCTGCCCTCATAGCACCAAAGAGCATGGAAGGATCAAAAAGAGGCATACTTGCATATCTTGTGCCACAGCATTTTGTTAAAAGGTCTCTGAAATTTGTATGACTTGTAGAGAAATTTGAAAGTGCTATAACCGCATTTACAGCTTGATTTTTATGTTCTTTTATGAGTTCTTTTGCAAAATTGAGTTCCTTTTTAGAGAGAGACTTTGCCAGCAATTTCGAGAATATTTCTGTTTTTTTCAATTTCTCTATTGCTTCTTCACCAAAGGCTAATTGCCATAGCTTTTCTGGAGGCTCAATGCCGTGAGCAGTTAATGAGGGATACTCAAAATATATTACATTGCAGAGTTTTTTGCCAATTTTTAATAGTTGTTGAGCAATTGTTCTAAGATTTTCTCTTCTTAGTTTTTCTTTTTCGGAGAGATTTTCATCTTCTCTTATGATGTCTGTAAATATAAGAACTCTCTCATGAGGCTTAACTCTGAGATTTATTCGGAATATATTGTCTAAAGGTTCGATGTTCATTCAAAAAGCTCCAGTTGATTTAATCTTTTAGCCTGAAAATCTATGGGATATTTACAGTTGAAACAGGCCATGCAGTAGAGGTGTGAGTGTGGAATTATTTTTTTTAAGCCTTCTATGCTTAGATAGCCAAGAGAATCGGCTGTTGTATATTTCCTGATTTCTTCAATTCTATGAGTTGAAGCAATGAGCTCCTGTCTGGTTGGAGTGTCAATTCCGTAAAAGCATGGGCCAACAGTAGGAGGCGAACTAATTCTCATGTGAACTTCCTTAGCGCCTCCAAGTTCTCTAATCATTTTTACAATCTTTTTAGAAGTTGTGCCTCTTACAATTGAGTCGTCTATTACAATTACTCTCTTGTCTTTCAGTGCGTCTCTAACAGGATTTAACTTTACTTTTACTCCAAAATGTCTGATACTTTGCTTTGGCTCTATGAATGTCCTTCCTACGTAATGATTTCTTATGAGACCAAACTCAAAGGGTATACCACTTTCCTCAGCATAGCCAAGTGCTGCTGGGACACCCGAGTCTGGCACTGGGATAACAAGGTCTGCCTCTACGGCATGTTCTCTTGCAAGTTGTTTTCCAAGTTCTTTTCTTACGGTGTTCACACAAGTATGTCCAAATATGTAGCTATCGGGTCTTGCAAAATAGATAAATTCAAAAACGCAATGGGCTGGTTTTACGGAGTTAAAAATTTTTATCGAGTTAAGTCCGTTTTCATCAATGATTAGCATTTCTCCTGGATTAATGTCTCTTATATAGGTTGCACCAATCAGGTCGAAGGCGCAAGTTTCGGAGGCAACCACATATGCATCTTGAAGCTGACCTAATGCTAATGGTCTGATACCATAGGGGTCTCGGACAGCAATTAATTCCTTTTCTGTCATTAGAAGCAATGAGAAAGCTCCTGATATTTGCCTTACAGCATTAGCAATTCTCTCTGTTGGGGAACCACTTTTAGCTCTTGCTATGAGATGAAGAATTATCTCGCTGTCTGAAGTGCTTTGAAAAATAGCACCGTCTCTCTCAAGCTTCTCTTTCATAGCATCAATGTCTATTAGGTTTCCATTGTGTGCTATGGCAATGCTACCGAGGCTATAGGTGGCCATGAGGGGTTGGACATTTTCTATTGTGCTTGAGCCTGTTGTTGAATATCTGTTATGACCGATTGCAATGTGGCCTGGTAGCTTTTTTAATACTTTCTCATTGAATATTTCAGCAACAAGTCCTAAGGATTTTTCAAGATAGAGTTTTGTTCCATCGGAAGAGCATATTCCAGCTCCCTCTTGTCCTCTGTGCTGTAAAGCATAAAGTCCCAAATAGGTTAAATTGGCAGCTTCAGGATGTCCGTAGATGCCAAAAACTCCACACTCTTCATGAATATCATGAAAAAGTCGCTCTCTGTTCATTTTGAATTTATTAGTAAATTTTACCACAGAAACTATTTAGTTTACTATAATTTTCTGATATAGGTAGTGTAAAATTTTTTATGTGTAAAATTGACAGAGCAATAAAAGAGGGTGTATCCTCCATTAAATTAACCAAAAATCAAACAAAGAAAGGAGGAATACACCCATGAAAGAAAAACCTTTAACTAATTTAAGATTACCAGATTTATGGAAAGAATTCAACAGTAATTTTAATGAATCTTTCTGGGAAGAATTTGAACAAAAAATGAAGTTAATGAAGAAAAAGTTTATTGAATTAGCATTGCAAGAGGAGATAACAGCACTTACAGGGGCTCAAAAATATGAAAGAACCCCAGAGAGGGTCTACCGTAGGAATGGATACTGGAAGAGATACATAATCCTGAAAGATGGAAAACTTCAGATTAACATGCCCAGACTAAGAGAGAAAGGTTTTCAAAGCAAGATAATTCCCAGATACATAAGAAGGCAAAGCCAGATAGATGAGATACTAAAGCAGATATTTATTTATGGAGCATCAACACGACTTACAGCTAAAGCCTTAAAACCACTTATTGGAGAAGTATCAGCTCAAACAATATCAAACATAGCAAAAAGTCTTGATGAGGATGTAAAGAAATTTCATCGGAGAGAAATTAATGAAAAGTATATGTATCTATTTTTAGATGCCATAGTTCTTAAGATTAAGACAGGTATAGGTTCTAAGAGCAGGGCTGTTTTAGCGGCATATGGAGTAACAGTGCAGGGGATAAGACAGATAATAGACTTCAGGGTAGTAGATACAGAAAGCGAGAACAAGTGGACAGGATTTTTACAGAATCTTCAGACAAGGGGATTAACAGATGATACATTAAGTCTGATAGTAACGGATGGGAGCAAAGCTCTTGAGAATGCAGTAGACAATGTATTTCCTCTTGTATTGAGGCAGAGATGCTGGGCACATAAAATGAGGAATGTAGCGAAATATCTTAGAAAGAAAGATGAAAAGGAATGTCTTTTTGAAGCTAAGAAGATATATAGTGCAGAGAATTTAAAAGAGGCAAAGAGAAATTTTCAGTTATGGGAGAGCAAGTGGGGCAGACTTTATCCTAAAGCAGCAGAGTGTATAAGAAAGAACTGGGAGCAATTGACAGCTTTTTACAAGACACCTAAGGCATTATGGAAGAAGTTAAGGACAACAAACATAATAGAGAGGGCATTTAGGGAAGTAAGGCGAAGAACTAGAACTATGAGTTGTTTTAATAATGTTGAAAGTATTGAAAGAATAGTTTTTGCAGTGATAAGCCATTTAAACGAAAAATGGAGGAATACACCTATTTATGAATTTACACAAAATTATTGACATTACCCTGATATAATTGAAGAATAAAAGCATGTTTAGCAATTTAAACAGTGACGTCTACTATGAAAAAATACTCAAAGTTTTTTCATCCTACCCAGGTATTTTAAATTCTGTTGAAAATTTATTGAAAAAAATAGACGAAAATCCATATGGCATTCATATACCCTATGAGATAGAAACTCATTTTATAAAGTATTTTAATTACTATTTAAAACATCCTGAAGGATTTGAAGCTACGAGAGCGCTATTTGGCTATTTAATAAAGGGTATTCACAGAAAAGATACGCTTGAAATCACTTTGAAGTCTCTTCTTAGGATGACGTTAAAGCTTATTGAAGAGTCAACATCAGCAGAAAATCAGAAATTTTTAGACATAGCTACAGAAATTTTTAAAAGTTTTTCCGATATAGATAAATCTTACTTGCCAAAACTTGATAGTCTTCGAATAATTGGAAAGACTTTAATAAAACTTAAAATTGAGAATGAAAAGACGTTGTCTAATTTTAGAAGTCTTTACAGGACATACTTAATTAGCCTTTATGATTCTATTAGATTAATAAAAAATCCTTTGTTCTACCATAAAGAACTTTTTGTGCAAGGCTTTCCATTTGTTGAAAAAGCATATGATTTGTTTTATAGAGAACTGGAAAGGAATGCTTTAAAAATTAACAAAACCGATGATTTAACAGAATTGGTAAATATTCCTGCAGGAGTAGAAATTTATAATATTTTCAGAGAACTTCACAGACAATTTATTCAGTCTGGAGACCCCTTTACTGATGTGCAAAACAGAATTGTATATTTTTTCTGGATTACTGAAAATGAAGTGCTTTCAGAGCTGTATGATTTTGCCTTAAGGGAGATAGGAAAAAATTTTAAAAGCTCTCTACCTTCTTTATCAAACCAATCAGTCAGTAAAACTTTAGAACTTCTAAGGAAAATTTTTATTAAGTTGGGCATATTTTTCAATACCCATGCAGATGCAGTTTTATTCTCTCTTGAGGAGATAGGAGAAGCTGTTTATGATATGGCAAACAAAGAACTGATAAAACAGTATGTAGAACTGCTAATTTCAATTGGCTTTCATTTGCCTCACTTAAAGAGGTTTTCTGAAGAATACAATGCCGTAGACAATAGAAATCACCTGAGAAATCTAAGATTGTGGTTCAATCTGATTGCAAGAAATCCTCTTGTGTCCAAAGATTTAATCTCTTCTCTTAGCATATACTTGTTTTTTGGAGGAGTTCAGATTAAAGATACAGATTTTTTCCAGCGAGACATCACGAAACTTCTAAATTCCGATATAACCTCTGTTTTCTTTTTAATAAAGCCTATACTGAGAAAGTTGCCTGTTTATTTTAATGAAATCAATGCGGAAGGACAGTTGCGAACAGTTTCTACTGAGGTTGATGAAATTTTCAAGCGTAAAGACCCTTTGATACATTTTATAAGAAAACAGGTTCATGTAGAGAGCAGCCCTCTGATTCTGGATTTACTCAAGGAAACCATTCGTTTCTGGATTAACGGAAGTAATAATGAATTGAAGAAATATGCGCCAATGGAAATCTTTGAAGCTCTTAATCTTGAGAAAGAACACTTTAGAGAAATGGGAGATTTATTTAAAGGTTTAATGGAAGACGCAGAAGATATTGACAGTTTGCTGAGGAGCTCTATGGATTCAATAACGCTAAAGTTAAATTCGCTAAATATTTCTAAAGAATACAAAACTAAAGCACTGCTTACTATAAGGCTTTATCAACTTCTTTACAGCAAATACAAAATTGACTATTGTGAGTTAGAAAAATATCTAAAAGAGACAATATACTTAGGACTGCCAGATGCATCACATCTAATTGAAATTTTTAGAAATGAAACTTTATATAATAAAGTTGAAGCTCTCCTTGAGTATCTTGAAGAATTAAAAAGCATAATTGTATCTCCTCAAAAGTTTGAAGCTTTCGAAGACATAGCGCACAAAAGACATATAGCCGCTGGAATTCCGTCCGTATATGGAAGATACAGCGAGAGAAAATTCAATGCCCTTTCAGTTTACTTAAGACTTGAGAGTATTTTGAATAGTTTTCTCGATGAGATAGAACAGCATATAGGACTTGATTTTATAACGAGAGCAACACTTTTCAGAATTGAGAAATATCTTAAGCTTTTCTCAAGAATTCTTGAACTGAACAATATTACCTCTCAAAAATTCATAAACACCCTTGACATGCTTACTGTTGCACTGGAAATAAGAAGATTTACCTTTTCTCAGTATATGGATATCTTTCGGAATCTTTCTGAGTCAGTTAGTGATATTGTAAATACTTACTGCACAGCTCCTTATAAAAAATTGCTCAGGAAAGTAATAAGTATAATTTTTAATCTCACAGAAAAGTCTGAAATTGATAGTTTTGAATTGATTAATACCTCTTCGGAAAAATTTTTAAGAGATATTGTGATGCAGTATCCAGGTATTAATCAGCTGGACAGGATTATTGGAAAAGTCATAAAAACAGCTTACAATCAGGCCGAAAAACTCTCTCCCAAAGAACTTGACCTTTTAATGACTTATGACCCGAAAAAAATACTCTGTGACATCTATTCACCAAGAAAGGAGATAAACGACAGGATTCATCTCGGAAACAAGGGACATAACCTAATAAAATTAGCTACAAAGAGTATCCCTGTGCCGCCAGGCTTCATTATAACCACAGAGGTTTTTCGCTGTAGAGAAGTTATTAAAGAATTTGAGCCAGCAAGAAAACATCTTGAAAAAGAGTTAAAAGATGCTATTTCAAGACTTGAGGCTTTGTCAAAAAGAGAATTCTCAAATCCTTTAAATCCCTTGTTGGTTTCTGTAAGGAGTGGAGGCGCTATTTCTATGCCCGGAATGATGAACTCATTTTTGAACGTGGGCATTAATGAAGAAATTGCTGAAGGATTAGGAAATCAGACAGGTAAGCATTGGTTTGTATGGGACAGTTATAGGAGATTTCTACAGTGTTGGGGAATGTCCTTTGGTCTTGACAGGGATGAATTTGACAACATAATGAATTTTTACAAGAAAAAACACAAAGTAGACTTTAAAATTCAGTTTTCTCCTGCCCAGATGAGAGAGGTTGCTCTTGCTTATAAAGAGTTTGTTGTATCTATGGGAATTAAATTAGAAGAAGACCCATGGAAGCAAATAACCATTGCTGTTAATCAAGTTTTAAATTCTTGGTATTCAGAAAAAGCAAGAGCATACAGGGAAATCCTTGGTATATCAGAAGATTGGGGAACGGCGGTGGTCATACAAAAGATGGTTTTTGGCAATCTTGATATTAACTCAGGTTCGGGAGTGTTATTCACAAGAAATCCGAAGGAGACTTCGGACAGACTTTTTCTCTGGGGAGACTATACGCCTGGAGCTCAAGGAGAGGATATTGTCTCGGGGCTTGTAAACACTTTCCCCATATCAATTGAACAAAAGAATTATGAGGGAAGATTTAACGAAAAATCTTTGGAAGAAGCCTTTCCCGAAATTTACAGAGCCTTATTTGATATATCGGAGAGACTTATTTACGATGAGAAATGGGACCATCAGGAGATTGAATTTACCTTTGAAGGTAGGGGTAGGGGAGACTTATACATACTTCAGACAAGAGAGATGAGCTATTCAAAGGGTGAGATGATTACCGTATTTCTGCCTTCGCCTGCCCTAAATGAGAGTAAGCTGGGGACAGGAATAGGGGTTAGTGGAGGTGCTCTCTCTGGAAGAGTTGTTTTTGATATTGATGACATAAAGGCTTTAAGGCAAATAGAACCCGAAACTTCTGTGATTTTAGTGAGAGCAGATACAGTTCCCGATGATATTGTTCACATTGCTCAAGCAGACGGAATACTTACTGCCAGAGGTGGCTCTACATCTCATGCTTCAATAATTGCCACTAAACTTGGCAAAACCTGTGTTGTAGGCTTTTCAAAGATGATTGTGCACCAGAATGAAAAAAAGTGTAAAATAGGAAAAAGAATACTGAAAAAAGGAGATTTCATAAGCATTGATGGCAGAAGCGGACTTGTATATTCAGGTAGGCACGAAACTCAAAAAATTTATCTTTCCATGGATTATATCTAAATCTCTTAATAAATAAGGAGGTTCTATAAATGGGTGAATCAGTACTGGGAATTAATGGATTAGGAAGGATAGGAAAGCTTACACTTTGGCATCATGTTGGAAGAAAACATTTTTCAAAGATTGTTGTAAACACAGGAAGAAAAGTTGGAAATTCTCTAAAAGATTTAGCCTTTTATATTGAACATGACTCAACCTATGGAAGACTTCACAACTATCTTTACGGATATAAATCTAAAAAAGTGATAGAGAGAATTGACGAAGCAAATTCGGAGATAATAATTGACGGTATTCCTGTAAAGGTGCTCACCGATAGCAGAAATCCAAAGGACATAGGTTGGGAAAAGCATGGTGCAAAGCTTGTTGTTGACACCACAGGAAAGTTTCTTGACCCGACTCTTCCGGTAGACTCAAAAGATGGCTCAGTGAGAGGGCATATTGAATCAGGTGCTTATAAAGTATTAGTTAGTGCTCCCTTTAAGATAAAAGACAAAACAAAGGAAATTCCAGAAGATTCTGTTACTGTCATAATGGGTATAAATGAAGAGATGTATGACAGCAAAAAACATCAGATAATCTCAGCTGCATCCTGTACAACCACCTGTCTTGCCCATATGATGAAACCACTTCTTGACTACTTCGGTGCTGAGAGGATTCTTAGCGTATCAATGGCAACTGTGCACGCTGTAACTGCATCACAGCAGGTTTTAGACAGAGTGCCTAAAGCAGATGCAAAGGACTTGCGCAAAATTCGTTCTGCCATGAACAATATCATTCTAACCAGCACAGGTGCAGCAAAAACCCTTGCTCTTGTATTGCCGGAGATGAAGAATATAGGCTTTATTGCTCAATCTGTAAGAGTGCCAATCGTTACAGGTTCACTTATAATTCTTGTTGTGGCTTTCAGGGATGATGAGACAAATTTAATAAATGGTGAACTTATAAACAAAATTTACAGAGAAGCTGCGGAAAGAGAGACGAGAGGATATCTTCTCTTTACAGAAGACCAAAAGGTCTCTACTGATATAATAGGAGCTTTCGGACCTGCCACGATTATTGAGGGAAGTGAAACTCACACAAGAACTGCCATGATAACGCTTGACATATCAAAAATGTGTTCCATCGGGACACCATCTGTGGATAAACTTCAGATTCCCGTTACCCAGGCAGTAATATATGGGTGGTATGATAACGAACTTGGCAGTTATACAAACATGTTAGGAGATTTAACAGTTAAAGTTTCAAAGGATGTTTATTAACGGCTATTTTATTCTTTTGATTTTTGCTCCTAATTGAATGAGTTTTTTGTCTAATTCTTCGTAGCCTCTGTCAAGGTGATATATCCTATCTATTACTGTTTCACCTTCTGCAATTAATCCTGCAATTACCAATGAGGCAGAGGCTCTTAAGTCTGTGGCCATTACAGGTGCACCTTTTAATTTTTTAACTCCCTTTACAGTTGCTGTATTTCCCTCAACTGTTATGTCAGCCCCCATTCTTCTTAATTCAGCAACATGCATAAATCTGTTCTCAAAAATTGTCTCTTTAATGAGGCTTGTTCCATTAGCTATAGTCATCATTGCCATAAACTGTGCTTGCATATCTGTTGGAAAACCAGGATAGGGCATGGTCTTAATATCAACGGAAATTGGTCTTTTAGGTCCTATAACTCGTAATCCCTCTTTTGTTTCTTTGAAAATAACACCTGCATCCTTCATTTTAAGAATTACTGCTTCAACAAGAGAGGTTTTACAGCCCCTAAGAAGTATGTCTCCTCCAGAGGCTCCTGCAATTGCCATAAATGTTCCAGCTTCTATCCTGTCCATTATTACTTCATAGGGTTCTTTAGAAGGTTTCAGTTCCTTTACGCCTTCTATTTCTATGATGCTTGTTCCTGCACCACTTATTTTAGCCCCCAATTTTATCAGATAATTGGCGAGGTCAACTATTTCTGGTTCTCGGGCGGCGTTTTCAATTCGTGTTTTACCTTTTGCAAGAGTCGATGCCATCATAAGATTTTCTGTTCCCGTGACTGTTGGAATATCAAAGTAAATCTCTGCTCCCTTTAATTTTGAAGCTTTGGCTATTATATAGCCTTCTTCAAGGGATATTTTGGCTCCCATTTTTTCTAAACCCAATATATGAAGATTAACCGGCCTTGCACCGATAGCACATCCTCCTGGCAAAGAGACTCTTGCTGTGCCGAATCTTGCAACTAAAGGTCCTAAGACGAGCACAGAAGCCCGCATAGTTTTCACAAGGTCATAGGAAGCCTCGAATTTAGAAACCTTTGTTGTATCAATCTTACACATGTCATCGGAAAATGATACTTCCCCTCCCATTCTTTTTATTAATTCTGCCATTGTGAAAACATCTCTTAAGCGGGGAATTTTTCTTAAAATATGTATGCCTGGTGCAAGAAGGCTGGAGGCCATTATTGGTAAAACAGCATTCTTAGCTCCGCTTATATTTACCTCTCCCTTTAGAGATTTCCCTCCAAAAATAAGTAGCTTATCCATGTTAAATATATTAAACTAAAAGAAGGGGATAAAGAAACATGCTAACCATAGATAGCGTAATAAATAAGGTTTTACAGTATAGGCCTAATGCAAATGTTGAATTAATAAGGAAAGCCTATGTTTTCTCCCGAGAGGCTCATTGTTCTCAAAGGAGAAAGGAAGGTATTCCATATATATACCATCCCCTTGCTGTAGCAGATATACTTGCCAATATGAAACTTGATTCTACGACCATCGCAGCGGGACTTCTCCATGATACTGTTGAAGACGCAGAGATGAAGCTTGAAGACATAAGTGAGATGTTTAGTCCAGATGTAGCCTTTCTTGTTGATGCCGTTACAAAGCTAAGTAAGCTCCAATTTAGCGATGTTGAAGATGTTCAGGCCGAAAGTTTTAGAAAGATGTTTCTTGCCATGTCCAAGGATATAAGGGTAATACTGATAAAATTTGCTGACAGACTTCATAATATGAGAACTATTGAATTTTTACCACCGGAAAAGCAAAAGCGAATAGCAAAAGAAACTCTTGAGATATATGCACCTCTTGCAAATAGGCTTGGAATAGGGTGGATGAGAATAGAATTCGAAGACCTGGCTTTTAAAGTGCTCCATCCTGAAGAATATGCCGATTTAGAGAAAAAAGTTGCAAAGAGAAAAGAAGACCAAGAAGCCTATATTAACAATGTAATAAAAATTCTCTCTGATAAGTTTACGGAACTCAATATTCCTTTCAAAATTTTCGGTAGAGTAAAGCATTTCTACAGCATATATCAAAAACTTATAAAACAGAAAATCCCTTTTGAACAGGTCTATGATGTTATAGGAATAAGAATAATTACCGATACAGTTCCTCGATGCTACGATATTCTTGGAATTATTCACTCTCTTTGGACACTAATACCGGGGAGATTTAAAGATTTTATAAGTCTGCCAAAGTCAAATTACTATCAATCCCTGCACACCACTGTTATTGGACCTGGAGGGGAGAGAGTAGAATTTCAGATAAGAACAGAGGAGATGGATATTATTGCCGAAGAAGGTATTGCTGCTCACTGGAGGTATAAGGAAAGAAAAGACCTCAGCGAAAGAGAAACAAAGTTAGTCTCTTGGCTTAGAGACCTTATAAAAGAGATTTCCGATGCAAGAGAGTTACTTGATGCCGTAAAGTCCGAAGTCGTTCCTGATACAATTTATGTTTTCACGCCAAAGGGAGATGTGAAAGAACTCCCTGTAGGTTCTACACCCGTTGATTTTGCCTATGCAATTCATTCTGAGGTAGGAGCAAAATGTTCCGGAGCAAAGGTAAACGGAAGGATTGTCTCTCTAAATTATCAGCTCCAGAGCGGTGATGTTGTAGAAATAATTACAAACCCACATCAAAAACCGAGAAAAGACTGGCTACAGTTTGTTGTTACTCAGAGGGCAAGAAACAGGATAAAACACTATCTTAGACAGGAGGAAAGACAGCAAGGTATAGAAATAGGGAAACAGTTACTTGAAGCTGAACTTAGAAAACACGGACTTCAGCCATCTGTTTTAAAAACTGATAAAGTTCAAGAAGTAATAGAACATTTCTCTGTTCAGTCACTTGAAGACCTTTATTTACTGATAGGACACGGTAAAATCTCTGTTCATCAAGTAGTAAACAGATTATTGCCAGAGCCAACAGAAGAAGAAATTCTTATTCCTAAGAAAGTTACTCCAAAGAGAGACCAAAAACAGTTCATTTCACTTAAAGGGGTTGATGAGGTTTTATACCACATAGCTAAATGTTGTATGCCTGTGCCAGGCGATGAAATCATTGGATTTATTACGAGAGGAAAGGGGATAACAGTACATAGAAAGGATTGCATAAACATTGCTCACCTCGAAAATGAAAGGTTAATTGAAGTATTCTGGACATCTGACGATAACTCAAAGGTTCAGACTAAAATTAAAATAGAAGCCATATACAGACCGGGAATATTAGCTACTCTCACCTCGCTACTTTCTGCCAATAATGTTAACATTACTGCAGTAAAGGCAAATTCTACTACTGACAAGAGAGCTCTAATTGATTTCACTATTGAAGTTAAGGATAGAGGCCATCTTGGAGAGATTATAAAAAAGATTTCTCAAGTAAACGAAGTAATTTCAGTCAAAAGATAGTTCAACAGAGCCTTTTCTCAATATCTTCGGAGGGTTTTCAGTTACATCTACAATTGTAGAGGGAATACCCGGTAGTTTTCCAGCATCAATTATTAGGTCAATTTTTTCATATTTGAAATACTCTATAGCTTCCTCAGCGGTTTCAGCAGGTTTCAACCCAGAGATATTGGCAGATGTTGCTGTTATAGGGAAGGTCAATTTTTTTATCAAATGTAAGGCAAAGGACTCACCCGGCATTCTTATAGCAACTTTTTTATCCTTTACAATCTCATCTGGCAATCCTTTTTTAGCAGGAAGCAGAAGGGTCAGCGGACCTGGCCAGTATTTTTCAATGAGTCTTTGTGCAGTATCGGGAATAAATTCAGTAACAAGTTCAAGATGTTTGAGGTCAATTATTAATGGAAAGGTTTTTTCATCGGGTCTTCTTTTTATTCTAAATACATATTTCAATAATTCCTTATCATCGTATTTAACGCCTATTCCGTAAAGAGTCTCTGTGGGATAAATTATAATGCCTCTGTTTATAATAATCTCTATTATTTCCTCAATAATGGCTTTTTCTGCTTTTATAACTTTCATTTAAATCCTCAAGAATTTTTTTGAGTTCTTTAATTTTTCTGGCTGTGAATTCTTCGTCTCTAAAATAAGTCTTTTCATAAATTTCTATGAATTTTTCTGCGTTTTGCTTTAATTGAGCATCTGAGACAGTCATTAAAAATTCTCGAAGTCCTTCGGTTTCTTTCCTTTCATATCCATATTTTTTCATTATAGCAAAAAATTTACTTAAGGGATTTCTGTTTTGCCTGTAGTTTTTAAAAACTTTTACTATTAATATTATCATTAACATTGATAAAATAGCGGCTATTATAAATTTTCTATTAATTTTTAGTTCGGGCGGTTTTATGGATTTAACAATTTTCAGTTGAGTCATCAGGTCATAATCAATGATTACAGCGTTCCAGAGATAATCAATAATATGAAAAATCATTGGTTCTGCTGTTCTTAAAATTCTACCGGAAGGGTCAAATCTATGCCATTGTCCGTCTATCCATGCCTCCACCCACAAATGGGCATCGGAAGCTTTGATTATATAGTAATTGCCGAACTTATTATATGTTCCTCCTCTAAATCCGCCTACAACTCTCGAAGGAATGCCTTTTATTCTTAACATTATAGCCATTGAAGTGGCAAAGTATTCGCAGTTACCAGTTTTTTTATTGAATAGAAAATCTTCCAGTGGATTTTCTCCAGAAGGTAAGTTTCTTAAAGAATATCTGTAATTAGAAAGAAATTTTGTAATTTCCCTTGCTGTTTCCTTTTCATTGGTGGCTTTTTCAGTAATCTGTTTTGTAAGTTTCTTAACTCTTTCTGATAGATTTACTGGAAGTTTGAGATAATGCTCCGATGGAGAGTAATCTATTATCGTCGGGTTTATCTGTGAGACAGCAGTGTATTTCAGGGGTTTATCTATGGAAAAGTTTGTTCTGAAAGTTGCTGGCTCTTCAATTGTAACGTGCCTAATAAATACATTTGAAGGATAGTCAAGCGTAGGCAGATAATTCTCTGTAAAAGGTTCTAAAACAGCCGTATAGGTTATTGGTTGCCCTTTGATAGAGATTTTATTCTCTCTAAAAAGAGTTTTTGTCCATTTTTTTCCATCAAAATTATCAAAAGTGATTACCCTCCAATATAAGTCTCTGTCTGAGAGTTCCCTTACTTGCACTCTCATCACAGTTGTAGAGTCTTCTTCAATAACAGCGACACTTCCAAGATTTACAACAGAAGTAAATCCTGTTTTGGACTTATTTATTGAGAGATTCATCAGAGGATATGGTGTTCTTGGAAGAGTAAAGAAAAAAAATGCACTCATAGGAATTGAAATAGTAGCTATCAATAATGATATTTTGAAAAAGCTTAGCAACCTCAAATTGGATATATTCTTTTCATTTGTATCCTTAAAATAGGCAAGAAGTAATATTGACATAACAGAGAGTATGAGGATAAAAATCAACCGTATTAGAAAATTCAATGACATGTCTACGAGGGATGACCCACCAAGTAAAAAAATGGCAATCAGGTAAATTTGAAGATATTCTCGTGGTGTTTTTCTTCCTATCATCCTGATGGAGAGTATGGCTGTCAAAGCTTCAAGAGAGGGAGTTAATATATCCTCGTATGATAACTTTAAAAAAGAGAGCACAATAAAAAAAACTGAAAAAACATTCAAAATCCACGAGGGTAGAAAAAATTTTTTAATGTGAAATACGATTGAGATAGTTAAAAAAACAGCAAAAATCAGACTTATGTGGAATGAAACAAATGTATATACGCCGGTGAAAGGTATGATAACAATAATCAAACTTAAAATAAACAGTATATTATCTATTTTCTTCATAGGTTGACAGAAAATATAGCATTTTTCTAATATGACCTTTCCCATGTTGAGCTTTAAAGAATGCCTCCTTTGTCTTTAATCCCACAGGATTGCCATTTTTTGAGATAGCAATAATCGCATAGGTGGCTTTTCCGATTTTTTCTTCTAAAGAGCCTGAGAAGTCGTCGAGATTTATTATTACAGAGCTTGTCATAAAAGGCGATAGCTCTTTAGTTTTAAGGGATGTAGTTTTCGCACTGGCTTTCCAGTGGATATATTTAAGCGGGTCTCCTTCTTTATAAGTTCTAACTCCAGACAAATCACCTTCGTAGGCGAAATCTCTTGATGATTTTACATTTTCTCTTTCATGAGAATTTGAAATTAAAAAAGGAATTTCGCATTTTATTGGATGTGGAAAAACTGTAATTTGTAGATTATAATTCAATATGTTAGCTCTTCTGAAAAAATAAAAGGGGAAATATGATGAAAATGTTATTTTTTCTAATTTATGAATGCCTCTCGTCGAAAAAGTTAAGCCTATATTAAATGTTTCTTTATCTTTCAAATAAGGAATGACAGTCTCTTTGTCAAAAATTTTTATTCGCAGAAGAAATTTTGCGTATGGACTTTTATTTTTAGCTGTTACTCTGAATAAAGCTGTTTTCAGGGCAAAAATCTCAGCAGGAGGCTCTATTGAAATTTGGAGATTTTTTAAGTTAAAGAAAGACAAAATTCCACTAATTGCCATAACGCTCAGCAGAAAAGATAATATTAAAAATAAAAGATTGTTACCAGTGTTTACAGCTCCAAATCCAATAAGAAGGGTGATGCCTGTATATATCCATCCTGTTTTTGTAATCTTTACGGAGGTGTGGAGATATTTTCTAAGATTGATAATATCACCTCTTCTTTAGACATTACCTCTTCTTTTAGTATGATTCGATGGGGAACTAAATAGGGTATAAGCTCTTTTATATCCTCAGGAATTACATAATCTCTTCCGCTGAAGTAGGCAAAGCTTTTAGCTGCATAGGTTATGGCAATTCCGGCTCGTGTAGAAAGACCAAGTAGAATTCTACAGTCTTTTCTCGTTTCATTTATGAATTGCAAAAGCCAGTTTATTATTTTATCTGAAATATATACCTTCCTTATTTTTGCCTGAAGTTCTAATATTTCCTCTTTATCCATCAAGGGAAGTATATTATGGATTCTGTCTCTCGAACTCCCTCCTTTTAATATTTCTCTTTCAGCTTCAATTTGCGGATATCCTATGCTTATTTTCATCATAAATCGGTCAAGTTGACCTTCAGGTAAGGGAAAGGTGCCAAATGTTTCTATGGGATTTTGAGTGGCAATAACAAAGAAAGGTTGATTTAGCTTGTAGGTTCTTCCGTCAACGGTTACTTGTTCTTCAGCCATTGCTTCGAGGAGAGCAGACTGAGTTTTTGGAGTTGCCCTATTTATTTCGTCTACAAGAACAATGTTGTTTAGTATAGGACCTGGTTTAAATTCAAATTCACCGGTATTTTTGTTATAAATAGAAAGTCCTGTAATATCGGTTGGTAAAAGGTCATTAGTGCACTGAATTCTTCCAAAAGAGAGATTAAGGACTTTTGACAGAGCAATTGCAAGAGAAGTTTTTCCAAGCCCGGGGAAGTCCTCTATTAGTAGATGTCCTTTCGAAAATATAGCAATTAAAGATAGAATTAAAGCTTTCTCTTTTCCCTGTAGATACTCTTGGAGATAGCTTATAATCTCAAGTATTTTCTGATTTTTTATTCTTTCAATCATAAAGAGGGGGAATTAACCCCCTCTTCTATTTTAACCCTCCAGATAAACCTTTTCAACAGGTGGAGCTACCTGTTTCTTACGGGAAAGTACTCCTGGTAACCATACAGAAGGACCTGAGACTTTTACATTAAAGGCCTTTTCAATTTTGGCTGCATCGCCGGAGTAGAAAAGCTCTGTGCCTTCTTTTACTATGTCTGTTGCCATGAAGATTACCATATCATAGCCTTTGCTGCTCTTTAGGTCATTTAGATATTTTACGAATTCATCTTTGCGCTCATAAACTTCTTCTATGTCTACTAATTCAGTCTGTCCGATGCCGACTTTCAGGCCTTTGAAGTCATAATCTTTGAAGTCTACATGGACAACATCGGCAATTGGTTTTCCTTTAATGCTTGCTTTAGCTTTTTTAAGGTCTACGCCGAATTTTGTCAAATCGGAAATACCTGCTACTGCTGCAAGTTCTGCGGCTATCTTTTTGTCTTCTTCTGTTGTTGTAGGAGATTTAAATATTACTGTATCGGAGAGAATAGCAGATAGAAGAAGGCCAGCATAAGTTTTGTTTGCCTTTACTTCGTTTGGAAACATCTTTGCAATTACTGTTGCAGTGCTACCTACAGGCTCAACATGGATGAAAATAGGGTCTGGATAGTTGAAGTTCATCTTATGATGGTCAATAATTGCAAGAACTTTCTCTGCTCCGTCAACTCTTTGCTTTTCTTCATTGTGGTCAACCAAAACAAGTGTTTTGCCTGCTGCATTTTCTAAAATTTCCGGGGCAGAGACTCCGAACTGTTTCAGGGCAAATTCTGTCTCTTCGTTGATTGGACCTGCCGTTGCTGCCTTATAACCTTTAATACCCGCGTAGACAATGGCAGAACAGACTGTGTCTGTGTCTGGTGCTTTGTGTCCGATTACATAAATATCGCTCATATAACCCTCCTGAAAGTTTATTTTTTTGAAAATTTAGAAAATTTTGACAAGTTTAGCCTCAAAAAGTCAAGAAAATAATCATTAAAATTTAAAATAGGCTTATTAAAGATTGTCAAGCAACTTTTTTACTGAAATTTTTAGCTCAGGATGAATAAATTCAGATGCTATTTCGCATAGAGGCTTAAGAACAAAGTCTCTTTTATGCATAAGTGGATGGGGAATTGTAAGAACTTCGCTCTTTAAAATTATGTTGTTGTAAAAAATTATATCTATATCAATTACTCTCGGCCCGTATTTTATTGTTTTCTTTCTACCCATTTTATTTTCTATTTCCTTTATTAGCTTCAATAAATCATATGGCTCAAGAAGAGTTAATCCTTCCATAGCCATGTTGAGAAACTCTGGTTGTTTTTCGTAACCCCAAGGAGCAGTCTCATAAATGGAGGATTTTTTTAGGATTACTATTCCCTCATTTTTCAATTCTGATAGGGCAGTCTCAAGATTTTTCTCTCTGTCGCCTAAATTAGAACCAAGAGAAAGATAAATTAAGTTCATGCAAGTATATTAAAATATTTATCCTTTAAGGTGAAATAGGTTGCGTTAAACCTTCTATTATTAAAGAAAATTGATTATAATAATCTAAATAAATGGAAGGAAGAGAGAGATGGCAATCTAAATTAGGCCTTATTCTCGCTACAGCAGGTAATGCTGTAGGACTGGGTAATATTTTGAGATTTCCTTCTAAAGCTGCCCTCTATGGTGGTGGAGCCTTTATGGTTCCATACTTTATAGCTTTCTTACTCATGGGTTTGCCTCTTATGATTATAGAATGGGTCATAGGGAGATATGCAGGCAAATACGGTCATGGTTCAATGACAGGCATTTTAGGTTTATTTTTTAATCACAGCAGTTGGTCAAGAATTTTAGGTTCTATAGGTGTGGCAATTCCTGTTCTTATCTGTATGTATTATATCTACATTGAATCTTGGACACTCGGTTTTGCTTTTCTTTCACTTTTTAAACAGATGCCCCTACCTGTTCATACAGATATTCCTCAGGAGGCTGTAAAGCCTTATGTAAATTTTTTCAGAGATTATACAAATCCTTCGCTTATCGCCTATGTATTCCTTTTGATTACAATCGCAATAAACTGGTTTATTTTACAGAGGGGTGTTGCAAGAGGTATTGAAATAACTGCCAAAATCGGTATGCCTGCTATAATTCTTTTTGGTATTTTACTTGGAGTAATATCTCTTTCTACAAGAGACTGGTCTGGTGTTGAAGGGTTAAAGTTTATATATAATCTTAACTTCTCTGGTATTACTGACCCTAAGGTTTGGATAGAAGCCTCTGGACAGATATTTTTTACTCTATCACTTGGCATGGGTGCAATAGCTGTTTATGCCAGTTATGCTAAGCCAAAGGAAGATGTAGTGAAAGCAGGACTGTGGACTGCTGGAATTAATGAATTTATCGAAGTAGTTATCGGTGCTTCTATTGCCATACCTGCTGCTTTTGCCATGTTTTCAGCAGTAGCAATACCAGAACTTGCAAAAGAGGGGACATTTAGGCTTGGTTTTATGACAATGCCTGCGGTTCTTATGAACCTGCCTTTAGGATGGTTAGTTTCATTCATATGGTTTTTATTGTTATTCCTTGCTGCATTAACATCTTCTTTAGCTCTTATTCAGCCTCTTATTGCTCTTTTTGAAGATGAGATGAAGTGGGAACACACAAAGGCCGTTACAGTGTCAATGAGTCTAATAATCTTAGGTGCTCATTTTTCAGCTTTTGTTCCAAATTTTATTGATGAACTCGATTTCTGGGCTGGCTGTGTAATGCTCTTAATTTTTGGACTCATAGAGATTATTGTTTTCATATGGATATTCGGAATAAACAATTTTTACAGGGAGTTAATACAGAACACTTCAATAAAACTTCCGAAGGCTTTTGTCTATGTAATAGCCTTTATATCTCCAGTGTTTTTAGCTTTCATTCTGTATTTCTGGGTAATAAAGGATTTTTCCAATGTTATAGAAGCAAAGGAATCAACAAAAGTTTTTGCCCGAGTTTTCATTGCCGTATTTCTATTATTCCTTTCAATAATAGCTGTTAAGAGTAGAGAGATAATTCTAAGGGACTTGAGATATTCAAGAATAATCAAACAAAAATAACAAGTAAGAGGAAAGGCATTTTGTCACACTTAATTGAAGAGATAAACAAAAAGAGCATTTTGAAACTTTTTGTAGAAGCAACTTCCCTAAGAGAGAAATACAAGGGTAATAAAATCGAACTCTGTGCTATTGTAAACGCAAAGAGTGGTCTCTGTTCTGAAGACTGTGTTTTCTGTGCTCAGTCTTCAAGATACAGAACAAATACTCCCGTATACCCTTTAATTGAGAAAGATGAGATAATAAAAAAAGCTAAAGAGGCAAAAGAGCATGGCGTTAAGAGATTTTCAATTGTCATAAGCGGAAGAAAGCCTGCAAAGAAAGAGTTAATAAAAATTGCCGATTATATTGAAGAATTAAGAAAGAGTGGTATTCATACTTGTGCCTCTCTTGGACTTATTGAATATGACGCTATTAGTTATCTCAAGGATAGAGGCCTTGAAAGATTGCACTGCAATATTGAAACTTCAGAGAGGTTTTTCAGTAAAATATGCACAACCCACAGATTCTCAGACAAACTTAGAACTCTTGAAGCTGCAAAGAGCGTAGGGCTATCTGTGTGCTCGGGAGGAGTATTTGGGATGGGTGAATCATGGACAGACAGAGAAGAGATGGCAGTTTTCTTAAAAAAGCATGATGTAGATTCAATCCCTATAAATTTTCTTACACCCATTAAAGGCACGCCACTTGAAAATTTAAAGCCTCTTGCACCATTTGAGGCTCTGAAGATAATTGTATTGTTTAGATTGGTTCTTCCAGAAAAAGATATAAGAGTCTGCGGAGGTAGACCCTTACTTGGTGATTTTGCCTCTTGGATTTTTATTGCCGGGGCGAATGCTTTGATGACAGGAAATTATCTTACAACAACGGGAAGACATTACGTTGATGACTTAAAATTTATTGAAGCTCACGGTCTTGAGGTGGACAGTGTGGTCTGTTAGAATGAGAGCATCACAGAAAAGGGCAAATGAGGAACGGCATATTTCAGGAGCAGAGGGAATTTTTGAATATGAAGGCATTGAAAGGGCTGTTAAGAAACTTCTCCGTCGAGCCTTTGAACATTCAAGAGGTAGGCCAGACAGGATTGTTATAACAGTCGAAAAAATAACAGATGAAATAACTATAATTCCCTGTCTTTCTTTAAATACTTATTTTGCCAGCTCTCCTGAGAATGCCTATGAAAAGATATTCGAAATTTTAGGTTCTTTAGGAATTTCAGAGAAAGCCATTAATAGAGCGTTTGAGGTTATAAAAAGAGAGTCTATGAGAGGAGCAACCTTAATTGATTCCATATCTGGAGAGAGATTAGAAAAGGATAAGGCACGAGGTGTTAGGGTATCAAGAATTCAGATGGATAAAGGAAGGAGAATGAAACTTATGGGAAAAGTTAGAAATTTGTCGATGGAGCCTCAAAGAGTGCTCGAAGCAATGACAGTTGCATCAAAAGTGGCCTCCTGTCCAGAAATCATTGCAGAACTTTGCATCTCCGATAATCCCGATTATACAACAGGCTATATTGCCTCAAGCAATTTAGGATATCTTCGCATAACCAACATAAAAACCAAGGGAGAAGAGATAGGCGGAAGAGCTTTTTTTGTCAAAACTCCCTGTGACATTGAAAATCTGATATACTATCTTGAAAGAAAGCCTGTGCTGGTAATATGAAATACGACAGAGTGTTTTTAATAGGTAATCCCATAGCCGGTGGTGGAGCATTAAATAAAATAGAGAGAGCAAGCGAAATTCTCAGGCAGAAGGGAGTTTCTTTTGAAAGGCTTCTTACAAAAAAGCAAGGTGATGCAGAACAGTTTGCAAGAAAAATCAAAGAAAAATATACTGAAAGAACACTCGTAATTGCTGCTGGAGGAGATGGGACGTATAATGAAATTGTAAATGGTCTTGCCCACTCGCAGATTCCTCTTGCAATTTTGCCAATGGGAACAACCTCTGTTCTTGCAAAGGAATTAAAAATTCCAAAAGATATGGAAAAAGCCGTTGATTTAGCTCTTAATGGGAATGTTGAGAGGGTTCATCTCGGAAAAATAAAGAATAAAGAGAAAAGCAGGCTTTTTATTCTAATGGCAGGTATAGGTTTTGACGGCCAGGCAGTCTATAATGTAAATCCAAGAGAAAAAAGACATCTTCGTAAAATTGCCTATATTCTTAGCGGAATTAAAACACTACTTCGTTATGACCCCGAAGAGTTAAAGATAAAAAACAGTGTTTCTAAGAAAGCATACACTGTCGTTGTAAGTAAAGCAGCTTGCTATGGTGGAAGCTTCAAGATTGCTCCTAATGCAAATCTAAGGTCTCCTAATTTTTATGTTTTTCTTTCAAAAACAGACTCAAAGATTAAATTGGCCTTTCAGATTTTTGCTGTTCTTTTTGGTAGACACTTAAAGATGAAAAAAACAGATTACTTCTCCGCAGAAAGTCTAAAAGTTACTGGTGATGCCCATGTTCAGATAGATGGTGATTATTTTGGCAAGACACCCGTTGAGATAAGCCTCATAAAAAACGCTCTTAATCTTGTCTTTCCCTGAAAACTAAACCTGTTAAAATAATTATATATGTCTACATTTAAGCTCCAAACTTCTTTTAAGCCCAAAGGTGACCAGCCAAAAGCCATTAAACAGCTTGTAGAGGGTATAAAGAGAGGGCATAAACATCAGGTTTTGCTGGGTGTGACAGGCTCTGGAAAAACTTTCACCATTGCCAACGTAATTGAAAAAATCAACATGCCCACCCTCGTAATTGCTCACAACAAAACCCTCGCTGCTCAACTATACGGTGAGTTAAAGGAGCTTTTTCCCGATAATGCCGTTGAATACTATGTAAGCTACTACGACTATTACCAGCCTGAAGCATACATACCAGAGACAGATACTTATATTGAAAAGGATGCTCTAATCAATGATGATATTGACAGAATGAGACATTCGGCAACCCTCTCTGTCCTTACAAGAAAGGATGTAATAGTAGTTGCCTCTGTCTCATGTATTTACGGAATTGGCTCGCCTGATGATTACCTCTCAATGCACGTTACCATTGAAGAGGGCATGAGAACCGACAGAGATGCCATGCTTCGCAAACTTGTTGAGATACTCTACACAAGAGCAGAAGATGAATTCAAAAGAGGAATGTTTCGTGTAAGGGGAGATGTGGTTGACATATTTGCATCTCACTGCCTTGACAGGGCATACAGGATAGAGTTTTTTGATGATGAGATTGACGGCATTTACGAAATAGACCCTTTGACAGGAGGTAGAATAAGAAGACTCACAAGAATTTTTATCCCTCCCAACAGCCATTGGGTAACTCCCGAACCGAGACTTAAAAAAGCTCTGGAAAGTATCGAAGAGGAGCTTGAAGAGAGAATAAAGTATTTCAAAGACAGGGGAGAAGAGGCATTCGCCGAAAGAATTGAAAAAAGAACCCGTTTTGACATGGAGCTTTTAAGTCAGTTTGGACACTGCCACGGCATTGAAAACTACTCAAGACACCTAAGTGGTAGACTTCCCGGCGAGCCTCCATTTACGCTAATAGACTATATATACGCAGGCCCATCTAAAGGAGATTTTCTAACAGTTATTGATGAAAGCCACGTTACAGTGCCGCAGATAGGTGGAATGTATGAAGGAGACCGTTCACGGAAAAGAACACTTGTCGAGTACGGATTCAGGCTTCCCTCAGCCCTTGACAACAGACCACTTAAATTTAATGAATTTGAACATCGAATGAATTATGTTATATATGTTTCAGCCACTCCAGGAGACTATGAGATTGAAAAGTCTAAGAGAAGAGTGGTTGAGCAAATAATAAGGCCAACAGGGCTTGTAGACCCAAAGATAGAGGTTCGTTCTGCTTCAACGCAGGTTGAAGACCTCTTAGATGAAATCCAGAGTAGAGTTGCAAAAGGTGAAAGAGTCTTAGTAACGACGCTTACAAAAAAAATGGCAGAAGACCTGACAGACTATTACACATCCCTGGGCATTAAGGCAAAATATCTTCATTCTGACATTGACACCCTTGAAAGAATTGAGATACTAAGGGATTTAAGGCTTGGAAAATTCGATGTTCTCATAGGTGTTAATCTTCTTAGGGAAGGGCTTGATTTGCCAGAGGTTTCTCTTGTTGCCATATTTGATGCTGACAAGGAGGGTTTTCTTCGTTCCGAGAGGTCTCTAATTCAGACAGCAGGAAGGGCATCAAGAAATATAAACGGCACAGTAATTTTCTATGCAGATACTATTACCGAATCAATGCAAAAGGCCATTGATGAGACAGAGAGAAGGCGTAAGATTCAGATGGAATACAACAGAAAAAATCGTATTTCTCCGGAGACTGTAAAGAGTAAGATTAAGGATATACTTGCTTCGATATACGAAAGAGATTACGTAGAACTGTATGAGGTAAAAGAAGAAACTTTGGAATACGAGCTATCAGAAGAGGCTATTAAGAAATTGGAGCTTGAAATGAAAAGGGCTGCGGAGAATCTTGAGTTTGAAAGAGCTGCAGAGCTTAGAGACAGGTTGTTCAGAATCAAAGAAAAGCTTCTTAAGGTTGGAATGAAAGCTTAGTTTATCTTTATAGATGCCATTTCCTTTATCCCTTCAATAATTTTAGGACTAAGCCTGTAAATCCTCTCGCTTATGTAAAATACATTGCCTCTTCTAACAGCATCGGTATCCTTAAGCTTTACGATAAGTTTTTCGCTTCTTGCTCTGTGTCCGTAGCCTATGAATATGATATCCGGATTTAATTTGATTATCTCTTCCATATTTAAAGACGACGATTTAGAGAGATTAACTATTCCCAGAAATTTCATCACATCACTTATGTGAGATTTCTCTCCTGCAAGAACTATTGGCTCAGGCCATATGAAAAAGAGAGCTTTTTTACCTTTGAAATCTCTCTTTATAGCTTTTAATTCTTCTTTGAAATCTTTGAGCAATTTTTCAGCCTCTTTTTCTTTTCCGACAACTCGAGCCAGCCTTTTGACTTCATAGAAGAAATCTTCCAGACTCGTCGGAGCATACACATGAACATTCAGCCCAAGAGATATTAGTTTCTCGTATACTTCTTTCGGGGTTACTTCCTTTGAAATTATCACAAGGTCTGGCTTTAAGGAAAGTATTATCTCGTATGAAGGATTAACCATTCCGCCTACCTTTACTTTTTCTTTTGTCTGTTCTGGCCAGTTGCAGTAGTTCGAAACTCCTACCAGCTTGTCAAAGGCTTTTAAATAATAAAGAGTTTCTGTAACGCTTGGTGCTAAGGAGACAATTCTTTTAGGCTCTGCAAAAGCTGAGAGGGATGAAAATATAATCATTAAAAGAGCTACTATTAGCCTCATTTTATCCTTAATTCTCTTCCTGCAATCATAAAATAGGCTTCATCAGAGATTTCCATAAGCCTCTGATTAAAAATTCCAGTTATGTTTAAAAATTTTCTTCCAAGAAAGGTCTCAGGGATAACTCCCATTCCAACCTCATTTGTTACTATAAAAATATGAATTTGATTAATTTTTCTGAATTTAGAGAGTAGACTCAAAAATATTTCTGTCTCAAATTCGATATTCCTTTCTTCAACAATTAGATTTGTAATCCATGTTGTCATGCAGTCTACAACCACCGACGAGTTCTCCGAGATTTCTCTAAAGGCACAGGTTAAATCTAACGGTTCTTCGATTGTTATCCATTTTTCACCTCTTTCCTCTTTATGCTTTTTAATTTTCTCTATCATTTCTTCGTCGATTGCTTTGGCTGTTGCAATGTAGTAGTAATTTCTTTTATTCAAAACCAGAGCAGACCTTAGGGCAAAGTTGGTTTTACCACTTTTTATACCGCCAATAATGAGGGTTATCATTTAGAGCCTCCTATAACCCTCTGCAACTCTTCGAAGAATATAGAATTTTCTTTTCGAGCTTTGACTGAAACCCTAATAAAATATTCATTAAGTCCATAAAAATTTGAGCAGTTTCTAACGAGAATTCCCTTTTTTATCAAACGTGTGTGTATATCTGTTCTTGAAAATTTGAGCAAATAAAAGTTGACCTCGGAAGGAAAATATTCTAAAGCTAAATTTCTCATTGATAATTGAAAAAATTCTTTCTCTTTTTCAAAAAATTCAAGGCTTGTTAGCCTAAAACTCTCATCTCCAATAATCTCCTCCGCAATCCACTGGGCAAAGCTGTTAGTGTTCCACGGTTGCTGGTTTTCTCTAAGTTTATTAATCAGTTTTATGTTGCCTGCTGCATAGCCAAATCTTAAACCTGCCATTCCATAAAACTTGGTAAGTGAACGTAGAACAAGAGTATTTTGCATTAAGATTGCTTCACTGAGAACGCTTTCTTGAGGCATAAAATCAATGAAAGCTTCATCTATTATGAAGAGTGTATTCGTGAAATTCTTTATGAGCCATAAAATTTTATCCTTCCCAATCAACCATCCTGTTGGATTGTTAGGATTACAGAGGAAAACCATATCATAATGGGAAGTTTTCAAGTTTTTAAATGTCTTATCTAAGAGTTCTTCTGCTTTCAAAGAAAAAACTCTACTTATGTTGCTAATTCTATTCACTCTGCAGGCTCTTTCATACTCTATGAAAGTTGGCTCAAGTATTAACACAGAACTGGGGTTGAAAGACGCTACGGCAAGGTAGATTAGTTCAGTAGAGCCGTTTCCGCAGATTGTTGACGAATATGGAATGCCATGCAATTCTTCAAGAATTTTTCTAAACTTTCTCGCCTCTGTATCAGGATATCTGTTAAGGAGAGCAAATTTTTCATTCATCTTTTGACTTATTTTTTCGGGTAAAGGTAAAGGGTTAATAGAAGCACTCATGTCAATTATATGTTCAGGTGTTGTTTTTAAAATTTCTGCATAACTGTATATATCGCCACCATGCATTAGATAAGTCTCCTTATAAGAATAGACAAAAGTAAAAAAATCAAACTACCTAAAAGGATTATTGTTTTTGCCTTTTCAATTTGTTCTGAATTTGTCTCATTTAAGTCAACTCCAATATAGGGTTTTTGGACAAGAACTCCGCCGTAGTAGTTCGGTCCACCCATCCTGACTCCGAGAGCTCCTGCCATTGCTGCCTCTGGTATGCCACTGTTTGGACTTGTGTGCTTCCCTCCATCTCTGAGCATAGTAGTAAAGGTTCTTCGACTGCATTGAAAACCTAAAACCAGTGCAGAGCTTACTACTATTAAAAAGCCTGTTATTCTTGCAGGAATATAATTAAAAAGGTCATCCATTTTAGCTGAACACCAACCAAAATTTATGTATCTATCATTTTTATAGCCTACCATAGAGTCAAGGGTGTTAACTGTTTTGTAAAGAACAAGCAGAGGGAGGCCTCCTAACGAAAAATAAAAAAGAGGAGCTATCACTGCATCAGACATATTTTCTGAAAGACTTTCAAGGATTGCCAGTCTTACTTTTTCCTCGCTTAGATTTTCTGTATCTCTTCCAACAAGTGCTTTTAAAGATTGTCTTGCCTCTACAATATTTCCTTCCTCAAGCTGACTATTGATTTTGTTTGCTTCCTTTAGTAAACCTCTTAAGGCTATAAAAAAACTTGCTATAATTATTAAGGTTAACTCTGCTATTAAACTTCCTGCTTTGAAAAATTCTTGAGTCCAAAAAATAATGTTTAAAAACAAAAGAGTAAATAGAAACGTAATACTGCAAATGCCAATAAATAGAAAAACGCCACCTTTTTTATTGCTAAGTCCAACTTTTCTTAAATAGAACTCTCCTTTTGCTATGAGAAAACCTATTAATGATATGGGATGATATCTGCGAGGGTCTCCAAAAATTAAGTCAATTAAAAAGGCTCCGACAACTACATATTCTTCAACAAAGAAGAAATTCATAACTCTAAAATCTCCTCAATATGTTTCATTTCAACATTTTTTTCTACTAAATCGGCAAGCTTTTCTATGGAGCTTTCTTTTAATCTTTTCCAGGAAAAAGTAAAATCTATGGGATTAAGGCCTTTCTTTATTCGATGCCTGTTTATTAGCCATCTTCTGAAACTGTCATTCTCAAATAAGCCGTGAATATATGTTCCCCATATATTATTTTTTATCATGCCTTCCTGTATAATTTTTCCATACGAAAGCCTTTTTATCTTAAAGAGATTCATATCACCAAAGCTTTCTCCCATGTGAATCTCGTAGCCTTTGATTTTTATTGATGATTTCTCAATTAAAGACCCTTCTACTTGGGTAAGAATCTTTTCAGGCTGAAAAATTGTCTCAACAGAAAGAAATCCCAATCCACGAGTTTCTGTTTTCGAGCTTTCAATCTGATGTCTGTCAATAATTCTATCTCCGAGCATCTGAAATCCTCCGCAAATGCCTATAATTTCTTTGTCTTTTTTAGCTAAATTTTTTATGAAAGCTCCCAATCCGATTGATTTAATATACTGAAGGTCTTCGATTGTTCTTTTTGAGCCGGGAATTATTATTATATCAGCCTCCTTTAATTCATCCTCATTCAAGGAATACGCAAGTTCCACATCGGGTTCAAATTTTAAAGGGTCAAAATCGCTGAAATTTGATATATATTTAAGGGGAATAACTACTATCTTTATTTTTTCTTTTTTTATTTGCCTCCTTTTAGGTTTTGAATAAGCAAAAGGAAATCCATCTTCATCGGAAATTGCCAGATTGTCAATATAGGGAATTACTCCAAGACATTTAATACTAAGTAAAGATTCAAGCTTATCAATACCTGGTTGTAATATATCTCTGTAACCTCTAAACTTGTTTATTAAAAATCCTCTGAAAAAGCTTTTTTTGCTATTGAGGATTTTTACAGTGCCGTAGAGGCTTGCAAAAACTCCTCCTCTCTCAATATCTCCCACAAGCAGCACAGGAGATTTGAGATATTCAGCCACTGCCATATTTGCCATATCTTGTTCAAGAATATTTATTTCTGCCGGGCTTCCTGCACCTTCTATGATGAGCAGTTCATATTTCCTTTGCATGTTATTAAGAGAACTAACTACAGTATCCCAAAGCACTTCTCTTTTCTTTTTGAAGGGCTTTATTACTCCTCTGTATTTTCCACGAACAATTAAGTGAAAACCCTTTTTGCCAGAAGGCTTTAGAAGAATAGGATTCATGTGTATTTCTGGTTCAATAAGGGCAGCCTCTGCCTGGACTGCCTGGGCTATTGCAATTTCACCGCCTTCACGGGTTACGTAACTTTGTAGACTTATATTCTGTGCTTTAAAAGGAGCTACATTTATTCCTTTTCTGCTAAAAATTCTACATAAAGCTGTAACAATCAGGCTCTTTCCAGAACCAGAGCATGTTCCCTGTATCGTTAAAGACTTAGCCATACTTTGTTCTCCAGCAAAAATGCTAAAAGCAGAAGAATCTCCGAAAGCTCTATGATTGCTCCCAGATTGTCTCCTGTTAAACCACTGAAAACTCTCTCAAAGCTTCTTTTAATAAGCATGATAATTCCGTAAATTGTAATAATTGCTACGAGTAAAAAGAGATTTTTATAAATCAGCAAAAAATAAATAACTAAAGTAAGGGGTAGTAGCGTGGCAATCAAAAGGTTTTTCCTGCTGATTTTACCTAAAAATATTGCTCCAAGGCCAGTAGTAGACGCCGGCTTGCCAAAATACATCACCGTAATTATAAACCACCTTGAAAGGCTAAAAATGGCAATTAATGCAAAAAAATCCCTATATTCAACTATCTCTCTTAAAAGGAAGAATTTAAGAAGAATTGAGACAACTACTGCCGTGACTCCACCTACACCTGTAGTGCTATCTTTCATTATCTCAAGTCTTTTTCTTAAATCTCTCTCATAATCTCCACTTCCTTTGTAAAAAAGGGCATCAAAGGTATCTGCTAAACCATCAACATGAAAAATTCCTCTTATACAGAATAAAGCTGTTATTAAAAATGCGGAAACAAAAAAAGACGAAAAAAACAGCCCCGTATATTTTGCCATTGTTGCAAGAAAAACTCCCTCGACAAATCCAACAAAGGGAAAAAAAATAACAGAATTTCGCAATTCCTTTTCACCATAGCCTTTTGTCTTTAAGGGAAAGATTGTGAGAAAAGAAAGGGCTATAAAAAAACCCTTTAACATATTTTTTCACCAGAAACACCAGCTTCTTCAAAAGTTGCCATTTCTCTGTATATCTTTAATCCTGCCTCTATTATAGTCATTGCAAGAACAGCACCTGTTCCCTCTCCAAGTCTAAGATTCAAGTCTAAAATAGGTTCTAATCCCATAAAATTTAATGCTTTTTTATGTCCTCTTTCCACAGAGTTATGGGAGGCAAAAATGTAGTCTCTTACATAAGGATTGATTGCATAGGCAATAAGGGCAGCGGCAGTGGAGATAAAACCGTCTATTACTACAGGAATTCTTAATTGACCACAACCAAGCACAACTCCTGCCATCGCTCCAATCTCAGGACCTCCAACTTTTGCAAGCACATCAATCGGATTAGCAGGGTCGGGCTTATTTATCTCTATTGCTTTTTTTATTACATCAATCTTTCTTGCAAGCCTTGCTTCGTCTATTCCAGAGCCTTTTCCTGCAATTTCCTCTACTGCCGAAGCTGTTAATACACTTATTATTGCTGCCGATGGCGTTGTATTGCCTATACCCATCTCTCCTGTGGCCAATAGATTGTAGCCTTTTGAATGAAAATCTTTTGCCATATCTATGCCAATTTGAAGGCTTCTGTAAGCCTCATCTTTTGTCATGGCAGATTCTTTTGCCATGTTCTTTGTGCCTTTTACAATTTTTTTTGATATCAATCCTGGAAGATTTCCAAATTCATAATCAACTCCTACGTCAACTACCACAACTTCTGCTCCAGCATGTCTTGCAAGGACGTTTATGCCTGCACCACCTCTAAGAAAATTAAAAACCATCTGTGCCGTAACTTCTTTGGGATAGGCAGACACTCCTTCTTGTGTTACTCCATGGTCTGAAGCAAACACGAAAACAGCCTTTTTGCTAATCGACGGCATGGGATTTTCATAAATCGCAACAAGCTTTGCCGCAATTTCTTCAAGCTTTCCAAGACTTCCGGGAGGTTTTGTAAGGCCGTTGAGTCTTTTCCATGCTAAATCAAGAAACTCTTTTTTAATAGGCTCAATCTTAATCTCAAAGTTCATAGCTTCAACTCCAGAAAATATTTTTTATCTCTAACTATCTTTTTTCCAACTTTGAATTTAACTTTTCTCTTAAATATGGGACCGTCAAATACGAATGTATGATACTCTCCCTTTTCTCCGCAGAGGTCTACCTCTTTTAATGCCTTCAAATCTTTGATAAAATTCTCATCAATCTCTCGACCAAGCCATTCTTCTCCTAAAAATTCACAGTTCAATGAACAAACAATAGCTTTAAAACCCGAGCTAATAAATTCCTTTAGAAGTTTTTCTCGGCTTTCATTCCATAATGGTAGAATCGGATTTATATCAAGTTCTCCACATACTCTCTCCACCCATTCCCTGTGTTCCTGAAGGTCAATATCTCCAAAAACTCCAGCCATTATACCTTCTTTTTTCATTTCTCTTACAGCGCTTTTAAATTCATTTTCATAACTCTCCCAGGAAGTATTTCTCTGAAAAATTGGAATTCCTAACGCATCAGCTTGACTTTTTAAGAGTTCCGAACTAATTCCATGAGAACGGGATACCCTTCCATCCTCTGATAGCATATTCAACAGATAGCTAACTCTAAATTTACCCCTTTTGATTGTGCGATAGAGGGAAAGACAGCTGTCTTTCCCTCCGCTCCATGAACAAAAGGCTTTTAGAATATCCATTTCATACTCCCTGTAAATGTTCTTCTCGGCATAGGATAATACTGCACATACTCATATGCCCTATCAAAGAGATTTTCAATGGATGCTGTAATTTCAAGGTTTTTAATCGGCCTATATGAAGCCTTAAGATTAAAGACTGTAAAGTCACCTTTTGTTACAACTTTTCCATTTCCTGACGGAGACCAGTCTATAACCTTTTCATCGCCCATATAGTTTCCAATAAGTCTTAAATCCCAGTTTTCTTGGCCTGTCTTCACACCGAAAGCTCCTGTCCACTTAGGAATATACGTTAAAGTTTTACCATATTTACTTATCTCTGTTTCATCTTTACTCAAATATCTTGTGTGATAAGTAAAATTAGCAAAGGGCTCCAAAAGAAATTTTGTTCCTAAGAATTGGCTTAACTCATAGGAAAACTCACTTTCAAATCCCTGAATAGTTGCTCCATCAATATTTTTATAGGTATAGGCATTTAAGATTGCATCTTCATATCTGAGAATTTTGTTTTTGAATTTTGAATGGAAAAAGGTAATTTCACTTTTTAAAGACTCTTCCGTATATGAAATCCCAATTTCATAGGAAGCGCTTTTTTCTGGCTTTAATTGGGAGTTTCCAAAATATCTTTTCCCTCCAGAGATGAAATCAGAAGCAAGCTCTTCTGGCGAAGGAACTCTAAATGCCGTACCAGCATTAGTTTTTATATGCAAATTCTCTGTGATTTTATATAAAAGCCCTCCTCTGAAAGTGAAGTTATCAAGGTTTTCCTCTCTTGGCTTTAGATTTTTTATCCCCTCTGTTGATAGTATTTTGTTCTCAAAATAATCATATCTTAATCCAGCATGAATTATTAGTTTTTTCTCTAAGAGACTCAATCTGCCTTCTGTAAACAAGCCATAACTATCATACTGTGAATTTGGATTATACGGAGAACCTGTGTTTCTTGAGCTTTTGATATTTATTCTATCCCATTGTCCGCCGATTAAAATTCTGTGCTCATTAATTGGTAAAATTTTTAGGATACTTAAGCCTTGAGTTTTTGTTTTGGTAATTGATATCTCTCCAGGAGTTTCCCACTTGCCTGTTTGAGAACCTTCATAGTTTTCTCTTCTGTCATTATTGAAATAATAATTTGCATTAAAATTTTCTGTTTTATAGTTGATTTCAATTCTGTTTCTTTCAATTTCCTTTTTATCATCTATATCTGGTTCATACCTTGCTCCTGGTGAGCCTATGTTCCATCCTTTCCAGTGTTGAAATCCCAATGATATGTGATGATTTTTTAAGAAGTTGTATCCAAATCTTGCTGATAAGAATTCCTCATCATATCCTGTATTTTCAATTTTTCCATAATATTTTGCTGAATAGTCATCAATTGATGAACGGCTTGCTGATAGATAAAAGTCAAAGGGCTCTTTTTTAATTTTTAGCTCTGCCACGGGCTTTATAAATCCCCAAGAGCCTGCATCTATTCCAACGCTGCCGTTAATACCTTCATTATTAGCCTTTTTCGTTATTATGTTTATAACTCCTCCCATTGCAGAGGAACCGTATAAAACAGAGGCAGGTCCTTTAACAATTTCTATTCTTTCAATATCATCTGTAGGAATTGTTGCAAAGTTTACAGTCCCAGTTCTGTTTCCATTAATCAAAATCAAAACCCTACTTTTAATGTCATCAAAGAGGTCTGTGTTGAATCCTCTGAGTCCAATTCTGCTTGTAGATAACCCAGGATATTTATGCACGTGTCCTAATGCTGACTCGGCTATTAAATCTCCTGCATTCTTAGCGACAGATGTTTTTATGTCTCTTTCTGTAATAATTCGAACAGAGTAAGGCAGGTCAGATTTAGTCTCTTCAATTCTCGTTGCGGTTACAACAATCTCATCGAGTTTTGTCTCCTGTGCTGAAGCATTACTCGAAAATAGGAAAGAAATAAGGAAGAAAATGGCAAAAGGCAATTTTTTCCCTCCCTCGAGGAATTGGAAAGCCAAAGGCTTCCCGTTGGACAGGTCTTCCGGCTTTGGGCTCAAACTCCTACTTGCCCGCCTTCCCAGAGACTATCTCCAGTGGCTTTTTGGGCTTTCGTTCCCAACACGGCTGCGGGGCAGCGGAGGATTCACACCTCTCTTCCCTTGCTCCAACCAGTAAAAGTATACCAGAGGCTTTCAAAATATTTCAAAATACCCCTTGACATTTCAGTTTAGTAAAAATATACTTTAATTAAAATAATTTCATAGGAATAAATTAATGGAAAAAATAATTAAAAGCTGTGATGTTCATCTATTCAATGTCCGTGACGAATACTTTCTTTATGATGTGGAAGGAAACAAGCTTTTTTCCTTATCAAAAGATGCTTATGAGATAGCAAGAAAAATAATAAAAGGAGAAAGGATAGATGAAAATTTTTCAATAAGATACATTAAAGCTGAGAGGGAATTAAAGAAAGTAATTGATGAAATAGAACCATTAACAGAGGAAGAGGCAGAAAATAGGAGAAAAATTCTTGAACAGACAGAGCATAAACTTACAGGTTTATGGCTTGGTGTTGCTCACAGTTGTAATTTAGGTTGTGCTTATTGTTTTGCAAATAGTCCGAGATACCTGCAGACTCATAAAACTTTAATGTCTGAAGATATAGCTTTCAGAGGAATTGAATTTATGCTTAATCAATCTCCTGACGATAAAGAGTATGACCTTATCTTCTTCGGCGGTGAACCCCTCCTTAGATTTGACCTCATCAGGAAAATTATTGAGCATACATCAGAGCTTTCGAAATCTGACAAAAAGTTTTATTACTCCATAACGACTAATGGAACACTTTTGACTAAAGATGTATTCGACTATCTCAAAGACAACAATGTTTCAATTATGTTAAGTATTGACGGTACAGAAGAACTACACAATAAAAACAGACCTTACAAAGATGGTAGACCCTCCTGGCAAGATATTATAAATAACATATCTAAAATTCCAGATATAGGATATTACATAATGGCACGAGTTACTGTAACATCCACCAAGCCAACATTGCTCGATATTTTCAATAATATGAGGTCCTTAGGGTTTATAGATGTGGCTTTGGTAGAGATTTGTCCAAACTCAGGAGAGATGCCTGTTTTGCCATCCGAGTTAATTCCAACCCTTAAAAGCCAATATTTAGAACTGGCTGAATACTTAATTGAAGCGGAGACTGACCCCTATCACAATGGCCTAAAATGTCTATCTGTAAACATGCAGGCTCTAAGAGAGAGAAAGCGTTCCTTCTATTGTTGTTCAACAGGAATAAGCTCTCTGTATCTCACTCCTGATGGTGATTTTTACCCATGTATGAGGCTCATTACAGAAAAGGGAGAGAACATAATGGGAAATCTTGAAATTGGAGTAGATAGAGAAAAAATCAAAAGTTTCATTCAAAACAATATATTCAACAAAAAGTGTATTCAATGCTGGGCGAGGTATATTTGTGGAGGAGGTTGCTATGGAGACTCTTTCGCTTATGGAGGAAATATCAGAAGTGTAATTGAGAATTACTGCATAATGAACAGATTTAAAATAGAAGTTGCCGCTTATATTCTCAAAAAACTTAATGATAAGAATCGATTACCAGAAAAAGACAAAAAAGTAAGGCTAAAATCATTCGGTATGTATCTAAATAAATTTTTCTCTAAACGTCCTGTTTTACAGGACAAAATCTTACAAAGGAAAGGTGGTGAAAAGACATGAAAGAAGACCGTCGTTCTTTTCTTAAGAAAATGGGTTTTATGGCATTAGGAGTTTTTGCCTCTATGTTTGCAGTAGGCTCTAAGAAGGATGTAAATCTTCTGAGTATTGTTGAAGAGGTTCACGCTCAAGACCCAGAGAACATGCCTGACAGATGTCGCTCTGGAACGAGGGGATTGACAAGGTGCCGTAATCACTGGGGTCGCTGCGAGGGTGAGTGGCATGCATGTAGTGGTCATCAAAGCGGAGGTAGAGGTTCTGGCTGTCCTAAGAAAGTCCAGTGTAAGGACCATAATTTCAAGAAAGGTCCAACAGATTAAGGCTTTTGGCCTGAGTTTTATGGAGGGAGACTTTTTCTCCCTCCATAAAAATTATTAGTTTTAATTAAAAACTTTCACAACTATGAAAGAGAAAAGCATTGTTATAAAAATATTCTCTTTGTTTTTAACTCTTATTTTTGCTCTTTCAAATTTTTCCTGCGCTGTTAATCCTGTTACTGGTAAACAACAATTAATGTTCTTCTCTGAAGAGGGAGAGTTAGAGCTTGGGAAAAACTACTTTCCAAGCGCCATATGGGGTTCTGAGGGAGGAGGAGGAGAATACAAGGATGAAAAATTAAGAGCATACCTTGATGGTATTGTACAGAAGCTTCATAAAAATTCCCATCGACCCCATCTACCCTGTAAGTTTTATATACAGAATAGTTCTATACCAAATGCTTGGGCATTACCTGGATATGTGGCAATAACAAGAGGGCTTCTTGCAGAACTGGACAATGAGGCAGAGTTTGCCTTTGTGATGGGACATGAAATAGGACACGTCTCAGCAAGGCATTCAGCCGCTCACATGAGTAGCTATGTTTTAATGCAGGTTGGACTGGCTATTTTAGGTTTATCCCTACAGGGCAAAGAATATAGTGACCTAATTCTTGGCATTGGCGTAATTGGAGGTAGTCTTTTGCTTCTTAAGTATAGCAGAGATGATGAGTTAGAGGCTGATAGATTAGGTGTGCTATATATGAGCAAAATCGGTTATGACCCAAAATATGCAATCAGTGCTCACAAAACGCTCGAGAGGGCAGTAAGGGATTATAGAGTATCTCTTGGTAAAGATGCGGAAGACGATACATTCTTAGGTGATTTGTTATCTACTCATCCTCGAACAAGAGTGAGAATAGAAGAGATTGAAAAGTTAATTGCTGAGTCAGAAATTCAACCAGTTAAAGTGGATAAGGCTAACAGAACAAAGTTTCAATCTATGGTAGCAGATTTAAAAAGAGTTAATCAGATATATAGAAACTACTACGATAAGGCAGTGAATGAGTTTAAAAAGGGAAATTTGGCAGAAGCAGAGCAGCTTTTGAAAATTGCAATTCAGAAGGAAAAAAATCAGCCGTCCTTTTATGCGCTCTATGGTTTTATTAACTACAGAAATAAAAATTATCAGGAGGCTGAAAGGTATTTCCGATATACTCTAAATCTTCAGCAAGATTATCAACCTGCCTTGCGAGGCTTGGGAATGATTAGTTACAGAAAGAATAATTATTTTGAAAGTATAGGTAGGCTTAAAAAAGCTCTTTCTTTATTTCCAGAGGACATAAATTCGATGTATTATCTCGGAATGAGTTACTATAATCTTGATAATTGTGCAGAAGCAATTGACTATCTTAAAAAATTTTCTGAAGCAAGAACAAATCATCAATCAGTAAATGGTTATCTCGGTGTGTGCTATGAAAAAACAGGTGATTTAAATTTGGCTTATGAAGCTTACAAAAGACAGATTGAAATAAACAGTAAAAATGAGATTGGTAAATACGCTTTGCAGAGGACAAATGAGCTTAAAAAATTGATTAACAAAGAAAATGAAAAGCAGAAAAAGAAAAAATAACTTACTTTAAACTCTGATTTATTATTTTCTTTAGATGTTCTTCAATTTTGAACTGAAGATTTAATTGATTACCTTCAAGTTCTCTTAATTGTATTAAACTCCGTGGTGATAATTTTATCTGAATCTTATTGCAAATATAATTTATACAGAAAACATCTCTTGCTATAAGACAGCAGCCATTTGAGTTGAGAAAAAAGCAACCCCTTTTTATCTTTCGTTCTGTTGGTAATTCAGCGCCCAGAATGAGATTTAGCATTAGTAGTTCTAAAGAGTATTTCTCTTCTATTCCACTACCACAACAGGGAATTCCGTTTTTACCGCAGTCCTGGCAGATTTCAACCATTCCAGATTTAAATCTTTCTTCATCGGCCTTTCTGATAATTTTTAGAAGTTCCTCTACTAAAAATTGTATTTCGTCAAGGACATCAAGGTTTCTAATTATGTAAAAATTTTCCTTGGCTTTTTTTATTTTATCCTTTATGTGATTATCAATCATTTGATTAGCTTAGTTTGATTAATCTTTAGGATTGTCTTGGTTTTCTTTTATTTGATTTATGATTTTAAGAACACCTTCTTTAAGTTTACTGTATTCTTCTCCTGCATACTTCAAGAAAAACTCATAATGTTTAAGCGCTTCAATTTTATTGCCCATTCTGTAGTAAGATACGGCAAGATTGTAATGAGTTTCTGCGTTAGAGGTATCAAATTCAAGGGCTTTTAATAGATACTCTATTGCCTTTTCATACTGACTATCGTTTAGATGTATAAGACCGATGTTGGCGTAGGGTAGGGCAAAAGAGCTATTTAATTCGATTGCTTTGTTAAATTTGTTTAAAGCTTCTTGGATTTCATCCAGATAGAATAAAGCAAGACCGTAATTATTATAAAGTTCAGGAGATTCATATCCCTCACTTATGAGTTCTTCATAGATTTTACAAGCTTCCGGAAACTCTCTGTATCTAACCAGAATATTTGCCTCTTCAAGCCTGTCTTCAAAGTTATTTTGATTTTCCATAGAGTGAATTATATCAAAGTTACTGAGGTTTTGTATACATATACCAGGGCTTTTCAGAGGGTTTTTCTATACCACAAAGCTTTGATACGGCATCAACAATCTGATTTGCATTAAATGGTCTTATGATTACATTATCGACAAGTTTATTCTGAATTAGATTTAACACTTCTTGTTTTGGCGTATCAGCGGAGATAATTAACAGAATTTTTATTTTTGTTTTTTCTCTAACTTTCTGTAAAAATGGAACTGTGCTTTCTCCATCAATTTTAGAATCGATTATTAAAACTGAAAAGTCTGCATTTGTCTCGAAAATTTTCTCTAACTGATATAAATGGTCGACATACTGTTCTGAGGTTATCGTTAAGTCTTTTAGTGCCCAGTTTATCGCATTTGCTATATCCTTTTGAACACAGATTATAATCTTTTTTTTCATGTTTTTTTCTCCTCTAAGACTTTACTCAAAAAAAGCAAAGCTTTTTTGATACCTTCGGTTTTCAAAACTTCACTAAACTTTGATATGTTTATTATATAATAACTATCCCTCTTCTTTACAGTTACTAAAAAACTCTGCAATAAACCGTTCTCCGATAGTAAAACCTCTATTGCGAAGTCTTCGTTTCTTCTCCAAGCTGAAAAAATTTTTATGTATAAGTTATTTTCTATCTTAAATTCCCTATTGATTAGACTTTCAATATTAATATTTTCTGAAGAGATTCTTAATGGATACAATTCTTTTACCTCCTTTATTTGCCTTATCTTAAGAGGAAAGGGATCTTTGTTTTTGGTCAGTATTAAATCCCAGATGGATTTGCCTATTGAAAGCCATTTTTTTTCGTATTTTGTGATTGGTTCTTTAATAACAGGTTTAATTACTTCTGAGTCAAAAGCTCCTGTTTTTTCACATTCCTTCAACGTATAGTCTACAAGCATATAATCATCTGTTCTTAATCTGATAGTGCCTCCGTGAATAAGCTTTTTAGCATAAATGTGGAGGTTTTCAGTTGAGGTAAGTCTCTTATTTTCATGTGACTTCTTTGGCCATGGGTCAGGATAATTCATTATTATCTCTTTTACGCTACAATCTTCAAAAAGTAACTGAAAAGCCCAGTAAGCATCTATCTTAGTGCAGTATATATTTTTAATGCCATCTTTTTTACATTTATTCAGAAGTTTGTTTACAGGTATCCAAGATTTTTCTATTCCAAAAAATACTTCATCTTTGCGTTCTTTGGCAAGACTAACTATGTAATCTCCTCCGCCGAAGCCAATTTCTACGGTAAAATTTTTTAAATTTAGAGGTTTTTCAACTTTTCGATAGTCTATGTAATTAAACATAAAAAACCTTCAGACTATCTTTTTAATTTCAATGCCACCTCGGCAAGTCTTTTTCCGAAGGCTTTGCATAGGTTTATTTCATTTTCGTCTATCTCTCTTTTATTTTCAGCTTCTGCAACATGACCCGGACCATATGGAGACCCTCCACCTTTTGTTAAATATAAATCTGGCACAGAATAGGGTATTCCAACAATTATACATCCTAAGTGAAGTAATACGGTCATGAAAGTAAGAATTGTAGATTCTTGTCCTCCGTGAAGAGTGCCTGTTGATACAAAAACTCCTGCTGGTTTTCCTTCAAAAACTCTTTGCATCCACAGAGGTCCGAACTGGTCGACCACATTTTTAAGCTGTGCCGAGACATTACCGAACCTTGTTGGTGTTCCAAAAGCATAACCATCAGCATTTTTAAAGTCTTCAAGAGTGACAAGGGGTATATCTTTTTGCATATCAATGCCTGCCTGAATATCTGGTCTTGATGCAATTAGTTGCTCTGGAAGTAACTCGGGACATCTTCTGATGATAGGTTCTCCTCCTGCTTCGATTACTCCTTCTGCGACATATTTTGCCATCTTATAGGTATTACCAAAAGTGCTGTAGTAAACAATCAAAATTTTCATCTTTTTCACCTCGTTTTTATTTCTTATAACTAACAAATTATAACAAAAAAAACAGCTAATATTGCCATAAAATAAAGTAATGACTAACTCTGGTGATATTATTGATATAATTAAATGTAAATGAATTCGCTGAACGATAAAATCTCCTCTCTTGCAAAAGTCGAAAAAGAGGCTGAGAATCTTGTAGTTTTTTCAGAAGCTTCACAGATTAGAGAGATTGTAAGATTAATCATTTTACAAGGAGCAAGATTTATCCATCTTACAGCCATTGATTTTTCAGAACAGCGCCAGAAAATTCAGCTAAATTACTTTTTTTTACTTCTCAAAGAGAGGATAAACATTATTTTAAAAACAGAATTAGATTCAGCCTCACCCTCAGTGTCCTCTATTTCAGATATTATACCCGGAGCAATTTGGGCTGAAAGAGAGTGTATGGACCTTTTTGGAGTGAACTTTTTAGGGCATCCTGACCCACGACGACTTGTTTTGCCTGATGATTGGCCAGAAGATCTTTATCCTCTCAGAAAAAATTTCTCCTATGATTTTAAGCCTCCCGTTAAATCGGAAGCTTCTGTAGAACTAAAAAAACCTGGGGAAGGGAGGACAGTAATTCCTTTGGGGCCTTTTTATCCATCTCTGGAAGAGCCTGCTTATTTCAGACTTATTGTTGATGGAGAAGAGATTGTAGATTTTGATTACAGAGGTTTTTATGTGCACAGGGGAATTGAAAAATTAGCCGAGAGTGTTCTGAATTATCAACAGATTCCTTTTCTTGCCGAGAGAATATGTGGTATATGTGGATTTGTCCACTCAACTGCCTATTGTCAGGCTGTTGAAAGGGCAGGAAAAATTGATGTCCCCGAAAGAGCAAAATTTATAAGAACCATCTTTTTAGAACTTGAGAGGATACATAGTCATCTTTTGTGGGCGGGACTGGCAGCCCATATTGTTGGCTTTGATACTTTATTTATGCAGGCATGGAGAATTCGTGAACCTGTCATGCAACTATGTGAGATGATAACAGGAAACAGAAAAACCTACGGAATTAACATAGTTGGCGGTGTAACAATCGATATACTTCCTCAGCAAATGAAAGACATGGAAGGAGTTATAAATCAGATTGAAAAGGAAGTGAGAGAGTTAAGAGAAATAATACTAAATGACGAAGTTATTCAACTTAGGTTTCAGAAAGTAGGAGCTTTGCCAGAGGAAGAAGCTAAAAACTTTTATGTCGGCGGACCTGTTGCAAGAGCCTCGGGAGTAGAAATTGATATCCGATTAAACTTTCCTTATGCTGCCTACTCTGAAATAGGATTTAGAATGCCCATAAGAAAAGAGGGAGATGTTTGGGCAAGAACAATAGTGAGGCTTGAGGAGATACTCATATCTATAGGTATTTTAAGGGAGACAGTCAAAAAAATACCTGAAGGTCCTACTTTTATAAAGTTTACAAAGATAGAGCCATGGCAAGAGGGAATATCATATGTAGAGGCTCCGAGAGGTCAGCTTTTCCACTATGTAATGACTGGTCCAGATGGCAAACCTTACAGATGGAGCGTAAGAGCACCTTCCTATCAGAATTACCAAGCTCTTTCGGTTTTACTAAAGGGAGGTTCCATTGCCGATGCACCTCTTATCATTGCCAGCATTGACCCTTGTTTTTCCTGCACAGAGAGATTTGAAACGGTAGACATAAAAAGCAAGATATTTAGGACTTATACGGCAGAGGAATTAAGAAAATGCTTAAAAGCAAAATAAAAGCTCTTCTTTTATCATCAAGGCATAAAAAAATAACAAGACCCTATCCTTTTGTGCCTGTAAAACCACCGGAAAATTTAAGGGGAAAATTGCAAATACTTAAAAATAAATGTATCGGATGTGGCAACTGTGTGAGAACTTGTCCTTCAAGGCTTATAAAAATTGAAAATACAAGTGATGAGAGAATTGTTAAATTCTCTTCAGGCAGATGTATATACTGTGGAAGATGTGCTTCCTCCTGTCCAGAGAGAGCCATTCAGATTACCCATGAATTTGAGCTTGCCACAGAGAATAAGGAAGATTTAGAGATAGAAGTAAGGCTAAAGATGTTTAAATGTCTACAGTGTGGAAAGCCCTTTATTGTTGAAAATATGCTTACAAGACAAATTGAGAAGTTATCGGACAAAAGTGAAGAACAGATAAGGAAGCTTATGACTTGCAGTGAGTGCAAAAGAAAAATGCAACAAAGGGGCGATTGAGTGATGGATAATCTATCTTTTATACTTTTAACGCCTCTTGTGGGTGCTTTTTTATCACTCTTCTTTAGAGGGAGAAAATCAGGTGTATTCGCAAGCTCCTTTGCATTTATTACACTTTGCTTTTGTATCATGAGTATATTATCTCCTCAAACAGTTTATTATAAGATTTTATTTTTCAACTGGTTCAAAGTAAGTTTAATTTTTGGTTTGATGAACGATTATCTAACTTCAATAATGCTTATCTTGATAACTCTAATAGGCTTTCTTGTAATTCTATATTCATTAGGTTATATGTCTCCAGAAAATGCTGACCATCCTTTTTACAGCCCCTACGGAAGTTATTACTTTCTCATGCTTCTGTTTATTGGTGCAATGGCTGGTATAGTTATGTCAACTAATTTTTTGCAAATATTTTTCTTCTGGGAGATAACTACCCTTTGTTCATGGGCATTGATTTCGTATACAAAAGAAAAGAAAGCCCTTTTCTCCGGAATGAAGGCCTTTATCATGACACATATTGGCGGTTTGTGTTTTTTGATAGCTCTTACTATAATGTATGTTGAAACTAAATCGTTTGATTTTCGAGTTTTTGATAATCTTGCAGAGACTTCAAAATTAGTTGTTCTTTTACTTTTATTTTTTGCAGCTTCTGCGAAGTCTGCTCAATTTCCACTTTTTACATGGCTTCCTGATGCAATGGTTGCTCCGACACCTGTAAGTGCTTATCTGCATGCTGCTGCCATGGTAAAGGCAGGCGTGTATCTTATAGCAAGAATTTATATTTCCTCTCCAAACTTAACAGAAAGTTTTGCCTTTATTACGGCAACAGTTGCTGTAATTACAATGATGTTATCGGTAGTTCTTTACTATTTTCAAGATGACCTAAAGAAGCTTCTTGCTTACTCTACCATAGGTCATCTGGGTTACATTCTCTTAGGAGTTTCCTTAGGTATTTTAGGGTCAAAAGTAGGTGGAATTGGTGGAATTTTCCACATAATCAATCATGGCTTTGCAAAGGGACTTCTTTTTCTCTCTGTAGGTGCCATTGCATATGCTACAGGAACCAAAAGTATAAGAGAACTCAGAGGATTAGGTAAAAATTTTCCATTACTTGCTCTTTGTTTTATAGTTGGAATGTTTGCTATTGTAGGCATTCCACCTTTTTCAGGCTTCTGGAGTAAGTTCATGATTTTTACAGGTGCCTTTGAACTAAAAAATAACTATACCGCATTTTTAGGTGTTTTATCTGTCTTAGAAAGCGTTCTTTCATTTTGTTGGTATATATTTATAGGCCACAAAGTTTTCTTTGGAACTCCTTCTGATAAAGTTTTATTAGCTAACACTGAAATTCCTATGACAATGGGAGTAAGTTTAATATTGCTTTTGATTTTCTGTTTATTGTCTCCCCTTATAGGCTTCCCTTTTGTCAAAGCTCTTTATGGAGGTGTATGAATGGATGATTTTTATTATCTATACGCCTCTTTGGGATTTTTATTATTGGGGGCGATTTTGTCTATATTTATTAATAGAAAATCATTAGCTGGTTTCGTAAGTCTCATAATGAACTTTCTTTTTTCAATAGGGCTTTTAAATTTTTCCATAAATTGTTTGATGAATAATAACCAATTGGAAAAAAATCTATTTTCCATTAAGCCTCTTTTAAATTCATCTCTATCCATTTTAGTTGATTCTCTCTCAGCTGTTTTTCTTATAGTCATAGCGATTGTCTCTCTTTGTGTCACCATGTTTTCATGGAAATATTTAGAAGTCTATAAAGCTCATTCTCCAAGAAGATTTTATCCTTTTTTAATGCTCCTTTTTTTCTCCAGCGTTGGAGTTGTAATAGTGAAAGATTTGTTCTTTTTCATCCTTTTCTGGGAAGTGATGACTCTAAGTTCATGGTTTCTTGTAATTTTTGAAGGAGAGAAAAGAGAAGCACTAAGAGGGGGACTACAGTATTTTATAGCAACTCATATTGCCACAGCTTTTTTAATATTATCTGCTGTAATTTTATACTCTTATAGCAATGATTTTAATTTTACAGCAATAAGTAAGTCCCTGAGTGATATATTAAAAGGCAATTTTTTACTCAGTCACTTTATATTATTCTCCTTGTCTTTGGCTTTTTTGACAAAAGCGGGCGTTCTTCCTTTTGGTTTCTGGTTACCTAATGCATATCCTCAACCGCCATCTTCTGCATCTTCTTTCTTTGGAGGAGTGATGTCAAAATTGGCAGTCTATGCCCTTCTTAGATTTTTCCTATCAGTTATTCCACTTTCTCCATATACACAATCGTGGGGATTTATAATTGCAACGGCTGGAGTTTTCTCAATTTTTATTGGAACAATCGCTGCCTTAACTCAGGATGAAGCTAAGAGATTAATGTCTTTTCATGCCATAGGACAGGTTGGCTATATGTTGCTTGGAATAGGTGCAGGACTTTATTTCATGAGCTTGAACCAATTTGTTGGAATAACAGCTCTTACAGGTGGCTTGTTGCATCTTTTAAATAATTCCATGTATAAAAGCCTGCTTTTTCTAAATGCAGGTTCAATTTATTACAAAACAGGAACAACAGACCTTGATAGAATTTCAGGTTTAATTAGGGTAATGCCTCTTACTACAATGACGGCATTAGTTGGTTCTCTTTCAATAGCAGGTGTGCCTCCATTCAATGGTTTTGTCTCAAAGTTGATTATTTTTGAATCATCCATTGGAGCAGCAAAGGTAAGTGAAACTTTGCTTTTAATAAAGGGAGCTTTTATAGTTTTCGGTATAATTTCAGTTTTTATTTCAGCCATTACTCTTGCTTCCTTTCTTAAATTTTTCAACTCCTCTTTTATGGGAAAAATGAAATTAACATATGTTGAAAGAGGAAATGTTCACTGTAGTATGACACTTTCACAGATTATTCTTGCATTGATTTGTCTAATAACAGGTTTATTCCCCATTATATCTCTCAAATTAACTTATAATGCCATAACTTCTGCGGTCAATCTATCTTTGCCAAACTTTTCTGAAATATTTGTAACAAGTTTTTTTGGATTTGGTATTAATTTTTGTAAGAACTGTTCTGAAGGAGGGGTTTGGTTTCCTATATTCGTTATTTTCTCTGTTTTTATTCTTTCCTTATTAATCTTTTCATTTGAGAGATACGCTCAGGCACCCAAAAGAGAAGTGGAGACTTGGTATGGAGGCAAAGAACACTCTCCAGAGGAAGTCACTTACACAGGGCATAGTTTTTATCAACCATTTAAGGAAATGGTAAGCTTTAGGATTGGCAAGATTCAGTTTAAAGGTTTATATCCCGTAGGCTTGCCTTCTTTTAAATTATCTATGCCTTCGTGGATTAAAAAATTTTTAAATCCAGACGATTGGTTTTATTATCCTTTTGCCAATAAAGTCAGACTGGTATTTATCTCTATTGAACAGATATATGAAAAACTAAGTAAAAAATACATTGCATGGCTGGTGTTAGGAAGTATATTAGTTGGTGTTTTAGTGTTTCATTTATCGGGAGGAAAGCCATGAATTGGAGCTTGATTATTTTCTCCTCAATTATAAATATATCCGTAGTGCTTTTGCTGTCCCCTCTTTTCGATGGATTTACCAGAAAGATAAGAGCAATAATTCAAAGCAGGGTAGGACCTCCGCCACTTCAATCATACTACGATATTTTAAAACTAATGGGAAAGGAAGACTTAAAATCAACGATAAATCCACTTTTCAGATTTTCACCATATCTTTCAGTAATCAGTATTGCAATGGCCTCTCTTTTAGTGCCTATTGTGGGAGTAAATCCTCCTTTTAATTTCTGGGGGGACATATTTCTCTTTATCTATATAATAACTGTCGTGGGAATTGCCATAATCATAACAGCCTCGGCCTCAGAAAATCCTTTTGCCTATATCGGTGCATCTCGTAAAATGATGCTCCATCTTTCCGTTGAGCCAATACTTGCTATTGCCTTGATTACTGGAGCTATAAATGCAGACTCTTTTAAAATCGGAGACATTGTAAAATGGTATCATTTAAACGGTCCTAATGTTTCAATGCTTTTGGCAACAGTTTGCGTATTTCTATCCCTACAAGCACTTATTGGAAAAATTCCTTTTGATGTTTCAGAGGCAGAACAAGAGATAGCCGAAGGAGTGCTTATTGAATTAAGCGGTCCTAAGTATGCTTGTGTAAAATGGGCAAATATGTCAAAACAAGTACTTTTTTGTCTTGTTTTCTCCCAAATTTTTATCCCCTGGCCACTAACTGAGAATATTCTCTTAAATATTCTTATTGCCCTGTCTAAAGTTACTGTAATAATTTTCATAAGCACACTGATTGAAGCATTAAATCCAAGATTGAGAATTGACCAAGCACTTAAATACAATTTAACTCTTGCAGGATTTTCAATCACAGCTGTATTTTTAGCTCTTTTAGGAGTATGATATGGAGATAATATATATATCAATTTTATTCTTTACATTTCTTGCAGGTGAATCGAAGAACCTTAAATTTTCTTCCTACAGCCTAATACCTCATTCATTGTTAATTTCTATTTCAATATTTGTTCTTGCCTATCTGAACAATATATCTTCTCTTTATCTAATCGCTGTTTTAGACCTAATTGTGAGGGCCTTTTTAATGCCCTATCTTTTGATAGTTCTTCTCAGAAATAGATTAACAGAAGAAACAACACCTTCTATAATTCATCCTCTCTCAATAGCTCTTTCTATTGTTATTCTGTCTGTAGGTTATAAATCAATAAATGCTTTTCAGAGCTTAATTTTCCCAGACGTTCTTTCATGTTTTTCCACTGGAGTTATGCTTTTTGTTTATGGTATGTTTTTACTGCTTTCAAAAAAAGACATAATAAAAATGATAATCAGCTTTTTCGTAATAGAAAACGGAATTCATTTCCTCATGATAAGCATGATACCTCATATGCCTAAATTTATAGAATTAGCCCTCACTGTGAATTTTGTAATAGCCATATTTCTTTTTATTTATATTGCAAGAAAACTGAGCGAAATAGCGGTTTTAGAAGAGATTAAAAAGTTTAGAAATTCAAAGAGTATTTTAAAAATACAGGAGTGAGGTAGATGAATTACGATTTTATATGTGTTTGCCTCTCCTTTTTAGCTCCTTTTTTAACTGGAATGATTATTTTTTTTATGCGGAAAGGTTTGTTAACTAATGTTATTTTATCATTGGTTTCTATAGCTTTTGCTTTGTTTTCAACCTTCTATAGCTTTTATATACTAAAGTATGGTGAGAGCTTATCTTTAGATTTCTATGGATTTTTTTTCTTAGATGGTTTTGGTATTTTTATGCAGTTCATGGTTGAGTTTGTAACTATTTTCGTTATCCTTTACTCTTTAAAAGAACTTCCCCAGAACTACTTCCATCGAACCAAGCATTTTCATTTTTATTTTTCTATGATTTTAATATCCACAGGATTTATGAATCTTGCTTTTTCTCTGAATAATCTTTTCTTGATATACATAGCCCTTGAACTAAGCAGCATCGTTGCTGTATATCTAATAGCTTTTAATTTAACAAAGGAAGCCCTCAAGGCAGGCTTCAGATATCTTATCGTGGTAAATGTTGGGATACTTTTTAGTTTACTTGCTATTGTTTTTATCTATTATGCAACGGGACAAGAGGTCTCCATTAGCAGTATGGGACAAATTGTATCTTCCCTCTCTCGGGACATGGCACTTTTATGCGCTGGATTATTTATTATTGGATTTTTCACAAAGGCTGGATTAATGCCTTTTCATATATGGCTACCCGATGCTTATGCAGAGTCACCTACAGCAGTAACATTTTTCTTAGCGGGTGCCGTTACAAAAATTGGATTTTACGGTTTAGCCAGAACCGTTACAGCCTTTGCTTATAATTTGGAAGAAATAAGGCTTATGGTTATAATCTTGGCCTCTTTAAGCATGCTGTTCGGAGCAGTTCTATCCTTTAATCAGAGAGATATCAAAAAGTTAATTGCTTACTGTAGTATAAGCGAGATGGGATTAATAGCGTCTGCTTTTGTTTTAAGTAGTTATTCAGGTTTTTGGGGCGGTGTTTTTCATATGTTAAATCATACTCTTATGAAAGGTGCTCTTTTTTTATCGGTAGGAGCATTAATCTATCTGTGTGGAAGCAGAAAAATTGAAGATATATCCCTTCTTCCGAAAAAAAATTCTGTTATCATAATATCTTTCATAATAGGTGCAATGGCAGTAGGAGGGATGCCTCCTTTTAATAGTTTTTTAAGTGCTGTTACTGTAATTTTTAATCTTGCCGAGGAAAGATTTTTCTGGAGTTCAGTCATTCTTGCTATTTCAGGTTTTATAAGTGTCATTGCTTTATTGAGAACCGCTAATGCTATTTTCTGGGCCAAAAATGAAGAAGTAGAGCTCAAAAGTGACACTCCTCTACCAGCTTTAATGATTTTTTGTTCTTTGTTTTTGGCCATTCTACTGATTGTGGGAGGAGTATATCCAGAATTTATTTATTGCCTTATTGATAGTGCTGCAAAGTCAATTTTATCTACAATTCATTAGGAGGAAAAAATGTCTTTGATTAAGAAATTAGCCCAGAGGGCTTTCAAGAAATCCATTTGGGTATTTCATGTAAATACAGGAGCCTGTAATGGTTGTGACATAGAATTACTCGATATTCTAACTCCCTACTATGACATAGAAAGATTTGGTATGAAGGCTGTGAGTTCCCCCCGTCATGCCGATGCCCTTGTAATTTCTGGGCCAGTTACGCGACCTACCGTTGATTTCGTGAAAAAAGTCTACGAAGCTACACCAGAGCCTAAAATTGTCATTGCCCTTGGTTCATGCGCTACTGCTGGTGGAATATGGTTTGACAGTTACAATGTTGTTGGAGGTGTGGATAAAATTGTCCCTGTAAATTTATACATTCCCGGCTGCCCCCCTCGTCCTGAGGCAATATTATTTGGCATTGCAAAGGCTTTAGGAATTTCAAAGGAAAAAATAAAACCTCTTGTTGCAGAAGAAATTGAATCTTGAGGACTTCTTAGACAGACTTTCCGGAAAAATTATAATAGCAGGCATTGGCAATTCTCTTAGAGGAGATGATGCCGTTGGAAGTTATATAGTAAAAAATCTGCAAGGCAGAATCAAGGCCGTTACATTAGATTGCGAAGACAGCCCGGAAAAATACATTGATAAGTTTATTGATTTAAAGCCCGACCTCATAATATTCATTGATGCCATGAGATTAAACAGACAACCCGGTGAACTTATTATTATTTCCAATAAAGATATTGCAAATAAAGGAACAATAACTCATCAGACTAATTTGCACCTTATCATTCATTATATAAAACTGCACATAAATCCGCAGATATTTATTATCGGAATTCAACCGGAGGATACAACTTTTGGGAATTCAATTAGCCATAAAGTAAGGGAAACTGCCAATATAATCTGTGAGTTATTTATTGAAAGGCTATCAAATGATAAATAAACTCAAACATTATGGTATAATTTCTTAAAAACTTTTTAGGAGGTTTTAAAATGCTTAAAGGTTCAATGGTTGCGATAGTCACACCATTTAAAAAAGGTAAGGTAGATGAGAAGACCCTTGAAAAACTAATAGAATGGCACATAAAAGAGGGCACCCATGCAATAGTACCTTGCGGAACAACAGGAGAGGCATCTACCCTTGATTACGAAGAGCATTACAGGGTAATTGAAATAACAGTGAAAACAGTAAATAAGAGAATTCCCGTTATAGCTGGGACAGGCTCAAACTCTACTGATGAGGCAATCATGATAACTAAAAAAGCAGAGCAGCTCGGTGCTGATGCGGTTCTATCCGTAACTCCCTACTACAATAAGCCAACACAGGAGGGTTTATACAGACATTTTAAAGAAATTGCTGACAAGACCGGTTTGCCAATAATTCTCTATAATGTGCCAGGTAGAACTTCTCTGAATATGTTACCTCAGACTGTAGCAAGGTTGAGAGAGCATAAAAGAATAGTAGGAATAAAAGAAGCTACAGGCGATATGAAGCAGGTAAGTGAAATTATAAGGCTTTGCGGGAGAGACTTTACAGTGCTTTCCGGTGATGATTTTACCAATTTAACTCTTCTTACTCTTGGTGGTAGAGGATTTATATCTGTTACTGCCAATATATGCCCAAAGGATGTGTCAGAACTTTTTAATGCCTGGGAGAGAGGTGAAATTGAAAAGGCACGAGAGATTCACTATAAGCTCGAGCCCATAAACAAAGCCATGTTTATTGAAACAAACCCAATTCCCGTAAAAACTGCACTTGCTCTTATGGGTAAGATTAAAGAAGAGTTCAGGCTTCCTCTCTGTGAAATGTCTTCGGCAAATAAAGAGAAACTTGCGGAGGTTTTAAGAGTCGCCGGCTTGATTAAATGATTGAAGAGATAAGAATCAGAGATTTCGCTATAATTGAAAGTCTGAATTTATCTCTCTCTGAAGGATTTAATGTGCTTACAGGAGAGACTGGAGCGGGAAAATCCATTATTATAGACGCTCTGGGAGTTTTACTAAAAGAAAAGGTCTTACCTGCTGATTTTGTAATGCATGGTAAAAAGGAAGCTTCTGTGGAAGTGCTAATTTCGGGTTTTTCCCCTGAAGATTTAGGAATCGACGAAGAGATACTTATTTTTCGAAAAATATTGAATTTGCAGGGTAAGACAAGGGCATATATTAATGAATCTGCCCATACCTTACAGGGCTTTTCGAACATGGCAATGCGATTCATCAACATTCACGGACAACATGAGCATACATATCTTCTTAAAAAAGAAAATCACATAAGATTTTTCGACATTATAGCAGGTCTGCAAGAGGAAACAGAAAAGTTGAGCTTGCTCTATAATGAAGTTCAAGAACTTAATCGGCAAGTAGAGGAATTAAGGGAAAAAATCAATGAAAAAAAACAAAAACTTGATTTACTCAATTTTCAGATTGACGAAATAAAGAAGGCTAATTTAAAAGAAGGAGAAGAGGAGGAGCTAAGCGAAAAAAGACAAATTTTAAGAAATATAATGAAAATAAAGGAAATAGCAGAAAGCAGCTTTGCTCTTCTGAAAGAAGATAAAAACTCTGTTTATACGGGCATGTCTGTCCTTCTTAATCACATTAAAGAACTATCTCAATTTGACTCAAAAGCTGAAGAATTAAGAGGTCTCATTGAATCTTCATTTGTTCAAATTGAAGAAGCAGTTCATATTCTGAGAAAGCTTAAGGAGAGTTATGAACCAGACCCTTTAAGCCTTGAAAGTATTGAAGAGAGACTTTCTCTTATAAGCAAGCTTAAATCAAAGTATGGCGGGAGTATAAAAGAAATCATAGAGTATGCAGAGAAAGCAGAAGAAGAGATAAAATTTTTCTCTCTATCTGAAGATGAATTGAAAGAGAAAGAGGAAAAACTAAAAGAGCTTTCTCAGCTTCTTGAGGATAATGCAAAAATTTTATCAGATAAAAGAAAAGAAAAGGTCGATACGATAGAGAAAAACATTATTGAAGAACTGAAGTTTTTAGGGTTTTCAAAGCCGGACTTCAAGATTAACATTGATAAAAAACCTATCAGTCCTCAAGGAATAGATGATATAGAGTTTTTTTTCACTGCAAATCCAGGACAGCCTCCAAAGCCTCTTTCAAAAGTTGCCTCTGGAGGCGAGCTTTCGAGGCTTATGCTTGCTTTAAAATGTGTGGAATTAAAAATGGCTGAGACATCTGTTAAAGCTATAACCCTTGTTTTTGATGAAATAGATGCAGGGATAGGTGGTATTGTAGCAGAGAATGTAGGTAGGAGAATGAAAGAACTTGCCAGATATCATCAGGTGCTTTGCGTAACCCATCTTCCTCAGATAGCTGCTATGGCAGACAGCCACATAAAAGTTGAAAAATTCATAGCTGATGATAAAACATTAGTAAAAGTAAAGGTCCTCAATGACAACGAAAGAAAAGAAGAAATAGCTCGAATGCTGAGTGGTCGCATAACGGAAAGTTCATTATTTCATGCCGAGGAACTTCTTGATAATAGATGAAACTGTTTTTCTTTGAAACAAAGTTTAATCGATACAGTATAACTCCTATTGTTGCATCCCTTGAGCAAAGAAATGATTTAAATGTGGATATTGTATTTTTTAGCCAAAAAGATATTGAAACCTTAGAAGCTCTAATGAAAGATTGTGATGAAGGCGTTTTTTGTTTTTCCTTTTGTTCTCCCCAATGGAAAGAGATAAAGAGTATCTATACATTTTTGAGAGAAAAATATCCAGCTTCAATTTTTATTGCAGGAGGACCAGCTCCTTCTGGAGTACCAAGGAAAGTTGTTGATTTAGGCTTTGATTATGTTTTCGTAGGTGAGGCAGAAAAGACCTTTCCCGAACTTCTGTCTACCGGTTTCAGAAATCTTGATAGAAAAAGAAAATCTCTAATCAAGGGAGAAAGAATTGACTTGAATGACTTTATGGCGTGGAGCACTATAAACAAGAGATTCTCCCCCCTTGAAATAACCAGAGGTTGTCCTTTTGCCTGTAAATTTTGTCAAACGAGTTATCTTTTCGGAACAAAACCAAGACACAGAAGCATTGAGAGTATTCAAAGTCATGCGGAGATTTTTCTGAGACACGGTATGAGAGATTTTAGATTTATTACTCCCAATGCTATGAGTTACGGCTCTTATGATGGAAAAACGCTTAAGCTGGATGCAGTAGAACAGATGCTTAAAAGTTTAAGAGAACTTTCTGACAGACTGAGATTGTTCTTCGGCACTTTTCCTTCCGAGATAAGACCGGAACATCTTACAAAAGAGGCCATTCAAACTATAAAGCCTTACATTTTTAACAGAAACTTTACAATAGGAGCTCAATCTGGAAGTGACAGAATGCTTGATAGAATGCATCGTGGTCACTCAACTGAAGACGTATACAGAGCTGTAAAAAATGCCATAGAAGAGGGATTTTCTGTAGATGTGGATTTTATTTTCGGACTTCCCGAGGAAACGAGTGATGACCAGAAAAAGACAATAAAATTCATGGAACTTCTTGTTAATCTTGGCAGGAGTAAAAATCTTCCCGTTAGGATACACAGTCATTACTTCATTCCACTTAAAGGAACGCCCTACGGGAATTATGAACCTTCAGGTATTTCTAAGGAGCTTACAACTTTTTTAGGCAAACTTTATAATTCAGGCAGAATTTTTGGACATTGGCACAAACAAAAAATATATACATCAGAGATAACTGCTAAAGTTAAAGCTTAATTATATGTTATATTAACAAAATGATTGAAGAAAAACTGAAGGAATTAGAAATCTCCCTTCCAGAGCCAGTCAAACCTGTGGGGTTCTATGTGCCTGCATTGAGGGTAAATAATCTTCTTTTTTTAAGTGGAATTCTTCCCTTTAGAGAAGGGAAAATTTCAAAGAAAGGCAAAGTTCCGCTGGAACTTTCAATTGAAGAAGCCAGTGAAGAGGCGAAGCAGACAGTTTTAAACGCTTTAGCAATTGTCAGGGAACATGCTGGAAGCCTTGATAAAATAAAACAGTGCATAAAAATAACAGGCTATATTGCCGCTTCAGATGATTTTGTCGACCATCCGAAAGTATTAAATCCTGCCTCGGAGATGCTTTTTAAAATTTTTGGAGACAGAGGTAAACACTGTAGAGTTGCGGTAGGTGTCAGCAGTTTACCCCTCGGAGCTGTTGTAGAGATGGATTTTATATTTGAACTTGTATAGCTTCATTTAAAGGCTACATCGAGAATCATCATTAGAGTAAAGCCAATTATCAATCCTGCTGTGGCGAGGTCAGAATTTCCATTTCTTTGCGATTCAGGAATTAACTCTTCGGCGGTTATAAAAATCATCGCACCTGCTGCAAAACCCAATGCATAGGGCAAAAAGTTCTGCATAATCTCCACAAGAAGAACGCCCAAGACAGCAAATAGAGGTTCCACAAACCCCGATAACTGACCATAGAAAAAGCTTTTACCTCGTGAAAATCCTTCTCCTCTTAGGGGCATTGAAATGGCAAAACCTTCAGGAATATTTTGAATACCAATACCAAAGGCTAAAACAATCGATGAAAGTAGTGTAACAGAGGAAGGCTCCAAGGCATGTGCTCCGAAGGAAACACCTATTGCCAAGCCTTCGGGGATATTATGTAGAGTTACTGCAAATACAAGAAGGGTTGTCCGTCTGAAAGATGTTTTTATTCCTTCTGCTTTTTCAATTGGTGACTGAAAGTGTAAATGGGGTAAAAGCATATCAATTAGCCTTAGAAACAAGGCTCCTAACACAAACCCGCTGGCAGGGGGAATCCATGAAGGAATTGGGAAATTTTGTGCCATTTCAATTGCTGGGTCAAGCAAAGACCAGAAACTGGCAGCAATCATTACACCTGCAGCAAAGCCAAGGGCAGTATCAAGAATTTTTCTGCTTACATTTTTAAAGAAGAAAACAAGAGACGCTCCAAAGGCAGTTAATGCCCATGTGAAAATTCCTGCAAAAAGAGCAAGTGAAATGGGAGAGAGGGTATTTATGTAGTTTTCAATCATTTTAAATTATAATATAAATTAACATGAAGCCGAAAATTCTAATAAGTAGATGTTTTTCTCAGCCTGTAAGATACAATGGTGGAATTGTAAATGATGAATTCATAAACAAATTAAAAAACTATGTAGAATTTCTTGATGTATGTCCAGAGGTAGAAATAGGTCTTGGAGTTCCAAGAGACAGGCTCATCATATTAGAACAGGGAAGCTCAAAGAGATTGTTTCAACCCGAGACTGGTAAAGATTTTACGGATACTATAATTCGGTTTTCAAAAGACAAACTTTTTTCTCTATCTGAACTTGACGGAGCTGTTCTGAAGGCAAAATCTCCCTCCTGCGGAGTAGGGTCAACTAAACTTTACAAAAATGGCTCAATAGTTGGAAAAACATCGGGTTTTTTTGCTGAAGAGGTAAAAAAGACTTTTTCATATCTGCCCATTGAAGATGAGGGAAGATTAAGGGATGAGAGTATAAGAAAGCATTTTCTAATTCGAATTTTCGCTTATGCTGAACTGAGAGATTTATGTAAGAGCACTGCACCTAAAGATTTAGTCTATTTTCATTCAAGATACAAGTATTTACTCATGACCTTTAGTCAGAAGATTCTGAAAGAACTTGGCCAGTTAGTGGCTAATGGGAATATATCATTAAGTGAAAAAATAAAAATTTACAGAGATAAGTTCTATGAGGCCTTTATAAGAAAACCTTCAATGAAAAGGCAGGCAAATACGCTCATGCACATAATGGGACATGTATCCAAAAAAATATCCTCCAAAGAGCGTTCACATCTTATAAGTCTCATTAATAAATTCATGGAAGGTAAAATACAACATAAGGTAGTTATTGAGTTGCTGAAAAGCTTTGCATATAGATTTGAAGAAGATTATATTCTTATTCAAAAGTATCTTGAGCCCTATCCTGAAGACTTAGATGTATAAAAGAGTTATCTACTGGTTTAAGAGAGATTTGAGAATTGATGATAACAGAGCTTTTTGTGAAGCCTGCAAAAACTCTCAAGAGATTATCCCCATTTTCATATTCATCCCGTCTCTTCTCGATAGATTTAAAAGCCATGACAGCAGATTGGGGTTTATTGTTGATTGTATTAGCTCTCTCTCTCAAGATATTAAGAACAAAAGAGGCAGACTTTTTTGTTATTATGATGAACCAGTTAAAATTTTTGAATATATAATTGAAAAATACAAACCACAGGCAGTCTATACAAACAAGGCATTTTCATGGACAGGTGAGGAGATAGAAGAAAAGGTAGAGTCACTCTGCAGAGAAAAAAATATTGCTTTCCATTCTATAAAAGACAACTTTCTCTCTAACATAGATAAAATCCCTTACACCAAGATTTACTCAGCTTTTTACAAAAAATGGAAGTTAAATCTTAATGCCGATATATCACCTTCACTTGAAAAGATTAATACTCCACCTATCAAGGAGACGGAAATTAAAGATTTACAGAACAAGTTAAAATTTGAATTAAATAAAACATGGAAGTCAGATTTTGGTCAAAGAAGACTTTACAGTTTTGACTTCTCAAACTATGAAAAAACCAGAGATAAACTGGATTTAGATGGTACTTCTAAGCTTTCACCTTACATAAGATTTGGTGTTTTATCCTTAAGAAAAATATACAAAAGAGCAATTGAGACTGTTGGTGAGGACTGTCAGTTCATAAAGGAACTTGCATGGCGTGAATTTTGGTATCACATAAAGTTTAACTTTCCTGAGTTTAAACATCTTGAATTTCAGCAAAAGAGGAGAAGCTTGCATTGGCATGATGATGAAAACTTAATAAAAGCTTTCATAAATGCTCAAACAGGCTATCCTATTGTTGATGCAGCAATACTTCAACTAAAGGAAGAAGGCTGGATGCACAACAGAGCAAGAATGATAGTGGCCAGCTTTTTAACAAAAGATTTACTTGTCGACTGGAGGATGGGCGAGAGTTTTTTTATGGAATACCTTCTCGATTATGATGAAGTTGTAAACACGGGAAATTGGCAGTGGAATGCCTCTGTTGGTCCAGACCCAAGACCTCTTAGAATTTTTAATCCAATTATTCAAGCAGAGAAATTTGACCCTCATGCAAAATTCATAAAAAAATATATCCCCGAGCTTAGAAACATGAAAGCTTTCGAATTACATAATCCGCTAAAATTTTCTCTGCCTTACTACAAGCCCATAGTAAATCATTACGAAAGGGTTATTAGTATAAGAAAATTTTATTCTGCTAATAAAGAAAACATCTGACCTTTCTCCCTCCTATATCCTTTAAAGGAGGGATATTTTCTATACACATGTCCATTCTGTATTTACATCTGTAATAAAATCTACAACCTTTAAGAAGCCACGAATTTTTCTCTTCGCTGAATATGGTGGTTTTTTTCTCTCTATCTCTTCTATGAAAACCAGGTATACTCTTCAGAAGAATTGTAGTATATGGGTGAAGAGGTTCTTTGAAAATTTCCTTTGTTTTTGCTAATTCTACAATTCTACCTAAATGCATCACTCCTATGATGTTACTGACAGCCCTTACTACATTTAAATCATGGGTTATGAGAATAATAGCAAAACTTCTCTTTTCTTTGATTTCTATTAGTTGATTGAGAATTGAAGCTTGAAGAGAAATATCTAAAGAAGAGAGGGGTTCGTCAGCAAGCAGTATTTCGGGCTCAAGTATTAATGCTCGTGCTATAGCTACTCTTTGCCTCTGTCCACCACTTAGCTGATGGGGGTATCTATTCAGTAAATCTTCGTCAAGCCCAAGCTCCCTAAACAGATTTATAGTTTTTTCTTCTTTTTTGTCTTTATCTTTTATTTTATGAATTTTTAGGGGTTCTTCAACTATAGACTTTATTCTCATTCTTGGATTTAACGAAGCATAGGGGTCTTGAAAAACTACTCCAATTGATTTACGGAAAGCTTTAAGTTCCTCTGTGCTTGAAGTATATATGTTTTTATTTTTAAAAAATATTTCACCTTTGTCTGGCTTAATAAGTCTTGCTAAGAGTTTCATCACCGTTGACTTACCCGAACCGCTTTCTCCCACAATAGCAAAGAACTCATTTGGAGTTATTTGAATTTCAAAATCTTCTACAGCCTGAATAGAAAAATTTTTAAATTTAAATGTCTTATTTAGATTTTTTGTCTCTAAAAGTAACAACTATGTCTCCCAGAGACTGAATTCCTCTATTAATCTTATGCCTGTATAGTAGCAACACATTTCGTGGTCAAAATTATTAATAAAAGAACGCTCCACTCCATCTTCAAAAATAATTCTCACTAAACAAATCCCTCCCGGAAGCGTTGAATTCCTCTCCTCTATTACCTCTCCAACCCCCCATAAAGAATAATGGAGATGTCTAACTTTATCTCCAATCTTAAGATAAGTTCTCGGCTGCATTTTCTAATTATACCATTTGTAGAAATGGTGATACTAAAAAGACATACAGTATGTGCCTATAGCTCTACGTATCAGAAAATTTATTTTTAGCTCTCCCCCAAGTTGAAAGTTGTTGACGAAAAAATTGTTTTGCTGTTAAAGTATTCTATTAAATTCAAAAAAGAGAGGAGGGGAGGAAATTAATGCCCTCTATAAATGTAAGGGATATGGATTCTTTTGAAGCAGCATTGAAAATGTTTAAGAAGCAGTGCGAGAGAGAAGGCATTCTTTCGGAAATCAAGAAAAGGGAACATTATGAAAAGCCGAGCGTAAAGAGAAAAAAGAAAGTCCTCGCTGCTAAAAAGAAATTAGCGAAAAAAATGAAACTTTTATCAAGGTAATCCAATCCAAATGGAATGGATGGCTATTAAAGATTATTGCTGTCCATTCCATTTAAATTTTGAACACTGGAGGCTCCGATGAAACTCAAGGATTTTTATAAAAAGGCAATAAAAATAGGAATTGAAAATGACCCCCGTGGAAAAGAAGCAGTTATAAGAGAGCTTGAAAAGAGAAAGAAAGATTATGAATCCCTTTCTGAAAAAAAGAAGGAATTCTTTGATTTAGAATCTCTTGAAAATCCATATAGCGACTCGCGAATACTTTTTGGTACAGGAGAGGAGGAAATTAGAACAGTAATAGCTGGTATAGACATGGAAGTAGGTGAAATTGTATTAGCAGATTCTTTAAGAAAAAACGGAACGCCCATAGACCTTGTCTTATCCCATCATCCTGAAGGTTCAGCTTATGCAAGGTTATATGCTGTAATGTATATGCAGGCTGATATATTAGGAAGATTCGGAGTTCCTATAAATGTTGCAGAGAGCTTAATGGATAAGCGAATAAAAGAGGTAGAAAGAAGGCTTATGCCTGTTAACCATACAAGAGCAGTTGATGCTGCAAGATTACTTAATATACCGTTTATGTGCTTACACACTCCTTCTGACAATATGGTTGCAACTTACTTACAGAGACTTTTTGACGAAAAGAAACCCTATACTCTTGATGATGTTATCGAAATTCTTCTTGAGATACCGGAATACAAAGAAGGAGAGAAAAACAATGCAGGCCCAAAAATTCTCTTAGGCAGTAAAGACAGAAAAGCAGGAAAAATATTTGTTGATATGACAGGTGGAACAGAGGGAGCAAAGGATATTTTTCATAGTATGGCATTAAGCGGAATTAATACAGTCGTATGTATGCATTTAAGTGAAGACCACAGAAAAGAAGCAGAGAAAAATCATATGAATATAATAATTGCTGGGCATATTGCCAGTGACAATCTTGGATTAAATCTGCTTCTTGATAAAGTTTTAGAGGGAGAAGATATAAAAATACTTGAATGTTCAGGTTTTAAGCGTGTTGTAAGACAGTAAGCCTTTGTAATGGATTATCAGAAAGTCTTAGAGGAAATTAAAGAGAGAATAGATATTGTTGATTTTGTTTCTGAATACGTTAATCTAAAAAAAACAGGGCAAAATTATAGAGGTCTCTGCCCTTTTCATTCCGAAAAAACACCGTCTTTTTTTGTAAGTCCCTCGAAAAAAATTTTCCATTGTTTTGGCTGTGGAAAAGGTGGCGATATAGTTACTTTTTTAATGGAACACGAGAATATCAGTTTCCAAGAGGCTTTATCTATTTTAGCTGATAGGGCGGGTATTGAAGTTGAGATAACTAAAGAGAAGCTTTCTTCCACAATAAAAGGAAGGTTATATGAAATTTACAAACAAGCTACAGATTTTTATGTAGAAAATTTAAAAAAATCTGACAGAGCAATGAAATATCTGAAGAGTAGAGGTATTGACAATAGAACTATCGAAAAATTTCAGATAGGATATGCAACCGCTGAAAAAACTGGTCTATTTGATTTGTTGAGAACAAAAAATTTTGATGAAAATGCAATGAAAAAATCAGGTTTAACAGGTAGTAATGCCGATTTTTTTAGGGAAAGAATTATCTTCCCTATTCATGACTTAGCAGGAAGGGTAATTGGCTTTGGAGGAAGACTGTTAGATTCAAAAAGTGAATTGCCCAAGTATATAAATTCGCCAGATACGCCGATTTTTAAAAAAGGAGAAAATCTCTTTGGCTTGTGGTATGCTAAAAGGCACATTAAAGAAAAGGGTTATGTTATCATAGTGGAAGGATATATGGATGTAATATTATGCCACCAATCTGGTTTTAATAACGTTGTAGCACCTTTAGGAACAGCTCTAACTTTAGAGCAATTGAAAAAAATCAAGAGAATTACAAATAAGATACTTTTTGTTTTTGATGGTGACGATGCTGGAATAACTGCCGTTGAAAGAAGTCTAATACCGGCCTTTCAAATGGGATTTATTGCAAAGATAGTTATTCTTAAGGAAAATGAAGACCCTGCCAGTATTCTTCAAAAAGAGGGTGCAAGTTCATTTAAAAGCTATCTTGCTAAACCACTTACTCCTGTAGATTTTTTTCTTAAAATCAAGAAAAAGAAGACTCTCACCGAAAAAACTCACGATTTTTTAAAGGCAATAGCCAATCTTAAAGACACCATATACAGAGATGAACTTTTAAAGGATTTTTCAGAAAAGACAGAGTTAAGTGAAGTTACTTTGAGAGATGAACTTAAAAAGATTATATCTATTGATAGTAACAAAGAAGATTATGAAGCAAAGAATATCTCGATTTTAAGTGAAGAGGAGATTTTAATTAGGCTACTGATTTCATTTCCAGAGAAAATAAATTTGGTGTTCAGTTATATAAGCTTTAGTGATTTCGAAAATTCTATGGTAAAAAATTTAATTATGAAAATCAATAAGTTGTATGATGCGAAAGAGTATTCTTTTCACAAATTTTTCAATATGATTGATGAGGACGAAAAGGCTTTTATTTCAAAGCTTATAATGTCCTTTGAAATTGAAGAAAATCTCCTGTCTCAATATGTTAATGACTGCATAAAGAGGATAGCTATAAAGTCAATTAACAAAAAAATCAGGGAAGTTTCTAAGACAGGAGATGAAAACAAGCTCAATGAGCTAATAAAAGAAAAAATAAAAATACAGGCTCTAAAATGAAAGAAAGAGACGAATTTTCAGATTTATCTGCCGGAGAAAATGAGATTGATGGAGAAAATTTACTCAATGATAAGGATTCTGTAAGGCTTTATTTTAAATGTATTGGCTCTTTCCCGGTTTTATCAAAGAAAGAGGAAGAAGAACTCGCAAAAACAATAGACCTTAAAAAAAATGAATTAATTCGGAAACTTCTCAATATACCTTTTGTTCAAAGAAAGATATATGAACTAAGTAAGGTTTTTTCGAATAATCCAAGAAAAGCACAAGAAATACTCGAGGATGAAAGCAGTATCGAACAGATAAGGGAAAAATTTGTCAAACTTTCGGAAGATGTCAAAAAAATAATGAGAAGAAAGAAAACTCCTCGAGATTTATTAAAAAAAATTTTCGATATACCTTTAAAAGATGAACTTGTAACAATGTTTGTCGATGAACTCGATAGATTTAGCAGGGAAATTCAAAGGGGCTCAAATATGGAGGCCATAACAGGACTTTCAAACTACGAGTTCAACGAATTATTCATGGATATCAAAAATCTGTTCAATGAGTATACAGAGGCTAAGAATAAGTTGATTGAGGCTAATCTAAAACTGGTTGTAAGCATTGCAAAGAGATATCTCGGAAAAGGACTTAATCTTGAAGACCTAATTCAAGAAGGCAACATTGGATTAATGAAAGCCGTTGATAAATTTGAATACAAAAAGGGCTTTAAATTTAGCACATATTCTACTTGGTGGATAAGACAGTCAATTACAAGAGCCATTTCAGACTACTCAAAAACAATAAGAATCCCTGTACATGTAATGGATAGTGTATGCAAAATAAACAAACTTTGCAGAGAATTAAGCATGACTCCCGAAGGAGAGATTGATTTACAAAATGTATCAACCAGTCTAAATATTCCCTTAGAGAAAATCAATGAATTTTTTGTTCTTTGTAAAGAGCCAATATCAATTGATATGTCCGTAAGAGATGATGATTCTTTATTAAAAGAATTCTTAGAGGATATAAATTCGCCAAATCCATATAAAGAGACTCTTCATCATGACTTAGAGTCAATAATAGACAGGATGTTTGATGTTCTAACCGAAAAAGAACGAGAAATAATAATCCAAAGATACGGTCTAAAGGATGGCAAACCAAGAAGTCTTGATGAAGTAAGTAAGATTTACTCTGTCTCAAGAGAGAGAATAAGGCAAATTGAATTGAGGGCAATGAGAAAACTTAAGAGGCTTTCAAGGCTTAATTGGCTTAGGGATTTCATAAAAGAATCTTGACTAATAAGCCTTTATAAGGTTATAGTATTCAATACACTGCTCATTTAGGGCCCATAGCTCAGCTGGCCAGAGCTACCGGCTCATAACCGGTTGGTCCCAGGTTCGAATCCTGGTGGGCCCATCTCATAAAGGAGAAATTTTAATAGTGATTGATGTTCTAAATATTCTTATTCAACTACAGGAAATTGATTCGCAAATAATTAATTTAAAACAAAAAACTGAATCTTTACCTTTAAAAATAAAAAAATTAGACCAATTAGCAGAAGAGATAGATAAACAATTTGAAAATGAAAGAAAGAAGCTTTCTACCTTAGAGAAACAAAAAAAAGATAAAGAAAGAGATATAGATGAAATAAACGATAAGATTAAGAAGTTAAAAGAAAAAACCTCTCAAATAAAAACCAACAAAGAGTATCAAGCCCTTCTTAAAGAAATTGAGTCGTTTGAGGAAGCTTTAAAAAAGGAAGAAGAAAATCTTTTATTAATAATGTATGAACTGGATGAAACAAAGAGAAATCTTGAAGATTCGAAGAAAAATGCCGATTTAAAGAAAAAAGAACTCGAATTAGAAAAGATACAAGTGGAGGAAGAAATAAAGAGAGTTAACCAAAGCATAGATACTTTAATCGATGAGAGAAGAGGGTTTATAGATAAATTACCTAAGGAAATTTACGATGAGTATAAAGAATTAATGAAAAAACACAAAGGAATTGCCGTTTCAGAGGTTAAAAATTCTGTATGTCAAGGTTGTTTTCTTCATATACCACCACAATTATATGTGGAAATCAAACTAAATCAATCAATTTACCATTGTCCTCAATGCGGAAGAATTCTTTTTTACAAAAAAGAGGAAAATAAAGAAGAAAAGGCTGTATCTGAATGAAGGGAAAACTTTACTGTGATGGAGCTTCTCGAGGAAATCCTGGAGAGGCGGGGGTTGGTTGTCTTCTGATTTATGACAATGAAAGAGTAGAAGTTTCAGAGTATATTGGAAAAGCAACCAATAATGTAGCTGAATATACTGCTCTAATAAGGGGACTTCAGGAGGCTTTAAGAGTTGGTATAAGTAGTATTGAAATTTTTTTAGACAGTGAACTTATTGTGTTACAACTAAAGGGAGTCTACAGAATTAAAAATAAAAATTTACTTCCGTTTTATAATCAAGCAATAAAACTTCTATCAGAATTTAAAAATTATGAGATTTTTCACATTCCAAGAGAGAATAACTCTGAGGCAGACAAGCTTGCCAAATTAGCATCGCACAAAGTATGAAAGTAAGATGCAAGATATGCGGTATTATAAAAGAGGGCTTATCTATTAAACATTACAATATTAAGCTTTGCTTCGACTGTTTTCCTCAATTTTTTATAAAACGAGTTCAAAATACAATAGAAAAGTTTAAAATGTTCAATCAAGACTCTAATTTGATAGTAGCAATCTCTGGTGGGAAAGACAGCATGAGCCTTGCAAAAGCCCTAAAGGAATTAGGTTATAAAATGAGAGCATTTCATATGAACGTAAATATATCAGAAGTATCACAAAAATCTCAAAGTATTGTTGAAAATTTTTGTAATAAAGAAAATATTCCCCTAAAAACAATAGAGTTATACGAGCAAATTAAAGCTTCTCTTGAAGATTTATCTAAGATTTCAGGGAAGCCAGTTTGTTCTGTTTGCGGAATGATGAGAAGATATTTTATCAACAAAGAAGCACAAGAGGAAGTAATTGTAACAGGTCATACATTAAATGATGAAGTCTCTTTTATATTGAAGAATATTCTTTTTTGGAATGATGAACTTTTAGCAAGGGTCAATCCTGTTCTTCAGGAAAGGGAAGGTCTAAGCCGAAAGGTAAAGCCGCTATGTCTAATTTCTGAAGAGGAAACTCTTGCTTTTTGTAAAGTTATGAATATCGAATACGTTGATGAACCCTGTCCAAACAAGCCCGAAATTTATGACATTTTTAAAACTACAGTTAAAGGCTTCAATGATATTTTCCCTGGGTCAATAGCAGGATTTTATAAAGGATGGTTGAAGAGAAGCAGACAATTTTATGCTTCGTATGAAAAATACATAGAACTCAAAACTTGCCAGAGTTGTGGCTATCCAACGACTTCTGATTTGTGCAGTGTTTGCAGATTAAAGGAAAAGTTGATACAATATGAAGATGGACGAGGTCTTAAAAGCTGTTAAAGAGAGAAGAAGCATAAGAACATTCCTAAAAAAGGATATTCCAGAAGAAATAATAAACAAGCTTATAGACTCGATAATATGGGCACCTTCAGCAGGCAATCTTCAGGCACGAAAGTTTTATTTTATAAAAAATAAGGAGATGAAAATAAAGATTGCTCAGGCAGCTCTATCACAAAACTTCATATCCGAAGCTCCTCTTGTAATTGTGGGATGCGTTGATAAAGCCAGAATATATCCAAGATACGGTGAGAGGGGAGTAAATCTATATGCTATTCAAGATGTGGCATGCAGTATTACAAATGTGATGCTTGTTGCTCATGAAAACGGACTTGGTTCAGTATGGATTGGTGCTTTCAGAGAAGAAGAGGTTGCTAAAATTATTGGTTTGTCACAAAATTTCAGACCTGTTGTAATATTACCTGTAGGTTATCCAGCTAACATACCTCTACCTCCTTCCAGAGTAAGTAAAGATGAAGCTGTGGAGTTTATCGAATGAAATCGACCATTAATGTAGCGATTGAAGCGGCAAAACTTGCAGGAAAGATAATTAAAGAGAATATTGGAACGATAACTAAAGAGGATATAACACAGAAAAGCATATCCGACTATGTAACTAAATTTGACCTTCAGGCTGAAAGAGCGATAATCGAAAAAATAAAAACACACTTTCCAGAACATCAATTTATGGCCGAAGAATCATCGAACAAAATAAAAAAAGCTGAATATATGTGGATAATTGATCCCCTTGATGGAACTACCAACTTTATTCATGGCTTTCCAGTAGTTGCAATCTCAATCGCTTTAATGTTTAAGGAAGAGGTTGTAGTAGGCGTAGTTTATGACCCTCTAAGAGATGAGATTTTTTATGCTGAAAAAGGCTCTGGTGCTTTTTTAAATGATGAAAAAATAGAAGTCTCAACTATAAAAGACCCTTCATTGGCACTTATTGCTACAGGATTTCCTTTTAGAAATAAACATTACATCGATGATTACATGAAAATATTCAGAGAACTTCTTTACTCCGTAAGCGACCTCCGTAGACCTGGTGCAGCTGCTCTTGACCTTTGTTATGTTGCCTGTGGAAGAGTAGATGGCTTTTTTGAGTTTGCTCTCAGTCCATGGGACATAGCAGCAGGGACAGTCATTATAAAAGAAGCAGGAGGAGTTGTGTCTGATTTTGAACGAGGACAGAACTATTTAAAAACCGGAAATATAATAGCTGGCAATCCTTATGTTCATTCTTTTCTTGTTGAAAAAATAAGGGAAGTGTTAGTTGACTGATAATTCAAAATTTTTTTTTCGGTGTAAAAAATTTTTTTCAGAATTTTAGATTTTAGAATGATAATTTTGTTCTAAAATATCAATCACTGATTTCATATCCTGCGGTAAGGGAGATTGTAAACTTATAACCTCTCCATTAATTGGATGTTTGAACTCTATCTTGAAGGCATGAAGCATCTGCCGGTGAACAGGAACTTTTATTTTATCGATTTCAAGATAAGTTTTTTTGCCGTATGTCTTATCACCTAATATGGGATGTCCTATGGAGGAGAAATGAACTCTTATCTGATGGGTTCTACCGGTGATAAGTTTAATTCTAACAAGAGTATAATTTTTAAAATTTTTAATAGATTCCCATTCTGTAATCGCTTCCTTACCTTTTCTTGACCTGACGGACATTTTTTTTCTATCACTTTCTGACCTTCCAATTGAAGATTTTATTTGCCCTTTACCTTTGAGTTCTCCGTACACTATTGCAATATATTCCTTTTTAATCTCCCTTTTTTTAAAGAGTTCTACTAATTTATAATAGGCAACATCATCAGTTGCAACAATAAGTACTCCAGAGGTATCCTTGTCTAATCTATGGACAACACCGGGTCTGAGAGGACCACCAACGTTAGCCAGTTTTTTCATATGAAAGGCAAGGGCATTCATTACTGTTCCGTCTCTATGACCCACTGATGGATATACAACAATGCCAGGAGGCTTTGAAAGACCTACAATAAAGTCATCCTTATACAAAATTTCTAAGGGAATATTTTGCGGTATTAATTCTAAATTATCTTTTTCCTCAGCAACTGAGTATACAACTTCAACTAAATCATTATATTTTAATCTGTAACTTTTGGGTTTATACTGATTATTTACTTTAACCTGCTTTCTTTCAATAAGTTCCTGAGATTTTGACCTCGTAATCTTAAGCTTTTCAGCAACGAAAGTATCAAGCCTTAAATCCTTATCGGAGAGTTCAGCGATAAATGAATGGTTCATAAACATAGTTTACTTTTTAAAAATTTTCCCGTATAGGAATCTGGATTCATAGCTATCTCTTCTGGAGTTCCAGTAGCTACTACTTGTCCACCTTTTTCACCACCCTCAGGCCCGAGGTCAATTATGTAATCTGCCCATTTTATAATATCAAGGTCATGTTCAATAACTATAACAGTATTTCCCATATCAACTAATCTTTGGAGAATTTTTAAAAGTCTGTCTATGTCTACCATATGAAGACCTGTTGTTGGCTCATCAAGGATATATAGGGTATTTCCAGTAGCCTTTTTGCTCAATTCTCTTGAGAGTTTAATTCTCTGAGCTTCTCCACCAGAGAGAGTATTGGCAGGTTGGCCAATTGATATGTAGCCAAGGCCTATTTCTTCCATTATTTTGAGTTTATGAGTTAATTTAGGTATATTTGCAAAAAACTCTCTTGCTTCAGAAACAGTCATTTCAAGGATTTCACTGATATTTTTATTTTTGTATTTTATATTTAATATCTCTTCTTTATATCTCTTGCCTTTGCAGGAATCACAAAGGACATATACATCTGGAAGGAGATTCATTTTTATCTTTTTTAGTCCATCACCCTGACAGGCTTCGCATCTTCCTCCTGGTAAATTAAAGCTGAAATGTGATTTTGTATATCCACGAATTTTAGACTCTGGTAGCATAGAGAAAAGTTCTCTTATATCGGTCATTATTTGAGTATAGGTAGCAGGAGTAGAGCGAGAAGTTCTACCAATTGGTGACTGGTCTACCAACACAACCTTATCTATGTATTCAATTCCTTCAATTTTTTCGTGTTTACCTGGTATTAAATTGGCGTTGTATAACTTATTAGCCAAAGCTTTATAGAGAATTTCATATACCAAAGTGCTTTTACCCGAGCCAGCCACTCCTGTAATACATACAAATACTTTAAGAGGAATTTTTACAGTTATGCTTTTTAAATTGAACGCTTCGGCTCTTTTTATTATTAGATATTTTTCTGGCTTTCTACGGATTATGTCTTTATAAGCAAATCGTTTTTCTCTTAGATATGAAGCAGTAATGGAGTGTTTATTTTTCAGTAATTCTTCTGGTGTGGAAAAACTGGTGATGTAGCCTCCATCCTTACCCCCACCAGGACCAAGTTCCAAGATTAAATCTCCATGGAGAATGGTGTTTTCATCGTGCTCTACCACAAGAAGAGTATTCCCCCTTTCTTTCAACTCCTTCAGACTTTCAATTAGTTTGTAGCTATCTTTTGGATGCAAACCTATGCTTGGTTCATCGAGAATATACAAAACTCCGCTAAGGTTTGAACCAAGCTGGGTGGCAAGTCTCACTCTTTGAGCCTCTCCTCCTGAGAGACTAAAGGCAGGCCTATTTAGACTAATATAACCAAGACCAATTTTCCTTAGAAAATCTAACTTTATAAAAATTTCTTTAAGAATTCTATCTGCTATTATTTTATCGTGAGGTTTAAATTCAAGTTTTGACAAAAATATAGCCAGTTCGTCCAGTGAAAGCAATGACAATTCGTATATGTTTTTGCCATTTATTTTGACTGCAAGAGCCTCTTCTCTCAACCGTGCTCCATAGCATTTTTTACAAGGTGTAAGGTTGAAAGTATCAATTTCTTCATCTTCTACGATATTGTCATATCCAAGCCCTCTACATGCTGGACAAGCACCGTATTTGCTGTTGAATGAAAATATTTTTGGTTCAATTTCAGGTAAGCTTATTCCACAATTTGAGCATGCAAGCTTACTGCTGAAAATTATATCTTTTCCCTCATCAACAAGATTTACCACTACAGTATCGGAATACTTCATCGCAAGCTCTATAGCTCTTCTTACGTGCTTTGTATACTTTTCTTTGACTATAATTCTATCAACTACGAGTTCAATTGTATGTCTAATGTTTTTACTTAATTTAATATCCTGAGTTAACTCAATGATACTGCCATCAATCCTTGCTCTTATGAAACCTTCATTTCTTGCCTTTTCAAGTTCTGCCTTGTGTTCACCTTTCTTTTCAATTACTACGGGAGCAAGAATTTGGATTTTAGTTCCTTCTTTTAAATGCATTATTGATTCTGTAATCTTTGATATGTCCTGAGAAGACAATCTCTTGCCGCAAGAGGGACAATAAGGTATACCAATCTTTGCATACAAAAGTCTCAAGTAGTCGTATACCTCTGTAATTGTTCCAACTGTAGAGCGGGGACTTTTTGAGATAGTTTTCTGGTCAATGGAGATTGCAGGAGAGAGTCCTTCTATGAAGTCTATGTCTGGTTTTTGTAGCTGGTCGAATATGGTTCGTGCCTCAACTGGTAGGCTATGGAGATATCTTCTGTGAGCTTCTGCAAATATTGTATCAATAGCTAAAGAAGACTTACCTGAACCTGAAGGACCTGTTACTACAATTATTTTATTTCTCGGTATTGTTATATCTAAATTTTTTAGGTTATGCTGCCTTGCACCTTTAATAATTATAGTGTTTTGCATATTACTCTTTTTTGTATTCTTTTAATTCTGCTACTACTGTTCCTACAGGCACTTTTGTTTCAACTTTTAAAGGAATTTTATTTTCATCTCTGCTAAGCCATATTAATATATCTCCTTTTCTCTTAAATAGTCCTTCTGTATCAAGTTGGGGTTTTACTACCAGAGCATCCACCTCCTTTTTGTCATATCTCTCAATTTTTTCTTCTCTTAATATCTGGATATTTACCTTTACAAATTTATTGCTGTCGAATATATCAACAGAGGGATTGGTTTTTAAATCAATAGGCAAACTCCTTAGATAAAAGAAACCCGAAAGGACATCCCAAAAGACTTTATCTATGTTAGTGTGAAAGGTTGTATTATTCTTTAGATGATTGATAAAGACTATTTCGCCTTTTTCATAATCAAATAGTGTTTCTTTATTTCCCCTGTGTTTTCCTTCAACCTGAATTAAAGTGAAATGTTTAGGCTTCCCACTCTCTATTTTGCTCTGTGCCCGGTCATTTACATAATAAAAATTGGATATAAACCCTGCAGACCTTACTTCTGAAGTTATAACTGTATCATTTTCATTACCTTTCACAGACATTACTGCAGAACCAACATAAATACCCATCCAGTATATATCAAATTTCATATACTCATTTATAAATTTTGAAAGCGGGTTTATGGACTGAGGCTTTGAAGCTATTGTTGGTGCTGCTGATGAGGCCACCTGTGTATCAGATTCGGCAAGAGGATTTTCATCACTGTGTGAAGTAGCGGTATAAGTATCTGTTTTATTTTCAGAGTTTTCAGCCTTTTCAGAGATTTTTTCTTCCTTTGTAGGTTTTGAATTAGATGGATTAGCATTGGTTTTCTGTTTATTTTCAAAGAAAAAGGTTTCAATAAAATCAATCTCAGGCAGGTTTAGATGAATTTTTCCTACAATAGCAAATATGCTTATATGAATGGCTATAGAGGCAATTAAGGCGAATATAATCCATTTTGTCTTTACTTTCATAAGATAGTATAACACTTAGTTGACCTGTAGTATGAAACATATATAGAATGAAAAGATTACACTGGAGGATTGATTTTGAAGAAAAAAGTCTTATTAGTGTTAATTTTATCAGTTTTCATGCTCTTCTTTATCTTCGGAAAGATAAATCTGAATTCTTTATTAAAAACTCCTATTTCCAATGAGTTAAGAAAAATTACCAGTGCCGATGTATCAGTTGAATCGATATACTTAAATTTAATTCCTCTCTATTTTGAGATAAAAGATATCAAAATAGCTTATGGAAAAGACGAAGTTTTGAAAGTTAAAAGAGTCAAACTTTACCCAGGGTTTGAAAAAATTTTTAATGGCGAGATTGAAATATTGAGGACTGTAGTTTATGATAGCGAATTTTCCTTTGAATATAATAAATTCAATTTATTAATAGAAAGTATAAGTAAATATATCAAAGAAACTACTGATATGCCAATTCTTTTAACCTTTAAAGCTTTAGAGCTTAAAAACTCTTCTGGTGTATTTATTTTTAATAATGATAAGACAATAAAAATTTCCGAATTAAACAGTAGGCTGTTTATTAAAAAAGAACCCGAGCTCTCGTTTCTCACCAATCTTAAAATAATGTCATTGACTTCTCCTCCAATTGAATTTAATTTAAAGGCATCTCTAAGGATTCAAGAAAAAGATATAATTCTGCAGGAGTTGAAGATTTTTGATTTAGACTCTCTTGTTAAATCGGAAGGAAGATTTAATTATCCTAAATTCATGGGTGAATTTGTCATTGGTGGTAAAATATTTGTCAAATCTTTGCTGAGAGTATTTCAAATACATGGTTCTGACTTTGGTGAATTGAATCTAAATGGAAAAATAAAATTGATTGATGGAAAAAATTTGATGGAAAGACTTTATCTCCTCATTAATTTTGATGGATATTTCATGCTTGAAGAAATAATGAAAATTTTAAAAGTATCAGAAAGATTAGAAGGTTATGCACAAATATATAAAGCAAAACTTGAAGGAAGTCCTTTAGATTTTAATGTTACAGGAGAGGTTTATCTAAAAAATGGGAATATCTTAGGCGTAAAAGTAGAGAAAGTTCAGACAAAGGCACTATACAAAAAGGGTATTCTTTATTTCACTGAAGGAAAGCTAAATCTTTATGGTGGGAAGGCTACAGCAGACGTATGGATAACACTTCCAAAAGTTTTCAACCATTATGTATTTCTAAGAGTTAACTCTGTGTCAAGCAGCGGTATTTTTGAGCTGATTAACTGGAATCCAGAAATACCAGAGGGCAAGGTAGATGGCTGGTTGAGGTCAGAGGGAAGAGTCTTTTCTCCCGAGGGTTCTTTTGTCTATATAAAAAAGTCAGATAAAATTCAGGATTTAAGAGGCAAGATTAGAACAATAAGGGGAGATTTCAAGGCTACCGATAACATTTATAGATTTAATTCTCTTGAGATTGAAATGGATAAAACAATCACACGAGCAGTTGGTTATTTTGACTCAATCAGGAACTATATAAATTTTAATTTTAAATCTAACACCACCGACATAAATGAACTCATAATGCCCTATCAAAAGGGACTATACGGAAATGCACATATTAATGGAAGTATTGTTGGGAATACTGATAATCCTGAGTTAAGGATAGGCTTTATCTTAAACAGGCTGTTAGTGAGGTTAGAAGAAATTAGTGATAAACTAAAATCTCAAATATTGGAATTTAATAATGCGAAGGGAGTAATTTCCTATTCAAAGGCAAGATTAAATACTAAAATTAATGGGAAGGATTTCTCTATTTCTGGAGATATAATATTTCCTGAGGCTAAGAGACTATTTGAATTTAAAAACCCCTTATACGATTTGAGCTTCACTATGAATAATATTGAAATTAAAAAATTGCCTGTCACAGGTTTGAATGAATTGATATCAACTAATATAAGTATTGCTGGGAATATAAAAGACAATGGCAAAGTTTATTTTGATGCCTCAACAACAAATTTATTATTAGATAGCAGGAAAATAGCAGATAAAGCAATGATTAAAGCTACCTTATTAGAGAACTCTTTTTTAATAAAAAAGGCTGATTTCTATGTTGAAGACCATTTGCTCCATGCAGAAGGATTTATAAATTTTGATGGAAAATTTGCTATTAAAGGCCATTCTCAAGAGTTTGATATAACTAAATTTTCAGGAAAATTTACGAGATTATTTGGAGTTAAGTATTTGGAAAAGCTTATTCTTAATAAGCTCAATTTTAAAATAGAAGGTTCTTTAGATAAACCAGAAATTAATGCGAGTTCAGAACTTTCATTGAAAACAAAAAATGCCAAGTATATCAATGGAAGTGCTTTTGTAAAATATACCGCTGGTAATATCTCCATCAATACAAATCTACTTAAGGGAATTACTCTTAAGGCTGAAGGAATACCTCAAGAGAGTAAATGGCATATAGATGCTAAATTCAGTTTTGCCCGAGTAGACCCAGTTTTGAGTTTATTAAGCAACAGCCTTCCCGAAGACCTTGTAGTTCTGATTGATGGAAAATTTGAAGCAAAAATAGAGGGAGAAAATATAGATGCCCTAATTAACCTTCCTAAACTTTTTATGAGAATGTATGGAATAGGACTTAACAATAAAGAACCGATTAAAGCCTCAATAAATAAAGGCAATATCCAGTTTGAACCTATAAAGCTTATAGGTCAGTCTACAGAACTTACAATTAAGGGTAAAATAGTTGACTATTATGATGTTTTAATAGATGGGAATACTGATTTGAGACCTTTAAAAGCTTTTTTCAAGGCAGATGATATTAAGGGACGAGCATCTACGCTCATATACATATATGGTCAGAGAAACAATCCAGAAATAATAGGAGAACTTGATGTAAATGACTCCGCAATCACCATAAGAAAGGATATACCAACTTTTAACAACATAAATGCTGTTATTTCATTTAATGAGAACAGAGCATTTATTGAGAAAGCATCGGGTAATTTTTCGCAAGGTAAATTCAATCTTGAGGGGAGTGTTTATCTTGAGAATTTTGCCTTGAAACAAATATGGTTGTCAGGAAATTTCTCAGATGTTAGATGGATTTTTACGCCTAAAGCATGGGCATACTTAGATGGTCAGGTTTATCTTACTGGAGATTATGCAAATCCTTTATTTTCTGGAAGCGTGAGGGTAAGTAAAGGAATATACAGTGATAGATTAGACTGGACAAAATTTGCATTAAGGTCATCTTCATCTCCTAATGTTACCCAGAGGGATGGAGTTTTAAGTAATTTAAAATTCAACCTGAGAGTAATTACAGATAAATTTTTTGTCAATAATAACCTTGCTACTGTTAATTTAGATAGCGATATTGTAATTAAGGGAACAGTTGTTGAACCCTTACTAATCGGATGGATAAATGCTAAGGATGGGTGGATTTATTTTAGAGGCAATAAATTTGAGCTATCCCGATTGCTCATACAGTTCACAGAGTCTAATCCAGTTAAGCCATATATTAATATTTCTGCTCGAACAGCGATTAATCAATATAACGTAAACTTAAATATTAATGGTTATATTGACCAGTTTAATCTTATGTTAAGTTCTAATCCTCCCCTTGCTGAACAAGAGCTACTTAATCTGCTGGTGCTTGGACAAAATGGAGTTTCGTCTGGAGGAATGCCAGGTGCATCAGAAGCAGCCTCATTTATAACAGGACAGATGGAAGAGGTTTTTCAGGAAAGAATTCGAGGTATTACAGGCCTTGATGTGATGACCGTAGAACCGTATTTGTCCAAAAAAACAGGGGCAATCAATCCTCGCATAACCGTGGGAAAGAAGCTTCTCGATGGAAAAATGACTGTCACCTATTCTACAGCTACCGGCGCAACAGCTGAACAGACAATAAAAGTTGAATACCTTGTTAAGAGGGGTGTTTATTTGGTTGGAACAAAAGACGAGACAGGAGGTATCTCGGGTGCTATTAAGTTTCGCTTTGAGTTTCGTTAGTATCCTAATTTTACTCTTTAATAATGCCTTTGCAGATGAAATTGTAAAAAAAATTGAAATTGAAGGATTAAATTCTATCTCTAACAAGGAGTTCATATATCTTCTCGGAGTAGAAGAGGGTAAAGTTTTAAATAAAGAAGAGATAAATAGAGGAATTAAAAGGCTTTTTTTGAAGGGTATATTTGATGATATTGTCGTTAACTATGACAATGGAGTTTTAAAAATAGAAGTCAAAGAAAAGTTAAAAATAAAAAGGATAAACATAGAGGGTAACGAATATTTTAGTGAAAAATTCTATATAAATTCTTTAAATTTAAAAACAGGTGACTTTTTCAGTAAAGTAAAACTTCAAAGAGCAATCGCCAATATTCAAAATGAAATGAATAAAAGAGGCTTTCCGGAAAATAAAATTTCCTATGTAGTATCACAGGAAGGACAGGATGTTTCAATGAGAATATTAGTTGAAGAAGGCAATCCGTTGAGGGTAAAAAATATAATCTGGCAGGGTAGTCTTAATGAAAATATTAAAAACCTTCTTTCTATAAATCAAAACGACCCTTTTGATAAAGTAATGATTGAAGAATTTATCAAAAAATCAATGGAGTATCTAGAAAAAAAAGGGTTTAAAGGTTCGAGTATCAAATACTCCTTTGAAAAAGGAGAATTAAAAATTTTTATTGATGAAGGAGTAAAGTTAGAGATAGAAATAAAGGGAGCAGATTCTCTTACCTCTAAAGAATTAAAGGATTTGATAATGGCTCATTTCAAAGATAAGGTGAGTGAAGATATTATTAAAGACAGCGTTAATAATCTGATAACTTTTTATAGAACAAAAGGATTTATTGATGTAAAGATATCTCCCTTAATGGAAAAGAAAGGCAATGAGTGGAACATTACTTATATTATAAATGAGGGAGAAAAGAGAATTGTTGATAAGATATTATTCATGGGAAACTTTAAAACTCCTCCAGAGGAACTAAAAAAAATTCTAATCAACAGGGAGGGTATTGATTTTAATCCAGAAGAACTTGAAAATGACAGACTAAGAATAGAGGATTTTCTCAGAACAAAAGGTTATTATGAAGCAAAGGTCTCTCAGCCAGATATAAAAGATAGAGAAAATAAAATAGAAATTAGCTTCAATATAGAAGAAGGAAAGCTTCTCAAGATAATATCGATTAATATAGAAGTCAAAGAGAATTTCCTTAAAAAGGAAGCTATTGATGCAGTGGCAAGTTTTATAAATTTCCCTTTCAGTAACTCCGTTTTCATTGAAATTAAGAGACGGATAAGGGAAGTCTATATAAAAAAGGGCTATCAAGAAACATTAGTAGAGGGAGTAACTGAGAAGACTAACGAGGGGATATTAATAAAAATAACTGTGCATCCAGGTAATAAAAAGTATTTTGGCCGGTCAATTATTCTTGGTAATAAGAAAACTAAGACAAATTTTATTTATGATAGACTAACACATAAAGAAAATGTGACTTTTAATCCAGAGTATATAGATAAGGATAGACAAAATTTATATAAAACAGGACTTTTTTCAAGAGTTGACATAAACTATGAAAAATATGACGATACAATTGATTTAATATACAATGTAGAAGAATTACCTGCAGGAATTTTTGAGTTTGGATTAGGATATGGTGAGTATGAGAGGGCAAAGGGATTTGTTGAACTGTCGTATATTAATCTGTTTGGAGTTAACAAACAGTTATTTTCACGCCTTGAAATAAGCAGTATTGAGAAAAGAAGTTACATTACCTATATTGACCCTTGGTTATGGAGTGACCTCATTTTTAAATCGTCATTACTTTTCGAGAGAACAGATATGAAAAATATTGATACTAAATATATCATCTATAGAATTAGAAAATACGGTTTATCGGGTGGCTTTGAGAAAAAATTTTTTGATTATTTCAAGGGAGAGTTGCTTTATGAAGCAACTTATTCTAAAATATGGGACGTTAGACCCGAGGTAATTCTCTCAGATAAAGATATAGGCGAAATATTTATTAGCGGTATCAAGGCTTCATTGATATATGATACAAGGGACAACGTATTTGACCCCACAAGAGGATGGTTGGCTGGTGTAACTTCGAAGATAAGCAGCGAGGCTTTAGGTTCTGAAATTAACTTCTCAAAAACCTCCTTTTATATAAATCGATACACGGAACTTAAAAAAGGATTGGTTTTAGCAACTTCCTTGAGAGCAGGTTTTGCATGGCTTTACGGCAACAGTAAAGAACTGCCCATTTCTGAAAGATATTTTTTAGGAGGAAGGGACACTGTAAGAGGTTATGCTCAAAACACTCTCGGACCAAAGAAAGACAATGAGCCTACTGGAGGAAATGCTTTTCTAATGGGTAATTTAGAATTAAGAACTTCTTTAGGAAAGAACTTTTATCTGATAAATTTTCTTGACTTCGGAAATCTCTGGCAAAAAATTGATAATATGAGTATAACAAATCTTAAATACACAACTGGTTTAGGGCTAAGATATAAAACACCTGTTGGTCCATTTAGAATAGACTATGGATATAAATTAAACAGAGAAAAAGGAGAATCAAGAGGTGAGATTCATTTTAGTATTGGTCATGCTTTTTAATATTTGTTTGATTGAACATGCAAATTCTGAGACTATCAACAGAGTTGTGGCATATGTGGGCAACATTGCTATAACCCTTGATGATTTCAAAGAAGAACTGAGTAAACTTAGAGAAAAAATGCCTGACATAAAAAGTGAAGAAGTTATTAACATTTTAATAAATAAAACTATTTTACTTAAAAAAGCACGAGAGTTGTTCATGGAAGGCAGAGACGAAGATATTATCAACAGCTATATTGATTTGAAAATAAAATCTTCCATTATCATACCAGAAAATCAAGTGAGACAGTTTTATGATGAAAACAGGGAAAAAATGAATGACAGACCATATGCTGCTGTTAGAAGTGAGATTGAAAAATATTTATTTGAGAGAGAGTTAAATAAAAGACTCAAGGAACATATTGAAGAAATAAAAAAAGATGAGGATATAAAAGTAATTTTTATGCCTTGATATTATAAATTAAAGCACTTTCATCACATTCTGGAAATTTAGGACATCTTATACAGTCTCCCCAAATCTTTTGAGGAAGCTTTGATTTATCGATTTCTTTAAAGCCAATTTTTTTAAAAAATTCAGGTATATATGTCAATACAAAAACTCTCTTTATACCAAGTTTTTTTGTCTCCGATAGACATTTTTTTACAAGTAGACGACCTAAGCCTTTTTTTTGATGTTCCCTTCTAACGACTAAAGAACGAACTTCTGCCAGGTCTTCCCATAGAATGTGAAGAGCACATACCCCTAAAATTTCTCCTTTGTCCTCTGCTACATAGAAATCTCTTAAATTCTCATAAAGCTCATTTAACGAGCGGGGAAGCATCTCTCCCTTTCTTGCAAATTCATTAATGAGTTTGTGTATTGTTTTTATATCGCTTATTTTGGCTTTTCTAATTTTCAATAATTGAAAAACCTCTCAAAACAAGCTTTTTGTTGATATCGAGCAGTTCTCTTCTCTTTGGAGGGATAATTTCCTCAAGTGCCTTTACTACATTGTCAATATTAATCAAGCCAGATACTTTAAGAAAAGCTCCAAGTAATATCATATTGGCAAGCTTAGGATTTGCTATGAGAGACGCCTCTTGGGAGGCCTCGACCGAATGAATTTTTTTACGCTCCGAAGAATTTGAATTTTGTATAATAGACGAATCATAGATGACATGACCATTTTCCTTCACTCTATTGAAAAACTTTTTATACGAAGCTTCATTTAATGCAATAAGAAAATCGGCATTTTTTATTATTGGACATCCGATAAGTTCATCGGCAACTATAACCATACAGTTTGCTGTTCCCCCTCTCATTTCTGCTCCATAGGAGGGAAACCATGTTACCTCTTTTCCTTCCTTCATAGCTGCATAGGCTATTACTTTACCTAAAAATAGTATTCCCTGACCTCCGGAACCGGCAATTATTATGCGTTGTTCCATTTGTCCTTTATAACTCCTATTTTGAATTCTTTTAGCATATTTTCTCTTAGCCACTTTAATGATTGCTCAGGAGTCATTCCCCAGTCAGTAGGGCAGGGTGAGAGCATTTCTACAAAACTGAAACCCTTTCCTTCAATTTGATATTTAAAGGCTTTTTCTATATATTTTTTAGTTAGAACTATATTTTTGTATGAATCCAATGAGCCTCTCGCAACAAAAGAACTACCCTGGAGCGTTGCAAGAAGTTCTGAAACATGAATAGGATACCCTGCTTGATTAGGGTCTCTTCCAGTGGGGGTTGTTGTTGTTTTTTGTCCCGGAAGCGTGGTTGGAGCCATTTGTCCACCAGTCATTCCGTAGTTTACATTATTTATAAAAAATACACATATATTTTCACCTCTGTTTGCAGCGTGTATTATTTCCGCTGTTCCTATTGCTGCTAAATCACCATCTCCTTGATAGGTAAATACGACCTTATCTGAACAAACTCTCTTAATACCTGTTGCTGCAGCAGGTGGTCTGCCATGAGGAATTTCAAGTATGTCAAAATCAAAATAATCATAGGCAAAGACAGCACATCCAACAGGCGCTATGGCAATTATTCTTTCTCTGAGATTTAACTGGTCAATTACTTCTGCAATAAGTCTGTGAGCAATACTGTGTCCGCATCCAGGACAATACCTGAAAGGCACTTTCTTTAGAGATGATGGTCTTTCAAAAACTTTTTTCATAAAGATTAATTATAGCAGAAATCCTTATAATTTTTCATTATTCCTTCCATTAGGCCATAGTCACTTACAATTATTTCCTTCGCTTTTACATATTCACATATAGAGTCCATTATTATTATTCCTGGAATAATAATACCAGCTCTATCTTGAGTTAAACCAGCAATATTTTTTCTTGAATTCACAGGAAGTTTTGAGATTTTACTAAAAATAGACTTTAAGTTTTTTATAGATATTTTTGTTAAATGAACGTCCTCGGAATTATAAAAATCTAATTTTTTTTCTATCATAGCAATAGTTGTGGCTGTTCCACCGGTTACGTAAATTTTGTTAATTCTTAAAAGAGGAATGTTCTTTTCAATTTTTTTTCTTAAGTCTTGATAGAAGTTTTCAATTTCAAATTGAAGGGGAGGGTCTGATTTAAAAAATATTTTATAATCTCTCAATGCTCCCGAAGGTATACTGCCCTTTAAAATCTCTTGTCCATCTAAATAAATCCACTCGGTACTACCACCACCTATATCAATAGCAAATAACTCCTTTTTTTGTACCTTAAGCCCTGCAACTATACCTTCTAACATATAATAGGCTTCTTGGTTGCCAGTGATTATTTTTAAACTTAATCCTGATTCTTCTCTTACTTTATTGCAAAAATCTTGTCCGTCCAAGGACTCTCTTAGTGCGCTTGTTCCTATGGCTATTATTTCTGTTGAGTTAAATTCTTCAGCTATAGCTTTAAACTTCTTGATGATTTTTATTGATTTTTCTATGGAATTATTATTAAGTCTTTTTGTTGTGTTAATATTTTTACCGAGCTGCGTTACTGCGCGGTCATGGTAAATTTTAATTATTTTGTCTTTTTTTAATTTTCCTATTAAAATTCGGATAGTATTACTTCCAACATCAATTACAGCAATGATTTCAGTAGGTTTCATAATAGGAGTTTACAATTTCAACAACGGCTTTATTTATGGTAACTTTTTTACTTTCTTTTGTCCTTCGCTTTTTTATTTCAATTTTTCCCTCTTTCAATCCTTTTTCTCCGATTATAACCTGAATTGGTATGCCTATTAAATCGGCATCTTTGAATTTTACTCCGGGACGTTCGTCTCTATCATCAATAAGTACTTCCATGTGCCTGTCTGCAAAACTATTATATATTTCTGAGACTTTTTCGTAGAGCTCTTCAGCTATTTTTGTTGTTTTTGAATCACCCATGTTTAGTGGAATTATCTCAATATCAAATGGGGCAATGCTTTTAGGCCATATTATTCCATCTTGGTCATTATTCTGTTCAATAGCTGCCGCAGCGACTCTTGCAGGTCCTATTCCATAGCTTCCCATTATTATAGGCTTTTCTTTACCATCTTTATCGAGATAGATAGCATTTAAGGGTAGGGAATATTTAGTGCCAAGTTTAAAAATATTTCCTACTTCAATGGCTTTTTCAATTCGAATAGGAGCATTACATTTTATGCATCTATCAATTTCAGAAACCTTTCTAATATCGTGCCATTCAGGACGGAAATCTTTTTCGGGAGTAATTCCTTTAATGTGATAGTCCTTTTTATTTGCTCCAGATACATAGAGGATGTCCTTACTAATTGATTTGTCGGCAATTAGTCTTATTTTGTGGTTCAAAGGTCCGATAAACCCTATTTCTATTCCTAAGATTTTATGGGCTTCTTCTGGTGAGGCAAAGCTAAATTCTCCAATTATTCTTGCAAGCTTTTTCTCATTTATTTCATGGTCTCCTCTAATTAAGACAAGAACCGGCTCTTTTTCAGTAATTACGAGAAGACTTTTAATAAAATACCTCTCATCCAGTCCTAAAAATTCAGAAACTTCTTTGACAGATTTTTTATTAGGCGTATAAACTTCGGAGAATTCCATGTCTATTTTGGGAGGAATAGGGGGATTGCTTTTTGCTACTTCAATGTTAGCAGCATATCCACATTGGTCACATAGCACTATCTCATCTTCACCCGCTGGAGTAGGAGCCATGAATTCGTGAGATTCCATATCACCCATTATTCCTGGATCTGATTCAACTTGATAATATCTAAGACCACACCTTGAGAATATTCTATGATAGGCTTCGGCATGCATTTGGTAACTTCTGTCAAGACCTTCATTGTCAGCATCAAAACTATAGCTATCTTTCATAATGAATTCTCTTGTTCTAAGAACTCCGCCTCGAGGTCTTGCCTCATCTCTGAGTTTTGTTTGAATTTGATACCATATTTGTGGCAGTTGTCGGTATGATTTAATTTCTTTAGCAGCTATCCACGTCATAATTTCTTCATGCGTCATACCAAGACACATATCCCTGCCGGTTCTGTCTTTTAAACGGAACATTTCTTCTTTTATAGAATACCATCTTCCTGTTTGCTGCCATATTTCTGCAGGATGGAGGATTGGCATTGATATCTCTTGAGCTCCAATTCTTTCCATTTCTTCTTTAAGAATGACGTTTATTTTATTTAAAACTCTCCATCCAAGAGGTAAAAATATAAAAAGACCTGCAGCCAGTTGTCTTACATAGCCCGCTTTTAACATTAAGATATGAGATATTGCATTGATACCCGATGGAGTTTCTCTCATTGTAGGAATGAATAGGTTAGAATATCGCATCTTCAACCTCCAAAATTTTGATATTAAATTAAAGTATATCATATCGCCTTTACCAGATAGAAATTTTAAAATTTAACATAATATACATTATCAGACAAAAATTTAAGACTAAAAAATGTTTAAAATCTGTGAAAATTTTAGTTAAAAGAAAGATAAATCCCGTTACTTATATGGGAAATTTTTGGATTGTATATTAAGTGGGCAATTAAAATTTTTAAGGGTTATCAGAATTTTATCTTTTTATCGCGCAACTTACAAACGCCATATCGTTATCAATTGATTTAACCTTTCCAATTACTAATTCTCCAGAAGATATTCCATCTTTATCTTCAATCATACATTTAATGTAATTATCCGATGTTCCTGTAAATAAATGATTTTTTCTATTTTCAACTATTATTTCAAGTTGAGAATTTATAAATTTTTCAATATATTTTCTTTTTTTAGCTTTAGCTATATCGACCAAAACGCTTGTTCTTTCTTTTTTTAGTTGTTCTGGTAAGTGGTTAGGCATTTTAGCGGCTACAGTAAATGGTCTCTTTGAATAATTAAAAACATGAAGGTATGAAAAGTTGACTTTTTCTGCTATTTTAAGTGTTGCTTTAAAGTCATCTTCGGTTTCGGAGGGAAAGCCAACAATTAGGTCTGTTCCTATGGCTATATTAGGATACATGAGAAGTATTTTTTCAATTATTTTCAAGTACTGTGCTATGTCATACTTTCTATTCATCAATTTCAGAATTCTGTCACTTCCGTGTTGTAAAGGTATATGAAGATGTTTACATATCCTTGAATCTCCCATAATTTCTAAAAGCTCTTCATCGACATGATTTATCTCAATGGAGCTTAATCTAATTTTAGGTATAGAAGTTTTTTTAAGTATATTTTTGAGAAGAAAATTCAGATTTGTCTTTTCTTTTTCATTAAAGCCGAAAAGTCCTATATTAATTCCGCTCAATATGATTTCCTTAATTCCGGAAGATTCATAATCTTTTATTTCTTCGATAATTTCTGACACTTTATAGCTAATTGGCTTACCTCGTAAATAAGGAACAACACAATAACTGCAGTAGTTGTTACATCCATCTTGTATTTTTACAACAGCTCTATGCCGGTTAATTTTTTTTGAAGTAATACTTGAAGTTATTGTGTTAAAGTAATTAATTATACTGTCTTTGTTTTGATTAGAGATTATTTTTAAATTTTCTGTTTCTTTTGGAAATCTCAGATTAATATAACATCCAGTGGCAAAACATTTTTTGCCTTCCTTTAATGCCCTGTTAATTATTTGTCTCGACTGGATTTCTGCTTTATTAGTTACAGCGCATGTATTTATAATCCAACAATCTGCCTTTTTTAAATCATCTGTAATTTCATATCCTTTAATCTTGAGTGATTTTTCAAGCTTTTGAAACTCTGCTTGATTTACTCTGCATCCAAAAACAATCAATGCTACTTTCATTTTTAGATAACGATTCCCTCAAGGGAATGTCGGTTAGCTTTTTTGATTTTTACTTTTATGATTTTCCCGGAAGGAAAATGGCTGGTTAGTTTTACAATTTTATTTGTTCTTGTTCTTCCGAAGGTAAAACCTTCTTCATTTTCCCCTTCTATTAGAACCTCTTGAATTGTATCTTCTAATTGCTTATTTTTAGATTCAGTAATATTATCTTGAAGTTTTAGAACTTCCATTAATCTTTTAGCTTTAATATCCTCATTAATTTTTCCTTCAAGCTTTGAAGCAGCTGTTCCAGGTCTGGCAGAGAATTTAAAGGCAAATATGCCGTCAAATTGAATTTCCGTTAATGCACTGATTGTTTTTTCAAAATCTTCATCTGATTCTTGAGGAAAGCCTACAATAATATCTGAAGTTATTGCAATATCTGGAATATTGTCTCTTAGTGTTTGAATTTTTCTCATATATTCTTCATAGGAATACTTTCGATTCATTAGTTTTAAAATTCTATCTGACCCTGCTTGCAAGGGAAGATGGATGTGTTCACACACCTTCTGATTGTTTTTCATTACATAGATTAATTTTTCTGATAAATCCTTTGGATGGGATGTGACAAATCTTATTCTTTCTATACCTTCTATTTCTGAAATTTTTTCAAGAAGCAAGGGGAAATCTATGTTTTCATGCTGGTAGGAGTTGACATTTTGTCCTAAAAGTGTAATTTCTTTAAATCCTTCCTCTCCTAACCTTTTGATTTCATTATATATTTTTTCAAAAGGTCTGTTTCTCTCTCTTCCTCTTGTAAAAGGAACAACGCAATAGGCGCAGTAGTTGTTGCAACCGTAGATTATGTTAACCCATGCCTTAACATTATCTTTTCTTAAAGTTGGAAAGTCAAAATAGGCTATTTCTGAGTTTTCATCGATGAATATTTTTTCTTCCGAATTATTCTCAATAATTTTTCCTAAAATACTAATATTGTCAGGTCCTATAATGTAATCAATAAAAGGTGCTTTGTTAATCAGTCTCTCTCCCTGGAGCTTTGCAGAGCAGCCAGCTACTATTACTTTTAACTCTGGCTTTCTTCTTTTTAGATGTTTAATTCTTCCCAAGCTGCTCATAAACTTCTGTTCAGCTTTTTCTCTAATTGCACAGGTATTAAATATTATTATGTCTGCATTTTTAGGCTCATCTACCTCATTAAATCCCATTGAGTAAAGAATGCCCAACATTCTCTCAGAGTCATGTTCATTCATTTGGCATCCAAATGTTTTAATATATACGGTCTTCCCTTTCATATATTTATTATAACAGGTCTATTAAAAGTCAATTGAAAGGCTATAATTTGTTGTTGATGAATGTGTTTAAGATAGCACATAATAATACATGATTTATGAGTTTCTTCAGGCAATTCTTATTATCTTTGGGATTTCAGGATTAATAATCTATTTTCTCGGAAAACTTCATATTCCCCCTATTGTTGGCTTTCTTCTTGCCGGAACAATAATTGGTCCTTATGGATTGGGGTTGATAAAAGACCCCCACGAAGTTGAAGTTATTGCTGAGATAGGAGTAATTCTACTAATGTTTACAATTGGAATAGAGTTTTCCATACCTCGACTGCTTTCTTTAAAAAAAGAAGTTTTTCTTCTCGGCATGCTTCAAGTTGCTGTCACAATACTAACAATAACCCTTATCAGTCAGTTTACCCTTAATGCTGACTTAAATAATGCCATATTCTATGGTTTTATAGTAGCCCTTAGCAGTACGGCAATTGTAATGAAACTACTTGCTGACCGAGGAGAATTGAACACTCCACATGGTAAAATCTGTCTCGGTATTCTTTTATTTCAAGACCTTTGCGTTGTACCACTCATGCTTTTCACTCAAATGCTTTCAGGTAAGGGAGGTAGTTACTACAACTTTTTTACCGTTATCCTAAAAGCCTCTGTTATACTATCGATAGTTTTCTTGTTTTCAAGAATTGCAGTTCCTTACATTCTCCATGAGGTTGTAAAGACAAAGAGTAGAGAACTATTCATAATTGTGACTATTTCTATCTGCCTTGGAACGGCTTTCTTTACCTCCAAGTTGGGTCTTTCCCTTGCTCTCGGAGCTTTTTTGGCAGGCGTCGTTATTTCTGAGTCAGAGTACTCAGCTCAAGTAGTCTCAGATATTTTACCTTTTAAGGAAACTTTTTCTGGAATTTTCTTTATATCCGTTGGGATGCTTCTCAATTTAGAATTCATAAGTAAGAATCTAATTGAAGAAATTATTCTTGTTGGAAATATCTTTATTATCAAGGCAACGATTATAATTCTAATATCTTATGTTTTTATCCACTCCTTAAAGGTATCTCTTAAGTCAGCCTTTTCTTTATCGCAGATTGGTGAATTCTCGTTTATACTTGCCTTTACAGGAAAAGCCTCAGGACTTTTAGATGAAACTACTTATCAGAGCTTTATTTCTGCATCTGTTATAACAATGCTGGTAACTCCTTTAATCATCAAATATTCTCCTAATTTCATTGACTACATCATACAGAAAGAACCATTCAAATATTTTGAGAAGTCTGACAAAATAAAGGACACTGACGTGATTGTAAAAAAATCTAACCATGTAATAATAATTGGTTTTGGATTAAATGGTAGAAATCTCGCAAGAGTTCTAAAAGAGACCAAAATACCCTATACAATATTAGAGCTAAATCCTGATACTGTGAGGAAAATGAAAAAAAAGGGAGAACCTATATATTATGGAGATGGAACAAGTCAAGAAATTCTTCACAAATTAGGTTTGAAAAGAGCAAAGGCTCTTGTTGTTGCTATTTCTGACCCAACTGCTACGAGAAGAATAGTCCAGATAGCAAAGACTGAAAATCCAAAAATTCATATTATTGTAAGAACTCGTTTTATAACAGAAATGGAAGAACTGAGAAAATTGGGAGCTGATGAGGTCATTCCAGAAGAGTTTGAAACCTCTCTTGAAATATTTGCAAGAGTTTTACATCTTTTCGGCGTTCCAAGAAATAAGATACTTCAGATGATAGAAACAATAAGACAGGAAGGATATGAAATATTAAGATTGCCAGAACAACCCAGAACAAGAGCAGGAGTAGAGTGCGTTCTTTTCGAAGGACTTGAGATGGATAGTTTTCAGATTGATAAAGACTCGTGGCTTAAAGGACACTCTTTAAGGTCTCTTGATTTGAGACATAAAGCAAAAGTTACAGTAATTGCTATTCAGAGGGGACAGGAAACCTTTTTAAACCCACCAGCAGATTTTACCTTAAAAGAGGGAGATATAATAATATATGTTGGTAATAAGAGGCAGTTAATAGAAGCTTTAAGTTTCTTTCAAAAAGGTTCAGATTAATTTATCTTATAAAACTCATGAATATTTTATCTTCTCTTGCAGGTTTAGTTACTTCTTTTGAATTTTCAATTACTTTTAGTATCCAAGCCATATTTTTTCCAAGTATTCTCATTATCTGAATTCCTTCTTCATCTTTTAAAACTTCTCCTGGATTTCTACCAAAAATTACATTCCAATAATTAGAGGATGGTACAACCATTTCAGCATAATGGAGATAATGTAAAAGTTGGTCAAAGGTGCTAACACCTCCTGAACGCCTATCGGCAACTACAGCTACTCCTACTTTTTGTCTGAATAAGCCTCCATTTACCGAGGATACCAAGAATGCTCTATCTAAAAAACATTTAAAAGTTCCAGCTATACCCGAAAAATAAACTGGCGAACCTAAAATAATACCATCTGCTTTTTTAATTTTTTGTATCCATTCATTGACTTCATCATCTATACTACATTTTTCATTCTTATTCTGAGCGCATTTATAACAGGCAATGCATCCTCTTATTGTTTTACTACCGACCTGAATTATTTCAACTTTAATATTTTCTTTTTCAAGTTCTTCAGCGACCATCTTAATGGCATTAAAGGTGTTACCATTTTTTCTTGGACTACCATTAAACGCTACTACTCTCATTTTTTAACCTCCAAAATAAAATACGGAGAGGGAGGGATTTGAACCCTCGGTGGAGCTTTTAGACCCCACACGCGATTTCCAGTCGCGCCCGTTCGGCCACTCCGGCACCTCTCCAAAATATTATGTATTTTAGCATTTAGATTGTCATATTTTCAAAAAAAAAATTAAAAGCTTGTTTACTTTCTAAACAAAATCCGGAGGAGACTTATAGAATTGCCCCTCCGGATTGAAAAAATTAAAAATTATGCCTTTTTGTGGCAATCATTACATTTAGTTGGTGCTGCTTTACCTGCCTCATTTTCTTTCTTATGACAGTCTATACACTGTTTGTGATAGGCATCCATTGCTTTTATGCCTCCACCCTTTTCAGTTGCCTTTTCTCCTTCAGGATCATGGCATTCTATACACTTAGTTGCTTTTTCTGCAGGATTAGCATCGGTATGATGGCAGGTTTTACAATCAATCTTGTAGTTTTCTGCGTGTTTTTTGTGATTGAATTCAGTAGGTGGAAATTTTGCACCTTCCCAATGGAGCTTGTAAACATCTTGCGGTTTTTGTTGAGCATAAACAAGAGAAATAGCAAGAAGAAACATAGCTAATGTTAAGATTATCAGTCCTTTTTTAGATCTCACTTATCTCACCTCCTTTCATTATTCATATTGGTTATTTTAGTGTTCCTCATGTTCTTCTTCATAACCAGTAAACATTGCTTTAATATGAGCCATTGGAGTGTGTCCGAGAGTCGCTAAATAGAAATGAACAATAATGAAAGCACTGAAGAAAATCCAAAGACCAGTGTGGACTAATGTCGCAATTTGAATGCCGCCTATTAAACTGCCTAAAGGACTGAAAAGATGAGGATCCCATAAAATCAAACCTGTCAAAATTTGAAGTGGAATTAATAAGACCATTATCATTAAGTAAGATATTTGTTGCATCGGATTAAACTTGCTTTCTGGTGTTGGATGATGAGGATTTTTATCGCCTATCATTATTCCGTATCCGTAGTATTTAGCCTGCCGAATTGAATTTTTTATAAATTCTATTGGCTTCCAGAAAGGTGGTATGTATATTTTAAAGAGTTTACCAGAGAGCAAATAATATAAAAGCCATATAAAGTAGTTTGCGAGCAGAATAAATCCAAGCCAACTATGAATGTCGACAGCAGTTTCAAAGCTCATCAACCCCATTGAATCGACAAATCTTATCTGAGCACCAGTTAAGATTAGTATTATAAATCCTATTGCATTTATCCAGTGCCATATTCTAACGGGCAATGGGTGTAGATAGACCTTCTTCATTATTTTCCCTCCCTTCTCTTTCTTCTAATTGGTGCAGTTAAAATTCTTAAAGTTATATGGATTATTGGCACCGCTATACCACCGGCAAGAGCTAAGAAAAATAGAATATCAAGCACTTTTATCTTAGTTAATCCAAGAACATAAAAATCTTTGATATTAGGAATTGCATAGGCAGAATTTAGAGATTTGTTGTCAATTACAAATTTTACAGGTTTCGCTCCTTCTTTATTAATCTCAAGTTGTCCTTTAAAAGGAGCACCTGGATTATGACAGTACGAACAGTCTTTTATTGAGTTGCCTTTTGGTTCAATTTTATGTGCATCATTAGGATTTAAAACGTCTATTCTTCCACTCAAATTAGCTTTTGATTTTTCTTTCATAGCGGCCATGAATTTCCATAGTTCCTGTTCCTGAATCTTTCCATCGCCATTTGAATCAATTTTGGATTTTAATGTTTTAATATCAACATTTAGTGCCTTTGCAACTGCCTCGTCAGTTATAGGCTTATTTTTTGACCTTTCCATTAGAGTAAGAAATACAGCCTTTTCAGCTTTCGTGTGGCAAGAGGCACAAGAGGCTGAGTTGAAATGTACATCCACAAAACTTGTAAGCCTTACTGGTGGATTCCATAGCCACTTATTATGACTTATCTTGGCATCTTTATGACACTTAATACATGAATCTCCCAACTTTGCAAGATTTGTGGGAAGAACATCATGGGAATTATGACAGGAAGAACATGTGGGAGCATTTTGTTTGCCCTGTTTTATGGCCATTTGGTGCACACTTTCCTTAAATGCCTTGCCTGAGTCGCTATGACATTTTATACATAGCTCTGAACTTGCCATTTTATCTTTGCTTATGAATGCTACTTTGTGGTAATCATGACATTTTAGGCAATCTGGTGATTGTTGATTGCCTTTCTTCAGGGCGGCGGAATGTATGCTTAGTTCATACTTTTTAACTGCATCCTGATGGCAGTTGTTACATATGTCTTTTGATTTTGCTCTGTAGTCAGCAAGAGATTCAAAGTTTCTTATGGGATGCTGAGTTGGTGAAAATTCTTTATGACATTCTGTACATTTTAGTTTTTTATGGGCTGAATTTAATATATCTGATTCCCTTACTTGCACAGAAAGAGTTTCTCCATTTTTGAATTTCATTGATATTGCTCTGCTGTGACAACTCAGACAGTATTGATTTTCAGGAAGAGATTTGGCCACTTTGGCAGCCTTTACTCCGTGATAACCGTGACATTCAATACATGAGGCCGTTTTTGTCAGGGCATAGTGAGCGGGATTTTTCTGAAGTTCTTTATCTGTGTGGCATTTCGTGCAGATTTTGTTCATTTCATTGGTATACTGCTTTTTGTCTTTGAAGTTGTAAACAGGATGTTTTACTTTTGAAAAATCATCATGACATACGAGACACTGAAATTTACCGTGAACAGATTTTTTTATCTCCTGTTCGTTTACTCTTAAATTTTTCTTTTCTTTGCTTGGAAGAGTTTTGCTTATATCAAATTGATGACAGCTCATACAGTATTCTGAAAAGCTTACTTTGTTTTTCCATTCTTTCATTGAACCTATATAGTGATTACCATGACATTGAGAACAATATATATCTCCTTTTTTGACAATCGTTCCATGTACTGCTGGCTTCATTAAAGCATCTTTAGGATGACAATTTAGACAGTTAGGAGAGAATTCCTTGATATAGTCATTTTTGCTTCCTATTTTTCTTGGTTTAGGGTGATTTTTAAGAGTGATGTTTGGATGACAGGAAGAGCAATCCAATGCACCGTGAACAGATTTTTCAAACTTAGTTCCATCAATAAACAGAGAGATTGATTCTCCGCTTTCGGATTTTTTCTGTAGGGTTTTAATTCCATGACATCGCAGACACGATTTGGCGTCTTGAGAAACAGCATCTTTGATTGGCAATAAGTAGGAGATAAAGAAACACATTATTACTAATCCACCAATAACAATTGCCCTCATCCCACACTCCTTAGTTTGATATTTTTAAAATTTGAGTTGGAAAATTATAACACAAACAGCAGAGACAATAGCAATTAAAATAGAATTAAAAGCTATAAAACTTTTTTAATTAAGTGATTAATACTTTTTATAAAAAAGAGGGTCTTCGCAGATTTTCTTAAGGCAGGCTTTTATTGTTTTCTCTATTTCTTTACCTATTTCTTCATTAAAACCTACAAATCCCTTGTCTCCAATAAAGGTAACAGGTACTCCCGAAGGGGTTATTCCGTAAGATTTTGACATTGTAAGCAGAAGTTCTCTTGAGGCAGGATTAGACCATACTTCGTAATCTTTAATATCAAGCTTTGTGTATTTCTTTTTTATAACCGATAAAAACTCTTTTTGCTTTGCACAATGGGGACAGCCATCTCCCCAAAAAAAGTATAAAATTACCTTATTTTTGCGTTCAGCCGATGCTACAGAAAAAATTAAAAGAATAGCAGAACTAATAAGTATTAAAGATATCAATAGCCTTTTAGCGTCATTCATAGAAAAATATACCATGTATATGATAAATTAATCAATTACAAGTTATTATCTATGAACAATCCTTTTATGGAGGACTAATGTCAAAGTTTGAGAAATTGAATGAAAAAGTTTGGGATTTTTTTTCATCGGTGGATCTTGCCGTATCTCTTTTCATAGTAATTTCGATAGGTGCTGCTGTTGGCACAATCATACCTCAACAACCAGAGCCTGAGATAACGGTTAGATTTTTTTCAAAAATAATGTCTGAAGAAAATGCCATTAAAATCTACGAAGTAATAAATCTTTTAGACTTAAATAATCTTTACCACAGCTGGTGGTTTACTTTTCTGCTTTTCATGTTTGCTCTAAATCTTATTGTTTGTTCCCTTGACCGATTGCCTGTTCTTATTAAATCCTTTAAATCCCAGCCACAACCTCTTCCAATAAGTATAATTGAAAAAATGCCAATAAAGAGAGAGATAAAGTTTAATGAAAAATCAGATTTCAAAAATAAAGTTATCGATCTTTTGAAAAAAAAAGGTTTTCAAACAGATATTTTTCATACATCAGAAGCTTTGCAAATTCAGGCAAAAAAATGGATTAAGACAAGGTTGGCCATATATGTCACACATTTAAGTATCCTAATAATTCTGGCAGGAGCCCTTATTGGAACTTTTTGGGGTTTTAGAGGCCATATGAATATAGTTGAGGGCACAGGCACTGATTTTGCCATTTCCGATGATGGCAAGGCAATTCCATTAGGTTTCAAGGTATTTTGTGACCGTTTTGAAGTAGACTATTATGAAAATTCAGCAGTGCCTAAAGCCTACAGGAGCTATCTTAGAATTATAGAAAATGAAAATCCTGTAAAATTTAATGGAAAAGAGACTGTATTGATAGAGGTAAACCATCCCCTTTCCTACAAAGGAATAACATTTTATCAGGCCAGCTACGGATTTCAACCACAAGAAAATGCAGAATTCAGATTTACTTACTTTGATAAAAACGGAAAACCTGTTCCTCTAAAAGCAAAATTTGAGGAAAAATTTAAACTTCCAGGTCAAACTGTATCAGTTTCTGTAATAGATTTTTCACCAGCTTTAGGGATAGATGAACAAGGAAGATTATTCAATATGACAACAGATATGATAAATCCAGCGGTTCTTCTTTTATTTGAAGACAAAGGAAAGAGAGAGAATCAGTGGATTTTGAAAAAAATTCCAGAGACATGGGAGACGCCATACGGCAGGATAAGATTTGATGAATTATGGGGAGCACAATACACAGGTATTCAGGTTCGTAAAGACCCTGGCGTTCCTTTAATTTACGCTGGTTCAATACTCATGTGCATAGGGCTTTTTGTGTCTCTTTTCCTAAGACCTATCAATTATTTTGTTACAATAAAGAATAATACAATATGCTTTTATGCCCCCTCTTCGAAGGGTAAGGTCATGACAGAGAAAAAGCTTGAAGAAATAATTAGTGAATTGAAAGGAGAAGTATCATGAGCTATCAGATAATTTCAATTGCAGGCTTATTCTATATTCTTGCAATGCCTATATACATAATTTATATGCTCTCAAAAAATAACAAAGTTGGATATTTAGCTTCCACAACTTTATTATTAGGAGCATCTATTCATATATACGGGTTTGTAAGAAGATTTTTGGAAATGTATGCGATAAATCATTCTGTCATGAGAAGCATTCCGATTACTAATCTCTACGAAAGTCTTGTTTTCTTCGTTCTTTCTTTGGTTATTGGTTATCTTTTTATAGAATGGAAGTATAGAAAGAAGAGTTTCGGAGTTTTTATATCTATAATAGCAGGTATTGGAATCGGACTTACCGAGCTGCTTGGAATGGCAAGAGAAGTTCAACCTCTTGTTCCAGCGCTTAAGAGCAATTGGTTACTTGCCCATGTAACGCTAAGTTTTATCGCTTATGCAGCCTTTGCAATAAGCTTTATAACTGCTCTTTTACACATAATTGTATCATCAGAGAATAAAAAATCCTTCAAGTATTATTTTTCAACAGCTTTGCTGGGAGTTATGTTATTTGTCTTTATATCAATGATAATAGACATAATAACCGCTGGCAATCCAAAATCTGTAAAAATGTTTCACTCTACCCTTGGAAATTCTTCACTATCTATTGCAATTTTAAGTTGGCTATCTCTTTTGGGCTTCATTTTTATTTCCTATAAGTTTAGCGATAAGTTAGTTAAGATATTGAAGGATTTTAGAATTGATGATAATTTTTTAGAGGATATAACATACAAAGGAATTGCCTTTGGCTTCCCTATATTTACGATTGGCGGACTTGTGTTCGGAGCTATATGGGCAGATCAGGCGTGGGGTAGATACTGGGGATGGGACCCAAAAGAAACGTGGTCATTGATTACTTGGTTCGTTTATGCTTTTTATCTTCACGCAAAGTTTATAAGGGGTTGGCAGGCAAATAAAACATCCATGATAGCCGTAGTTGGTTTTATTGTAACCCTTTTTACTTATCTCGGCGTTAATCTATTTCTAAGCGGATTGCACTCATACGGAAGTATGTAAAGAGATGTTAGTATTGGGAATTGATACGTCTTGTGATGACACCTCTGTGGCTGTTTTAGAGAATAGAAAAATTCTAAGCAATATTGTCTCTTCTCAGATACAGTTTCACAGCAAATACGGTGGCATCGTTCCTGAAATAGCCTCTCGTAAGCATATTGAGTGGATATGGGATGTTACCGATAGGGCTATAACAGAAGCTAAGATTGATATTAAAGACATTGACCTGATAGCTGTATGTAAAGGCCCAGGGTTAATTGGTTCTCTTCTTGTAGGCCTATGTTTTGCCAAAGCTATAAGTTTTGCGAGTAAAAAACCAATTATAGGCGTTAATCATTTAGAAGCACACATTCACTCAGTTTTTCTGGAAGATAGATACCCTAATTTCCCCTTTTTAAGCCTTATCGTATCAGGGGGACATACAAGTTTATATAGAGTTGAGGATATTGGAAAGTATAAGGAGTTAGGCAGAACAAGAGATGATGCAGCAGGTGAGGCATACGATAAGATAGCCAAAATGATAGGTTTAACCTATCCAGGAGGTCCGTTAATTGATAAACTTGCAAAGGAGGGTAACGGAGAGCTTATAAAACTGCCAAAACCTATGCTTCACGGCACATTTGATTTCAGTTTTAGCGGTTTAAAAACCGCTGTAAAGTTGATACTAAATAACTTAAGCGATGAAGAGGGAGGATTATCTGATAAACTGAGAAAAGACATTTCTGCATCTTTCCAGTCTGTTGTAGTAGAAGTGTTAATTGAGAAGATAAAAACCGCTTCAGAAAGGGAGAATCTAAAGAGAGTTGTAATAACAGGAGGAGTAGCTGCAAACAGTGAACTCAGGAAGCGAGCATTAGAACTCGAAAAAGAAGGTTTTGAGATTTATTTGCCATCAAAATCTCTATGTACAGATAACGCAGCAATGATTGCTATTGCAGGTTTACATAGATTTAAAAAAGGAGAAAGGTCAGACCTATACCTTAATGCCCGTGCTTATTTACCACTGTAAGTGTTTATGCTAAAATAAATATTTAAAAATTTCCTTAAAAGGATTTTATTATTAAAAATTGGAGGCAACAAATGAAAATTATATTAGCTTATTCGGGCGGTCTTGACACATCTGTTGCAATTAAATGGTTAAAGGATAAGTATTCTGCTGAAGTAATAGCTTTCTGCGCCGATATAGGACAGGAGGAGAATTTTCAAGAAATTGCTGAAAAGGCTATTAAAACCGGAGCATCTAAGGTATTTATAGAGGACTTGAAGGAAGAATTTGTAAGAGACTTTGTATTTCCCATGTTAAGAGCAAATGCCGTTTACGAGGGTGGTTATCTTATGGGAACTTCCATTGCAAGACCTTTAATTGCAAAAAAACAAATAGAGATTGCCATTAGTGAAAAAGCAGAGGCTGTGGCTCACGGAGCTACAGGAAAAGGAAATGACCAAGTTAGATTTGAGCTAACCTATTATGCTCTAAAGCCGGACATAAAGGTTATAGCTCCATGGAGAGACTGGGAGTTTTCATCGAGAAGCTCACTGATTGAATATGCAGAAAAAAATAAAATACCCGTTCAGGCAACAAAGGAGAAGCCTTACAGTATTGACAGAAACTTATTTCATATAAGTTATGAGGGAGGCATACTCGAAGACCCTTGGAATGAACCACCTTCTGATATGTATACAATGACCTTGCCTCCAGAAAAAGCTTCCGATACTCCTCTATTTGTTGAAATAGATTATGAAAATGGAGACCCCGTAGCAATTAACGGAGAAAGATTAAGTCCCGCCAGTTTACTTCAGAGACTTAACAAAATGGCTGGAGAAAACGGCATCGGAAGAGTCGACATTGTCGAAAATAGATATGTTGGTATTAAATCGAGAGGTGTTTACGAGACTCCTGGGGGTACAGTTCTTCATATTGCTCACAAAGCCATTGAATCTATTACAATGGACAGAGAAATAATGCATCTTAGAGATAGTCTTATACCAAGATATGCTGAATTGATTTATTATGGCTATTGGTTTTCACCAGAAAGAGAGGCGTTACAGAAGTTAATTGATGAAACTCAGAAAAATGTTACAGGAACAGTAAGACTTAAATTTTATAAAGGTAACTGTATTGTTCTCGGTAGAAAGTCACCCTACTCTCTTTACAAAAAAGAGCTTGCAACTTTTGAAAAAGACCAAGTTTATAATCAAAAGGATGCTGAAGGTTTTATTAAAATAAATGCTCTGAGGCTTCGAACAATCAAGAAATATAATGAATGAAGAAGAAAAGAAGTTTGCTTTAGCTCTAAATGAGATACAAGACGTTGGTATTGTGAGCATAAAAAAGCTCCTTTCGAAATTTGGTTCTTTCAGAAATATATTTAATGCCGACATAGATGCAATTTCCTCTGTCGAGGGAGTTGGTATTGAGAGAGCAAGAAGGATAAGGAATTTCAATGAATGGAATAAAATAGAAAAACTGATTGAAGAGTGCGAAAAGAAAGACATTAGAATATACACTCTTATGGACAAAGATTATCCAAAAAACTTAAGAGAGATTTATGACCCTCCCGTAGTTTTGTTTTGCAGAGGAGAGATAATACCAGAGGATAAATTTGGAATTGCAGTTGTTGGTTCGCGAAAAATGACTGAATATGGAAGACGGGTAACTGAAAAAATAGCTGCTGAGCTTGCTTTAATGGGCATATGCATAGTAAGTGGTCTTGCACGAGGTATAGACTCAACTGCACACGGAGCAGCTTTAGATAGAAATGGAAGAACAGTTGCCGTTTTAGGTAGTGGAGTATGCAATATCTATCCACCTGAAAACAAAAGGCTTGCAGATAGAATAATTCAACGTGGAGCAATAATCAGTGAATTTCATCCCTACGAGCCACCTAAGAAAGAGAACTTTCCAAGAAGAAACAGAATAATAAGTGGCATGACCATCGGAACAGTAGTAACAGAGGCAACTTTAAACTCTGGAGCACTAATCACTTCCTCTTTTGCACTTGAACAAGGTAGAGAAGTATTTGCTGTTCCAGGAAATATAACCTCTAAAAATTCAGAGGGAACAAATTATTTGATAAAAAAAGGAGCCAAATTAGTCTCATCTGTAGAAGACATACTTGAAGAAATTATGCCCTTTATTCCATCATTAAAGGACACAATAAAAGAACAAAAGGCTGCTCCAGCGGTTATTTTAAAGGAAGACGAAAAGGCGGTTTTTGATATTCTTGAAGAACCATTGAATTTAGATGAGATTTTAATTAAAACAGGATTAAATATTTCGAATTTAGTTGACATTATTTTGAAATTAGAGATAAAAGGATTAATAATAAAGAGAGAAGGAAGATATATCAGGAGGAATTAGATGAAACTTCTTGATTTTTTAAGGGTGCTCGCAAGACAACTCATAGACAATGACTACAATGAAGAGTCAATAAAAGAGCTATCGCTAATGGATATTGATTTAAATCAAATCAAGGAAGAGCTTAATTTTATTGAAGGAAGTGAACTGATTGATATCGAAGAGATTGACATGATAAGAGCTTTACTGGTTTATTTACTTATGAGGGAGACCGATTTACACGAAGATGATATATATAGTTTTATTTTCAGTAAAGGTAAACAGATAGTATGGAACTGAAGAAAAAAAATTTAATAATTGTCGAATCGCCAGCTAAGGCAAAGACTATTAATAAAATATTAGGTAAAGATTTTCAGGTCAAGGCATCAGTAGGACACATAAAAGACCTGCCTGAAGACAGGCTCGGTATAGATATTGATAATAAATTTGAACCAGAATACATAATAATTCCAGGTAAGGAAAAGATTGTAAATGAACTAATAGAGACGGCAAAGAATGCAGACAAAATTTTTATAGCTACAGACCCTGACAGAGAAGGTGAAGCAATTGCTTATCACATAGCTGAAGAGATAAAATCTCCTGAAGACAAGGTATACAGAGCAATTTTCAATGAAATAACTCCAACAGCTGTTAAGTCTGCCATTGAAAATCCTTCTAAAATTGATATAAACAAAGTTTATTCTCAACAGGCAAGAAGAATACTTGATAGACTTGTAGGATACAACTTAAGTCCTTTCCTATGGAAGAAAGTTAAGAGAGGTTTGTCTGCAGGAAGAGTTCAGTCTGTTGCATTAAGAATGGTTGTTGAAAGAGAAAAAGAGATACTTACCTTCAAGCCTCAAGACTACTGGACAATAACTGCTAAATTTAAAGAAAAAGAATATGAGATAGAGGCAAATTTATATAAATATAAAGGTAAGCTTCTTGTCGAAAGAAAAGAGGATAAAAAATTTTTAATAACCGACGAACAAACAGCCCTAAAAATTAAGGATGAGTTAGGTAAGCTTAGTTATATTCTTTCAAAGATAGAAAGAAAGAAGAAAAAGAAAAATCCACCTGAACCATTTAGAACTGCTACTTTACAGGCTCAAGCATCGTCGGTATTAGGATTTTCACCAAAAAAGACGATGATGTTAGCCCAACAGCTCTATGAGGGAATAGACATAGAAGGTGTTCGAGTAGGATTAATCACTTATATGAGGACAGACTCGACAAGAGTAGCAGAGGAAGCAAAAAAATGGGCTAAAAAAATAATAGAAGTAAGCTATGGAAAGGAATATGTTGGAGGAAGCAAAATAGGGGAAGGCAAAAAACAGGCAAAATCTATTCAGGATGCCCATGAATGTATCAGACCAACATATCCTGACAAGTCTCCCGATACAATTAAAAAAAACCTATCTCCAGACCAATTTGCACTTTATAAACTTATATGGGATAGATTTTTAGCAAGCCAAATGTCTCCTGCAGAAATTGACCAGACTACTTATGTAATCGAAGATTTGAATAATACTGCTCAGTTCAGGGTTAGTGGTTCTTTAATCTCCTTTCCCGGATTTCTTGTGCTGTATCGCGATGAAGAAACTGAAGAGGATTTAATCTTACCACCTCTACAAGAAAATACTACTCTCGAAATTATCAATATAAGTTCGCAGAAACATACGACTGAACCACCTCCTCGTTATACAGAGGCCACCTTAGTTAAGGCATTGGAAGATAAGGGAATAGGAAGACCATCAACATATGCAACGATTTTAAGTACAATTCAAGACCGAGGATATGTAAGGAAGATAAAACAAAGGCTTCAGCCAACCTATTTAGGATTTCTCGTAAACGACCTTCTTGAAGAAAAGTTTCCCGAATTAATGGATTACAACTTTACCGCTCGAATGGAGGAAGATTTAGATAAGATTTCATTAAAAGAGGCAGAATGGCGGAGAGTAATAGAGGAGTTTTACAGCGAATTTGAAAAGGCTCTCCAGAGTGCCTCAAAGATATCGAGAATTAGCAAGCCCAAAGAAATAAAAACTTCGGTAAAATGTGATAAATGTGGAAAAGATATGGTGATTAGATGGAGTAAAGGAAATCCTTTTATGGCTTGCTCAGGTTATCCAGAGTGTAAAAATACTAAATCAATAATAAATGAAAGTGAAAACAATTCGGTTATCAAACAGTTAGATGAGAAATGTCCGGAGTGTGGTTCTCCACTACTATTAAGACCAGGCATAAGAGGTGAATTTATCGCCTGTTCAAGGTATCCTGAATGTAAATTTACAAAATCCATAACAGCTAAAGCAAAATGTCCAAACTGTGGAGGTGATATTGTAAGAAAAAACGGAAGAAAAAATAGAACATTCTGGGCCTGTGCGAATTATCCTAACTGTAAGTTTATATTACCAAGCGAACCTTACCCAAAAGAATGTCCTAAATGTGGAGCACCTTATATGCTTAAGAGAAAAGATAGAGAGGGAAATGAAATTTTAGTTTGCCATAATAACAAATGTAAAGTTAAAATAGAGTTTAAGGAAAATTCGGCTGGGACCGACCCTGCGCAACAGAATGGTGTGAACCCCGCCAGGTCCGGAAGGAAGCAACGGTAAGCATTTAATTCTGGGTGCCGCAGCAAGTCGGTCCCTTTAACAAGGAATAAAAATGGCATATCTCGGACTTGCAAGAAAATACAGACCCCAGAAATTTTCAGACCTTATAGGTCAAGAGATAATAGTTAAGATACTTCAAAACTCATTAAAATCAAATAAACTCTCTCATGCTTATGTATTTTCTGGCCCTAAAGGTGTTGGAAAAACATCAACGGCACGAATACTGGCAAAAGCTCTTAACTGTCAAAATGAAGAAGAAAAGCCATGTGATAACTGTCCTTCCTGTATTGCAGTAAAAGAAGGTAAAGCAATGAGTGTAATAGAAATAGATGCTGCCTCTCATACCTCTGTTGAAAACATAAGAGATTTGAGAGAAAATATTCGTTATGCCTCTGCTGAAGGTCTATACAAAGTTTACATAATCGATGAAGCCCATATGTTAAGTCAGGCAGCATTTAACGCCTTTCTAAAAACTCTCGAAGAACCACCCCCTCATGTAGTTTTTGTTTTAGCCACTACTGAGCCTAAAAAAATTCCTCTTACCGTTTTAAGTCGTTGTCAACATCTTCAGTTCAGAAGAATCTCTATAAATTCTATAAAAGAAAGACTTGAGACCATATGTAAAGAAGAAGATATTAAGATTACCGACGAAGCTTTAAGGATAATTGCTTCTAATGCCGAAGGAAGTATGCGAGATGCTCTAACCTTGCTTGATCAGATTGCAGCCTATGCAGATGAAATCTCTGTTGAGGAGCTAAATCTACTGCTTGGAACAATGGATGTAAAGATTCTCTATGAGCTTTCGGAGTATATAATTTATGGAAACAGGGAGAAATTGATTTTTAAGATTGATGAACTAAATGACTGTGGCACAGATTTCAAACTTTTAACAAGAGATTTAATCAATTTCTTAAGAAATCTACTCATAAAAAAAGTTGCAGGTGAAAAAATTATTTTTGTCTCCGAAGAAGAATTAAATCTACTCAAGGAACTCGAAAAGAAGACATCGGAAGAACATTTAATTTTAATTCTAAAAGAGCTAATAAATTCAGAATATTCAATAAAAAATTCCCTATTTCCACGAATAAATTTCGAATTAGCTTTATTAAGGCTCAGCATGTTGTCAAGCTTTAGAAATATTGACTCTGTCATGCAAGAATTTAAGAAACATAAGGAAGAAGAAAAAACAGAGGAAAAGTATGAAATCTCAGGTGAATATACATTTGAGGAAAAGTGGCAGAATTTTTTAAAAAAGCTTGATACAGAAAATCACATTCTCGCTGCCAAGATAAAACAGGCTAATGTTAATTTTACAGATGAAGAAATTCAACTGATTTACAATGGTGGCAGCACATTTTGTGCCGAATCTGTTCGAGAACGCCTGCAAGAAATAGAAGAGTTAATGAGGCAGGCAGGATTAAATAAAAGAATTTTAGTAAAAGAACATAAAAAATCAGACAATCTTAAAGATAATTTTTCATTAAACGCAAACAACAATAATGAAAAAGTTTTAGAAAACAAAATAGTAAAGGAAGCGCTACAGCTTTTTGAAGGAAGAATTTACAATATAATTCCTAAAAGGGGAGGAAAGAATGTCTAAAAAAATGTTCGGTGAAATTATGAGGCAGGCTCAAAAAATTCAGGAAGAAATTCAGAGAAAGCAAGAGGAAGTAAAAAAGATGACCGTTGAAGCTACAGCAGGAGGAGGCATGGTTACAGTCAAGGCAAACGGTGCTGGAGAAATAGTCTCAATCAAAATCGACAGAGAGGTTGTTAATCCTGATGATATTGAAATGCTTGAAGACCTTGTCCTTGCTGCTGTAAACGAAGCAGTGAAAAGGGCTCATGAACTTGCCCAGAGCGAGATGGCTAAGGTTTCAATGCCATTTAATCTTCCGGGCATGCCAGATTTAAGCAGTCTTTTTGGTAAACTATGAGCAATCCCTTAGAAAATCTGATAGAAAACCTCTGTAAACTACCAGGCATAGGTAGAAAGACCGCTCAAAGGCTTGCATTCTATATTATGGGAATGGAAGAAGAAGAGGCGATAAAGATAGCGGAAGCAATAACGGATATAAAAAAGAAAGCCCGATACTGCTCTGTTTGTTATAACATTACCGAAAATGAAAGATGTAGCATATGTGAAAATCAAGATAGAGACCAATCTACAATATGTGTAGTAGAAGAACCAAGTAATATTGTCTTATTCGAGAAAACAGGCTACAAGGGTGTATACCACGTTCTATGCGGAACACTCTCGCCTGTTGATGGTATTACACCAGACAAGCTCAAAATAAGAGAACTTGAAGAGCGAGTGAAAACAGGACAAGTAAAAGAAATAATCATAGCAACAAGTCCTAATAATAAGGGTGAGCTTACAGCCCAGTGGATAAAGGAAACTCTTAAAAATTATGAACTAAAGATTACGAGAATTGCCTATGGATTACCTATTGGTATTGACATCGAATTTGCAGATGAAGTAACATTGTCAAAAGCTTTAGAAGGAAGGAAGTCTTTTAATGCATGAGGAGTTTAAAAAGAAGAGAATTGAGCTTAATAAAAGCTTAGAGGAGATTTCTGAACATACCAAAATAAAAAAATGTTGCCTCAAAGCCATAGAAGATGGAAATTTTGAAGAATTACCTGTTGAGGTTTATGCACGGTCTTACATAAAAACATACGCTCAATATCTCAAAATATACCCTACTGAAATATTGAAAGAATATGATAAATTTTTAGAAAAAAAGCAAACTTCTCAAAAACCAGAAGTTGTCTCAGTTAGAGAAATTCCTATAAAAGAGGAGAAAAAGAATAAAAAAGTTCCTAAAGGAGTCTCAACAGCCCTAATAATAGGGGCAGCTTTATTATTGATAATTATCTTGCTAAATATTGAAAAAAAAGAATATACCCCTCCTTCCTTAAACTTACAAAAACAGGTAACTCTTGAGGATGCTAAAAAAGAAAGCAAAGATGAGCAGATAAACAAAAAAAATGAAAATATGCTTGAACAGAAAACTCTTAAAATAGAGGCTACTGATAAAGTATGGATGAGGATTACTATTGATGAAAAGGAAAAAAAGGAATTTTTTCTAAATCCAGGACAGTCTCTTGAGTTAAAAGCTACAAAATCCTTCAAATTACACATCGGAAATGCTGGCGGTGTAAAGATTGTCTTTGATAATAAGGAATTCGAGAAATTGGGTGAAACTGGACAGGTAGTTTATTTAAATCTTCCTCAGGATAGAAATTGACAGATAATAAAATCTTAGAAATAATAACACAAGCAGGAAAACCCCTCTCTTTTAGGGAAATATCAGATAGCTTATCTCTAAAATCTTCAGAGAGAAAAAAATTAAAAACGATACTAAAACATCTTATAAAAGAAGGAAAAATTTTAAGAAATCGGAAGGGGCTTTATCTTCCTGTAAAAGAAGTAAAACTTGTTGCCGGTTATTTTGAAGCCCATAGAAATGGTTATGGCTTTTTAATTCCCGACTCTCCCTCTGAGAACGATGTTTTTATCCCACCGCATGCCACTATGGGAGCTATGAATGGTGACAGAGTTATAGTGAGAATTGAACATAGGAGAAAAAGAGAGGGTAGAATAGTAAGAATTTTAGAGAGAGCCACTAAAAAAATAATTGGCACTATAGAGAAAACTGGTCCTATTCTTACGCTTCAGCCGAGAAAAAAGTTTTTTAATCAACAGATTGTTATTAAACCTTCAGAAATTAAAGTTAGTGAAGGTGACCTTGTACTTGCAGAGATAACTCATTTTCCCTCTGGAAATAAACCTCCAGTAGCTAAAGTTGTGAAAATTTTTGAAAAGCCAAAATCTCCTAAAGAGGATATTGAAATATTGCTTTATGAATATGACCTTCCCCGAAAATTTTCAGCTAATACTTTAATATTTTCAAAGAAAATTGCTGATAGGGGAGTTTTAAAAGGGAATATAAAAAACAGAATAGATTTAAGAAATCTTATTACTGTGACAATAGATGGAGAGAATGCAAAGGATTTTGACGATGCCATTTCAATCAAAAAATCAAAAAAGGGATTTATTCTGTGGGTACATATAGCTGATGTCAGCCACTATGTAAAATGGAATAGTTTAATAGATGAAGAGGCAAGGACAAGAGCTACGAGTGTATATTTGCCAGACAGGGTAATACCTATGTTACCACCAGAATTGAGTGAAAATCTATGTAGTTTACTCCCCAAAACTCCAAGATTAACTTTTACCGTAGAAATGCACTTTAACAACTCGGGAGAACGAGTCGAAACCCTTTTTTACCCAAGTATAATTCAAACTGCCGAGAGAATGACCTATACATCTGTAAAAAAGATTTTATTAGATAAAGACAAAGATGAGACAAAGAGATATAAAAACTTGGTTTCTCATTTTGAAAAAATGGCAGAGCTATGCGATATACTAAAGAATAGAAGACAAAAAAGGGGAAGTCTTGATTTTGACCTTCCAGAACCAGAGGTTTTACTGGATATAAAAGGAGACCCCCTTGCAATTATAAAAGCTGAAAGAAATCTCGCCCATTTTATAATTGAAGAATTCATGATAGCAGCTAATGAAGCAGTAGCGGAATTCTTATTTGAAAACAAAATACCCTGTCTTTATCGTGTCCATGAGGAACCGGAAGCGAATAAAATAAATTATCTAACAAAAATAATACGAAATCTTGGCATTTTAAAGGGAGAACTAAAACCAAAGGAGTTTCACGAATTTCTTGGTATTATAAAAGGAACTCCTCAAGAAGAGATAGTGAATTATCTAATTTTAAGAAGCTTAAAACAGGCAAGATATAGTCCTGAAAACGTTGGTCATTTTGGTTTAGCCTCACAGTGTTATACCCATTTTACCTCGCCCATTAGAAGATACCCAGACCTCATTGTCCACAGGATTTTGAAGGAATTTTTAACAAAAGGTAAGCTGTCTAAAGAGAAAATCAAGGAATTAAATGAAATACTACCAGACCTTGCCGTTCATTGCTCCAAAAAAGAACGTCAAGCAGATGAAGTTGAAAGAGAATCTGTGCAGATAATGAGGGTATGGTTCATGAAAGACCGTGTGGGAGAAGAATTTGAAGGTAAAGTTACAATGGTTACTTCCGAAGGACTTAGAGTAAGACTTGAAGATTACTATATTGAGGGATTTTTACATCTATCACATATGACTGATGATTTTTATCAGTTTGATGAAAACAGATACTGCCTTATTGGTCTTAGAAGAAAAAGAAAGTTTACTATTGGAACTCCTGTTTCTGTAAGATTATGCAAGGTAAACATTGAAGACAGAGAAATTATATTTGACCTTCTATAAATAGGACTTCGTATGTAGCATAAATACCATCTGAATTTCCGAAGAGTTTATTGTAGAGACGACAGAAGTTTTGGAAGGATTGTTTACCGGAAAATTTCTTCTTTTCCGTAAAATTAGTGCCTGTAAGTTTATGGGAAAGGAAAAGTTCTCTTACACTTGAATACTTCTGCTTGTATTTAAGTATCTTATATTTAATGGGGATATCAATATCTTTAAATATGGATAAGTAAAAATCAGCTTCTTTCAATTCATATACTGAACCAAAACCTGTTATTTTTGATACTTGCTCTATTTCTTTTAGAGTCTGTGATGTAAATATGGAAAAATAAAATTTGCCACCTTTTTTAAGAATCCTCAAAAGTTCTGAAAAGTTTGATTTAGGATTGGATAGCCAGTGTAATGCAGAGGAGCTAATCAGCAAGTCAGCTATTTGATTTTTCAGAGGAATTTCCTCTGCTCGAGCATTTATAAGATAATGTGAACTATCTGTATTATTCTTCATTTTCTTTAAAAATTCAAATGAAATATCTACATGGATAAATTTCTGAAAGTTAATTTTATCTGATAAAATGGTCATAATTATTCCGCTTCCACTTCCTATTTCAACAACTTTAGGATAAATGCCAAACTGTATGTTCTTTGTAAGTTCAAGAGCTACTTGTTTTTGAATAGAGGCATAGGATTCGTAGGTATTTGCTGCTTTGTTGAAATAAAATTTGATATCTTTCATATATTTTATTTTAACAGGATTATGCTGTTTGATGGACTTCTCTAACAATTTCTGTAAGGTCTTCTGCTTTGATATTTTCTAAGGTAGCATATCGAGCTTCGAGTAGATGAGCAATTTTTAATGCCATATCCATTTTCAAGAAGCCTTTCTTATTCTCAGTGTCAATAACAATAAAATCAACATGGGGAAAACCTCTAAGCAGAAAACATACACTTTCTAACTCTTTTAAAGGAGGGTTATTTGAAATAGATACATTACCTCTGCCATCAGTAATAATTATTACGATAAATCGACTTTCTAATTCCTTTAACCTGATTTTTTTTATTAATTTATAGGCTTCAAGAATGCCTGCTCCCAGTGGAGTTTTACCTCCTGTTGGAATTTCCTTCAGTCTTCTCTGAGCGAGTTCCACAGAGGAGGTCGGAGGAAGAACTATCTCTGCCCTGTCTTTTCTGAATACAATCATAGCAACTTTGTCTCTCTTCTGGTAGCAATCTATAAGCAACGAAAGCACTGCTCCTTTTGTTGCCTTCATTCTCTGCTCTACACCCATAGAACCTGAACCATCAACAACAAAAATTACATTATGACTCATTCTTCTCTCTTTTTCTTTGTATCTAAGGTCATCATCAAAAATTACTACATTATCCTTCATTGCTCTAAGTTTTTGAAAAGGTGCTGCGGCTCTCAGAGTTGCATCAATTGCAATATCTGGTCTTTTTTGCATAAGACTTCTTACATATCTACCTCCCCTACCCTTTGTTTTAGTCTTGGTTCTTCTTCCTGTTGTTTGCCTTACTATTCTATCTTTCTTGAAAATAAATCTCTTTACTTTAAATTTTTCACCAATGGGAAAAACTTCTTCTTTTTCAGAAGAAGGAATACTCTGAGATTTACCATCATGGGATTCTTGGCTTTGGGAAAGAGGAGTTTTTTGCTCTCTGTCTTTTTGCTCTTGTCTGTTTTCTGAATTATTTGAACTGTCGGTTTCATGTTCTTGTTCGTGTTTCTTTTCTTCAGGCTCTGGTTCAATAGTTCTTCTTCTGTGATTTAAAACAAGAGGTGCTACTGCTTGAACATGCTCCTCAGTAACAGTCTCCTCTTCCCTGTATGCAGCAAAGGCTTTAGAGGCATAGTAAAGATAAATATCTCCTCTATGCCCCGAAACAGCTTCCTTTAAAATCAAGTCTGCAATAAATTCTTTTATCTCATCTGAAACTTTAACTTTTTTTATAAAATCTTTGTATTTTAATATTTTTTTAAATAATTGATATTGCTCTGTAAAATGGCATTCATCTAAAGCATTTAACTTCAATATTTCGACTTTTTTATCTTTATCCCTTACTTCATCCATAATCACGCAAATGCCGAATCTGTCAAGAAAGTGAGATGAAAAATCAGCCTCTTCAGGATTCATGGTTGCGAGAATCTGAAACTGAACAGGCTCTCTCAAGGTAATTCCTTCTCTTTCAATGATATTTTCTTCTCTTGCCTGAACTTCAAAAACAATTGAGAGAATATCCTGGGGAAAAAGATTAATATCTTCAATCACAAGAAAACCTCTGTTTGCCCTTGAAAGAAGTCCTCTCTGAAAAACTCTTTTCCCAGTTTTTATGGTTTCTTCAATATCAATCCCGCCCAAAACCGCCTCTTCAGTTGCATTTATTGGAAGTTGAACAGAAGGAATTTTTAACTGTTTTAAAATATCGCAAAATGCTCTAAGAAGAGTTGATTTCCCTGTGCCTCTTTTTCCAGCCAGTAAAACATCTCCACACCTTGGCTCAATTAAATTAAGCAATAGAGCAAGTTTGGCATTTTCCTGATTTACGAAGTTGAAAAAGTTTATTTTATATTCTTTCAAGGATTGCATGAAGTTTCTCTGCCTCTTGCGAGATATCCTCAAAGGGAAGCCTTTTAAGTCTGTGTCTCAGAGCAAGCGGAGCAATCTTTTTTATATCTTCCTGGGTTATTTCAGCTCTTCCACTGAATGCAGCAAAAGCTCTTGCAGTCTTAAGCATGACTAAGTCTGCCCTGTGACCATCAAGGTTTAGCTCTGCTGTGATATCCACAACCGCTGAAACTGATTCTTCAGTAATTGCTATATCTTTAAGTCTTTCTTTTGCATTGATTATCTTTTCGGCAATCTCTTCCTGAGCATTCTGCCACTTTTTATGGAAACCCTCAGGGTCGTCATCAAACTCTGCCTTTCTTTTTAAAATTTCAACCCTTAGTGCTTTATCCCTTATTGAATTAACCTGAACACAGAGACCAAATCTGTCAAGAAGCTGAGGTCTCAGCTCTCCTTCCTCAGGATTCATAGTGCCTACAAGAATGAATCTTGCAGGATGAACAAAAGAAACACCTTCTCTTTCAACTGTATTAATTCCCATAGCAGCAGAGTCAAGTAAAAGGTCAACAATATGGTCTTCAAGCAAATTTACCTCATCAACATAGAGAAAATTTCTGTTTGCATCAGCAAGAATTCCTGGCTCAAAGCGTTTCTCACCTCTTTTTATGGCATGTTCAATATCAAGGCTGCCTACAACTCTGTCTTCTGTAACACCCAGAGGAAGCTCCACAACCCGCATTTTTTTCTTTTCATTCTCTAAGGCTTGATTTTTTTCAATCTTATCCAAACAATCACTACAAAAAGGTCCTTGAGGTGAGCAACAGAATCTACATCCTTTAATAACCTCTATCTCAGGAAGTAAATCAGCCAAAGCACGCACAGTTGTTGATTTAGCTGTGCCTTTCTCGCCCATTATTAAAACACCGCCAATACTTGGGTCAATAACATTCAAAATAAGAGCAAGCTTCATCTCCTCTTGGTCAACAATAGCAGTAAAAGGGAATATCATTTAATTACCTCCTTCATCTTGTCTCTCCAGAACTGAACTTCCTCTGCTGTTACTATATCAATACTTCCTCCTTGAAAATTTCCCTTTGTCTCACCTATTTTCTCCTCAATCCAGCCTTCAATCTCAAGATAAATTGCTTTCAATGCTTCTTTTACATCCTCTGCAGGTGTCCACAGTCCTCTTTCCATTGCCTCAATAAGTCTACGGGCAATCTCCTCCATTGCCCATGGATTATGCTCTTCAAAGAATTTTCTGTTTTCCTCATTCATCATGAATGTTCTTGCTATGTCATCAAAAATCCAGTCATCAACCTCTTTTGTTGTTGCCTCCCATCCGTAGACTCTACCGATTCTTTTTGAGATATCTCCAGCACCTTTGTATCCATGTCTTTTCATCCCCTCAATCCATTTTGGATTTAAAAGCTTTGTTCTTACAACTCTTCTTATTTCGTCAGCAAGGTCCCTTACCTCTACATTATCTGGATTTCTTGTATCTCCGTAATAGGTTTTTACCTCTTTACCGCTTAAATGCCTTGCAGCAGCAGTCATTCCTCCGTGTGTGCCAAAATAGCAGCAACATCCAAAAAGGTCGTATTCATCGGAGACAACTTTGTTATAAGTAATGTCAACACTTTTAAGAATATCTGCAAATTCTTTATGTTTGCTTTCGCCCCATATGCCTTTTCCGTAAGCATAACCGTTCCAGTAAAGAAAAACCTCTGCAAGGTCTTTTTCTTCCTTCCAAGCAGAAGCATAAACTGCAAGCTGAGTTCCAGCCTGATATGTTCCAGGCATAGAGCAAAATATTCTCAATGTGGCAGCCCGCATATCCACACCGTTCTGAGCCATTTGCTCTAAGGTATGTTTTCGCACAAAGTTCATCTCTTCTGGCTCATCAAGGGTTGCAACTTGCTGCACTGCTTCATCAATAAGCTCAATACACATAGGAAAATTATCTCTTGTAATACCAGAAACCCTTATTGTAACATCAATTCTGGGTCTTCCAAGTTCACTAAGTGGAATTATTTCAAAGCCCTTCACCCTTCCATTTGAAAGCCATTTGGGTTTTACACCAAGAAGATACATAATCTGACCCATTCCCTCTCCATCTGCCCACATTATGTCCGTGCATTGCCAGTATACCGCCACATTTTCAGGGTATCTACCCTCTTCAGAAAGATGCTTTTCAATCAGCTTCTGAGCAAGCCTTTTGCCTATCTCAAAGGCAGTTCGTGTGGGAACTCTATAGGGGTCAAGACTGTAAAAATTCCTTCCTGTAGGCAAAACATCATCTCTTCCTCTTGTTATAAGTCCTGATGGACCTGGGGGAATGTAACTACCATAAAAACCGCTAAGAAGTGAATCAATTTCTTTTGATTCTTCAATCTTTCTGTTAAGCTCAAGAATCTTTTCTTTTATTGCTTTCCATTTTGGGTCCTGCCAGTTTATTCTGTCCAGAATTTTCATACTGAGACCTCCATTAATACTTTCTTTACAAGTTCTTTGCCGATTTTATCTATCTCTTCAGAAATGGCTCCAAAGGCTTTACCAGTGAGAGGGTCAATTTTTTGAGAATTTGCCAAAATTTCTTCCCAATCATATCCAAGCAGTTTTGCTATCTCCTTTCTAAGGGAAAGCTCCTGTCCAGCATCATATCGCATTATTGAGTATATAAAATCTACTCTTCTGTCACCTTCAGGCAGTTTTCCAAATATATGCATCCCATCCTGAATCTGGGAGTTTCTTATTAGAGAAAGCTTTATGTGGGTTTCTTCAACTATTTTTTCAAAGGGAATCTGATGTAGCTCCTCATGACTTAGCTCAGAAAGACACACTTTTTTACCATGCCAGAGGATTTTTATCTCCTTGTCAAGCTTTGCTTTAGCTATTGCATGGATTATCATATGCTCAAGCGTATGAAGTCTTGCAGGCTCTTTTCTTTTCGCCTCCTCATATTCACCAAGAAGCCTGTCAAGCTCCATTAACTCATCATAAAGCCCCCCTTCAGTAAGCACTGTCTGCATGTGATTAACAAGCACTGCATAACTACGCCTCTTTGCAATAGTGCCTTCTGGAGGATTATCAGCATTGTAAATATAAAGATGAGGCATGGTATCTATGGTAATATCAGGAAAGCAGGCTGAACTTAAACCAACACCTTTCCCCGGCAAAAATTCTAAGTTTCCATGTGTTCCTACATGCACAACTGCATGGGCTTTAAACTCACGACTTAGCCACTTATATGTTGCAACATACTGATGTGGTGGAGGAGTGTCAGGGTCATGGAGAATTCTACATACTTGACCATCACATCTTGCTCCTGCACAACCGCGTTTTGGCTGAACCATTATGAGCACATTTCCGAATCTTAATCCAGTTATCACAATCTTGCCATTATAAACCATTGCAGGAGGTATTCCGTTTTTATGCTCCCCAGGAGGTTCACCCCATGAATCAATCATACGTAAACGGGTTTTTTCAGGAATTTCGTTAAACCACTCCATGTATTTTTCTTTATCAATAAAAGCTATGGCACCACCTTTTTCAACGATTTCTTCCACTGTTGTCCATCTGAACTCTGATATTGCCTTTTTGTTCATTATCTCATCAATCAGTGCTTTGCCACTTTCAGGAGGGTCTACAATGTATCCAACCTCTTTCATTTTCTTCATAATTTCAGCAACGCTTTCAAGGCTGTCAAGATGGGCTGCAGAGCCAACTGTTGCCTCCACAGAAGCACAGGGATTGTTATGGAGGACGAAAGCAACCTTTCTTTCATTAACCGGGGTTCTTTTAAGTTCAATCCATCGGCAGATTCTATCAACAAATTTGTTTACTCTTTCCCTAATAGGCATTTTTCTTCTTTCAGACTCTTCTCCTTCAACCTGTGCTGATACTATTACTGGCTCAATAACTCCCTCAAACTCTGGCAAAGCAATACTCCAGCCTATGTCAAGATTGAGTTCCTCTTTTTCCCACTCATCAATAGTTTTGTAATAGGAACTTACAGGACAAAAAACAGGCACATTAAGCCTCTTGAGTATCTCAACTCCGTCAGAGGCTACATCGGTGTTGTCCATTCTTTTCTCTCTGCTTGTTCCAAGAAAGAATGAGATTAACTTAATAAATCCATCTATTCTTGGTTTTCCTTTTCTGTCAATAAACCACTCAAGCACAACTTCTCCGCTTCCCTTTGTGCCAAGAGCATTATCTTTTACAGAGTAAGCAAATGCAGCAATTACATTGAATCCCCTTTCCTCAAGCTCTTTAATCAATAAATCTTCAACCTCTGTGTTTCCATTTATCCAGTAATGTCTGGAAAAGAGAATGCCAATTGTAGGTCTCTCAGTTAGTAGTGAGTCAGCATCTTGACCCTTAGGATAAGACGAAAGAATGTCATTCCGAGACACTTTAGTGCCGAGGAATCTCCTACTTCCATACCATTCTAAGTATTCATCAACATTAGTAAAAATTCTATCTGCATCAGGATGATAAAGTCCTTCCCAGGAAATTTGTTCAGGCTCTTCGTAGGAAATATCATTATCTAACAACTTATTTACAATAAATCTAAACATGTTGGTAACATTTTTTTCACCATTTATAACAAGATAGCTGTATGCCTTACTCAGAAGTTCAGGCTCTACATTTGAGAGCATCCAGTATGATGGGTCATGTCCGAGACAGACAACTTTTGCCTTTGTCTGTTCGCTCTTTATTCTTTTCTCAATCTCTTCCCATACTGCCTCATTTGAGCGATAAAGAAAGATAATCTCAGCCTCTTCCATATCTTTGAAAACTTCTTCAAGCCTTTCAGGTTCAGCATCCAGAACTCTTGCTGAGTATACTTTCAGAGATAAATCTTTTATATTTTTTGATACCTGAAGTACAATATTGTAATAACTCTGCCATATAACTGCTAAAATTTTAAGCATCTGTTACCTCCATTGAATATTTTGAAAAATGGCTTAATTTCGTTATAATATTTTCAAAAAGGGAGGTGTTTTGATGAAGAAATATTCTTTCCCTGTAATCATTGAAACAGATGAAGATGGTTTTTTTATAGTAAGCTGTCCTTTGTTTAAAGGTTGTCATTCTTACGGAAAAACAATTGATGAAGCGCTTAAAAACATAAGAGAAGCTATAGAGCTTTGTTTGGAAGAGGCAAAAGAAGAAGACCTTAAAAGATACATAGGCACAGAAACCATAGAAATACCTGTTAATGCATAAACTTCCAGCTATTACAGGCAAAGATTTAATAAAATTTCTTGAATCAATTGGATTTAAGGTTATTCGTATAAAAGGTTCACATGTAAGGCTAAAAAATGAGGAAGGTAAAGCCACCACAGTGCCTTTGCATGGCAGTGAAACTTTACCTAAAGGACTTTTAAGAAAAATAATAAGAGAAGATTTAGAAATGTCACTTGAAGAATTCCTTATCTTATTCAATAACTTCAAAAGTTAACCCTCCTAAAGCAATGGGCATACTATGCTCTGTCCATTAATGTTGCTTTTTATTACTTCTATATCATAGACCTTTCGTATGAGCTCCTCTGAAATAATCTCATCGGGGTTACCTTCTGCTATCTTTGTTCCAGAATTTATAACCACCACCTTATCAGAAAAAAGCCCTGCAAGATTTGGGTCATGAAGTGTCATTACAACTACTAAAGCCCGATTTTTCGCAATCTCTTTAATCTTCTTAAGCACATTTATCTGATTTCTAAAATCAAGGTGACTTGTTGGTTCATCAAGTAACATCACAGGTGTATCCTGTGCAAGGGCTCTTGCAATCAAAGTGAGTTGACGCTCTCCACCACTAATTTTTGTATAGGGGATATCCTGCAAATGTTCAATTCCAACTATTGTCAAAGCCTCTTTAACTTTTTCATAATCCCTCTTTCCAGGAGATGAAAAAACTCCCACATAGCTTGCCCTTCCCATTAATACAACATCAAATACTGAGTATGGAAATGGAGGTTCGTGTTCCTGTGGAACCATGGAAAATACTTTTGCTCTTTTTCTGAATGAGAGTTTATCAATCGGGTTTCCATCAAAATAAATCTCTCCCTTATAATATTTCCATAACCCCGCAATACATTTAAAAAGCGTTGTTTTCCCTGAACCATTAGGTCCGAGAATTGTGGTAATAGAGCCCCTTTCCGCATTAAAGCTAATACCTTTAAGAACATCGTCTTTTTTATCTTTATGCCTAAAATATATATTTCTTACACTAACCATAATTTATTCCTTTTATACCCTCTTCCCTTTTTCTGTCATTCCGAGCAAAGCGAGGAATCTCCTCCCTCGCTCCGAGTGATAGAAGAAAATATCTACTTCCCCCATGCCTCTTTACCGCCACGCTTCATGAGATATATAAAAAAGGGTGCACCTGTAAGTGCGGTGATTATTCCTACGGGTATATCAAAAGTTGTAAGTGTCCTTGAAACCGTATCTGCAGCAATCATAAAGGCTGCTCCTGCTGCAATACTTAAAGGAACAAGGCTTTTATGGTCCGGTCCTGTAAGCATCCTTACAAGATGGGGAACCATAAGCCCCACCCATCCAATTATTCCACAAAGGGAGGTAGCCACTGCTACCGCAAAAGTTGAAAAGCCTATGAAAAGCAATCTCTCCCGTCTTATATTCACCCCCAATGCCTTTGCTTCCTCCTCTCCCATGCTCATTACATTAAGCCTCCATCGCATAAGAAAAATGGGTACAACTCCAGCTAAAACTCCAGCTCCAGCTATTTTTACTGCTCTCCAGTCTGCAAGGCTAAAGCTTCCCATGAGCCAGTAAACAATGCTTTGAAGTTTGTGGGGGTCAACAAGAAACTTTACTATTGAAACCATTGCTGTGAAAAAGGCAGATACAATCACTCCTGATAAAATCAAGGGAAGACGGGAGACTTCTCCCTGAGTTCTTGCAACACCATAGGCAACCATTACAGCAACTGTAGCAAAAACAAAAGCTGTAATCTGAAGGGGTAAAAAGCTCAAAAAACCTATTGTTATAGCACATCCGAATGCTGCACCTGCTGAAATACCAAGTATGAATGGGTCAACAAGAGGGTTTCGGAAAATTCCCTGAAGCGTAACTCCAGCCGAAGACAATGCTGCACCAACAAGTCCTGCAAGAATAACTCTTGGAAGCCTTATGTCAATGATTATCGCTTTCTCAGGTATATCTCCGATATCAAAGATGTGAAGAGTTTCGTTCAAGAGTATTTTTATCACCATAGTGGGTGTTACTCCATATGCACCAAGAAAAAGAGATGCCCATGCGATAAATACCGGCGAGATAAAAATTAATATACTCCTAAAACCCTTCATACTGTCTCACTTTATAATAAGATATTCCGAATACTTTTTTATAAAAATCATCTATTACCTTTTCAAAATTAATATCCCTAAATACTTCAGGATAAATCTTCATTGCCATATAAAGAGCAATTGGTGCAAGACGGGGTGACCATGTAGACCACTTTGGAAGCTTATATACTTGCCTGTTCTGCACAGCCTTGATAAACCTCCATTGACTGTTATTGTATAACCAAGACTCATCATATCCAGCAGAACCCCAGATAAAAATAAGGTCTGGATTCCATTGAACTATTTTCTCCAAAGAAACATCAATGTGTCTTTGAATAAAGGTCTCCGCTGGGTTTACCCCTCCAGCGATTTTTATTATATCATTAGTAACACCCAATGCTCCCGAGACTCTTGTTGGTGCTCCTCCAAGATGAATAACCTTTTTTCTTTTTTGTGGAGGTATTTTACTAACTTTCTCACTGATGAGCTTAAATATTTTCTCCATCTCCCTGATTACTTCTTCCACTCTTTTTTCTTTTCCGAAAATAATTCCATGCATTCTCATGTCTTTGTATAGCTCAGCGAGACTTTCAGGATACATTCCGATTACTTTTATTCCCTTTTCTTCAAGGAATTTTATCGTATCTGGGTTGTATGTCCAAGTAATTACTAAATCAGGATTTAGCTTCATTACAGCTTCTACATTAACATCGCTTCCTGTGCCTACCAATGGTTTTCTTAAATTTTTATTATCAGTCACGATTGCCTTGTAAAGTCCACAGTTTTCCTCTGCCCAGCGAGAAACTCCTGAAACCTGACTCCATAAATTTAATGCAGGTATTAACTCGTATGAGATAACAACAACAGCTCTTTTAACAGGCACATTGAGAGACACTTTTCTTCCAAGTTTGTCAGTTATAGTGATGGTAGAGGCAGAGGCTCCCCCTACCATCACTAAAGTGATTAAAATTATTAAAACTTTAATGTAAGCTCTGTAAACCATGACCTACCCGGTGCTTTGTAGTATTGATAGTATTTTCTGTCAAAGATGTTATCAACTGAAAAACTGAGCTTTGCAAACTTTGTAAATTGATAGCCAATTTTGCCATCTACAACAAAATAAGGATCGTAGGAACCATAGACATTGTTTGCATAATCTCTGTTCCTATCATCAGCATACATTTTACCAACATATCTTCCTACTATATAGGCTGAAAAACCTGATTTTTCAATTTCTGCACCAATATTTGCTTTCCAGAGAGGATTATAAGTAAGCCTTTTCCCCACAGAAAGAGGTTCTGCTGTATTTTCTTTGATTTCAGAATCTGTATAAGTAAAATTAGAAAAAAGCCTCAACCATTTTTCTAATCTCTGCTCAATTTCAAACTCAACTCCTCTGGATTCTGCTTTTCCAACATTGATGTAGTCCCTGTTTGTGCCTGTAGATTTTCTGTATATTAAATCATTCATATGGTTTTCAAAATAGGTTAATGAAGCTTTTGCATCTTTCCATAACTTTTGCTCAATCCCCAAGTCCCATGACACAGCAGTTTCAGGATCTAAATAAGGATTGGGAAGATATATGGTTCCTGTAGAAGATCTCCATGGTCTATAAAGTTCATAAACTGTGGGTGGTCTGAAAGCTTTTCCAATAGAACCACGAAGAGTCGTCGTGTCAAAAGGCTTATAAACTATTGCAAGCTTTGGGCTGAAAGAAGACTTGGATTTTGAAGGATAGGATTCTATTTTTGTTGGAGTCTGGGTTGTATCATAAGCATATCCTTCATAGGTCTTCCACCAGTCCTCTCTAAAACCTACATAGACTGTTAAATTGTTAAGAAACATTATTTCATCCTGAATAAAAACAGAGTAAATTCTGCCTTTACCTTTTGATTCACTTCTTAGAACTCCTGTCTTTGAATCCTCATCTTTCCAGTTACTAAGATATTCATCTTTTGTCTTTGCATAATCGTGCTTAAAGGAGCCACCAAATGTTAGAATCTGGTTATTAAAAATCGGAATCGTAAATTGTATATCTCCCATATATGACTCTGCAGGTGTATTTGTTACATAGCCACATGTTAAACCCGGAGTTGTACATCCCCAGATTTTAGCAGAAGTATAAGGAGTTACATACCAGTCTTTTTCTATATCAAGATATGAAAGATTAAGTTTCATTTTCATGTCTTTGTAAAGATTTGTCTCAAACCCTAAGGCATAGGTATTCTGGGTTCTACCACCTGCACCATTGAGAAAAGTATACTCACTTGTGCCTAAATAATAAGGGTTTCCAGAGGCATCTTTTAAGTAAGTATGTGGGTTATCATAATTATATTCATAACGATTTCTCATGAATGAAAGATTTATTTTTGTATCTTTTGTAAACTCATACTGTGCTTTAAATGTTATTCCATCATCCCACCAGCGATTGTCTCCTTTATCACCCACAAGGTAGCCAGTACTTACTCCATAGGTGGACCTATAATAAGTAACATATTCTCCCCCAGTATATGTGCCTGAAGGCTTTGATGGTCTTATATTCAAATCATTTGGATAACCATTAGTTCCCTGCCAGCCGTAGCTTAAGAAGATGCTTAGTTTATCCCAGAGTTTGTCTCCATAGGATGTATAAGTTCTCCGTAAGTCATCCATTGCCTCGCCTCTGTTCCAGCTTGAGCCATAGCCTGTTTTAAAAGTGAACTCTCTTTTTTCAGGCATCTTCGTAATAAAGTTCACTACTCCACCCATTGCATAACCACCATAAAGAGATGAAAAGGGCCCCCTTACAACTTCAACTCTCTCAAGGTCTTCTGGGAAAGTTCCGCCAACTTTTACATTTCCTGAATAGGGATTATTTAATACTATTCCATCCATTAAAATAAGTGTCCTTTTTTGATCAGGCACGCCCCTTAGAGTAATAGATGAGAGTGTATCCATCAATCCCTTACCTCGCCTCACAAAGACTCCTGGCAAGTCATTAAGTGCCTGGTCAATGGTTTTAGGTGATTTGAGTTCAATTTTTTCTTTTGTAATAACACTCACGCTCGCAGGTGCTGACTCAACAGGAGTTTCCGTTCTTGTTGCAGTAACCACAATCTCTTCAAGTTTTGAATCCTCCTTTTGTTCTGCCCAAGCAGGACTGAAAAGATATAGAACAAAAAATAACAAAAATAACATTAAATAAATCATCTCAACCCCTCCATAATTCAGTTGTCATGAATTTCATCCTGTTATTCTGAATTTTTTTGTCATTCCGAGCCCGAAGGCGAGGAATCTCCTCCATTTATTAAACTTCGGAAGAGACCCTTCGGAGCTAAGTCCTTCAGGGTGACAATTATCACTCCCTTCTGAGAGGTTTGAGACTCTTCGTGAGTCCGATTAATAAAAAAAGCCGTGGCAGGGATTCTTCCCCTCCACGGCCTTCATGACCATTTCTACCCTTCGTGGGTTTAAGATATTAAATCAGATGAATATTATTTTTGTCAAGTATATGATAATGCCTTATTTTTTTGATTTTTTGGCTACTAAAACACAGGCACGTTTTGCTATTATCACATTAGTGCCAGGATTGGATAATCCTTCTTGAATTGCCTCAAAAGTCGACTTTTTATCATATGGGTCGACTACCTCAACAGAATCTGCTCCACAAGCCTTACATAACTCAACAAGATCAAGTCTTTTAGTCTCTTCTCCTTTTGCTGTAACTCCAGTGGCTGGCGTTGGTTGGTGTCCTGTCATAGCTACAGATGAGTTATCAAGAATACATACCAAAATATTTGATTTATTGTAAACGGCATTTATTAAAGCGGGAATGCCACTGTGAATGAAAGTTGAGTCTCCTATAACAGCAGCCACTCGGCTTACTCCTTGCGAGGCAATACCAGAGGCTTTACTAATGCTTGCTCCCATGCAAAGGCATGTATCAATTGATTTAAGAGGTGGATTAGCTCCGAGGGTATAGCAACCAATGTCTCCAGAGACAAAATTTGGCTTTGCCTCATTTAGAGCTTTATAAAACTCTCTGTGGGGACAACCAGGACACAAAACAGGAGGTCTTGGGAGGAGATATTTATTTAGCTCTGTATTGCACTGAGAACTGCATTTATTTAGAAACTTCATGACACCATCAACTCCTATTTCACCCTCCATAGGAAAATCACCTGAAATTTTGCCTCTAACTTTTGAATGATAATTTCTAACCATTTGTTCCACAAGAGGATAACCCTCTTCAAGAACAATTACCTCATCAAGATTGCTGACAAATTCTTTAATAATTGAGTCGTTAATGGGATAGGCTGATATTTTTAAGATTGGCAGTTTTTCTTGTGCTTCCATGGCATATAAAAATGAGATGCCACAGGCAATTATACCTTTCTTGCCTTCGCCGGCAATAACCTTATTTAATTCGTATTTTTCAATAAGTTGATTGATTTTCTTTTGTTTTTCATTTAGTTCTTTGTGGAGTTTTAATACATGTTTTGGAATAGCAATCATGTGTTCTGGGTCTTTCTCGAGATTCAATTGATTTTCTAATCTTCTATTTCCAAGAGGAACAGGACTGTAGCAATGAAGCAATCTTGTGATACTTCTTATCATAACTGGTAGTTTTAATTCCTCTGATATTGCAAAGGCAAGCTTTGTCATATCCTTTGCCTCTTGGGCATCTGCTGGTTCAAAACATGGGATTTTAGCAAAATAGGCATAATAACGGCTATCTTGCTCATTCTGTGAGGAATAAGCATTAGGGTCATCTCCTATAGCCAGAACAAAACCTCCTTTTACTCCCAAATAGGCGGAGGTCATAAATGGGTCTGAAGCTACGTTGAGTCCCACATGTTTCATTGAACATAGTACTCTTTTTCCCGTAAGGGAAACGCCGTATGCAACTTCGTAGGCAACTTTTTCATTTACAGACCATTCTGCCTTAACGTTTGAATTCTGAGCTATGTATTCAAGAATTTGAGTAGCTGGTGTTCCAGGATAGGAGGTGGCATAAGAAATTCCAGCCTCTATCGCTCCGAGAGCAATTGCCGATGTGCCAAGCATTAATCTGCTTTCCATAGCTTCTCCTTTTTTATTTTATTTGTATGTTGTTCGATATATATCAAATAATATACCACATCTGTCTTCAAATTGTTCCAATCAGTATCAGTTAAGGTCATGAAAAGTTTTATAATGCCGATTGTTACTAACCTATAAAAAGAGGATTGACAAAAGTCACATTTTTCAGGTATTTTTAAATGTTGATGGGCCTATAGCTCAGTAGGTTAGAGCGCACCCCTGATAAGGGTGAGGTGGTTGGTTCGATTCCAACTAGGCCCATTAAAAATGGGGGTGTAGCTCAGTTGGGAGAGCGCCTGCTTTGCACGCAGGAGGTCGTGGGTTCGAATCCCTTCACCTCCATTTATCTTTAATCTATTTGCCTTATAGGGCAGGTAGCTCAGTCGGTAGAGCAGGGGCCTGAAAAGCCCCGTGTCGGCGGTTCAATTCCGTCCCTGCCCATATAAAACTTGTTCTTTAAGATATTTGACAAAATTTAACTTGAAATTTTAAATTATCAAAATGTCCTAACGGGCCGCTAGCTCAGCAGGCAGAGCACCGCCCTTTTAAGGCGGGTGTCGTTGGTTCGAATCCAACGCGGCTCATAAAAATGTCCCCATCGTCTAGCCAGGCCTAGGACATCGCCCTTTCAAGGCGGTAACAGGGGTTCGAATCCCCTTGGGGACGTTAAAAAAAGCCGTGGCAAATACCACGGCTTTTTTATTTTATAGGATAAAATCCAGACTTTTTAGCTTTACATACTGGACATCTGTAATCCTCTGGTGTTTCGTTAAAAGGAGTATCAGCTTTTACTTTGTTTTTCTCGCATCCCTTTTTAGGTTCATAGATATATCCGCAATGGGTACATCTGTAACATCTCTCTTTTTCTCCATCTTTGTTGCTTTCCATTTTTTTACTCCTTATTTCTTACTGAACCTTTTCCATTGTGCCGGTCTTACCGCATTTGGGGCATTTTTTAGGTTTACATCTACCCTCTTTTGTAGTTCCACAGCTGCTACATTTAAAAATTGCCATACTTTCACCTCCTTTACGGTCTACTTTTAATTTAAAATTATTTTAAATAAAAAAATTAAAGTAGTCAAATGTTCAGAAATTTAATGAATGAGCTATAATATTTATTTGAAGTCATAATTTTAGGAGGAATGGTAAATGCATATAGCAATTATAGGCACGGGGTATGTAGGACTTGTTACAGGAGCATGTTTTGCCGAATTTGGTGTTTTTGTAACCTGTGTTGACAAGGACGAGAGTAAAATTGAAAAACTAAAAGAGGGAATAATTCCCTTTTATGAGCCAGGCCTTGAGGACATTGTTAAGAGAAATACAAAAGAAGGTAGGCTAAGATTTACAACTCAGATAGCAGAGGCAGTAGAGCAGTCCCTTGTGATATTTATAGCCGTAGGAACACCTCCAAGAGGTGATGGTTCTGCAGACCTATCCTATGTTGAAGAAGTAGCCATGAATATAGCCCAAAATATGAACAACTATAAAGTAATTGTTACAAAAAGCACTGTCCCAGTAGGAACAGGCTTTAAAATAAAGGAAATTATCAAAAAAAATCTAAGGGTTCCTGTTGAGTTTGATATAGTCTCAAATCCAGAATTTCTAAGAGAGGGTTCTGCTGTTGAGGACTTTATGAGACCAAATAGAGTTGTAATAGGAGCAGAAAGGCAACAGGCCATAGCTATTATGAAAGACCTCTACAGACCTCTATATTTAATTGAAACTCCATTTGTGATAACAGATATAGCCACTGCAGAGTTGATAAAATACGCTACAAACAGTTTTCTGGCAACAAAAATATCTTTCATCAATGAAATTTCAGCCCTCTGTGAAGCAGTTGGTGCGAATGTAAAAACTGTTGCAAAGGCAATGGGGCTTGACGGTAGAATCGGCCCTAAGTTTCTACATGCTGGAATAGGCTTCGGTGGTTCATGTTTACCTAAAGATACAATGGCTCTTGTTAAAATAGCCGAAGAAAGAGGGGTCAATCTTTCAATTGTAAGGTCTGCTATTGATGTAAATCAAAGACAGAGGCAGAGATTGACTGATAAAGTAGTGGAAGCCTTTGAGGGAAATCTGAAAGGCAAAACAGTAGGGATTCTTGGGCTTTCTTTCAAACCCAACACTGACGATATAAGAGAAGCCCCTTCCCTTTTTATTATTCAAACTCTTCTTGAAAAGGAAGCTCTAATCAAAACTTATGACCCCGTTGCAATGGATAATGTAAGAAAGATTTTTCCTGATATTACTTACTGCTCTGATGCTTACAGCGCTGCTGAAGGAGTTGATGCTTTGATAATAGTGACTGAATGGAATCAGTTTAGAAATCTTGAATTGGCGAAGATAAAGAAAATTATGAGGGGTAATTTATTTTTCGATTTTAGAAATATTTACGAGCCTGAAAAAGTTAGAGAATTTGGGTTTAAATATCACAGCGTTGGAAGACCTTAGATTTTCTTCTCTAAAATTGCCTGAAAACAGGGATGATTTCTGATTGCATCATAGGTTTTAGAGTTTTTAAGGTAATTCCAGTTGTTATATCCCTTTTCTATGGCTTTTATTAGCCATTTACAGGCTTCCTCTGGCATTCCTTTTGCAGCATAAAGCTCTGCCATGCTGTTAAGAGCGTAAATGTTGTTAGGATTAAGTTCAACAGATTTTTTTATGTCTCTCTCTGCTTCTGCAATTTTACCCATCAGTAGATAGGTAAAACCCCTGTTATTGTAAGGCATACCGTTGTTTGGTTTTAATTCAATTGCCCTGTTATAATCCGAAATGGCGAGCTCATAAAGTCCTAATACAGAGTAGACAATTCCTCGATTGTTATAGGCAAGAAAGAAATCTGGTTTTAGTTCAATTGCTTTTGTATAGTCGGCTATGGCGAGGTGATAAAGTTTTTTTCTGTAGTAGGCATTACCTCTTTCTTTGTAGGCTTGATAATTCTGAGGATTATCCTCAATCAATTTAGTATACTTAGCTATTGCAATATCATGCTTCTGCCTTTTAATTATTCTTAATTTTTTATTTGCTTGCTGGGGCATATAAGATTTTATTTTGTTTTGAGTTTTTATTTCAACTGGAAATTTTTAATCTAACTCGAAATTAGCAACTATAGTTACCATCTGAATTATAATATTCAGATGAAAAGATTCTGGATTGTTCTTACCGTAATGTTGCCAACCTTTATTGAAATCCTTGACACTACAATAAACAACGTAGCATTAAGACATATTCAGGGAGATATGTCTGCAGGTATTGATGAATCTACATGGATTATAACTTCCTATCTTGTAGCCAATGCTGTTGTGATACCAATGGCAGGATGGTTAAGTAGAGTTTTTGGAAGAAAGAACTATCTTATCTTTTCAATCTCGCTGTTCACTTTCGCCTCACTTTTATGTGGTATTTCATGGGATTTAAACACGTTAATATTTTTTAGAATCCTTCAGGGCATAGGTGGCGGCGGACTTCAACCACTAAGCCAAAGTATATTGTTAGAGAGTTTTCCCAAACATCAATACGGAAAAGCAATGGCCATATACGGAATGGGTATAATATTAGCACCAATTTTTGGACCCATGATTGGCGGATGGATTTCTGACAATTTCTCATGGCGATGGATTTATTACATAAACATTCCAATTGGTATTATTTCAATCCTTATGACCTATCTGGTAATTGAAGACCCTCCATATCTAAAAAGAGAGAGATTGAAAATAGACTATCCGGGCATAATCTTTCTCTCTCTCGGCATTGGTTGTCTTCAAGTTGTTCTTGACAAGGGAGAGAGAGAGGATTGGTTTGACTCTAATTTAATTGTTACTTTATCGATAATAAGCCTTATCAGTTTAATAGTTCTTGTATGGTGGGAATTAAAGAGAGCAGAACATCCCGTTGTCAATCTGAGGCTTTTTAAAGATAAAAACTTTCTTTTTGGCAATCTGGTGATGTTTTTTACTTTTATTAATCTTTTCGGAAGCATAATTCTCCTACCCATATATCTTCAAAACCTGATGGGTTATACAGCCTATCTGGCAGGATTGGTTCTTGGTCCGGCAGGTATAGTGCAACTAATCGCTTTTCCTATAAGCGGAAAAATATCAGATAGAATTAATCCCAAAATACCTCTTGCCTTTGGTATAGTAATGTGCGCCTACTCTACGTATCTTATGAGTCTTTTTAATCTTCAGGCTGATTTCTGGAGTTTTGTGTATCCAAGAGCAGTTTTAGCCTTAGGTATGGCATTTGTTATAACCCCTCTTGCAGTGATGACTGTTGCTTTTGTTCCGAAAGAAAAGATGCAAGATGCCACACCTCTGAGCGCGGTTATAAGAAATATCGGTGGTTCTGTAGGAACAGCAGTTGTAACTACCATTGTAAGCCAGAGAGCGCAATTTCATCAATACAGACTTATAGAGAATTTAACTCCTTATGACCTACCCTATCAAAATATGATTGAAAAACTAAGCGAATATCTATCAACACGGTCTTTACTTTCTCCTGAGGCAGCCCTATACAGAGAACTTGTCAGGCAGGCTAATTCTATTGCCTTTAATGAAGCCTTCTGGATTTTAAGCGTAGCCATGTTTTCAATGCTTCTTACTATTTTCTTTTTTAAAAGACCAATATATAAAAAAGGAGGAATTAAAGATGCAATCCATTAAAGGTAAAACTGCAATTATTACAGGAGCTTCAAAGGGTATTGGCCTTGCAGTAGCCCAAAAATTCGCCCAAGAAGGGGCTAATCTAATGCTAATAGCAAGGTCAGAGGCTACCTTGAAAGATTTATCAGTTAAACTTGAGAGAGAAAACGACGTAAAAGTGATTTATGCAAAAGCTGACCTTACAAACTCTAAAGATATTGAAAGTGCTTTTGAAATTTTTTCAAAAAATTTTAATACACTCGATATTCTTGTAAATAATGCGGGCAGAGGAATTTTTAACTATATACATAATGGTTCACCAGCTGAATGGAGAGAAGTTATTGATTTAAATCTGACAGGTCTTATCCATTTAACCAATCTTTCTGTAAAATTAATGATTCCACAAAAAAACGGTCATATTGTTAATATTTCATCTGTGGCAGGAAGAGTTGGAATTCCAGGATGGTCTGTTTATTGTGCCACTAAATGGGGCGTAGTTGGTTTTTCTGAATCAATAAGAAAAGAGTTGTTAAAATATAATATTCGAGTATCCGTGATTGAACCAGGAGTGGTTACAACCGAATGGGGTGAAAATATGCCTCACGAGTGGATTACCCAGAGGAGTCAGATGAAGGCGCTGAAACCTGAAGACATAGCAGAGGCAGTTTATTATGTGGTTACTCAACCAGCAAATGTTTCAGTAAGCGAACTTTTAATAAGACCAACGGAGCAGGAAAGATGAGCTTCAGTCATTTCGATGAAAAAGGTAGAGCAAAGATGGTCGATGTTACATCAAAAGCTGTAACCGAGAGAACAGCTATCGTAGAAGGATACATTGAGATGAAACCTGAGACACTTAAGATGATATTAAACAAAGAAATAGCAAAGGGAGATGTATTTCAGGTTGCCAGACTTGCCGGAATAATGGCAGCGAAGATGACACCTCACTTAATCCCCCTCTGTCATCCCCTACCCTTGACAAACGTAGAGATAGAAATTGAGCCAGAGCAAACAGGAACAACTGTAAAGATAACGACCAAAGTAAAAACTTCTGCTCAGACAGGTGTAGAGATGGAGGCAATGGTTGCTACTTCTTTGACAGCTCTCACAATATACGATATGTGTAAAGCTGTGGATAAAGAGATGACAATAAAGGAAATTAAACTTATTTACAAATCAGGCGGCAAAAGTGGAGAGTTTAAGAGAAGGGCTTAATCCTCTCTGTCTGACGTTCCACCGCCATATATCTGCCTTTCTACTATTGGATTAAGCCTGATAAAAATTTTAATTTCATCGCCATCTTTTCCATCTTTTTTATAGATGGTCTCAAGGGGTTCTAATATTCCAAAAATCCAAGGCAAGTATATGGGCTTAAGTTCATATCCTAATGTATCGCCAGAATCGCTCTTTATGATAGAGCACTTTATGGAACTTACGGCCGTGGGATTTAAAAGAACTTCTTTACTTATCTTTAAAGCATCTTCAGAGGATACATTTTCAAAAATTCTGTATTTAAATTTAGGAGCGTAAGGGATTATTTTAAACTTGCTGTCAATTTTTTCAAGCACCATAAAGGTTTCAGGGTCATTGATAAACGAATTTGAATATAGGATTACATTAAATTTTCCATTAATCTCTTCTGTTTTACATTCCTTCAGCATTGCCTCTGACCAAACATTAAGGGGTAGAGTGAAAATGGCTATCAGAATTAGATTTCTAATCAGTTTCATAAACGTATTATACTAAAAGATATGTCTGCAGTGAAAGGTATTAACCTAACCAAATACTATAAAAACTTCAAAGCTCTTGATGCCGTAAATTTCGAGATAACCGAAGGTGAATGTTTCGGATTTCTCGGACCCAATGGGGCAGGTAAAACTACTCTGATGGGAATGATTTATGGTTTTATTGAGCCCTCTGAGGGAGAATTGATTCTTTTTAACAAAAAGGTAAATAAGACTACCATGGCTGAAGCCAAGTATAAAATAGGAGTAATTCCTCAGGACAACAATCTTGACCCTGACCTTAGTGTTCTTGAAAATTTAATTGTATATGCAAGATACTTTGACATTACCGGACAAAAGGCCAGAAAAAGAGTAACAGAGCTTCTTGAGTTTGTAAGTCTTAATGAATGGCTAAATGCTAATGTTAGAAAACTCTCAGGAGGAATGCAGAGAAAGCTAATCTTTGCCAGGGGGCTTATAAATAATCCTGAGCTTATAATACTTGACGAGCCAACAACAGGCCTTGACCCTCGTAGCAGAAGGCAGATATGGGATAAAATTGAGGAACTTAAACACTCTGGCAAGACCGTAATTCTTACAACTCATTATATGGAAGAGGCTGAAAAACTATGCGACCGAATTGCTATCATGAATAAAGGTAAGATTCTTGTAGTGGACACCCCTAAAAACCTATCGCTAAAGTTTGGTGGAAATCTTGAATACGTTTATCTGAACATGACAGAGGGATAAATATGAATATTAAAAAAGCCTTCAGAGTATGGCAAAGAAACGCCACTGTATACAGAAAGTTATACCGTTCAAGTTTGGCATTAAATTTTTTTGAACCTATGCTCTATCTTTTTGCCTTTGGTTTAGGTCTTGGAGGATTTGTAAGAGAAATAAGCGGTATGTCTTATATAGAGTTCATAGCCCCAGGAATTGTTATGTCTTCTTCAATGTTTGCTGCCTCCTATGAATGCACCTACGGAACATATGTAAGAATGGTTTATCAGAAAACATTTGATGCAATTCTCGCTACACCTGTTCAATTCAACGAGCTCGTTATGGGAGAACTCCTATGGGGAGCAACAAAGAGCCTTATTTACGGTTGCATAATTCTCTCTGTGATATCTGTCTTTGGAGTTGTTAAGTCTCCCTACATAATATTTGTAATTCCCTTTGTTATTGTTTGTGGAGTTATATTCGCAAGTCTCTCCCTTATAGCCACTGCTGTTGTTCCTGGTATAGATTCTTTTAACTATTTTTATACTTTGATTTTGACTCCTCTCTTTCTATTTTCAGGCATATTTTTTCCTCTCGATAGCTTACCCAAGATACTGTCAGAACTTGCTTTTTTTAATCCCTTAATGCATCTCGTAAGCATCTCAAGAGGGTTTTGTTACGGAGAAATAAGTAAGCTCACTTTAAGTAGTTTAGTTTTACTAATAGGTTATCTCTGTCTTCTAACGCCATTACCTTTCATGTTATTGAGGAAAAAATACCTTCATTAACAAGTTAGACTAACGTTAAAAATTATGGTAAGATAAATATCTATCCATTGCAAATTTACTCTTAGGAGGTTAAGATGATTTTAAAGAGATATCTTCTTGCACCAGGTCCTACACCTGTGCCACCAGAGGTTCTGCTAAGCATGGCAATGCCAATTATTCATCACAGAAGTCCTGATTTTCTTCCAATTCTTGATTCAGCTAAAAAAGGTCTACAGTGGATTTATCAAACCCAAAACGATGTTCTTATTTTGTGTTCTACAGGAACAGGTGGTATGGTTGCAGCGGTTAATAACTTTTTTTCACCGGGCGAGAAAGTTCTTGTAATAAACGGTGGTAAATTTGGAGAAAGATGGGTCAAAATTGCACAGGCCTATGGCTTGAATGTAATAGAGATTCCCGTTGAGTGGGGATATTCTGTTGATGTAAACAAAGTTGAAGAGGAATTAAGGAAGCAACCAGATATAAAGGGAGTATTTATTCAGGCAAGTGAGACCTCCACTGGTGTTTATCACGACATCGAATCAGTAGGTAAAATTGTTAAAAATTATGAAGATACACTTTTCGTAGTTGACTCTATCTCTGCTTTAGTAGCCCATGACATAAAAACAGATGATTGGGGAATTGATGTAATGGTAAGTGGTGCACAGAAAGGCTTTATGCTCCCTCCCGGCCTTGCATTTATAAGTGTGAGCGAAAAGGCATGGAAAAGGAATGAAAAATCTAAAACTCCAAGATTTTACTTCAATCTTAAGAAAGAAAGAGAAAATCTTGCGAAAAATCAGACCAATTTCACTTCTGCTGTCTCATTGATAATCGGTCTCAATGAGGCATTGAAGATGATGCAGAAGGAAGGTCTTGAAAACATATTTAAAAGACATGCCCTTTTAGCATTTGCTACAAGAGAGGCTGTTAAAGAACTCGGTCTTAATCTATTCCCAAAAGGAACACCGAGTAACGCAGTAACAGCTATAGAGGCACCGGCAGGTATAGATGGTCAGGCGATATACAAAACACTCAGAGAGAAACATGGAGTCACCGCAGCAGGAGGACAGGACAAACTCAAAGGAAAAGTTTTCCGTTTTGCCCATCTTGGTTATGCTGATAAGTTTGATGTAATTGTTGGAATATCTGCCCTTGAGATGACCCTTAAGGAACTTGGATATTCAGTTGCTTTTGGAAAAGGAGTTGCTAAAGTTGAAGAAATACTTTACATGGAGGAGAAAAAGTGAAAGTTCTGGTGAGTGACAACATATCATCCAAAGGAGTTGAAATTCTTAAGAAAGCAGGACTTGAAGTAGAGGTTAAGACAGGACTAAAACCAGAAGAACTAAAGGCAATAATTGGCGAGTATGACGCCTTAGTTATAAGGAGTGCTACAAAAGTAACAGCTGAGATAATCGAGGCTGCTGATAAGCTTAAAGTTATCGGTAGAGCAGGCACAGGAGTGGATAATGTAGACAAAGTTGCAGCAACAAAAAAGGGTATTGTGGTAATGAATACGCCCGGTGGAAACACAATCACAACTGCTGAACATGCTATAGCAATGCTGTTTTCTCTTGCAAGAAAGATACCTCAGGCAACCGCTTCTATGAAATCTGGCAAATGGGAAAAGAAAAAATTTATGGGTGTTGAGCTATACAACAAGACAATAGGCATAATCGGGCTTGGAAGAATAGGTTCAGAGGTTGCCAAAAGAACTCAATGTATGGGAATGAATGTACTGGCCTATGACCCTTTTTTAAGTGACGAGAGAGCTGAAGAGCTTGGCATAACTAAAACAGATTTAGATAGAATATTTGCAGAGGCTGATTTTATAACTCTTCATACACCTCTCACTCCTGAAACAAAGCATTTGATTAATAAAGACACCATAGCAAAAATGAAAAAGGGTGTTTACATAATAAACTGTGCCCGTGGTGGAATAGTTAATGAAAAAGACCTTTATGAAGCTATTCAGGAAGGCAAAGTGGCAGGTGCAGCTTTAGATGTATTTGAAAAAGAACCTCCAGAAGAAGGCTATCCATTGGTTGCCGATGAAAGAGTTATATGCACACCCCATTTAGGGGCGTCAACATTAGAAGCTCAAGAAAACGTAGCTGTTGCAATTGCAGAACAGATTGTTGATTATTTAATAAATGGCACAATAAGGAATGCCGTTAACTTCCCATCCATTCCCTTTGACCAAGTTCCTCTTATTCGCCCCTATCTTATTCTTCTTGAAAGGATGGGTAGCTTTGCATCTCAGATTTTCTCAAAAAGCATAAAACAGATACATATAGAATATTTAGGTGAGATTTCATCTCTTAATACTCAGGCACTGACCGCTGCAGCTCTTAAAGGTGTTTTAGACCCTATATTAGGTGAACCTGTAAATTATGTGAACGCTTCTTTTATAGCCAAGGAAAGAGGAATAGAGGTAAAAGAGATAAAGGGTAAGGAAGCAGGAGACTATCAAAGCCTTGTGAGGATAAATCTGATTTCAAAGGACGATAAAGCTATTGTGGCAGGAACGCTTCTCAGCAGAAAAGACCCAAGAATTGTTCAGATTAATGATATTTCCATGGAGATTATTCCAGAAGGAAATATGATATTCATGAGAAATCACGACCGTCCAGGTGTTATTGGCAACATCGGAACGCTTTTAGGTAAAAACAATATAAACATAGGACATATGCATTTTGGCCGAAAAGAAGCTGGTGGAATAGCTTTCTCTGTGATAAGCATAGATGCCTCTTTGACCGATGAGATAATTGAGCAGATAAAGAAACTTCCAAATGTTCTGGAAGTAAAGCCTGTATATATTTCTGTTCATTAATTCATTTAAGGAGAACTGATATGTCCACTTTAGTAATCGTAGGTGCTCAATGGGGTGATGAGGGAAAAGGAAAAATTGTTGATTTTCTAACTGAAAAATGTGATTATGTAGTTAGATTTCAGGGAGGGTGTAATGCAGGACATACCGTTGTTGTAGGAGACGAAAAATATGTTCTACATCTTATACCTTCCGGAATTTTACATAAGGGCAAAAAATGCATTATAGGAAATGGTGTGGTTCTTGACCCCTCAGGGTTGCTTAAAGAGATAGATACTTTACTCAGCAAAGGCGTTGAAATTGACAATAGCCTTTACATCGCTAAACACTGCCACTTAATAATGCCCTATCATATTGCCATTGAAGAGCAGGCAGAGAAAAAGAAAAAAATCGGAACTACTAAAAAAGGCATAGGTCCCTGTTATACTGATAAAATTGCAAGGAATGGTGTTAGAGCTGTAGACCTTCTTTATCCTGAAATCCTTCGTAATAAAATCAAAGTAAATCTTGAGATTATAAACTTTCTTCTGAAAAATCTATATGATGCGAAAGAGCTGGAAGAAGAGAAAATTTTTGAACAATACATGGATTATTCAGAAAAGCTTAAAAAATATATTGTTGATACTGACATATTAATTAACAAAGCTATTGATAGCGGAAAGAATGTCCTTTTCGAAGGTGCTCAAGGCACACTTCTTGATATTGACCACGGCACATACCCTTACGTTACCTCCTCCAATACAATAGCAGGCGGTGCCTGCACAGGCACAGGAGTAAGTCCTATAAAAATTGATAAAATTCTTGGTATTGTAAAGGCCTATACAACAAGAGTTGGAGAAGGTCCCTTTCCTACAGAAATTAAAGACTCTCTTGGAGAAGAGATAAGGAAAAAAGGCGGAGAATACGGAGCAACCACTGGAAGACCAAGAAGATGTGGATGGCTTGACTTTGTTGGTTTGAGACATGCCTTAAGAGTGAATGGTTTTACAGGTATTGCTATAACGAAGCTTGATATTTTAGATGGCATGGACAAAATTAAAGTATGCGTTGGATATAAATATGGAAATACTATACTGGAAGAGTTTCCAAAGGAAATAGAAATCCTTCAAAACTGTATTCCCATTTACGAAGAATTACCTGGATGGAGTGAAAAAACAGCAGGAATAAGGGACTATGAAAAACTACCCAGAAATGCTCAAAAATATCTTCAGTTTATTGAAGACTCCCTAAATGTAAAAATACAGATTATCTCAACAGGACAGAAAAGAGATGAAATCATCATTAAGGAGACACCTTTATGAATTAATTTTTCCCGAAAGCTGTCCTATTTGTAGAAAAAAATCTAACTGGGAAGTATCGCCTTTCTGTAAAGAATGTTGGTTGTCAATTGAAAAATTCAGTTGTCACAAAATAACTACTGGTAAATTTGATAAAGAATTCTGGAGATATATAAAATCTCTCCATTCTTTCGGCTCATATGAAGGAACATTAAAAGAAGCAATTCATTATTTCAAGTATGAAAAAATAAAAAGATTAGGTAAAGAGCTTGGTAAACTAATGTGTCAGATACCATTGATAAATATAGACATTCTAATACCCGTTCCTTTAACTAAGAATAAATTACTACAGAGGGGATTTAATCAATCTGCTATACTTACAAATTATCTCTCAAAATGTTGGAATAAACCATTAAACCTCGTTACTCTTTTCAAAATTAAGGATACTTTGGAACAGGCTTCCTTAGAGGCAAAATATAGAACTTACAATGTAAAGGATGCATATAACGTTATACATTCATTGAGAGATTTGCGAATAGGACTTGTTGATGATGTGGTAACAACGGGTGCAACACTCACTGAGTGTGCTAAATTGTTGAAAAAAGCAGGAGCAAAAGAAATCCACGCTATAACACTTGCAAGAGCTATTTAAAAGAAGAATTGAGTAATGTAACGTAAAGCAAGATAGATTATTATAATGCTTAAAATAAATTTAATGTATTTTTGAGGAACATGTTTTTGAGCCCTTGCACCAAGATAAATACCAATCATTCCTCCAAAGCCGAAAAGTAAACCAAGTAACCAGTCAGGACTTGTTTGAAGTCCACCAGAAGGAAGAACCGAATAGTAAAATACACCAAAAATAGAAGCTGTAAAAGTCCCTAATAAGCAAGCACCTGCAATGCTGTGAACAGGAAGTTTAAAAAAAGTTACCAGGAAAGGTGACATCATTGCTCCACCGCCAATTCCATAGGTTCCGCCAATAATACCTATTATTAGAGCTAAAGTGAAAACTCCAATAGTGCTGAAAGAAAATCTCTCTCCCCAGAATTCATACTCCGTTTTTCTTATTGAAAAAGATATAGTTTTTACAGTAGCTTCTTTTGTCAGCTTTTGGTCAAATTTTTTTGCCTGAGCTGTTTTTTTCTTTTTAAACACATCTAAAAATAGCCTAATTCCGATATACAATAGAACAATTCCTACAAAAAATTTAAAAGATTTAGGGTCTGGTAATATTTTTATTCTGATGTAATAACCAATGATAATTCCTGGGACTGTTCCAGCAACTATTACCCATGCAAGTGGCCAAGCCATTCTTCCCTCTTTTAGATATCGATAGACTCCTGAGGGAATTGCTACAACATTAAATATGAAGTTAGTTCCGCTAACACCTGGGGACGTATAATTTAAAGCACTCACTTGAAAAGGCAGAAGTAAGAAGGCTCCTGAAACACCGCCCATAGAAGTGAAAAAGGATACAACAAGAGCTACCAGAGGAGGAATGAGAATATTCGTAGTAACTCCCGAGACAGGAAAGTTATATACAAGGAACTCTAACATGAAGAGATTATATTAGATTTTATCGGGAGAGACAAATTAAATTTTCTAATTTTTATATAAATTTATTTTGAACTGAGTTCTTCAAACAAAATATTTCTTATTTTATTTTCATCTGGAAGAGGAAAACCAGAGTGCTTTAGTTTTCCGTTTATCAGAATTCCAGGAGTAATTTGTGTGTATTTAAAAATTTCCTTCATGTCTTTAATGTGTGTTATTTCAGCCTGTATTCCAAGTTGAGAAACCACCTTTTTTACTGTTTCTTCAACTTTATTGCAATTAGCACATCCTGGGCCTAAGATTTTTATCTCCATAATTACCTCCCATAAAAAATTTTTTATTTATAATATCATAGTTTGAAAAATTTTTCCAATTCATCTGCTTCTTTAATAGGTTCGAATTGCTTATTACCGACAGATGGAATTATGTAATCTCCGTTATTTTCCCTATGGGCGATTACAGTGAATGGAACTAATTTATGTAATGTGGCTTTTGCAATTTTTGATTCTAATGAAGTGTAGAAATTTAAGGTAAGCAGGTCAAAATAAGTTAACAAGGCTTTAACATAATAAGGAGAAAGATAGGCTGAAACAGTATTAGAGAAAGCTTTAAGAGCATTTATGGCAAAATTGAGAAGCTGTTCTTCCCTGGTTATTGAATGTAGTCTTAGAAGATTAATAATCATGATTGAGTTTGCTGAAGGATAGGGAGTATCGTGAATACTTTTCTGTCTTATTGATATAATCTCCTCTGGAGAGTCATAAAATCCGCCGTTTTTGCTATCCCAGAGATTTTGTAAGGCTAAATCAGTTAGTTCCATTGCATTTGTAAGGTAACTTTTTTCAGACGTTACTTCATAGGCAGATATCAAAGCCGAGATAAAGTAGGCATAGTCATCAATTAAGGCAGGAGTTTTGCCTTTAGTTCTGTAAAAATTTCTGTCTATTAATAAGTTATCAAGCGTAATATTAATAGCTTTGAGAGCTATTTTTAGTAATTCTCTGTCATTTAATTTTCGCCATGCAAGGATGAAAGCCTCTGAGGAAATGCCATTAACAAATGCATAGAGAGTTGCGTCTATATCGGGCATGGTTCTTTTTTGTCTTTCCATAATTAATCTCTCTCTTAATTGTCTTATGATTTCTCTGTCTCTTCCTATGAGGATAAACCTATCATTGACCATTGCTTTTCCGTCAACGAGGGCTATTGTCATATCGGAGATTTTTCTTAACTCGCCTTCTTGCCATGTATAGTAGATTTCATCGGCAGATTGGCTTGAGCAGAAAAATCCGTCTTCAAAGAGTAAGTTTTTCTTCATGTAATCAATTGTTTCAGTAACTATTTCAAGATAAACCTCTTCCTTTAATATGCTGTAAGCATAAAGATAGTTTATGATATGCCAAGAGTTGTCAACAGCTAATTTTTCAAAATGTGGTATTTTCCATTCTCTATCTACGCAATATCGGTGGAAACCTCCTTCAACATGGTCGTAGATACCTCCAGAAATCATTCCCATTAAAGTTTTATCTAAGGCGTTTAATATCCAAGGTTTCGGTTTTATCCAGTATTTCCATATAAGAAGGTCAATGTGAGCAAATGGTGGGAATTTAGGAGTTTTCTTGAATCCGCCGTTTTCAAAATCCATCTCTACAACAATATCCTCTTCAGGATTATGAATTAGCTCTTCTCTTATTTCAGCAGGTGCAATCTCAATTGGCTTTATCGCATCAACTATTACCTGCGCTCTTTCTGCTATTTTGTCTCTGTTAGTATTAAACAACTCTAAAGCTTTATCTATCATTGTCTCAAAATAATCGATTCCTTCGCTGTCTTTATAACTGATACCTGCAAAAGGTTTTCCGTCATGACCAAGTATTAGATTAAGAGGCCATCCACTTCCCTGCCCTATAATGTATGAGGCTTTTTGATAAATTGCGTCTATGTCAGGTCTATTGTCTCTATTTACAAGCACAGGGATGAAGTTTTTATTAATTTTTTCGGCTATTAATGGATTACTTAGAATCTTTTCTCTCATCTTTTTGCAGTAGTTACTCCAGCTTGCATAAATGTGAAGAAATACAGGCTTGTTTTCTCTTTCCGCTCTCTTAAAGGATTCTTTACTGTAGGGAAGCCATTCAATCATGTTTCACTCCTTGAAATGTTTTTTTAATTTTGCCTTTTCAATGAATTTTTTTACAAGTTCATGGTCTTTTATTCCTTTATTTTTTTCAACTCCACTTGATACATCAACAGCGTAGGGAGAAACTTTTTTTATAGCATCCTCTATGTTAAAAATATTCAATCCACCTGAGAGAATTATTCTTCCAAAGTCCTTTGCCTTTTTTGCTATTTCCCAATTAAATGTCTTCCCTGTCCCTCCGTATTCATTCTTACTGAATGTATCGAGCAAGAAAGCAGAAACTTTGTAATGTTTTAGCGTATCTTCCAAAGTATTTTCATTAGGTAGATTCCCGTCTTTATCCACTCTGAATGCTTTTATAACTCTTTTAAATTGAAGACAAATTTCAGGAGATTCTTCTCCATGAAGCTGAACAGTGTCAATTCCTGTTAGCGCAATAATCTCTCTAATTGTTTCAATATCTTCGTTTACAAAAACTCCTACCGCAGAGACAAAAGGAGGCAGGATTTTGATTATTTCTGCTGCCTTTGAGGGACTTATAAATCTTGGACTTTTTTTATAAAAAACAAAGCCTATTGCATCAGCGCCACATTCTGCTGCCCATAGGGCATCATCTAAATTTGTAATTCCGCAGATTTTTACTCGCACCATCTAAATTCTAAGAAGTGTCATTTTGGATTTTTCATCAAGTTCTCTGTTAGCTTTAATATCAAGAATTTCCATCAAAACAGCCTCAAGTATAAGAAAAACCTCTGGATTTTCCCTGAGACATCCCATTTTAACTAAATCCTCTCTTCCGTAAACACCATGTAAATGTGCTTTTGGTTCGTCCTTAAACCAGAATATTGTTCCAATGCCTAATGCTTCGTTATTACCCCTTATTTCTCCCCAAATCGGTATCGGAGGTAATTCATCTCCCTCCGGGCCTACCACAAATCTCCCTGCCTTAAGTCCTCCAACAATCCAGAATATAGCTGAGTATACTTTTTCTTGTTTTGCAAGCTCTGTTAATTTTTCCAGTGGATTTTCTCCGTCTTCAAATTTAATTACAAATACTCTCCCTACCCGTCCACTTTGATATCTCATAGAGCCTCCCATTCTTTTATTTTGTCGTAAACTTTTTTCGGTGTGATTTCTTTCATACACTTTAGTTCAGGGCAATATTTCTTAAAACAGGGACTACAGGGCAAGTCTGAATTTATAACTAAGTGTTCATTTCCAAAGGGACCTGTTCTTTCCGGACAAGTAGGTCCGAAGAGAGCAACAACTCTTTTACCACACGCAACGGCAAGATGCATACTGCCTGTGTCAGGCGATATGACAAAAATAGATTTTTTAAAAACTGCAATCAATTCTCTAAGAGAGGTTTTTCCTACTAAGGATACTGCCTTGCCTTGACTGTATTTTTCAATATTGGACGCTACCTCCTTATCAGATTTAGAGCCTACAATTATAAAATTGTTCGGAAGAATTTTTATTAGCTCAACAAAATATGGAATAGGCCAGTTTTTTGATTGCCACCTTGCAGAAGGAATGATTACAGCATAGTTATCAAAAGCCTTAAGCCAATCTGGTTCTTTTTCCTTTGGAAGCGGAAATTTTACCGAAGAGACCACACAACCTAATGCTTCCGCCATTTTAAGATATCGCCAAACAGCGTGTTGATTGATTTTGGCAGAAACAACTCTATTATAAAAAAGAGGGCTTAACTCTCTTGCCTCCTTAAAGCCCCATCTAAGAGGCGCTCCACTTAAGGCCGTAATTATTCCACTTCTTAAAAGTCCCTGTAAGTCTATAGTCATTTGATAACTCTCTTGTCTCAACTGTTTGCCAATATCGAAAAAGTCTTTGAAAATTTGAGGTATGTTTTTGATATTTTTCCATCTATCTTTATCAACAGGAAAGACTTTTTCAATTAAAGGATGTTCATTAAGGAGGTCTTCAAATGCCTTTCCTACAACCCAGTGAATTTTTACCTCTGGATAGTTTTCTTTAACCGTATTTAAAAAAGCAAGGGAATGAACAATATCTCCGAGAGAACTTGGCTTGACAACGAGAATTTTATCATTTTCTCTGAGCATGAAAATCCCTTTTAATTAACTCAACGACCTCTTTGAGATTACTTGCATCTTTTCCTATTTGGATACCTTTAGCTCCTATCATTTCCGCAAGTTTTATATCGATATCCTTATCCCCAACAACAAAAGATTTTTTAAAATCTATATTATACTTGTATCTTGCTATCATTGGCATTCCAGGAGATGGTTTTCTACAGAAACATCTATCGTCGGGATGGTGTGGACAGTAGAGAAAATCATCGAAACCATATCTGTCCATGAAAAGTTGATTAACCTCTTTTACAAAGTCTTCCCTGATAATCCCCCTTGCTATACCAGACTGATTTGTTACTCCAATCATAATAAAACCCAGCTCTTTTAATTCTTTTAATGCTTCAATATGAGGAAACAACTCAAAATCTTCCCATCTGTTCAGGTAATTGGCATCCTTACATAAAGTTCCGTCTCTGTCAAAGAAAACTGCCTTGTTTTTAGGAAGTAGTTCAATCAGAGCATCCCACACTTCATCAACTTCTATTGATTTCATACACTTTATATCGGAACATTTGTTTTTAAAGCAGGGACTACAGCTTATGTTTGCCTTTATTACTTTTCCTGCAAAACGAGGCGGTCCTGTAAGCTCTGGAGAAGTTGAACCAAAAATTGCCACCAACGGAATACCGAGAGCATAACCTAAGTGCATTATGCCAGAGTCATTACACAGTAGAAGGTCGCATTCAGAGAGAAGTTTAATCAATTCGGTAATTGAAGTTTTACCGGTAAAATCGTATACATTCTCTTTGTTTTCAATGGAAAGACTTTCTCCTCGTTGTCCTAAGACAATAACAGAGCCATACTCACTTGAAAATCTCTCAATTATATCTAAAAATTTAAAAGTCTCCCATTTTTTTGTATCTCCATATTTAGCTCCAGGTGCTACTGCAAGAATAGGTCTTTTTATGATATCTAACTTCTCTCTTGCCGAAAGTCTATCCTCAAGGGATACGTTTATCCAGGGATAATCAGGTGACAAAGAGGGATTAAATCTTCGAGGAATTTCAAAGAAGTAATTAATATGATGAATTTTTCTGTCTTCTCCCTTGTATGGGACAGGATGAGTAAGAAAAATACTCCTACAGTCTCTGTTCCACCCCACTCTCTCTGGAATTCCAGCAAGAAAAGTCAGTAAGGCTGCATCGAAGGCATTTTGAAGTAAATAGGCTCTTTGAAAATTACCCTCTTTTAGTCTATTTATAGTTTTCAATTTACCTTTCAACCCTTTCTCGTAGACAATCACTTCATCAATAGATTTTTCAAACTCAAATATTTCGGCAATTTTTTCTTTGACTAAAACCGAAATTTTTGAATTAGGATGAAGTTTTCTGATACCTCTTACTGCTGGCAGGCTCATTACTGCATCTCCGAGCCAGTTAACAGAACGAATTAGTATATTCATTTTTGTATTTTAAGCCTATAGCATTATCAGTTGCAAATGCTATTTAATCTATTTCCAGTTTTTACCTGGTTTGCCCCAGTCGTATTGGTCAAACTTTCCAGGTTTATAGTCATAGGTAGCTTCGAGGGTTAAAAGCTCCTCATCGTCAGTTCCCTGTAACATGTCTTTCCAATAGGTCAATTTATCTTTTGGATTGAGTCCCAGTTCAGGTTCAATATGGTCAGGAATTGTATCTCCATCTTTATCTTTTTCTGGAACGTATCCATCTGTCCAAAAAGTGTGGGCATTGTTAAAATGAGTAAACTCATGCATAACTATGACTGCAAAGGTATCTATGTGAGTATAAGTAAAAAAGTTTCTATTTTGAAGGGTCGAAGGAATTGATAGCTTAATAGCAGGAAGTCGAATAGTAAAATTTTTACTATCCTCAACATTAAGATTCCTATTTAAATCACATACATTTATTGTCTTATGGAGAGAGTAATAGGGATTATACTGACCTACTATACCTTGTTGCAAGCAGACGCATTTATCTATCGGCATGTCCTCACAATGAAATGATAGCCTTACATTTTGCCCAAAGGGCATAGCTGCAGGAGTCTGCTTCCAGTAATAAAACCAGTTTGGATACTTACCCTGCGGATTGTTCTTTTCATCGCGTGGATAAAAAATCAAAACTTCCTTTGTCTCCTCAATTGAACATCCATCAACCTTCAAACGAGCCTTAACTTTTTGCCTACCGAAAGATTCCGTATGAGTTGGTAGTCCATCATATGTCACTTTTACTTTTGCTCCCTTTGGATTTGAAAGGCCTGATGATGGTTGAAGTGTTATATTTGAGCCTTCCATTTCAGGAATTTCCCATTCAATTGATTCTTCATATTTAGCTGGGATAGTCTTTGCTTTAAGTTCAATCGTGAGGCTTCCTTGATTTTGTTCAGTGAAAATGTATCTCTCTCCCTCCGAAGGTGATAGTATTTCAAGCTTTACTTTTTGGGGACCTTTACATTTTTCAGGCTCATCTTTTTTAACTTTTAAATAGAGGGTAATGGTGGAACCAGCTACACAACTTGAGGATTTGCCAGGATTTTCAATATGTTTTATTAACTTTAGACTGCCAGTTTTCAAAAGTTGCTCAAATTCTTCATTACTAATTGTCCAATTTCCACTTGTGCAACCTACTTTTGTAGCATTTGAAGAACCAATTCCTTCTCTTGTATAAAATACAATTTCTGGAGTGTTCGATTTTATTTCTAATTTTCCTTTTTCTGATTTAATGATATCTACAACTCCTGCATAAAAATTGGGATATAATTCTCCTTTATCTATCTCGAAATGAAGAAAATTCGAATACCTCGTGCATGATTTTGGAACATAATAACTCCATTTTGTGCAGACTTTACCATAAAAATTTTCAACCTTTATGTTTTTGGAGAGGGTATCAAATCCATATTCCCTTTCTTTTTCAAACACTTTTTTATTAGTATTATACTTCCGAACAACCAATATATTACCTACAAAGGATTCTTTAATTCGGTAAAAAAGCTCCTTTTCTATATTATTATCAAAATACCTTCTTTCTCCTCCATCAACCACTATAAAGCCTTCAGTTTCAATAGCTTGTAGTATTTCAATCTCTTCATCTAAGGACACGTAATAATCAAGAAGTTGCTCGGCTTCTCTATACTGGATGTTTATTATTTCCCTTCTTCGTTCAATCTCCTTCTCTGGAGTATCGGCAGGCATTGAAGTTATATGTGGAATACCTAAAAGATTCTCTAATTCCATGTTAGCTTCTTCAATTGTAGATATGGCCTCTTTATATTGTCGAATAAGTTCATTTATTTCTGTCTTTTCCAGGGCAAAAAGATTAAAGCTATCTTTGTCTATATTTGATTGAAAGTATGAGCTGAGATAAAAGAAGAATAGCAGACTTAAAAAAATAAAACCTTTTCTTTTTTTCAAGTTAAACTCCGCTTGATTTTTTCTCACTCAATTATACTGATTAAAATATTTTTTTTCAATTAAAAGTTAGGGAAGGATGAAAAGGAATTTTTCTAAATTTTATAAATCTCCTCCATCTCCTCAGTATATGCACCATCTTCTTCATAAATGAAAAGAGGTCGCTCCACTTTAAGCGATACCTTGCCTTCTTTAACTGCCTCTAAAAGAACCATTTTGGCTTCTGTATTTTTTCTGGAATGAACAAATCGAAGTCTTTTAACTTCAAGTCTGTGGTTTCCCAGTATCTTTATAATCTCCGTTAATCTCTCTGGTAGATGGACAACATATAATCTACCCCTGTTTCTTAAAGCCCTCTGGGCTATACAGGCAATATCTTTTACGGTAAGACTTAATTCATGTCTGGCCAGAGCTTTTTCTCCCCAAGGACTTAATTTGCCCGAATTAGCTTTTCTGAATGGTGGATTTGATACGATAATGTCATAACCAGTTTCATTGAAGGCTTTAGCATCAATGCATATTACTTCTGTCTTGTTTTTTATTTCATTCATTCTAATGTTTTGTTCAGCAAGTTTAGCAAGTTCAGTCTGAATTTCTATCATTTTAACCTCAGCTGTTGGATATTTCTTTGCAAGAATTAAGCCCACTATGCCTGTTCCAGCTCCGATATCAAGGATTTTTTTCGCTTTTTTTAAATTAACAAACTTTGCAAGCAAGATTGCATCAACACTGAATCTGTAGCCTTCTTTAGGCTGACAGATTTTGAGGCTTCCTATTGAATCAATCGTAAAATCCATCGTTATTTTTTGCCATAATTCTTTAAAAAAATCAATAGTAAGTTTTTGTTTTTTCTGATATACTTAAAATAATAGCTTTTTTCAGGAGGTTTTATCATGATTGACCGAGAAAAAATTGAACAGGAGATAAGAATAGTGGCCTATGAAATATACTTAAAAAGTGGATGTATTCCCAACAGAGACTTAGACAATTGGCTTGAGGCAGAGAGAATAGTTCTTGATAAATACAAAGAGAAAGAAGAAAAGGCAATCTCAGAAGAAAAAAAGGTTAAAAAATCAAAAAGTAAATCTGTAAAAAAGAAAAGTTCATCTGAAAAAACAGAAGTAAAATAGCATCGAAAAGAAAGAAAAAGTGAAAGAAGCTCTTTTTTACACCAAGCTTGATAACGGAAAGATAGGGTGTAATCTCTGTAATCACCGATGTATAATCTCGATTAATTCAAGGGGAATTTGTGGAGTTAGAGAAAACAGAGAAGGAACGCTTTACAGTCTTGTTTATGGAAAAGTTATAGCAAAAGCAATTGACCCGATAGAGAAAAAACCACTTTTTCATTTCTATCCCGGTTCTGCTTCTTACTCTATTGCAACAGTAGGATGTAATTTTAGATGTCTTCACTGCCAAAATTTTTCCATAGCCCATTATACAAGATATTATAAGGACATTCAGGGAGAGGAATTATCAGCTGAAGAGATAGTAAAAGATGCTAAATCAAGCAATTGCGAGAGTATATCCTATACTTATACAGAACCGACAATTTTTATTGAATTTGCTTATGATTGTATGAGATTAGCCCATAAAGAAAAAATAAAGAATGTTTTTGTTAGCAATGGTTATATTAGCGAAGAAGCATTGAGATTTATTGCTCCTTACCTTGACGCTATAAATGTCGACCTTAAGGGTGACGAAGGATTCTATAAAAAAATCTGTGGTGCAAAACTTGAGCCTGTAATGGAAAATATCAAATTGCTGAAAGAATTAGGAATATGGGTAGAAGTAACAACCTTAATCATTCCCGAACTTAATGATTCGGAGGATTTTTTAAAAAGAGTTGCCCGCTTTCTTTACTCTATTGACCCAGCTATTCCGTGGCATGTTTCTCGTTTTTATCCTAAATTTCAGATTTTAGATAAGCCCGTCACACCTGTTGAAACTCTAATAAAAGCAAGGGAAATTGGATTTCAAGAAGGACTTAAATTCGTATACACAGGTAATATTCAAGGAGATAAAGGTGAGAATACCTATTGTCCTAATTGTAAAAGCCTTTTAATTGAAAGATTTGGATATTTTATCAATAAAATTAACATAAAAAACTCCCGCTGTCTTTTCTGCGGAAACTTGATTGAAGGAAAAGGTTTTCCTTAAAGCTTGTAGTCTATCTTTCTTAAAAAATCCTTTCTATGAATGCGGTCTTCTTCTTTCTCAACTCCCTTTGGAGAAAGTCCATCAATCACTCCAAGAATACCCCTTCCCTGCTGTGTTTCAGCTACAATAACCTCAAGAGGATTTGCAGTAGCACAGTAAATTGAGCAAACCTCCTGACACATTTTAATCGCATTTAAAACACTTATAGGAAAAGCACCTTTCATCAAAATACAAAACACGTGTCCTGCTCCTATATTTTGCAGATTTCTTATACATGTCTGCCTTAAATCCTCATCATTTGCTTCAGAACGAATAAGGCAAGGACCTGATGCTTCAGTAAATGCCACAGCAAACTTTGCATGGGGTATATGGGTTGCAAGAATCTCATAGAGGTCCTCCGCGGTTTTTATAAAATGTGTCTGCCCAAGAATTATATTAGCACCCTCTGGTATTTCTAATTTTACTGCCTTAATCTCCATTTTTACCTCCTTTTTGAGATTTTTTAATTATATCATAATCGACTTAAAGAGGGATTGTAAATTTTAATATGAATCTATTAGGATAAATTCATGGATGCCATGGAGATAATTGGCAAGTATTATAAAACCAATTCAAAGGCTTACACAATATTAGTCAATCATTCAAGGGCAGTGACAGAGAAAGCTTTAAGCATAGCTGAAAAGTTTAGTGTCGATAAAGAATTCATATCCGAAGCTGCAATGTTACACGATATTGGAATATTCTTAACAAATACTCCAAACCTCGACTGTCACGGTTCTCATCCCTATATAGCTCATGGTTATCTTGGAAGAGAAATACTTGAAAAGGAAGGATATCCGAGACATGCTCTTGTTTGTGAGAGACATACAGGAGTTGGAATAACAAAAGAAGAGATAATCAAAAATAAACTACCCCTTCCTCATCGAGATATGATACCTCTGACTTTAGAGGAAAAAATTATTGCCTATGCAGATAAGTTTTTCTCAAAAGAATCAGATGGCTCTGTAAGGATTAGAACTGTCGATGAAATTATAAAAGACTTGTCAAAATATGGCGTCGAAAAGGTGAAAATATTTAAAGAGTGGATCGATATTTTTGAGGGAGCTGCTTTATAGAGCAGCCCCCTTAACTGATAACTCTTCGAATGTTATTTCCTTAAGAGACTCTATAAATCTATCTCTAATCTTAAACCATACGGGATGAATAGGACATTTAGACACAAGACTACAAATCTTTTTATTATTGACGCATCTGTTAAGAACAACTTTATTTTCCATGGCAACTATAATATCATATAGAGATAATTCAACAGGGTTTTTTTTCAGTCTTATACCTCCAGTCACCCCTCTTTTAAGTTGAACCAATCCTGCTTTCTCAAGTTTTTTCAGGATTTTCATTAAAAAACTCTTCGGTATGTGCATGTTTTTTGATATTTCCTCTGCTTTAGCAAAATATCCTTCCATGCCTGAAAGATATAAAACTGTTCTAATAGCATAGTCTGTATCTCTTGTAATCTGTAATCCCCTAATAGCTTTCCTCCTTTAAATCTTTCTCTGTAATTTTATACATGAAAGTTTTATATGTCCATGCCTGATATAAGATAACAATGGGAACGAATATAATGACGACTATTGTCATTATTTTTAATGTATAAGGGCTTGAGGAAGAATTAAAGAGAGTGAGACTGTATTTAGGGTCAATAGATGATGGAATGAGATTTGGATACAGTCCAATTATTCCGCTGAATATAAGAGTGATTATGAAAAGAGCGGATGATATAAAAGCCTTTCCACGACGGTCTTTGAAAGTATAAAATCCTGTAGCAAACAAACAAAAAACAGCTAAAGCGGGAACTAAAAACCATAAAGGAAATTTAACAAAATTGTCATAAAGATTTGTAAATACTGCAGTTAAAGCCAAGAATATAACTGCAGATACAGTCTGAAAATACCAGAATCTTCTTGCTTTAATAATGGTTTTTTCTGCTAATTTCTCTGGCGCTCGTAAAGAAATCCATAAACCTCCATGAACAATGAAGGTAAAAAGAAAAAGTAAACCGACTATTACTCCATATGGATTAAGAAGACTGAAAAGAGTTCCGTAGTATCCTGAGTCGTCAAATTTAAGTCCCATAAAGATATTTCCAAAGGCAACACCAAAGAGCAAAGCTGGGATAAAGCTTCCAACGAATATTCCTAAGTCCCATAATTTTTTCTGAGTTTCTGTAGTAGCCTTTGGTCTAAACTCAACAGCAACTCCCCTTAAAATTAAGGCAAAGAGAATGATTAAAAGGGGTGTGTATAAATAGCTGAACATATATGCATAGGTTGTTGGAAAGGCTGCAAAAGTTGCTCCACCAGCAGTTATTAGCCATACTTCGTTTCCATTCCACACCGGTCCTATGGCATGAATGACAGCTTTTTTTTCAGTTTCCTCTTTTGCAACAAAGGGATACAGAATGCCAGCTCCAAAATCAAAACCATCGAGCGCAAAATAAACTGCCCAGAGCAGTCCCCATAAAATAAACCATATTATTTGAAATTCCATAGTTACACCTCCTTTGTTTCAGGACCTTTTCTGGCAAACTTTGCAAGAAGATATATGTCAATCACTCCTAATGCACCATAGAAAAGCGTAAATCCGAGTAGAGAGGCTAAAACCTGTGAGGGTTCAACTGACTTCGATACAGCTTCAGTTGTTCTGAGAAGTCCGTATACTATCCACGGCTGCCTACCTACTTCTGCAACAATCCAACCAAGTTGTCCCGCAATGTAGGGAAGAGGAATTGACCAAAGAAGTATTCGTAGCATCAGAGGGCTTGTTTCTGGCTTTTTCATCTTTAAGACTGCCCAGAGAGATAGAATTATAAATAGAAAACCAAGAATAACCATTAACCTGAAACTTACAAAAGTAAGCATTACAGGTGGTCTTTCAGAAGGTGCAAACTCCTTTAATCCCTTGATTTCCTCTTTACCAGCAAGTATACTGAGCATAGAGGGGATTCCGATGGCTTCAACAGCATTTTTTTCATTTTTAGGGTCTGGTATCAATAGAAGATACATTGGTGCATCTTTAGTGGTTTCCCAAAGAGACTCCATGGCGGCAAGCTTTGTTGGTTGAGTGTGAGCCACCTCCTTTGCATGAAAATCTCCAACTCCTGCAACCAGTATAGAGCTCAAAAGAGCAAATATAGCCCCAATCTTAAAACTTTTCTTGAAAAACTCTAACTCATTTTTTCTTAGCAAGTGATAGGCGGAGATGCCAAGAACAAAAAATCCAGCCACTACCCACCCTGAGATTACCGTATGAGCAAATTTTAGCAGTCCATAAGGGTTTGTAACAACAGCCCAAAAATCAACCATCTCTGCTCGACTATTATTAATCACATATCCAACAGGATTCTGCATCCATCCATTTGCTATGAGAATCCACAAAGCAGATAGATTTGTAGCTATTGCTACAAGCCATATGGAGAGGGCATGAAGCTTTGGTGAGATTCTGTTCCATCCGAAAATCCATACTCCAAGAAAAGTAGACTCAAGAAAAAAGGCAACAGTGGCCTCAATGGCAAGGGGTGACCCAAAAATATCACCGACATATCGAGAATACTCGGCCCAATTCATTCCAAACTGAAACTCCATCGTTATTCCTGTTACTACTCCGAGGGCAAAATTAATGATAAATAGCCTGCCCCAGAATTTTGCCATTCTTAGATAATCCTTGTCCCCTGTTCTTACATACTTTGACTCCATATAGGCGATAAGTATGGAAAGTCCAAGGGTAAGAGGAACAAAAATAAAATGAAAGGCCGCAGTTATTGCAAACTGCAACCTACTCAGCAATACAGTATCCATACTTCCCTCCTGAAATTTTTATTGTAGACTAATTTTATCCACTTTTAAAAAATTTGTCAAGCCTGCTCGTTAAAATAAATATTTCGACACAGTTTAGAATCTAAAGGGGCTTGGAACAAAAGTGAGGATGAAAACGATAAAAGATATTATTCCAATTAATCTTCTGCCTGGAGATAGACGACTTTCCCAGACCATTATGGGCGGATGGTCTATGCCTAAAAAAAGCAGCAGAACAGTCCAGACAAGCCAGCCATACCAGTAAAAAATTCCTAAAACAGCAACAAATAGAATTATAACTCTTGATATATAAAAATGCCATCTCCCAAAGAGAGCATAAGTTATATGTCCCCCATCGAGTTGCCCTATGGGTAAGAGATTCATTGATGTCACAAACAACCCTATCCAACCAGCAAAGGCAACAGAGTGTAGAAGCACATCCTGCCCTGCAGGAACTTCGCCGAGTATTACTTTTACAAGCAGAGAGAATAAAATTGAATCACCAAGCATGAAAAATTCATCCTGTCCAGCAACAGTTACAAATTTAGACATCTTAAGCCCTATTACACAAGCAACAACAGAGAGAATAAAACCTATCAGAGGCCCTGTTGCACCGATGTCAATAAGTGCCTTTCGTGTGAGGATAGGTGATTTCATCTTTATAAATGCACCGAAAGTGCCTATTATTGAAGGAGCAGGAATAAAATATGGCAGAGTTGCCTGAGTTCTATGGGCTTTTGATGCAAAGTAGTGACCCATTTCATGACCAAGAAGTATGGTCATTATGCTTATAGAAAAAGGGTAACCTTCTATAATTCTTAAGGGTTCTTTTATTATATTTATGCCCTGCTGAAGAGCTCCTGCAATTAGGGTGCTTACAATGGTGAGAAAAAACAGTATTATCGGAACTACATATCTTTTCATTTCACTGGCACTCCCTTTAAATCGTAATCATAGGCTTCTGTAATTAGAGTTTTAATCTTTTCGCCTTCTCTTAGAGAATTTGCATTGTCTAAGATTAAAACTCCGTCTATTTCAGGAGCATGACAGTAAAGTCTTCCAATGGCAATGTCCACATCTGTATAATCAATGATAGCTTCAAATTCTTTGTTAATTAAGTTTCTGTTTTTTTCAAGAGAAATTACTGATTGTCTTGACATTATTGTGTCGTATCTTCTTTTTTTAATATCCTCTGGAATTTGTCCCTTCAAGTTATAAGCTTTCGTTCCCTCCTCTTTTGAGTACTTGAAAACTCCAAGCCTTTCAAACTGAACTTCCTCTATGAAATCAACTAATCCCTGAAAATCCTCTTCAGTTTCTGTAGGAAAACCAACAATAAATGTGCTTCTTAGAGTTACACCAGGGATAATATCTCTTATCTGCCTTATTTTTTTTAAGTATTCCTTTTTTGTTCCTCGCCTTCCCATTAATCTTAGGATTCTGTCTTCAGAGTGTTGCATCGGAATGTCAAGATAATTAACTATCTTCTCTTCCGTAGCTACTAATTCGAGGAGTTTTTCATCTATATCAGTGGGATAAAGATATAAGAGTCTAATCCAGAAATCGCCATTTATCTTAGTTAAATCCCTCAACAAAGATTTAAGGTCATACCCTTTTAAATCTCTTCCATATTGCGTTATATCTTGGGCAACTAAAATTAATTCTCTAATTCCACTATTTACAAAATCCTCTGCCTCCCTTAATATTAAATCGGGAGTTATACTTCTGAACTTACCTCTTATGTCGGGAATCACGCAAAAGCTGCATCTTCTACTGCAACCTTCTGCTATCTTAATGTATCTGTAGCTTTTGGGTTCAACGCTGTAAAAGGAGTGTTTGCTGCTTTCAATAAGGTTATTTCTGAATTGCTTCATGTATTCGGTTATCTTTTCATTTTCATCAACACCAAAAATAGCATCAATCTCAGGGATTTCTTTTGTTAATTCTCTTCCGTATCTTTTTGCAAGACAACCAAAAACTATTAATTTTCTGTCAACTTTGAATTTGGCAGCTGTTAATATCTCCTCTATTGATTCTTCCTTTGCGTCCTCAATAAAACAGCAAGTATTTATTAAAATGAAATCTGCTTCTTTAAAATCCTCTACGTAGATAAAGCTTTCTTTTTTTATTAGCTCTATCAAGTGCCTGGAATCAACAATATTCTTAGGACATCCAAGAGTTATTACGGTAAATCTTCTCATCGATTAAAAATGTTGCCAACCTTCTGGCTTTGCTGGAATTTTTCCCTTTGATGGGTCAATAATAAAAAGCTCTCTTTGATTTATTATTTTACCTATAGGAATAAGTCCAAAGGCTGTTAGATTTTGATTAGATGATACAACTAAAAGTTCATAGTCTTCACCACCACTTAAAATTAATCTCTCTGGCTCCATATTTAAGTATTCAGCAGTTTTTACAACAGCAGGATGAAAGGGTAATTTTTCTAAATAAATCTCTGCACCTACCTTGCTTTCCTCGCAGAGCCTAAACAAATCAATCAATAATCCATCACTGATATCCATCATTGCTTTGGCAAATTTGCTGAACTCGTAGGGCTTCCTCGCTTTAGGCATTAAGTGTCTTTCTAAAAGGTCATTGATGGGTATTCCAATTTTTTCATTTAAAAGATTAAAATTCTGAAAGTCCCTAATATTTTTTACAACAGCTTTTTCCTTTTCGTCTAATTTATTAAGAAGATAAAAACCTGCAGAAGAAAGTCCTGTGCATGAAGTAATAAAAATGAAATCTCCTGGCTGAGCACCTTTTCTCATTACAGGGTTTTCGCACTCTCCCAATGCAAAACCTGAAAGTATGAGCTTTTCACTTCTCGAAAGGTCTCCTCCGAGTAAGTATCCTTCATAGTAATCGAGGGCGTCTTTTATACCGTCAAATAGTTCGTTTAAATCTCTTTCATTTACGGTCTCTGGAATTCCAAGAGATAAGAGAAAACCTTTAAAATCTCCTCCCATGGCGTAAATATCGCTTACATTGACAGATACTATTTTAAAACCAAGATGATAGAGAGAAGTGTAACTCAAGTCAAAATGTATCTTTTCAATCATTAAATCAGTAGTAAAAACAGCAGCATCTCGAAGTTTTACAATTGCCGCATCGTCTCCTATGCCAAGTCCTAATTTTTCAGGCAAAGGAAATCTGTTTTTTATGTATTCAACTATCTCAATTTCGCTTTTTTCCATTAAATTCCATTAAAATTATTTAGCTGCTTTCCTCTTGATTGACTTTTTTTCTTTTGTAAATATCTGCTTTAGTATCTCATCCATAGACTCGGCAAGTATAAATTTCATCCCGTCTTTTACATATTTTGGCAGTTCCTCAAGGTCTTTTTTATTTCGCTTCGGGATTATTACGGTCTTTATTCCCATTCTCTTAGCGGCCAGCACTTTTTCCTTAAGTCCTCCTATGGGAAGCACCCTTCCCCTGAGGGTAATCTCTCCTGTCATGGCTATATCTTTTCTCAAAGGCCTACCGGTAAATACAGAAGCAATTGCTGATGCCATTGTGATGCCTGCAGAAGGACCATCCTTTGGAATAGCTCCTGCAGGAACGTGTATGTGAAGGTCCATGTTACTTAGGAGTTTCTCATCTATATTTAGCTCCTTTGCCTTTGATTTTACATAACTTAGAGCAGCCTGAGCAGATTCTTTCATCACATCTCCCAGTTGCCCTGTAAGAATTAAATTGCCCTTGCCTTTCATAAGGGTTGCTTCAATATAAATTACATCTCCTCCTGATTCGGTCCATGCAAGTCCTGTAGCAACGCCGACTTCTTCTTTTTTCAGTTCTTCTTCAGGAAGATACTTTGGAGCACCTAAAAATTTTGAAACCTTATCAGGTGTGATGTAGAATTTTCTCTTTTTACCTTCTGCTATATATTTAGCAATTTTTCTGCATAAATTAGCAATTTCTCTTTCAAGATTTCTTACACCTGCTTCTCTTGTGTAGTGAGTTATTATGTATCTTATTGCTTTATCACTTATTTTCAGTATTGAAGAGTTAAGTCCATGTTCATCGAGCTGCTTGGGAATGAGATATTTTTTTGCAATCTGAAGTTTTTCTTCTTCTGTATAACCTGAAAGATATATTATCTCCATTCTATCTCTCAATGCAGAGGGAATTGTATCTGCCACATTACCGGTACAGACAAACATTACCCTGCTTAAATCAAAGGGAACAGCAAGATAGTGGTCGACAAAACTATTGTTTTGTTCAGGGTCAAGCACTTCAAGAAGAGCACTCGAAGGGTCTCCTCTGAAATCCATTCCAAGTTTATCTATCTCATCAAGCATAAAAACAGGATTGTTCGTTCCTGCCTGCCTAATTCCCTGAATAATTCTGCCGGGAAGAGCACCAACATAGGTTCGTCTGTGTCCTCTAATTTCTGCCTCATCTCGAACTCCGCCAAGAGAGATTCTTACAAACTCTCTACCAAGAGCTTTTGCTATAGAACGTCCTAATGAGGTTTTTCCAACGCCAGGCGGACCAATAAAGCAAAGAATAGGCCCTTTCATTTTTTCTTTAAGTTTTCTAACACTAAGATACTCAAGTATTCTCTCTTTGATTTTCTCAAGGTCATAGTGGTCCTTATCGAGAACTTCCTTAGCTACTTTTATGTCTAATCTATCTTCAGTAGAACGAGACCACGGAAGCTCTGTGAGCCATTCGAGATAGGTCCTTACAATGGCTGATTCTGCTGCCTCTGGATGCATTCTTTCAAGCCTTTTTAACTGCTTTTCAGCTTCCTCTTTTACCTTTTCGGGCATTTTTGCTTCTTCTATTTTCTTCCTGAATTCGTTTATCTCTTCTGCCTTTTCGTCTATATCGCCCAGTTCCTTTTGAATAGCCTTGAGTTGTTCTCTGAGGAAATACTCTCTCTGGGTTTTATCAATCTCGTTTTTCGCTTCTTTCTTGATTTTCTGCTGGATTGTTAGAAGTTGAATCTCTCTGTTAAGAATTTCTCCTATTTTTTGAAGTCTTTCAAAGGGGTCTGTGTATTCAAGTATCTGCTGGGCTTCAGAACTTTTAAGCCCAAGGTTAGAAGCAATCAGGTCTGCAAGTCTTCCTGGTTCATCAATATTTTCAATTATAACCATTGCATCGGGTGGAATATTTTTCCCCAAAGAGATTGCCTTTTCGAGTTGTTCTTTTACAGTTCTTACAAGAGCTTCTTGTTCGAGAGAAACCTCTTTAATCTGAATGTCCTCAATTTTTTCAATCTTTGCCACATAAAAACCTTCATATTGCGAAAATTCTAAGGCTCTTGCTTTGGAAAGTCCTTGAACAAGAATTTTAAGCCTGCCATCAGGGAGTCTCAACATTCTCATTATCATGCAAACTGTTCCTATATCGTATAAATCAGAAGGTTCTGGAGTTTCTACGTTAAAATCCTTTTGAGTAAGTAGTAAAATCAGTCTATTCGTATTTAAAGCATGTTCAACAGCTTTAACAGATATGTCTCTTCCTACAAAAAGAGGAATAATCATATAAGGAAAAATTACTATGTCTCTAACAGCTAAAACAGGCAGCTGTTCTGGAATTTCTATCTCTTTATTGTTCTGTTTTTCCTCATTTTGTTGATTGTTTTCTTTTTTTATCTCATCCATTGCTTGCCACCCCCTAAATTTTATAAATCTCTCCATTAATTTTAACAATTTTTTATTAGATTTTGTTAATTTTGGAGAAATTTTAAGAACAAATACTTTGAGCTTTTTCTTTGAGAAACTTTATGAGGTCTTTTGAAATCTCAGGGTCTCTTAGAGCAAATTCAAGAATTGTCTTTATATAACCAAGTTTTTCTCCTGCATCAAATCTTTTACATTTTATTACATATCCGTATATCTTCGTATCCTGCAAAAGAAGTCTCATAGCATCAGTTAGTTGTATTTCTCCACCTTTACCAGGCTCCACCTTTTCAAGGTATCTGAATATATCGGGAGTTAGGATATATCTTCCGATTATTGCCAGATTAGAGGGAGCTTGAGATTGTTCAGGTTTTTCTATCATGTCTTTAATCAAGTAGTTTTCTCCCTCTTTCTCAACTGAAACTATTCCATATCTTGAGACTTCACTCCATGGGACTTCTTCTAAGGCAACTACGGGAGTTTTTGTTTTTTCGTATATAGAAATCATATCCTGTAAAACAGGATATTCGGGGTCAATTACGTCATCACTTAATATGACCACGAAAGGCTCATTATTCACAAAAGGCTTTGCATACATAATAGCGTCTCCAAGCCCTCGTGGCTCTTTTTGTCTTATGAAAGCAAAATTCAGATTTTCAAAGCAGTTTATCTTGTGTAGAAGTTCAAGCTTGCCAGAGTTTCTCAGTCTTTCCTCTAATTCATAGGCCTTATCAAAATGGTCCTCAATCGCTCTTTTATGCTTACCAGTGATGAATAAAAAATCCTGAATTCCAACCTTTTTTGCCTCTTCTACGGCATACTGAATTATCGGTTTGTCCAAGATTGGCAACATCTCTTTTGGAGAAGCTTTGGTAGCAGGAAGAAATCTTGTGCCAAGACCTGCAACGGGCAGAACGGCTTTTCGTATCATAGAGAGCCTCCGAAATAAAAAATAATGCCGGAGACGAGACTCGAACTCGTACGGAGGGAACCCTCCGAGGGATTTTAAGTCCCTTGCGTCTACCAGTTCCGCCACTCCGGCTATTTTTAAATTACTAAAAAAGAGTCATTAAATTCAAGTATTGTTATGTGAATTAATCCATTACTGCTCCTCTGTCAGCAGAACTTACCATTTTCATATATCTGCTGAGATAACCTTTTAGTATCTTATCTTTTTTTGGTCTCCAACTTTTTTGACGTTTTTTGAATTCCTCTTTCGATATCTTGAGTTCTAACTTTCTATTTGGTATATCTATTAGGATTTTATCTCCATCCTTTACTAAAGCAATAGGACCTCCTTTTGCTGCCTCAGGCGAGACATGTCCAATACACGGTCCTCTCGTGCCACCGGAAAATCTTCCGTCTGTTATTAAAGCAACGGATTCATTTAAACCCATTCCTGTTATGGCACTTGTGGGAGAAAGCATCTCTCTCATTCCAGGTCCACCAGAAGGACCTTCGTATCTTATAACTATAATGTCGCCTTTCTGTATTTTCCCATCAAGAATTGCTTTCATGGCATCCTCTTCTGAATCGAAACACTTGGCAACTCCTTCAAATTTGAGCATTTTAGGAGATACGGCAGTCTGTTTAACCACTGCACCATCTGGTGATAGAGAACCTCTCAGAATGGCAATTCCACCTTCTTTATGATAGGCATTCTTTAGTGAACGAATTACATTTTCATCATGTATCTCAGCATTTTTTGCTATATCTTTTATGTCCATGCCTGAAACTGTTGGATTGGGTTGTAATTTATCCTTAAATCTCTTTAAAACAGCTGGAATACCGCCTGCTCTGTAGAGGTCTTCCATATAGTGCTCGCCAGATGGAATGATGTTTACGATATGAGGAGTTTTTCTGCTTATTTCATCAAAAACGTCAAGAGGCAAGTCCACCCCTGCCTCATTGGCAATGGCTTTTATGTGAAGCACTGTATTTGTTGAACCTCCCAGAGCCATATCAATCATAATGGCATTGTGGAAAGCTTCTTTTGTAAGTATTTTACGAGCATTAATTTTTTTCTTTATAAGTTCAACTATCTGTGCTCCTGTCTCAAAGGCTAATCTCCTTTTTTCTGACATTACTGCAGGCGTTGCAGCTACACCGGGAAGACTCATTCCCAATGCTTCAGTTACACAGGCCATCGTATTTGCTGTATACATGCCCTGACAAGAACCTGCCGTTGGACAAGCGCACATCTCAAGGCAATCAAGGTCTTTTTGTGTTAAAAGCCCTTTTTTAAACTTACCCACTGCTTCAAATGTATCTGTTGTAAGGTTTCTTCTTTGTCCTTTGTAAAATCCTCCAAGCATCGGTCCTGCTGTAAGCACTATAGAAGGTATGTCAAGTCTTGCAGCAGCCATGAGCATACCAGGAGTTATCTTATCGCAATTGGTAAGAAGCACAAGCCCATCGAATTGATGGGCTTCTACAATGCATTCTATAATATCTGCAATTAACTCTCTTGAGGGAAGAGAGTATTTCATTCCTTTATGACCCATTGCTATTCCGTCACAAATTCCAGGAATTCCGAAGAAAAAAGGATAACCTCCAGCGCTATGAACTCCTTTTTCAATGAAACGTTCAAGTTCATTCATTGATATGTGACCAGGTATTATGTCAGTAAAGCTTGTTGCAACTCCTATGAAAGGTTTATTGATTTGGCTTTTTGGAATACCTGTAGCATAAAGAAGGGCTCTGTGAGGCGTTCGTTCCAGTCCCTTTTTAACTGTATCGCTTCTCACTTAGTAGCCTCCTCGGAAAGTTTTAATTTATATTGTCTGACAATTTCTGCCATTTTGTCTTTTTTATGAAGCTTTTCTTTTTGCATTTTCTTCTTCTCAATTTCCTCCTCAGGAGTTAAGTAGGCTTTTCTGTTCATTTCGTCAAGAATGCTATCAAGATGTCTGTGTTCCTCGTAAAGCTTTCGAAACTCTTCATTCTCTCTTTTGAGAATCTTAATGATTTCTTCTTCCCTCATGGAACACCTCCTAAGATGTTTTTTTCAATTTTACAACAAAATGAAAAAAATGACAAAAATTTTTATTCAAAGAAAGGCTTTATGTTATGGCAAATTAGAGACTAACCTAAAAGTCTTGCTGCTTTTTTGGCAAAGTAGGTGAGAATTATATCTGCACCAGCTCTTTTTATGGAGGTAAGAATTTCGAGCATCACAGCATCTTCATTAAGCCAACCTAACTGTGAGGCTGCCTTTACCATAGAATACTCTCCGCTAACATTATAGGCTGCAACAGGAACTGAAAAGCTTCTTTTAACATCGGAGATAATGTCAAGATAGGCTAAGGCAGGTTTAACCATTACTATATCGGCACCCTCTTCAATATCAAGGGCTACTTCTTTCAAGGCTTCTCTTCGATTGGCAGGGTCCATCTGGTAGCTTCGCCTATCTCCAAATGCAGGAGCTGATTGAGCTGCTTCCCTAAAAGGTCCATAGAAAGCGGAAGCATATTTTGCTGCATAAGAGAGTATAATTACTTCTGTAAATCCTTCTTTATCAAGGGTTTCACGAATTTTTCCCACTCTACCATCCATCATATCTGAAGGAGCCACTATATCGGCTCCTGCTCGAGCATGTGTTAGGGCTTCAAGCGATAGAAGCTCAAGTGTTGCGTCATTATCAATTTTTCCATTCTTTATAATTCCGCAGTGCCCATGAGAGGTATATTCACACAGGCATACATCTGTTATAACTATCAACTCAGGAACAGAGTCTTTTATAGCTTTAACAGCTTTCTGAACAACACCGTTTTCATCGTATGCTGAAGAAGCTTTTTCATCTTTATGTTCGGGAATTCCAAAAAGAATTACCGCCGGAATGGAGAGGGAGAAAACCTCTTTGGCAGACTTAACTACTTCATCTATGCTTTCTTGAAAGCACTCAGGCATAGATGATATTGGATTTTTAATTCCTTTGCCTGGAACAACAAAAAGAGGATAAATAAAATCCTGAGGCGTGAGGATAGTTTCCCTCAACATTTTCCTCAGGATTTCCGTTTTTCTTAGTCTTCTTGGGCGATGAAGAGGAAACATCGCTTATACGCCGCAAGAACCTCCACAACCAGGGCCACAAGAAGGCATTGGTCCTTTGAGAATAAAGCCTTCTTGTTCTTCATCTTCATAGTAATCCAGCTCAATTTCACTCAGGAGGTCAAAGGTTTGTTTATCTAAGAAAACCCTTAAGCCATCCTTTTCTACAACTTCATCACCTTCCTGGGGATTTTCGTCAATATCAAGACCAAAAGAAGGGCTGCAATATCCCTCTGCTGAGAATATTCTCAAACCCCATCCTTCTTTTCCCTCGTTTTTGAGGATTAGTTTAGCCTTTTCGGCTGCCTTTGAACTGATACTAAACACAGCTACCTCCTAAAAATTTATTCTAACTTGAGGATAGCAGTTTTGGGAAATAATTTGCAAGAAAAAATTTGATGCGTATAAAATATAGACCATGAATCCTGTAAGGAATATAAAAATTATTAGATATAAAGATGGAAAATTTGATGAATGTGACGATATTGTTGCTGTCGAAGCAAAACTGAGGCTTTACATAAATGACGAAGAGATTCTATCCATATCTACTACACCATCAAATATTAGAGAATTAATAACGGGATTTCTTATGACCGAAGGAATTCTAAAAGGAGAATGGTGTCCAGAAAAAATATCAATAGAAACAGACGAAAAAGAAATAAAAGCTAAAGTTATACTTGAAGGTTTTACCTCTTTAGAGGGGAAAACGATTACATCCGGTTGTTTGGCTTCGGTGAGTTTTATCAAGGAGTTGAAAACTAAAATTGTTGACGATTTAAAAGTTGAAGCTCACTCACTATTTAGTCTTTTCAGGGAATTTCAATTAAAATCTCAACTATATAGGGAAACAGGATGTGTTCACTCTGCTGCTATTGCGGACAAGGATAAAATTTTATTCTTATCAGAGGATGTGGGTAGGCATAATGCCGTTGATAAAGTTATTGGTTGGGCACTTCTTAATAAAGTCTCTTTTGCTGGAAAAATAATTCTTGTAAGTGGTAGAGTTTCCTCTGAAATGGCTTTGAAAGTAGCCAAATGGAAAATTCCAATTATTGTAAGCAGAGCAGCACCTACATCTCTTGCGGTAGAACTGGCAAACAATGTTGGGCTGACGGTAATAGGTTTTTTAAGGGGCAATAGGTTTAACGTATACAGTAATCCTCAAAGGATAGGAGAATATGAACAAAAGTGAGGTTATATTTATAATTCAAATAAGTGGAGACCTATCGGGAAAAGATTTAAGCGGTATAAAGCTCTCTGAAATTGATATTATTAAGGTAAATTTTAGTAATGCCATCCTAAGGGATGCAGACCTCAGTAAATCAAATCTTTCTCTTTGTAACTTTGAAGGAGCTGATTTAAGCAATTGCCGACTTGACAGTGCAAATCTTACAGGAGCGAATTTTAAGAATGCTAAATTAAACGGTGCTGATTTAAATTTTTCCTTCCTGCCAGGTGCAAACTTTCATAATGCCCAGATGAAAAAGGTAAATCTTCTTAATGCAAAGATAACTAATTGTAATTTTGAAAATGCAAATCTTGAAGGAGCAAATCTTCAGATGGTTGAAGCTTCTCTTGCAAACTTTAAGGGAGCGACAATGATTTCAGCAGACCTTAAGCAGGCAACTTTCACGGGTGCAGACTTTTCCGGTGCCAATATGGAAAAAGTAAGCTTTTTCAAATCAGACTTATCGGGAGCAAAATTCAACGGTACAAATCTTAAAAATGCTGAATTCATAAGATGCTCTCTAATAGCCACCGAGTTCATCAATTCTAATGAAGGTGACGCAAAGTTTGAGAATAACTTTACGTCACCCTTTAAAAAGTTTCCATAGTTTTACTCTGGAAGTTCCTCAAGATTGAGAAATGGAGGAATGTCTACCATTGCGTTAACTATGAGGTCTGCAAGGCCAGAGTAGTTTATTTTAAATCTATCGAAAAGCTGATAGGCATGTATCATGTCCCTTAAGGAGCCTTTACAATTTGAACATGTTGCTACCACATGTTTGGGAATATCTTTATCGAGAACGTCACTGAAAGTATCGAGAATTTGTTTTGTTTTAACTCTGAGGGATACCTTATTCTTCCATACAGGGAAATTTAATGTTCGAAAGATTGCAAAACCGCTTCCTCCTCCGCAACAGTAGTTCATTGAGCCATTTGGGTTCATCTCTCTGAAAGTTCCCGGTGTTATTGCCTTTATTATATCTCTCTGTGGTTTGTAAATTCCCATTAGCCTAACAATATTGCAAGAGTCATGCATTGTTACAGGAAAATTATTTCTCGAAGGGTCTAACTTTATTCGTCCACTCTTTACTATCTCCCACATAAGTGGTAAACAACTCTCTCTTTGAATGTTCCAGAGAGGAGAACTGGCAGGTAAGATTCTGTCAAATATTACTGTATATACTTTGTGAGAATGACCACATTCACCGATTACGACTTTCTTTACTCCAAGTTCATGGGCAATCTCAAGATGCCTCAACCCTACCCTTGCAAGTTCTACATCATCATACCAAGCGCCATAATTAACACCATCGTATCCAATTGTTTCACTGCTTAATGTGTAGTTAATCCCGGCTGCATCAAAAAGAATTGCAAAAGCTGCGATGTGGTCTGGCCAAGAAATGTATTCTCCACCGTTGTGATACAGGAGAATTTCTGCGCCCTTTTTGTCAACGGGAATTTTTATTTTTCTTCCGGTTTTTTCCTGTATGTCATCTTCGATAAATTTTATTATATCTCTAAAAGCCTCTGTTCTCATGCCAGTGGTTGAACCAGCCTTTAAATGCAGTCTCGTTCCTTTCAGAAAAATCTCCACAGGTGCCATTCCCAGCTCTTGACTGAATAACTTTCTTAGTTCTCTTGCAATCAGTCCATTGTCTATACCTACAGGACACTGTAGAACGCATCTTCTACATAAAGTGCAGCGATAGGCAAGTTCAAGAAGTCTTCGAATAGCAGCATATGTAACCTCTATATCTGCTCCTACGAAAGATTTTAAAAGCTTACCGCTGGTCGTAAAATGTCTTTTGTATATTCTGCGCAAAATTTCAGAACGGAAATTTGGTCTGTATATTTCTTTTTTTCCACTGCCAATATATACATGACATGCGTCAGCACAGGTGTTGCATTTCACACAATACTTTAAAGAGAGTAAGAGAGGCTTCATGAGAGTCCAGTTTGACTCAGGTAATATTAACTTTTGTATGCCCGTTAGAAATTTTTTAACTATTTGAGCTTTCTCCTCTTCATTTGGATTTTCGATTGGAAACACTGTATATCCATCAAGAGAGAAATCATATTTTTCAATCCATTCTTTGGAAAATTTATTGGGATGATTTTCTTCTGTAATGTATGGTGCTAAAGATACAAGCTCATTGTCCTCTATCTTTACTAAAGGCTCTTTTGTTTCAATGGAAAAATCTTTTAATGACTTCATAATTTCCTCCTATTTAAGATTTTTCATGGAGATTTGTATTTTTAGCATTTTCAAGCCAGTTCTGGTCAGAAAGCATGTGAGGCCCTGACCATCTGACTTTATAGTGAAGTTGTTGCATAATTTTCTTTTCCTCTTTAGAACCTTTAGTCTGAAATTCATCGCTCCATAAAATTTTATGAAATGTGAAAAACTTAACGGGACCGTGGAAAAATTTGGAAAAAGGAATATACATAAGAAATAACTCTACAAGAAGAAAATGGATTATTGTTAGCGAAGATATTTCATCAAAGGGTATGCTCAATTTTAAAACACCATCAACATAAATAAAGGCCTCACTAAGGGAACTATCTTGGATAAAGGAGAGAAAACCTGTAAAGAAAATTAACAGAAGAAAAATAAGATTGAAATATTCAATACCCGATGTATACAGCTTCAATTCCTTATTTATAAATCTTTTTGCTATTAGTCCTAAAGAACCAAAAACTCCTAAGACATATGAGAAAATTGGAACAATAACTAATCCCGATAGGTCTATGTCGGTAAATATTCCATCCAGGAGAAGTATTATCAACGTTCCAAAAAGCAACCCTACAGCCCAGTGTAAAGCCATAGACCAAATCCATAACCCATATTTGTTGAATTTATGAACTCTATGGAGAAAGAAAAGCTCTTTGAAAGGTTCTACGAATTCAAAATATGACCTCCGGGGATTATTCTTTTTAACCCAATCAATCTCCTCCATATAAGACCCACCATATCTTATTTTTTCAAGTTCACCCTTTGGAAGTGGATAAATTTCCCATCTTATGTTTAGTGGCATTTGAGAGATTTTATAAAACTTTATGGCAATTCCAGCAGTTAAAGCAACGGGAGATAAAACAGCCAAAAACAACAGTAAAGCTTCCATAGGCCCCTCCATATGTTTTTTTTATAAATTTATTAAAATAATTTATTTATAAATGTTATAAATAAGTCAATAAAAAAATCAAGTTAAATAAAAAATTTTATGAATTTATTTGCTTTTACTCGCTTAGTTGCTAAGATTAAGCTTTTTGATTGGATAACTTTTATGTGATATACTAACTAAGATTATGATTGATTTTATTTTCAATCCTTCATCTATTGCAGTTATTGGTGCTTCTTCTGAAGAGAAGAAGGTAGGTTATTCTGTCTTAAAAAATTTAATGACTGGCTTCACCGGTAAGCTATATCCCGTAAATCCTGGAAGGCAGGAGATTTTATCTCTAAAATGTTATCCTTCTGTCTCAGCAATACCTGACAGAGTAGACCTTGCCGTGATAGTTATTCCCGCCAAAGCAGTAGCAGAAGCCTTAAAGGATTGTGCTCAAGCAGGTGTTAAAGGTGTAGTTGTAATTACTGCAGGCTTTAAAGAAGTAGGTGGGGAAGGTCTTTTAAGAGAGAAAGAAATTGTTGACATTATAAGAAAAGCCGGAATAAGAATGGTTGGGCCAAACTGTCTGGGAGTCATGAACACAAAAAATAGAATGAACGCCTCTTTTGCTGCTGAACTGCCTCCAGAAGGTAGAATTGCCTTTTTTTCTCAGTCTGGAGCATTAGGTGTTGCCATCATAGACTGGTCTATAGAGAACAACTTTGGTTTCTCTAAGTTTGTAAGTTTCGGGAATAAAGCGGATTTGAACGAGACAGATTTTCTTGAGTATTTTGCCCATGACCCAGAGACAGATGTAATTCTTGGATATATAGAAGATATCGTTGATGGAAAGAGATTTCTTGAAGTGGCAAACAGAGTTACGAAAATAAAACCTGTCGTATTAATTAAGTCTGGAGCAACAGAGGCTGGAGCAAGAGCTGCCTCCTCCCACACAGGAGCTTTGGCAGGTTCAGACAGGGCCTTTAGTGAAGCTTTTAGAAAAACGGGGATAATAAGAGCATCGGGAATTCAAGAGCTTTTCGATACGGCTGAGATGTTTATATCTGGTCGAGCTCCGAAAGGCAGAAGACTACTAATAGTGACTAATGCTGGAGGACCTGGCATAATTGCGGCAGATACGGCTGACAAACTTGGAATAAAATTAGACCCCATGACAAGAAGCTCTATTGAAGCAATAGTTGAAAAACTACCATCAACAGCATCACTTTACAACCCTGTAGATATTATAGGAGATGCTACTTCTGAAAGATACAGGGTTGTTCTTGAACAGGCTTCAAAAGACCCTGCTGTGGAGGGAATTTGTGTTATTCTTACTCCTCAAGCTATGACAGATGTTGACAATATTGCAGATGTAGTAATATCCGCTGCTCAAAATACAGATAAACCTGTCTTTACCTCCTTTATAGGTGGTAAGAGAATAAAAAACGCCATATTAAAACTTAAAAAAGCAAGAATACCCTCTTTTACTGACCCCTCTGTATCAATAAATGCTTACAGCAGACTTATAAATTTTGTTGAAATGAAAAATAGAATATTTACCGAAGAAACTGCCCTTAGCATCCCTCTTGAAAATATTCAAAAAGCAGAGAGAATTATCAGTGAGTTACAGGCAAAAGGTGTTTCAGAAATAGGTGGAGAGGAAGCTATGGAGGTTCTATCCCTCTATGGATTCTCCTTCCCTGAAAGAGCTCTTGCAAAGACGCCGATGGAAGCAGTGGCCATAGCAGAGAGAATTGGTTACCCCGTTGTTATGAAAGTCTCTTCTCCTCATATTTTACATAAAACTGATGTTGGAGGAGTAAAGTTAAATCTCAACAATGAAAAAGCTGTATATAATGCTTTTTTAGAAATCACAACAAATGTCAAAAGAGTTATGCCAGATGCTTACATAGAAGGCGTCATGATATATGAAATGGTCACTGGTGGAAAAGAGGTTATACTTGGCGTAAGCTATGACCGAACCTTTGGTCACATGATAATGTTCGGATTAGGTGGAATATACGTAGAAGTTTTAAAGGATGTCTCTTTCAGAATAGTTCCTGTATCTGAAGAGGAAGCCTATGAGATGATAGGAGAGATAAAAGGTAGTAGAATCCTTGACGGAGTAAGAGGTGAAAAACCTTACGACAAAAAGGATATCGTAAATTGCATTAGGCGATTATCTAAAATCGTGCAAGATATACCTTTAATTAAAGAGGTGGACATCAATCCATATCTCGTTATGAACAATGGTGGAATAGGACTGGATGCAAGAATAATAATTTAGGAATTTTAGGGAGGCTTTAAAATGATACCAATTTTTATATTGTCAAACAGAGCATTCACTGGTAAGAACTTTTTTGCTCTTGGCTTAGCTTTAACTCTAAAAGAAAGGGGCTATAAGATAGGCTATATAAGACCTCTCGGACGAATTCCCTTCAAGAAAGGAGAAGAGATATTTGATGAGGAAGCTGTTTTTATAAAAGAAATCCTTGGATTAGAGGAACCTTTAAGTATAATCTCTCCCTTTGTCTTCACCTATGATACGCAATACAGGCTTCTTGAGGGTTCTGATTTAAAAGTTAAAGAAAAAGTTATTAATTCCTTTGGCAACCTGAACAATAAAGATTTTGTGATTGTCGTTGGTCCGAATAATATATTTGAAGGATTTACCCTTGGTATTGATGCCATAAGTCTTGTAAACGAAACGAATGGAAAGGTCATTGCTATACAACACTGGGATAGTGAACTTGCAATGGATGACATCTTTGGCATCAGACAGTTAACAAAGGATAAATTCATAGGTGCCGTCATAAACAAAATTCCTCCAGAACAGTTTCACCATGTAAAAGAAAAAGTAATGCCCTTCATTGAGGGAAAAGGTATCAGAGTGCTTGGGGCTTTTAAAAAAGATAAGTTTCTTGAAGCCGTTACAGTAAGAAGACTTATGGAAGCCATAAATGGAGGTCTTGTTTGCTGCGAAGACAAACTTGATGAATTTGTTGAAAATCTATCAATTGGTGCAATGGATACTGAAACCGCCCTTTCCTATTTTCTCAGAATTCCAAATAAAGCTGTGATAACGGGAATACACAGAACAGACATTCAGATAGTGGCAATGGAGACATCTACCAAATGTCTAATTCTTACAGGCGGTATGCATGTTAATGAGACAGTAACAGGGATTGCCAAGGCAAAGGGAATTCCTATAATAGTGACAGCTCTTGATACCTTCTCTGCTGTGGATAGAATGGAAAAGCTCATGGGCAAGGCAGTTATAAGAGAAAAGGAAAAAACATTAAAGGCAAAAGAAGTAGTAAGCTCTGACTTTGACTTGGAGGAATTTTTAAGAAGGACAAAAAATGACAGAAATTGAAAAAATTCTTCTTGATAAAGCCAATATTCTTGTTGAAGCCCTTCCATACATAAGAAAGTTCTACGGCAAGATATTTGTAATCAAATATGGTGGTGCTGCCCAAAAGGAACTTCCTCTCAAAGACGCTTTTGCCAAGGATATTGTCTTATTAAATTTCATAGGAATTAAACCAATTGTGGTTCACGGTGGAGGGCCAAAGATAACAGAAACAATGAAAAGACTTGGTAAAGAACCACATTTTATAAACGGCCATAGAGTAACTGACAGGGAAACTATGGAAGTAGTTGAAATGGTTCTGGGAGGAATAATAAACAAAGAGATTGTTCAGTTAATTAATGCTCACGGTGGTAAAGCTGTTGGTTTAACTGGAAAAGATGGAAATCTTTTACGAACAACGAAAAAAACAATGAAAATAAAAGAACAGGAGACAGACCTTGGATTCGTGGGAGAGATAGAGCAAGTTTCAACAGATATATTGGAAACTTTACAGAGAGACAGCTTTATTCCCGTAGTTGCTCCAATAGGTTTTGATAAAAATGGCAACAGTTATAACATAAATGCTGATACTGTTGCATCAAGTATTGCCGTTGCCGTAGGAGCGGAAAAGTTAATTCTTCTAACTGATGTAAAAGGTATATCCGATGAAACGGGAAATCACATACCAACTCTGAAAGTAGAAGAAGCTCTAAAACTAATAGGCGAAAATATAATATCTGGCGGTATGATTCCCAAAGTCCATGCTTGCTTAAATGCTTTAACAGGTGGAGTAAGAAAAACGCACATAATTGATGGTAGAATCCCCCACAGCCTTATTCTTGAAATTTTCACAAAGAAAGGAATAGGCACAGAGATTGTCCTTTAATGTCCTCCGTTAGATTATTAATTCAGTATGCTCCTCTAAACATAGGCAGTGTATTAAAACTATCACGGGAGGACTCCAAATATTTATTCAATGTTTTGAGAATGAAGAATGGAGAATTAATTGAGGTAACCGATGGAAAAGGTAGTTCTTTCCTTGCAGAGCTTGTTAACATTCAACATTTAAAAATACTTGAAAAAGTTCAATCTTTATCGGAAAACTCCTTTTCATTATTTTTATGTCAAGCTTTACTGAAAGGAGACAAGATGGATATGGTCGTGCAAAAAGCTACCGAGTTGGGTGTAAGAAAAATAATCCCTTTTTTTAGTGAAAGGTCTATTTTGAAGGATACACGTAAAGTAGACAGATGGCAAAAAATTGCAAAAGAAGCAACAGAACAGTCTGGAAGAAGTTTAATACCAGAGATAAGCAAGGTTCAGTCTTATAAAAATCTAATAGAAAACACAGAAAATGGAATTGTTTTTTGGGAAGGTAGTAAGGAAAATTTTATAAACATTTTCAATTATATTGATATTAGTAGCTCCCTATCCTTATTCATCGGACCAGAGGGAGGTTTCACAAAGGAGGAGATTAAAATAGCTGAGGATAAAGGATTAAAAATAGCCTCTTTAGGTAAGAGAATCCTAAGGGCTGAGACTTCAGCTATTGCTGCCTTAGCTATTGTTAATTTCTTAATGGAGAATTATGCTATAATTAAAAAATGACAGCGAAGGAAAAGGCTTTAAGAATCGCCAGATTACTTGATGAAAAAAAAGCCACTGATATAAAAATTCTCGAACTCAAAGACCTTACCATAATAACTGACTACTTTGTTATATGTTCTGGTGAAAGCACGACCCAGGTAAAAGCCCTTTCGGAACATGTTGAACAAAAAATGGAAGAAGAAGGTATCAGACCTCTTGGTATAGAGGGTTACATATATGCACACTGGGTTTTATTAGATTATGGAGATGTAATTGTTCACATATTTTTAGACGAGCAGCGTTATTATTATGACCTTGAAAGATTATGGCTTGATGCACCTCGAGTTTCTTATTTAGAGTTTTCCGAAGCAAAAATGAAATAAATTCTAACTCTTCTCCTTCAGAAAAAGTATACCCTTTTCAAAATTTTTTATGTTATAATTTTGCACTCATTTTTTAGGAGGGGTGTTATGAAAAGGAGAATTTTACGAGGAGTTTTGATTTTTCTTGTTTTACTCAGTTTTTCTTCGGAAATTTATGCTATTGAAAATGAAGTGGGTGCTTCATTTAGGTTAAGGCAGGAAATCTGGGACAATGTGGTTTCTCTTGGAACAGCCAGAGATGCACAGCCTGACAGGAATTTTTTTAGATTTAGAGTTCAACTGTGGGACAATCTAAAGTTTAATAATAACTTAGGAGCATATCTTAGAATTACGACAGAACCTAAGTATTTTTCTGGCCCTTACAGGTTACCACTTGATTACAATGGTAAGGAATTCACAAATAGAAAAAGATTTGACCAAGACGAAATAGTAATTGACAATCTCTACATTGACATCAAAAAACCCTTTGATTTGCCATTAAATTTCCGCTTTGGAAGACAAGATTTTCTTGGTAAAGACATGTACGGTGAGGGTTTTTTAATTCTTGATGGTACACCCGGAGATGGTTCAAGAACTTTCTATTTCAACGCTTTGAAAGCCTCAGTATTAATAGCTGAAGGGCACTCTGTGGACATTGTGTACGTATCAGACCCTAAGACAGACCAGTATTTACCAAGCATACATCCAGCCTATTATGACAGAGAAGACCGTGGGCGACTCTATATAGACCATAAAAAAAGACTTACTGCTTCTAATGAGAGAGGGTTTTGGATTTACGGAAGACACAAAATTGTGGAATGGCTAAATTTAGAGCCCTATTATATTTACAAGAAAGAAAAAGAATATATAGGCATTGCTGAAAAATATATAAACACTTTTGGTATGAGAGCAGTCTTTAAAATAAGCGATTTCTCTCTGCGAGGCGAGCTTGCAAAACAAACAGGAAAGGATGAGACAAATGATAAAAAAATCAGAGGACTTGGAGGATATATTTTTGCAGGATATGACTTTAAAAACTGTCCTTTAACACCAACTCTTGAGGCTGGTTATGTTTATTTGTCAGGTGATAATCAAGAAACCAAAAACAAAGACGAAGGTTTCAATCCTCTATTCTCAAGAGCTCCCCAGTGGAATGAACTATTGATATACACTTTAGTTCCTGAGACATCTGGAAACGGTGGCCCAATTCCAGGCTACTGGACAAATATAAAGGCAATTGTAACAAAGCTCAAATTAAATCCCCTAAAAGACTTCGGTATTACCCTCTCATACCAACATTTCTGGGCTGATGAGAGAACAAATATTACCAAAGGTACATATAAAGATATGTTTTCAAATAACGGTAAAAACAGGGGAGACCTGTGGGCAATTATTGGAAATTACAAGTTCAACAAAAATCTTGATGGAATGCTTCAGATTGAATACTTTGAGCCTGGAAATTTTTACTCGGACAAAACCAAAAGTGCTGCTTTTATAAGATGGCAACTTCAGTATAGGCTGTAATCAGTACAAAATTTAGAAAGGAGGGATGAAGCCATCCCTCCGTCAAAATCATATTAAATAATTTATGTCACTATGGCACAAAACAAAATCATATTTTAATGGGTCTTCGGGCTCAATTTGCCTTAGGTATTCGGTAATCTCTATTGCTGCCTTTAAATTCTGACTGTTTCTGTCTGTAAAACCCCATCTCTTTGAAACCCTCCATATATGCACATCAAGAGGTATTATAAGTTCAGCTGGCTTAATTATCTTCCATATTCCGAAATCGACATCTCTATTTCTCACCATCCATCTTAAGAAAAGATTAATTCTTTTGCATGGACTTCCTTTTGCCGGATGGGGTAAGAAATGTAAAAGCCCCTTAGTTTTTATATCTCTGCCATAAATTGGCGTTAAGTCTACTTTTAAAGCGATATTTATAAAATTTGTAATTTTAGAGACTGTCTCAGGATATTTTCTGTTAAATTGGCCATTAAAATTGGCAATATTAAAATAATACTCCAGTGAATTTGACGGTGAATTTCTAAGCATCATTTTAAGGATAAACATATAAGCAACAATATCATAGACAGAGCTAAACCTGTATTTTATTGTTAATTTCTTTATTAGATTTTTAGGCTTAAACTCTAAGATAAAATCGGAGGGATTACTTCCCATTATACCGAATAGCTTCTCCAGAAAATTGCAAAAACAATTAATATTTCCGTAAGCAAATGAAGAGGATAGGATGGCTGAAATTTCGATATCAAGGGGATATGAGAATTTTTTGGGAAACTTTATAGGGTCATTCTGTAAAGCTCGTCCAAAATCAAAGGAGTTATATAATCTTTCTAAACTCTCTCTTATCTTTTCCATCCTATATTTTTGATAATTTCTAATTCTTTATGCAATAATAAATTTTTAAACTATCAACTCTTTAAAATTTAAAACGCGATGATTTTTAAATAAAAAAGGAGGAAGCCATGGGAATGACAATAGCTGAAAAAATTCTTGCTGAACATGCAGGTAAAAAGGAAGTAAGCCCAGGAGAGATAATAAATGCAAAAGTAGATATTGTTTTGGCAAATGATATTACTGCTCCTATTGCAATAAAGGAGTTTGAAAAAATTGGAGTAAAAGAAGTTTTTGACAGAAATCGTATAGCCCTTGTTCCTGACCATTTCACTCCGCAAAAAGACATAAAGGCAGCGGAACAATGCAAGATGTTAAAAGATTTTGCCCGGAAATATGAGATAACCAACTACTTTGAAATTGGTCGAGTTGGCATTGAACATGCTCTTTTGCCAGAGGAAGGCATTGTGTTGCCAGGAGACCTGGTTATTGGTGCAGACAGCCATACATGTACCTACGGTGCTTTGGGGGCTTTTGCAACAGGCGTTGGCTCAACGGATGCGGCAATTGCAATGGCAACAGGTGAATGCTGGTTTAAAGTTCCCGAGTCAATGAAATTTATATACTACGGAAAGCTAAAAAAATGGGTTGGTGGTAAAGATTTAATACTGTATACCATTGGAGATATAGGTGTTGATGGAGCTTCTTACATGGCAATGGAGTTTACAGGTGAGGCAATTGACAGTATGCCAATGAGCGGAAGATTCAGTATGTGCAACATGGCAATTGAAGCTGGTGCAAAGACAGGCATAATTGTGCCAGATAAAATTACAGAGGATTACGTAAGGCAAAGGGCTAAAAGGCCTTATAAAATCTTTACTTCCGATTTAGATGCTAAATATTACGAAATAAGAGAATACGACTGTTCAAAAATTCCTCCTGTTGTGGCCTGTCCTCATCTCCCATCAAATGTAAAGCCCGCTGAAGAGCTGACAAACATAAAGATTGACCAAGTGGTTATTGGTTCGTGCACAAACGGAAGGCTTGAAGACCTAAGAGAAGCTGCTGAGGTGCTTAAAGGTAGAAAAGTCCATTCTGAAGTTAGAATGATAGTAATCCCAGCTACTCAAAAAATATACATGGAAGCTTTAAAGGAAGGTTTGATTGAAATATTTATAGAAGCGCAGGCAGTTGTATCTCCTCCCACATGTGGTCCTTGCCTTGGAGGACATATGGGAATTCTCGCAAAGGGAGAAAGAGCAATAGCTACAACTAATAGAAACTTTGTAGGTAGAATGGGTCATCCTGAAAGTGAAGTTTATCTGAGTAATCCAGCCGTTGCTGCAGCAAGTGGAGTGCTTGGCAGAATAGGAACGCCGGAAGAGTTAGGTTTGTAAATTTTTTAGAATATTTTTTTCAATTTTAAACATTTCTCTTGCTTGGCTTTTTGAACCTTCGTGGTCGTAGCCAAGCAGATGAAGTATACCATGAACAAGGAGTCTTTGCATCTCCTCCCAAAAAGTTGCTCCGTATTGCTTAGACTGTAGTAATGCTTTCTCTGGACAAATTAAGAGTTCTCCTAAATATACTTCTTCCATTAGAAAATGATTTTCTAAATAAGGGAAAGAGAGAACATCGGTGATATATTTTTTACCTCTGTATCTATAATTAATTTCTCTCATTCTTTTTCCTCCAATTAAAACAACTGATACTATAATCTTTTTACTCAGTATAGCCTTGTTTCTCTCTGTTATTGTGGTATTTCCCAAAAGTTGAATTATTTTTTTTGCTGTTGTGGTCAATCTTCTCTTTGAGATTTTTATTTTTCTCTGCCTGTTTGTTAATTCTATCTCTATCTTCAATCTTTCTTCTCTGTCTCTGGATAAGGAATTCTTTTATGAAAAATTCCTGTAAGCACATGCTCAAATCGCTTTTTAATTTCAATTAAATCTTTCAAGGTTATCTCACAATCATCAAGTTGACCGTCCAGAAAAATATTTTTGATTATTTTATCTATCAGATTTGAAATTCTTGCTGGCGTTGGTTCATCGAGAGTTCTTGCAGAGGCTTCAATAGCGTCTGCAAGCATTATAAGAGCAGCGAGTTTTGTCTGAGGTTTTGGTCCTGGATAGCGATAATCGATTTCAGACGGTGGAGACTCTTGTTCTTTCAAAGCTTTTTGATAAAAATAGGTTACAAGAGAAGTTCCGTGATGTTGCTGAATAACATCCTTAATTATTTCGGGGAGATTGTATTCCTGGGCAAGTTCGACACCGTCTTTTACGTGGGATATTATTATCATGCTGCTTAGATGGGGATTGAGTTTTTCGTGCTTGCTAATACAGCCTGACTGATTTTCAATGAAGTATTCAGGCATTCTTATCTTTCCAATATCATGATAATAGGCAGCTACTTTTGCGAGCAGAGGACTTACGCCAACAACTTCAGCAGCAGACTCAGCAAGACTTCCCACTATCATACTGTGATGATATGTTCCAGGGGCTTCTAATGAGAGTTGTTTCATTAAGGGGTGGTCTATATCAAGAAGCTCTATTAGACTAAGAGGTGTGGCGATTTTAAACAACTTTTCTACGACAGGAAGAAATAGAAAACAGAGAGCCGACACTGAAAAACCGTTAATCAAAGAAAAAACAGCCAAAAAATAAAAGGACTCAAAGGTAATCTCTTCGTTAATAAATAAAATTGACAAGGAAGATACGAGAGTGAGAATTACGATGTAACTTCCCGCGTTTATTATGTCGCTCCTTTTCTTTACCCTTATGAGACTAAAAGCTGCAATAAGGCAGGTAATAAAAACAAATAATGGGAAAAGGGATATTTTTATCCATATACCTATCATCAAGCTGAGTATAAGAGAAAAGGTAATGGCTGTATGAAAATCAAAAATCATTACTACAATGACAGCACCTATTGCTAATGGTATGCCAAAGTAGTGAATAAAAAAGTTTTCAATATTTAATCCCTTTGAGAAAATCGAAAAAAAATGTTCAAACAGTCTGGCTGAAACTAAGTTAAATATAAAAAGACTTCCAAGAAGAGCAAGCATTTTTTTCTTTTTAAGGTAAGCTGGCTTATACCTTTGCAAGTCCCTGTAAAAAAAGACAAGAAGAATAAACACTAAAATTAAACTGCCCACAAAAGACATGAAACCTCTTTTGTAATCATTAAGAAGTAGAGAAATTATAAATGATAACAGAACTATAGAGTAAAGAATATCCCTTTCAATAAATTTCTTTATTTGTTTGCCATTTTGAGTGGGCTTAAATTTATCTATAAACTTTCTTAGATAGCTTCTGTTTGGCGTTAGAGGTTTAAGTGGTTGACTGTCTTTCGTGCTTTTCATAGGCTTTTATAATCTCCTGAACAAGTCTATGTCTAACCACATCTTTTTCGCTAAAATTTATAATTTTTATCCCTTCGATATCTTTTAAAATTCTTAATGCCTCTACCAATCCTGAAACTTTTTGAGGTGGCAGGTCTATCTGGGTGATATCACCTGTTATTACTGTCTTTGAACCAAAACCAAGCCTTGTTAAATACATTTTCATCTGTTCGGTCGTTGTATTTTGTGCTTCATCAAGAATGATGAAGGCATCATTAAGTGTTCTACCTCTCATAAAAGCAAGAGGTGCAATCTCTATGGCACCCTTTTCTATGAGTTTAGAGGCTCTGTCAAGGTCGAGCATATCGTATAAAGCGTCATAAAGAGGTCTCAGATAGGGGCTTACTTTTTCCTCAATCGCACCTGGAAGAAATCCCAGTTTTTCACCTGCCTCTACAGCTGGTCTTACAAGAACAATCCTTGACACTATTCTACTAAGCAGAAAATGAATAGCCATTGCCATGGCCAGATAAGTTTTACCTGTACCTGCAGGTCCTATGCCAAAGACTATATCATACTTTAATATTGCTTCCATATATTCTTTTTGAGTTTCCGTCTTAGGAATAATAACTCTTTTACGAGAGGGAATAGGAATACCACCCTTGAAAAGTCCTAATATTGACACAGGTCTGCCTTCTTTTAAACCTTGAAGAGAATGCATAACATCTTCAGGTTTGATTATATAGCCCTCTTTGTTTACAAGCCTTATATCTTCGATTATTTTCTCTGCTTGTTCTATGTCTCTTTCGTCTTCGCCTTGAATAATTAATTTATTACCTCTTACGCTAAGGGTGACATTTAGAACATCTTCAATTAATTTGAATATCTTATCTAAGCCACCATGAAGAAAAGGATACTCCCTTTCCTCATTTAGTTCTATTATGCGTGCTATTTTTTACCTCCTGTAGAAGCAATATTGACTTTAACTATAAAATTCTCAATTCCCTTAGCATTGAGTTCTTCCGAGAGTTTCTTTGCCTGCAAAAATCTATCAAATCGCCCTACCCTTACCTTATATAAGTCCTCTTTTGAGAGAAATGATTTATAGCCAGCATTTTCAAGCTTTTCTTGAACTGTTTTAGTATTCGAAATATCCGAAAAAGCACCCACCTGAACTGTATAAAAACTTCTCTTACCTGGCAGAGATTTTTGTGGAGACTTTCTTAAAGCTGAAGTTTGTAATTTTTTTAATCCTTTTTCGGTAGATTTCCTTCTCTCTAAATTCTTAGTCTCTGCTTTTTCTTCTTTTTCTGACTGGTCTGTTTTAGTAATTTTCTCCTTCTCGGTGGCCTGTTTTTCTATGTTTTTTCCCTCTTGTTTAGGAATTTGAGTTTTTTGTTCCTCCGATGGAGATTCTTGCTTTTTTGCAAAAGCCGTATCTACTGTCTGCGGTAATACAGTCTTCTCTGCTTCATTGACTCTTTTTATCTCTATTTCTTTTACTGGTGTTGTTATGTAGCCAATTGTATATCCTATCACAATACCTACAAAGGCAATAGCTGTGAGAATTAATATAAAAACTCTCTTATTAATCACCAGTAACTCATCTCCTTTTTGTTTCATATGATTAACATAGCATCGCCATAGGAAAAAAATCTATATTTTTTTTCTATGGCTTCTTCATATGCTTTCTTTACGTGACGAGACTGACAAAAGGCATATACAAGAGCAAGAGGAGTAGATTTGGGTAGATGGAAATTGGTGATAAGTGCATCAATTACTTTGAATTCATAGCCAGGATAAATAAAAATATCTGTGCATCCTCTAACAATGCTTTTATCTGAGCCAGTATCTTCGAACTTTCCAGAAGCATAACCTTCAAGGGCTCTTGTGGTAGTTGTTCCCACTGAAAAAATCCTTTTACCTTGGGCTTTAGCTTTTAAAATGTCCTCAAATAATCCTCTTTCGATTTCAAAGTATTCCGAATCCATTTTATGTTTTTCAATCTCTTCTGATTTAATCATTTTAAAAGTACCTACACCCACATGAAGAGTTATAGCCTTTATGAAAACTCCTTTTTTTGAAATTCTCTCAAGGAGCTTCTCTGTAAAATGTAGTCCTGCAGTAGGTGCTGCAATAGAACCGTTTTTCTGCGCATATACTGTTTGATATGTCTCTCTGTCTTCGTCCACAGGCTTTCTTTTAATGTAAGGTGGAAGAGGCATTAGGCCTTTTTCAAGAATGAAATTCTTTGCAGAGTGTGAATCCAAGTCAATAAATACAAGCTCTTTGCTGTTTGAGTTTTTTCTTATAAGGCATTTTATTTCATGTACTAATACTACTCCCTCATAATCACCTTTTGTCATTATCTCCCATCTGCTTTCTTCTGCCTTATTCTCTTTGATAAGTAAAATTTCTATTTTTCCTCCCGTTGGTTTTCTGCCAATCAATCTTGCAGGAATAACTTTTGTGTTATTGATTATCAAAAAATCTCCCTCATTAAGATAATCTGTAATCTCGAAAAAAAGTCTATGTTCTATCTGACCCGTTTCTCTATGCAACACAAGAAGTTTAGCCTTATCTCTATCTTTAAGGGGTTGCTGTGCAATTAGAGATGCAGGAAGGTTATAGTTAAGCTCAGTTATTTTCATTTATCTTACTTAACTCTGTTCCTGAATAAAAGTATTGAAGAATCTCTCTGTAATTTTTACCCTCCTGAGCCATCTGAAAAGCACACCACTGACACATCCCTACGCCATGGCCGTATCCATGACCTTCAAAAACAACTCCATCCTCTTCAAATCTGATATCGGTGACCATTGTGCTTGGAAGTAAAGACCACTTAAGCAGTTTTCTTAATTCCGTTGCTTTTATTGTTTTGCTATTCTGTCCATTGAGGAATTTTATCTCTTTCACTCTACCTGTATTTGTGTGGCTTACAATTTCTACTTTAGAAATTTTTTCCATTGAAAGAGCTTTTTGAAGTATCTCTAAAGATATCTTTTTTTCCCAAACAGTATAAGGTGAGGGCGTAAAAGGAACTTCTACGGCCTTTAGATAAGGATAGTCTCTTCCAAAAACTTCCTTAGGTTCTTCTGTTTTACCTACGCTGCAGGCATGATAAAAAGCCATGATAGGCTCTTTATTGTAAGTTAATATTTCTCCTTGTGTGTCTTTTACGGCTCTCTCAATTTCATCGTTTCCCGCTTCACCCTTATAAACCTGATGAAAAACAGAGGAAGTGACGTCATAAAAATTTTTATCTCTGTTTCTTATTATATGGGCAACAGCATAAGTCCTTGCTAAAACAGCCTGAGCTTTTAAAGCTTCAATGGGCCAATTAATTCCAACTTCTGAAGCAACAACACCTTTCACATATTCTTCGAGACTTACAACATTTATCAAAAAGTATCCTTCATCACCTTTCCACAGCTCTATTTCTCCCTGATAGGCTGCTCCGCTTACTATTGCCTTGGCAGACACTTTTTTTATTCTCTCAAGGTTGTTTGAGTTCGGTCTGTTTTCTCCAAGAAGCACTCTTATAAAGTTCGTTTCATTTTTATTCTGAGAGTAACTCACATTAAAGCTCAACAATACTGCCACTAAAAAAATTAAGATTTTGATGATTTTCATCGTCTGTGAAATAGATAAAATATCAAACTTAAAATTATACTAATAAGAATTGAAGTGCCGATAGGCAGATAGAGCGTGAAATTTTTTCTTTCAATCACTATGTCACCAGGAAGCTTTCCAATAAAAGGAATTTTTCCTGCAAAAGTTATTAAAACTCCTATGATAATTATTAAAGCTCCAATTAAAATTAGCAGTTTGCCTATTTCACTCATACTCTATTTGCCTCAAATATCTTTCCGCCTCTGAGTATATACAGCCACAGTATTTTTGCCTGAATAGTTCTAACTCCCTTGCCTTATTCATTCCCTTTTTAAATCCTTCTCTAAAATCTTCTGTTAAAAAACTAATACCATACTTGAATGCAAGCTCTTTGCCTATTTTTAATATTTTATCAAACTTCTGATAGGGACTTACCAGCAAAGTAGTTGTAAATAATTCTATATTTAGCTCTTTTGATTTTTTTGCGGTTCTTTCGAGTCTTAACTGATAACAAATTTGGCATCTTTCCTTTTCTTTTCCCATAACCATTCTTAAAAATTTATAAAATTCTCTGTAGTCTTGGTCATAAACAACTGTAAGCTTCATCAAATTTTCAAGTTTATTAACAGATTCAAGTCTATTTTTGTACTCCGAGTAAGGATGAATATTAGGATTATGCCAATAGAGAACTATTTCAAATCCTCTTTTCTGTAGAATTTCAACGGGATATAAAGCACAGTTGCTGCAACATGTGTGTATTAGTATTTTCATAATTAGAAAAGTTTTTCCGGTATTCTTTTTTTAAGAACCTCATAGGCAAGACGGGTTGCTACCCTTCCCCTTGAAGTTCTCTCAATAAAGCCCTCTTGCATCAAATAGGGTTCATAAACATCTTCAATCGTATCTTTGTCCTCTCTAAGAGAAGCAGCTATTGATTCAATACCTGCAGGACCACCATTAAATTTATCTATTATGGTAAGAAGAATTTTTCTGTCCATGTCATCAAGTCCGTAATCATCAACGTCCATAGCAAGCAGGGCTTCTTTTGCTATATTTATGTCAACTATTTCTTTTTCATTCACCTGTGCGAAATCCCTAATCCTCTTGAGAAGTCTGTTTGCTATTCTTGGCGTTCCTCTTGAACGTCTTGCAATTTCGCTTGCCGCTTCTTCAGTAATTGATATTCCGAGGATATTTGAAGACCTTTTTATAATTTCAGAAAGCTCTTCTGGCGTATAAAACTCCAATCTAAAAACTACACCAAATCTATCTCTCAACGGAGAAGTAATTAGTCCAGTCCTTGTTGTTGCTCCTATAAGAGTAAACCTCGGAAGATTAATCTTGATTGAACGGGCAGAAGGTCCCTGTCCTACAATTATATCAAGAGTGAAATCTTCCATTGCCGGATATAAAATCTCCTCAACCATTCTTGGTAGTCTGTGAATTTCATCAATGAATAGTATATCTCTGTCTGTTAAATTTGTAAGTATTGCTGCCACATCTCCAGCCCGTTCAAGCACAGGGCCAGAGGTGCTTTTAATGTTTACACCGAGCTCATTGGCTATTACCGTTGCAAGAGTTGTTTTGCCAAGCCCAGGGGGGCCACAGAACAAAACATGGTCGAGAGGCTCACCCCTCATAATTGCTGCTTTCACAAAAACTTCGATATTTTCTTTAATCTTTTTCTGGCCAATAAAATCTTTGAGCGTTCTTGGTCTAAGAGTTATATCAAGTAACTCATTATTCTGCATGTTTACTCGACAAGATAACTAAGCATTCTTTAATAATAGAAGCTTCATCTTTGTTTTTATCATAAATTTTTTCTAAAGCTTCCTTGACTTCGGTTTTTTTGTATCCAAGATTTATAAGAGCCGAGAGAACATCTTCATATTTCATATCCTTTTCATATTCTAAGATGGGTAAAGCGCCTTTAAGTTCAAGAATAATTCTTTGAGCAGTTTTCTTTCCAATCCCTGGCACTCTGCTTAAAGATTTAACGTCTTCCTTTTCTATAATACTTTGCAACATATTTCTGTCATAAGTTGAAATAATGTTCATAGCTGTTCGAGGACCTATTCCAGAAATCTTAATTAATTCCTCAAAAAGTTCTCTTTCATATAATTCAAGAAAGCCATAAAGCTCTATTGATTCTTCTTTAATACTGACAGAAGTATAAACCTGAACATCTTCTTCTTTCCTTATTTCTTGGGAAACCCTGAAGGGAACTCTTATTGAGAAACCAATACCGCCAACCTCTATTACAAGTCTGTCTGGCTTAACAGTAACTACCTTACCCCTTATAAAATCAAACATTTATTTATTTTAACACTTCCAGGGATTTTTTTGAGTTAATATGACAAATAGCTACAGCCAGCGCATCTGAACAGTCATAGGATATTCTAATGTTAAGAGACAGAAAATTCTTTACCATACTTTTTACCTGAATTTTATGAGCCCTTCCATAACCAGTAAGAGCTTTTTTTATTTCTGTTGAGGAATACTCATATACTTCAAGGCCTTTCTGGGCAGCAATAAGCAATGCTATTGCTCTTGTATAGCTTAATACGAAGGAAGAAGGAATCTGCTTTCCAACAAATGCTTTCTCTAAAGCCATTTCCAGAGGACTATAGCGATCTATTACTTCCGTAAGAGAGTTGTATATAATTTCTAATCTCTGCGGTATTTTAATTGTATGAGAAAGATTAAAAGTGCCAGCTGTTAATAGTTTCATTGTCGTAGAGTCAACTAAGCCATAGCCAAAGTGTCGGCTTCCAGGGTCTATTCCGATTACAATCATTGTCTCATCTTTTTCTTTGTAGCGGGAATTTCAAAGAGTATATCTTCCACAAGTTCACATAATATATGACCTAAAGTTATATGTGTTTCCTGTATTCTCGGTGTTTCCTCCGAAGGAACAGCAAAGGCATAATCTACCCTCGATATAAGTTTTTCTCCTTTCTTACTTGTGAAAGCTATGGTTTTTAGTCCCCTTTTTTTAGAGGCTTCTACGGCTTTGATTACATTTCTTGAAGAACCTGATGTGCTTATGGCTATCGCAATATCACCTTTCTGACCCAATGCCTTTATCTGCTTTGCAAATATTTCGGAATAGTCATAATCATTTGCTATTGCAGTTATCACTGCCATATCAGTATTAAGAGCAATTGCTGGAAGTCCCGGTCTTTCTCTTTTAAAACGATTAACGAACTCTGCTGCTATATGAGAGGCATCGGTAGCACTGCCTCCATTACCAAAAATTAAAACCTTACCTCCCTCACTCAAGGTTTTGGCAATAATCTCCGCTGTTTCTTTAATCAAAGTCAGATTTTCTCTGAAAAACTGCTCTTTTACTTTTATTGAGTTTTCATAGGCTCTTTTGATTTTTTCTTCTATCTCCATCAATCCTCCTCCTTGAAACATGGATAAAGTTTATCATAGGTAACTAAAATGTGTTCTGGGACAACCCTCACATCTTCAAGTATCGTCATAAATCCTACGTCTCCAGCCCAGCGAGGAACTATGTGCCAGTGAAGATGTTCATCAATACTTGCTGAGGCTACAACTCCTATATTAAGACCTACATTAAAACCATCGGGATGCATAACTTTCTTAAGACACTTTATTGATTTTACTGTAAGAATCATGCACTCTGTATGCTCTTCGATTTCTAACTCTTCAAGAGTATGAACATGCCTGTATGGAACAACCATTAAATGTCCTGAACTATATGGATACTTGTTCATTATTACAAAAGCAAGTTTGCCCCTGTATAAAATGAGATTATCCCTGTCATTTTTTCCCTTGGGTTTATCACAAAATATACATCCCTTTTCTTTTTCTCCCAATATGTATTCTATTCTCCATGGAGCCCAAAGAACTTTCATTGTAATCTCCTTAAAGCTTCTTGTGCATCTTCCCAGGTAAGCCATTTATCCTTCCTATTTCTAAGCAAATAGGCAGGATGAAAAGTTGGTACTACAGGAATGTTTTTGTAATAAAAAACATTGCCTCTTATTTTTGAGATAGCCAAATCTTTAATTTTTCCTTTCATGCCCATTAAAACATAGGTAGCCACCTTACCAAGAGTCATAATTACTTTAGGTGAAACAATATCGATTTCGTTTTGTAAGTAGTCAAAACAAAGAGAAACTTCTTCTTCAAAAGGGTCTCTGTTTTCTGGAGGATGGCATTTAACAGTATTTGTTATATATACATCCTGTCTTTTAAATCCCATTTTTTCAATGAGGTTTGTTAATAGTTTACCTGCTTCTCCAACAAATGGACTACCCTGTCTGTCTTCCTCAAATCCAGGAGCTTCTCCTATAAACATAAGTTTTGCCTCTATATTTCCCTCTCCGCACACTGCCTGCGTTCTACCTTTGCTTAAGGAACACTTTTTACAAATTTTGATTTTTTCATTTATTTTTTTTAGCTTATCTTCTTTTTTTGATTCCTTCATTGAATTCAAATTATCTGCTTCATTCAAAAAAGATTCTATAAAACTTGAAGGTAACTCTGTAAAGCCAAGGATTCTGTAGAATTTCAATAAATCATTAAAGCTATCTATCTCTCTCCCCATCTCAATTTATCCCTTAATATCTTAAAATAATCTCTTCCTACGGGAGCTATTATTAAAGTTTTTTCCTCTGCAATAAAACATCTAACTCGGTCATTTTTTTTCAATGCAAATCCTATCTGACCGTCAACTGTTAAAAAAACATCTCTTACTTGCGATGAAATTACTATTTCTATAACAAAATCGTCAGGCAGAACAACAGGTCTTACACTTAGAGTGTGGGGACATATGGGTGTAAATACTATTCCTTTAAGGATTGGATAAAGTATCGGACCGCCGGCAGAAAGATTGTAGGCTGTAGAGCCTGTAGGAGTTGATATTATCACTCCATCCGCTTTTATCGTGGCTACATATTGATTATTTATATAGAGGTCATAATTAGAGATTTTTGCCATAATTCCCTTGCCTATTACGATATCATTTAGACCAATATAGCGGGATAATGTTTTATTATCTCTATAAATCTCAGCTCTGAGCATGCTTCTCTCTTCAATTTCATATTTACCAGAGAATATTTCATTGAGACATTCAATGAGATTTTCTCGAGGAATTTCTGTTATAAAACCCAGATTCCCCATATTTATGCCAATTATGGGAATTTTTCTGCCACCGACAATTCTTGATACGGCAAGCATTGTTCCATCTCCACCCAGTACTATCAAGGCATCGGAGCTGTGTATAGTTTCAATCTCTGAATGACTGAAAGTGGAAAATTCGCCGACAGAGTGGAAAAGATTACATTCACTACCCCTTTCTTTTAGCCAGTCTTGTACTTTAAGGGCATTGTTAATTGCTAAATTATCATTTTCTTTGTACAAAATTGATACATTTTTAAACATTTAACGCTAAAACTCCATTTCGAAAACTCTTGTGTTATTGTCTATTAGCTGTATTTTAATCTTTATAGAGTTCGCCGGCAAATGCTTTAATCTATCTGCCCACTCAACAACACATGTTCCCTGTTCAAAGTAATCCCACAAATCAAGTTCTTCCTCATTTATACTGTCTAATCGATACAAATCTATGTGATAAAAGTTTCTTTCTTCATAACTTGAGACGATAACAAAACTTGAACTCATTACGTCTTTTTCATCTATTCCAAAAGACGAGGCAATTCCTTTTGTAAGAATTGTCTTACCAACGCCCATCTCTCCATAAAGGGCTACTACTTTTATAGATTCCCTCTGCACAAAACTACCTATTATCTTCCCAAAAAGTTTTGTCTCCCTCTCAGAATAGGTGTATATCTTCATTTTTTCAGATTTTTATAGATGAAAAGAACAATTCCTATGCTTATGGCAGAGTCAGCCAGATTGAAAGCGGGCCAATGAAATCCGCCTATATGCAAATCAACAAAATCAATCACATAACCCCGTAGTATTCTATCTGTAACGTTACCTAAAGCTCCTCCTATGAGAAGAGAGTATACGTACCAATTCTTACCATCCTTCAATAAAAAATAGACAAGTAAAAGAGTTGCCAACATTGCAATCAAAATGAAAATACCACTCCCTAAAAATTTCATAAGACCAAAAGCAGTGCCTGTGTTTTCGACGTAAACAAGGTTTAAAAAGGGTAGTAAACTAATAATTTTTTCAGGATACAAAAACTTGATAGCTAAATATTTAGTTATCTGGTCGAGCAAAAGTATTAATGCTATTAATGTAGAGGTTTTTAACTTATAATTCAAGGGCATGATAACATCTTGGGCATATGTCTTTCTCTTTAAGCTTACCAACCATGGGAGAATAATTCCAGCATCTCTGACATTTCTGTCCTTCTGCCCTTTCTATAGTTACATTAAATTCCTTTTCATCGGCATTATAACTTTTTAATTCTACCTGAGAAACTATGAACAGGGTTGGAAGAAAATCTGTATAAGGCTTTAAGAATTCACTTAAAGCATCGTTCACATGAAGAACAACCTTAGCCTCCAGTGAATTACCAATAAACTTTTCCTGTCTCTTTATCTCTAAAGCTTTGTTTACTTCGTCTCTTATGTCAATAAGTTTCTGCCACTTTACCTCAAGCTCTTCCTCTATAAATGCTTGATTAACCTCTGGCATTTTTGAAAGAAAAACACTTTCTTCATCTTTAAATGGTAGATGCTTCCATGCCTCTTCGGCAGTAAAAGATAGAACCGGCGCTAAGAGTTTTATTAGAGAGTTTGCAATGTTGTACAAAACCCATTGGGCTGCTTTTCTTTGAGGACTATCGGTTCTTGAGGTATAAAGTCTGTCCTTGAGAATATCGAGATAAAAGGCACTCATATCAGTAACGCAGAAATTATGCACCGCATGAAATACTTGATGAAACTCAAAATCTTCATAAGCCTTCCTTACTTTTTTAATCAGTCTTTGAAGTTTATGCATAGCCCATCTGTCAATTTCTAATAGGTCTTTTGAATAATCCTTACCGTCATAGTCATAAATGTTTCCTAATAGGTATCTAAGAGTATTTCTTATTTTTCTGTATGCTTCAGTAAGTCTTGACAAGATTTCCTTTGAGAGTTTTATGTCGTCTCTGTAATCCTCTGCTGAAACCCAAAGCCTTACAATATCTGCTCCATTAAGATTGATTATCTCCTGAGGAGAAATTACATTTCCGAGAGATTTCGACATTTTTCTTCCCTGCCCATCAACAGTGAAACCATGCGTTAGAACAATTCTGTAAGGTGCTTTTCCCTTATTTCCTGTTGAAGCCAATAGCGAACTCTGAAACCATCCTCTGTGCTGGTCACTTCCTTCAAGATACATATCAGCAGGCCAACTAAGGCGAGAATCTCTTTCGAGAACAGCGGCATGGCTAACTCCTGAATCAAACCAAACATCAAGGATATCCTTTTCCTTTTGGAATTCTCTCTCTCCGCACTGAGGACAGCTGTAGTTTGGTAAAAGCTCATCAAGAGAAAGCCTGAACCACACATCCGAGCCTTCCTTTTCCACAAGTTCAATTATTTTATCGAAAAGTTTTTCGTCCTTTATTATGTATCCGCAGTTTTTACATACGAAAAGAGTTATAGGTACTCCCCAGCTTCTCTGCCTGGATAAACACCAGTCTGGCCTTCTTTCAACCATTGAATAAATTCTCTCACGACCCCAGGAAGGAATCCATCTTACTCTGTCTATCTCGTTTAAAGCCCTCTGACGTAGAGCTTCATGACGCATTGAGATAAACCACTGAGTAGTTGCTCTAAAAATAACAGGTTTTTTGCATCTCCAACAATGAGGATAGGAATGGGTTATTTTACCTTCCCATATGAGCAGCCCCTTTTCTCTGAGATGTTCAATGATATCTTTGTTTGCGTTGAAAACATTTAAATTGGCAAAAAGAGTAACATCGCTTGTAAATCTTCCTTTATCATCAACGGGTGCATATATTTCAAGTCCGTGCTTCAAGCCAACTTCATAGTCTTCCATTCCATGTCCAGGTGCAATATGAACAATGCCTGAGCCTTCTGCTGTCTCTACAAAATCGGCTGTTACTATCTTTGAAATCCTATCTATAAAAGGATGTTTTGTTCTTATGCCTTCAAGATAAGAGCCTTTAATACTGAAGAGTGGTTCTTCCTTAATCTCTATTTTGTCTTTTAAATTGTTAACTGCCTCCTTTACAATTATAAGCACTCCTAAGGGTGATTGAACTCCAATATAGTCAAACTCCGGATTTACTGCCAATGCCAAGTTTGCAGGTAGCGTCCAAGGTGTTGTTGTCCATATGACAATGTATAATGGCTGATTTTTCACCGGAAACTTCTCTTTATCAATAACTTCAAAGGCAACGAATATGGATGGCGATTCTTTTTCAGCATATTCAACTTCTGCATCAGCGAGGGCTGTAACACAAGAAGGACACCAGTATACTGGTTTTTTCCCTCGATATACATAACCATTTTTAACGAATTGTAAGAACTCTCTTACAATAGTAGCTTCATAATCATTAGACATCGTTATATAGGGAGTGTTCCAGTAGCCAAAAATACCTAATCTGATAAACTCATCTCTTTGAATATTTATGAACTTTTCTGCATATTCTCTACAGAGCTGTCTTTTTCTAAAAATATCTACTTTATCCTTTTCTTTTCCCAGAGACTTGTCAACCTGAAGCTCAATTGGAAGTCCATGACAGTCCCACCCTGGAACAAAAGGGCAGTATTGACCTATCATCGAATGGTATTTAACAATAATATCCTTTAAAATCTTATTCAATGCATGTCCTATGTGAATATGCCCATTTGCATAGGGAGGACCGTCGTGAAGAATAAACTGACCTGAGGATTCTTTTTTATTTTTTTGTTGAAGCTTTTCATAAATACTATTTTCTTGCCAGAATTTAAGAATTTGAGGCTCTCTCTCAGCGAGATTAGCCTTCATGGGAAAGTCAGTCTTAGGAAGATTTAAAGTGTCCTTATAATCCTTAGGCATAAGTAAAAGATTACCACAATTTTTGCCTAAAATTCAATTACAACTATGTTCTTTTCCGCTTCTCTCTCTCTTTACTTATTACAAATCTCACAATAATATCCTTATGCCAATCTTTCATGTTAATAAATCTAATACCTATGTCATAATTACCATTGATTTTATTACACCTAATGACTTCTCCATGAGTGATAATTCCAACGAAAGATTTTGATATGGAAAGTATCATTTTTATACCGACAAAAGACCCTATGTTATAGCTTATTTCCGATAAAAAACCTATTCCTCCTGCACTTAAATTTACTAATTTCTCTGGTAAACCTGAAAGACCGCGTTGCTGTAGTAAAAGCAAGTTCATGATTGCATTTAATTTCGTGTTCATCTCTTCTAACTTCTGATTTATTTCGTTTCCTGTCAGGATTTCTGGCATATCATGAATTGAGAAGTCTACATCACCGATGATTTCTGTCTCAAGTTTTTCTATATCTTGAACCTGGATATCATGGATTTTTATAGGTATTGATACATCAATTCTCGCAAATTCTCTCATGTTTTCATAGTCTTCCATAATCTTACCTCATTATTATGATTTCTATTCTTCTGTTTTTCTCCCTTCCTTCCTCTGTATCATTGTCTGCGATTGGCGAGTATTCTCCGTGGGCAGTTGCAGTAAGTCTTTCAGGAGATATGCCTTTTTCTCTTAAATAGTATAAAACAGAAAGCGCCCTAAGGGCAGATAAATCCCAGTTTGACCTGATAAACTCACTGCTTATTGGAATATTATCCGTATGTCCTTCTATAGAGATTTTGTTCGGTATCTGTTTGAGAATGGTTGATAGTTCATCTAAAAACAGCTTGGATTCATCGGTCAGTTCGTATTGTCCTGATTTAAATAAAATTTTGTCTTGTATTCTTATCATGTATCCCTGAGGTAATTCTTTATACTCAATGTCTGCAGATTTGTATTTTTCCTTTAAACTTTCGATAAACTTAAAAATTTCTGGTTTTTCAATGATTACGTTTTTAATAGGGCTCTCAATAACCCTGAATGCCTGATTTAATGATTGGGAAAATTCGTTAACTTTTTTGGTATCTACCGTAGAAAGTGCATATAGGGCAACAAAAAATGTAAAAAGCAGCGTAAGAAAGTCAGCATACGAGATTAGCCATCTGTCTATGTTTTCCTGCTCTTCCTGTTCCTGTTCATTTTCATCGTATTTCATAACTGCTTTTCCCTTATGCTTTCAAGGATATCTCTTAAATAGGCTGGATTTACTCCCTTTTCTATTCCTTCTATGCCTTTAAGAACTAAAAGATTTTTTCTAATTTCCCTTTTTGCTTTCTGAATTATTCTTTTAGCTAATGGGATAAAAATAAGATTTGCAGAACCAACACCATAGATGGTTGCAACAAATGCAATTGCAATGCCAGTGCCTATTTTAGAAGGTTCTGTAATATTCTGTAGGACATGAATAAGTCCTAATACAGCACCGATAATTCCAATTGTAGGAGCATAACCACCTGCTGATTCAAAAACTTTTGATGCAGTTTTTACTTCATCTTCAAAATTTTTTATTTTCTTTAAAACTACATCTCTTATTACCGATGCCTCATAACCATCCACAACCATTCGCATATTTTCCCGTAGGAATCGGTTTTCAATACTGGACAGCTCTTTCTCAACAGCAAGAAGCCCTTTTTTTCTTGCAATCACAAGCAAGCCAATAATTTCCTCTATTAGCAATCTCTCTTCGTTTTTTATTTTTCTATCTAATAAAGCAATTTTTAAACCTTTAAGGCCTAATTTTAAGTCGTAAGCGGGAAAACTTACTAAAACAGCTCCAGCGGTGCCACCAAAAACTATAAAAGCAGCACCTAACTGAATAAGATGTCCCGTCGAACCACCTTCAACTATATTTCCTGTTACTATCGCTCCTAAACCTATGAATAGGCCAAATAAAAGGAATTTATCTATCATAATTCTTAAATTTCAAAATTTAATTATTTTAACATTTTCTGAATAAATATGACCCAATTACAGTAATCTTACTCCCTGTTCAGCCAGCTTTGACCTTACCGTTGTCTTAAGATTTAGATAGCAAAAATTTGACTCCTCTATAAATCTATCGACCAGATAGGCAATACCCGATGAGGTGGCATCAAGATAGGGGGTGTCAATCTGTTCGAGGTCTCCGGTGAATACTATTTTTGTTCCTTCACCAGCCCTTGTTACAATAGTCTTTACATCTAAGGGTCTAAGATTTTGTGCTTCATCTATGATAATAAAGCTGTCAGGCAGGCTCCTTCCCCTTATAAATGTAAGCGCTTCAATCTGGACAATGTCATCCAGACTGATTTTGTCCCGTTTCTTTCTTTTCAAGTCAGCGATGGATTTTTCAAAGGCCAATGAGATAATGTCCAAGTTGTCATATATAGGTTGCATCCAAGGTGAAAGTTTTTCCTTAACATCACCAGGAAGATAACCTATATCAGTTCCGTGAATGGGAATAACGGGTCTCATTACAATAACCCTTTCATAAACTCCTCTTATTACCTGATATATACCTGCTGTAAGTGCAAGAAGGGTCTTTCCTGTTCCTGCAAAGCCATTCAGAACTACAAGGTCTATGTCATTGTCAAGGAGAGCATCTAAAGCACATAACTGGTCAGCAGTTCTGGGAAGGATATTAAAAATTGTTTTTGATTTTACCCTAAACTTTTCCTGTTTTTTGATTTTATACAGTTCATTTTCATGCCATATATAGTAAACTGAATTGATATTATGGTTTGAATTGGATTTAATTTCACCATATTTCTGAAATGAATGAGATTTATCTGTTTGATAATCTTGAGCAATAAATCCTTCAAGAGTAATTCTGATTCTGAAAGAAATATCTTTAGTTACAAATATAACAGGTGCAGGGAATTCTCTGTTAAAGGTGTTTGAGATATTTCTGAAATATCTTAGAATAAGCTCATCATTTGGAGTATTCTCATCACTATACCATTTGCCTGTAACAACAAACTGTCCATGATTTGGTAATCTTATCTCATAGCCATAAATTCTCTTTACCGCTGTATTGGCATTTATTAGTTCATTTAGATATCTTATGACTTTTCTTGCGGCATAGGCTTTGCCATTGGGATTTTTTTTCAATGAATCTAACTCTTCAATTACAGGATAGGGAATAACAACTGTATTGTCTTCAAAATTAAAAATACTGTCAGGGTCATGAATCAGTACATTCGTATCTAAGACATAAGTTTTTTTCACTTTTCTGCCTCCTTATTTTCAAAAAGCAGACTCTGTCTATTCTGAAGAATTTCTTTCGCTACTGCGAATTTAGATTCAATTCTTTTTAATGCCCATAGATGACAACAGTTTGCAATAAACCACAAGAGTAAGCCAAACATTGAAGATAATGCCCAAAAATCCATGATTTTCTCCTTTTAATTTTTATTTGACTTCTATTTTAAAGATTTAATGTTACGGAAATGTTAAAGATTTCTTTGTGATTAATGAGTGGAGGAATAAGAAATTTTTTAAGCTGTGAAAGTTCCGTTTATATAAAATTTCTCTTGAGGTATAATTCTAAGTATGAGAATATTTATAAAAACTCCTATTGGAGAGCTTGATATTTGTTTCGATAGAGAGCTTAGATTAACCAAGATATCTAAAAAAACAGAATTTGAGCCTTCAGAACATATAGAAAATCTACCAAGAGAAATATTAAGATTTATCTCATCTCTAAATGATTATTTCTTAGGCAACCTAATAGAAATAGATTTTCCATTTGAATTGTATAATCTTTCAAATTTTGACAGAGTTGTCCTTGATTTAATAAAAACTATTCCATACGGAAAAACAGTGTCTTATAAATGGATTGCCGAAAAACTAAAAACTTCACCAAGAGCTATAGGTCAAGCCCTAAAGAGAAATCCTATTCCCATTGTAATTCCATGTCACAGAATTATAAAAACTGATGGTCAAATAGGCGGATATTCTCTTGGAATAGAGGCTAAAAAATGGCTAATTGAACATGAAAAGACTACCTTATATAAGCTTCTGTCACATAGAATCTGACCATTCTGTGAGTGTTGAAGTAGTATGCGTTTAGAGCTATGGCATTTTTCATTATTTTCAACCATATATCTCTTTTTTCATAAAAAATGGGAAGTATCTCATTTGAGAGTTTAAAATATAAATCTTCTGCGTCTCTTTTGGGGTCTGAAGTCTCCTCCATTGTTCCAATTGCCCATCCTGTATAGCCTTCTATCCAACCTTCAATCCACCATCCGTCAAGAACACTAAAATTTGGCACTCCGTTATGTGTTGCTTTCATTCCCGATGTTCCCGATGCTTCATAGGGTTTAAGAGGATTGTTAAGCCAGATATCAACTCCAGAAACAAGTTTCATTGCCATTGCCATATCGTAATTTGGAAGATAGACAATTTTAACCCTGTCCTTTAATCTCTCTTTGATTTCAAAAATTCTCTGGATTAACTGTTTACCGCCCTCATCTCTTGGATGAGCCTTTCCAGCATAAATAATTTGAACCCGTCCCTCGCCAATAATAGCCAATCGCTCTGGGTCAGACATCAATAAGTCTGCCCTTTTATAAGGAGTAGCTCTTCTTGCAAAACCTATGGTAAATGTTTCGTAGTTTAGGTTTGCCCCAGTAATTCTGTTTACATAATCAATCAAAGAACGCTTTGCTTGCATATGAGCTTCCCATACTTCTTCAGAGGGAATTCTCCACGCCCTTACAAAAATCTCCGGTTCATTTGCCCAACCGGGAAGATACTTATTGTAAAGAGCTTTAAAAGGCTCTGATACCCATGTATAGGGATGAACTCCATTTGTGATAGCATGAATTTCATATCCAGGAAACATTCTCTCTGATACTTCTTCATGCTTTTTAGAAACTCCGTTTATATATTCACTCAGGTTAAAGCCAAGCAGAGTCATGTTAAGCATTCCATCGCCGGCAAGCTTTTTTAGTAACCACATCGGTACAGGTTCACCCATTATTCTTTGCACGAGTTCATAAGGAAATCTGTCATGTCCGGCTTCTACAGGCGTATGGGTTGTGAAAACGCATAGATTTCTTACTCTCTCAACATTCCACACAAGTTCTTCAGACCATACTTCCTCTAAAGGTCTTTTGAATTTGTTAAGAAGTTCAAGGGTTAGAAAACTTGAATGTCCCTCATTCATGTGATACTTCCGTATATCAAAGCCAAGCTCTTCAAGCATTCTCACTCCACCTATACCGAGCACTATTTCTTGCTTAAGCCTGTAAGTTAAGTCACCGCCATACAAAAAATGAGTAAGTTTTCTGCTCTCTTCGTCATTTTCCGGAATGTCGGTATCGAGAAATATTACAGGAACCTTACCTCCAGTAGTGCTTTCGATTATGTAATACCAGGCTGTCACATAGACAGGTTTGTCCTCTATAATGACAGATACTTTCTGGTCAATTCTTTTCAGATATCTTTCTATATCCCAGGGGTCAGGATACTCTATCTGTCTTCCGAAGGGGTCAAGCTCCTGTTTAAAATAGCCCATTCTATGAATTAAAGTTATTCCAACGACAGGGATTCTCAAATCAGCAGCAGATTTCAATGTATCTCCTGCTAAAATACCTAAACCACCACTATAAGTATGCATCTCTGGTTTAATTCCAATTTCCATTGAGAAATAGGCAATGCTTGTATTCTTAGCAAAATACTCTATTTCCATAGGCCCTCCTCATTAATTTTATCCATTAATCTACTTATTGACTTCATTCCCTTTTCACCTAAATCTAATGAGTAGTCATTGACGTAAGTTTTTATATGAGAGATTATTACATCATCGTCAAGTTCTTGAGCATATTTCTTTATGAAAGGCAAAACTTCGTCAAGATGATTTCTTGAGTATAAAATACTTTCTGTAATTAAATGCTCCATGAGTATTTTCTCAGGAAAACTCTTTTTAGCAACTATGCACCCAAGTGGTATGAGTGAGTTTGTCTGTTTTTTCCAGAATTCTCCTAAGTCTGCTATTAGTTTTAATCCGAAGTTCTGATAAATAAATCTGCCTTCATGAATTAAAACTCCCATTTGAACTTCATTTTTTATCAATTTATCTATGATTTCGTTAAAGGGAACAAATAGAAGTGTATACTTTTTGTCAAAAAAATGTTTTTTCCAGTAAAACCACATAATTGCCGTTGCTGTCGTAAATCTACCGGGTAGAGCTATCTTTATTTGAGCTGATTTTTCAATTTCTGTTAAATCCTTAGCCACCAATACCGGACCTTCCTCGGAAAAGGCTCCTCCGCTTCTGAGTATTTCGTAATTGTCCCTAAGATAATAATACACATGCGTTGAAACTTTAGATAAATCTAATTCTCCATTCAGACAGAGCTTATTCAAAGTCTCCACATCCTCTATTACGAAGTTTAATTGTAATCCTGCCATGTCAATCTTTTTTCTTATCATGGCATAAAAAATAAAAATGTCGTTTGGACACGGTGAAATTCCGAAATTTAGCATGCAATAATTTTACAGATATTGAAACATTTATGTAAACTATGGTATTTTTAAAATTAATAATCTCAATACAAGGAGGATACGTTTGGCAACGGCAAGATCAACAGTTAAGAAAAGAAGTAAATCTGTTCTGAAAAGAATTAGACAAAATGAAAAGAGAAGATTGAGAAATCAATCCTGGCAAAGTAGAATTAAAACTTCCCTCAAGAAGGTTGAAGAAGCAATTGAAAAGAAAGAAAAGGAACAAACCCAAGAGCTTTTGAATGAAGCCGTCAAAATAATAAGTAAAGCAGCATCAAAAGGTGTAATTCACAAAAATACGGCATCAAGGAAAATTTCAAGATTAATGAAAAAGGTAAATCTAAAAAAAGAGTAAGCAACAGTTTTCAATAAAAATTCAATTTTTAATAAAATCTCGTGGATATAAAATGAATGAAGAGACAAGAAGAAAAAGAATAGAAGAAATAAGAAAAAGCCTTTTAAAGCAAAAGGAACAGATTTTAATTGATGCGGGAGTAATGATTTCAAATCTTCCATCCGAGTCAAGTCTATCTGAGATAGGAGACATTGCCTCTCAAGAGATAGACAGAAGCTTTCTTCTGAGATTAAGAGACAGAGAGAGAAAGCTTCTAAAAAAAATTGAAAAAGCACTTGAAAAAATTGAAAATGGTACTTATGGAATTTGTGAAGCCTGCGGAGCAGAGATTCCCGTTGAAAGACTTGAGGCAAGACCTGTTACAGACTTATGCATAGAATGTAAAACAGAACAGGAAGAAGCCGAAAAATTAAAGGAAACCTAAGTTTTAAGAAAATTTAAAGGATTTTCATAAACTGCTTTATTGATAATTTCGATTGAAAAACCTATTTTTATAAGCCTTTCTTTTATCTCAAATAAGCTCAAATTACCTCCTCTTAATCTTTCTTCGTTACCACTTTCCTTTACCATATCTGATACTAAAATAATTCTCTCTGGATTTTTTATTTTAAAAATCCATTTAAGAACATCATCACTTAAATGTCTGCCATCACCAATTACTTCAATAAACACCTCTTCGTTAATTAGACCAAAGCCTGCAAGTCCTGGCTCTCTGTGATGTATTCCTCTCATGGCATTGAAAATATGGGTTATTAGCTTAGCACCTGCACGAAAACCCTCCTCAGCTTCCTTGAAAGTAGCATCAGAGTGTCCCATGCCAATCCTTATTCCTTTCTCTACGGCTCTTTCGATTAATTCTAATGCTCCGGGTAATTCTGGAGCAACTGTCATTACCTTTATGATGTCCTCAAACCCATCAACAATTCTTTTAAAATCTTCATTATTTGGCATCAAAAGATACCTTTTATCTAATGCTCCGGAATGTTTTGGGTTTAAAAATGGACCTTCAAGATATGCTCCAAGTATATTAGCTCTTAATTTATTTTCTAAAATAGCCTTTTTAATAAAACTCAGTTTTTCCCTCATCTTGTATACACTTTCAGGATAAAGAGTGATTAAAAAACTATCAACACCCTTTTTACCGTACTCTTCAGATAGAAAAAGAAGTTGTTCCAAGGATTTTACTTCGTTTATATCAATATGTTCGGTGCCATGAAAGTGGATATCAATAACAGACATGTTTTATCATAGCATATGATATTAAAAGAAGGTAAAATTAACATAGAAAAACTAATTAATAACGTAAGTAATATAAAAAATTCAGAAAAAATTTTAAAAATTTCTGAATCTTTTTTAGATATTCCTTATGTAAGTAATACCCTAATTGGAAGTGCTGAAATTGATGAAATCCTAACAATAAATTTTGAGGGACTTGATTGCATGACTTTAATTGAGTATGTAGAGGCTCTTAGACTTTCTACTGATTTTGAATCTTTTATCAAAAACATTAAATTAGTTCGATACAAAAATGGCATAGTAGGCTTTAAGACCAGAAGACATTTTTTTTCAGACTGGGGAAGTCTAAAAACAGTAAAAAATGTTACCTATGAAATAGGAAAATCTCTCTGCCACACGGAATACAAAAAACTCAACCGCATTGACGCAAAAAGAAGATGGATAGAAGGATTACCTGTTAAATTAAGAAAAATAATATACATTCCCGTTAAACACCTCTCTGAAGCTCTGAGAAATCTTAACTCTATTTATTACTGCGGTTTTTTTTCATTAAAAGAAGGCCTTGATGTGGAACACGTAGGTATTTTATTTAAAAAAAATAATATTCCCACTCTAAGACATGCATCCCTTATAAAAAGTAAAGTAGTTGATGAGATTTTATTGGAATATGCTTCGAATAAAAATGGTATCATACTTTATAAGCCTATATTCAAATAAATGGACAGAAAAAGAGAAATAAGAAAGGTTTTACTGATAACTCTTTTTTTGAATCTTTTAGTGTCTATTGCCAAGATAATCTACGGTCTAAAAGTTAACTCCCTTGCCATATATTCAGACGGATTCCACTCTCTTTTTGACGGAGTAAGCAATATCGGTGGAATTATTGGAATATACTTAGCCAATAGACCCCCTGACAGAGAACATCCCTATGGACATAGAAAATATGAGACCATTTTCGCTGTTTTTATTGGAGTATTGATGGGATTTACATCTATTGAAATATTAAAGGGAGCATACGAAGCAATAGTGAAGAATAAAAGGCCTGAATTAGACGAGAGGGCTTTCATAGTTCTTTTTTTAACAATGGCAGTAAATATCTTCGTATATTTATTTGAAAGAAAAAAAGGCAAACAGCTGAAAAGCGAATTTTTAATTGCTGACTCCTCTCACACAAAAACGGACATATACATAACTTCAGGAATAATACTTGCAATTTTCTTTATGAATTCTGGATTTTATATTCTTGATTCAATTTCTGGCATCATAATAGGCTTTCTGGTTGCAAGGGAAGCTTTTAAAATATTGAAAGAATCAACAGATATTCTCATTGACAAAGCTCTGATTGACAGTTCAGACATTGAAAAGATAGTAAAATCCTGTAATGACGTTCAAGCCTGTGAGGACATAAGAACGAGAGGAACTGCAGGACAAATATTTGTTGATTTAAAAATTTTAGTTGACTCTCAAATTTCCGTAAAAGAGGGACATGAAATAGCTGAGAGAGTTGAAGAGATTATAAAAAAAGAATTTCCAGATGTCGTTGATGTTGTAGTTCATATTGAACCAAATAGGGAGAATTAGAGAATTTTTTCTGGGTCAAAAGAATCAAGAGATTTTAAATAATCCTCCCACTCAAAAGGCAAAAGATATTTCTTCTTGTTATTGCAATCTTTGCAACAAGGGACTAAGTTGCCCTTTTTTGACTTTCCACCTCTTATAAGCGGTATCAAATGATCCATTGTAAGTTCCTCAGGTGGTGTTTTCTTTCCGCAATAATAACATACTCCGACGGATATCTTTTTTTTCCACCATGAAGATTTTCTGATAATTTTTGCCTTTTGTTTTTCAATTTCGAGTTCTCTTTTGGAAATCGGAGGGATAAATTCTTGCATTACCGAATTAATCGTTTCTTTTCCTCTTCTTCAAAAAATTTCTTATAAAGCACATTCCATTCTGTACTGCCTTCGACTATTTTTTTTGAAAAAGATTGAAGCTTTCTTCTTACTGTTTCATCTATAGATTCGCCTATTTTCAGAGCTTGTATAAAGCTTCGCTTAATTTCCCTTCTTACTTCCTGTTCATCGGTTTTTAATTTTATAAGCCCTTTGTTAATTAAACCGTTGAATAATATATGAGAAGTATGGGAGATTTTTTCTTCAGAAAGAATCATAATACCAGATTCCTCTGTTTTACAAGTTTCTGCTTTGTCATCTCAAATAGCTTTCTGTAGTCGAGTTTTCCTTTCTCAATCTCATTTTCATATTTCTTGAGAAGTTCTCTCACTTCCTCATTTAATCTGTCTTCAACCATCAACTCATCGAGAATTAATTTTTCAACCTCCTCAAGAAGTATATCTTTTGATACTGTAAGTTCTATCATATTCTTCTTGAGAAGATTCTCCACTATAGTGTTAGCTATATAGGGTATCCAAGTTTTTGGAATTCTCATTTCTATTTCTATTAGAGCTCAATATAAGGCAACAAAGCTATCGACCTTGCTCTCTTTATAGCCCTCGTTAACTCTCTCTGATGCTTTGAACAGGTGCCAGTAAGTTTTCTTGATAGAATCTTCCCTCTCTCTGTCATAAAGCCTCTAAGCAACTTAGAATTTTTGTAATCGATAAATTCTACTTTGTCTGCGCAAAATCTACAATATTTTTTTCTAAAAAATCTTCTCTGTGATTGTTGTTGCATTATTTTCCTCCTTAAAATGGTTCTAAGTCAGTGTATTCGTCTGGGGGCATCTGCTCATTATCATGGGGCTCAGCAGATTCCCTTTTTGATAAAAATCTTATATTACTCGCAATAACTTCAAATTTGCTTTTTTTCTGGCCTTCATACTCCCATCTTCTCTCTCTCAATCTTCCCTCAACAAGAACAGTTCTTCCTTTATTAAGATATTGAGTGCATGTTTCAGCCTGTTTTCCAAATACAACTGCGTCAATGAACAAGGTTTCCTCTCTCATTTCTTCACCCTGTCTATAACGAGAATTTACAGCGATTGGAACTGTTGCAACCGCTACTCCCGATGGAGTATATCTTATTTCTGGGTCTCTCGTTAAGTTTCCTATTAGTATTATTCTGTTAAACATTTGTATCCCGAGTTGTTATTTCAGAAGGCTCAACAGGAATGCCCTTTATCTCAGGCGGTAAGGCATTTATCTGTTGTTTTGTAAGCCTTATAATCATAAACTTAAACACAGGGTCATAAACTCTGTAGAATTCCTCAAATTTTCTTATTGCTGCAGAGGGAGACTTAAAGATAAAGAACACATAATAGCCCATGTTTTGCTTGTTTAGCTTATAAGCGAGTTTTTTCTTACCCCAGTTTTCAACCTTTAAGATTTCTCCTGAATTTTCCTTAATAAGCGTTGAAATCTTTTGAATAGCCTCCTGCACTTCTTCCTCTGAAAGAGCCGGTTGAAGTAAAACTACTTTCTCATAAAAATTATCTGACATCCTCTAACCTCCACATGGATTTAAGCCCTCCTTACATTGAAGCGAGGGCATGGAGAAAAAATCTCAACTTTTTTTATAACATATTTTTAAATTTTAAATCAAACTGTAGTGTTTTAATTTCTTATTCAAAGTATTTCTGTTTATGCCTAAAATTTTGGATGCCCTTAATTGATTTCCACCTGTTTCATTAAGAGCAAGAATAAATAGAGCTTTTTCAACTTCCTGAATAACTGTTTCATACAGATTTGAGTTTTTAATATTCTCAAAGTCTTTGAGAAGACTGCCAATTTTTTGCTCAAGAAAATTCTTTATGGAGAGTTTATCATCATATTCACCAAAAATATCTTTTGGCACTATTTTCTGATGCCTGCTTAAAATATAAGCTTTCGTCAGACATTGTTTAAGTTGATATGCATTACCTTCCCATGGATATTCCATTATGAGGCTTTTTGCCTCCCTACTTAATATTTTCAATGGAAGATTTAGAAAGATAGAAATTTCTTGTAGGAAAAAATTTGCAAGAGGAAGTATATCCTGCTTTCTCTCTCTCAATGGAGGAATATATAGCACACAAGATTTAGAAAGCAAGTCATATATTTCACTGCTTATTTTCCCATCCCTATAAAGATAGATAAAATCAAGTTCAGATAGGAAAATAGAACATTTAAACTTATTTTCATATCTGAATAGACTCAAAATATCGGAGTTTTCAAATTGTTCGATAATGCAAACTGTCCTGTTTTGTCTTGAACATACAGGTTTTCTTTTTAATCCACCGGATATTCTTAAAATTTCAGTATTAGGATAAAGCTGAAGAATTGTCTTTACAATATAGTCCTTTTCTGTCCCCCTTTCACCATGTATGAAAAAAACTGAGTTTTCTGAAATAGACTTTTGTAGACTTTCCACCAGAATTCGCATATGAGGACTTTTGTAAAGCTTAGTAAAATTCGCAAGATTAAAAAAACAATCAGATATCTCGCTTGATTTATGTGTCATTGTTCACTCCCGATAGAGTTTATTATCTTCTATGTATTCATATACTTTCTGCGGCAAAAGATAGCGAACACTTCTCCCATTTCTTAGTAATCTCCTTAAGTCTGAGGATGAGTAAAAAAAGGGAGAAATTTTTAAGAAATATAATTTTCTATCCGAATTTTTTAGACTGTAACAGCCTTCTCCTATCCGAGATTCTATGAACTCTGAATTCTCAAAATTATTATAGCCAGGCCTTGACATTACTATAATATCTACCATCTTCAAAATTTTTTCAGGCTTGTGCCACCTTGGCAACTCTAAAAAGGAGTCCACACCAATTATAAACAAAAGAGTATTACTTTCGTAAAGCTTTTTAAAATGCATTAGAGTATTAACTGAATAAGAAGGTCTATTTATTTTTATCTCGTAATCGGAAACTTCAAAATAAGGATTATCCTCTGTAGCCAGAACAGTCATATTATACCTGTGGAAGCTTTCGGCAATATCATTATTTTTAAGAGGAGGTATTCCAGATGGTATAAATATAATCTTGTCTAACTTTAAATTTTCACGAACCTCTTCTGCCCCCCTTAAATGACCAAAATGAATGGGATTAAAAGTACCCCCGAAAATTCCTATCTTCATATTGTTGTCATTCTCTCAACTGTCCGCTACCGAAAACGATAAATTTCATGCATGTAAGTTCTTCAAGACCCATGGGCCCTCGGGCATGTATTTTATCTGTAGATATACCTATTTCAGCTCCAAGTCCAAACTGGTATCCGTCGTTAAGTCTTGTAGAAGCATTTACAAAGACTGCCGATGAATCTACTTCTCTTAAAAATCTCATTGCCCTTTCATAATTTTTTGTTACTATTGAATCTGAGTGGGCAGAACCATACTTTGCTATATGTTCCATAGCCTCATCCATATCTTTTACTACCTTAACATTTAGAATAAAGTCTAAGTATTCTTTACTGAAATCCTCTTCTGTAACTTCCTTTACACTCGGATATATTGCTTTTGTTTTATCGCATCCTCTTAATTCCACTCGAGCCTTTTCAAATCTCTTAAGCATTTTAGGTAAAAATTTTTTCGCTATAGGTTCATCAACAAGCATTGTCTCCATTGCATTACATGTAGCAGGTCTCTGAACCTTAGCATTGAAACATATTTCTTCTGCCATTTTTAAATCTGCTTCTCGGTCAACAAATACATGACAGACTCCTTTATAGTGTTTTAGAACGGGAATCCTTGAATTTTCAGTGACAGTTCTTATAAGTCCTTCACCTCCCCGAGGAATAATAAGGTCAATTAACCCCTCCAGTTTTATCATCTCTAAAACAGCCTCTCTCTGAGGAATATCCAGATAGGTTACAACTCCTTCATGCATTCCTTCATCCCGGAGAGCATCTTTTAGAATTTTTACCAAGCACACATTAGAATTTATCGCTTCAGAGCCTCCTCTTAACACCACAGAATTACCAGCTTTAAGACATAATCCTGTCACATCTACCGTCACGTTTGGCCTTGCTTCGTATATAACGCCTATCACTCCAATAGGAACTCGCATTCTTCCAACCATCATGCCATTAGGTCTTAGCCACATCTTTGTTATCTCTCCTACTGGGTCCGGAAGGGCAACAACTTCATTAAGTCCTTTAACCATTTCAGATATTCTCTTTTCCGTGAGAGTCAGTCTGTCAATAAGAGCCTTTGAAAGTCCTTTTTTCTCAGCATTAATCACATCTATTTTATTTGATTCTATTAATTCCTTTTCTCTCTGTTTTATGTAATCAGCCATTTTCAGAATTATTCTGTTTTTAAGCTCGGAAGATGCTTTAGCTATAAAACGAGATGCTTCCTTTGCTTCCTTTGCCTTCTTCAAAATCTTTTCTCTCATAACAAATTACCTCCTTTTGAAAATTTTAATTTGCATATTTTAACTTTTTTTGTTATATTTTATGAAAACAAATTCACAAAAAGGAGGTGACTACTATTATGGCAACACCAGTAGTCGATTACGATCTCTGTGTAGGATGTGGAAGCTGCGCAGAAGTTTGTCCTGAAGTATTTGAAATGAGAGATGATAAGGCTTGGGTTATTGGACCAGACAAATGCTCAACTTGTGACTGTCAACAGGCAGCAGACCTTTGTCCATCTCAGGCAATTAGATTTGAGTAGAAGAATTGATAGGGTAGAGTCTAAGACTCTGCCCTATCAATATTTATTTGATATACCTTTTTGCAAGCTCTAAGAAGCCGTATATTTTCAGGTCTATTAAATCACCTTGTTCTCTTCTTTCTCCCAAAAAATCAAAAGCTTTTTTATGATTGATTTTAAGCACTTCTATAAGTTCTGATTCGTCTGGAGGATATTTTTTCCGTAAGTCTTCTGGAGCTTCTTTTACATTTTTGGCTACATAAACAGTTATTACCTCCGTTGAAAGACCAGAGGATACAGGACCTTCGGCAAGAAAGAGAATATCATCACATATTAGGCCAGTCTCTTCAATTAGTTCTCTCCTCGCTACTTCAATTAATGCCTCTTTTTTATCATTTAATCCAGCGGGAAATTCTATTACATATCCACCAAAGGCTGGTCTAAACTGTCTAATAAAGACAAATTCTCCTGCCGATGTTATTGGAATTACAATTACAATACCTTTACTGTTTTTTCTCTCTACCGCTTCCCACTTTCGTGTATGGCCATCCCGGTCAATAAAAGTGATTAAGACTATTCGTAGAAAATTACCTTCCCATAGTGTCTCTTTTTTAATTATTTTCATTTTCCATTTCTATCCAGGAGGCCAGTGCATTACTCTTCCCGCAAGAAGATGAAAATGGAGATGAAAAACAGTCTGTCCGCCTTCACTATTGCAGTTAACAACCACTCTGAAGCCTTTTTCATCAAAAGCCATTTCTTTGGCAATTCTCTTAGCCACAAGGAATATATGTCCGATTAATTCTTTATCAGACTCGTTTATATCAAGAATAGTGGAATAGTGTTTTTTAGGTATTATGAGGATATGAACCGGAGCCTGTGGTGCTATGTCATGGAAAGCTAAAACATGTTCATCCTCATATACTTTTCTCGATGGGATTTCACCATTTACAATTCTACAAAACAGACAGCTCATTTTAATCCTTTTTTAGAGGGATTTCTCTGTAAAAACAGGTTCTATTACCTGTATGACAGGCACCGCTTCCGTGTTGCTTAACCATTACAAGTAGGCAATCGGCATCGCAGTCATATAAGATAGATTTAACTTCTTGAACATTTCCAGAGGTTTCTCCTTTTTTCCAATATTTCTTTCGAGAACGAGACCAGAAATGAGTATAACCTGTCTCTAAAGTTCTTCTCAGGGCTTCTCTATCCATATATGCAACCATTAAAACCTCCTTTGTATCAATCTCTTGTATTACAGCGGGAATTAATCCCTTTTCATCAAAACTTAGATTTTCAAGCATTCGAGTTCTCCCTTTTTGATTTTTCCTTATAAAGTTTGTACTCTATCCCATCAACAATAGCCTGCCAAGATGCTTCGATTATATTTTCAGAAACACCAACAGTGCTCCAAACATCTTCATCATCGCCAGATTCTATTAAAACTCTAACCTTAGAAGCTGTTCCTTTTCCTGAATTAACAACTCTGACTTTGTAGTCCTTTAATTTAACCTTTTTAAGCTCTGGGTAAAATCTTTCGAGTGCCTTTCTTAAGGCATTATCTAAAGCATTCACAGGACCATTACCAGTAGCAGCGGTATGTTCTATATTCTTACCAACCTTCACCATTATGGTCGCCTCACTTAAAGGCGGTTCATCCCACTTTCTTTTTTCATCGATAACTCTAAATCCTATCAAGTCAAAAAATTTTCTCTTTAAACCCAATGTCTTTTTGAATAAAAGTTCAAGTGATGCATCAGCTCCTTCGAATTGAAATCCCTCATTTTCTAAGTTTTTCACTGCATCTACGATTGCTTGAACATCAGGAGAATTAGGGTCAAGAGAAATATTAAACTCCTCTGCTTTTTTCAAAATATTACTTTTACCTGCCAGGTCAGATACCAGAACTCTTTGTCTATTTCCTACCAGTTGAGGCCTGATATGCTCGTATGTTTCAGGTCTTTTTCTTATAGCACTTACATGTACTCCTCCTTTATGAGCAAAAGCACTTTCACCGACAAAAGGTTGTCTTTTAAAAGGAGTTAAATTGGCTATTTCATATACAAATCTTGAAATCTCCGTTAGATTTCTTAATTTTTCATCATCAATACACCGAAAGCCAAGTTTAATCTGTAAATTCGGAATAAGGGAGCATAAGTTGGCATTTCCACATCTTTCGCCAAAACCATTCATAGTTCCTTGCACATGAACAGCTCCATTTAGTACAGCTACGATACTGTTTGCTACTGCGCAATCTGAATCATTATGGGCATGAACACCGAGAGGTGCTCGAATTTTTTCTTTTACTTTTATCATTATTTCGGAAATCTCATGAGGCAGAGTGCCTCCATTTGTATCACATAAAACAAGACAATCTGCACCAGCCTGCTCAGCTACCTCTAAACATTTTTGGGCATACTCTGGATTGTCTTTGAAACCATCAAAAAAGTGTTCAGCATCAAAAAATACTTTATTAACGTATTTTTTTAAGTAAACTATGGTGTTATATATGAGCGATAGATTTTCTTCGAGAGAAATCTTCAAAGCTTCTGTTACATGGAAATCCCAGCTTTTTCCAAATATTGTTATAATTTCGGTTTCAGAGGCAATCAAGGTCTTAATATTTGCATCATTTTCAATTTTTAATTTTGGTCTGTGGGTGCTACCAAAGGCTACTATCTTAGAATTCTTAAGATTTAGCTTTTTAACTTTTTTGAAAAACTCGGCATCCTTTGGATTTGAACCAGGCCATCCTCCTTCAATATAATGAACTCCCAGCTCATCAAGTTTTTCAGTGATTTTTAACTTATCTTCAAGAGAAAAAGAAATATCCTCTGCCTGAGCTCCATCTCTCAGGGTCGTATCGTATATTTCAATTGTTCTGTTCATAGCTGTAATATATTAAATTTTTGTTATATTTGGCAAGAAATTATTTTAATTGGTAAAGAGAAAGGAGAGCCCTTTAAAGAGCTCTCCTTAGAAGTTATCTTATTTCTCAGTAGATTTGTGCGCCAGATATCTGACAAAAGTTGATGCTGTTGAGTCACCTCTTCCTACAAGTGTCCTCAATACAGAACCCCAGAATGCAACAGACTCAGAAATTTTCGGAGACTCTGCAAGTTTATAAATCTTTGGAGAGTCAGTCAAAGCAAAGATAACTCCAAGACCGCCAAGTTCTGTCTCTCCATAGATTTTATATTTCTTTGCCTTTGCCTCTTTTAGCAATGCATCCCTGTCTCCGTATCTTATAGCTCCGGTTGGGCAAGTTTTTGCACAGGCAGGTGTTAATCCTGCACGAACTCTGTCAATGCAGAGGTGACACTTGGCAATTTTGCCTTTTCCACCCTGGTCATACCTGGGTATATCAAATGGGCAGGCAGACTTGCAGGCATGACAGGCGATGCATTTGTTTTTATCATAATAAACAATGCCCGTGTCTTTGTCCTTTATGAGCGCGCCAACTGGACATATCTGTACACAGGCAGGCTCACCGCAGTGCATACAGCGCTGACTTACAAATAGCCACTTTACACCTTTCTGGTCAGCATGCTCAATGAATCTGATTTTATTGAAATTGTTACCATCTAAATCTGGTGGATTTTCGTGGGTTCCGTTGTTTTTTGTCTTGGTTGCAGGAAGCTGATTCCACTCCTTGCAGGCTACCTGACAGGCTCTGCACCCTACACATATATCTGGTGTTATTAACAATCCCTTACGTGCCATGTTTCACCTCCTATGCCTTCTCTATGTTTACCATGAATGCCTTTGATTCAGGAATCATGGTATTGGGGTCACCAATTGTTGGTGTAAGCAGGTTTGCACTGTCTCCGCCTGAGCCATCCTCTGGGAATTTCCATCCGTAATGCCATGGTAATCCTACTATGTGAATAGTCTGCCCAAGAACTTTCATTGGTTGAAGCCTTGGCGTGATAATTGCTATTGCCCACAGTTTTCCCCTTGCAGAAGACACTATTACCTTATCTCCACTCTTTATTCCTTTTTCCTTTGCAAGCACAGGGTCTATCTCAGCAAAAATCTGGGGCTCAAGCTCTCTGAGCCAATCAGTATGTCTTGTCATAACTCCTGTCTGCCAGTGTTCTGTTACTCTGTAAGTAGTTCCTACATAAGGATATCTGGTGTCGCAGTAAACAAATACGTCTGTGTCTGCATCAAAGAGCTTTACTGTTGGATTAATTCTATGCTTCTTGTAAAGAGGATTTTCCTGGAAAGGACACTCAAGGGGCTCATAATGCACCGGAAATGGTCCATCGGCCATGCCAGGTCCGAATATAGCACCTACACCAAGCGGCTTCATTATGAATGGCAGTTTTCCACCTTCAAGAGCAAGAGGCGGCTGAGGTCCATCAGCAATGTCTCCAACCCATTTTTTATTAGCTGCATCCCATTTAATTACAGCTCTCTTTGGATCCCATGGATTACCTTGTGGGTCAACGCTGGCACGGTTGTAAATAATTCTTCTATTTACTGGCCATGACCATGCCCAGTTGGGGAAAAGTCCTAATCCTGTTGGGTCTTCTTTGCCCCTTCTTGCCATCATATTGCCAGCGTCTGTATAGCTACCACAGTATATCCAGTTACCACAGGCTGTTCTTCCATCATCAAGAAGTAATGCAAAGGAAGGAACTTGCTGTCCCTTCTTGTAAGCCTTCTTGTCATTAGGATGCTCAGGCACATCGGCTGTAAAGTATCCGTTAATCTCTTTGGCAACTTTGTGAACATCAACATGTTTAATTTTTCCGTTTTTGTCTTTTTCACCGTAATCCCAAGTTAAGTGCAAGATAGGATCAGGGAATGCTCCTTTTTCTTTCTCATAAAGTTTCTTTACTCTAAAGTAAAGCTCATTAATTATCTCTGCATCGGGCATGCACTTGCCAGGTGGATTTACAGCTTTATATCTCCACTGGGCTATTCTTCCAGAGTTGGTTACACTTCCCTCTTTTTCAACAGAAGCTGCACAGGGCAGGAAAAATACTTCTGTTTTTATCTTCTTTGAATCCATGCCAGGGCCTTTCCAGAAGGAAGAAGTTTCATTATCCCAGAGATTGACGCATACAAGCCAATCAAGCTTTGCAAGAGCCTGTCTTGTTTTGTTGGAATTAGCACCAGAACATGCAGGATTCTGCCCCCAAGCAAAGAAGCCTTTTATTTTGCCCTTATACATCTGGTCAAAAATCATAAGCCATGAGCAGTTCTGTGTGTCATCTCTCTTTGGCAGATAGCTATAGCAGTAGTCATTCTCCTTTGTTGCCTTATCTCCATATATTGCTTTGAGATAACTTACAATATATTTTGGTCTGTTGCTCAACCAGTTGAGGCTCTTAGGTTCTTTTGTTTTCGGTGTATATTTTTCAATATAAGTTTTAAGGTCAACATCGCTTGCAACAGGAGTTGGATTATATCCGGTCAGAATATGGAAAAGAAGACCCGCATCAGTTGAACCTTGAACGTTGGACTCTCCTCTTAGAGCATTAATTCCACCACCTGCCATTCCCATGTTTCCAAGAAGAAGTTGAATAATTGACATGGCTCTTATGTTCTGGGCACCAACTGTGTGTTGAGTCCATCCCATTGCATAACATTCTGTCATAACCTTGTCTGGTTTACCTGTAGAGGCAAGAATTTTATAGCACTCTTCTATTTTGTCTTTTGGAGCTCCTGTTATATTGGAAACAACGTCAAGTGTATATCTTGAATAAATTTTTCTAAGTAATTGAAATACACAGTGTGGGTCTTGAAGCGTTGGGTCCTTTTTAGGAATTCCATTTTCATCAAGTTGGAACTTCCAAGTAGCCTTGTCATACGCCCTCTTTTTCTCATCGTAGCCTGAAAAAACTCCATCAAGTTCATCGGGCAGTTTAAAGTTAGGGTCAACAAGGAAAGAGGCATCGGTGTAATTTAATACATAGTCTTTGAAGTAGAGATTGTTATCAATGATGTATTTAATCAATCCTCCTAAAAATACAATGTCTGTTCCAGAACGTATCGGGACATAGAGGTCTGCTTTTGCTGCTGTTCTTGTGAAACGAGGGTCAACTACGACAAGCTTTGCTCCCCTTTGCTCTTTTGCTCTCATAATCCATTTCATAGCAACGGGATGATTTTCAGCGGGATTACCTCCCATTATTAAAATTACATCTGCATTTTTGAGGTCTGTGTATTGATTGGTCATTGCTCCTCTACCAAACGACTCTCCCAGAGCCGCTACAGTAGGGGAGTGTCATATACGGGCTTGATGTTCGATGTAGACCAATCCCCATGAACGGAGTAATTTCTGAAGTATATAACACTCCTCATTGTCAAGAGCTGCTGAACCCACATGAGCAATAGCATCAACCCTATTGACTACCTGGCCTTTTTCATTTTTAACAATGAAATTCTTGTCTCTTGTTTGTTTTATGAGCTTTGCAATTTTATCTAATGCTTCATCCCACGAAATCTTCTTCCACTGATTTGAACCTGGAGCACGATAAAGAGGTTCTGTAACTCTGTATGGATTATTAGCCATCTGATAAATTGAAGCTCCCTTTGGACATAGAGCACCCTCATTAATAGGACCGTCTGGGTCACCCTCGGTGTTGACAACCTTACCATCCTTTACAGACACAATAATACTACAACCTACTGAACAGTAAGGACATACAGTAGTTGTCTCCTTAGCACCCTTTGTTCTCAGCTCAGCGGCATAAGCTTTTGTGGGTTCAAGATTAAGTCCCAATGAGCTGAGAAGAAGAGCACCAGTGGAGATTTTCAAAAAACTTCGCCTTGTAAGCTCCATATTACCTCCTCCTTTAAAATTTTTAAATAAAAAAGGGATACCCTAAGGCTTTCCACCTCAAGAGTATCCCCCCTCTCCCGATTAAATTTATTAGGGGGCTGTATGGAAAATTTAATCGGTTCATCTAAACTTTATTAGTTACAATTATCGTGCCAATAGATTTCCACCTATAATCAATGAGTTATGAAATAAGTGGGTGCAACTTTTTTTGCTAACAAGCGGAAGTGTAAAAAATTATTTCAGGGAGGCTCTATTGCTTTTCAGTCTCTTATTTAAAGCTTGTCGAGTAATTCCGAGCATAGATGCTGCAATTCCCTGATTACCCTGTGCCCTTCTCATTGCCTCTTTTACCAATAAGTCCTCCATTTCTCTTAATGTAGGAAGCTTATCGGGAAATCTCATTTGAATATAGAATTTTACTATCTCACTTTTAAATTCATTATCAAGAGCACTGCCTATGTCTATTATGTCTTTGAAAATTTCCAATGAAAGGACATTGGAAGAACATCTTGTTACAGCGTCATAAACTAACATTTTCAACTCTCTTATATTGCCAGGAAAGGTATAATTACTAAGAAGAATTAAGAGTTCTTCAGGGTATTTGGGAGGTTTTTTACCTAAAGAAATAGCAGCTTCTTTTATGAAATGGTCTAACAAAACGGGAATATCATCTTTTCTCTCTCTAAGTGGAGGTAGGTGAACATGATGAGCTTTAAGTCTAAAGAAAAGGTCTTTTCTGAATGACCCCTTCTTTACCATTTCTTGAATGTTTTGATTCGTCGCAACTATTATTCTTGTATCTGAAATTTTAGGAATGTCTGAACCAATTGGATAATAAATCTTTTCCTGAAGAACTCTTAAAAGTTTTAATTGAGATGGTTCAGTAAGGTCACCAATCTCATCAAGAAATAGAGTTCCACCTTTTGCTTTAGCAATTAATCCTTCCCTATTAGAAATTGCTCCTGTAAAAGCACCTTTTTTATGTCCAAAAAGAGTATCAGAAAACATGTTATCATCAAGACCTGCCACATTTATTGCCACAAAATCACCCTTCTTTCCACTGATTTTATGTATTGCTCTTGCCACAAGTTCCTTTCCAGTTCCTGTCTCTCCAGTTATTAATACGGGTTGCTCAGTTTTTGATATAACTTCTATGTATTTAAACAATCCCCTCATTTTCTGATTGACAGTAATAATTTCAGAAAAGTATTCTTCATTCTCAAGTTTATCTTCGATTAGTCTATATTTGAGCCCAATTATCTCTTCCCTTAACCTATTCATCTCAAGAGTATTTTTAAGAGATGAGAGTAGTTTATTAGGTTCTACAGGTTTTACTAAATAGTCAGAAGCCCCCATCTTTATACATTCTACCGCTGTATCTATCTCTTTAATTGCTGTTATTATTATTACCGGTATTTCTGGATACTCGACAGTTAAGAATTTAAGAAGTTCAAAACCTGAAAGATAAGGCATTGATAAGTCAAGAAGAATTAGAGAGAATGACCTTTCCTTTAAAACTAATGGCAATTCTCTTGCATCTTCAAAGAGTGTTATATCACTTATTCCAGATTGCTTTACTATGAGAGAATAGGTATAGAGAGATTCTTTTTCATCATCAACTATTGCTATGCTGTAGTTAAAATTTTCCTTTTTAAGACTCATAGGGTAAGCATATCTTTACTGCTGTGCCTTTATTTTCCTCTGAGTTGATTAATATTTCACCCCCAAATTCTTCTACTATGGACTTTGAAAGATAAAGCCCCAGTCCAGAGCCTCCGGTTGAATATTTTGTAGAGAAGAAAGGTTCGAAAATATGAGGCATTATGTTTCGGGGTATTCCAATGCCTTCATCTTTAATTTCTATAATTACTTTATTCCCCTCAATACCTGTGCAGACTGACACACTTTTATGTCTATCTGGCAAAGACTGAAGGGCATTTGTAAGGAGATTTATTATAACCTGTTCCAGTTTTTGTAAGTTACCTTTTACTTCAGGAATAGAATCTAAGAGATGAATATTAAAATTTTCTGTATACAAAAAGATGTGATGATTCAGTATGCTTATAACTCTCTTTATGACCTCATTTACATTAATCATCGAGAGTTCGGATTTAAGGCCTTCCCTTATATATTTTTTAAAATCATCTATTGTATCTGAAATCCTGTTTATTCCATCGATAAGAGACATCATAAGCCTCGGAACTACTTTATTAACCTCTGCGGAAGGAATACCACCTAACAGAAATTCGTTATTTTCACTTTCGTGTTCTCTAATGAGTTTAAAGACATCATTCCAAGTCTGAAAAACTATCTTGAGATTGTTTACCATAAAATTGCAGATGTTATTTATTTCATGAGATATACTTGAGGTTACGAGGTCAACGGATTTTAGTTTATCCTGAAGTATCAACTGAGCGTTCTTTTTACGCCTTTCTTCCTTTTGTTTTATTTTTTCAGTTATTTCTTGGAATGTTAATACTACCAATCTTTGCTCTTCATTTGGTATGGGGTATAGATTGAAAAGCAAAACTCCTTTTGTGTCATCATTTTTTTGATAGGTGATTACTCTTTTTTCCTCGATACTGTAGCAATCTTTTATTAGCTTTATAAAGTTTAGATATTCATCTTCCTGAAATAAACAAGATAAATTCCTTGCTTCCCCGAAAAAATCCTTCGCCTTTTCATTGGCATATATAATTTCATATCTCTCTGGGTCAAATATTATTAACGGTGACAAGTAGGATTCTATAAATTTTGACAATACCTCTGTTATCGTAGTTTCTGTAAGAAAAATCTTCATTTTATTTCTACTTCTCTTGAGCCTTCTCTGGTTTCACCTATCATATAGCTCTCGTATCCCTCTTTGCTTAGGATTTTTATAGCTTCATCAGTATTTTGTTTATCTACTATAAAAATAAATCCTATTCCCATATTGAACACTCTATACATCTCGGAATCACTTATCCTCCCTGTTTTCTGAATAAAATCAAATATTGGATTTATATTCCAACTATTTTTGTTTACTACAGCTGAAATGTTAGAAGGAAAAATTCTTGGAAGATTGCCTGTAATTCCTCCGCCTGTTATATGAGCCATTCCCTTAATATTTAATCTGTCTTTGATTGCATTAAATGCATTAACGTATATTCTTGTTGGTTTAAGTAATTCGTCTGCAAGTAAACAGCCAAGTTCGGGAATATACTGCTCAAGTTTGAATTTTCCTATCTCAAATAGCACCTTTCTTGCGAGAGAAAAACCGTTGCTGTGTAATCCCGAGGAAGCAACTCCTATGATAGCATCACCAACTTTTATATCTGAGCCGTTTATTATTCTCTTCCTTTCAACAATCCCAACGGCAAAACCTGCCATATCATATTCATTTTCCCTGTAAAAACCTGGTAGTTCAGCGGTCTCACCTCCAATTAGAGCACAACCTGCCTGCCTACAGCCCTCTACTATACCTTTTATTACCTCCGATGCTTTCTCTGCTTTCAGCTTACCTGTAGCAAAATAATCAAGAAAAAATAAGGGCTCTGCTCCTACGGTTAAAATATCATTGACACACATTGCAACAAGGTCTATACCAACAGTATCATGTTTATCTACCTCAAAGGCTATTTTAAGTTTTGTTCCCACCCCATCGGTGCCACTAACTAAGATAGGCTCTTTATATTTCGATATATCAAGTTTAAAAAGTCCTGCAAAAAGGCCTATGTCAGTAAGAACCTCCTTACGAAATGTTTTTCTAACCATAGGAGAAATCATGCTTACAAATCTATCTGCTTCATCAATATCAACGCCGGCTTTTTTATAGGTAATGCTCATAGAACCTCCCTAATTTTCATACTAATATCAACGGCTTTTGCTGAGTGTGTAAGTGCTCCAATAGACACAAAATCAACGCCTGTCGAGGCTATCTCATGTATATTTTCAAGATTTACTCCCCCAGATACTTCAAGCAAAACCTTGCCCTTTGCTATTTGCACTGCTTTTTTTATACTCTCCATATCCATATTATCAAGCATTACTATGTCTGCACCTTCTAAAACTGCTTCCTTTAACTCTTCAATATTCTTGACCTCTATTTCAATTTTCTGATGAATAGCTTTTTTTTTGGATAGCTTTATGGCATCTTTTACAGAACCTGTAATTTTAATGTGGTTGTCCTTTATTAAGACAGCATCATAAAGGGCAAATCGGTGATTAAAACCTCCACCTACACGGACAGCATATTTTTCCATGAATCTCATACAGGGAGTTGTTTTTCTTGTATCGAGTATTTTTATATCATATCCTTCTGTTTTCCTCACAAACTTGGATGTCAGTGTAGCAATACCAGAAAGTCTCTGGAGGATATTAAGGGCAATACGTTCTCCTGCAAGTAATAGCCTCGCATTACCCTTCAATTCAGAGATTATTTCTCCCTTTTTAACAAAATCTCCATCGTTGCAATAATCTATGAAATCCACACCATCTGATTTGAGCTTAAAATATGAAGAAAGAACTACAAAAAAACGTTTTATAAAAGGTAAACCAGCTAAAATACAATCTTCTTTACAAATTATATGAGCTTTAGCAAAAGTATCTTCTGGAATTAGTAGTTCCGATGTTATGTCTCCATTTCCAATATCCTCTAATATTGCAAGGTTAAAAAACTTATCAACAATAGGATTAAACATCATCTTCTGAGGAAAAGTCTTAAGATACCAAAAATTCCTCCAGCAACTGCTGTTACAGCAAGAGCGCTTTTCCAGTCAAAAAGAGTTGTTATATTACCTTCAACATTTTTACCCACCACAATTAGAGCTGCTGAATTCTTAACTTCCACATTATTGCCAATTACTAAACCGGCAGCTGATTTTTTTATTTTTGCCTCTTCCTTTCCTATTGACAGGGGACTAAATGAAAAATTTATTTCTGTCTTTTCTCCCATAGAAACTCCACTTATACATTGATTCATGCTTATATCTGTTGCTTTAACAAAACCTATAGCACCTTGAGTTATCTCGGCCTTCTCCGCATCAACACTTAAAGCGCATACCTGTTGCATTTCAGCGCTCCCTGCTTCTACGGCTCTAATAGTGCTCTGTTTTACATTCATGAACTCAGCTTCAGCTATATCCATATTCTGACTTTCGATTTCTATTTTTTGCTCCATTTTTTTACCTCCTAATTGAGTTCTTCAAGAACCTTAAGATTCTCTTTTATTTTATCACTTCTCATAAGAAGTTCTTCATATTTTGACCTATCCTTCTCCACAACATCCTTAGGAGCATTCTTTATGAAATCTTCATTCATAAGTTTTTTGTTTAAAAATTTTATCTCTTCTTCGGTTTTTCTAAGTTCTTTAAGAAGTCTATTTTTCTCCTTTTCTATGTCTATCATGTCTTTTACGGGGATGTAGATTTCGAAATCTCTCTCAACAGCTATGGCGCTACCCTTTTGCCTGATTATGTTACCTGCAATTTCCAGATTATTCACTTTCGCAAGCTTATTTATAAATTTAGCTGATTCTTTCAGTATGTTATTCACTTCTTCATTGAAGGTTTTTATAAAAACGTCTACTCTTGCTGATGGAGGGATGTTAAGTTCTCCTCTTATGCTTCTTATGCCAGATATGCTATTGATAAGATGGTTCATCTTTATTTCAGAGTTTTCATCTCTTGATATGTCCTCTGCTTTAGGGTATGAGGATATCATTAGAGATTTGTCTTTTTTTAAGATATTAAGCCATATCTCCTCTGTCACAAATGGCATAAAGGGATGAAGAAGTTTAATTATATTTTCAAATACGAAAAAAAGACAGTTTACAGTGTCTTCCTTCGTATCATCTTCAGAATAGAGTATAACTTTAGAAAACTCAATATACCAGTCACAGAATTCATGCCATAGAAATTGATAAATAGCTCCTGCAGCATCATTAAATCTGTATGCTTCAAGAGCCCGATTTGTCTCATGTATTGTGAATGAAAGCCTTGAAAGAATCCATTTATCCTTAAGCTCTCTAACTTCATCAACGGAAACAGTATCTTTCGTTCTTAATTTAGAAAAGCCCATGATGAACTTCATGGCATTCCATATTTTATTTATAAAATGTCTATAGCCTTCTACTCTATCTTCTGAAAATTTAATATCCCTTCCTTGCGCCGCAAAGGCAGCTAAAGTGAACCTAAAAGCATCTGCTCCATATTTTTCTATCATTACTAAAGGGTCAACTACATTTCCTTTAGACTTACTCATTTTCTGCCCTTTCGAGTCTCTTACAAGTGCATGAATATAAACATCTTTGAATGGGACTTCTTTCATAAATTTCATTCCCATCATAATCATTCTGGCAACCCAGAAAAATATAATGTCAAAACCTGTAACAAGCACACTTGTTGGATAAAACCTCTTCAGTTCCTCTGTTTCCTCTGGCCAACCAAGAGTAGAGAAAGGCCAGAGAGCTGAAGAAAACCATGTATCGAGCACATCTGGGTCTTGAATAAACTCTTTACTTCCGCATTTAGGGCATTTTTCTGGTTCTTCTCTACTTGATAAAGGTATAATCTCTTTGGGAATTTTTATTATCTTAGCTTTGCCTTCAATCTCTTCTTTTGATATTCCATAACTTCTTAATTCAGAGAAACTTCCACCCCATACCTCTTTTTCTCCTAATTTGATAGGTTTGTAGAAGAGAATTTCGATTAGTCTTCCCTGTTCAACTCCATCTGGCGTTTTGCAGTCAGTACAGTACCAAACAGGAATTCTATGTCCCCACCAAAGCTGTCTGGAGATACACCAGTCTCTTATATCCCTCATCCATGCATAGTAGTTGTTTATCCAGCCCTCAGGAATAAATTTTATTTGACCTTCCTGCACAACCCTTACTGCTTCATCTGCAAGAGGTTTGATTTTTACATACCACTGAACTGTTTGGAAGGGCTCTATTATCGTTTTACACCTGTAACAGTGTCCTACTGCATGTTTATGTTTTTCAATCTTTTCAAGAAGTCCTAATTCAGTAAGGTCTGTAATTATCTTATTTCTTGCCTCATATCTGTCTATTCCCTCGTATTTACCTGCTTGAACAGTCATTTTACCCTCTTCGTCAATAACAGATACATAAGGAAGTGAATGTCTCTGAGCTATTTCAGCATCATTGAAATCATGGGATGGTGTGACCTTTACCGCTCCTGTTCCAAACTCCATGTCTACGGATTCATCAGCAATTACGGGAATTTCTCTGTTTACGAGAGGGAGAATAAGAGTCTTTCCGATTAAATTTTTATATCGCTTGTCTTCTGGATTTACAGCAACAGCAGTATCTCCGAGCATTGTCTCTGGGCGGGTTGTAGCTACGATAATGTAATTGTTTGGATTTTCTCTAAGGGGATATTTGATATAGTAAAGCTTGCCTTCAATTTCCTCATGTTCAACTTCAAGGTCTGAAAGAGCGGTATGGCATCTCGGACACCAGTTAATAAGCCGCAAATCTCTGTATATTAAACCTTCTTCAAAAAGCCTTATAAAAACCTCTCTTACGGCATTACTTAATCCCTCATCCATTGTGAAACGCAAACGAGACCAATCGCAAGATGCACCTATTCTTTTTAATTGGTCAATTATTCTTCCTCCACAGGCATCTTTCCACTGCCATACGCGCTGAAGAAACTTATCTCTGCCAAGCTGATACCTGTCAAGACCTTCCTGAAGAAGCTGTCTTTCCACGACGTTCTGAGTTGCTATTCCTGCATGGTCTGTTCCTGGAAGCCATAGACTACAGTATCCGAGCATTCTTTTCCATCTTATGAGGATATCCTGTAAGGTTGCATTTAAAGCATGCCCCATGTGCAGTGTACCTGTAACATTTGGCGGTGGAATGACTATACAGTATGAAGGGGTATTTTTGTCTTCATGAGGTTTAAAAAAACCCTTTTCTTCCCAGTAATTATAAAGTTTTGTCTCAATTTCAGCGGGTGAGTAGCTTTCTGAAATAGAATTCTTATTGTCAAGCATTTTTCCTCTCTAAAACCTCCATAAATTCTCTAAGAATATTTCCAACTTCTTTTCTGACAATTTCATTTAGATAAGGCTTCAATTTTTCCACTAAAACTTCAATTTCCTCTAAGGGCTTAGGTTGAACTTCACTTTTCGCTGGCTTTATGTTTAGAGAAATCATTTCTCTAAACTCCTCTTCTCCGAGAGGACTTACAAGAATCTCTACTCCAAGATTTCTAAAAGCCGACAAATCCATAGAAGAATAAAAATTTATCACTAATACTATAGGCAAAAGGAGAGAGTATTTTTCTCTGACCTCTTTACAAAGATTTAATAATCGCTCTCCTCCAACTTCCTCATGACACATGACAATATCTGGCTCAAAGTATGACATTTTTCTCAGAGCTTCTTCTTCATTAGAACAAGAAAAAACTGTAACCTCTTGCTCTACTAAACTTCTTTTTATAAAGTCATTCAAAAGAGATTTTTTTTCAATTAACAAAATTTTCATGCTTTCTCCCTTGTTATTTCTTCAATTTGTTTTGATTTCATTCTTTTGATAAGTTCCTGATAGGAATGGTTACGAATAATCTTATTGAACTGAGAACGATAATTACTCACAAGGCTTACTCCCTCAATTACTACATCATAGACTTTCCATTCCTTTCCGTTGAAGAATAATCTGTAGTCTATTGGTATTTCTTTTTTATCACTGGTTATAATTCTTGTTCTTACTTCAGCGTATTGATTGTTATCAATTTTTTCATCCAGATATAAGACCTTTTCGTCTGTATAGGACTCTATTTTTCCACTGTAAGACCTTTCAAGAAGGTCTTTAAATAGTTCGACAAACTCTTTTCTTTCGTGAGGAGTTCTCTCCCTCCAGTAAACTCCAAGAGAGCGTTTTGCCATCTCTTCAAAATCAAATATTTTCCCTATTTCAGTTCTCAAGGCTTCTCTTCTTTTGTTAGCTTTTTCTTTACCCTTATATTTTGGATTTTTGAGAATAGAAATTACATTATCTACGGTAATCTTAACCTGTTCTTTTGGAGAGAGCTGAGCAAATACTAAAGAAAAACTAATAAAGGGAATGACCATTAACATTAATATGAATATAAAACTTCTTGTTTTCATTCTTTTACCTCCCTTTCCTCTTTATCCAGTCCTGACAGTTGATAGAGATTTGCCATTGCCATTTTTTGATTGTAAAGAGACCTTAGATGATTGACCCTTGTTGTAGCATATGCAAGAACTGCATCGGCTAAATCTTTTGTTTCTCCAATACCCATGTCCAAGTTGGCATCAGCTGTTACCAACCATTTCTTTGCATTCTGAAAGGCCTCTTCCATGTCTTTAGCTGTCTTGGTTGCTTCTAAATATTCTAAATAGGCCTTGGTAATCTGAACGGGGATACCCTGCTCGGCCAGTTTTTTCTTTTCCAGTATTTTTTCGTATTCTATCTGAGCCTCTCTTATTTTGCCTTTAGTAATTCCAAAATCTATATTTAGCTTCATTCCAAGAACTGCTGCTATATAAGAACTATTAAGGGGGTCTGAAATATAGGGATTATGGATTTTATCTCTATTCGTTGCTCCAGAAAGGTTGCCTTTTATGAGAGCAAAAATCTGGGGATACTGATTACTTTTCTCCACATTAACCAACGCTTCTTTTGCTTTGAGCCCTTCTCTTATCTGGATTATTTCAGGTCTGAGAGCAAGTGCTTTATTTATCATTTCTTCTTTATTTATTTGAGCCTCCTCATACCTTAGCGAAGGTGTGATTATATTAACTCTTTGCGTTAAAGGAATTCCTGTCATGAACTTCAAAGCTTCTGTAATAAGAGCTTCATTTTTTTCAATTTCGTTCAGGTTTCTTTTAACCTCTCCCAGATAGGTTTTCAATTTGTAAAGCGTAAGTTCGTCTGCGGATGGAATGTCTTTTTTTAAATCCTCTGTTGTTTTCTTTATGGCCTTCTCAAGTTCTTCTTTAATTTCCGTAGCAAGCCCCTTTAACTCTCTTACAAGGGCTAAGCTCCAGTATAGCTCTTTTGTCTTCAGAATAATCTCTGAACGTTTTTTTTCCAGCTCTGCCTCTGAGACTTTAATACCCCCCTCTGCAGCGGTTTTGTAGCCCGTAATCTTTCCGAAAGTGTAAATTGGCTGTAAAACTTGCATAGTAATCATGCCAAAAACGCCATTGATAGTTGTTGATTTAACATCTGTCTTAATTTCTGGAGAAAGGGTCTCTTTTTCTGCTTTTGGTGACGGACCACCTATGGCCATTAGTTCAATCTGAGGCAAGACAGCACTTTCTGCCTGGCTTAGCTTTGCTTTGTAAATTTCAATATCTTTCTTGTATTCTCCCAATTCTGGATGGAATCTAACAGCTCTCTCAATACAACTCTTCAAATCAAGGGAAATATTTTCCTCTGCAAAAGCCCACCCTGTAAAAAGAAAAACGAACAGAACAATTGAGGTTTTAAATTTTACCGAATACATATTTTGATAACACCTCCTCTATGTCTATTGAAGATTCTGTTTCTCTTATTCTACCACCCTTAGCAATGTATCTGTCAGAACCTCCAGGAGTTATTTGAATATATTTCTCTCCTATTAGCCCCTTTGTTCTAATTGAGGCAATTGAATCATCGGGAAGTTTTATAGAACTCCTTATCTTAATCTCTACAACGGCATGATATTTATCGTTAATAGAAACTCTTTCGACCGAACCGATTGGAACGCCAGCTATTTCTACTACTGAGCCCTTTTTTATTCCTCCAACCTTGTCGAACTCGGCATATATCGTATATGAATCTGCTGAAAAGAGCTCTATTTTGCCAAGTCTAAAAGATAGATAACCAAGAGCTAAAATTCCAATTAAGACAAAAATTCCAACGGCTATCTCAATATTTTCCCTTTTCATTCAGTACCTCCATTTTCTATTCCAAGTATAAAGTTTTTTACAACAATTTTATTGCTGTTTTTTATCTCCTCGGGCGTGCCAACTTCTACAATCTTTCCATCGTGAAGCACCGCAACTTTATCGGAAATTTCAAAGATTTCTGGAATTTCATGACTTATGATTATGCCTGTAAATTTATACTGTTGCTGAGTATCTCTTATTAGTTTATGAATCGAGTGAACTAAAATAGGGTCAAGTCCTGTTGTAGGCTCATCAAAAAGTATAATCTTAGGTTTAGCAATTAAGGCTCTTGCAAGGGCAACTCTTTTTTTCATTCCTCCACTTAGTTCAGCGGGATATTTATACTCCATGCCGAGAAGTCCTACATCATTAAGAGCAGTCAATACAGCCTCATGAATTGTTTTCCTGTCGAGCTTGGTCTTTTCCCTTAGAGGAAATGCTACATTATCATAAACAGTCATTGAATCAAACAAAGCTCCTCCCTGAAATACAACACCAATATCTGAGCGTATTTCATCAAGCCTGCTTCCCTTTAATTTTGTAATGTCCTCACCCTTCACTAATATCTTTCCTCTGTCAGGTTTAAGGAGACCAACAATATGTTTGAGCAAGACCGATTTGCCTCCTCCACTTCTTCCTATAATAGCTGTTACTTCGTTGTCATTAATCTTAAGATTAACTCCTTTTAGAACTTCTTGCGTTCCAAAGGATTTATAAAGTTCTATTATTTCAATCATAACAGAATTGCTCCAAGAATATAATCCCAAACAAGAATTACGACAGATGATAAAACGACTGCATTAGTTGTAGCCCTGCTTACACCTCTTGCTCCATAGCCTGTATTATATCCCATAAAAGTGCATATCCATGTAACGAGAAGTCCGAAGCTCAGAGATTTATAAAGACCTATTCTTATATCTTCCATGTCCACATAGAGCTCCATCTGAGCAAAATATGTTCCTTCGCTTAGACCTAATGCATGAACAGATACAAGATATCCGCCGTAAATTCCAACTACATCGAAAATTGCCGTCAACAAAGGAAATGTTGTTATACCTGCAAGAATATTAGGAACAATGACGTATTTAAAAGGATTGACTGCCATTACTGTAAGTGCGTCTATCTGCTCAGTTATTCGCATTATTCCAATTTCAGCTGTAACAGCAGAACCTGCCCTTCCCGTTACCATTAGGGCGCATAAAACCGGCCCTAACTCTCTTATTAAAGATAAAGCCACTACAGGTCCAAGGAGAGCCTCTGCTCCGAATTTGTTGAGAGCATAAAAACCCTGAAGTGCAAGCACCATTCCGCTGAATGCGCCTGTAAATACAACTACGATAATTGATTTGTTACCAAAAAACCTTATCTGTCTTAGTAAATTTCGAAATTTGAAAGGAGGATAAAGGGCATGATAAATTGATTCAGCGAGGAAAATTGAAATTTTCCCCAAAAATGCGAGTAGTTGAAAAACCTTTTCACCTAAAAACTTGAAAAAAACTAACATAGGAGATTTTAAGATATCCATTTATTCTTTCTTTTGTCAACATTTAAATTGTTTGGTATGGTTTATTAAACAAATGAATTTTTCGGCAGAAAATTTCCTAATTTTTTTCAATTAAAATGAACCCATGTTATAATTTTTAGGATAAAGGTTAGCGGGAGGAGAAATGAATCGCACACTTATGTCAATACTTAAAATTCTCTCAAAGGAGAATAAAATAATTGGTTCAAAGGAGATATCAAAAAAACTAAAAATGTTTGGTGTTAATCTTTCAGAGAGAACTGTTAGATACCATCTAAAAATTCTCGATGAAAGAGGACTTACAAAAGTTTTTGGCAAGGAAGGAAGAAAAATTACTGATAAAGGCAGAAAAGAACTTGAAACAGCAAGCACCGTTGAAAAAGTAGGTTTTATAATAAATAAAATTGAAACCTTAAGTTATCAATCGGATTTCGACCTTGAATCAATGAAAGGTAAGCTTATTCTTAATGTTACTTACATACCGAAAAATAAATTTCGGAAGGCTTTAAAGGCAATGGAAAGTGTTTTTGCCTCTCCTTATGTAATGAGTGATAGAATTTTAATTTTAGAGAAAGACAGTGAAAACATACTTGTGCCTGAAGACCATATATGTATAGGAACTGTTTGTAGCGTTACTCTTAATGCCATCTTGCTAAAAAATGGTGTGCCTATAATATCACGCTTTGGAGGTGTTCTCGAAATAAGAGATAGAGAGCCCTATAGATTTGGAGCACTTATTAGCTACGATGGAACTTCTCTTGACCCCTTAGAAATTTTTATTAGAGGTAAAATGACAGATGTTTTAGGTGCAATAAATAGCGGTTCTGGTAGAGTTCTTGCAAGTTTTAGAGAAATTCCAATCGTATGCATAGATAAGGTGAAGGAAATTTATTCACTAATGCAGAAAAGAGGATTTCAGGGAATAATGATGTTTGGCGAACCTAATCAACCCCTATTAGATATACCCGTTGGTATGGATAGAGTGGGCATTATCGTAGTGGGAGGGCTAAATCCAATAGCAGCAATTGAAGAAAGCAATATTCACACATATACATCTGCCATATCAACGCTCTATGATTGTAGAGAGCTTATTCCTTTCGAAGAAGCAATTGAACAATTCAAATAAATGCAGGTAATTACTACCCATCTTAATGCAGATTTTGACTCCCTCGCATCCTGTATGGCAGCGAAAAAATTATATCCTCAGGCAGTTGTAGTGCTTCCAGGCTCTATGGAAAAAAGAGTAAAACTATTTCATGAAAGCTTCAAACTCTTTGAAATAAAAAAATTAAAGGAAATTGAAAATGAAAAAATAAACACCTTAATTATAGTTGACACCAGAAGTATAGCAAGAATAGGCGAATTATCCCATTTTTTAAAGCCAGAAGTCAAAATTCATCTTTATGACCATCATCCTCCAGGCGATGATGATATAAAAGCAGACTTTGAAATTACTGAACCGATAGGAGCTTTATCCTCTCTTTTTACAGAAATTTTTCGAAAAAAGGAAATTGCCATCTCACCGATGGAAGCCACTCTTCTCTGCTTAGGCATCTACGAGGAAACAGGCTGCCTGTTATTTCCATCTACCACTCCGAGAGACTTAGAGGCAGTATCATATCTTCTAAAGAGAGGTGCCAATTTAAACATCGTATCGCAATTTCTTAAGGAAGAACTCACAAAAGAAGAGATTACTCTCTTCAATGAACTTTTAAAAAATCTCGATGAACACATCGTAGGAGAAAAGAGAATACACATTACCCACGGTGTTATCGACTTGTCAAAGGATATCTCCCACATAGCTCATAAACTCATGGAACTCATAGATACAGATGCACTATTTATAATTGTAGGAATGGAAGATAAACTCCTAATAATAGGAAGAAGTAACATTCCGGAAATCGATGTGGGCAGTATACTGTCAATTTTTGGTGGAGGTGGTCATTGGGCTGCAGGAAGCGCGACAATAAGAGACATGCCGATTAATCTTCTTATTGAAGAGATTATCGAAGGAATAAAAAATCATGTTAAACCTTTAAAATTAGCTAAAGACCTAATGACTACGCCTGTAATTTCTGTTCAGTGGGATATTCCCATTAAAGAGGCCGAAAAAATCATGACCAAGTATGGAATTAATGCAATGCCTGTAGTAAAAGAGGAAAGCTACATGGGAGTTATCACAAGAGGAGTAGTTGAAAAGGCTATTTTTCATGGGCTTAAAAAATCGAAAGTCTCCGATTTTGCCACAACAGATGCTTATACTGCTGAAGAAGACACTCCAATTATGGAGATAGAAAAAAATATGGTAGAACTTAATCAGAGATTTGTGCCTATTCTAAGAGAAAATAAAGTTGTTGGTGTTATAACGAGAACAGATATACTACGGAATTTATATGAAGAACTCATGAGAAAATTCAAACTCTCTCAGCCAAAACAGGAAACATATGAAGAAGTTAGAAGAAATATAGCAAATCTGCTACAAGAGTTTTTCCCTAAAGAAGTCTATGAGATTTTATTGAAGGCAGGAGAACTTGCCGATGAACTTAACTTTGGCGTGTATCTTGTTGGAGGTTCTGTAAGAGATATTCTCATGAGAATTCCCAGTCCAGATGTGGATATAGTTGTTGAAGGAGATGGAATAAAGTTTGCTTATAGGCTTGCCGAGAGGATAAAAGGAAAAGTAACCCCCCATCCTCGATTTTCAACAGCAAAAATAATAAAAGAGCTATATAAGAATGGTAAAACATCAGATTTCCACATAGACATAGCAACAGCAAGAACAGAATACTATGAATCACCTGCTGCTTTACCAAAAGTTGAAACTTCATCCATAAAAAAAGATTTATACAGACGGGACTTCACCATAAACGCACTTGCAGTCAAATTGAATTCACAAGATTTTGGTTTACTTCTGGATTTCTTTGGAGGACAGAGAGACATAAAGGAAAAAAGAATAAGAGTGCTTCATAATCTGAGCTTTGTGGAAGACCCTACAAGAGCAATCAGGGCTATTAGATTTGCAGAAAAATTAGGATTTAGAATATCAAAACATACTGAAAACCTAATAAAACTTGCCGTTAGAATGGGTATTTTTGAAAAACTGAAAGGTTCAAGACTTTATGATGAGCTTTTATTACTTTTAAGGGAGACTTCGCCTCCGAATTCATTAAAAAGAATGCAAGACTATGGTTTAATAAAAGTAATACATCAATCTCTTGACGAAAAGTATGTCTCTATCGATATATCTAAAGCATATGAAACTCTACAAGGCATAGAACTTCTCTACTTAAAAGAAAATTACAGGAAAGAACTTATTTACCTTATGGTTCTGTTATGGAGACTTAAGGATACAGAGAGAGAGGAAGCACTTGAGAAAATATCGCCCCCAGAACACATTAAAAAAGAGATTATAGATAGTATTTCTACCGCTCGCAACACCCTTAGATTACTCATAACAGACCAACCAGCCCAAATTTACACAATCCTGAAACCCCTTAAAATAGAAACAGTCATTCTTGCTATGATATTCGCCTCAGAAGAACAGAAGAGAAGAATTTCTCTATATCTTACCAAACTAAAAGATATCAAGCCTTCTATAACTGGTAATGAATTAAAGAATCTTGGCATAACACCAGGGCCGAAATACAGAGAAATCTTTGATACAATCCTCAAAGAAAAACTTCTCGGTAGACTTCAATCAAAAGAGGAAGAAATAGAGTATGTAAGAAAGATTTTAAATGAGGAGATGAGAGAAAATTGAAAATGCTTTTTAATTCAATACCAGTGCTAATGTATCATCATGTAATTCCCTTTTCAATAGAACTAAGCATTACTCCAGAAAATTTTGAATCTCAAATCTTAGAAATGAAAAGAAAGGGTTGGAAGGCACTTGATAGTCAAGAATTCTCATATTTAATTGAACATCCAAAAGAGTCAAGAAAAAAATGCATTGTTATTACTTTTGATGATGGCTTTTTAGACAATTACCTTTATGCCTATCCTATCTTAAAGAAATATAAAATGAAAGCAATATTATTTGCTGCCACTGGTTTTATATCTGATATAGAGCTCAAGAGAAATGATTTTAAGATTCTGTCACACAAGCAAATGTGGGAAATTGCTCATACTGAAAGAAGACATGAAGTAATGTGCACATGGAGTGAGCTTAAGGAAATGGAAAGCGAAGGTGTTTTTGATATCCAGAGTCATGGGCACAGCCATAATATTCCAGATTTCATAAAAACTAAGGATTATAAAAGTGTCAGAGAAGATTTGGAACTATCTAAAGCTTTAATACTAAAACATTTAAATAAAACTCCTTCACATTTGGCATGGCCTAAAGGAGCTTATGACAATAAAACAGTAGATTTAGCTAAAGAACTCGGATTTAAGATTCTTTATACCACTCAAAGAGGGGCAAATTTGGACGATTACTCCTATGTTAAACGAATTGCTGTAAAAAACAAAGGCAAAGGATGGCTTAATAAAAAACTAATAATTTACAGCTCCTTCCAGCTTACCAAGATATATCATAGTGTAAGAATAGGATGAAAATAGCTTTTATTAAAAGGAACTTTTCTTTTCACGGCGGTGCTGAAAGATATCTTCACACGCTTTTGCAGTCACTGATGAGAGAAAAATTTGAGATTCACATATTTTCAAACAATTGGCTTAATGAGGAAAAGATAATTTTTCACCATGTTCCTATCCTCTCCATTGGCTCTTTTTTGAAAGCTTACACATTCAATCGCAATTTAAATATTGACCTTAAAGACTTTGATTGTGTGATTAGTTTTGAAAGAACAACCAACCAGCATATTTATAGAGCTGGAGAGGGTTGTCACATAAGATGGCTTGAATTACGCTCTCTAATAGAATCAAAATTTAGAAAGCTCTCATTTAAAATCAATCCCCTTCACAGATTTTATCTTAGGCTTGAAAGAGAAATATTTGAAAAAACTCCATTAATCATCGCAAATTCAGAGATGATAAAAAATGAAATCATTAACTGTTATGGAATATCTCCTTTAAAAATAGTGGTCATCTATAATGGCGTTGATACTATTAAGTTTTCACCAGATAAAAAAAGAGAAAAAGAGAAATTAAGAAAAATCTACAAAATTCCAAAAGACAAAAAAATAATTCTTTTTGTTGGTTCAGGATTTGAGAGAAAGGGACTCTCTACTCTTCTTAAGGCTTTGTCGATTTTGAGATCTGAAGAAATTTTACTCATAATAGTGGGAAAAGGAAATTTTAAAAAATACATGAAGATATCAAAAGCTTTGAATATTTCAGATAGAGTTTTCTTCCTTGGAACAACAAAGGCAATTGAAAACTTTTATGCAATGGCTGACCTTTTTGTGCTTCCAACCATTTATGACCCCTTCAGTAACGCAACTCTTGAGGCAATGGCATCAGGACTACCTGTTATTACTACAATAAATAATGGCGTTGCAGAGTTAATAGAGGAAGGAAAGGAAGGCTTTACATTGAAAAATCTTTTCGACTATGAAGAACTTGCAGATAAAATTAACATTACCATGAGAGATACTGAAAAAATGGGAGAATTTGCAAGGAAAAAGGCAGAGCAGTTTCCTATTGAGAAAGCTGCAGAGGAGTTCATCAGGTGTATAAGAGAATTCTTGTTATAAAGCTTCGTCACATTGGAGATGTTTTACTTACAACACCTGTTTTCAAAGCTTTAAGGGAGAAATTTCCAGAGGCTTTTATTGCTGCTTTGGTAAATAAAGGCACGGAGGCTGTTCTTGAGAAAAATCCCTATGTAGACCAGATTATCACCTATGATAGAGGGATAAAAAAATTGCCTTTTTTAGATAGGTATGCTGAGGAGATGAGATTTATCAATTTTATAAGAAAATTGAAGTTTGATACAACCATAGATCTAACAGGAGGAGACAGGGCAGCGATAATATCATATTTTTCAAGAGCAAAAAGAAGAATTGGAATAAGCGCAAGGGGATTTTTAGGGAAAAAGCACTTTTATACAGATATTTTTGAAATAGATGGCAACAAACATACGGTGCTTCAGAATTTTGACTTGCTTGAAAAGATGGGAATAAAAACCATAAAACCTGAAGTAACTCTTAATGTCACAGAAGATGAAAAAAAGTGGGCAAAAAATCTTATTCAGCCTTTCACTCACTATAAAGTTGTTCATATTCATCCTACATCTCGCTGGCTTTTTAAATGTTGGAGAGATGAACATATGGCAGAGGTTATAAAATGGCTCATAGATAAAGGTTGCAAAGTAGTTTTGACTGCGTCAGCAGAGGAGAAAGAATTAAGAAAAATTGACACAATTATTTCTTATCTGCCAGCTTTTTCTGAAGCAAACAGACAGCCTGCTCCATTAATTAACCTTGCGGGGAAATTAACTCTCAGACAACTGATAGCAGTTTCATCTGTTTGTAATTTATATTTCGGCATAGATACTGCACCCATGCATATAGCAGCTGCATTGGGAAAACCTGTAGTGGCACTTTTTGGTCCAAGTGGAGCATTTCATTGGGGACCATGGGATAATGAAGCTAATGAGACTCCTTATGAGAAAAGAAATGGCATACAAAAATTCGGGAAAAATGTGGTAATCCAGCGAGACTGGATCTGCATTCCCTGTGGTAGAGACGGCTGTGAAGGAAGTAAAATAAGCAAATGCCTTTTTGATATAAAGCCTGTTGAAGTCAAAGATATTCTGAAAAGCTATGTGATATAATCAAAATATGAAAAGCACTAAAATAGATACCCAGTTAGTCAAAAATTATCTTTTAGAAAAACATCAGAAAAAAATAGCCCTTAAAGAAAAAGAGAGAGACGAAATACTTTCAACATTGAGGGAACTCTCACAGCTATGGGAAAAATATGAGCTTGAAAGGGTTTATCTTTATGGTTCAATGGTAGAGCTCTCATTTAATAAGCATTCAGATATTGATATTGCTGTGGAACCAGACTTAGATTTTGAGAATCTTCTTAAGCTTTACACAGAAATAAACAGATACTTTAAAAGAGAAGTGGATATCCGATTACTTAGCGAAATTCCTTTTAAGGAAAAGATAAGAAAAGAAGGAATTCTTATATATGAGAGAAAGCATTGCAGTTTTAAAAAGTGAAATTGAGAAAGATACCGAGAAGTTAAATAAACTTTTTAAGAGATTTTCTGCTTCCTACAAAGAATTTGAAAAAACAGGAGAGTATTCAAAACTGATTGAATCTGCCTTTTATATAAATCAAATCTGTACGGGCTTTGAAAGAATTTTTAAGAGTATTATGAGGACTTTTGAAAACACCATAGAAGATTACTGGCATAAATCTTTGCTTGAGAGAATGAATCTTGAGATTAAAGGTATAAGACCTGCTTTACTTTCTGATGAAAGCTTTTACTGCCTAAATGAATTAAGAGCCTTCAGACATTTTTTCAGGCATGCCTACGATGTTGATATTGATAAAGATAAGTTTAAGATTGTTGCTAAAAAGGCATTGAAATTAAAGAAAAAATATAAAAGTGAAATAGATAAATTTTTGAATTTTCTTGATGAGTTGTTGAAATAATCGTATATTAGATTACCTTCATCTTTAGTTTAGAGCTTTTTCTTGCAAGGCTTAGGATGACAGGTGAGAGTATAAATAAAAAATAAGAGAATTTTCAATTACTAATGGTCATTCAGAGCACCCTAAATGGGTGCGAGGAATCTGACCCTATGGGGTCATCCCGAGGGCAAAGCCCGAGGGATCTCTTAACTTGAAAAATCTGGATATTCCTCGCAGACCCTTAGCCTACGGCTCAGGGCTCGCTTCGATCGGCTCTGAATGACAGATGAAGGTAATTAGAAAATAGGACTTGTGATTTATTGATTTTAAATAAATTACAGGTTTTTGAATAGTCTCAAAAATAATATTAAAAAAATCAAAGAGGCAGATGAAACTCAGGATAAGAGAAAATCTTTTGTATTTTTTATTAAAAATAATCAAAAAATTTGACAAAAGACAAACAGAACTGAAATATTTTAATCCTGACGAGGTAAGGAATATTCTCGTAGTTTCCTCAACAGCTATTGGAGACACACTTATGTCAACTCCTGCAATAAGAGCTATAAGGGAAAGATATCCCAATGCAAAAATAATTGCCCATTTCAATGTAAAAAACATGGAACTTTTTGAAAACAATCCCCACATAGACGGAATAATTCCCTACTACGGAGGCTGGAAAAAGTTTTTTAGGACAATAAGAGAGTTTCGAAAACACAAATTTGATGTAGCAGTGATTCTTCATGGCAACGAACCTCAGGCAACACCAATGGCATACCTCGGAGGAGCGAGATTTATCGTTAAAGTGCCGATACCAAAAAAGTTTGGATTTTTATTAAGTAACAAAACCAATGGATTTGAAAATCCATGGAATCATCATGGCATTGAGGTAAGGCTAAAAGCAGCTTATTTTATTGATTGTAAGACAAATAAAAGAGAAATGGTTCTCTTATTAGATAAAAGGGCAAATGAAAGAGTGGAAAAATTACTTAAAGAACTTGGGATTAATAATAAAAAGTTAATTGGTTTTCAAGTAGGTGCAGCAAATAAATATAAAATATGGTCTCAGAATAAATTTATAAAACTTGGTCAAAAGCTTATCGAATTTGATAGTGATATATTCATTTTAATTCTTGGGTCTAAAAAAGAGATAGATCTATGCAATCAAGTAAAAGATGGGATAAAATATAAAGTAATGTCTATGGCTGGGAAGTTATCCTTGAAAGAACTTGTGGCATTAATAAATAGGCTTGATATATTAGTGACAAATGATACGGGCACTATGCACATCGCAGTAGCACTAAAGAAAAAAACAGTCTCTCTTTTCTGCCCAACCAATTTCTGGGGAGTAGGACCAATTCAAGATATGCATTTGCATAGAATTATCGCAAAAGAAAAGCCATGTAACCCATGCCTGACAAAGAAATGTAAGTCTCCTTTTTGTATGGATTTAATAGAAGTAGATGAAGTATTCAAAGCTGTAAAGGGTGGTTTACTTGAACATCGCTCTCTATAACTTAACTACAACAATCAAAAAAGGTGGAATTGAGACTTTTTGTTGGGGACTAGCAAAAAATCTCTCAAATAGAAATATAAAGATATATCTGTATGGAGGAAAAACAAATGATATTTTGACAGATAAAGAAAATTTGGAAATAATAACCCTATCATATCTTCCTCGTAACAAATTTCCTGATTTTGGCTCACGCTTTAGAAAATTTATGGAAAGACTATCTTTTGCCTATTATGCATTACCTGAATTGAAAAAAAATAAATATGATTTTTTCTGTATCTTTAAGCCCTATGATTTTCCAGTGGCTTTATATTTAAAAAAGCTAACTAATTGTAAAATAATTTTTTTCTCAGGAGGCACAGAATTTTTTCCTGGATATAGAAAAATGGTTAAAAAGATTGATTTTTTGTTTTCCTGTAGTGAATTTAATGCTAATCAGATAGAAGAATATACTAACGTAAGACCTATTGTGTTACCAAATGGAATAGATACAGATATTTTTAAACCTCTTATGCCAGATATTAAGCTCAAATCAGAATTAAACATAAAAGAAGATGAGACAGTAATAATTACTGTTTGTAGACTTGTAGGCTGGAAAGGTGTTCAATACAGTATTAGAGCGGTAGATAAATTAATTAGAGCAGGATATTTAATAAAGTATTTAGTAATTGGAGATGGAGAAGAAAGAAAAAATTTAGAGAAAATCGTATTTGAGAGTAATTTAAATGACAAGTTTATTTTTCTTGGAAATATTAACAATAGCTTATTGCCTAAATATTACTCTATAGCAGATATAGCAGTCTTTCCAAGTATAGCTAATGAAACATTTGGCATTTCGATCGCTGAAGCAATGTCATGCGGAGTTCCAGTAATTTCAACCACTGTGGGAGGAATTCCTGAAGTCGTAGGAGATGCTGGAATTTTGGTTTCTCCAAAAGATGAAAATGCTATTGCTGATATGATAAAATTTCTAATTGAAAATTCATACGTTAGAAAAGAATTAGGGATAAAAGGAAGGAATAGAGTTATTGAGAATTTTAGCTGGGACAGAGTTATTTATAGATTTCTGGAGAACATAAGTGCCTGAGAAGGTTCTCATGTTTTCAGATCCAGTTCATCCCATCCCTCCATTAAAAGGTGCAGCTGTAGAAACATGGATGTATGAAGTATCAAAAAGAGTTCTTAGTTTTGAGCCTCATATTGTTTCTATAGGTGATCCATATTATCGCGGGAAAGAATACCAAGATGGAATATATTTTCACAGAATCAATTTTAGTCCAGTATATAAAAGATTATTTCAAAAAATTACCAAACTTGATCCTTTATCCTACCCCAAAAGAATTTTAAGAATTATCGACGAAGTCAAACCCGACATATTACATATTCACAATACATTTAAATGGGCTTTACCTGTTATTGAAAGTCTAAAGAGACAAATAAAGATAGTTTTGCATTTTCATAATGAAATTAATGTAAATAAGGAAATTTTAATTGATGCTTTTGTTGGATGTAGTGATTATATTGTAAATATTCATAGAAATAACGATAAAATAAAGACAAAAATATATAAAACTATATACAATGGAGTGGATCTGAAAAGATTTAGACCATATTGGGAAGTTTTAGATATACGAAGAAATTTGAGAAGGAGATTTAATATTAAAGATAGAGATTTTGTGGTAGTTTTTGTTGGCAGGATTTCTCCTGAAAAAGGCGTTGAACATTTTGTAGAAACGGCCATTCAAATGAAAGATATTGAAAATATAAAATTTTTAGTTATCGGTGAAGTTTCAAAAAAAGGTGATAGACATGAGTATGCTAAAAATATAATACAGAAAGCAAGTTCATTTAGGGATAAAATAATTTTTACCGATGTTTTTCCTCCTTCAAAAATGCATCTAATTTATTTGATTGGAGATGTTGTGGTACTAACATCTAATTTTAATGAACCTTTCGGTATGGTAGCAATAGAAGCAATGGCTTCAGGACTTCCTGTAATAGCCAGACAAAAAGGTGGTCTAAGAGAGTTTATTGTAGATGGATTGAATGGTTTCTTTATCAGTGAGGATAAAATTATTGAAGACTTAGTAAATTTAATCAAAAATTTAATGGAAGATAGAAATTTGAGAGAAAGAATCGGAGCAGAAGGTAGAGAAACTGTAGAAAATAACTTTAGTTGGGATGTGATAGCGGAAAAGACAGAGACATTTTATAGGCAATTGGAGGAATAAATTAATGTCAAATAACCACTTTTTAAAAAATTTGGAACTATTAAATGAATTTTTCATTTACATACTTATTATCTTTTTATTTATGGATAAAGGAGAAACATTAAGAGTTATAGGTATATATATACCTTTTTCTCTTTTAATAATTAGATTTTTAGTATTGAAAGAAAATCCTATTCGCTTAAATAATTCTATCCTATTATTTATATTGTTCTGCCTTTTTTGTTTATCTGGCATTATTGCTTCTTTATTTGCTCCATCTTTTTTGTATTCATTGGAATGGTTTAAAAGAACTTACCTGAAATTGTTTTTAGTAGGTATTGTTTTTTTAGGATTCCTTAACTCACAGGATAAAATTATTAGATTGACATATCTTTTCATTATCATGGCTTTAATTTTTACAATTTTTACTTATTATGATTTTTATAAAAAAATTCTAATTCTAAATGAAGACTATGGCAAAAGTATTAGAAAATATATTGTTCCATTAGAAATTTTTCTTCCTTTTGTTTTTTTCTTATTTATAAAAGAATCAAAACTTTTTAAATTTTTGGGGTTATTTTTATTAATTTTAGGCTCAGTAGCAGTTATTTTAACAGGAAGTAGAGGAGGATGGATTAGTTTATTTATAAGTTTTTTTATTTGTGCATATGGTTATTTCTACTTAAATAAAGTAAACTTTAAATGGCTAATCTCTATTATCATGATTATCTTATTAATTTTTTGTTTTTTAATAAATATTATTTCACCTAATTATATTAATATGAAATTTAAACAGCTTTTAAAGCGAGATACTTCTTTAAGAATTGAAATAGTCTGGCCTGCTGCAATTGAAATTTATTCAAATTTATCTTTCATTAATAAAATTTTTGGAAACGGCCTTGGAAGAATGACATATTTGGAGGATTTCAGAAAGTGGTATTTAGATAAATTTAATCATCAACCTTCAGAAACTTATTCTCCTCATAATTTTTATTTATCAATTCTATACAAACAAGGGATTGTTGGTTTAGTTATTTTTATAATTCTTGTTTTTGTTTGTATGCGATATTTGATTTATTATATAAGATTTTCTAAACAAAATATAGATATAAAAATTATTGGTATATCAATATTAGCAGCATTAAGTGGTTTACTTATACACAGTTTAGTAGAAGATATGCGATTTATACAATGGATATTTATTTTGCCAGTTACCATTGGATATCTAAATTATATTAAACCCCAAAAAGGTTATGATTAGAATTATATACCCTGTTCCAGAGCTTTTTCCTGACAATAGAGCGAGGTTTATTCAAATTATAAATACTTGTCATGCACTTGCTCAAAAAGGGCTATCAGTAGAACTCATTACTGGGTTGAAGAAAGGATGTGATAAAGAAAAAATTTTTAACTTTTATGGACTTAAACCCTGTAAAAATCTAAATATAGTTAAACTGCCTATAATGAGAAGAGAAAGAGGCAAATTTCTCAAAATTTCTTGGAATGGAATTTTCAATTTTTCACTTTTAGCATATTTATTACTAAAAAAAAAAGAAAAAGCAGTTATATTTCTCAGGCATCTTAAACTTGCAAAATTTCTATTAAGATTCCGAAAAATGATTACGAACCATATTATTTTTGAAGTTCATGAAATTTTTCATCTCAATGATTCATTGAACTTATCTCAAAAAGCCAAGTTAAAAAAAAATGAAATTGAAATATACAAAAAAGTTGATGCTCTGATATGTATTTCAAATCAGCTTAGAGATTTTTTACTAAAATTAATCAATGTCCAAGAGAATAGAATTTTCGTAATATATGACGCTTTCAAAAAAGAATGGCTTGAAATAAAAAGAAATTTAGATAATTCCTTCATCTGTTATACTGGAAGCTTATATGCATGGAAGGGAGTTGATGTTCTGATATCTGCAATGAAGTTTCTTCCAAATGAAAAATTATTAATTGTTGGTGGAGGAGACAGACTTGAGAAATTAAAAGAGTTAGCTATTAAAGAAAATGTAGCAGATAGAGTGAAATTTATTGGGTCAGTGTCTCATGAGTTGATACCAGAGTATCTTTCTAAGGCTAAAGTTGCTGTGCTACCTAATATTTCAGAAGGTCCATCACAGTTTTCTTCTCCTCTAAAATTATTTGAATACATGGCTGCAGGGATTCCCATAGTTGCTTCAGATTTACCAGTTTTTAGGGAAATCTTACAAGATAATGAGACTGCCATATTTTTTGAACCTGGTAACCCTGAATCTTTAGCATATGCCATAAAAAAAGTCTTGAATTCAAAAGAATTGTATGATAAATTAAGCATGAATGCAAAGATAAAAGCTGTGAACTATACCTATGAAAATAGAGCTAATAAAATCTATAAAATCTGTAGATTGCTAAAATGATTTCCAAAATCCTTTTCATACGCCGGGACAATATTGGTGACCTCGTATGCACAACTCCTGCGATATATGCAGTAAGACAAGCTTATCCTCAAGCAAAAATTGGAATATTGGTCAACTCTTATAATGCAGATGCAGTAAAGAATAATCCAGATATTAATGAAATATATGTTTATGAGAAAGCCAAGCATGTCCCTGAAAAAAACAAATTGAAGGTTTGGTTGAATAATCTCACAGTTCTCTCAAAAATAAGAAAAGAAAAATATGATATCGCTATTGCCTGCGGTTCTTACTCACCGAGACTTGCAAGATACACATATATGACAAGAGCAAAATTAAGAATTGGCTATTTACCTAAAAATGTTGAAAATTCATTTTTTTATAATATGCCTATCAGAGAGCCTCAAAAACCAATGCATGAAGTGGAGAGAGTTTTTGCCTTACTTTTACCATTGGGAATAAATGAAAAACCAGACAAAATGAGGGTATATCCATCATCATACGAGATTGAAAGGGTAAATGAATTGCTTAAAAAGGAGAGATTCTTCGGGGTCATTGAGACCCCTCAGAATGACAGAAAGATAGCCTTCCACATAAGCAGCAGAAAGCCTGAAAACAGATGGTCTGCTGAGAAGTTTATAAAACTTGCCAAACTCATCTTAAAAAATCATGATGTAAATGTTATGCTTTTATGGTCCCCAGGCTCTGAAAACAATCCCTATCATCCCGGAGATGATGAGAAAGCTGAGTTTATATCAAAAGCCGTTCCTGAGATTATTCCTTACAAGACCGTCCATCTTGGAGAGCTTATAGCTGCATTGAGTTTAGCTGAAGTTGTTGTCTGCCTTGATGGAGGAGCAATGCACATAGCAGCAGCTCTTGGCAAGCCTATTGTAACAATATGGGGTTCTACAGACCCTGCAAGGTGGAGACCATGGGGGGTGAGACATGCTCTTATTCAAGGTAATAATAAAAAAGCAGACGATGTAGATGTCGATTCAGTATATGAGGCCATTGTCAGACTCACTAAGGAGATAACGCAGTAATGCCTATAAGAGTGCTTCACACTGAATCCTCACCTGGTTGGGGTGGACAGGAAAATAGAATTTTAAATGAATGCATAGGCATTCAGAAATTAGGTGCAAAAACATATATACTCTGCCAGCCTGATAGCATACTTGCCCAAAAAGCTCGAGATGTTGGTATAGAAGTTTTCACCACTCCAATGCGAAAAAGTTATGATTTAAAAACGATTTACTACACAGTTAAATTAATTAAAAAGTTAAAAATTGATGTTATTAATACTCATAGCGGAAAAGACACCTATATTACTGGATTTGCAGGAAAAATCTCTACCCGAAAACCACTGATAGTAAGAACAAGACATCTTGCACTGCCAATAACTTCAACTTTCTCGTATAAAATTCTTGCAGACCTTGTTGTTACAGTCAGTGAATATGTAAGAAACTATTTGATAAGTAAAGGAATTAATCCTGAAAAAGTCTATGCTATTCCCACCGGTGTCGACCTTGAAAAATTCAATCCTGATAAAGTAAACAAAAATCTTAGAGCAGAACTTGGATTAGACGAAAATATTCCTCTAATTGGCACTGTAGCAGTTTTAAGAAAGAAAAAAGGTCATCACATTCTCCTTGAAGCAATTCCTGAAGTTTTACGAGAAATCCCAGAAGCAATTTTTGTCTTTGTCGGAGACGGTCCTCAAAGAAAAAATATTGAGGAAAAAATTAAGCAGTATGGACTTTCGAAAAATGTAATTATGCTTGGACACAGAAATGATATTCCTCAGATACTTAATTCCATTGATTTATTTATTCTTCCCACCCTACAGGAAGCTCTCGGCACTTCTTTCTTAGAAGCAATGGCAATGGGCAAACCTGTGATAGGTTCAGATGTTGATGGAGTAAGAGAAGTAATTGATGATGGCATAAATGGATATCTTGTTTCTCCGAATGAGCCTCGTTTATTAGCATCCAAAATATTGGAAATTCTTAAAGAGCCAAATTTAGCATATAAGATGGGACAGGCAGGAAGAAAGAAAGTGGAAAAAAAATATACTTTAGAACATATGTGCAAAAGTATGCTTGATTTATATTTGCAATATTCAAATAAAACTTTATAATCTCCAATAAAGAAATCCTTTCTTCAAAATTTCCTCTCTATCATAAGCACCTTTTATGTCAATAATTATACAAGGGGTTTTCATAATTTTACTGTAAAAATCAAGGCTAAATTTCTTAATGAAAACTTCATGTTTAACGGCTAAAACAACGCAATCATAGGGTAAATGGTTCTCTATATTATCTATAAAATTCCATCTGTATTCATGGTTTATGTCATTTTTCATCACAACTGGGTCATAATGATAAATCTGCATTCCAAAATCCTCTAATTCCTTGCTTAATTCAATTACCTTACTGTTTCTTAAATCAGGCACATTTTCCTTGAAAGTCGCACCTAAAATTAAAATCTTTGAACCTTTAACCTTTTTTTCAGCTTTTATTAAAATTTTCAGTATTTCATGAGCAATGTAACGGGGAATGGACTCATTTATACCTCTACCAGCTAAAATTAACTCTGGAACGTGTCCTACCTCTACAGATTTTCTGGCAAGATAGTAAGGGTCAACAGGTATGCAATGACCCCCTACAAGCCCAGGTTCAAAGGGCAAAAAATTCCATTTGGTCTTAGCAGCATTCAAGACTTCCTTTGTATCAAGTCCTAATTTGTGGAAAATTAATGCCAGCTCATTCATCAAGGCAATATTAATATCCCTCTGAATATTTTCAATCACTTTGGCTGCTTCTGCTGTCCTTATATCTGGAGCCTTATAAACACCTGCCTTGATTACTTTCCCATAAACCGATGCTACAAGCTCAAGTGTCTCAGGAGTATCTCCTGATACGATTTTTACTACTCTTTCTATTGAGTGTTCCCTATCTCCTGGATTTACTCTTTCCGGGGAATAGCCAACCCAGAAATCTCTTTTCCATTTTAATCCGCTTTCTTTTTCAATAACAGGAACACAAACCTCCTCAGTTGCTCCTGGATAAACTGTAGATTCAAATACAGCCACCCCACCCTTTGAAATATGTCTACCTACCACCTCAGATGCAGAAACAAGAAAGGACAAATCAGGATTTTTAAGCTTATCAACAGGTGTTGGAACAGCAACTATTATTAATTTGAATTTATCTTGCGGAGTTAATGTTTCTCTGAATTCAATATTAGAATTTACCAGCTGTTTCTTAGAAATCTCAAACGTTGAGTCTATACCTTGTTTCAATTCTTCAATTCTGTTTTTATTTCGGTCAAAGCCTACAATTTTAAAGTATTTTGACATAGCAACAGCTAATGATAGTCCCACATATCCAAGACCTATTACCAAAATTTTCTCCTTGCCTGATAATAATGCATCAATTTTTAACATAACCCTTTCCTCCTTATCTTTCCATCTATTTATTATATGAGATAAGCTGTTAATATTCAAAAACTTATATTTTATTACTTCAAAGAATTCATTACTACAAAAAGATTGAAGGAACTTAGATATATATGTGTCATTATGGCTTTGAAAATTGATATATACTTAAAATTGATATTCTGGAGATGATTTATAAAAGAGAGAGAAAAAGTAGTAGTATACAGAATAAATTTTTAAAACCCTTGAAAATACTTATCGGGGCGAGTGGATTTGAACCACCGACCCCCTGCTCCCAAGGCAGGTGCGCTAACCAGTCTGCGCTACGCCCCGATGCTTTTCTAATCTAATTAATCTAATAAAATTAATTAAAAAATGTCAAATACCTACTTTTGAAAGGTAAAGTTGACCTTATCAATAAAATTTTTGTATTCTATTTATGTTGGGCCGTTAGCTCAGCTGGTAGAGCAGCTGACTCTTAATCAGCGGGTCGGAGGTTCGAATCCTCCACGGCTCACTCAAAAAATCCTTAAAAATCAATAATTTAAAAAGTCCAAAACAATTGCGTTGCTCAAATCCTGCAAGCAAAAAGTCCTAATAAAATCAAATAGTTGCATTTTTGACAGTCACCACGACAGTCACAAAAATTAAAATCAATTTTCTATCAATCCCCTCATTTTGCAATTCGTTTGCCTTATGATAAATTTTAAAACTCTTTTGGTTTGTTAGATTTTTAAGTATGTTCTCTGAGGATTGCACGTTAAGACATATTTTAAACTTTTTTAAAATCGTTGCTTTCCATATGAGAATGGGAAAATTTGAGTTTTTAGAGAGTTTTAAAGAGGGGGCATGCCCCCTCTTTAAATTTAGCAACCCTCTACTGCTTTCTTTTTCTTAGGTGTTGCTGCTCCTTCTTTACCTTTTTCCTTACTCTTGTCCTTTTCAGCTGCTGGTTTAATTGTTATTTTGTCGCCCACCTTAAGTTCAACAGTGACCTCTTTGCCATCAGCCTGCTTTACTGTTACCTTGTTGCCATCAATCTTTGTAATTGTTCCATTTACATTGGCAGCATAGGCTGAAAAGACAAAGCCGAAAACAAAAGTTAATAAAACGGCTATTGCTAATGTTCTCTTCATCGTATCACCTCCTTTCTTTTTTAGATTACATCAATTATATCAATATGGCGATAACTTTGTTAACTGTCCGGCGTAAACTATTGCTGCTCTTAATATTAGCGTTCCTACAAGAACAAGAGAGGCTGCAAAATTCATTCTAAAAATCTGAGATTTCGTAAACTCAGTATGTATTCCACCTTCAAACTCCTTGAGTTCACCAAGTTTTATTCTTAGCGCAAGGGGTAAAACTAAAAATATTACTATTAGTGCAATGGCAAATATGAAATGTTCATCGCTGAGAGAGAAGAAAGGAGCAATTGCATTCTTGTATGGTGCTGTTGAGGTGTAAAGTCCGTAGAAAAAGAGTAGAATAATTACCAGTTCTGCAACTATTAACCATATGTCTATCTTAGTGAAGAGAAATTTTATGTCGTTATTTTTAGCTATTATGACAATCATCGCTGCTCCTGAAGAAAGGGCGGATACTAAAAATAGAATAGGAAGTGTAGCATTGTTCCAGAGGGGAATTGCTGCAAAAGAGCTTAAAAGAACACCTGTGTATATTCCTAAGAAAATTCCCATGGCAAAATTGAGCTTTGCAATAGGTCTCATCCATGGGGCAAGTTTTTCAGAGAGATTTATCAGTATAGGAAATCTCAATTTGGGTCTGTCAGCCTTCGGAATCACGGCAAGTATGTATAAGGCATTAGCAAAAAGCACAGCGGGCACTCCCCAAGTACCCCAAGACATTAGGGAAAGAGGCTGAAAAGTTAAATAACCCCAAATAAGGCTTTGAGGTTTGCCAAGGTCTAAGATTATAAATTGCGCACCAATTGCAAGAATTATGAAAGCAATTAAGGGCGCTCTTACACATTGAGCTAACTCTTCTACCGGCTGTTTTGGAATTCTGAGATTGGCAATTGAGCACATAACCAGCATGCCTGCAGATAATCCACCGAGAAAAAGATATATAACTATTCTCCAATCCCAAACTTCTAAATAAGGATGCGTTATAGCATTTAAGCCTGTTATTGTTATTTCGGTCATCACATACCTCCAGCAAACTTCTTTTTAATGTAAAAAACTCTTGGTCTGGTTCCAGCGAATTCGAGTCTTACGGAAGAATCATATTTTCTTAATAAATCTGCCACTTCACTGTTAGGGTCATCTAAGTCTCCAAATATTCTTGATTTTCCAAGACAGGTTTCAACACAAGCTGGTTTTTTACCTTCCTTAAGTCTATGGTCACAAAAGGTGCATTTATCCGCAAAACCTTTTGGATGAGAATACCTTGCATCATAAGGACAGGCTAATATGCAGGCTTTACAGCCAATACATTTTTTTCTGTCTATTTGTACTGTTCCGTCTTTTGCTCTGTGAGATGCCATGGTGGGACAGGCATCTATACAGGGAGCGTTTTCACAGTGGTTGCAAAGTTCACTTCTTAACTCCATTCTTAAATTGGGAAATTCACCTCTGACTTCTTCTACTACTCGAGTTCTAAAATACTCTTCAGGAACATTGTTTTCCTTTTTACAAGCTATTACACAAGCCATGCATCCAATGCATTTTTCCACATCTATTACCATTACATATTTGGGCATTCTATACCTCCTTGGTAATCTTCACAAAGTTCACTCTCATTCCTACTGTACCAGCAATTGGGTCAATAGCATAGCGTGTTATTAACTGCTGGTCATCCGCACCTCTGTGATATGCTCTATGAAGAAGTTTCGAAGTTGAGCCAAATCCATGAACGAGGTATATACAGTCTGGTCTAATTCTCTCCGTTACCTTAGCTCTTACTTTATTGCTCTTAACTCCATCTTGATTTACTAAAACAATATACTCACCATTTTTAAGTCCCATTTTCTTTGCCACTTTAGCATTGACCCAGGCTACATTTTCCTCCATTAGCTCCCATAAAGATGGATTATTCGTTGTTCTTGAGAAAGTATGAACGGGGGCTCTCCCGTATATGAGTCTAAACCAGCCTTCAGACGGCTGACTGTGTTTTGTATATCTGGGGACTGGATCAAAGCCTTTTTCTTTGAGTTCTCTGCTGTAGAGCTCAATTTTGCCTGAGTGAGTTTTAAATTTATAATCCTCTCCTGGTGCAAGATATGGTTTAGCGCTTTCTGGAAAATCAATATATCCTTTTTTAGCAAGCTCAGAGTAATCAATTCCCCATGTTTGTGCTTTCATTTTAAGAAAATCTTCAAAAGTATTCCAGGGGAAGTATTCTTCAAGACCTAATCTTTTACCAAGTTCCTTAGCAATCCACCATCCAGGCTTTGTTTCATACATGGGTTGCACAACGGGTTGACGAATGGATATGCCGAAACTTCTCTCTTTTACAGTAAAAAAGTCATCATGACGCTCAAGGTAGGTGCATTCGGGAAGGACAACATCGGCAAGCATTACTCCGTCATAGGGCATCATGTCTACTGCAACAAGGAGGTCAAGCTTTTTAACGGCATTAAGAGTGTCCTTTTGGTTTGGCATTGCCTTCATTATGTTTGTACCTGTTATGAACCATGCTTTTATAGGATAGGGCTCTTCTGTTAAGGTCGTTCTCACAATCTCGTGAGTTACTCCTTCCTCGCCAGCAAAGGGATATTTACCCTTATTCATAGCAGGCTTATGGTCTGGATAATCCTTTTCTGAAAGGAATACTGGTTCGAGTTTTTTCTTTGGATTTAAATATATTCCTCCAGGCCTTCCATAGGAACCAAGAATTGCTGTAAGAATAGCAACGGCTCTTTGTCTTTGAACGTTGTCGGAATACCAAGCAGTATGTCTTCCAGGATGGATTAAAACATTCGGTTTATTTTTACCGAGTACTATTGCAGTCTCAACAATTAGTTTTGCAGGTATATCTGTTTCTTTCTCTGCCCATTCAGGTGTATATTCTTTTACAGCTTGAGCAACCTCATTGAAACCATTGGTATATTTAGCGACATATTCTTTATCATAAAGACCTTCGCTTATTATCAGATTTATCCATGCAAGCAGTATGGCAAGGTCTGTTGCAGGCTTTATTGGCAGCCAATATTTTGCTTTACCTGCTGCCGTTGAAAATCTTGGGTCAAGCACAATTACCGTTGCTCCTTTTCCGACTGCCTCAGCAAACTCCTGACATTGTGAGTTATGAGCATTTTCACCAAGGTGGCTTCCTATTAGGACAATAGCTTTGCTATTCTGCAGGTCAAGCCTTTCGGGATTGCCCACGTCTTCACCAAAGGTTACCTCAAATGCAACACCCCTTGCTCCTCGACATAGGGCAAAAGAGGGCATTGCAAAATTTGGAGAACCAAATGCCTGAAGTAAATGCATAAAATATGTTGATACAGTTCCATGAGTTAGTAATGCTATTGATTCAGCTCCATATTTTTCTTTGATTTTTTTCATCTTATCGGCAACAAAGCCAAGAGCCTCATCCCAAGAGACTTTTTTAAACTTTCCCTCACCCCTTGCTCCAGTGTTTATTAATGGGGTTTTTAATCTGTCAGGGTCATAGAGTAATCCAATTCCACCATGTCCTCTTGCACATAGTTTACCTCTTGAATTTGGATGAATTGGATTGCCATCAAGCTTTACTACCTTTCCATCTACTACTTTTGCTATGGCACCACATCTCCAGAAGCACATCTCACAGGTGGTCGGAACAAACTGAGGTAAAGAGGCAGGCTTTCTACCAAGTGCTAAAACAGATTTAATAGCAGGGGTAGTTGCCGCTACAGCGCCACCTGTTACAGCCGCAATTTTGAGGAAATCTCTTCGGGTAATGCTCATACCCTCACCCCCTTACTTTTGTTATACTAATAGTTAAATACTACATAATTTTTTTCATTTTGTCAATATATATTTCAAATAGGATAAGGGGGTATAAGCTAATATATGCAACTAATTCAACAAGATGAAAAATTTCAAAGGAGAGCCTTCTTAAAGAGAATTATTAGGTTTTTCTTTTTAAGTATTTCTTTCATCTTTTTAATTTTAGGCATTAAAATTCTAAAGCCTAAAAACCCTCGCAAAAGGGAGTATAAATTTTTCCAAATTCCTGAGGATAAAATCCTTAGAAACGGTGTCAGAAAGGTTGATATAAATATTGGCGGAGAAAAGTATTTGCGAATTTATGTTATAAGTAAAGAAGACACCTTAATAGCTCTCTCTCCTATTTGCACCCATCTTGGTTGTTTTGTGAATTTTGATAGAAATGACAATGAATTTGTATGTCCCTGTCACAGCGGAAGATATGATACAGAAGGTAAAGTAATATCTGGTCCGCCGAAAGAGCCACTTCAAAGACTTCCAGTTAAAATTGAAAATAATAAAATCTACGTAGGTTTAGCTTTATGAAAATTATTGATTGGTTTCTTGATAGATTTAGGCTTAAAAATTTTCATAGAGGTATTTTCGAGAGGGATATTCCCGAGGGTATAAGTTACTTCTATTGTCTTGGCGGAATAGCTTTCTCGGCCTTTCTTTTCTGTTTTATATCGGGGTTATTTCTATCTTTCCATTACATACCCTCTGAAAGCGAAGCATATCGGAGCATATTGAGAATTCATGAAGAAGTATCATTAGGTAAAGTCATGAGAGGCATTCACAAATGGTCTGCTAATGTATTAATTATAAGTATTGTTCTACATTCTATTAGGGTTTTTGTTACTAAAAGTTATCGTCCTCCAAGAGAGTTAAATTGGATTGTTGGTGTAATGATTTTTATTCTTGTAATGTTTGAAGGATTTACAGGATATCTTCTGCCATGGGACCAGAAAGCCTATTGGGCTACTGTTGTCGGAACAAACATAGCGGGAAGCATTCCTGTAATTGGAGAGGCCATTCTTTTAATCATTCGAGGAGGCTATGATGTTACAGGGATAACTTTAATGAGATTTTACAGCTTTCACGTTATCTGGTTTCCTTTATTGATTATTATTCTTCTTTGGGCTCATTTTCATATAATTAAAAAACTTGGCATATCAAAACCTCTATGAAAAAGAAATTTTACCCAGACTATCTGATAGAAGTTCTATTTTTTACTGTCTTAACATTTGAATTGATAATTATTCTTACCTTTCTATTCCCACCCTTAATTGGTAGAGAAATTGACTTCACCGCTTCTTATCAACCAAGACCTGAGTGGTATTTTCTATGGCTTTTTTGGCTTGTGCGATTTTTCTCAGGCGATATGATGTTCATAGGAGGAGTTTTAATTCCAACCATATTTATTGCTTTTTTTATGATGATACCATGGATAGAAAAAAAACTTGGTAGAAAAATAACCATCATACTGGCTGCGGTCATTTTTATAATTCTTGCCTATTCCACCCTGATAGAGCTTTTAGATAAATAGGGCTATAAGGTATATAAAAAAATATATTGACATGCTTTTGGTTTTTATTGTAAATTTTTTCATATAAAATTTAAAGCTTGGAGGGGTATATGGAAAACAGTAGAGTTAAAAATTTTCCCGTGTCATTTTTTGCAGTAGTTATGGGTCTTACGGGGCTTGCAATAGCATACACGAGACTTTCTTTCGTGGGAGATATTTTTGTAAAAATAGGTTATGGAATTACCTTCCTTGCGTCAATAATATTTCTAATACTTCTTTCGACTTACTTGCTGAAAATTGTTAAGTATATGCCTGAGGTTAAAAAAGAATTTCATCATCCCGTTAAATCGAGTTTTTTCCCAACAATTTCAATTTCGATGCTTCTTTTGTCTATCAGTTATGAAGCAATCAATGACCATATCTCCCTTATTTTGTGGGTTTTTGGAACATTGCTTCACTTCTCTTTTTTGATAAGAATAATAACGTACTGGATAAATCATGAGTTTAAGATTGAAATGATAAATCCTGCTTGGTTTATTCCTGTTGTAGGGACAATAATTGTTCCCATCCAAGGAGTGAGATTTGACTATGAAATTTCTTGGTTTTTCTTTAGCATAGGTATAATTTTCTGGATTACTCTTTTCACCATTGTTTTCTACAGATTTATTTTTCATCATCCCCTGCCAGACAGACTCTATCCAACTTTCTTCATATTAATAGCTCCCCCTGCTGTTGGATTTATCTCCTATACAAAAATAGTAGGTTCTATTGACACTCTGGGAAATCTTCTATTTTACTTTGCTCTTTTTCTATCATTAGTTCTTGTAGCAATGATTAAAAAGTTTATAAACCTCAGATTTTACATATCTTGGTGGGCATATACTTTTCCTCTTGATGCCGTTACTATTGCTCTTACTTTAAGATATCATCTGACAGCCTCTCCTTTTTACTATGGTCTGAGTTTGCTGTCAATTATTGTTACAACCCTTGTTATAGGAGTTGTATCTGTGAAAACTTTAATAGCCATATCTAAAAGAGAAATATGCGTTGAAGAGTAATTAGTTGATTATTATCTTTTCATCGGGATTATGCAATAAAATACCTCTAAGTGTCTTTAGCTTGGTGGGAGATAAATTTTTATCTCTCGCCAATTCTTTTAATTTGTTTAGATTTTGTTTATAACTTCTTTCATATTTTTTGTATTTCTCAGGATTTACTTTAATAGCAAAATTTCCCTCCACAAACCACTTGTCTTTTAAGAAAATCCAAGAGGCAAAATCGGAGATTTCATATCCCTGAAAAGGTATTATCTTGGTGTGCCAAAATTTATCAAGCCTCAGTCCTTTCTCATCGGCAACTATTCTATAGCCTCCCTCAAATGGCTCTGATCCCTGGGTATCTTCATATTTCCATTTGGATATGGAAACCTGTTCTTTTTTATGACAACTCTTGCAATCTCGGGCTTTTCCAAAAGGATGAGAGACTTCTTCAATCTGTAGCCACAACAGGTGTTTATTTGCCGAAGGCAGTCCGTCAAAAGTTCCTATTACGGCATACATATCTCGTGTCTCTCCTTTTTGCCATCTAAACTTGATGCCAGTGGCAGATACATCCTTTTTAACATTGCCTAAAAGATGAGGAAAAATTTTAACTGGAAACCATACTCCCTTTTGGTCTTTGATTAAAATCAGCGGGCTCTGCATGCCATAGTAAAGAGAGTATTTTTTAAAAGGATTTGCTCTTTCTCCAATGTAACCTTTACCCCAGACAGTAATCTGATATCCTCCTGCTTCTGTTACATGACAGGCAGTGCATGTTAGAGCCTTATGAATAGAATTTGCATGAGCTTTTTCAATTTCCAAGTGACAATCACCACATGTTGCTTTTCGCTGCATATCTCCCATGCCTTTTTTACCTGTTGGATGGCACTCTACACAGTGAATTCCTTTAGTGAAATGAATGTCAGGTTTTCTTCCTTGTGGAATAGAATAAAACTTGCCTATATAGGTTTCACCCCTTCTTGAATGTCCAGAACCAGTATGACAGACAGAATTTCCTCTGCCTCTTCCCATACAGCTAAGGGAGTCTGGTATTTTTATAAAAGCATGTGCTCCCTTTTCTCTGGTTGGCGCATAATGACAGTCCAAACAGCCAGCATGACATACGTTACAGAGTCTTTGTTTTGCTATTGCCTGTTCATTTGTAAAAGGTATGTTCATTTCTTTTCTTATCTTTTCGGTATTCTCAAAATCAAATCCAGCACTCTTAAGTATTTCCATAGGAGGCAAATCAGCAAAGGAAGGGCCACAGTTATGTGGACCGTAGGGTTCAAGCCAGCTTCTCATTGTTCTTTGACGAAAGTTGGTTGCCATTGTTGTCACCTTAAACTGTTTTAACTCTTCCGAATGACAACCTCTTTTACCGCATGTCTTTTCTGCTATTTTCGGGTCAAAGTTGAAAGTCTGAGGATTCCTGTCATGCCATAAAATATTTCTCACCTCTGAATGTAGCTCCAACTTTCCTTTTTCTTTTCTCTTTGGCAGTAATTCAAAAAGAGCATTTTCACCAGTAGGTTTTATTACGTTAAGGTCTCTATCCTCTCGTGTATATACCTTTGTTCTTTCGGTAGGTTCAGCATTTTCATTTACGAAAATTGCCTTTAAAATTCCTTCATGGGCTTTATCTTTGTCAAAGGCTCTTCCGTTGCCAAAATGACAGTCCCTGCACTGAACTGTTTTATGGCCTGTAGTCTGCCTCACCTCCTCAAGAGTTACATAAAACTGGGGATAGCCAAATTCAATCATTTTCTCCTTTGAACCGTGACAGTTTATGCAAGACTCGGATGAATCATTGTAATATTCATAACCAAGATATCCCAATATTAGAAGAAACTGGACAAAAAAAAGAGTAACCGTAAGAGGAGTTGCAAGGTCACTGATTTTACCGAGCTTGAAGGACATTGAGAAATTATATCAGAGAGAGGGAGCATAAAGCTCCCTCATTAAGATTTAATTCTCAGTTATTTTATACTTACCGTCTTTTTTAATCTGTATATTCGCATCAAGAAACTTCACGTTGTAGCCAGCTTCTTTGAGAATGTTATAAGCCATCTCTGCTCTCATTCCCGTTGCACAATGGATTACTATCTCTTTGTCCTTTGGTAGTTCATTAAGTCTGTCTTTAAGTTCATTTACAGGTATGTTTTTAGCACCTTTTATCATTCCCATCTGGGTCTCTTCAGGGTCTCTTACATCAAGTATAATCACGTTCGGAGGAATTTTCTTGCCTGTAATTTTCTTGAACTCTTCAACTCCAATTGTTCCTGGCTTTGGCTTAGGAACATATACAATCTCTTTCTTTAACTGTCCTGCTACCGTCTCACCACCGGCTTTTTTCCATGCCTCTATACCGCCAGTTAGGTAGGAAGTATTGACATAGCCCCATTTCCTAATGATATCAAAAGCTTTCTGAGAAAGATTGTCTTTTGTGCAGTAAATTATTATTGGTGCATTTTTCTGCTTCGGAAATTTTCCCTGAGCCTTTGCAAGCTCCTCTAAAGGTATATTTACAGCACCTTTTATGTGTTCTTTTTCTGCTTGCTCTTTTGGCCTTACATCAATCAGCACATGGGGAATATCTTTACTGATAAGCTCTTGTAGATATTTAACTGTTGAGGCGACAGGATAGCCCTGTTTTTTCCACTCAGGAAGACCATCGACAAATTGTTTTACATTAGTGTAACCGAGTGCTTCTGCTCTACGAGCAGATGAAGGTGTGAGAGCTCAAGTTGGGCCTTGACAGTAGTAAACGATTAGTTGGTTTTTGTCTTGCGGTAATTTGTCTATGTATTTGTCAAACTCTGCAAACCAGATGTTTATTGCACCAGGAATATGCCCCTCATTGTATCTACCAGCAGGTCTACAATCTATGATGAGACCCTTTTTTTCATCATAGATTTTTTTCATTTCAGAGACTTTTATTACCTTTGCAGGATCAACAGCAACCGGTGGTTTTACATTAATGAAAGTAGCATAGAGCTCTCCGTTTTTCTCTACATAGGTTATTGCGATTTCCTTTTCTTTGGGGAGTTTGTTAATAGGTTGATTCCAGTTTTTAAGTTTCGTATTCTCATCAAACTTTACTGTCCATAATGCTCCAGTGTCAATCTGAATCATCTCCGCTTTACCAGAGACAGTTTTAACATTACCCCATAGCTCTCCTGCCTTTGCAGTGTGACATCCAGGGAGGGAGCAACCCTTAGCAATAATGGGTTTTTGTTGAGTGATACCCTGGCTGACTAAGAAAGCTAAAAATATGCTGGCCACAAGAAAGATTAGGACAGCTCTTCGCTTTTTTTGGTTCATGAAGCACCTCCTTTTTTCTATAATTGTAACGTGACCAATAGATTTTGTCAATACACTTATACCCTTTAGCCCTTGCATATAGAGGTCTTTTAACTTGACTAAAAACGTTTTCATTTTATATACTCCTATAGACTATCCTGCTTGGCAGGATTTAATAATGAATTAAGGAGGATAGAAAATGAGATTGATACTATCTGCTTTATTAGCAGTCATGCTTCTTGTGCCTACAGTTTATGCCTACGACAAAGAGATGGCAAAAAAATTTGATGCCATATTCTCGCAGATGACTCCAGAGGTGCTTACACTAAGACCCTGTCAGATAACAACTAAAGACATTCTTGAAATGATTAAAAAGAAAGAAGATTTTGTTATTCTTGACATAAGAACACCTGCGGAAACGAAACTCATAGCTCCCGTATGGAAAGGCTCTTTGATAATACCTATGCATGAACTTTTTAAACCTGAAAATCTCGCCAAACTTCCAAAGGATAAAAAAATTGCCGTCCTGTGTCATACAGGAGACAGGGCAGCAGCAGCTACCATAGGCCTCAGAGCAGTTGGGTTTAACAATGCATTTCAATTCAAAGGTGGAATTGCCGAGTTTGCCAAAGAGGTTGGAAGATTAGCTACAGAGTATGTTAAAGAATAATTCAAGGATAGAGGGGCATGCTCGGCCCCTCTCCTCTTTAACATAGAATACTGATATAAGTTAGATAATGTCTATCAGATGATGCTGTAATTGAAATAAAAACTAAAAACTTTTCCATTTTTTAGTTGCCTCAAAATTTAAAATACCCCGCCTTCCATTCAGAGAGCTTTCTTTATTATTTCGAAAAGTTAAACCCACTTACTTTGACCTAAAGAGTTCTTGATAATTATTTTCTTTTTATTTTAAAATGTAAAGTTATTCTAATTTCTCGTGGAGGGGATTATGGAAAAAGATTTTTCAAGGTATTATGATGAAATCAAAAATTTCAAGCTTGAAGTACCAGAGAAATTCTCTTTTCCCCTGGATGTGTTTGACAGATGGGGTGATTCGACAGCTCTTATTTGGACAAATGGTAATGATATGAAAAAGTATTCTTTCAACGAATTAACAATTCTCTCTAGTAAACTCGCAGGCGGGCTAAAGAACCTTGGGATAAAGAAAGGAGACAGAATACTCGTTTTACTACCCAATCTACCCCAGTGGTGGGTTATAATTCTTGCCATAATGAGACTCAATGCAGTAGCTATTCCGGGCACAACCCTTCTTACCTCAAAGGATATAGAATACAGATTAAAAGCAGCAGATATAAAAGCCGTAATATCAGATTTTGAAAATGCAGAAAAAATAGAAGAAGCTGTAAACAAACACGGAAAAGATGTAATACTAATAAATCTTGATAAAAAAGCCGGCTGGAAAAGTTACGATGAGTTAATAACAGGTGATACCTTTATCGGAGAGAGAGCCCTTTCCAGTGAGCCTGCTTTTATTTTCTTTACATCAGGCACTACTGGACTACCCAAAATGGTTCTTCATACGCAAGTAAGCTATCCATTAGCTCATAAAATAACTGGAAAATTCTGGCTTGACTTAAAACCAGGAGATATCCATTGGAATATTTCTGATACAGGATGGGCTAAAGCAGCATGGTCAAGCTTTTTCGGACCTTGGAATATGGGAGCCACTGTTTTTACCCTCTACAGAAAAGGGAAGTTTTCACCTTCTTTAATTGTTGAAACTCTTAAAAAGTTTAATATAAACACCATCTGTGCACCTCCTACGGCATACAGAATGATAGTAAAGGAATTACCCCTCCAAGAACTCAAATTTAACACCGTTAGACATTTCGTAGCAGCAGGGGAACCTCTTAATCCAGAAATCATTAACCTATGGAAAGAAGCAACCGGTGAGTACATTTACAATGGATATGGACAGACAGAGACAGTAAATACTCTTGCAATGCTTAGGTCCTTTCCGATGAAGCCTGGAGCCACCGGATTGCCAACTCCTGGATTCGAGATAGATATTGTAGATGACGATGGTAAACCTCTACCTTCTGAAACAGAGGGTAATATTGCAATAAAAATTACTCCTCAAAGACCAGTTGGGCTTTTCGAGGAGTATATTGGCGATAAACTTGAGATGGCGGCAGCATTCAGAGGTGAATGGTATTTCACAAGAGACAGAGGTTACAAAGACGGAGACGGATATTTCTGGTTTGTAGGCAGAGAAGATGATGTGATTATAAGCGCTGGATATCGAATTGGTCCTTTCGAAGTTGAGAGTGCCCTTATTAAACACCCAGCAGTAAAGGAAGCAGCAGTAGTTGCAAGTCCCGATGAAGTTAGAGGAGAGGTAGTGAAAGCATTTGTTGTATTAACTCAAGATTATATCCCATCTGATTCTCTGGTTAAAGAAATTCAGGATTTTGTCAAAAAGGAAACTGCACCTTATAAATATCCTTATAAATATCCAAGAAAAATAGAGTTTGTCGAAGAACTTCCTAAGACAATAAGTGGAAAAATCAAGAGAAAAGAACTGAAACTTAAAGAATTTGGGAAACTATAGGGAAATTTCATGTCTTATATAGCTGTAATAGGTGCCGGAAGCTGGGGAACAACCTTAGCTTCCGTCCTTGCAAAAAAGGGATTTGACGTTGTAATCTGGGCAAGAGAGCCTGAAATTGTTCGTTTAATAAATTCTGAAAGGGAAAACTCTATCTATCTTCCAAGTATTAAACTGCCAGAGAGTCTTTCCTGCACAGACGATATATTTGAAGCTATAAAGAAGGCAAGATTCATAGTAAATGCAGTTCCAACTCAGTATATAAGAAATATCTTTACTCCTATTAAAAATCTACTCCAAAGTGATAGCATAGTTGTAAGTGCTTCAAAAGGAATTGAAAAAGTGACATTAAAAACTCCATCGATGATTCTCAAGGAAATACTCGATAGAAATGTAAACGTTCTTTCAGGTCCAACTTTTGCGATAGAAGTAGCTCAAGAAAAACCTTCAGCCGTTACCATCTCTGGATTTGAAAAAAAGGAAAGATTACTGCTACAAGAGATTTTTAATACTTCCTACTTTAGAGTATATGAGCATGACGACCCCATTGGAGCAGAAATAGGTGGTGCGATAAAAAATGTGATAGCCATAGCTTCGGGAATATGTGATGCCCTTGAACTTGGTAATAATGCCAGAGCAGCCCTTATAACAAGGGGGCTTCATGAAATAATGAGGCTTGGTAAACATCTTGGTGCAAAGGAGATAACTTTTTCTGGTCTGAGCGGATTAGGAGACCTTTTTCTTACGTGTACGTCGAATTTGTCAAGAAACTATACGGTTGGTTATAAACTTGGAAAAGGTGAAAGCATAGAACACATATCCTCCAGCATGCGTTCTGTGGCAGAAGGGGTGGAGACAAGCCTTTCCACTGTTCAATTGTCTCGAAAAATAGGCATTGAAATGCCCATATCTCTGGAAGTTTACCGAGTAATATACGAAGGAAAATCACCGAAAGATGCAGCCTATGACCTAATGAATAGAGCATTAAAACCTGAATTTTATTAAAGATGGATGCTCTTGAATTAACGCTGATTTTACTGCAAAGGCTAAGTATAATAGCAACATTTGCCTTTATCCTTTCAAGAATGCCAGCACTTGGAAGAGTTCTATCAAGAAAACCCTCACTTAAAGACAAAATAATTTTTACATTTGTATGTGGGGGACTTGGAATTTTGGGAACTTTTGGAGCTGTTGAAATTCATGGAGCCCTTGCCAATTCAAGAGTTGTTGGAGTAATGGTCGGTGGTCTTCTTGCAGGCCCGTTTGTCGGTGCAGGAGCAGGACTTATTGCAGGAGTGCATAGGTATTTTGTAGGTGGCTTTACAGCCTTTGCCTGTGGATTATCTGCTGTTGTTGAGGGCTTTCTTGGAGGCGTTATCCTGAGATACTGGAAAAAAGGCTTAATACCGTGGCATATAGCCCTTCTTGCTGGCCTTAGCGGAGAGATAATACAGATGATTATTATCCTTATTTTTGCAAAACCCTTCTCAGATGCCCTTGAACTTGTCAAGATAATAGCAATCCCCATGATTACTGTAAATTCCATAGGAGTAGCTATTTTTATGTCAATAATAAAATCTGCCATAGAGCATCAAGAGAGAATAGCAGCCAATCAGGCAAGAGCTACTCTAAAGATTACCAACCTGATTCTACCTCATTTAAGAAAAGGCTTAAATGAACAGTCCGCAAAAAACATAGCTGAGATTATTCTCAACAGCATAGGAGTAGCAGCTGTTGCTATAACCAATAGAAAATATATTCTTGCTCATGTTGGTCTCGGAGCAGACCATCACCGTGTAGGTCATCCACTACAAACAAAAGCAACCATAAATGCCATTATTTCTGGCGAAATACAAATAGCAAATAAAAAACAAGAAATAGGTTGTAGCAATTTCAAATGCAAACTTAGTTCTGCCATAATAGTACCTCTTAAGAAAAGAAAAGAGGTAATCGGAACTCTCAAATTATATTATGAAAAAGAAAATAGCATAACACCTGTAGACATCGAGGTTGCAAGAGGCCTTGCCCATATATTCTCAACTCAGTTAGAGATAGCTGATTTTGAAGCAATGGCAAGACTTAAAACCGAGGCAGAGCTAAAATCGCTTCAAGCTCAGATTCATCCTCATTTCATCTTTAATGCTTTAAATACAATTACCTCTCTAATAAGAATAGACCCTTTGCAGGCACGGAAACTCCTCAACAATCTGGCAATCTTCTTAAGATACAGTCTTAAGAGAGAAAGGGAGATACCATTAAGGGAAGAACTTTCCTATGTAGAGGCTTATCTTTCAATCGAACAAGCAAGATTTAAAAACAGGTTAAACGTCATCTACTCAATACAGCCAGATATAGATTTAGAAATTCTAATCCCTCCTTTTACAATTCAGCCTCTTGTTGAAAATGCTATAAAACACGGATTAAAACCTAAAATTACAGGCGGCGAAATATGGATAAAAATATACAGAGAAGCATTTCACACAGTAATTTCAGTAGAAGACAATGGAGTGGGGATTTTAAATAACACTAACACACATAAGCCAAACGGCACAGGGCTCGGCTTATATCTTGTAAACGAGAGACTTAAAAGATTTTATGGTGACGAAAGTATATTAAGAATAGAAAGTTTTACCGGTACAGGAACAAGGGTTTCCTTTAAAATTCCAAATAGAGCGATACTGACAGATGCCATTTACAGCCGTAATAATTGATGATGAACCCTATGCCAGAGACGAGCTTGTCTATATAATATCTAAATTCAATTACTGCAAAGTCATTGGAGAAGCAGATACTGCAGAAAAAGCCTTATCAGTTTTCAAAAAACTAAAACCCGATGTTATTTTCCTTGATATTGAACTGCCAGATGTTTCAGGAATTGAAACAGCAAGAATAATTTCAAAACTTTCTACTCCTCCTTTAATAGTCTTTGCCACTGCCTACGATGAGTATGCAATAGAAGCCTTTGAATTAGGAGCTGTAGACTACATTTTAAAGCCTTTTGATGAAAGGAGAATTGAAGTAACACTTCAAAGGATAGAAAAGCTTAAAGCCAACAAAAATGACTGGAACAGAGAGATTAATAAAATAGCCGAATTCATAGATACAAACATGCCTAAAAAACTACCTGTCCAAAGAACAGACGGAATAATAAATCTTATTCCCTACAGGGACATCCTTTACGGCGAAGCTTCTGGAAAGGAAGTTAAAATTATTACTACAAAAGAAGAATATCTTTTCGAAGGAACTCTCTCAGAATTAGAAATGAGACTAAAAAAAGAGGGATTTCTGAGAATTCATAAAAGTTATGTAGTAAATTTAAAGAGGATTGAAGCAGTGATTCCATGGTTTAAAGGCACTTACTGGGTAGTAGTTGAAGGTAGAAAAGTTCGTCTTCCGGTAAGCAAAGCATTAGTAAAAGAATTAAAGAAAATTCTTGGTATAAGCTGTTAAAAATTTCCATATAAAGCTCTTAAATTTCCGTTCATTCCCTAAATTTTTCCAATAGTTCCATTTTTATTGTTATGTGCTTCACATAGCTTTAAAATGATACCTAAAGCTTGCTGTTAAGAATTAATTTTACTGTTGGAGAAATATAAAAATAGCGCTTACAGTTTATTTATTTTCAATAAATTACAAGCTGTTGAATAATCTATATCTCAAGGCTGTTAAATTATTAAAGGTCATTCCGAGCACCCTCAATGGGTGCGAGGAATCTGACCCGTAGGGTCACCCTGAGGCGAAGCCGAAGGGTCTCCTCCTTAAATCGGAAAAAGGAGATTCCTCGCCTTCGGCTCGGAATGACAGATGGAGGTGATTGAAAAATTTTAGAGCTTATTTTATTTAATTTCAATAGCTTACAAGTTTTTGAATAATCTAAATCTCAAAAAGGAGGCGTATGGATATGCATGCCTTGGTATTGGTGGTAATAGCAGCCTGTGTGTTTGTCCTGGCATACAGGTTCTACGGCGCTTTTATAGCCGCAAAGGTTCTCTCTCTCAATCCTGCTCGTCCTACGCCAGCTAACACCCTGAATGACGGAAGGGACTATGTCCCAACAAACAGATGGCTCGTATTCGGACATCATTTTGCCGCAATAGCTGGTGCTGGTCCTTTAATAGGCCCTGTTCTTGCTGCTCAATTTGGTTATTTGCCAGGATTTTTATGGATTTTAATTGGTGGGGTTCTGGCTGGAGCAGTTCACGATATGGTTGTGCTTTTTGCCTCTGTTAGACACAACGGTAAATCCTTGGCAGAAATAGCAAAAGCTCAAATAGGCCCGGTATCTTACTGGCTTGTGCTCGTAGCAACGCTTTTTCTGCTAATAATAGTCTTAGCTGGAGCATCGATTGCTGTTGTTAATGCTCTTTTTAACAGTCCTTGGGGAACTTTCACTGTTGGTTTAACTATTCCAATTGCACTATTTATAGGAGCATATCTAAAATGGCTAAGACCTGGTAAAATTGTTGAAGCAAGTATAATTGGAGTTTTACTCATAATTCTGGCTGTAGTAATAGGTCCTGTCATTAAAAGTTCTCCCCTTGCATCTATTTTCACACTTAACAAAAAGGAACTCTCTGTTTTAATACCACTTTATGGATTTTTTGCTGCGGTACTACCTGTATGGCTATTACTTGTTCCAAGAGACTATCTTAGTTCTTATATGAAATTTGGAACAATGTTCTTACTTGCAATAGGCGTAATACTTGTTAACCCTATACTTCAGATGCCAGCTACAACTCAGTTCATAAGCGGAGGTGGTCCTGTAATTCCTGGAAAAGTTTGGCCTTTTATGTTTATAACCATCGCCTGCGGTGCTATCTCCGGTTTTCATTCTCTCGTATCATCTGGAACAACTCCGAAAATGGTAGCCAATGAGCGAGATATAAGACCTATTGGCTACGGTGCTATGCTTACTGAAAGCTTTGTAGCACTAATGGCTTTAATAGCAGCAACAGTTCTGCCAACGGCAGATTACTTTGCCATCAACAGCCCTCCTGCTTTGTTCCAGAAACTCGGTATGCAGGTTCAAGACCTACCCTATCTTTCAGCTCTTGTAGGAGAAGAGCTGGCCGGGCGTCCTGGTGGTGCCGTATCGCTGGCAGTTGGTATGGCAGACATATTCTCCAGAATTGGTGGGCTTAGACATCTTATGGGATACTGGTATCATTTTGCTATAATGTTTGAGGCCCTATTTATTCTTACCTTAATTGATGCAGGAACGAGAGTTGGTAGATATTTAATGCAAGAGATAGGTGGGGTTGTTTATCCCAAACTGAGAGACTATAAGTGGTGGCCTGGAATAATAATAACAAGTGGTATATTCACTTTTTGCTGGGGCTATCTGCTTTACACAGGAACAATCTCTACTATATGGCCTTTATTCGGAGTAAACAACCAACTTCTTGGAGGAATGGCTCTGGCCATAGCTACGACATTTCTTTTAAGAATGGGGAAGGCAAAATACATATGGGTAACTGCTATTCCTATGACATTTCTTCTTATAACAACAATTGTTGCAGGTTATCAAAACATCGTAAATAACTATCTTCCAAAGAATAACTATCTGTTGGCCACAATTTCTGCTATAATGATAATAATGGTTGTTTTAATAGTAGCGGATTCAATAAGAGTATGGGTTAATATTTTAAGAGGTAAAACACCACTAATTACAGAAACGGAAAGTAAGACTAAACTGAATGAAATACCAACGAAATATCTTTCTGAATAGTGAATTTAAATGGGTGGCTCAAACAATGAAGCCACCCTTAAATTTTTTACATATCCATGGAACCTCTATCCGAATTTGACCTGAAAGAACAGATAGAGTCTTTATTTTTAGCCTTTGACTGTCTTGAACACAATATATCGATAATGGATAGAGATTTAAATGTTCTATGGGTTAATAAAGCCTTCGTTAAAAGACTCGGAATTACTAAAAATGAGGCAATAAAGAAGAAATGTTATAAACTCTGGCATAGAAGAAGTCTTCCATGTGATAACTGCCCTTGTGTAAAAGCTTTACATACAGGCAATATTGAAAAATTTGAAAGAATATCCTCGGAGGAAAGACATTATATACTTACAGCAATACCAATTAAAGAAAATAACCAGATTAAAGGCGTTTTAGAAATAGGAAAGGAAATTACAGAGGAAAGACTTATAGAGAAAAGATTAAGAGAAGTTATAAAAATTGAGGGCATATACGAAACACTTGATAACCTATCTCATCAATTTAACAATATTTTTACGGGCATATATGGCTTTGCCCAATTACTGGAAAATCGCCTTACTGACGAAACCTCACTTAAATATCTTAGAAAACTTATAGATGGCATTGAGAAAGGTTTAAAGTTCATGCATTCTATTGCCAATCTTAAAAAAATACCATCTGTAAAAAGAGTTATTGACTTAAACTATCTTATAATCTCTATCAGGGAGTTAATTGAAAATGTTGTAGGCGAAAAGGTGATGGTTGAATTTTCGTTTACTAAAGAAGTTCCATTAATATCCGCCGACCCATTTCAAATTAGAGAGGTTATTTTAGAACTCATTCAAAATGCTAAGAACTCAATAACTGACAAAGGAATTATCAAAATTTCCACAGAAAAGAAAACTGTAAACTCGGAAATGAGAGTATTTGTTGTAATTTCCGATAACGGTAAAGGAATGAATGAGGAAATTCTGAAGAAATGTTTTGAACCTCTCTTTACAACAAATCCTACAAACTTTGGATTAGGTCTATCCATCGTAAAAAGTATAATTACTAAACATTCAGGAGAAATTGAGATAGAGAGCGTTCCCGAGTCAGGAACAACTGTAAAAGTTCACTTTCCCGCCGTTACTTTACCACAAGAACAGGGCATTTAGAATATTCAACTACTTTTGAAGAAACACTTCCTATTAAGAATTTCTTTGTTCCATGTTTACCATGAGAGCCTGTAACAATCAAATCTACCTTCATCTTATGGGCTGTCTCAAGAATTTTCTCTGCTGGGTCACCTTGCCTTACGAGAAATTTAATCTCAATGGGTTTTCCAGAAAGAGTCTTTCTGATTCTCTCCATAGTGTCTTCTGTCTCTCTTGTAAGAACCTCTGTAATCCTCTGTCTGTCTGCATCAGAAAGTTCTGTTAGATAAAGTTCTGGCACAACTGCGAGAACCGTGAGTGAAGACTGCATGCTAAGTGCAATCTCAAGAGCTTTTCTTAGAGCTTTGTCCGATGCCTTTGAGCCATCATGAGCGACAAGAATTCTTTGCATTTTATCCCTCCTCTTTATATCTTTATGTCCTTCAGTATTTCCCTGTTTTCTCTATACCAATCAATGGTCTTTCTTATTCCTTCCTCGATTGATACCTTCGGTCTCCATCCTAAGTAATCTCTTGCCTCAGTTATATCTGCCCACGTCGCATAAATGTCCGCAGGATGCCTTTTTTGCCATTCTATATTTGCTTTTTTACCCAGTAAATCTTCTATGATTTTAATCACATAAATCAGCTCAACGGGTCTGTCATTGCCGAGATTTAATACCTTATAACCTTTTAAATTGAGACATAAAACAGTTGCCTCTGCAATGTCTTCAACATATGTAAAGTCTCTCTTTTGTTTTCCATCTCCGTAAACTACAATTGGTTCACCTATATCTATTTTTTTAATAAATCTGAATATGCTCATGTCTGGCCTACCAAAGGGACCATAAACAGTGAAATATCTGGCAATTATAGTATTAATACCATAAAGATAATGATAACTGTAACAGAACAACTCAGCTGCTTTTTTAGATGCCGGATAGGGAGCCAGAGGTTTGTCAGTCGTATCAGACACCCGGAAAGGCATCCTATCTGTGTCTCCATACACGCTTGATGTGGATGCAAGAACAAAAACCTCCATTCCATAATCCTTTACACATTCAAGTAAATTTATAGTTCCCTTAACATTCGTATCGAGATAACCCCAAGGATTTTCAACAGATGCCCTAACACCTGCCCTGGCAGCAAGATTTATGATACCTTCGATTTTATGAGAATTAAAGATTGATTTTAGTACTTGAAGATTTTCTATATCATCCTCATAGAAAACAAAATTTTTATTTTCTTTAAGTGTTTGAATTCTCAAATGTTTTATTTTAGGGTCATAATAATCGCTAATGTTATCAATACCGATAACATTTATCCCTTTCTTAAGCAAAAGCTTACAAGTAGCCCATCCAATAAATCCTGCACTTCCTGTTACCAAAATCGTCTGCATAGTTTTTTATTTTACCATAAAATTTTATTTTCTTTGTTTGATTTTTATAAAAATCGGAGAAAATTTGAAATTAAGAGCCTCTCTGAGAAGTTTTTCTAAAAATTTTAAATGATGCTGTTTTACAGCTTTTTCGTCATTAACAAATAATACAAAGGAAGGCGGACGAACTGCTATTTGAGTAATATAGTAAAATCTAAGCTCCTTACCTCCAGAGGATAAGACTACCTGTTGAATTCTTTCTGAAAAAATCCTGTTTAATTCTGAAGTGGCTATTCTTTTATCGTATTCAAGTAAAATTTCGTCAACAAGGGGGAATACCTTAGTAAGCCTTCTTTTGTCTAAAGCTGAAACTGTAATAAAGGGTGCATAATCTACAAACCAGAGCTTTCTTTTTATCTGGTCACTGAAATACTTTGCCTTGCGGTCTCTTTCATCCTGAGGTATAAGGTCCCATTTATTAATCAGAATTATCAATCCTTTTTTTTGTTCTGCCACCATTCCTGCAATTTTTTGATCCTGACTTACAATGCCCTCTGAAGCGTCAATTACGAGCACTACAATATCTGCCCTTTCTATACTTCTTATGGCCTTGTAAAATGATAGTTTTTCCACATATAGTTCTTGAGAAATCTCATTTTTATAATAAGAAAGTCTCTTTATTCCCGCTGTATCAATAAGAATATACTTTTTCCCGTAATACTTACAGATGGTATCAACGGCATCTCTTGTTGTTCCGGGAATAGGGCTTACTATCATTCTATTTCTTCCTACTAAAGCATTAACCACAGTAGATTTACCCACGTTTGGTCTACCAACAATTGCTATTTTGGGAATTCTTTCGACCGAAGAAAGTTCTGGAGCGGCTTCAGGTATCTTAGCTACAATTTTCTCTATGAGTTCATCTACTCCAAAACCTGTAATGGCTGAAACAGGAATAAACTCATCTGTTCCTATACTGTAAAAATCTGCTACTCTGTTGAGCTTTGAGGGGTCATCAATCTTATTAATAACCCATAGAATTTCCTTGCCTGTCTGTCTTAGTTTTCTTGCAGTTTCTAAGTCATCGGGTAGCAATCCCTCTTTGCCATCAAGTAAGTGGATTATTATATCTGCTTCCGATATTGCCATCTCAACTTGTTGTAACATTTGTTTTTGAATTATATCCTCTGCCTTCTCTTCTGGGAAAAAACCTCCAGTGTCAACAACGCTAAATACTCTATCTTCCCACCTTGCAGTGCCATAGTTTATGTCTCTCGTAACTCCCGGAAGGCGGTCAGTTATTGCTTTAAGTTTCTGTTCTCCTCTAATTAATCTGTTAAAAAGAGTAGATTTGCCAACATTTGGTCTTCCCACGATTACTACTGTAAACATTTAAACTCCCTTTAATCTTCTGAAAGTTCTTTAGGCAGAGGTATGCCAAGAGATTTTATCTTCTTATAAAGATTGCTTCTTTCAATACCAATGAGCTCTGCTGTTTTTGTCATATTCCAATTGTTTTCCTTAAGTCTTTTAATTATAAAATCTTTTTCAAAGGCATCTCGAGCTTCCTTAAGAGAGCTATACTTAAAATAGCTTTCCTCACTCACTTTTTTGCTTATTAAGCCTAACCTTTCGATATCCTCAGCATCAACCCTGTCTGACGGTATCATTATCATTAATCTCTCTACAGCATTTTTAAGTTCTCTAACATTGCCAGGCCAGTCATAACTCTGAAGAATCTTGAAAGCCCTTTCTGTTAGCGCCTTGTATTTCCATCCTTTTTCTCTTACAAATTCTGTCATAAAATAGTGTATCAGTTCAGGAATATCCTCCTTTCTTTCTCTAAGCGGTGGTAAATAAATGGGAACAACATTTAGTCTGTAGTAAAGGTCTTCTCGAAAACTGCCTTTTTTTATCTCTTCTGAGAGGTCTTTGTTCGTCGCTGAGATAATTCTTACGTTTACCTTTATGTCCCGAGTGCCTCCAACTCGTTGAAATCTTTGTGTTTCTATGACTCTCAGTAATTTTGCCTGCGTGAGAAGTGACATATCTCCTATCTCATCGAGGAAGAGAGTGCCTCCATCGGCAAGTTCAAACTTACCTATTTTTTTATCTATTGCACCGGTGAAAGCTCCTTTCTCATGGCCGAAAAGTTCACTCTCAATTAACTCTTGCGGAATAGCTGCACAGTTGACTTCTACAAAAGCTCCGCTACTTCTTTCGCTTAACGAGTGAATTGCTCTTGCCACAAGTTCTTTGCCTGTTCCAGATTCGCCGAGTATTAATACCCTTGAGTCACCTTTTGCAATTAACTCTATTTGCTGTCTAATAGAGTTGATTACCTTTGAATTACCGATTAACTCATGTCGTTTCGACAAACTGCTTTTTAACTTAACATTTTCTCTCTCTAAATTTTTAAATTGTAATGCCCTCTCGACAGTTAATATTACTCTCTCAATAGAGAGAGGCTTTTCAAGAAAATCGAATGCTCCAATCTTAACTGCCTTTACAGCCATCTCTACGTTAGCATGACCAGAAATCATTATAACTGGCAGCTCTTGATATCTTTCCTTTATCTGTTTTATTGCATCGATTCCGCTCATACCTGGTAACCATACATCAAGAAGAACAAGGTCTACTTCCTCTTTCTCAATAATATTGAATGCTTCCTCTGCAGTTTCTGCCTGAACTACAGAGTATCCCTCGTCTGACAAAATCTCTGACAGTGTCTCAAGGATACCCTTTTCATCATCTACTATCAAAAGTTTCTCTTTCATGCAGGCACCTCTACGGTAAATACTGTTCCTTTTGGCAGATTATCTTTAACATAAATTTTACCACCATGTTCAGTCACAATCTTTCTTGCTATTGCCAAGCCAAGGCCTGTGCCATCCTTGCTTCTTGAAAAATAAGGCAGAAAAAGCTTTTCTTTTACCTCATCATCAATGCCCGGACCAGTGTCTGCTATCTCAATAATCAAACTCTCACCTATTTTAACAGAGATAGTTATCTCTCCCTTACCATTCATAGCCCTTATGGCATTGTCAATTAAATTTATAAGCACTCTTTTAAACTCTTGTTGGTCTAATAATACATCTCTCACTTCATCTTTAAATACAAGATTAATTTTTACATCCTTGTATCCTCTATAAAGCTCTCTCACATCTTCAAGAAGCTTCAATGGATTTATACTTTCCTTTTTAATCTCAGGCAGTTTACCAAATCTTTGGAAAGAGTCAACTAAAGCCTTCAGAGAGTCTACTTCAGATATAATAGTTTGGGTTGACTTCTCCAGAACCCTCTCAAAATCTTCATCACCGCTTCTCCATTTTCTGATAAGTCTTTCTGTGGCAAGTTTTATAGGAGTAAGCGGATTTTTAATTTCATGGGCAAGTCTACGGGCAACCTCTTCCCATGCTGATGCCTGCTGTGCCTTTACAATATCCGTTATATCATCAAAAACCACGATAATTCCAGATGCCTTTTCGTTTTCACTCTCTCTAAGAGATATAATTCTTGCCCTTATATTTTTAATCTGTCCGCTAATTTTGATATTTAAGTCTTTCTCAATCTCGTAAATACGTTCTTGAGATATTTTACTAATGAATTCTCTCAACTCATCTGATTCAAGATGGGAGAGTATATTCTCATAGTGCTTTCCTTCAATTTTATTTTTTTCCAGATGCAAAATTCTCTCTCCGGCCTTGTTTATTGTTAAGATATTACCATCGGGAGATATAAAAATAACTCCTGATGTGATGTTAGAAAGAATGTTCTCAAGCAGTATATTTCTCTCAGAGATTTGCAGATAAGCCTTATCAAGCTTCTCTATCATTTCATTGAAAGAATTAACGAGTATGCCTATCTCGTCAGAACTTTTTGTCAAAATCTTAACCTTAAGGTCTCCCATAGCAACCCTGTTTGTCGCATCAACAAGTTCTCTTAATGGATTAGTTATTTCCTGAGAAATTTTCATAGCTGCCCATAAAGCAAGAAAAATTATAATAAGACTTAAAAAACCCAAAAAATACAGATAATTAGTCTTTACAGCCCTTCTCATAGAGCCCATTTTTAAATATTCCTCGTGATAGCCTCTTAATTCCTCTACTTTTTTTGTTACCTCCTGTGAAATTGGCATTTTTGCGACTAAAATTCCTTTACCATAAGGAATAGCAGCAACTACCGTATCTGCATCTGGTGATGAAACAATCTGGCTCACTTTTTTACCCTGAAAAGCTTCTCTGTAAATCTCGGGCATCTCTTCTGTTGGAGCATCAATTCTCTCAACAGAAATATATCTTGGAAGTGTTTTAATTCTCCCTTGCGAATAATCTTCGAGTATTGTTAAGAGTTTTTCTTTCTCCAAATCATAGAAGGCTCTGACTGTTTCAACAGCCCTTGATACAATTTCCCTGTTTGATTTTGAAAAAATTTTTTCTATGGAACTCTCGAGCACACCACTGAAAGCAACGAATAAAAGGGCAGAGGGAATAAGCACCAAACCAACAAAAATTGTTACTATTTTTATTCTAAACCTGTAACCAGGAACTTCCCTGTGCTTTTCGAGATATAGCCTGAAAATGCTTCTAATAACAAAAAATCCAAGCGTTACTATCGATATTATGTTTATAACAAAGAGAGATACAATTATGAAGCGAGTTGGAATTTGCTCCGAAGGGATTCTAAGAAGATATATCTCGAAAGCAAGAACCAGAAAAAGCAAGCACGTCAAAAAAATAGGCAAAAAATATTTTTTTAATCTATCTTTCATGGCAGCTTAAAACTCTCGGAATTCTTACTTATTTTTTTCTCATACTTTGGTATAAAAAACAAAAAGTTCTCAAGAATCGATGGAAGTCTTTTGATATTAGATTCTACAGTAATTTTCAGATAGTATGTGCCTTTTTCAAGTCTGCTTATATCAGCCACTTTTGTAGGTTCTATATGCATAGCCCATTTTATCGCATCGCTATAATTATTAAATCTTTTTTCGAGGAGCACATCTCTCAATATACTTTTCACTGTAAATTCACCTTTTATTGGGTCAGAAGACATAGCTCTTTGGATTTGCACGGTAGCAATAAATTCATCTGGTATAATTGACCATCGCCTGTATAGTTCTATTGTTATCAGAAGATTTTTACCAAGGCCATTTTTAAAATCCTCCACAAACTCAACCGATGGCACAATGGTTGCACTCGTTGATACGTATCCACCGTCTATATTAACCTCCATTTTTATGTCTTCAATGCCATACGCGGAAGGTATAAAAAACAAAACAGTCATTAAAGTTATTATGAACAGACTTGAAAACCTTTTGATCATCAGTTTTATTATATTACTTTTTCTTTACTTTTTCTGAATTTTTATGATAAAAACTTAGAATAAAAACATTTTAAGGAGGTTTTCGATGAAAAAATTTTTAATCGTTGCCGGTGCGAGTTTCATCCTTCTTAGTGGTTGTGCAACAAAAGAATATGTAAAAGAGCAGATTGACCCAGTTAATTTGCGTCTTGAAAGAATTGAAAAACAGTTAGAGAATATGAATAAAGAAACGAACAGAGAGATATCAAATCTCAAATCCGAATTAGCTTCAACAAATAGGACAGCCCAAGAGGCATTAAGAAAATCTGAGGAAGCTAAGAAAGAGGCAAATGCAGCAAGGATGAGTGCTGATGATGCTGCAAGAAAAGCACAGGCCGCAGCAGAGGCCTCAAAGAAGGCCTTTGAACTTCAACAAAAGAAGTAATTTGACATTTTAGTTCATTAAATATTACATTTTCAGATTATGAAAAGCCAAGTTATTCATTCCCTATGGATAGGACTTTTGGCTGGCTGTTTTGGAGGGCTTGTAGGGCTTGGAGGAGGAGTCGTGATGATTCCTCTAATGGTAGCTGTCCTGAAGATTACTCAACACAAAGCTCATGGAACAAGTCTATTTGCCCTTGTATTCACAGGAATTACTGGTGCTGTAACCTATGGCATGAAAGGCTCTGTAGATGTGATTGCCTCTGTTATACTTGCTATCACAGCTATTTTTACAGCAAGGGCTGGTGCTAAATTTGCCCACAGTCTTCCAGAATGGAAATTAAAAAGAGCTTTTGGAGGTTTTCTCATATTTGCAGCTTTAATACTTCTTTTAAAGCCCTATCTCGCCAGTTTGTATCATTTCGAATTTGAAAGTTCTCTAAAAATTATAACCCTTTTGATAGTTGGAATATTTGCTGGTTTTCTCGCAGGGATGATGGGAATCGGAGGAGGAACTGTTATGGTTCCTGCTTTAGTTTTAATACTCAATTATGGTCAGCATATCGCACAAGGAACATCTCTTCTGTGTATGGTTCCAGCAGGAGCAGTTGGAGCTTATACTCATCTTAAGCTTGGAAATGTAATTAAAGGGCTATTGCCCGGCTTAATAATCGGAATTATAGCAGGTACTTATATTGGTTCTACTATTGCTCATTTTCTTTCTGAAGGCAATCTTAGGGTAATATTCGCAATAATTATAATCTGGACTGGTATAAGATTTCTCAAGACACCTAAACCAGTTAAATGAAAAAGACAATAGTTATTCTATTAATCTCCTTATTAATTTCTATTGTAAATGCACAAGAAGAGCCCCGTAAAATCTCTATAAAAATTGGCAAATATCAGGATTTTTATAGATTTGTCTTCGTATGTGAAAACAGCGCGATAAGCAAGTCAATAAATGTAAATCTCTCTGCAGAAGGCACAATTAAACTCTTCTTTCCTGAACTGTTTAGTTTCGATTTTGAAGGTAAAACACTTGAGGAAGACAACACCATAAAAGGTATAAGGGTCATAATAAAAAACAAAACGCTTTTAATTAAAGGAATTCCAATAAAGGAAATAAAAGTATTGAGACTTGAAAATCCATCACGAGTTGTCGTTGATGGATATTTTTTGGAAAGTGTGGCTGATGAAAAGCCCCTTAAAAATACTACAGTTCTGATTGACCCAGGACATGGAGGAAAAGATTTAGGGCTGAATTTCAATGACACCAATGAAAAGACTATTGTTTTAAATTTGGGAAAGGATATAGCTTCAAAATTAGCAAAAAGAGGAATAAAAGCCTCTCTTACAAGGGCAACAGATGATGACTTATCAATAGAAAGTAGAATTAAAATTGAAAACAAAATTAAACCCGCTCTCACTTTAAGTCTCCACCTATCAAACAAGGAAAATTTTACAGTTTACACTTCTCCGATTAAAAAAAATATATCCCGACAAGAAGCTTCAATTGTATTTTTAAATGAAGACAGGGCATTGAGAATCTTAACTAAAAAAATCAATGAACATTTTACAGAACAAGTATATTCTGAAAAATTGCCTATTACTTTGCTAAAAAATACAACTTCTACATCTCTGTTAATTGAACTACCAAAAAGAACAGCCTTAGGTGATTCGAAGTATATAGAGAGAATATCAGAAATTTTTGTTAAAACAATTGAAGAACTCTTAAAAAAGCAAGAAAGCGGCAAGAGGAATGAATAAAAAAATACTAATTTATGTAGCTGTTCTTTTCGCTCTAATCGCAATTGGAACAGCAATTTTTCTATTCTTTTATAGAGAAAAAGGACAAACGCAAAACAAGAAAGAACTTCCCGAAAGCATGCAAAGCTACAGGATATTTATAGCTGATTTTAAAATGCTACAAACAAAAGAGTTATTTCTAAAAAAGGAAGGAAACGATTTACAACTTCTTGAGAAAGTGTTAGAAAACTATATTACCGAATTACCATCTCACATAAAAGATATAAAAGTCTTAGGTGTCTATAGAGACAAAGAAAATGTTATTTACATAGATTTATCAAAAAATCTGTTCACTCAGGGAGATGCTCTCGAAGAGTATGCTATTTTAAAATCCCTTTACAGAACAATAAAGGACAATTTTGCTTGGGTAGAAGACATAAGAATACTAATTAACGGAAAGGAATTAGAGACATTGGGAGGTCATTTTTCTATTGAAAACTCACTGAAGACAGCACTGGAGGATAATAAATGAAAGAAAAGCCAATTGGAATCTTTGACTCAGGTGTAGGAGGATTAACCGTCCTAAAGGAGATATCAAAATTATTACCAAATGAAAGTATAATCTATCTTGGAGATACGGCAAGAGTGCCCTATGGAATCCGTTCTTCAGAAACAGTAGTCAAATATTCTATAGAATGTGCAAACTTCTTACATAAGAAAGGAATAAAAATTTTAGTAGTTGCCTGTAATACCTCTTCATCTGTGAGTTTAGACATACTGAAGGAGAAATTACCAATACCTGTAATAGGCGTAATTATTCCTGGAGTAAAGGCTGCCCTAAAAACAACAAAAAAGGGTAAAATAGGAGTTATCGGAACTGAAGCTACTGTAAGGAGTCAATCCTACACAAAGAGAATAAAGGAAATAAATCCAGCCATTGAGGTCATATCAAAACCGTGTCCTCTTTTTGTGCCACTTGTTGAGGAGGGGATTCTGGAGGGGAAAATTGCTGAATTAGTAATTGATAGGTATTTAAAGGAGATTAAAGAAAGTGGGATTGATACTCTGATACTTGGATGCACCCATTATCCTCTACTAAAAAAATCAATTCAGCAATATATGGATGGTATTAAACTTGTCGATTCGGCTGAGGAGGTTGCCATAGAAGTGAAAGAAATGCTAAAGGAATTGAATCTACTTAATGAAGAGGGAGGAAAAAGTTTTAAAACTTTCTATGTAACCGATGACCCAGAGAGATTTAAAAAAATTGGAGAAATTTTTTTAAACTATGGCATTGAAAAAATTTTCAAAGTATCACTTGAGGAGGATAAATGAGACCAGACGGTAGAAAAAATGATGAATTGAGAATAATCAAAATTCAAAAGGAGTTCATCAAAAATGCAGATGGTTCTGTTTTAATTGAATTTGGAAATACAAGAGTAATCTGCACTGCCTCTATTGAAAATAAAGTGCCTCCTTTTTTAAAAGACCAGAAAAAAGGGTGGATAACAGCCGAATACGGCATGATTCCCCGTTCAACACCTGTTAGAATGCTGAGAGAGTCAACAGCTGGTAGGGTCGGAGGAAGAACTCATGAAATACAGAGATTAATTGGTAGGTCATTGAGAGCTGTTGTTGACCTTGAAAAACTTGGAGAGAGAACAATATGGATAGACTGCGATGTTATAGAAGCGGATGGAGGAACAAGAACAGCTTCAATTACTGGTGGATATCTTGCATTAAGAGAGGCAATAAAAAAGGCAATAAATGCAGGAATGATTACAGAAAACCCTATCAAAGACACGATTGCAGCTATAAGTGTTGGAATTGTAAGTGGAGAACCAAGGCTTGACCTTTGTTACGCTGAGGACTCTCAAGCAGAAGTTGATATGAACGTAGTAATGACGGGAAGTGGAAAGTTCATAGAAATACAAGGAACTGCTGAAATAGTGCCTTTCTCAAAAGAGAGTTTACAGCATCTGTTAAATTTAGCTGAAAAAGGAATAAGAGAGATTTTTCGTCTTTTTTCAGAATAAGGATAGTTCCTTGACATTTAAAGAATAAACATGATAGTTTTAATTTGAAACTTTACTTGAAAAAATGGAAAATGATTCGTTAAAAAAGCGTTGTTTTATTAGTCCTACCTTTGGCATCCTTTCTTTAGAAGAAGTCTTTGCAAAAATAATTCAGTTTGTAAAAAATGAGCAAGAGAAAAGTTACAGTCTTATCATAGGAAGCGATTCATTCCCCGGAGAGGAAACTGTATTCGTAACTGCAATTATTGTTCATCGTAAAGGTTCTGGTGGGATATATTTTTACAGAAAAATTCGCCTTGAAAAAATGTCAAATCTAAAATTAAGGATATTCACAGAAGCTTCCTTAAGTCTTGAATTGGCGGAAATGATGAAGAAAAAACTAATGGAAAATGGATTTTCTCGCCTACCAGTAGAGATACATCTTGATGTGGGTAAGAACGGAGCAACAAGAAGTCTTGTTAAAGAAGTAATAAAGATGATTGTCGGCTCTGGCTACATAGCTGTTACCAAGCCAGATTCATTCGGTGCCTCAAAAGTAGCAGACAGACATACAAATTAAAAGCCGGGAATGGGATTTGAACCCACGACCGGTCGATTACGAATCGACTGCTCTGCCGCTGAGCTATCCCGGCTTATTTTTTATATTTTATCAAACTCTCTCTTAAAGTAGCGATAGGTATCTTCGTCGTATAGACAGAATTCTAATGTCTCAAGACAAGAAGCTTCTTTTTTCATGTAGTCAACTGCTGTTTTAATAAGAATTTCTGCAACAAAATCCTTCGGACATCCATAGATACCTGAACTTATTGCTGGAAAGGATATGCTTTTCAGGCCGTATTCTTCAGCTTTCTTAAGACTGTTTAAAACGGCATTTTTTAATTTTTTATCCTCATCTCCCTCGCCCCATATGGGTCCGACAGCATGAATAACGTATTGAGCTTTCAAAGCTCCTGCTTTTGTTACTGCTGCTTCTCCAGTAGGAACAAAGCCAATCCTGTCACTTTCTTCTTGGATTATGTGACCACCCTTTTTTACAATAGCTCCTGCTACTCCGCCTCCATGTTTGAGATAGTTATTAGCGGCATTTACAATCGCATCCGTATCTCTTTCTGTTATATCGCCAATTATTATTCTTAACACCTTATCATTTATTTTCTTTTCTTCCATAGACACCCTCCTACGTATAAAAATATCTTAACTAAAAATAAGTTTTTTGTTAAACTACATAATATGATAGACAATTGGATAAAAGAAATCAAAGCTAATCCGAAAAGCCAATCAGCCGGAATGATTCTAATTCATAATGGAATAGTTAGAGAAACTTCTAAGGATGGTAAAGCTGTAAAAGGGATGAAACTTAGCTATAACAAAGAAAAACTTGAACAAGCAATAAACCAAATAAAAACAAAAGATGGAATTATAGATGTCAAGGTATGGATAAATGAGGGAGAGTTAAAAGTAGGCGATGACATAATGATTGTTCTTGTAGCAGGAAGACTAAGGACAGACGTATTCCCTGCCCTTCAAGAACTTGTTGCAAAAATTAAAAATGAGGTTGTAAATGAAGAGGAAATTTTCTAAACTTTTGATTGTTCTTTTAATCTCTCTTTTATCCTTCTCCTGTATTGCTGAAGTTGACCCAATCTCAGGTAAAAAAACCTACACCCTACTTTCTACTAAACAGGAAATTGAGATAGGACAGAAAGTTGTTCCTTCTGGAATAAATGAAAACGAAGGTTTATATCCTGACAGGGAAGTTCAAAATTACATAAGACAGCTCGGAGCAAAGATTGCTGCTGTTACTCCGAGAAAGGTGGACTATCAATTTTATATTGTAAATTCGCCAGAAATAAATGCTTTTGCACTGCCAGGCGGGCCTGTGTTTATTACCAGAGGAATATTACTCAAAATGGAAAGAGAAAGCGAACTCGTTGGTGTTTTAGCCCACGAACTTGGTCACATAAATGCAAGGCATCATGCTAAATTTCTTGAAAAAAGCTTCGGAATGAGCGCCCTTGTAAGCATTTTGGGAATAGCCTTGCAAGGAAGTAACTATGCTTCAGCAGTCATGACAGTTGCTCAGATTTCTGCAGGATTGCTTCAGTTGAAATTCAGCCGTGACCAAGAAAACGAAGCTGATGCACTGGGAGTAAAATTTGCTTATCAGTCAGGGTATGACCCTCGAGGCCTCGTAACAATGTTTGAGAAATTTAAGACTCTCGAGAGGGGCATGTCTGTTGAGTGGCTAAGCACTCATCCTTTACCAGATACACGAATAAGACATGTCCAGCAGATGATAGCTCAGCAGTATGGAGACTCTCAAAGGTTAAGACAGAACAGTAGTGAGTTCAATAGGGTTCAAGGAATTTTACAATCAACAAAAGAATCCTATGATTTGGTCGAAGAGGCTAAAAAATACATTAAATCACGTAATTACACTCAAGCATTAAATCTTCTTGACAGAGCAATAACAAGATACGGAAGCAATTATGCCTATACTTACAGGGCTCTGGTAAATCTAAATTTAAAAAGATACAATGAAGCCATATCTGATGCTGACAGAGCCATTTCTCTTGACAGTCTTTATTTTAGACCAATGTTTATAAAAGGCGTAGCTCAAAATCAAATGGGACAGTGGAATTCGAGTATCAATACTCTTGAGAAAGCCAAGAGTCTAATAAATGATAATGCAGACCTTTATTATTACTTAGGAGTGAACTATCAGTCAGTAGGCAACAGAACAAAGGCAATTGACAATCTTTCCACAGCACTTCAGCTTACAGACGGTAAACGAGGATGGGAGGCTGATGCACAAAGAAGATTAAAAGCATTAAGAGGTTACTGAGGAGGGAAAATGAAAAAAGCACATCTTTTAATTAGTGGCAGAGTTCAAGGAGTTTTTTATAGAGCCTTTACAAGAGAAGTAGCCGAATCTCTTGGACTAAAAGGTTGGGTTAGAAATCTAAGAGATGGTAGAGTTGAAGCAGTTTTTGAAGGAGACGAAGACAAAATCTCTATTGCCATAGAGAGATGTAAAGAAGGCCCTCCATATGCTAAGGTAGACAGTATCGAAATAACCTGGGATGAAGCAGAAGGATATACCGATTTTGAAATAAAAAAAACCATTTAATCATGAGGTGTAAAAATGAAGCTTTATTTGAAAAAATTTCTTTATTTTCTGATAATTTCCCTACTCTCTCTGAGTTTAATCAGTTGTGGTGGCAAGAAAGAGGTAAAAAAGGAAGACTTTGACCCTGTCGTATATCTCAAAAAAGCGGATGAACTAATCGGGAAAAAAGAGTATGAAGAAGCAAGAAAGCTTTTGTTCGAGATAAAAAATAGAGAATCTGCAAAAGAGTATGCACCTTTAGCACAGCTAAAAATCGCCGACTCCTATCTTAAAGAAGATGAGCCAGAACTTGCCATTGTAGAATATAGAAGATTTTTAGAGCTCTATCCAGAGTCAACCTATGCCCCATACGCCCAATATAGCATTGCAATGGCTTATTTCAGGCAGATTGAGGGAGCAGAGAGAGGTGCTGGAACAGCTCAGAAAGCACTTGAAGAATTTCTCAAACTTGAAAAACTCTATCCCCGTCATCCATATGGAGAAATCCTGCCTCTTAGAATACAAAAATGCAGAAACATAATTGCTGAAGGAGAACTCATAATAGGAAAATTTTATTACAAAAAGGGTTCCTATAAAGCTGCTATAGGCAGGTTTGAGGGTATTGTTAAAAATTACCCAGACTTCAAAAATCTTGATGAGACTTTATATCTTCTTGTAGAGTCTTACAGAAAAATCGAAATGACAGAAATGGCAAGGCAATATCTAAAAATGCTAAAAGATAAATTTCCCGACAGCCAATTTGCTAAAAAAGTAGATGGACTTAAAATTCAATAGATGCAAAGCTTTTTACCAATTTTAATCAACATTAAAAATAAAAAATGCGTTGTAATAGGCGGTGGAAAAGTTGCAGAAAGAAAAATAAAAACTCTCTTAAAATATGGTGCGGATATCACTCTTATTAGTCCAGAGACTACAGAAACCCTTAAAGAGATTATTCAAAAAGGAAAAATTAAATATATAAAAAAAAAGTATTCGAAAAAAGACTTAAGAGATGCTGTCATAGTAGTTGCTGCTACATCGGACAGTAAAGTAAACTCTCAGATTCAAAAAGATGCGAAGTTCCTTATAAACTGCGTAGAGCAAAAAGAAAGTTTCGAAGAAAGTAATAATGTAGAGTATATAGTGCCTGCAGTTTTTGAAAAGGAAAACTTAAAGATTGCTATCTCGACAGAATTTCCTGCTTTAAGTAAAACAATTAAAAAGGAACTAAATGAAATTTATGGCAAAGAATTTGCATTATATTTAAAATACCTCAAAAAAATTCGAAAAGTCTTAAAAGAAAAAATAAGGGACAGTAAGGAAAGGCAAAGACTTTTCAGAAAAATTGCTTCGAATAAAATTGTGTCAATTTTGAGACAATGCGGTTTCAAAAAAGCAAAAGAGGAGATAGACAGAATAATTCGTGAAACATAAGGTTGTTGTAATAGGTGCAGGATATTTTGGAGAAAGGCACATAAAAGCCCTATCTCAAATAGAAGAGGTAAATATAATTGGTATTGCCGAAAAAGATACCGAAAGAGGCAGGGCAATTGCAGAGAGCTTTAACATAAAACATGCAGAGGATTTCAGAGAATTTTTAGAGGAAGCAACAACTTTCTTTATTGTAACACCCACAAAAACTCACTTTGAAATTACAATGGAACTTATACAAGCAGGAAAAAATATTTTCATAGAAAAACCTATCACGGAAAATCCAATACAGGCAAAAATATTAATTGATGAGGCTATTAAAAGAGGTATAATTTTTCAGATAGGCTTAATTGAGAGATTTAATCCTGTCATTGAAACTTTATTTGGTTTACTTAAAAATCCCAAATTTATAGTTGCCAGAAGAGTCTCACCCTTTTTAGGAAGAGCCACTGATACCCATGTAACCTTTGACCTCATGATACATGACTTAGATTTGATTTTCTATTTATTAAAAGAAACTAATGAAACTCCAGAAGTAAAGGAAATAAAATCATTCAATAATAGTATTGTTACAGATAAAATTGACTTTTCCCAAGTCTGGATTGACTTTTCAATAAAAGAAAAAACTATAGGGACTAATCTTACAGCAAGTCGGGTAGCAAATGGTTTTGAAAGGAGATTATCAATAATGGATGAAGATAGTGCTTTATATGCAGATTTAATAGGAAAAACTATAGTAAAAATTGACCAAAAAGGAAATTCCATAGAAATAGCCGTAAAAAATAAAGAAAAGCAGCCTCTTCAGGAAGAAATAAAAGACTTTCTTCAGTCTATTAAAGAACAAAGACTTTCATACATAGCTCCAAAGCCTGATGAGATAGTCAGAACAATAGAAATAATAAACAAAATAAACGGAGGAAAAATTGATGAAGCCATTCATTGACCTGAAAGCCCAGTATTTAAACATAAAAGATGAAATACTGGAAATAATAAATGAGATTCTTGAAAGCTCTCATTACATACTGGGAGAAAATGTGAGAAAATTCGAAGATGAAGTAAAATCTTACTTAGGAGTAAAAGAAGCTATTGGAGTTGCCTCTGGAACAGACGCTCTCCATCTTGCCTTAAAAGCATTAGATATTGGAAAAGGAGATGAAGTCATAACCACGCCTTTCACTTTTTTTGCCACAGTAGAGGCAATAACTTATGTGGGAGCTAAGCCTGTTTTTGTTGACATAGACAGTAGAACTTATAACATAAACGCCGATAAAATTGAAGAGAAAATTACGCCTCGCACAAAAGCCATAATTCCGGTTCATATTTTTGGTTGTCCTGCAAATATGGAAAAAATAATTGAGCTGGCAAGTAAATACGGATTAAAAATAATTGAAGATGCTGCGCAAGCTTTTGGGGCTAAAATAGGAGACAAAAAAGTTGGTTCTATAGGAGATATAGGTTGTTTCAGTTTTTATCCAAGCAAAAATCTCGGTTGCTTTGGTGATGGAGGCATGGTTGTAACCAATAATGATGAGCTGGCTGAAAAAATTAGAATTTTAAGAAATCATGGTTCTCCCGGAAGATATATTCATAATACTGTAGGATTAAACTCACGGCTTGATGAAATTCAGGCAGGAATTTTAAGGGTAAAAATTAAATACATTGACCAGTATAATGAACTTAGAAGAAAAAAAGCTGCCGTATACACGAAATACTTAAGTGATGCAGTAATAACGCCTGATGAGCCCACAAACGTCTATCATGTCTTCCATCTCTACAGCATCCGTTCAGACAGACGAGAGAAAATAATGAAAACCTTACAAAAACATGGAATTCCATCGGTCGTATACTATCCAATTCCTATGCATCTTCAAGGAGCATTAAAGGCTCTTTCCTACAAAGAAGGAGATTTTCCAGTTGCTGAGAAAATCTCAAAAGAGATTTTTTCGCTTCCCCTGTATCCTGAATTAGCCGAAGAGGAAATTTTTCAAATCTCTCAGATAATTCTAAGATGCCTTCAGGAAAACTACTTATAATAGCAGGCGAATCCTCAGGAGAACTATACGGCTCTCTTCTTGCCCGTCAACTTAAGAGAGATTTCCAACTATTCGGAATCGGTGGCAAACACATGAAGGAGGCAGGGGTTGAACTTATTGGCGATATAACACACGCCTTCGGAATTTTTGAGGTATTATCCCACTTAGGAAAAATAAAAGCTAACATGAAGGTGGCTGAGGGATTTTTAAGAAAAGTCGATGGTGTTGTTTTAATAGACTTTCCTGACTTTAATCTAAAACTTGCAGCCAAAGCAAAGGCTTTAGGTAAAAAAGTTCTCTATTATGTAAGTCCTCAGATATGGGCATGGAGAAAAGGAAGAATTAGACTGATAAAAAAATTTGTAGACCAGATGGCAGTAATACTGCCCTTTGAGGAAACAATCTACAGGGAAGCACAAATCCCTGTAAAATATGTTGGACATCCAATGTATGAATTATTGCATGAGGAGCTTGGAAACAGGGGAGTATTCTTCAGAGGCTTTATTGGTGATGAGGATAAGAAGATACTCAGAGAACGATTCGGAATAGAGAGAGAAGTCGTATTAACTTTAATGCCTGGTAGCAGACCCTCAGAAATAAAGAGAAATATGCCCTTCATGTTTAAATTGATTAACCAATTCGACAGAGAGAGGATACACTTTATAATACCAAAAGCCCCTAATATTGAATTCAGCGATGAAGAAAAGAGTAAATTTAAAGAGCATGAGAATATAACAATACTAAATGAACAAGCCTTTACAGCTCTTGCAATGAGTGATGCTGCTGTAATAACATCGGGCACTTCAACTCTTCAGGCAGCGCTTTTACAAATTCCAATGATTGTAATATACAGAGTAAATCCTCTTTCATATGTAATTGGTAAAATTCTCATCAAAGGAGTAAAACACATATCCCTTCCAAATGTTATAGCAGACTTCATGAATGAAGGTGACAGGAGATTACCAGAGTTCATACAAAAGCTTGATGTCTATGAAATAGCCGAAGAAATAAACAAACTACTATATGACAGTTATGAGAGAATGCAAATAATCAGTTTTCTTAAAAGTATAAGCAGATATTTCCATGGAAAAGAGGCATCAAAGGAAGTTTACAGTCTATGCAAACAGCTTTTTTAGTGATATACACATTGCTATATTTGATTGGTTTGATTTTTTTGTTTCCTTTTGAATACTTTAAAAGACCTCCTAATATACGGAAACGCTGGTTATTAGAAAAAATGGGCTTTTTTGCAAAATCTTCTTCATATTCAAATACTGACAGTAAACCTAAGATATGGATTCATGCTGTATCTGTAGGAGAGGTATTGGCTATATCAAGCTTTGTAAAAGCCTTATCAAAAGACTACGAAATTATAATTAGCACCATAACAGATACGGGACAGAGAGTAGCTTTTGAAAGGTTTAAGAATTATCCTGTAAAAATAATATATCTTCCCTTTGACACTCCTTGTGCAATCAGAAGAACGATTAATTTTTTTAAACCAAAGGCTTTAATTTTGGTAGAAACAGAATTATGGCCTAATTTGATATTTTTCTCCTCTAAGAAATTCCCTGTTTTTATTGTAAATGGTAGATTAAGTGAAAAATCCTATAAAGGCTATAAGAAATTAAAAATTTTCATAAAACCTCTTTTAAGAAAAATTCACAGCATTTATGTTCAAGAAGAAACTTATAAAGATAGATTTATAAATCTCGGGGCAGAAAAGGAAAGGATTTACACTACTGGTAATATGAAATTTGATATCGAAATAAAAGAGATAACTTTTGAATGGGAAAATTCTATTCCAAAACCTATAATTCTTGCTGGAAGTACCCATGAACCTGAAGAAGAGATTATTACAGATATTTTTATTAAACTAAACATTAATGGAACTTTGATTATTACGCCAAGACATCCTGAGAGATTTGAGAGAGTTGAAAATGTAATAAAAAATAAGATAACTCTATCACAAAGAGAAATTTATTTCTCAAAATTAAGTGAAATAAAAACATCCCTCAACATTAAACCTTCAACCATGATTTTGCTTGTTGACCGGATGGGAATCTTAAGTTCTCTGTATAGAATGTGCGACATTGCAATAATTGGAGGAAGTTTTATTCCTCACGGTGGACAAAATCCACTGGAGCCTGCTTACTGGAAAAAGTCTTTCATATGCGGACCTCATATGAATAATTTCCCTTTTATTGAGGAGTTCATAAAAGAGCAGGCCTGCATAATGACTGAAAAGGAACTTCTTGATAAACGAATTCTTGAATTAATTAACAACAACTCTCTTAGAAATTCGATTGGGTTAAAAGCCTATGAAATTTTCAAAAAGAAGTCTGGTGCTACCGAAAGAACTCTAAACCACTTAAAAGCTATCCTTTAGCAAGTTTTTCTAATTTATTCAGATTGTCTACTTGTCCGAGCACTATCAAAATATCTCCCTCTTTAATTATTGTTTGGGAAGTCGGATTAAACTTCATTCTTCCATCATTTCTCTTAATACCAATAACTATGATGCCTAAATCTTTTCCTAAGCCACTCTGAGCTATGGTCTTATCAACAAGAGGAGATTTACCTGAAATCTCTATCTCCTCAATCTGAATCTCCACATGCTCTGCCCTTGTAGCAAATTCAAGAAAATCAACAACTGTTGGTCTTAGAACAGTATGAGCAATTCTAAGTCCGCCTATAAAGTATGGAGAAACCACTCTGTCAGCACCAGCTCTCTTTAGCTTATGTTCAGCCTCTCTGTCAACAGCTCTTGCAACTATAAAGAGATTTTTATTTAATTCTCTCGCACTTAATACAACATACAGATTTTCTGCATCAGAAGGTAGAACAGTGATAAGTCCTTTTGCTTTCTCTATGCCTGCGGCCTTTAAAACCTCATCGTGTGTTGCATCTCCTTCGATATAGATAATCTCTTCATTTTCAGGTAAATTGGCTTTGTTTTTTTCAATAATTACGATAGGAATACTATTAGCTTGGAGTTCTCTTACAATTATGCTTCCCATTCTACCATAACCGCAAATAACATAATGCTCTGATATGGAGTCAATTTTTTTCCTCATTTTTCGCTTTTTAAAAACCTCCTTTATCTCTCCTTCTATTAAAATTTTCGCACCTACCGTAAGAGTGTATGTGAAAACACCGAATCCTGTAAGTATAAGAATTATAGTAAAAATTTTACCCTTCTCGTCTAAATCTTTAACCTCTTTAAAACCAACTGTAGCGAGAGTAATTACTGTCATATAAAGTGCATCAAGAAACCGCATATCTTCAATAATCATATATCCAAATGTGCCAAAAAGGAGGATACTCACAAGAAGAATGGACACAAAAACAAACTTTCTGTGAATAAGATTAACAATCGCTACATAAATTACAGGCAACATAGGCTGAAATAAATTATAGCATAATGAATAATCATTAGAGTTATACTATTTGGAGTAAACATGCTGGAACTAATCAAATCCTATATTAGCGATTATGATGCCCTTAAGGAAATTGCTGAAAGATGCCTTACTACTGAAAGGTGGAATGGCAATGTTCCCCTGATCTTACTTGATGCAGCAATTACATCTGTTGGAGTGAATTATTTTCAAGTAGTTGTTCCAAAGGTAAGAGAGTTTGAAAAAGAGTTTATAAAAACCGGAAAAGTCAATTCTCTGTCAAACTTAGCCAATTTTAACTATGAAGAAGCCTTTCATATATGGAAAAACAGGCGTTCATGGCAGGTTGCGAAGGAAATTGCTAAGTATCTGTCAACTCTATCGAACAACGATAAAGAAGCCTTAAGAACGTGGGCTAAAAGCTCATCTCTTTCAAACTGGAAATCCGACCCTATTGGAAAAATAAAGGGAGTTGGGTTGATAACCTATCAATACTTAAGAATGATGGGAGGCATTGACACAGTCATGCCCGATAAAATTGTAAAGAGAGTCATAAACGAAATCCTCATAAAAGCAGGCGAAAAACCTTTATATGATGATATAGCGTTCATTCATAAAGTTGAAACCCTTGCTAAACAGACAGGTTACCGTGAGGTAGAGCTATGCTTTATGACTTGGTTTAAAGATAATCCAGAAAGAATCTCAGAAATGCCTTAACCTTTAACTCTCTTACCAACAATGTAAGCTTGGCCAAGAGATATGCAGGCATCGTTGCTGGGAACATTTACGTGATAAAGAGGTTTTATGCCAAGTTTTTTTAAGGCTTTTATGGTTTCCCTTATCAAATAGGCATTCTGGAACACTCCTCCACTTAAGCCAACTGCATCAAAGCCAAATTTTGCTCTGAAATGCTCTGTGAGTTCGAGGATTATTTTTATAATTGTGTTGTGAAATTTCCATGAAATAAAGGAGATTCCTCGCTTACGCTCAGAATGACAAATCGACTTGGCTTCAGATTTTAAAAAATCCCTTACAATCTCTCTAATCATTAGCTTGTAGTCTATAACTAAAGCCTCTCCCTCATTGGAATTCACTAATTCAAAGGGGTAGCAGTCCCTCTCAGAGAACTCCCTACCCTCCTCTATTAGACTTTCAAGGGCTACTGCTGCCTCTGCTTCATGGGTGTTGTAATGGCATAATCCAATCAGGGAAGAGACACCATCAAAAAGTCTTCCCATACCTGAAGAAAGAGGGCTAAATTGAGAAAGTCTCTTTATTTTAAGTATTTGCCTGATTTTTTCTTCTGAAACTACTTTATAAAGAGGCAGTCTCATTATCAAATCCATATCCTCACCGAAAGCATCGTCAATCAAAGAAAGAGCTATTCTTGAACATTCTTTTATAGCATTCTCACCTCCTGGTAAGCTGACAGGTCTTAGATGGGCAAGTCTCTGAAAATCCTTCAAAGTGCAGTATAAAAACTCACTTCCCCAAATTGTGCCGTCTGTTCCGTATCCTGTGCCATCAAAGGCAATTCCGAAAAGCTCATCCAGTCCATGCTCTGCCATTAAGGATGCAATATGACAGTAATGATGCTGAAGAGCAAAAGAAGGAATGCCTCTTTTTTCAGCATACTCCTTTGCCCAAGCTGTTGAAAAATACAAGGGATGAAGGTCATGCCCAACTGCCGATGGCTCTGTTCGATAAACGGCTTTGAGATTGTTTAAAACCTCCTCATAAAACTCTATTGTTTCAAGATTTTCCATATCACCTATGTGCTGGCTCATTATGGCAGAGTCTGCTTTTATAAGCGTAAAAGTATTCTTCAAGTCAGCACCAGCACCCATAACATCGGGCAACTCCTCTTTCAATTGTATAGCCTTCGGAACAAATCCCCTTGCCCTTCTTATGAAATAGATTTTGCCTTCAAGCTCTCTTACAACAGAGTCATCAACTCTCATAAATATATCTCTGTTGTGTATGAGAAAAGCATCTGCCACATTGCTGAGTTTTTCAAAGGCCTCTTCATTCTTTGTAATAATAGGCTCTTCAGAGATGTTTCCACTTGTCATAACAAGGGCATCAAAGTTAGGCTGAAGACTGAAGTCCGAGGTCCGAAGGGCTGAGTTGTCCTTGTAAGGCTGCGTAGTATCTGTTTTACTGTCATTCCGAGGAGCGTTAGCGACGAGGAATCCCCTCCTACCCTCCTCTGTCATTCCGAGGAGTGAAAACGACGAGGAATCTCCTACTTTAGCTGGATAATAAAACAGCAAATAATGAAGAGGTGTGTACGGCAACATAAAGCCAAGATAGGCATTCTTAGGTGCTAATGCCTCTGGTAAATTGCACTGGGGCTTTTTTCTTAATAGCACTATAGGACGCATTGGAGAAGTAAGAATTTTTCTTTCTTCATCGCTTACAAGGCAGAATTTTTCAATAGCCTCAACGGAGGGAGACATGAGTGCAAAGGGTTTATTGCTTCTTTTTTTTCTCTTCCGCAATTCTTTAACTGCCTCTTCATTTCTTGCATCACAGCAGAGATGAAAACCTCCGAGTCCTCTTATTGCCAAAATCTTGCCTTCTTTTATGAGCCTAATGGCTTCTGGAATTGGATTTTCAATTTCAGTTAAAGCACTACCTTCCTTTATAAAAAGCCTTACCTGAGGACCACAAACTGGGCATGCATTGGGCTGAGCATGAAATCTTCTGTTACTTGGGTCTTTGTATTCACTGAGGCATTCAGGACACATATTAAACACAGCCATTGTTGTATTAGGTCTGTCATAGGGAACTTTCATGGTAATTGTGTATCGGGGACCGCAGTTTGTGCAGTTTATGAAGGGATAGAGATATCTTCTGTCTGTAGGGGTAAAAAGCTCTCTCAGACAGTCTTCACATATTGACACATCCTCTGAAACATGTGTAAACCCTGCTTCATCAATGCTTTTAATAATTTCGAAGGTTTTATAATTATTCGGTGGAAGTTCAGTTTTTTCAATTGAGTAAATCTTAGCAAGCGGAGGAGGATTGTTTTGAAGTTTACTAATAAACTCTTCAACCCTTTCACCCTCAACCTCAATTGTCAAACCTTTTGAGGTATTTGTAACAAATCCTTTTAAATTAAGATTTTGTGCAAGGTTGTAAACAAATGGTCTGAAGCCTACTCCCTGAACAACTCCCTTAACTTCAATATGAAGGCGTTTCATGTATTAGAATAACATTAACTCTCTTACAGGTGAAAAGCTTTTTCTGTGAATTGGGCAGGGACCAAATTTTTTCAGAGCCTTTAGATGTTCTTTTGTGCCGTATCCCTTGTGTTTATCAAAACCATACATTGGATAGGCTTCATGATACTGCCTCATTATTCTATCCCTTGTTACTTTCGCTACAATGCTTGCAGAGGCTATTGAGGCGCTTTTCTGGTCTCCCTTTATTAGGGCTTTTTGGTTTACTTTTAATGCAGGTAACTCTACGGCATCTATTAATAAAAGCTCTATTTCTCTACCGAGATTTTCAAATGCCTCCATCATTGCACGACGAGTTGCTTCAAGAATATTAACTCTATCAATCAAATCTACATCAACAATTCCAATGCCCACAAAGGCATGATTGAGTATTTCTTGAAAAAGACTTTCTCTTTGCTCAGGACTGAGTTCCTTTGAATCCTTTATGCCTTCGACAAAAAAACTATCCCTAAAACTTACGCATGCTGCGACAACAGGTCCTGCAAGACATCCTCTTCCAGCCTCATCAATTCCTGCAATTATGCTATAACCCTGAAGCCGAAAAGACTCATCGAAGGCAAAAAGGCTCATGCCTTCTGATAGTCAGTTTTTTCTTTAACCTTTGCCTCTTTACCTTTCTTTGTTCTCAGGTAATAAAGTTTTGCCCTTCTTACATCTCCTCTTCTTACCAGCTCAATTTTATCAATTATTGGGCTATGAAGAGGAAATACACGTTCTACACCTACTCCAAAGGAGATTTTTCTTACTGTAAAGGTCTCCCTTAATCCTCCGCCTCTACGGGCAATTACAACTCCCTCAAATACCTGAATTCTCTCTTTGTCTCCCTCTTTAACCTTTACATGCACCTTTACGGTATCACCGGGCTTAAAATCAGGAATATCAGACTTTTTAAATCTTTCCTCTATGGCTCTAATTATTAACTGGTTCATAGGCATCCTCCAGAATTTTTTTATTTATTTCAGAGCAAAGCTCTTTGAGAATCCTCATATCCTCTTTAGATAAGTTCTTCAACAAGTCAGGTCTCTTTTGAAAGGTATTTCTCAAAGCTTCCCTTCTTCTCCAGAGAGCTATTTTTTTATGGTCTCCACTTAAAAGAATCTCGGGCACTCTCATTCCTTCAAATTCCTCAGGTCTTGTGTAATGTGGATAATCCAAAAAACCTTTCATAAAAGAATCCTCTTCTGCTGAAATCTCATCTCCCAGTGCTCCGGGAATTAATCTCAAAATACTATCTATTATAACTAAAGCTGGCAGTTCTCCACCACTTAAAACATAATCACCAATAGAAATCTCTTCATCAACGAGAGCTTTAATCCTTTCATCAATTCCTTCATATCTTCCACAAATAAAAGTCAATACTGCCATTTTTCTTTGAAACTCCAGAGCCACTTCTTGATTAAATCTCCTTCCTTGAGGAGAGAGTAAAATAATCTTTCTCTTCTTTCCATCGCTTTTTATTTGCTTTATAGCATTAAAAAAAGGCTCTATCTGCATAACCATTCCTGCACCGCCACCATAGGGATAGTCATCAACTTTTTTGTGCTTATCTGTTGTAAAATCCCTTAAATTATATACCTTCACCTGAGCAATCCCTCTTTTTAAAGCCCTTCCAACAATGCCGTGCTTCAAGTAGCATTCAATAACTTCAGGAAATATAGTCAAAACTTCAAATATCATAAAACTCAAAAGAAAAGGGCGTGATAATCACGCCCTTTATTTAATTCACTTAATTGGACTATTCTAAGATTTCAAGGACACATCTTTTGCCAACTTTTGTTCCAGCAGCACCCAAGATTGTCCTCATAGCCCTTGCAGTTTTACCCTGTTTTCCAATAACCTTGCCGAGATCGCTTGGAGCAACTCTAAGTTCATAAACAGTTGTTTTTTCACCCTCAATCTCAGTAACCTTAACCTCCTCTGGTTTGTCCACCAGTGACTTAGCCATTGTCTCAATGAGTGTCTTCATGCTCATGTTCTAACCTCCGTGCAAAGAGTAGTAAATACCCCACTGGGTATGTTAAGCAGAAACTCGTTCAATTAACTTTTTAACCGTATCCGAAGGCTGTGCGCCCTTTCCAAGCCAGTAATTAACCCTTTCCATATCTAATTTGATTTCTGCCGGGTCATTTTTGGGATTATAAGTTCCAATAATCTCAATGAAAGGACCATTTCTGCGAGCCTTTGCATCAGCCACAACTACTCTGTAAAAGGGTTTCTTTTTTGCTCCTAATCTCATTAGTCTAATTCTAACCAATTTTCAACCTCCGTGAATTTAATCCTTTAACTTTTAAATATATTATATTAGCATTATTAAATGCAACTATTTATGCAATAGAAAATTTATTTTACTGAAAATATCCATTACAATTCTATCGCTATCGTATCTCCCAGAAATATCAAACCACAAAATGTCTCTTTCAGTTCTAAACCATGTAATTTGTCTTTTGGCATAGTTTTTTGTCCTCTTCTTGATAAGTCTTATTGCTTCCTTCAGAGGATAAATATCTGCCAAGTAACCGGCAATTTCCTTATATCCGATTGCCTGCAGAGAAGGTAAAGGAAAATTCGTCTTTCCATGTTTCTTTATAAGTCTCAATACATTTCTAACCTCTTCAACCAATCCATTTTCGAGCATTTTATCTACTCTTTGTTCAATTAAGCTGTATAACTCCTCTCTTTCGCGAATCACTCCAACTTTTATAAATTCATAGGGAAGCGGTTTTGTAAACTTCTTCTGTAAATCACTCATCTTTGCTTTCTCTTTAAAGCAAACTTCTAATGCTCTTATTATTCTTCTCAAATCAGAGGGAGAAATTTTTTCTGCCCTATAGGGGTCAATTTCTTGTAGAATTGAGTAAAGCTTTCCAGGTTTACCCTTTTCAATCTCTAACAATTTACTTCTTAAGTTCCAATCAGCATCGGGGCCTTCAAAAATTCCTTCAGTCATTGCCCTCATATACAGACCCGTACCACCTACGACCAACGGAATTTTATCTTTCTTTAATAATTTTTCAAATATATCACCAACTTCTTCAATATAAGCACCAGCACTAAAATAATCCCAGGGATTAACGATATCTATCATATGATGGGACACCTCTGTTCTCTGTTGAAGGGAAGGTTTTGCTGTGCCAATGTCCATGTATCTGTAAATTTGCATTGAGTCTGCGCTTATGATTTCTGTATTGAGAAGTTTTGCCAACCCTATTGATATGTCAGTTTTTCCAGTTGCTGTGGGTCCTAGTAAAATAATGACTTTTCTTTTCATAGCTTAAGATATTATTTTTAATTATAAACTGTTTAATTTGAAAAAATGAGGAAATTAAAGTCCCCTTGAAAATTATTTAAATATTTTATATTATTGTGAAAGTATGGACCTGATTGCCATAATAGGCATCTTGATTGGTTTAGGAGCAGTTGTAGCCGGCAACATTGCAGAAGGTGGCACAACCGCCCATCTAATCCAATTGGCAGCTGCCATAATAGTCTTCGGTGGAACCATAGGAGCTGTTCTTTTAAGTTTTACTACAAAAGATTTAATTTATGCATTTTTATGCCTTAAATTCGCATTTCTAAAAAGAAAAGTTAATATAGACGAAACCGTTGAAACAATACTTGACCTTCTTGTAATAGCACGAAGAAAGGGAATTTTAGCCTTGCAGGAAGAGTTACCAAAAATACAAGACCCTTTGCTGAGAAGAGGTATTAATTACATAATAGACGGAATTTCTCCGGCTATAATAAAAGAAGCCTTATATCAGGAAGTTTACGCCTATGAGGATATACTGAGAAGAGCTGCTAAAGTTTATGACTCTGCAGGAGGTTATGCACCCACAATAGGAATAATTGGTGCCATTTTGGGTCTAATACATGTTCTTAAAAACGTTGCTGAACCCTCAAAAATCGGTATTGGTATAGCAACAGCTTTCGTGGCCACAATCTACGGTGTTGGCTCTGCCAATCTCATATTTATTCCTGTATCAAAAAGGATTATAAATAAAATGGAAGAAGAAATTCTTCTTATGGAACTAATTATTGAAGGGATTCTTGGCATAGAAGCAGGGGTTAATCCGTATTTTTTAAGAGCGAAACTTGAGGCATTCATTAAAGACAGACAAAGAGAGAGAATATGATAACAAGAAAGAAAAATAATAAAAACGACCACGATGAAAATATTCACAGATGGCTAATTTCTTACTCCGACTTTCTTACATTACTTTTTACTTTTTTTGTAGCCCTATATGCTTTGTCAAATTTAGACTTAATAAAAGCAGAAAAAATGACTACTTCACTACGAAAAGTCTTCAAAGTAATAGATGAACCAATATCATTTGAAGAAGACAGAAACAAAGCAGTAATTGAAGATTTGAAAAAAATCCTAAATGACATATCAGGTGTCACAATTAAATCCGACGCCAGAGGTATTGTAATTTCATTACCTGATTCTTTGCTCTTTAATCTTGGTTCTGCTGAAATAAGACCAGAGGCAAAACAAACGTTGGTAAAAATATCCGAAAAATTCAAAGAGATACCAGGGAAAATAATAATAGAGGGACACACAGACAGTCTGCCTGTTTCTCCAAATTCACTTTATAAATCAAATTGGGAGCTCTCTTCAGCAAGAGCATCGTCGGTACTTCATTTTCTCCTTGAGCAAGGACTTTCTCCGGATAGATTTACCATTGCTGGCTACGGCGAATACCGGCCGATTGCACCGAATGATACGGAGGAAGGAAGAGCAAAAAACAGAAGAGTTGAACTTATAATACAGAGATAATTATAATCAAAAATATGAGCGAGGAGAGGTATAGGATAATGAGAGAGTACTCAAGAGTAGACGCAACAATTCCTTTAGGAATCACCGTAATAGGGGAAGATGAGAAGGATATGAGAAAGGCGAGAATAGCAGGTGACATGACCTTTGGAAATGTGCCTGCTGAAGAACCAACAGACCGAGCGCTGGCGGAATGGTTAAAAATAATAAACTCAAAGCTTGACTATTTAATAAATCTCTGGAGTTTTCACCAAGAGGGTTTCTCATGTCTCCCCATTTATGAAGTTAACATAAGCGGTGGCGGAATGAGTTTCAATTCCGATGTATGTTACGAAGAAGGGAAAGTTCTTGAGCTAAAAACTGTTCTTGAGAGTCCTTCTTCCATTGCTTTATACTTATACGGTGAAGTTGTAAAGTGTGAAAAGTTGAAAGATAAGGATAAATTCAGAGTGGCTTTAAAATTTATAAATATCGATGAAGACATCAGAGATCATATAATTAGATTTGTATTTCATAGACAGAGACAGATTCTCAGACAAAAGAGGGAGATAAAATGACTGCAATAATAGGTTGTGTAGTGGTTCTTGGAGCCGTGGTCGGTGGATATATAATGGAGCACGGTAATCTCTCTGTATTATTTCAACCTGCCGAAGTAGTTATAATCTTTGGAGCAGCTATAGGAGCTCTAATAATTGCAGCTCCTCCCAATGTAGTTGTCGGTGTTGTCAAGGGTACATTATCGGTGCTCACAGGAGGTAAAAATTATTCCAAACAGGATTATCTCGACGTTCTTCTTTTACTTGCCGAACTATTTACAAAAATAAGAAAAGAAGGGCTTATTTCAATTGAACAGGATGTTGAAGACCCTGAAAACAGCTCGATTTTCTCTAAATATCCTAAGTTCATGAAAAATCATCATGCCCTTCATTTATTGACCGATACATTAAGGACTGTCATGACAACAACTGTCTCACCATATGAACTCGAGAGCATTCTAGACAATGAGCTTGAAACTCTTCACGAGATGGAATCTGCTCCTGCTAAAAATCTATCAAATATGGCCGATAGTCTTCCTGGTCTCGGTATTGTTGCTGCAGTTTTAGGCGTTGTTTTAACAATGGGAAAAATGAAAGAGCCTCCAGAGGTTATTGGACATTCTGTAGGAGCAGCTTTAGTCGGAACATTCATGGGAGTTCTCCTTTGTTACGGATTCGTAGGACCACTGGCAAGAAGAATGGAAGCTTCTATTAATCAGGAGAGAGAATATTTACAAACATTGAAATCCGCTTTAATCTCCTTTGTAGGTGGTGCTGCTCCGCAAATAGCCGTTGAATTTGCAAGACGAAGCATTCCAGCCAATGTAAGACCCACTTTCCATGAACTTGAAGAAGAAATAAGGGCACTTAAGAGTGGCAGATAAACCAAAAACAACAATAATAGTAAAGAAAATCAAAAAAGGTCATGGTGAACATCATGGCGGAAGCTGGAAAGTTGCCTATGCTGACTTTGTCACGGCAATGATGGCTTTTTTCTTGCTTCTATGGCTTCTTTCGATGCTTGACCCTGTAAAAAGAGCAGCTGTTGCCGACTACTTCAGATATTTCAATCTATTTCAATCGGGAAAATCCTTTCTTGAGCAGTCAACGACAATTCAGATGGAAGTAAAATCATCTGTTCAGGATATTACACCTACGGAGACAGCTTCTGAAAAATTCAAAGAACAAATGAAAAAAATCATTGAAGAAAAACTAAAAGAATTAAAGGATCACATTATGATAGACACAGTAGAAGGCGGAGTAAGAATTCAGATTATAGACTTAGAAGGTGAGTCCATGTTTCCATCTGGCTCTGCAGAACCAACTAAAAAAGCAAAGGAGATTTTAAAAGTCGTAGCGGAAAACATAAAGGAAGAAAACGCAAAAGTTGCTGTTGAAGGACACACTGACTCAGTGCCTTATAAAAGAGGTAAAATAACAAACTGGGAACTTTCAACCGATAGAGCCTCATCAGCTCGAAGAGAGCTTGAACAAAACGGTGTAGACCCTCGTAAAATCGCAAGAGTTGTAGGTTACGCCGATACCATGCCCCTTATTCAAGATAATCCTCGAGACCCAAGAAACAGAAGAATCAGCATAATATTAATGTTTGAAAAGGAACAGCAAGCATCAAAAGTCAATATAATGCAGCAAAATCAAACTCAGACAATTAAATAGTTGTCAATCAAGTTCTTTCTTAATTTTTTCAGATTTTTCAAGCACTTTATTGTACATCTCTTTTCTTTTTTGTTTAACTTTTTCTTTTACATCGGGATATTTCAAAGACAATATCTGGCAGGCAAGCCAGCCTGCATTTTCCGCTCCATTTATAGCAACTGTTGCAACAGGTATGCCAGGTGGCATCTGAACTGTTGAAAGTAAAGAATCAAAGCCATTTAGAGCTCCGCTTGCTACAGGAACTCCAATAACAGGTAAAGTTGTATGGGCAGCTATAAATCCTGCAAGATGTGCTGCCATACCAGCAGCGGCTATTATTACCTCAATACCTCTTGCCTCAGCCTCTTCTGCATATTTTTTTGCTCTATCTGGTGTTCTATGGGCTGAGCATACATCAAGCTCAAAAGGAATGCCCATCTCTTTTAAAACTTTTGCAGCTTTTTTCATTGTATCAAAGTCGCTGTCACTTCCCATTAAAATCAAAACTTTTGCCATTAGTATCTTCCTCCTCTTACCATTGATTCTAATCTTTCAATTCTTTCTTCAATAGGCGGATGGGTGCTTAAAAGTTTCATAATTGTCTTTCCTGAAAGAGGATTTACAATGAACAAATGGGCTGTTCCTGGATTTGCATCCATTGGTATTGCCTGAGAGGCATAGTGTAGCTTTTTCAGCGCATTAGCAAGATAGAGAGGATTTCCAGCTATTTCAGCACCTTCTTCATCAGCCGCATACTCTCTTGATCTGCTTATGGCAAGTTGAATAATCATAGCAATTATTGGAGCAATTATCATCATAAGAAGGGCAACTATTGGATGTCCACCTTCGTCATCGTCATGTCTTCCAAAGATGTTTGCCCACATTGCCATCTGAGCGAGATATGATACGGCACCTGCGATTGTTGCAGCAATAGTGCTTATTAGTATATCTCTATGTTTGATATGAGCAAGTTCATGTCCTATTACTCCTTCAAGCTCTTCCCTTGAAAGAATCCTCATTATACCCGTTGTTACCGCTACTACGCCGTGTTTAGGAGACCTACCTGTAGCAAAAGCATTAGGCTGTTCCGAATCAATGATATATACTTTTGGCATAGGTAGACCGGCTTTATGGGCAAGTCTTCTTACTATTCCATATAGCTCCGGAGCTTCAGATTCTGTAACTTCTCTTGCTCCATACATGGAGAGAACAATCTTATGGCTAAAGAAATAAGCAAAAAAATTCATCGCCAAAGCCATAAAGAGTGCAATGGTAGCCCCTTGCTTGCCACCTACTACAGAACCCACAAAAATGAAAAATACAGAAAGAAAAACCATTAAAACTATTGTCTTCAATGTGTGCATTTTACACACCTCCTCTGCTCAGTTTTTATAAAAAATTCTTTAGAGGGTTAATAATATTAATTTACCATTAAACGTGGAAATATATCAATTTTCAATAGCTCTTGAGAGATATAAAATTCAACGAAACCGAAGCTATCAAGTTGCAAGATATCGACTAAAAGTTTTATTATTAACAATAATTTAATAAAATTGAGGATTAAATGAAAACTCTAATTAATATAGAAAACGGTAAGAAAGTTAAGATATTAAAAATTTCTGGAGGAAAGGGAATTAGACAACATCTTCAATGTCTCGGCATCCATATTGGAGATGTGGTGACTCTAAAGAAAAGCTCTTTCTTGGGCGGTCCTGTTCTTCTGGAGATAAATGGTTATGATATTGCATTAGGAAAGGGAATTGCCTCTAAAATAGAGGTTGAGGAAATAGAATGAAGATTGCCTTTATAGGGCAGCCCAATGCTGGAAAAAGCACCATTTTTAATGGACTTGCAGGATACAAAACAGTAACAGCTAATTTCCCCGGACAAACTGTTCACTACACTGTAAGTAATGTAACAGTAGGCGAAGAGACCTTTGAAATTGTTGATCTACCCGGTATCTACTCTCTTACGGCAATAGATAAAGCAGAACTTGAATCAAGAAAATTCATCCTATCGGGCAAAGCAGATGTAGTAATAAACGTTATTGATGCCTCCACTCTATCAAGAAGCTTAGAGTTAACGATTCAACTGGCAGAACTACAAGTTCCAATGGTTATCTGTCTAAATATGATTGATGAAGCCAAGAGAAAAGGCCTTGAGATAAATCTCAAAAAGCTCTCCGAAGTCTTTGACGTACCAGTTATTGAAACTATTGCTAATAAAGGAATAGGTCTCAGTAAAATATTCACATCTGCAAAAGAGGCTTTTTATAAGAATAAAATTCCGAAAATTCAACATTTCCATAAAGACATAGAGGAAAAAATCGAAGAAATAGAAAAAATAATTCCCTCAAAGTTACTACCCAATATTCCAAGACGCTATATAGCGATAAAGTTGTTAGAAGGCGATGCCGAACTTTTTGAGGACTTGAGAGATTACAAGGAGCTTATATTAAAAATTAATGAAATCCGGGACGAAATAAAAAGTTCTCACGGAAGACACGCTGATACAGTCATATCCTCTGAGAGACATGCTTTAACAATGAATATTTTTGAAGAGGTCACAAAGGTTGGTGAACCTATAAAATCGGCAAGAGAAAAATTAGATGACCTTCTTACAAACAGATTTCTCGGCTATCCCCTTCTCTTTTCTATTTTATTTGGAATATTTTTCCTGGTTTTTGAAGTGGGAAAACTTTTAGAAGAACCTCTCGTCCATATCTTTGATTCACTAATCAAGAGATTACCCGAATATATTAGCGAAAATACTCTGACTTTCTATATTATTAAAGGCTTACTCGAAGGATTTGCTGGTGGACTTGGTGTTGCAATCCCTTATTTAATACCTTTTTTTATTGGTCTTACCATTCTTGAAGATGTTGGATATCTACCAAGAATGGCATTTTTAATGGATACTATAATGCACAGAATAGGGCTTCACGGAAAAAGTGTCCTTCCTTTCATAATATCTTATGGATGCAATGTTCCGGGAGTAATGGCTACGAGAATACTCGAATCTCCCAGGGACAGATTTATAACAGCCGCTCTTTCTGTTTTTATCCCCTGTGCCGCAAGAACTACCGTTATATTTGGGCTTGTAGGAGCATTTATTGGCGGAATTGCTGCAGCAGGACTGTATATCCTCAATCTTTTAGTAATCATGACGATGGGAGCTATACTTACTCGCTTTATTCCAGAAATCACCCCTGGATTAATTATGGAAATTCCACCTCTTCGAATTCCGACCCTAAAAAATGTTTTTATGAAAACATGGTTAAGATTAAAAGATTTTACAGTAGTTGCTTGGCCACTTCTTGTTTTAAGCAGTATCATACTAAGTTTTCTTGAATTTCTAAATCTTGACAGTGTTCTAAATCAGATTTTTAAGCCATTAGTGAGCTGGATTTTAGGGCTTCCCGAACAAACGGGTATAACTCTCATTTTTGGAATATTAAGAAAAGAACTTTCAATGATAATGCTATTTCAAGCGCTGGATACGACTAATATAGGTCAACTAATGACAAAGACTCAGATAATTGTTTTCACTATTTTTACGATATTTTATCTGCCCTGCATAGGAACTCTGGGCGTTCTAATAAGGGAAATAGGTATTAAAAAGGCCATGCTCGTTACCATTCTAACAATAACAGTTGCTGTATTTCTCTCTGTCCTTTCAAGGTTAATATTAGAGACAGTTTTTTGATTAAAAGTTTTTTACGTAAATTCCGAAAGAAATCTCCTAAACCTTAAAGGCAACCTATTTCTCTGTCTTTCATAACTTAGCCTCTCCGGTATGGCAATATCCTTAAAGTATCGCTGCCAGAGATTTATGAAAGAATCGATTTCAGAGGAAATATCAACTTCAAAACCATCTGCCCAGAGGAGTCTCCTATACTTCCCCGAATTAGCGAACAGCAGCTTTCTCAGAGAATCAAAGATTATAATTTTCTCATTGGGCAGTCTTTTTACAAAATGTAACCACAACTTTGGAAGAACGTTAAATTTAGGCTCAAATTTTGCAAAAAGAACTTTATCGGGAAGTTCGGTAAATCTTAAAAAACCTAACCATCGATGCTTCTCTCTTCTGAACATCCTCTCGGCATTATTTAGTTTGACAATATCCGAGTCCAGAGTATACCAGATTGAAGGATTTTCATAGCTTTGCCTTAAAACTCTTATTAAAGCATCCTCGATTTTTGCAGAATCACAGAGATAATAAAGATATATTTTTCTAAAAATCTCTTTAGGCAATTTCGAGCTTAAATACTTATAATATTTTTTTGCAGTCTCAATCTCTGTATATATCTGAAACGAGAAAAGGTCTAACTCTGAAGAGTGGAGTCTGCTGTTTTTTATAATTATTCCGTCGAAAGGAATTTGTTGATGAACATATCTGTAAAGAAGGGTCAAAAAGCCTTCTAAAGTGCCATCATAATAGATTGTTTGCATGGTTTTAGTTGAAAAGAGAAAGATTTCTCTCCTCGAGATATCGAGATTCGGTTTTCGAAACTTTCACTATTGGCTTACCTTTTATAGTGAGGAAATACTTAGCTCTCTTTAGAGGTACACCCAATTTTTTCAAAAATTCTTCTGTTATCTCCCCATATTTCCTTGCCTTTATTATTTTTCTGGCTGAAATTGGCCCTATCCCAGGAATTCTTAGAAGCTCATAATAGTCCGCCTTTGTTATTTCGACTGGGAAAAAATCCAGATGTCTTAATGCCCATTGAAGTTTTGGGTCTGCAACAAGTGAGATATTGTCACCTTCCTCAAATATTTCATCAATAACAAATCCGTAAAATCTAAGCAACCAATCTGCTTGATAGAGTCTGTGTTCTCTCAAAAAAGGAGGTTCTTTTATGACAGGCAATTCCGAATCTTTGTTTACGGGAATATAAGCGGAATAATAGACTCTCCTTACCATTTTTTTCTTATAAAGACTGTCTGATAGGGAAAGAATGGTTTTATCAGTATCTGGTGTTGCTCCTATTATTAACTGCGTTGAAGCAGAAGCTTTCTGTTTTCTCTCATTGTGTAAATCCCTGATTAGCTGCAAAGGACTGTATAGTTCTTTAAAATTCTTATCTGGCGCAAGCATTCTGAGACTGTCTTCTGTTGGTAGTTCAAGATTTGAACTAACTCTATCAGCCAGTTTATAAGCTTCTTCAACTAATTCCCCTGATGCTCCTGGAATGATTTTCAGATGAATATAACCATTGAAATAGTTTTTAAATCTCAATATCCGTAAAGCGTTAAGCATCAATTCCATAGTATAATCTGGGTTACGAACAATTCCCGAACTCAGAAATAATCCTTCAATATAGTTTCTTCTGTAAAATTCAACTGTCAAAGTTGCTATCTCTTGCGGAGATAAAATCGCTCTGGGCACATCATTTTTTATGCGGTTTATGCAGTATTTACAGTCATTTATGCAAATGTTAGTCATCAGAATTTTTAAAAGGGATACACATCGTCCATCGGAAGCCCAACTGTGACATATACCGCTTAAGTGAGAATTACCAAGACCATAAGGATGGGTCTCTCTTTTTCCTCCAGAACTACTACAGGAGTTATCATATCTTGCAGACATAGAAAGAATAGAAAGTCTCTTCATGATATCATTATCTTTGAAGATAATATTAGGCTTACTTCGGCTGAAATCTTTTAGCGTGGGAAGCATAATAATTTATGATTAAAAATAATTTATCTCCTTGTCAAGGCATAACTTAGAAAAAAAAGCCGTTCAAATCTGTTAAAATTATAAATTATGAGTTTGCTTGAAAAAGTTGAAAAAACCGTTAAAAAGTATAACATGATTTCACAAGGAGATCATATACTGGTAGGACTTTCGGGAGGTCCTGACTCTGTGTGTCTCTTGAATGTTCTTAAAGAGCTTAGCTTAAAATTCAAATTAAAAATCTCTGCGGCATACATAAATCATGGACTAAGACCAGACGAAATTCCAGGAGAAATTCAATTTTGCCAGAGACTCTGCGATGATTTAAATATTAACTTTCACACTAAAGAAATAAATGTTAGAGCCCTTGCTGAAATTGAGAAAATAAATATCCAAGAAGCAGCAAGAATTCTAAGATATGAGGCTCTTGACCATATTAGCCTTAATATTAAAGCCCATAAAATTGCTGTTGCCCATAACGCCGATGACCAAGCAGAAACTGTAATAATGAGACTTCTCAGAGGAGCCGGACCCGCTGGCTTAGGCGGAATACCTCCTGTTAGAAAAAAATTAATTCGTCCTCTAATTGAAATCGAGAGAAGCGAAATCGAAGCCTTTTTAAGTGAAAGACAGATAACTTATCTGATTGATTCTTCTAATAAAAATACAAAATATCTACGAAACAAGATTAGACAAAATTTAATGCCAGTAATTAAATCCATATCTCCATCAGCAACAAGAGCAATTGTAAGAACAGCAGAGATAATGCAGCAAGAGAATGACTTTATTAACACTTCTGTAACTAAAGCACTAATGAGACTTATGAGCAGAAAGACTGATGAGAGGGTGGAACTTTTCTGTAATCCCATGGAAATATTAAATATCGTAATTCTAAGAAGGGCATTAAGAGTTGCCATAGACAGTGTTAAAGGCCTCAGAGGCATAGATTTCGACCATATTGAAGCCATAATTGAACTTATAAAGAGAGGCAAAGCCGGAGACAGAGTATACTTACCAAAAGGAATAAGAGCTATAAAAGGTTATTCTACTCTAATAATCACAGCAGAAAAACCAAAAAAACTTTCCACATACATGGTGAATGAGCCTAAAGATGTTTTCATCTCCGAAGCTTCTCTATTGATAAGCATAAAGGAATTCAAAAGAGACGAAATAAATTATTTTGGAGATGGAAAAAATACTGTAGTTGTAGATGCTGAAAAAATAAAATTCCCTCTTCTTATAAGGAGCAGAAAAGAAGGAGACTATTTTTATCCATTTGGATTTGGGAAAAGAAAAAAAATTCAGGATTTCTATGTGGACGAGAAAATTCCAAGAGAAGACAGAGATTTAATCCCCATTATTGAAAGCAATGGAGAGATTATTCTTATCGCAGGATACAGACTTGACGACAGATTTAAAATTAGTGATAATACAAAAAGATGTTTACAGATAAAAGTTATACCAAAATTGTAATATTCCTTCTATCGATAGTCTCTCCCTTTTTAATAGCCTCGCCATCTTTCTGCGACAACACCAATTCAGCAGCCATGAAGCTGAAACTTGATGAAATAAACAGAGAATACTCAAGATATCTGATACCTTTACAAAAAGGTATTGCCATTCCAATAAATAAAAATCAGGCTCTTGTGCCTGCTTCTGCCATAGAAGACAATAAAAACATTATCCTTGCCTTAGATTCAAAATTAAATCTATCCATAGTAAAACTAAACAATGAACTTCCAGACCTAAACTTCTACCTTCCCTCAAAAGAAGAGGAAGTATTCCTTTTACTTACAATATTTGAGCAACCGGTTGTAATCTTGGTTAAAGGAGTTCAGCAGACAAATAAAATCAATATAGATGGAAAGTTTCCATTGGGTTCTCTGCTTTTGTCCTTTGACCTTAAACCCCTGGGCATCGTAACAAAAAGCGATACACTTTCGGAAGTTCTATTGATATCGCAGGTTTATTCGGAGATAAAAAAGATGCTTAATAAAAAACCCGGCTGGCTGGGAATTCAAGCGCAAACAGTCAGTAAAGAATTAAGTAAAATCCTCAATGTATCTGAGGGAGTTGTTATAACTAATATCTACGAAGGAGGTCCTGCTGACAAAGTGGGGATTAGTAGAGGTGATGTAATAACTGAAGCAGATGGAATAATAATAAGGGAACTCAAAGACCTCAAGGACGTTATTTCTAACAAATTTTCAGGAGAAAAGATAGATTTAAAAGTTAATCAGGATGGAAGGCAGAAAAATATAACCGTAGTTCTTGAAGAACCTCCCGAGAAAACCTCAAACATGATTTCCTCTCAAAAGGAAAGTATCAGAGGCTTAATAGTGTCTGAAATCCCTGAATCCTTGAAAAAAAATCTTCCTAAATCTGTAACGGGAATATTCATAAAAAAGATTGAAGAGGACAGTCCAGCACTGGGCATTTTAAAGAATGGAGATATTATAATGGAGATAAACAAAAAAGCCGTTACTAACGTTAAGGCTTTTGAGGATATAATAGCAAGTTTTGTAGGTAGAGACCTTCTTATTCTTGTTTACAGACAGGACAATTTTCAATATGTAATAGTGCCTCAACAAAGAGTTCGTTAGAAATCATCATACCCTTATCAGTAAGAAAAACTCTTTTCCCGACTATCTTTACTAAATTTTCTTCTTCAAAAACACGGAAGAAATTAAGCAGGCATTCGCTATCTAATACAACTCCATCGGTTGTTCTTAAGCCAAGAAATACTTTCTCTTTCAAACTTTCCTTTGCATCAACCCTGTAGTCAATTATATGCATTAAGCTGTTGTATTTTAAAATAGCCGAATATTTTAATAAATCGGATGGATTGTGAAATCTCTCTTTTCCGTTAAAAGAATGAGCAGAGGGGCCTATTCCCAAATAGGGCTTTCTTTGCCAGTAATTATTGTTATGTCTACATTCAAAACCTTTTTTTGCAAAATTTGAAATCTCATATTTTATCAATCCCTTTGATTCAAGAAATTCAGTTCCACTCAGATACATCTGAACAATATCCTTTTCAGGAGGCAAGCTAACTTTACCAGAGTATAGGTCTTTGAAAAGTAAAGTATTTTCCTCTAAAGTGAGTTCATAAATGGAAACATGACTTATTTTCAAAGATGTGGCCATTTTCAATGAGTTCATCCAACTTTCAACAGTCTGAAACGGTATGGCATACATAAGGTCAATTGAGATATTTTCAAATCCGCTTCGAATAACCAGTCCTATCGTATCTATAGCAGCCTTTGAGCTGTGCATTCGGCCTAAAAGACTCAGTTCTTCATCTTTGAATGACTGAACGCCTATGCTTATTCTATTTACACCGAAGTCTCTCATTATATTCATTTTTTCCAAATTAACTGTTGCTGGATTTATTTCTATGGAGAACTCTAATCCGCTGGCAAATCTAAAATTTGTTACTAAACTTTTTAAAAGCATCTCTAATGTCTTAGGCCTCATACTTGAAGGCGTTCCACCACCGACATAAACAGTCTCAAATAGATGGGGCAATTCTGAGCAGAGCTTTATTTCTCTCAAAATAGATTTAATGAAAACTTGCTCTACCTCTTCTGACCATTTAACTGAATAAAAACTACAATATCTGCATTTCTTCATACAGAATGGAACATGCACATATAGAGATGAAAAATAAGAGCTCATCATTTATAATATCGTAAATGCAGCTTCTTAAAAAATTTTTAATGCCTAATCTTTCATGGATTCAACTTGAAATATCCGGGCTTTGTAATGCATCCTGTTTTTACTGTCCCCATACAGTGTTCAGAAAAAATTGGAAGGGAAGAAACTTGTCTTTATCGGAATTCAATAAAATTTTACCTTTTCTTAAAAAAACAGAACTTCTATATCTTCAGGGATGGGGAGAGCCTTTTTGCAATCCAGACTTTTTTACATTTGTTGAAATAGCTAAAAAATACAATACAAAAGTAGGCACTACAACAAACGGGACTTTAATAGAACAGAAACATTTGGAAAAAATGGTAGATTTGCAGATGGACATAATTGCTTTTTCACTGACAGGAATACATAAAAATGATACTTTGAGAAAAGGAACGAATTTTGAAAAAATTTTAAAAACTGTCGAAGAGTTAAACGAGATAAAATTGAAACAAAACAGCCAGAAACCTAATATTCATATTGCTTATCTACTTTTAAAATCAAACTTAGAAGAACTTGAAAACATACCGGAAATTTTTCATTCAAGGGGAATCGAACATATAGTTGTTAGTTTTCTTGATTTTATTCCCGATAAATCTTTAGAAGAAGAATCGCTTATGCCAAAAGATGAAGAGGATTTTAAAAGACTGAGCAAAATAACTCAAGAAATAACCGAGAGGGCTAAAATAAAAAATTTATCTCTCTTTTTCAATCTTCCACATCCCTTCAAAAGAAGAGAAGTATGTTCAGAGAAGCCCACAAATGCCTTATTTATAAATTCTCTTGGCTTTGTCTCTCCCTGTGTTTTCACAGGTCTGCCTTTTAATAGTGAGCAAAATATCCATTTTGGAAATATAAACGAAAAGAGTTTGGAGTCCATATGGTTTAGTAAAAACTATAGAAAATTCAGAAAAGTTCATGTATCTTCAGCCCCTCCTTCAGTTTGCAAAAACTGTCCAAAGCTTAGAATTATGTAATGTTGCAAAATTAAGCCCTTTTAAGTTATAAAATAAGTTATGAAAAAATTATTCGTTACCCTACTCTTTTTGTTGCTTAATTTCCTTTATGCCCCAATAAATTATGCAGAAGAAGAGAATAAGGCAATTACTTTAAAACAAGATGAGAAAAAGGAGATAATTTTTTCAGGCAGTGAAGATTTTACGCTTCTTCCTGAGACAAAAGAAAATTTTATAAATAAAATCGAAAAACACATAAATCTTTTCTCCGAAAGACTGAAAGGAAAATTCTCTCTATGGCTATCACGTTCAGGACGCTACATAGAGATAATGAAGGAAATCTTAATTGAAAAAGGACTTCCCGAAGAACTCGTCTACCTTCCATTAATAGAGAGCGGATTTAATGTTAATGCCCGTTCTCCTGCTAAAGCAGTAGGTCCGTGGCAGTTTATAGAAAGCACAGCAAAGAGATACGGCCTGATAGTAGACTGGTGGAGAGATGAAAGAAAAGACCCTATAAAGTCAACTATTGCTGCAGCGAACTACTTAAATGACCTGTATAAAATGTTTGGTGATTGGTCATTAGCTCTCGCCGCTTACAACGCAGGCGAAGGCAGAATATACAGAGCAGTAAATAAAATAGGTGAAAACGATTACTGGTCTCTCTTAAATACGAGATATATTCCAAAAGAAACTCAAAACTATGTTCCTAAATACATAGCAGCTATAACAATAGCAAAACAGCCAGAGAATTTCGGTTTTAGTAATATTAAAGAACATGAGCCTCTAAATTATGAAGAAGTCACCATTCCTTCTCCAACTGATATTGATTTAATAGCGAAATGTGCAGAGACTGACTTAGAAACTATAAAGGAGTTAAATCCTGAACTGAAAAGATGGTCAACACCAATGAATGTTAAGGAATACAAAATAAGAATTCCTGCAGACAAAAAAGAAATTTTTATATCGAATTTTGAAAAGATTCCTCCTGAAAAGAGATTTAGTTACGACACTTATATAACACAAAAAGGAGACAATATCACAAAAATAGTTCAAAAAACTAAATTGACTTCCAAAGTTATATATGAATTAAACGGAACAGAAATATTTAAAAACTTAAAACCAGGCACTAAAATAATGATTCCGCCTCATGATAAATTTGTTCTTACCAAAGAAGATAAATACTCGGAGAAAAAAATTACAAGAAAGTCCAGCAAAGCATCTTCAAAGATAGCAAAGAATAATCAGAACAAAAAGACTTCCAGTAAAGAGAAAATAGTTAGAAAAGTTAAAGCAAGAAAATAATAGATTATTTTTATTTATTTTTACCTGCATCTACATACTTCTTTGCCATCTCGGCAAAAGGCGATTTAGGAAAATCCTTAATAAGCTTTTCATAGTATCTGAGAGATTCCTCTTTGTTTTCATTCTCATAAATTTTTCCAAGTTGATATAAAGCAAAATCTTTTAAAATCTCGGATTTTCCACTCACTATCTCATTAAGCTTTTTTACGGCTTCTGCTTTTTCATTGCGTTTCAGATAAATAGTCGCTATTCTTACCATTGCAAGATTAGTAAAGTTAATATCATTACTTGCTACCACCTTATTTAAAACCTCTAAAGCCTTGTCTTTTTGCCCTGCCATATCATAGGCATAACCTGCATTGAGAAGATATGTGAGGTTACTTCTCTTGTTATAGGCTTCCATGAATAGCTGTGCAGCCTTCATATATCTCTGTTCTTTAGATATGTCCACATTTTTTATAATTCCAAAGTAATACTTGTAGGCTTCTGATTCAAGTTCCTTAGCATCCGTTTGTTGTTTTACAGTATAAAGGTAAACACCCAAAACTATTAAAATTATTAAAAATACAGCTGCCGATATGAAAATAAGCTTTTTTTTCTGTAAATTTAATTTTTCCCTAAAATTTTCCATGTGTTCAACATGTTGTTTCATGCAGTTTTCCTCTTTACAATGTCCTCCATATTTCTAAATATCTCTTGTATATCCGTATCTGAAAGACCTGCGCCTTTTAATACCCGAGAGGCAAAATCTTTCGAAATTAAATCTCCCGGAGAATGGGCGTCTGTATTTATTACTAACTTGGCAGAGTATTTTTGGGCAAGCCTTGCTACATGTCCATTACTTAAGCTGTGTCCCTTTCGAGCTGTTATTTCAAGATAGATACCCCTCTTTGACGCTTCCTTTACTTCCTCTTCAGATATCAAGCCTGGATGTGCAAGAATATCAATATCTGACTGAAGGGCTGCTTTGTTTGTTCCCTCTTTAACGGGTTCTACAAGAGTTTCACCGTGAACAACTACTATCTTTGCTCCGAGCTTTCTTGCCTCTTTTGCAAGCTCCGGAATACTCTCCGGCGGAACATGAGTAATCTCTATTCCTGGAATTAAAACTAACGGCGTATAGGGCTGGATTTCCTTTAAAACTTTTACCAATCGGGGTATAATAAAATCTATATTTGAATGGTCTGCATGGTCGGTTATAGAAAGAGCTCTGTAACCAATAGCCTCAGCCCTTCTGATAATCTCAGTAGGAATAAGCTCACCATCACTGAAAACGCTATGAATATGAAAATCTATCATTTAACAAACTCTAACATCTTTTTAAATTCTGCTGTGCCTGCTTTTCTTAAAATCTGAAATATTAGGGTCTCTGTGCAAGTAACTACTCCTCCAGCCTGTCCAATAAGTTCAAGCCCTGTTTTCCAATCTTCTTTTCTTCGGCTACACACTGCATCTTTGGGAACAAAAATCACATAATCTCTTGCCAGAAAATCTAATGCCGTCTGCAAGATACATACGTGAGTTTCCATACCTATTAAAATAATTTTTTTTCGTTCTTTTTCGAGAAATTTTTGAATGAATTTTTCTTCTTTCAGGCAGCTAAAGTGAAGCTTTTCTATTGGCTCTTCTTCCATGAAAATTTTGATATTCTGCAGAGTTTGACCAAGACCTTTAGGATACTGTTCCGTAAAAATAACTGGGATATTAAAGACTTTGGTAAGATTAAAAATTTTAGTTGCATTGCTGAGTATTTTATCAACAACTTCATCTTTCATGGCATTTGCTAATTTTTCCTGAAAATCTACAGCAACAATTAGGGCTTCTTCAGGACTAAGAAAAAATTTATTTAGAGACATTTGTCTCCTCCTCAGCCAGTTCTTTTAAAAGTTTTATTATATCATCAATCTTAAAAGGTTTGGTAATATACCATTTAACACCAAGCTCTCTTGCTGTTTGTTTATCAATCTCCTGACCTTTTGCAGTAAGGATTACAGTCTTCATATTCCACGAAGGAGGTTCATTTTGAAGGATTCGACATATTTCAAATCCGTTTAGCTTCGGCATCATTATATCAAGGAAGACAATGTCAGGTTTTTCTTTTTTTATCAATTCAAGCCCTTCAAGACCGTCAGCGGCCTCAAGAGTTTCGATATCCAAATCCTCTATTTCGTCAATTATTTGAAGCATTAATTCCCTTATAATAGCCTCATCATCTACAATTAGAATTCTCATTGCAACTCCTCCCTAAAGGAATAATTGAAAATTCTTATTCTTTACGCAGATAGGTTACAGAAAGTCCCATTAAAAAATCAAGATAGGCTATCTTTTTTAAAACAATGCGAGAGGAGGGATTTGAACCCTCACGGGTCTCCCCACTGGATTCTAAGTCCAGCGCGTCTGCCGTTCCGCCACTCTCGCTTAATTTTAATCTGAAGGAGTTTGAAATTCTCGGCAAATTATTTCTTATTATAGAACATTTTTACATTTTTTTCATGCTTATGGGCAGTAAATTTTTTATAACTAATCTTTGAAGTTTTCTCTAATTTTAAGGAAAGCATCCAAGTTGTCAATAAAAAGAGAGAAAAGTTTAGGGTCAAAAAAAACGGGCGAATCTTTTTTCATCAGACCTATGGCTTGGTCTATTGAAAAAGCTGGTCTGTAAACTCTGTTTGAAGTAAGAGCATCAAATACATCGCATATTGACACAATTCTTGCATAAATGTGAATTTCCTCTCCTTTTAGTCCTTTGGGATAACCTGAGCCATCCCATCTTTCATGATGTTGTTCTGCTATTATTTTACCTGCCTGGAGTGTTCTTAATCTCGGGTCAGATTCGAGAATTTTAGCACCTATCACTGTATGAAGTTTTATTATTTCAAACTCCTCAGATGTAAGGGGACCTGGTTTTCTTAAAATTCTGTCTGGAATACCAACCTTTCCTACGTCATGAAGCGGAGAAGCAAAGAATACAAGATTTTGCTCATAATCAGATAAGCCAGCCATTTGTGCAAGCAATTTAGAATAGTAGCTCATTCTCCTGATGTGTTGCCCTGTCTCTTCATCTCTAGACTCGGAAATCATACCGAGTTTAACTACCATTTCGTATTCTGCTTCTTTGGCTAAATCAAGGGCACTTTGTAGTTCTTTTGTCTTTCTTCTAACTTCTTTCTGTAAAATTTCATTTAAGTCTCTTATTATATCGTGATATTTTTTTATTTGAAGATTATTGGTAACTCTTAATTTTAGCTCCTCTGCATCAAATGGTTTTGATAGAAAGTCATTGGCACCGATTTTAAGGGCATTCTTCCTCTCTTTGTCGTCTCCTGAAAGCACTATAACTGGAATTTGAGAGGTTGACACTTCCGATTTTAAAATTTTTAAAACTTCTATTCCGTTTAGTTTTGGCATTCTTAAATCTAAGATTATGACATCGGGCGAGTGGGTTTTAAGAATTTCAAGAGCTTCTTCTCCGTTACTTGCGGTAAGAACAGTTATGTTTGGGTCATCAGCGAAAATTGCTGTTATTAACTCAAGATTGATGAACTCATCATCAACAGCAAGTATCTTTGAGACTTCATCAAGCATAATATGATATATTAACATAAATGATTGCATTAATTCAGAGAGTATCAAATGCATCTGTTGACATAAACGAGAAAAGATATTCGGAGATAGTAAAGGGACTACTGGTCTTTGTTGGAATTGAAAGGAATGACCAGCGTAAAGATGCAGATTATCTTGCAAATAAAATTGTTAATATGAGAATTTTTGAAGATGACGCTGGAAAGATGAATCTTTCCATAAAGGACATAAAGGGAGAGATAATGATTGTATCGGAGTTTACTTTAGCAGGAGATTGCAGAAAAGGTTTAAGGCCTTCTTTTGAAAAAGCCATGCCTCCACAAGAAGCAGAAAAACTCTACCGATATTTTATTGAAAAGATTAAAGGTTACGGAATAAATGTAAAAGAAGGGCTTTTCAGAAGTTTCATGAAGGTAAACTTAACAAATGAAGGGCCTGTGACATTTATATTAAGTTCGAGATAGAGCATGTTTGAAGATTTGCTAAAAAACGATATCTACACAGAAGTTGTTAATTTTTTATCTGAAAAAAATCTCTCCGAATTATCTTTTGTAGTGGGTGGCACTCTGAGGGATTTACTCCTAAAAAGAGAGATAAAAGATATTGATTTTGCAATCAAAGGAGACACAATAAAACTTGCAAAAGAATTCTCAAAAAAGATTGGAGGAACTTTTGTCCTCTTAGATGAACATTTCTCTATAGGCAGAATTGTTAAAGACGATATCACTATCGATTTTTCTGAAATAAGAGGTAAATCAATAGAGTCAGACTTAATGGAAAGGGATTTTACAATTAATGCCATTGCTTTCAGTATAGCCTCTAATAAAATCATAGACCCTCTCAACGGCATGAGAGATATAGAGAAAAAGAAGATAAAAATGGTCAATGAGGAAAATCTAAAAATAGACCCCCTCAGAATACTCAGAGCATACAGGTTTAATGCCACTTTAAATTTTGATATAGAAAACAAAACAAGAGACGCACTAAAGAGAAATGCGCCCTTACTAAGAATTACAGCAAAAGAAAGGATTAAGGAAGAAATATGGAAAATATTTGCAACTGATTTTAGTCTAAAAACAGTTGAGCTAATGCTGGAAGATGAAATTTTTAATTCAATTTTTAAATTTTCAGAGATTCTTAAACCTAAATACAACACTAAAGCCCTATCAATAATAGAAGAAATTCTGCGAAAACCTGAAAATATATTCTCTAACTTCAAGATAAATCAACCTTATATTAAGGTTTGTCTTAAATTTGCTGCTCTATTTGGTTTTCAGGCCACTCAATTGATAAGACAAATAAAACCTTCAAAAAGAGAGGAGAGATTCATAGAAAAACTGATAGAAGCAGAAAAAAGCTTAAGAAAAATAGAAAATCTATTCGATAAAGTTAATTTTATAAGACAATACGAAAGTATTTTTTATCCTGCTTTAATATATAGCGTAAGCACAGACCCACTTGCCACTTCAAGATTGTGGTTTTACAGGGAAATGGAGGGTTTTTATAAAAAGATTTATCTTAAAAATAAGAAAAAGACTCCTCTCATACGAGGAGATGACCTCATAAATATGGGTATGGAACCTTCTCCAACTATAGGACATCTTCTTGAGAGAGTTGAACTCCTCACTTTAGCCGGTAAATTATCAACTAAAGAGGATGCTCTTGAATATATAAGGAATTATCCAAATTTAAGACAAAAAACTTAAAAATTCTATTTTGATATTTTTAGTGGTATAAATTAAAGAATACAATGAACTGATTTATTCAAGCAGAATCAATAATTCATTCGTTCGCTCTTCAAGTTTTTTAAATTGTTTTTTCGTCTCTTCAAGTTCCATTCTGACCTCATAAAGTTCATCGGCAATGTAAAGACATGTAAGAATGGCTGCCCTTAATGGTGGCATATTTGCATTCTGCTCATAAACTTTCCTTAGTTTTTTATCCACATAGGCAGCCAGCTCTTGTATATATTCAGCGTCTTTCTCTCCTTTTATAGTATATTTTTGACCCAGTATATATACTTCTGCTTTATGCATGGGCTTCCAGTTCGAGCTCTTTCAGAAGTTCCTCAATCTGCTTTTTTATTGCCTCTCTTTCTGATACAAGTGTTTCTATTTCCTGATTTTTTACTCTTAAAGCTTCTTCAAGGCTTTTAACTTTTTTTGTCAATTCCTCTTTTTCCTGTTTGAGAATCCTGATTCTTTCAAGAGCTGATAGAATTTTTTCCTCAATCATAAACTTCCTCCCTTAATTTTTATTATTTTTGAAATATTCTCTCTGTCAAGTTTCTGTTCTGCTCTTAAATACTCAAAATATGAAGACATAACTCGCTGGACATAGTTTCTCGTTTCTGCAAAGGGTATGTCTTCCATAAATTCATCTACTCCTTTGTAGTTATTACTATTTAGCCACGACCATACTGCCTTTTCTCCAGCATTATAGGCAGCCACAGCAAAAACTACACTACCAAACTCTTCTATGAGACTTCTAAGATAATTACTTCCAATAAGTATGTTCTTTTCGTGTTCAAAAAGCTCCATGTCTTTGTTGAAATTTATCCCTATCTTTCTGCCTTCCCTTCTTGCCGTATCTGGCATAAGCTGCATAAGACCAACTGCTCCAGCCGGAGAGATTGCCATTCTGTCAAACCTTGACTCTTCTCTCATTATGGCAAATATGAGGTAAGGGTCTAAATTTAATTTTCTCGACGCTTTGATTACGGAGTCTTTATAAGCTTGAGGATAAAGTAATTCCTGAAAATTCCACTTGTTCGGCACTTTTGATATTAATCTTACAGAAGTTGGATAGTCACCAAGTTCTTGAAGAATTTTGCTAAAAAATGGAATGGCTTCATTATCTCTGTTGTCCTTTAAAAGATGCTTTATCTCTCTCAAAGCTTCTTCTCTAAAACCTGCCTTTAGCAGAATTTCAATTCTTTTAGTCACTGTAAATTCTCTGATTAATCGATTCTGTTGGGAGATTAAATTTGCCTTTCCCTTCATGTAAAGTAAATAGGAGTATATATCTCCCTGCTTAAAGGGAATATTCTTATATGTTGTTGTAACAACGCCTTTAGTTTCGTTTATTTTGTCAATCCAGTAAAGATATTTTAATTTTCCATAGGAGCTGTAGAGCTCTTGAAGTATGTTCTTTGCTTCTTCGTATTCTCCGCTGTTGTAATAATTCCATGCCATGCTCCATAAAGCATCCTCTCTTGATTCAGGATATTTTGCAATAACTGTTTTGAGTATCTTCGATGCTTCTTTATGTGCCCCTGCTCTTCTTTTTATGTTTGCATAATTGATAAATACGTCCGCCATTCTTTGGTCATCGGATTTCAAATAAGATGGCACTTCTTTTTCAAAGGTGGAAAAATCTTTTGCTCTAAGAAGTGCTCTTGCCCGCCAGTATTTATCTGCACAGTTTTTAAATACTTCTGCTGCCTCCGTATATTTCTTTTGCATGAATAATGAATAGCCTATAGTATGAAGTATTTCGTTTTTATCTGAATTTTTTGCCAAGGAAAGAGCCTCTTTTAGATACTTCTCTGCTTTTTTGAATTGATAAGCACTATTTAATGCCTTGGCTTTTTTAAGAAGGTCTTTGGCTGTAATATCCTCTTTTGAAAGTTCAGATTCAGCCCTGTCAGCTAATGATGACGAAGTAATAAATACCTCTTTGAACAATTTCTTTGCTTTTTCAACCTGTCCTTTCTCTTTGAGATATTGAGCATACTCAAATTTAACTGAAATATCCTCTGAGTATTCATTAACGAAAGATTCATAGAGAATTTCGACATTAGAGCTATTTATTTTCTTGGATAATCCGATTTCCATTTTTCTTGCCTCTTTTATAAGAGGAGAACGAGGATAATTCTTTTTTATCTCTTCTATGTCTTTCAATGCAGCTTCATACTTCTGCAATCCTGTGTAGGCAGTAGCTCGCCAAAGAAAAATATAATCACCTATTTCTTTAAGCTCAAGAAGAGAATTTGTAAATAGCTCCTCTGCTTTTTTGTAATCTCCGCAGGCAAGATATTTCTTGCCTTCAACTATCATGCCTATGGATGAATCCTGTGAGAGCGTTGCCGATGGAAGAACTATTAGCAGAAGAGTGCTTAAAAGAAGATATACATATCTCATCTCAAATTTATCCTTGCCATGTAGTTTTCGAAGTTGGAATAAACCTCATCTATGCTGTCGCCACCAAATTTTTCAACAAAAGCCTCTGCAATATGCCATGCCAAAACAGCTTCTCCTATAACACTTGCAGCAGGCACAGCACATACATCAGAACGCTCATAGGATGCCAAGACGGATTCTTTAGTAATTATGTCAACAGATTTAAGAGGTTTTCTCAATGTTGGAATGGGCTTCATGGTAGCTTTTACTATTATGGGCATTCCGTTTGACATTCCTCCCTCTATGCCTCCCATGTGATTTGTCTTACGAAAAAATTTTTCTTCGTAGAAAATCTCATCCATAACCTCTGAACCAAATTTCTCACCTACTCTAACACCGTCTCCAATCTCCACAGCTTTTATAGCCTGTATGCTCATGAATCCTCCTGCTATTCGTCCGTCAAGCTTTCTGTCCCAATGAACATAACTTCCAAGTCCAACTGGCACACCTACTGCAAATACCACAAAAGTTCCACCAACACTGTCACCATTCTTGATTGCCCTGTCAATGGCTTCTATAAATTCTGGCTCATAATCTTTCAAAGGACATCTAACGGTGGATTTCTCCGCATCAGCGGCAAGCAAAAGGAGTTCTTCGTCATTTAAAGTCTCCATAGTTAACTTTAAAGAGACCGGGCCGATGGAGTTAACAAAACTTCCAATCTGTATGTTAAAAATTCTCAAAAACTGTTTTGCCACTGCTCCTATGGCAACCCGCATGGCAGTTTCCCGAGCAGAGGAACGCTCAAGAACGTTTCTTATGTCTATATGGGCATATTTTATAGCTCCGGCAATATCTGCATGTCCAGGTCTTGGTCTTGTCACTGGAGGTATGCTTCCATTAAAAATTTGTTCAACCGCCATGCCCTTATCCCAGTTGACCCAGTCCCGATTTTGTATATATAAACATATGGGAGAACCAATAGTCTTACCCCATCGAACTCCCGAGAGAATCTCAACTTCGTCGGACTCTATTTTCATTCTTCCACCTCTTCCATACCCCTGTTGCCTTCTCTTTAATTCCTGATTAATCTCTTCTATCGAAAAAGACATTCCAGCAGGTATACCCTCAATTATTCCTATTAAGCCCTTTCCGTGTGATTCTCCTGCGCTGAGGTATCTTATCATAGTCATATTTTAAAAGATATCAAGCTAATTTTTCATCTTTGAAGTAAACAACTTTTCTGCCTCCAAGATGCATAGGAACAGTATCAGAAATCCACATGGCTCTCTTAAAGTATCTATCATCTACCTTTACAGATAAAACTTCGCCAATAAAGGCATAGCATTCACCAACATCAATACTCTGCGTTAACCTACACTCTATCCATCCTGCACAATTTTTTATAAGAGGAGCTGAAATATGGTCTGCCTTTATTTTTTCTAATTTAGCTTCTTTAAACTTATCAACTTTTCTACCTGATTTACTACCGCATATCCATATTGCTTTTTCCATTTCTTTTGTAGGAATGTTTACGGCAAATTCTCTTTTTTCAATGATAAGCTCTGCTGTATAATGGCTCTTTGCAACACATACAATAATCATCGGAGGCTCTTCACTAACAGGGGTTGCCCATGCACAAGACATAACATTATGCTCTCCATTTTTTCCCGCTGAGGTTAGAAAAAATACCACTTTAGGATGAAGAAGTCTGTAAAAATTTTCTTTTACCTCTCTCATATTCTCCTCCTAACGACTTTTTATTTCTATTTTAACTTTTTACTTTTATTCTGCGTTTAAGTTACAATTAATGTATGAATGGTCAGGCAAAGGGTTCATTAAAGACATTTCTAATCTGGCTAATCATTGGTATATCGATAATAGCTCTGTTTAATCTCTTTAGTATGCCCCAAAAAAATGAGAAAGAGATAATATTTTCTGAATTTCTCCTAAAAGTTCAAGGAGGCGAGATTGATGAGGTGCTAATTAAGGATAATGCAATTACGGGTAAATTCAAAGATGGTTCACAGTTTAAAACCTACTACATAAACTATCCTGAACTAATTAAAGAGCTCACATCTCATGGTGTGAAAATATCCGTAAAGCCTCCTGAGCAGACACCTTGGTATGTTAATTTTCTTATATCTTGGGGGCCTGTAATATTCCTTGTTTTTTTATGGATACTTTTCATGAAGCAGATGCAAGCTGGAAGCAGTCGTGCCATGTCATTCGGGAAAGCCAGAGCTAAAATGATATCTAATAAGGCAATAAAAGTAACCTTTTCCGATGTGGCAGGCATAGAGGAAGTAAAGGAAGAAGTCAAAGAGATAGTTGACTTTCTCACAAATCCTCAGAAATACATAAAGCTTGGTGCTAAAATTCCCAAGGGAATTCTTCTGGTAGGCTCTCCTGGTACAGGAAAGACTCTTCTTGCTAAAGCAATTGCTGGTGAGGCAGGAGTGCCATTTTTCTCTATATCTGGCTCTGATTTTGTTGAGATGTTTGTGGGAGTAGGTGCAAGCCGAGTCCGTGACCTCTTTGACCAGGCTAAGAAAAACTCTCCCTGTATTGTGTTTATCGATGAAATAGATGCGGTGGGAAGACAAAGAGGTGCAGGACTTGGAGGAGGTCATGATGAAAGGGAACAAACTCTCAATCAGCTTCTTGTAGAAATGGACGGATTTGAAAGCAATGAGGGAATTATAGTGCTTGCTGCCACAAACAGACCTGATGTTTTAGACCCTGCTTTGCTAAGACCGGGTAGATTTGACAGACAGATAGTTGTCCCACTTCCCGATGTAAAAGGAAGGTTAGAAATACTCAAAGTCCACACGAGGAAAATACCGCTTGCAACAGATGTTGACCTTGAAAAAATAGCCAGAGGCACACCTGGTTTCTCAGGTGCAGATTTAGCTAATCTTGTAAATGAAGCCGCCCTTATTGCTGCAAGAAAAAATAGAGAAACCGTTAGTATGAGCGATTTTGAGTCTGCCAAGGATAAAGTCTTAATGGGAGTTGAGAGAAAAAGCATGGTTTTAAGCGAAGAAGAACGCAAAATTACTGCCTATCATGAAGCAGGTCATGCCCTTGTGGCAAAGCTTACTCCATCAACTGACCCAATCCATAAAGTTAGCATTATTCCAAGAGGAAGAGCTTTAGGAGTTACACAGCAACTTCCCCTTGATGACCGATATACCTATTCAAAAGATTATTTATATGGCACACTTAAGGTGCTTCTTGGTGGCAGGGTAGCCGAGGAGATTGCCCTTGGCACCATGACCACAGGAGCGGGAAATGACCTTGAAAGAGCTACAGAACTTGCAAGAAAAATGGTTACCGAGTGGGGAATGAGTGAAAGAATGGGACCACTTACCTTTGGAAAAAGAGAGGAACATGTTTTTCTCGGAAGAGAGATTGCAAAACACCGAGACTATTCAGACAAGACCGCTGAAGAGATAGATGAAGAGACTAAAAGAATAGTTACAGAGGCTTATCATAACACTAAAGAGCTTTTAGAGCAAAACAGAGACCTTCTTGATGCTATTGCTAAAGCTCTTCTTGAAAGGGAAACCCTCGAAGCACAAGAGATAGACCAGATTGTTATAGAGACTAAAAAGGCTGCATGAAGTTAAATTTTAAAAACTTCCAGCTCGATTTCCTTAAAAAAACATACATTATGGGGATTGTCAATGTCACTCCCGATTCCTTTTATGACGGAGGGCGATACTTTTCAGTTCAGAAAGCCATTGACCATGCCATGAGACTCGTTGATGAGGGAGCAGACATTATCGACATAGGAGGCGAATCTACCCGACCTAATGCAGAACCAGTAAGTGAAGAGGAAGAGTTAAAGAGAGTAATTCCTGTAATTGAAAGTATTTCTTCTCGAGTTTCTATTCCTATTTCAATTGACACATACAAGGCCAGAGTTGCTGAAGAGGCTGTTAAAGCTGGAGCAACAATAATAAACGATATAAGTGGATTGAAATTTGATTCCCAAATGGCCTATGTAGCCTCAAAATATGATGTTGCCATAGTGGTAATGCATATAAAAGGAACTCCTCGAGATATGCAAATAAATCCCACCTATAATGCTCTTATTCCTGAAATTACGGAATATCTCAGAAATTCCATAATAATAGCGAAAAATGCAGGAATTAATGAAGATAAAATAATAATTGACCCCGGAATTGGCTTTGGCAAGTTACCAGAACATAATCTTCAAATAATCAAGAACTTGAGAGAGTTTACCCTTCTTGGAAAACCTATTTTAATTGGGCCATCAAGAAAAAGTTTTATTGGCAAGGTCTTGAATGCAAACTCGCCAGATGAAAGACTTGAGGGAACAGCTTCTGTTGTTGCCATCTCAGTAATTAACGGTGCCAATATAGTCAGAGTGCACGATGTAGCCTATATGGCTAAAGTTGTAAAAATGGCAGATGCTATAAAATTTGGCTTATCTTAACTACATCTTGTGAGGTGCTTTAACGCCAAGCATCCTAAGTCCGTGTCTTAAAACAATCATTATAGCCCTGCAGAGACTTAATCTTGTTTGGCTTAATTTTTCATCATCCGAAAGAACTCTGTGTTTGTGATAATAACTGTGAAATAGAGATGCTAATTCTTGTAGATAGAAGGTAATTCTATGGGGTTCGCGAAAATTCACTGCCAATTCAAAAATCATTGGATACTGGAGAACTTTTTTTATTAATCTCATTTCCTCTTCATTAAAAAGCTCGCCGTTAAAGACATATGATACATGGCCTGCTTTTTCGAAAATACTGTTAATTCTTGCGTGAGCATACTGAACATAGAAAACAGGGTTTTCTTGAGACTGCTTTTTGGCAACCTCTACGTCAAACTCGAGATGGCTGTCTTGCCTGCGTGTAAGAAAAATAAATCTTGTCGTGTCAGCTCCTATTTCATCTATTAATTCTCTCAGAGTCACAAAGGTTCCTGCTCTTTTTGACATCTGGAAAGGTTTACCTTCTCTCAGAAGATTGACCATTTGAACAAGAAGAATTTTTATCTGCGATGCCTTAAATCCAAGTGCTTGCACTGCTGCTTTCACACGGGGAATGTAGCCATGATGATCAGCCCCCCAGATGTTTATCAGTTCATCAAAACCCCGTTCAATTTTATTTTTATGATAGGCAATATCAGAAGCGAAATATGTATATGTTCCGTCACTCTTTAGAACTACTCGGTCTTTATCGTCACCAAATGAAGTGGAACAAAACCACAAAGCCCCATCTTTCTCATAAACAAAACCAAGCTCTTTAAGCTTTATAATTGCTCTCTGAACTTCTCCCGTATGATATAACTTTCTCTCGCTTACCCAGCTATCAAAGGTTACTCCGAAATCTTCGAGGTCTTTCTTTATTTCATTGATAATTTTTCTGTAGGAAAAATCAATTATTAAATCTCCCAATTCTTCGTAAGATCTGCCTTTAATGCTGTCTCCGTATGATTCGTATAATTCCTGAGCAATTTCCTTTATGTATTCACCTTTATAGCATTCCTCTGGAAATTCAACCTCTTTACCCCAAATTCTCTGAAGGGCAAGATAAACACTGAGCCCCAGTATTTCAATCTGCTTTCCAGCGTCGTTTATGTAATACTCCGTAGTAACTTCATAGCCTGCTTCTCTTAGTATATTTGACAGAGCCGAGCCAATTGCAGCCCCTCTTCCGTGTCCAAGATGAAGCGGACCTGTTGGATTAGCGCTCACGAACTCAATCTGAACTTTCCTCGACCTACCAATGTCGGTTATGAAAAATTTTTCTTCTTTCTCAAGCAGCTCTTTAAGTTGATTAAATAAAAATTCCTTTTTAAATTTAAAATTTATAAAACCCGGGCCTGCTATTGAAATGTCTTCAAAAAATTCTCTATCAATTACAGATAAAATCTCATCTGCTATAGTTCTGGGAGGTTTTTTCAAAGTTTTTGTTAATTCCATTGCCACAGGAGAGCTAAGGTCACCAAAAGACTCATTTTTAGGAATTTCTACTTCAATTTGTGGCTCCAATTGGTAATTTAGCTTTAATATAGCTTCTTCAAGTTTTTTTCTTAATAGACTGTGCATAGAAGTTAAATATATCGTATATAATACTGACAAGTCAATTAGAATATTGTTTAAAGATGATATTTGAAGACACCTCTAACTCTCTCAAATATAAAGCATAGAACCCATAAATAGAGCTTAGATGCTTAAAACTATGCTATAATAATTTTCTGCTATGGCTTACATAGGTGTTGATATAGGAGGGACATACACAAAAATTGGAGTATTAACTGAGCAAGGGGAAGTTGTGCGCCTCTGTAAGTTTCCCACTTATGGAGAACCTCTTGAGTTTATATTTGAAGAGATAGACGATATCCTTAATGTTTTTACAATCGATGGAATTGGCGTAGGCATAGCAGGACTGGTAGACGAAGAGGGAAATGTAATTAAAGCATCGAATATTCCTTTTTTCAATGATTTTCCGTTGAAAAAAATATTAGCAGAAAGATACAAGGTAGAGATAGCCGTTCAGAATGATGCCTTTGCTGCAACATTAGCAGAAGCTCTAATAGGCGAGGGCAAAAATTCTAATAATTTTATTCTCCTTACTCTTGGCACAGGCATAGGAAGTGGGTATTGGTCAAAAGAACAAAATATGAAATTTCCAATGGAAGCAGGACACATGACGATTAATTATCAGGGAAAATCATGCAGTTGTGGTAATACAGGATGTCTGGAAGTTTACGCCTCTGCAAGAGCAATAAAAGATAACTTAATTGAGAAAATTGAAAAAGGTGAACAGAGTAACATAAAAATGCTTTACGAGGGTAACTTCTATAAAGCAACAGCTGAGGATATTTACAAAACGGCATTAGAAGGAGACCCCTTATGCAGAAGCGTTCTCAAAGAAGCTGGCAAGGCACTTGGAGCGGGTGTAGCAAATTTAATAAATATTTTTGGACCTGAACGAATAATTTTCACTGGAGGACTATCAAAGGCTGTTAACATTTATATTGAAACAGCCATTTCTGAAGCACAAAAGAGAGCTATGAAAGGACTAAAAACTGAAATGTTTGTTTCTTCGTTAGTAGATAAAGGTGGAATAATAGGAGCAGTTGCTGCTCTTCCTAATTTTAATTTATGCTCAAGAGCATGAAAAATATCAGAAACTTTTCAATAATAGCCCACATAGACCACGGAAAATCAACTCTTGCAGACAGACTGCTTGAATTTACAGGTGCTGTAAATCTTGGGGGAAAAATGGGACAGATTCTTGATTCAATGGATTTAGAAAGAGAGAGAGGAATAACAATAAAAGCTCATGCAGTAAGACTTACTTATAAAGCTGATGATAACGAAGTATATACTTTGAACTTAATTGATACTCCAGGACATGTGGATTTTTCCTATGAAGTATCTCGTTCTTTAGCTTGCTGTGAAGGTAGCCTATTGGTTGTCGATGCTACTCAGGGTGTAGAGGCTCAGACCGTAGCAAATGCATACCTGGCAATAGACCACAATCACGAGATAATTCCAGTAATAAACAAAATAGACCTGCCACAAGCTGACCCAGAACGGGTTAAAAAACAAATTGAAGACATCATTGGAATAGACTCATCGGAAGCAATTCTGGCTTCGGCAAAAGAGGGAATCGGAACTAAAGATATTCTTGAGGCAGTGGTAAAGAAAATTCCCTCTCCCAAAGGAAACCCAAAAGCTCCTTTAAGAGCGATGATATTTGATTCTTGGTTTGATAATTATCTCGGCGTAATCATTCTTGTGAGAGTCTTTGACGGAGAGCTGAAAAAGGGAATGCGAATAAAGCTATTCGCTACTGAAAATGAATATGAAGTGCAAAGACTTGGCATTCTTACTCCTCTTCCAAAAGATACAGAGTTTTTATCAGCGGGCGAAGTAGGCTTTATTGTCGCAGGAATTAAAAATATAGCAGATACCAAAATAGGTGACACCGTTACAGAAGCAAACAATGCTGCTACTGAACCTTTACCAGGATTCAGAGAAGTTAAACCAATGGTTTTCTGTGGCCTTTATCCAACAGAAACACATCAATATGAAGAACTAAAAACAGCTCTTGAAAAGCTCAGGCTTAATGACTCATCCTTTTTCTTTGAGCCAGAAACATCTGCAGCCCTTGGATTTGGTTTTAGGTGTGGCTTTTTAGGTCTTCTTCATATGGAAATAATAAAAGAGCGATTAGAAAGAGAGTTTAATCTCTCCCTCATCAGTACTGCTCCTACGGTGAGATATAAAATTATTGAAAAAAGTGGTGAAGCCTATCTTATTGATAATCCAAGTAAAATGCCTAAATTTTTTGAGAGTATAGAAGAACCTTTCATGAAAGTTTCAATTATAGTGCCTGAAAATTATGTTGGAGAGATATTGAAGTTATGCCAGGAAAAAAGAGGAATCCAGAAAGAGTTTTCCTACATAACAAAGGACAGAATTCTTCTTGTATACGAAATACCCTTAAATGAGATTTTATGGGATTTCTATGATAAACTTAAATCACTCTCAAAAGGATATGCTTCTATGGATTATGAGTTCCTCGGATATAGACCGAGTAGTCTTGTAAAGCTTGATATCCTTATTAATGGCGAACAGGTAGATGCCCTTTCAGTGATTGTCCACAAAGATAAAGCCTATTATAAAGGTCGTGCCATTGCCCAGAAGTTAAGAGAGGTGATACCCAGACAACTATTTGAGGTAGTAATACAGGCAGCCATAGGTGGTAAAATAATTGCTCGTGAAAGCATTGTTCCACTTAAAAAGAATGTCCTTGCAAAATGTTATGGCGGTGACGTTACAAGAAAGAAAAAGCTTCTTGAAAAACAAAAGGAAGGTAAAAAAAGAATGAAACAAATTGGCAGAGTTGAAATACCTCAAGAGGCATTTCTATCAGTTCTGAAAGTAGAGTAAGGAGGTCAAATTGACAGCAAAAAAAATTCTTGAATATGTAAAGAGCATAGGAATCGCAATTCTAATAGCTCTTTTCATAAGGGCATACATAATTCAGGCATTTAAAATTCCATCGGGCTCTATGATTCCAACTCTACTAATTGGAGACCATCTTCTTGTAACTAAATTCATATATGGCGTAAAGCCTCCTTTCACGGAAAATAAGATTTTAGTAATAGACAAGCCTAAAATAGGAGATATCATAGTTTTTAAATATCCTGAAGACCCAAGTAGAGATTTCATAAAGAGAGTAATAGCAGTAGGAGGTGATACAGTAGAGATTAAAAATAAAAAAGTTTTTGTAAATGGCATAGAACTCAAAGAATCATATGCGAGATATACTGACGCCTACATGCATCCATCCGAATTAGACCCGAGAGACAATTTAGGTCCGATAAAAGTGCCTGAAGGTAAACTCTTTGTAATGGGAGACAACAGAGACCACAGCTATGACAGCCGTTTCTGGGGATTCGTAGACCTTAAAGATGTAAGAGGAAAGGCTTTGATAATATACTGGTCTTGGGATAGCGAAAAGAGTAAACCAAGACTGGAAAGAATTGGTAAACTAATAAAGTAATGTTTACAGGAATAATAGTTGAGCTTGGCGAAGTTTACGATATTAAAAAACTTGGCAATTCAGCCAAATTAAATATTCTTTCTGAAAAAGTCATAAAAGATGCTTCAATCGGTGACAGCATATCCGTAAACGGTGTTTGTCTCACTGTAACAGAAATTGAAAGAAAAAGAGGAATAATATCCTTTGATGTGTCTAACGAGACCCTTCAGAAAACCACTACAGGAGAATTAAAAAAAAGTTCTCCCGTAAACCTTGAACCAGCACTTACCCTTAATACCAGAATTGGCGGACATTTAGTGAGTGGCCATGTAGAGGGAATTGGAAAGATAAGAAACATTGACACAATTGGTGATTATCTAAAAATAGAAATCGAAGCTCCTCAGGAGATTCTTAAATATTGCATAAAAAAAGGTTCGATAGCAATTGATGGAATTAGTCTTACCATAGTTGAAGTATTCTCCGATGCCTTTAATGTAGTTATCATTCCTCACACAGCTAAAATGACTACCGTAGGCTATAAAAAAGTCGGAGATAGCGTAAACCTTGAACCTGACTTAATAGCTAAATATGTGGAGAAATTTCTAAGTTACCGAGAACAAACAGCAGATGAAAAAATAATGGCTAAATTGAAAAAACACGGATTTATTTGAAAAATTTTCCATTAATAGATGAAGAATAGTATTAGATTTTTAATAGAAAGAGTGAATATTTACCTAAAGCTTAAATATCCTATACTTTCGCTCTTTTTTCATAAAATATTTATAATATTTATATCGATTTTAATTGTTATTTTTATTTTTTTTACTTTTGCAATAGATTTTCAAGGTATATTAAGTAATTTTTTTGCTTCCTTTTTGTATAGTTTTTTTATTTTTATAATTCTTATTCTAATTATCACTTTTAAATCAATCTCTTATACTAAGCCAATAGGTATAAATTCAAAAAATTCAATTTTATCAATTAAGGAATATCAGTATTTTTTAGATTTAACTAACTTAAAAATAGAAAAGATAGAATTTGACATTGAAAATATTACCAAAATAAAACAATTAGACGATTTTTTATACGTCAAAACCTTTATAGATTTCCTCCCTTTTGATAAAAAAGAACTTTTTATGATAGAAGCTGGAAATCTTGATATTCCAAAATTAACTTTAGAGTCTATAAATATTTCTAATGGGAATTGTCTTAAATTAAAGGTATCAAGTTGCTCTTTTTTTTGCATTTACTACACTCATTACTTCGCTGATTATATTTTTTCATCTTCTTCAAATATGGAGAATACAAAAGAAGAAAATACCCTTAAAAACCTTATAGGCAGGAATGTATCAAAAATTTTATTAGATAATATTGTTAACTTCTCAAAAAACAAAAATTTTTCTTTACCATCTTTATTACCAAATCCACTTGGAATTACTGGAATTATTCAAATTGGAGACAAATATATAATAAGAAAAAGGAATAAAAGAGTAATTTCTGAAATGGATACTTACGATTGGTCATTCTCTGGGCTAATAGATTCTCATGATTTTTTATATGAATACTATTCTGGCATTAAAGTAATTGATATATTAAAAATAATTGAAAAAGAAATAATAGATGAGCTTAATTTACCTATAAAATTTGAAAATTTAAATGATTATATTATTGGTATTCTTCCATTAGGAATAGTATTTAATGAAAAATATCTTTATCAACCCGAGTTAATATTATATTTAAATTTAAAAGAAAAGATTCTAAATTATCTTGACTTTAAAGAATTAAGTATTAAATTATATTCAATTGAAGAAATAAAAATAAATATATTTAAAGAGTATGAAATAGGAAATAAAAAAATAAAAAATTTATTTGTAATTAGTTTTGAATTATTAAATAATTTTCTAAAAAATAAGTAATTAGTTGGACAATTATTTCAATTTTTTAAAGGCTTGTGATATACTTAAAAACTTTTATTTATTTGAGGTGCTATATGAAAAAAATAAATATTATTCTCGTTTTTTTATTCCTTTTTTTTACAACTAATCTATACTCTCAAGAACTACCTATTGTCACTTCAATTGAAATTAAAGGACTTAAACGACTTGAAGAAGCAGCGGTAAAAAATAAAATATCTCTTAAACTTGGGGAAACTATCTCGCAGGATAAGATTTCAGAAGACATAAAGGCTATTTACAAAATGGGTTATTTTGAAGATGTAAAGGTTGACATAGAACCATTTGAAGGGGGCGTTAAGGTAATTTACTCTGTGAAAGAAAAGCCCACAATTGTAAAAGTAAGTTTTGAGGGAAATAAAGAGTATGACGAAGAAAAATTAAAAGAGGTTGTAACAATTACAGCAGGGTCTATAGCAGATGTAACACTCATAAATGATAATGCTCTAAGATTAAAGTCTTTTTATGAATCTGAAGGTTATTATTTCGCTAAAGTAATACCTGTTTTAAAGAAGAAAACCGATGAAGAAGTTGAATTAACTTATGTTATTGAAGAAAACAACAAGGTGAAAATAAAAGAGATTAAGTTTACTGGTAATAAGGCCATATCCAGCAGTAAAATTAAAAAAGTCATGTCAACAACAGAGAGAAAGTTCTATTCTTTCATAACGGGAAGCGGTTTTTATAAAAAAATAGAGATGTTACAGGATATTGAAAAAATAAAAGACCTATATTACGACAATGGATATTTGAAAGTGTCTGTAGGTGAACCAAAGCTCGAATTTTCTTCAGACAAAAAATGGATGACCATAACAATACCAATTTCAGAGGGGCCTCAATTTAAAGTAAGCTCTCTTAAGGTAACGGGAACAAAAGACAAAAAGGAAGAAGAGGATATAAAACAGTTAATCAAACTAAAAGCTGGAGATATCTTCAGTAAAGGAAAAATGAGAAAGGATATTGAAGCAATTACCTCCTACTACTCTGACAGAGGATATGCTCTTGCCTCTGTATCGCCAGATGTAATTCCTAATGAAGAAAAAATAACCGCTGAGGTTATATACAACATTAAAACAGGAGACAAATTTACAATTGGAAGAGTTAACATAGCAGGTAATACAAAAACTATAGACAAAGTCATAAGAAGAGAAGTAAGGCTTGACGAAGGAGAAGAATACTCAGCCTCAAAGATAAACAAGAGCAAGAAGAGACTTGAAGACCTTCAGTACTTTGAAACCGTTGATATAAACCAGAAACCAGACCCAGACAAAAAAACCGTAGACCTTGATGTAACCGTTAAGGAAAAGGCCACAGGATTCTTAACAGTCGGCGGAGGATACAGTTCAATAGACAATCTTATAGGAATGGTTGACGTAACCCAAACAAATCTTTTCGGCAGAGGTTATTCTCTAACTCTCAGAGGTGAACTCGGAGGAAAAAGCTCTTACTACACAATTGCCTTCCGAGACCCCTGGTTCATGGATAAGCCACTTCTTTTTGGATTTAATATTTACAGACAAAAAAGAGAGTATACAAACTATACAAAAGACGGTACTGGCTTGGCTATAACATTCGGAAAAAGATATGGAGAAGACTGGTCTGCATCGGTAACCTATGAAATTGAAAAATCAAAAGTTACAGACGTAGCAACCGATGCTGATACGATAATAAAGGATATGGAAGGCAATTTAATAACCAGTTCAGTGACTTTCCAAATAGTAAACGACACCAGAGACAGCTATATTGACCCCTCAAAAGGAAGAAGGCATTCATTAAGCATTACAACAGCAGGGCTTGGTGGAGACACTGGTTTTTGGAAAAGTATGCTCGATATGGGCTGGTACATACCAGTCTTTGAAGAATCCACCCTTCACTTAAGAGGAAGAATTGGTTGGTCCGATACTCTTTTTGGAAAGAAATATCCTCTTTATGAGAGATTCTATATTGGTGGTCTCGATACAATCAGAGGGCTCGGATATGGAGAGGCTGGACCAAAGGATAGTAAAAATGACCCGATTGGAGCTAAAAAAGCAATAATTGGAAACATAGAATACCTATTCCCTATAGTCACGGAGATGAAGCTTAAGGGGTTGATATTCTTTGACATAGGAAAGGGTTACGATGAAGGAGAAAAGTTTGGTTCAAACATTAAGTATTCAACGGGCTTTGGCTTTAGATGGTTCTCTCCTATGGGACCAATAAAAATTGACTACGGAATCAATCTAAACAGAAAAGAGGGTGAGTCGAAATCAAAAATTGAGTTTGGGTTTGGTTCATTTTTTTAAAATAAAATCAAAACAGGGAGGATGTAATGAAGAAGATTTTGTTGTTTTTTCTAATTTTAGGATTTATAATGACATTCTATACTCCTTCATATGCAGAATTGAAAGTTGGAGTTGTCGACCTTTACAGAGTTTTGAATGAATCCGAAGAAGGCAAAAAAGCAGTCAATGAACTTCAAAGTATGCTTGATTCAAGACAGAAAACTTTAGAGGAAAAACAAAAGAAAATCCAGACACTTAAAGAAGAATACGACAAAAAAAAGGCAGTTCTAAGTGAAGATGCTCGAAAATCAAAGGAAGAGGAAATAGAGCGTCTCGGTAGAGAACTTCAGAGAACAGCAGCAGACTATCAGGTTGAACTTCAGAAGAAACAAAATGAAATAACCCAAAGCATGCTTAAAGAAATAAGACAAATTATCAATGACTTTGCCCAAAAAGAAGGTTATAACTTGATTTTTGAGAAAGCAGAACAATTAATAATTTACACGACAAAGGAAGTGGATATTACAGATAAAATCATTGCCCTCTTTAATCAGAAAACCTCTACGCCTAAAGGTAAAAAATGAAATTATCCGAAATAGCTGAAATTTTTAATGGGAAAATTGAGGGAGACTCTAATATTGAAATCTCAGGTGTCAGGGGAATAGATGAGGCAGGAGAAGGAGACATAACCTATCTTGCCTCAAATAAAAACTTAGAGAAACTAAAAAATAGCAAAGCTTCTGCTGTAATTGTAAAAGAAAAAATTGAAAATTTTTCAGGAGCGCAACTAATCGTTGAATTTCCCCAGCTTGTATTTTCAAGACTTCTAAAACTTTTCTATATCAAACCCTATCAGTCTTCAGGAATAAGTGATAAAGCCTTTGTCTCGGAGAGCTCTAAAATCAGCCCGAATGTTTCAATCTATCCCTTCTCTTATATTGATGACGAGGTGGAGATAGGAGAAAACACTGTCATATACCCTTTTACCTTTATAGGAAGAGGAAGCAAAATTGGAGCTAACTGCATAATATATCCAAATGTAACAATACGAGAAGGAACAAAAATAGGAAACAGAGTGATTATTCACTCTGGAGCAGTGATTGGTTCAGATGGTTTTGGCTATATTTTCCACGAAGGAAAGCACGAAAAAATTCCACAAATTGGAACAGTTGTGGTGGAAGATGATGTAGAGATTGGCGCAAATACATCCATTGATAGAGCTACAACTGGAGAAACTGTAATAGGAAAAGGAACCAAAATAGACAACCTCGTTCAGATAGCTCACAATGTAAAAATCGGACAGAACTGTATATTGGTTGCACAAGTCGGTATAGCTGGAAGTTCGAAAATTGGAGATGGCTGTATACTGGCAGGACAAGTAGGAATATCAGACCATGTGGAAATCGAAGGAGGAACGATAATAACTGCCCAATCCGGCGTAATGCCTGGGAAGGTTGAAAAAGGGATTTTTTCAGGTTCTCCTATAATGCCTCATAGAGAGTGGCTAAAGTCAAATGCTATATTCCAAAAACTTCCAGAACTTTATAGAAAATTAAAAGAACTGGAGGAGAAAATAAAGAAACTGGAGGAGAAAGAATGATTGATATCAAAGAAATTATGAATTTTCTACCTCACAGATACCCATTTCTTTTAGTGGACAGAATAGTTGACCTTATTCCTAATGAGAAAATCATTGGTCTAAAAAATGTAACAATTAATGAACCTTTCTTTCAGGGACATTTTCCGGGTAATCCAGTAATGCCAGGTGTTCTAATTGTTGAGGCCATGGCACAGGTAGCAGGTGTTCTCGCCTTCAAATCGGGCATCGAAGGAAAAGGAGTTCTTTTCATGAGCATTGAAAAGGTAAAATTTCGCAAGCCTATTGTGCCAGGAGACCAGATAATATTTGAAGTAAGTGTCATGCACAGACGCAGTAATGTCTGGAAATTTTCCGGTATAGCTAAAGTAGACGAAAAAGTAGTCACAGAAGCAGAATTTACCGCAATGGTAACAAAGTGAGGTGATACGTAATGTCAAAAATCCATAAAACAGCTGTAATTAGTCCAAAAGCAGAAATAGCCGAAGACGTTACCATAGGACCATACTGCATAATAGGTGACAGTGTTAAAATAAAAAGCGGCACAAAGCTCATAAGCAATATCCAGATTGAGGGAATTACAGAAATAGGTGAAAACTGCACTATCTTTCCATTTACAACCATAGGCTTTCCGCCTCAGGACCTCAAATATAAGGGAGAACCTACAGGTGTAAAGATTGGAGATAATAACACCATAAGAGAATATGTAACTATCCACAGAGCCTCTGTATCTGGAGACGGATGGACGTCAATCGGAAACAACAACTTCATAATGGCCTATGTCCACATTGCCCATGACTGCAAAATCGGCAATTCGGTTATAATGGCCAATCTTGCAACACTGGCTGGACATGTTACTGTTGAAGATTTCGCTTTTATAGGAGGTCTTGTAGCAGTTCATCAATTTACAAGAATCGGAGCATATGCAATGGTCGGAGGATTTAGTGGCATTGGGCAGGACATACCGCCCTATACAATGGCCTCAGGGCCAAGGGCAAAGCTCTATGGTCTTAACACTGTTGGTTTAAAAAGAAGAGGTTTCAGCGATGAAACCATCAACATTCTCAAAAAAGCCTATAAAATTCTTTTTAGGGACAAAATGTCTCTAAAAGAGGCAATTGAAAAGGTAAAAAAAGAACTTCCTCAAATCCCAGAGGTAATTCATCTTTTAGATTTCATTGAGGCAAACAAAAGAGGCATATGCAGATAGGAATTATTGCAGCACAGGGCCGCCTTCCCGTATTAATAGCAAAAGAATTAAAGGAAAAAGGATTTAAGATTGCCACTATAGGACTTGAGCAACTGGCAAGTGATGAGCTTAGAGATGTAAGCGATATTTTTCAGTCCATAAACATTGGGCAGGCTGGAAAAATAATTGATTTTCTCAAAAAAAACAATATTAAAGAACTCATTCTAACGGGAAAATTCCCTAAAAATCTAATTTTTCAGAGGGAGAAAATAAAGCCCGACTTAAAAGCAATGAAAATGCTGTTTTCTGCAAGCTTAAGAGGAGACAATGAGTTATTAAAACTTATAGACAAAGAACTCCAGAAAGAAGGTATAAAAATAGTAGAAATCGGAAAAATATGTCCTGAATTGCTAACTCCCGAGGGAGTTCTAACGAGAAGAAAGCCCACTAAAGATGAATGGAGCGACATAGAGTATGGTTTTAAAATAGCAAAAAAAATTGGAGAACTTGATATAGGTCAAACAGTTGTAGTTAAGGAGAAATCTGTAATTGCTGTAGAGGCAATTGAAGGAACTGATGAAACTATTCTCAGAGCCGGTAAATATGTGAATGATTTTACCGTAGTAAAGACCAGCAAACCTCAGCAGGAATTAAAACTTGACCCACCAGTTGCTGGAATGGATACAATAATTATTATGAGAGAAGCTAAAGCTTCCGTATTAGCAGTTGAAGCTGGCAGAAGCCTTTTGGTAGAGAGAGAGGCATTGGTAAAAAAGGCAAATGAGCTAAATATTGCTGTAGTAGGTGTCAGTCACAGTTGAATATATTTGCCAGCATAAATGATTCTCTAAAAACGGTTCATCGAAATTATCAACTCCTATTCATCCATTTTTTATTTCTTTTTATTGCTTTTTTTGGGCTGTTTTTCATCTTAAGCATTCCCTTAGGAGTTCTCTTCGTAGTATTTGGAATAGACCTTACAGATATCCTAAAAGGTAGCTTTATTGAAATTGTTCTTTCCTCTCTAAAACTTTTGAAAAAATTTCTTATTTTTGCAGTCATTTTTCTGTTAACTCTATTCGTTTATCTAATTCTCGTTGCCGGTCTGTGGGTATATATTTTTTCGGGCACTCTTGGTATAATGAGTGCTTATTTACAGGAAGGTTTTCCTTTTAAACTCAGAAATTTTCACAGATTTGGCAAAAACTACTTCTGGAAAGTCGGCCTATTCAGCATATTTTCAGCATTGACTTTTATTCTAATTACAGGAGTCCTCATTTTTTTAGGAGAAATAACCTCTGAATTTGTAGAGTTAATAGGAAAATACAGCCATGCTCTTTCAACATTTTCCAGCGTCTTTATACATCTCACCCTGCTAATACTTAGCGTTTTAGCCTTTCTTCTCTGGATAACCTATTCTCTATTTGGTTTTTATGGATTCTTTATAAAAAAATTCTCTGTTCGAGAGACCATCGTTAGAACAAAAGACATAATTATGAAAAATCCAGCTTCTCTCGGAAGAGCGGGGTTACTATTTGTAATGTACATTCTAATGGGTGGAGTGCTTCTTTCGATTGGCTCTTTGCTGGCCATTATACCTCATGTAGGAACAATAATGGCAGCAATTTATCAGTTTTTTATTCAATTTGCTCATATTTATATCAGTCTTGTTGTCCTTGCAGCATTCTTTTCATACTACATAAACTTTACTAAAGAGAACGAGGAAAGAGAACTTTCTGATAATATCTCTCTCGGAGAAGCTTCTCTGCAAGAGCCAGTTCCTCGTCAGTCAGAGAACCCACCTCAAAGTCAAATCCCTCCTCCTTCAGAGCCAGCTTAATATTTCTCTGAAAAACCGATATATCAAAGTTGTCACACAACTCTTCTATACCAAAAATCTTATCTGCTTCTGAGGAAGAACTTTTAAAAACTGCTTTTAAAAGTTCTCTGTTCACAGTTATAGGAATAGTTCCCTGCTGAAGAAATCCGTCAGTCCATCTTTTCTGAGCAGAACCGATGATTTTTATATCTTTAAAACAGATTTCGCCAAAAGATGAAAGGGCAAAACACAGAGAACTTTTGTTGTAGCTTCTCTTTTCTCTCTTTATTTCAACGGAAATTCCTGTGAGTATAAAGGCCTTAGCGAATATTTGACTTAACGTTTCATAATTATGAAAAAGATTTCCTCTAAACCGGCCTTCCTTTTTAGCTGAAAAGCTATAGGTTAAGTCATTGTAGTGGAGAATTCCCTTGCCTCCTGTAGGTCTTCTGACTATGTCTATTTTCATCTGAAGGCAAGATTCGTAGTTAACTTCATCGAGCTTTTGAAACTCACCAAGAGTTATCGCCATTTTTTCCCATCCGTAGAGTCTCAAAGTAGGTGGCACAACGTCCTTCCTTACAAGGCTGCTTATTGCTTCATCAACTGCCATGTTGAAAAAAGGGTCAAAAGGCTGGTATTCGATGAGACGAATTAGCATGAATTATTTAAATGATTATTCCTTTTCCTCTTCCAGAAGAATCTTGTGATTAAGTAATGACATCTCTTTTATTTTTCCCCTGAAGACCTTCTGTTCTCCAAAGATGTTGCGAAGATATATGTTTTTTCCCTCGGGTCTTAGAATGTCTACAGCTTCAAGATAAATCTCCTCTTCTCCATTTTTAATTACATATGCATTTGCCTCACACATTGAACTCCTCCTTTATATGAAGGATAAGTTTTTCCACAAGATGTGGAAGTGGTTCTTTTAAAAAGCCTACTATATCAATTCCTTCCTGATTTATTGGAAGAAGTATTTTTTTAGCCTCAGAACTTCCAATAGCCTCTGCCATTGCTGCTGTTAGTTCTCCCATCATAGCATTTGCAACTATAATGCTGAGAGGACCAAGTATTAGATCAACTCTCTTAACATTCCATATAATCGCATTTTCGCCCGATGCGCCCTTATTTGCCTTAGCCTTCATCATGTTTGCTGTGGCTGCTGCATTTGTTCCAAGGGCGACAATCTCTATCTTATCGCCAAAGGTCTCCCTCAAAGATTTGATTATAAAACTTCCTATTCCTCCACCTTGACCATCAATTACTGCAACTTTTAGCATAACGTTAAGATTAGTAAATTTTATAGATAAATGTCAAACTCTAAAGCTTACTGCCTGGACAGATATCATTCAATGGACATTTAGAGTGTTGTGGATTTTTAGCTTTACAAATCTCTCTTCCGAGCATTATGAGAAGATGAGATATCTCTCCCCAGTATTCACGAGGGGTTATCTCCATTAAATCTCTTTCAATTTTTTCTGGGTCGGTGTTTTCTGTAAGACCCAAGAGCTTTGAAATTCTCTTTACATGCGTATCAACAGCAATCCCCTCATTAATTCCATAAGCGTTCCACAATACTATGTTGGCAGTTTTTCTTCCCACGCCTGGCAGAGTTATCAATTCATCAATCCTTTTTGGGACTTCACCATTAAAACGGTCAATTAACTCTTTTGCCAGATTTTTGATGTACTTGGCTTTATTTTTGTAATAATTAATGCTTCTGATATCACTCTCAAGTTCGCCTTCTGCTGCGTTTGCATAGTCAGAGGCAGTTTTGTATTTTCTGAAAAGCTTCTCCGTAACCTTGTTAACATTAACATCTGTTGTCTGAGCAGAAAGTATGGTTGCAATCAATAAATCTAAAGGAGATGTAAAATTAAGAGCTGTTTTTACATTTGGATATCTCTTTTGAAGCCTTCTTATTATTTCAAGAATTTTTTCTCTCTTGTCCATATTCAGCTCAATGAAAAATTATATCACAATTCTTAAAAAGTTTTCTTTTCTTAATACAAACAGAAGGCCTTTCAATAATTAAGAGTCATTATTGATAAAGTTCATTTAGAAATGATTAATAATGTTACCAAAATAAACAAAATTAAGTTGCCAAAAGTAACACAAATAAGTTTCCGCTTAGCAAACACATTGAAAATAAATGAAAATTATCTTGGCATTAAATTTGTGTAGATTATTCTAAAATTTTTACTCAGGGAGGTATAAATGATAAGATTTAAGAACCTCAAAATAAGAACGAAAATATGGACTTTAGTTTTTGTCTCTCTGTTTGTTCTTTTGGTACTTCAATTTCTCTCAGCAACAGTCCTAAAGGAACTACTACTTGAAGACAGAAAGATGAAAACTCGTAATGTCGTTGAGTCAGTTTTCGAAATACTAACCTATTTCAACAACCTTGCAAAGGAAGGTAAAATATCAGAAGCAGAGGCAAAAACTCAAGCAAAGACTCTAATAAAAGCATTAAGATACGACGGGAAAGAATACTTCTGGATTAATGACGATAAACTTCCTTATACCACCATGATAATGCATCCAACTGTTCCCTCATTGGATGGAAAAGTCTTAGATGATTCAAAATTTAACTGTGCCACAGAAATGCAAGAAGGCCGTAGTGGAAAAATAATTAAGACCGATGGGAAAAAAAATCTCTTTCAGGCTTTTGTAGAAATTACTAAAAATGAAAAAGAAGGTTATGTAACCTACCAGTGGCCAAAGCCACTTGCTACAGGAGGAACAACTCAGGAGACATACCCTAAGCTATCGTACGTTAAAAAATTTGAACCATGGGGATGGATTATCGGCAGTGGAATATACATTGACGATGTTAATGCAATTTTCTATTCGAAATTAAAACAAATTCTCATCCAGGTTGCTTTTCTTGTCCTTTTACTGACTTTTATAGGATTTATTATTGCAAAAAGCATTACAAATCCGATGAGAGAACTACTGACAATTCAAAATGCCGTAGCAGAGGGAAACTTAAATGTTAAATCAAACATAACCAGAAAAGATGAAATAGGACAGATGGCAGAAGTTATCAATAGAATGGTTGAATCTTTAAGAAACATGATAGAGAGAATCAATAAAACTGTAAAAGACGTTGAAATCTCTGCTAAAAGTTTATCTGACAAAATAGCCCAAGAAGAACTCAAGGCTCAGGATTTCTCTGGTCAGATGCACAGGATTGCAGTTTCCTCAGAAGAAATGTCCCAGACAATAACAGACATAGCAAAGAACGCCTCTGAAGCATCTGAAAGCTCAGCAGAAACATATCAAATTGCCCAGGAAGGTAAAAAATTAACCGATACAGCAGTTAGTCTCATAAATCATGCCCACACTTCTACTCAAGAACTTGCAAGGATAATTGAAAGTCTTAATACACGAGTTTCAGAAATAGGACAGATTTTAATTGTAATCAAAGATATTGCTGACCAGACAAACCTCTTAGCTCTCAATGCTGCAATTGAGGCAGCCCGAGCAGGTGAACAAGGAAGAGGCTTTGCTGTAGTTGCCGATGAAGTGCGTAAACTTGCCGAGCGAACTATAAAGGCAACTGAAGAGATTTCAACAACCATAATATCTGTTCAAGAAGAATCAAAAAATACTACAAAATCAATGACTGAAGCCGCTAAGGAGGTAAATGAAGCAACCTCTTATGTTCAAAATGTAAATGAAGTGCTCGACAGAATAATGAAATCTGTAGAAAAAGTTAAAGAACAAATCACACAAATTGCCACTGCCGTAGAAGAACAATCGGCAGCAAGCGATGAAATTGCAAGAAACATAGAGATGATAGCAACTCTCTCTAAGGAAAGAGAGAAAATAGGTCAACAATTAAACTCTGACATCCAGACTCTCGGAAAAGTCTCTGAAACTCTACAACAAATCTTAAAATGTTTTAAATGTGCTCATGTTTAAAAGAAAAGAGAGCCCTTAATTAGGGCTCTCTTTCTTGATTTCTTATAATTTTTTATAGCAAAACCACCAGTCAAAGCATTCAAACTGTTTTGGTCTTTCACTGGCATTTTTTACATCCGATGCAGGCGGTATAATAACCTTGTCTCCGATAAGTTCATTATTAGGCCACCCAGCGGGAATAGCAACCTTGTTTGCATCAGAGGTCTGAAGGGCTTTCACTGCTCTTATAATTTCATCAATATTTCTGCCAATCTCTTGTGGATAGTAAAGAATAAGTCTCAATACACCCTCGGGGTCAATAACAAATACTGCTCTTATTGTATTTGTCCCTTTGGCTGGACTTATCATGCCAAAAGACTTTGCAACTTCACCCATGTCATCTGCAATTATAGGAAAAGTAATTTCTACCCCCAACTTTTCCTTAATCCACTCTACCCATTTAATATGGGCAAAAACCTGGTCAATGGACAAACCAATCAACTCGCAATTAAGCGCCTTAAATTCGTCAATTCTTTTCTGAAAAGCTACAAACTCAGTAGTGCAAACGGGTGTAAAATCTGCGGGATGACTGAAAAGAACAACCCACTTACCCCTGTAATCTCCAGGAAAGTTTACAACTCCATGAGTAGTTTTCAACTTCCTGTCTTCAATCTTCTCACCCAATAAGGGCATCCTTGATTCCATAACAACACCTCCTAAAATTTATTTTATAAATATTATAAAATAATAATTAATTAAAGTCAAGACTTTTTAGAGCAATTTAAGCTGTATTGAACTTTAATAAATAAAATCCTGAATAGGCTAAGCCTTCCATTAATTTTAACTCTCGCTAATGACAACTTCATCTTTTTCTCAGAGCTTCATGATTTCGAAATCTTAGGAAAAAGAGTGGGCTTGACAAAATGAAAAATTTATGCTATCTTCTATTAACATTAAAAGTTAATCTGTATAAACTCAACTAACCCGCCAGGAAGGCTTACAAGGGCTGAAGCCCTAAAAAATTCAACTGAACCTGCCTGCCCGAAGGCTGGCTAAAAGCTAAGAAAGCAAAAAACTAAAAAATTTTTAGGAGGTTTTGCTATGGAGCAGGGCTTCAAGCCTAAGGTTATTGCCTTTTTATGTCATTGGTGTAGCTATGCAGGAGCGGATATGGCAGGTTCTTTAAGGTATAGTTATCCACCCTATTTGTATCCTGTTAGAGTTCCCTGTTCAGGACGAGTTGAGCCAGAGTTTGTAATTAAAGCCTTTCTGTCAGGTGCAGATGGTGTATTAGTTGCAGGATGTCATCCCGGAGACTGTCATTACAAAACAGGAAACTATTATGCAAACCGAAGATTTAATCTTCTCACAAGATTTCTTGAAGTAATTGGAATTCCAAAACAAAGAGTAAGGCTTGAATGGATTTCTGGTTCAGAAGGGTTTAAGTTTTCTCAGGTAGCAAAGGAATTTGTTGAAAAGATTCAAAGCCTCGGTCCTCTATCTCTCAAAACTCCCGTTGATATTGACTGGCAGACTCTTTCGCGTACTGTGGCAACCGTTGGCTCCGCAGGAAAACTATTCTGGGAGGAAGACAAATGCATGGCTGAGATGATTGACTTTTTCCTGAGCTACGCCCAAGAAAACTCCTGTGCAGAGTGCATTCCTTGCAGAATAGGCACGAAGAGAATGCAAGAGATGGTAAAAAAGATTTTTGACGGTTCCGTATCTACACGAGAACTCTCTCTTTTAGAAGACTTTGCAGATGATATTGGAGCATCAAGCAAATGTGACCTTGGATTAATGGCAGGAAAAGCAGTCAAATTTGCTCTTCAACACTGCAAAAGCGATATAGAGGCTCACTTGAAAGGAAGCTGTGGTCATAGTATTCCAGCCAATCCAGGCTGGCAGACAGTAATGCTTAAATAATTTCTGAGGAGGATAAATATGGCTAACGTAACAATCACAATTGATGGACAAAAGGTCACTGTGCCAGAGGGAACTACTATACTTAAAGCATCTGAACAGGTAGGCGTGAAAATTCCAACTCTCTGTTTTCTTGACCATGTCGGATTAAGGCATATCAAACACGATATAGGAGCTTGCAGGGTCTGTGTAGTAGAAGTAGAGGGAAAGGGAGATTTTGTTTCATCCTGTAATACGCCTGTTCAAGAAGGCATGGTCATAAGAACCAATACTCCTAAGATTTTAGCTGCCCGAAAGCTAAATCTTGAAATGATGCTGAGTGAACATCATCTTGACTGTCCAACCTGTCCGAAAAACGGTGTATGCGAACTTCAGGCAGTTTGTGCAGAGCTTAATGTAAGACAGATAAGACCGCAAGGTGAGAAAAAAGATTTGCCAATTGATGACTCATCTCCATCAATAGTTAGAAATCCTAACAAGTGTATCATATGTCAGCGATGTATAACTGCATGCAAGGTTCTTCAGTCCGTTGATATCCTTGAACTCTACGGAAATGGCTATGATGCGGTAGTTCGTCCCTTAGATGGAAAGCTAATTATTGAAACTCAATGTGTTGCCTGTGGACAGTGTGCCCTTGTCTGTCCCACTGCTGCTATTGTTGAAAGGGATGATACATGGAAGGTATGGGAAGCAATTGCAGACCCGAAGAAACACGTAGTTGTTCAGACCGCACCGGCAACCCACGTCAGCATAGGTGAAGCCTTTGGCTTACCTGTTGGAACGGATATTACAGGTAAAATGGTCAGTGCACTCAAAAGACTCGGCTTTGATGCAGTCTTTGATACAAACTGGTCTGCAGACCTCACCATAATGGAAGAGGGATACGAGCTTATCCACAGAATTAAAAACGGAGGAGTGCTACCTCAGTTTACATCATGTTCTCCTGGATGGATTAAGTTTCTTGAGGAGTTTTATCCTGACCTGATTCCTCATATTTCAAGTTGTAAGTCTCCTCAACAAATGCTTGGTCCAATAGCAAAAACCTATTATGCCCAGAAAAAAGGAATTGCTCCTGAGGATATTTTTGTTGTCTCAATAATGCCATGCACAGCTAAAAAATATGAAGCAGCCAGACCTGAGATGAACGCAGCGGCAAAATTCTGGAAAAATCCCAATATCTCAAGGGATGTAGATGTAGTTCTTACATCAAGAGAACTAATAAGAATGATACGTGAAGCAGGGATTGATTTTGCCAAACTGCCAGACTCAGCCTATGACCCTGTTATGGGAGAAGGAACAGGTGCAGCCCAGATATTTGGAGCAACAGGTGGAGTTATGGAAGCCGCCTTAAGAACAGCCTATGAGGTGGTGACAGGCAAAACCCTTCAGAAGCTTGACTTTGAAGATGTAAGAGGAATGAAAGATATTAAAGAAGCTTCTGTGAGCATGAATGGATTAACAGTGAAAGTTCTCGTTGCTCACTCCCTTGGTGCAGCAAGGCAACTTATGGAAAAGGTAAGAGCAGATGAGCTCAAGGATTATCATTTTATTGAAGTTATGACCTGTCCTGGTGGATGTATTGGTGGCGGCGGACAGCCTATTCCCACAACTGTTGAAAAGAGGGAGATGCGAACTGCTGGAATTTATGAAAGAGATAGAAAGATGCCTCTTAGAAAAAGTCATGAAAATCCTGAGATTCAGGCAATCTACAAAGAATTCCTTAAGGAACCTCTCGGTCATCTATCACATGAGTTACTTCACACTCATTACACACCGAGAGGGAAAAAATAACTAATAAAAGGGGGTTGTATGGTAAGAAAAGTAAACACATTCAAGGGTAACGGTGCAGTGAAGTCACAGACAGGAACTTACAGAGCAGGAGAGCTAAGAGGAATAATCAAAATCAACGAGGGTAATTGTGTTGGCTGTCATACCTGTAGCAGTGTTTGTCCTGCAGGAGCAGTAAAAGGCTCCTTCGGAGACAAACACAGCATTGACCTTGACAAATGTATCAACTGTGGTCAGTGCCTGCTTAACTGTCCTTTTGGTGCAGTTGAACAGATGAGCTTTGTTGATGTGGTAATGGCAAAACTTAAAGACAAAAAAACTAAGGTCGTTGCAATTATTGCTCCGGCTGTGAGAGTTGCCATTGGAGAAGAGTTTGGTGCTGAGCCAGGCACACTTACAGTGGGAAGACTATGGGCTGCTTTGGAAAAAGCAGGTTTTATAATCTATGATAACAACTTTGCTGCTGACCAGACAATTCTTGAGGAAGGCACAGAGTTACTTGCAAAAGTAGCAGCCCATGCAGGGCTTAAACAGTTGCCAATTGAGCTTTGGGGTAAAAAGATAAATCTTGACATTAAAGAGTTCTCTCATCATCCACTGCCCCAGTTTACTTCCTGCTGTCCCGCATGGGTAAGATATGTAGAGGTCTTCTATCCAAAACTTATTCCCTACCTTTCTTCAGCCAAATCACCCCAGCAGATGGCAGGAGCAACAGCAAAGACCTACGGTGCAAAGCTGTGGGGAGCAAAGCCTGAAAATATTTTCACCGTTGGAGTAATGCCCTGTACAGCAAAAATATTTGAAGCTTCACGTCCCGAATTTGATTCTGCGGCAAAATATTTAAAGAAGTCAGGCATGAAAGATGTCGATGCAGTTCTAACAACAAGAGACCTTGCAGAACTTCTAAAGCGTATGAACATAGACCCAATGAAAATGTCTGAGGATGCAAGCAGAAAACCTGAGATGTTCAAATTTTACTCAGGCGGTGCTACCATATTTGGCACAAGCGGTGGAGTTATGGAGGCAGCTGTAAGATTTGCATTCCATATGCTTTCTGGCCAGTCTCCTCAGGCAATGAGTCCTAAGTGGGATTTTGAAGGAGTGCGAGGATTTACAAAACCTGTTGCATCAGCAACAATTTCCGTTCCTCTAAAAGAAGAATATCAGAAAGCTCTCAAAACAAAAGAACTTCAGGTTAAGGTCTGTGTAGTAAATGGTATAGGAACAGATGGGGCACATCTTAAGCCAATATTGGAAGATGTCTTGGCAGGTAAAAGCCCCTATCACTTCATAGAGGTAATGAACTGTCCTGGTGGCTGTATTAACGGAGGTGGACAGCCAGTTCATCCAATTGAACTTTCTCTCTTAGACCAGCTTTTTTATTCTCTTGTAAAAAACTTTGAAGGAGGCAAACTATGAAAATCAGAAAGCTTACAAGAAGGTCTTTTCTAAAATTAGCAGGTGCTGGAATTATCAGCCTTTCCTTTACAAAGCCATCTTTTGCTGGTGATACAGCAGAGAAAAACTTTTTTGAGACAAAGGTCGGAAAAGAAAGACTTAAACTCATAAAAGCAAGACAGTCCGGGCAGTATAAGGATGACGTTATATCAAGAGAGAAATTTAAAATGGCTGCATCCCATGAAAACCCGATGATAAAAAGGTTTTACTCTGAGTTTGCTCATCATCCTTTAAGTGAAATAAGTGAAGCATTGTTGCATACTCATTACAAGGCAAGGATATAGTATTAGCCCGGGCTAATACCCGGGCTTAAAGGAGTTTAAAATGGTGGTTTATTATAGTCTCGGCAACAGAAAATACTGGTTTACAACAATTGAAAGACTTATGCAAATTGCAGAGATTCTCTCAAAGAAAAGCTATCTTCTTCATAACACTGAGGCTATAAAGACTACCTATAATGATTGGTTTATTCTTGATGAAAAATACATAAGCAAGGTAAGCGAAATAATTGAAGAATGCGCAGAGGAGATTGAAGATGAGGAACTTTTATGTGACCTCATGGCTTTGAAAGAAGTTTTTGACGGCGGAAGCGTAGTTTTCGGATAAAAATGCCTTATCCAAGGGAGAAAATCCTGAGGAGAGGGTTTATAAAAGTTAAATAAAACCTGAGACATAGGAAAACTCTGAGGTCAAGGGATGAATAGAAAGATTGGAATTGTTGGAATAATCGTAGCTGAAAGAAATAAAAATGCTCCTTTAGTAAACCAAATCCTATCTGAGCATGCAGAGATAATTCTTGCCAGAATGGGAATACCTCAAAAGGAGACAGACACTGGCTTTATCTCACTTTTTGTAGAAGGAAACACAGACCGAATAGGCTCTCTTACAGGAAAGCTTGGAATGATAAAAGGTGTAACTGTAAAAAGCCTTCTTATCTCTGAAAAGGAGAAGAAATGATACGCATAGAGAGGGACTCTCTTGGTGAGTTTTCTATTCCGAAGGATGCCTACTACGGCATTCATGCATTAAGAGCAAAAGAAAACTTTTCTGTAACGGGACAACCACCTCACAGGGAGCTCATATGGGCTATGGCTATTGTTAAGAAAGCATGTGCATGGGTTAACAGAGAGATTGGAATGCTTGAGGATAACAAGACAGACTCAATTCTTAAAGCCTGCGATGAGCTGGCAGTAGGTAACTTAGATGGACAGATTATCGTTGATGCTCTTTCAGGTGGAGCAGGCACAACAATTAATATGAATATTAACGAGGTTATTGCCAACAAAGCCCTTGAGTTTATGGGATTTGAAAAGGGTAGCTACGATGTAATTCATCCTCTCTTTCACATAAATCTAAATCAGTCAACGAACGATGTTTTTCCCACAGCTGTAAAAACTGCGATTGTAAGGCTTCTGAGAGAGCTCGCCGATGAGATTGCCTTACTTCAGGGTGAGTTTCAGAAAAAAGAAAAGGAGTATGCAAAAATTCTTAAGGTTGGAAGAACAGAGATGCAGGATGCTGTTCCTGTTACAGTGGGACAGGAGTTTTCTGCATGGGCAGAGGCTTTAAACAGGGACTGGTGGAGGCTGAATAAGGCATTAGAAAGGGTTCGTCAGGTCAATCTCGGCGGAACTGCTGTAGGCACAGGACTTAACTGTCCCAAAATTTTCATTGATATGGCAATAGAGAAACTTCGGGAATTTACAGGGCTTCCCATTGCAAAAGCAGAGAATCTCTTTGAGGCAACTCAGAACACTGACACATTCTCAGAGGTATCAGGCTATCTCAAAACTTTAGCTTCAAATCTTATAAAAATCGCTTCAGATTTAAGGTTCTTAAGCTCCGGACCACAAGCAGGTATAGGTGAGTTAAGGCTTCCTGCTGTTCAGGTTGGCTCATCAATAATGCCTGGAAAGGTAAATCCCGTTATTCCTGAGATGGTTACACAGGTTGGAATAAAAGTGATTGCATCAGACCATGCAGTAAGCTTTGCCTGTAGCATGGGAAATCTTGAGCTTAACCCGTTTCTACCGCTTATAGCACACGAACTTATTGGTTCTTTAAAGATGCTGAAGAGCTGTTCAAAACTCTTCAGGGAGAGATGTATCTCAGGAATAACCGTTGATGAAGCAAGATGTAGAGAGCTTTTTGATAGAAGCTCCTGTATTATAACTGCCTTTTCTCCCTATCTTGGCTATGAAGTCTGTGCAGAGATTTACAAAGAGGCTTTAAGCACAGGCAAAAGAGTTGAAGAAATCCTGATTGAGAGAGGATTTTTCACAAAGGAAGAGATTGAGAGCATAACTCAACCACAGGAATTAACAACTCCCGGCTTTGCCGGGATTAAATACTTAAGGAGGCTTTTAAAATGAAAGCTGTTTTAGCAAAAGAGGAAAAAAACTGGATAAACAGCGTGATTAAGGAAGAAGAGATAGAGAAATATATGGAAGACGGAAGGGACTTCATAAATGATGAGGAAATCTGGGAGAAACTAAAGCAAAATCAGAATCCAGAACCATCCCGAATATGGGATATACTTCAGAAATCCCTTTCAATTGAAACACTTCTTCCCGATGAGACAGCAGCTTTGCTTAATCTTAAAGACCCGGAACTCTGGCAAGAGGTTTTTGATGTAGCAGCAAAGGTAAAGAAAAAGGTTTATGACAACAGAATTGTCACATTCGCACCTCTTTACTGCGGAAATCTATGTGTGAATAACTGCGTTTACTGTGGTTTCAGAAGAGACAATCATGTGATTAAAAGAAAGGTGCTAACTCTTGAAGAAGTAAAAAGAGAGGCAGAGGTGCTTGCTGGTGAGATAGGACATAAAAGACTTATTGTTGTTTACGGTGAGCATCCTGCAACTGGAGCTCATTACATAAGAGACACGATAGAAACTATTTACTCTGTCAAGGTAATGACAAAGAACGGATACGGTCAGATAAGAAGGGTTAATGTGAATGCCGCACCAATGAGCATAGATGAGTTAAAGATGCTTAAGGAAGTTGGAATCGGCACATATCAGGTTTTTCAGGAGACTTATCATCATGACACATACGCAAAGCTTCATCCTAAGGGAACAATTAAACATCACTATCAGTGGAGGCTTTACTGTCATCACAGAGCACTTGAAGCGGGAGTTGATGATGTGGCATTGGGAGTGCTTTTTGGACTTTATGACTGGAGATTTGAGGTTATGGGGTTACTTTATCATGCAAGGGAGCTTGAGAAACGGTTCGGAATTGGTCCACATACAATTTCTTTCCCACGGCTTGAGCCTGCAGCAAACACTCCCTTTGTGCAGGAGACAAGATATAAAGTTTCCGATGAGGATTTCAAAAAAATCATTGCAGTGATAAGACTTTCTGTTCCCTACACTGGTATGATTCTTACTGCCCGAGAGCCTGCTCACATAAGAAGAGAAATCATTGCTTCAGGAATGATAACCCAGACAGATGCATCCACAAAAATAGGAATAGGAGCATACTCTGACAGATACACAGAACAGGAGCTTGAGCGACAGCAGTTTGAGATTGGAGACTCCCGTAGCCTTGACGAAGTAATCAGAGAACTTGCAGAGATGGGCTTTATTACAAGCTTTTGCACAGCCGGTTATAGATGTGGAAGAACAGGAGATAGAATAATGAGTTTGCTTAAATCAGGAAAGGAGGCGATATTTTGTAAACTCAATGCAGTGCTTACTTTCAGAGAATGGCTTGATGACTTTGCCTCGGAACAGACAAAGGAAGCAGGAGAGAAAGTTATTCAGAAGGAGCTTGACGAGTTAAAGGCAAAAGTGCCTCATAAAGTTTACAACAAGCTCATTGAATACTACGGGAGGATTAAAAATGGAGAAAGAGACATATATTTCTAAGGAGACTCTTCATTCTGAGCCATCCCCTTTCTGTCACTCTGAGCCTTCCTTCAGTCATTCTGAACCATCCATTTGTCATTCTGAGCCGAAGGCTAAGAATCTCCTTCTTGAATTAAACAAAATAGCAGAGTTTGTCAAAGAAAAATACAATACCCACATTTGGTTTGTAGAGATAATGGGAAAGAGACACTCATACATAGCCGGACACAAAGAAGACTCATTTCTTCCACCAGAGTTAATTTATATCAATGACAGATACGCTGCTGTCTCCAATGAATGGGAGAGAATCACCGAGAAAGATGAAATCATATCAACCATAAAAATGCTGCTTTCAAAGGAGACAATCCCATGAGTGTGCCAAAAAGTCAGAGACTTCATATAGCTCTCTTTGGAAGGACAAATGCAGGAAAATCATCCCTTATAAACGCTCTCACTGGTCAGTCTCTCGCGATTGTATCTGATGTTCCCGGAACAACTACAGACCCTGTAGTAAAAGCCATGGAGATTCTTCCTCTTGGACCGGTTGTTCTTATTGATACAGCAGGAATTGATGATGTGGGAAAACTTGGTGAATTAAGAAAAAAGAAATCCTATGAGGTTTTTGATAAGACAGACCTTGTTTTACTTGTAATTGACCCTGAAAAAGGGGTTGGAGAGTTTGAAAGGGAGATAGTGAAAAAAGCAGAAGAAACAGGGACTCCCTTGATTTATATTGTAAATAAAATAGATATCCATCCAGAAGCTAAGAAGTATGAGTTGCCTGAACCTAAGGTTTTAGTAAGTGCTCTGACAGCTGAAGGCATAGATGAGCTTAAACAGGCTATAGTAAACAATGCTCCAAAGGACTGGACCCTTCCTACCGTCTTGGGAGACTTGATAAATCCCGGAGATGTAGTAATATGCGTAATTCCCGTTGACAAGGCTGCACCCAAGGGAAGACTTATACTGCCCCAGCAGATTGTAATAAGAGACATTATTGACAATGAGGCAATCGCCATAGTTGTAAAAGAAAGAGAGCTTATTCATGCCCTAAGTTTACTCAATAAAAGACCTTCACTTGTAGTTACTGATGCCTCTGTTTACAATAAAGTTGCAGCAGATACACCCGCAGACATAAGGCTTACATCATTTTCAATTCTTTTTGCCCGTTACAAAGGAGATTTGCAGACACTTGTTGAGGGTGTTCTAACTGTAAAAAAACTAAAGCCAGGAGATAAAGTGCTCATAGCAGAGGCATGCACCCATCATCCTGTGGAGGATGACATTGGAAGAGTAAAAATTCCCCGTTGGCTAAGGGCACAGGTTGGAGGTGAGCTTGAGATTGAGGTAAAAGCTGGTGGTGGTCCACTTCCTGATAATCTCACTGAATACAGTCTCATTGTTCATTGTGGTGCCTGCATGCTCAATCGAAAGGAGATGCTTAGTAGAATTCTACAGGCTAAGCGGGCTGGTGTTCCTATTGTCAATTATGGTGTGATAATGGCTCACATTCACGGAGTTCTTCATAGGGCACTTTCTCCTTTTCCACACCTTCAGGGAATGATAGATGAAGCAGAAAAGGAGGTAAAAGCAGAGATAGAAATTTTAAAGAAAATAACAGAAAGAGCAATTTATGAATAGCCATGAAATTTCGGCTTTAACATCAAGTAAAAATAAGACCTCTCTTAAAGACTGGATACTTTATCTTTTAAGAGAGCTTCCTTTTGAGGAATTGGCTCGGATGGCTGATGATGTGAGAAAGCAAGTTCACGGAGATACAGTCCATCTTAGAGCAATAATAGAGTTTTCAAACTACTGTAAGTGTAACTGTCTTTTCTGTGGAATAAGAAGGGAAAACAGGAAACTCCCTCGTTACAGGATGAAAGAAGAAGAAATAGTTAAGGTAGCTACAGAGGCTGTAAAGGAAGACTTCAAAACTATTGTTTTACAATCTGGAGAAGAGCCCTTCTGGAATGCTGAAAGACTGAGTAAAGTTGTAAGAGAGATTAAAAAACTCAATGTGGCAGTAACTCTGTCTGTAGGTGAGTTAAGTTACAATGATTACGTGGTTCTCAGAGAGGCTGGCGCAGATAGATATCTACTTAAGTTTGAAACTTCCGATGAAAAACTATTCAGGAGACTCAAGCCCGATACAACCTTAGACAGAAGAATTCAATGTCTGAGATGGCTTAAAAAGCTCGGCTATGAAACAGGCTCAGGCATCATAGTAGGACTTCCGGGACAAAGCATTGAGTCCCTTGCAGAGGATATAGCTCTTATGAAGGAACTTGAACTTGACATGATTGGCATAGGACCCTTTATACCCCATCCTGAAACACCTTTGAGTCAAAATTCACCAGGTAATCCGATTTTAACTCTAAAAGTAATTGCAGTTACAAGACTACTGCTTCCATTTGCTAACATCCCGGCCACTACTGCCTTAGGTACCCTGTCTCCGTCTTTAAGGCTTAAAGCTTTCAGTTGTGGTGCAAATGTAGTGATGCCAGACATTACTCCCCTAAAATATGCGAAACTATACAGCATCTATCCACGTAGAATAAAGACTTTAAGCTCCTACTCATACTGGACAGAGATTATTAATAAAAATGGTAGAAAGGCCTTATAAATAAATAATAATCATAGTCATAGCACCTACGATGGCACACATTAACACAACAGGTACTAACACGGCTTTAATAAACTGTGCCTCTTCCTTTCCTCCTACACCTATCGTAGCAGCGGCATTTGTGATTTTTGATGGCGTGATTGCCGAAGCAATACCACCGCCTACAGCATGAGCTGCATAAATCCACATGAAAGCTCCTGCTCCAACAGTAGAAAGAGTCGCTTCCCACTGAATTTTTGCAAAAAGCACATTAGAAGCTGTCTCGCTTCCGCCAACAAATGCTCCGAACAGTCCAAGGAAAGGAGCTATAAAAGGATATGCAGGACCGAATAGGTTTGCCAAGGTTATTCCAATTATCCTGTCCATGTTGTATTGAGCGAAATATTGTGAAGGAATAAGCTTACCATTTGCTACCTCCATCGCAGACCATGCCATTATGAAAGCAACGGCAAAAAAGAGAGAATAGGCAAAAAAGGGTCCCCATATTCGAGTGAACCACGTATAAGTAGCATTTTTAAGTTGCTTTCCTGAAGGTTTAAGTATAAATATAGATATTATTGAAACAACCATAATCCAGAACCAAACATTTCCAAGGATGTTTAAATCTTCTTTTTTATCGGCAATAATGCTTATGACTTCGTTCTTTCCCAAGAGATTCTCAAGATTGTTTTTTATTGAAGGAATGTTTACAACAAGTGAAATCAATATGAGTAAAATGAACGGTAAACAGGCTTTAAACACATCTCTGTTAAAGGATATCCTTTCTTGTTCTCCATTATTTCTGCGATAAATAAAGTAAACTGTAATCATTGTTAGCATCCCTGAGACAATTCCGATAATTTCCACCGGTAAAATTCTGAAGCCTGCAATTATGATGGCTGAGAGGGAGAGAACAAGACCAGCTAATGTAGCAGATTTCCAGTTTCTCCTTATTGCCTCTTTTCCACCAACTACTTTAAGCATAAGAAATGCAAATATTACTGAAATTACAGGAAGCAGAACGGTAACTTTAAAAGTATAATCCCATATGAATTCGTTAAGATTTTCTATTCCTGGTGGCTTGATGCCGAAGGCCATAGCAACTTTTGAAGGTAAAGTAAGAGGAATTGTAAAAAGCGCAAAAGATGTTAGGGGGTCATAGCAAAGAATGCTTACTCCAATAGCAGCAATTGGAGAGAAACCTAAGAGAAGAAAGATTGGTGGAAACATAGCCGGAGTAACCATTCCCAATGCAGTACTAAGAGAACCAAACCCCATTCCTATAAACAAGGTCTGTTCTTCCTTTGTTTTAGCAATTCCTTTGACATACTCTATAATCTTCTTTAAAGCTCCTGTCTCTCTCATAAGAAATATTAAAAACATCGTAAATACAACGGCCAATGTAATACCAAGCGCTTTAACAAAACCCATCAATGTAGCTCCTAACAATACATCCCATGGAGTTTTAAAGTAGTAGTTAGCAACAAGCACAGCAAGCAACCATCCAACAACAGACACAAATGTTCCAGAGCGATGAAAAGCAAGCATCCCTATTAAAACCACAAGTATGGGAAAAATTGATAAAAAGAAATCCATCGTCCGCCTCCCCTTCTTTTAATAAAAGAGCCTTTTGATAAAACTTTATAGTTTAAAACATTTTAATTGGCAAAAATCAATTCTAATTTTTCATAAAAAGTTCAGCAATACTATTACGGATAAAAGGGAGATTAGGGTTGTAATAAAAACCATTTCAACTGAAGTTCGCATGTCTACTCCAAAAACAGATGCAAATATCATACTCAGAAGCATCGAGGGCATCGCTGCCTCTATTATACATACGTTGAGCGGAATTCCAGAAAGTCCCAATAAAATACCATAGCATAAAGCAAGCAGAGGCGATAAAAATGTTTTTAAAACTATAGCGGGAAGTGAGATTTTAAGCCTCTCTGGATTAACTGCTTTTATCGAAATGCCAACTATAATCAGCATCAGATAAGTAACGTATTTCGAAGCAGAACTTATAGCATCGATTATACTCCCCGCTACTGTTATCTCCAACTCCCTAAATAAAAACCCCAAAATCAAACCCCATATTGCCGGTATTCGTAAAATTGTATTTAAAGAATCCTTAAGACTTATCTTTCCTTTTCTTCCGTATTTCATGCAAATCGCCACTGCAAGTGTCCACGTAAGAGGTGTGCTTGCAAGGAAATCGTATGTAAAGCCATAACTCATTCCCTCTTCGCCGTAAAGTTTAGTTAAAATTGGCAGTCCTATGTAAAGAACATTTCCAAAGGCAGAACACATTATCAAAGAACCTTTTACTTGAGGTGAAAGTTGTTCAGAGGAAGAGATTTTGTTGTAAACAAGCCACGACAATAAAACACAACTAATTATTGTGAGATTAGCAACAAGGGAAATCTTCAGATGACTTATACTGAAAGGCATTAAATATGTCGTTTTAAAGCATACCACAGGAATTATGTAGTAGAAAACCATATTGCTGACCTTATCTCTAAAAAAATCAACTCTCTCTGGTTCAACGCCGAAAATAGTTAAGGCAATTCGGATAAAAAGACCTACGATGAAAAATATTATTATCTCTCCTAAAATCAATAGAGCCTCCCAAACTTTTGCAAGGTCTAATCTCAAGATTATAACTTTTTGATAATAATCAAATTAAATCTTGTTAGTTCTTGCTCATATCAATGTGTAATTTAACAGTCCGATTTATTGCTTTTCAAATCCTTCCAATTCTTAGAGAGGATAAAGTTAAAATCCATTTGCTTAAGTGAATTGTATAATGTTAAATTATAGAAAATTTTTCTAATGAAAGGAGTTATATAATGAGATTTTTAAGTCTTTTTGCCATTATCTTCGCCGCATTTCTTGTTTTTAGCTGTAGTCAAAGTAAGGATGAGGTAATTTTAAAGGCAGGCTCGTCAAAACTTACAAAAAAAGAGTTGCAGGAGGATATAAAAAATCTACCTCCTCAAACCAAACTTTTTCTTGCTTCTCCTGATGGGATTAACCGTTTAAAAGACGAATTGATTAAGAGGGAAGTTCTTTATGAGGAAGCAAAGAAAAAGGACTTAGCAAAGTCTGAGGAATTTAAAAGGAGACTGGAAGAGTTTAAAAAATTAACTCTTATTAACATGTTACTTGAACAGGAGTTAAAAAACTTACAACCTGTAACTGAAAAAGATGCAAAAGACTACTACGAAAAGAACAAAGACCAGTTTATAAAACCTTCAGAAGTGAGATTAAGCCAGATAGTTGTAAAGAATGAAGAAGAAGCCAAAAAGGTTTATGAAAAGATAGATAAAGGTGAAGATTTTGGAAAAATTGCAAAAGAATTATCACGAGACGAAAGAACAAAAGCAAATGGTGGAGATATAGGATTTTTTAAGAAAGGACAGCTTGACCCTCAGATAGAAAATTTGGCTTTCAATCTCAAAAAAGGACAGGTAAGTATGCCTCTTAACAGAAAAGACGGTCTTTACATATTTAAAATTACCGATGTTAAGGGAACTCCAATTGAATTTGAACAGATAAAGCAGCAACTGACAGAACAGTTAAAAGCAAAAAAACAGCAAGAATGGTTTAACAGCTATATTGAAGAGTTAAAAAAGAAATATAAAGTAGAGGTTAATGAAAAGGCTTTGCAGGATATTTTAAGTCAGGGACTAATGGGAAATAAAAAAGATGAGTTACCTAAACAGGGTAATTAGCTATTTCCCTATGCAAAATTCACTGAAAATGAGATTTAAAATATCTTCAGTGGTTATTACGCCTACAATCTGACCTAAAAAACTGAGCCCCTCTCTGAGAAACATGGCTGTAATCTCAAGGGGCTCATTTTTTCCAAAACTATCAAGAGCATTATTCATTGATGACTTGGCACTTTCAAGAGCAATCTTATGGCGTAGTTTGGTAACTATTAAACCTTCCTGCGAGTACCTACCAAGAACTGATAAATTAAAAATCGTCTCTTTCAACTTTTCTATACCCTCACCTTTCAAGGCTGCAATTTCTACAGTAGGTTTGTTTTTTAACTGTTGTGGTATATGGAAATTATCCCTTTTAATGTCACTTTTGTTTAAAACAACTATAGTCTTTTTATCCTTTGCTCTATCGATTATTTCCATATCCAAAGAATTTATCTTTTCACTCATGTCAAGCATTAGCAGAACTAACTCTGCTTCTTCTAAGGCTTTCAGAGTTCTTCTAATGCCCTCGTTTTCAACAAGGTCATGGGACTTTCTTATGCCTGCCGTATCAATTATTTTAACAGGCAACCCTTTTATGTTTATGTATTCCTCAATTATATCCCTCGTTGTGCCCGGGATTTCCGTTACTATTGCTCTTTCCTTCATTAAGAGTGCATTTAGAAGAGATGACTTCCCCACATTGGGCTTGCCTACAATGGCAACTCTCAGTCCTTCCCTGTAAATTTTGCCTTCTTCATATCCTTCAATTAATTTATCGATTTCATCTCGGACTTTAATTATTTCCTTTTTTATTTCTGCTTCTGTTAAACCGTCTATTTCCTCTTCGGGAAAATCAATATAAGCCTCTACATGGGCACAAACTCTCGTTAAAATATCTCTTAATTCATTAATCTTAATAGACAGCTTGCCATCAAGATGTTCCAAAGCGATTTTACGGGCATCATCAGTTTTAGCCCTTATTAAATCAATCACCGATTCTGCCTGACTGAGGTCAATTCTTCCCCTTAAGAATGCCCTTTTTGTAAACTCACCAGGTTCAGCTACTCTCGCACCTTGCCTGATTAACAGATTTAAAATCTTGTTTAAAATTATGAAACCGCCGTGACAGTTTATCTCGACTACATCCTCTCTTGTGTATGTTTTAGGAGCACGCATTACGGAGACTAAAACTTCGTCAATTTTTTCACCTGACTCGGGGTCAATAATATAGCCATAGTGTATTGTATGGGACTTTACAGTTGAGAGATTAACACCTTTAGAGGAAAAAAATATCCTCGAAGATATAGCTACTGCCTCGGGGCCACTTATTCTGACTATTCCTATGCCGCCCTCGCCTATGGGAGTGCTAATAGCAGCAATAGTGTCAAATTCTGAAAAAATCACGCACGCTTTTTAATTTTCTGATTAATGTAAAACTGCTGAGCTATTCCAAATATATTATTAACAAGCCAGTAAAGAACCAATCCTGAGGGAAATGTTAGGAAAAGAAAAGTGAAAACTACTGGCATAAGAAGCATAATTTTCTGTTGAGTTGGGTCCATCGTAGATGGTGTCATCTTCTGCTGTATTAACATAGTAAGACCCATTAATATAGGAAGAACGTAATAGGGGTCTTTAGTGGAAAGGTCAGTAATCCAGAATATAAAAGGTGCCTGCCTTAACTCTATGGCTATTGTGAGAATTTTATAGAGAGCAAAAAATACGGGAATTTGAAGAAGTATGGGAAGGCAGCCACCCATTGGATTGACTTTATATTTTCTGTAAAGCTCCATCATCTCCTTCTGAAGACGCTGAGGGTCATTTTTATACTGCTCTTTTAGCTGCATGAGTTTTGGTTGAAGTTCGCTAAGTTTCTGCATAGATTTCTGTCCTCGGTTAACAATAGGAATAAAAGGAATTCTCACGAGTATTGTAAGAATGATAATGGCAACTCCATAGTTATGAGTAAGACTATAAAGAAGTTTTAGAAACCAGAAAAGAGGACGGGCAATAATAGAGAAAAATCCGAAATCTACAATATGTTCAAGACCAAGATTAAAATTTTTTAAATAATCATACTCCTTGGGTCCTGCAAATAACTTATAGGTATTCTGTCCATCTTTAAAACCAATGGAAACTAAAACATCTGAGCTGTATGGAGAAACTACAAACTGATTTGCCTTGCTTAATGGCACGATAGCTGAGAAAAAGTATTTATCTTCCAATGCAACCCATTTGACACCTTCATTGTAAGTTATAATATCTCTAACTTTATTTGGCGTGAGTTCAATTCTGTCTGCATCCTTCAGTATAACAGGACCCCAGTGAGGAGCGTCTTCTTTTTCTACAATGCCGAAGTCCTTTCCAATGGTTACGAAATAGTTATTGAGGCCTTTTACTTCTTCTTTTATCTCTATTGAATAGTCTTCCTTGTTAAAGATAAAGCTTCTCTTTATATATATCTCTCCATCGCTGAAATGAAAATTTACAAAGGCTCTTTCAGAATCTTTAAATGATAATTTTGTTCCTTCAATGTTAAAAATCACTTTTGCATAATCTAATTTGCCGTCTTTCAAAATTGAAAGAGGAGAAATATCATCGGCTTTCAATACAATTGGAGCACCCTTTTTGTCTTTATATCTCTTTAATTCAATCTTTTTTATCACCGCTCCCTCATTAGAAAGGGTAACCTTGAATACATCATTTTCTATCTCTATTTCTCTGTATTTTGTGTCCTTTCTAATCTCTTTAGGCTCTTCTTTAAGGGTGGAGGGAACTGAAACAGTTTGAGAGCCCGCAGATTTTTCCTCCTTTTTTGTTGGCTGAACAGACTGAGGAGACGAATCCTTAGGCTGATAGTATTTGGTATACAGATACTGACTTCCAAAAAGAATAACCATACTTAAAATTACAGCTAAAAGTGCTCTTAAACCACTGTTTTCCATATCCTCACCTTAAAGGGTCATATCCTCCTGGATGAAAAGGATGACATTTCAGTATTCTTTTTATGGCCAAATAAATACCTTTAATGCCATATTTTTTTATTGCCTCTTCAGCATACACTGAACAGGTAGGATAAAATCTACATGCTGGAGGCATAAGGGGAGATATAAATCTCCTGTAAACTTTTATGATAAATATTAAGAAATTTGACACTAAGGAGTTAATCTCCATCTCCCTTTTGCTCTTCTTCTTCTGATAACTCTTCTTCCCCCTGGAGTGCTCATTCTTTTGAGGAAACCGTGAGTTCTTTTTTTCTTAAGTTTATGTGGCCTATAGGTAGTGTATGCTCCCAATTTTTACCTCCTTATTAAAATTTATAGGGGATTAGAGATTTGATTGACCTATACATTGTCTCATCAACTATTGCAGAATGTCTAAGATTTCTTGTTCTTTTAGATGGTTTTCCTGTGAGAAGATGGCTTTTATTAGCCCTTCTGCGTAAAATTTTTCCTGTTCCTGTTACTTTAAATCTTTTAGCAGCTCCTCTGTGCGTTTTAATCTTAGGCATACTCAATCTCCTCCTTAAGAAGTATAGACGATTATTTTAATAAATTCTTTATAAATTTATCAATCTTTACCGGGAGAAATTAACATGCTCATGTTATTCCCTTCGAGTCGAGGCTCTTGCTCTATTTTATGTGGAAAGCCTACAAGTAGCGCTTTAATCTTGTCAAACACTTTCATGCCCAACTCGGGGTGCACTATCTCTCTGCCCCTGAAAAAGAGTGTAACTCTCGTTTTATCGCCATCTTCTATAAATCTCTTTATATGCTTGACTTTGAGTTGAAGGTCATGGTCTGAAATCTGAGGTCTTATTTTGATTTCCTTAACGGTGGAAGTTCTTTTTGAGGAACTCTTTTTTTCTAATTGATATTTATATTTTCCGTAATCCATTATTCGGCATACTGGCGGATTTGCATTAGGAGCTACCTCTACAAGGTCATATCCTCTGTCTTTTGCTATGCTTATAGCTTCTTTAATACTAACTACTCCAAGTTGTTTCCCGTTTTCATCTACTAATCTTACTTCTTTTGCCTTAATGGCCTCATTAATTCTTATGTCCTTTGTCGCTATTTCGGCACCTCCTTAATATTTTTTCTCTCCTTTATCTCTTTTTTCACAAGTTCAATAAACTTTTCTAATTCAATGAGTTCCAAGTTTTCACCACTTCTTAGACGCACCGTAATTCTTCCTCCTTCTGCCTCTTTATCTCCGATTATTAACATATATGGAATTTTATCTAAAGTGGCTTGTCTTATTTTATAGCCAATCTTTTCATTTTCTCTGTCAAGTTTTACTCTTAGTCCTTCATCTCTTAGTTTTTTGTAGATATTCTCCGCATAATTTATATGTTTCTCTGAGATTGTCATTATCACAGCTTGCACAGGAGAAAGCCAAGTAGGGAAAGCTCCAGCATAATGTTCTATGAGGACTCCCATGAAACGTTCAAGAGACCCCATGAGTGCTCTGTGAATCATTATTGGCCTGTGTTCATATCCGTCCTTTCCTCTGTAAGTAATATCAAATCTTTCGGGAATGTTAAAATCAACTTGAATTGTGCTACACTGCCAGGCTCTATTGAGGACATCCTTTATTTTTATATCAATCTTGGGACCATAAAAAACTCCTTCGCCAGGGTCTATCTGATAAGGAAGATTTCTCTCTTTAAGAGCCTGCTCTAAGGCATTTGTAGCTCTATCCCAATTTTTAAGTGTTCCAACATATTTTTCAGGACGGGTTGATATGTAAATTTCATAATTATCAAATCCAAAAGTTGAAAGAATAAATATAGTAAAATCAAGCACTTTCTGAATTTCCTCTTCGAGATTTTCTTCAGTGCAGAATATGTGTGCATCATCCTGAGTAAAGCCCCTTACTCTGAGAAGCCCGTGTAGAACTCCTGACCTTTCATATCGGTAAACTGTTCCGAGTTCAGCAAATCTTAAAGGCAAATCCCTATAACTACGTAACTCTGATTTATAAACCTGAATATGAAAGGGGCAATTCATAGGCTTTAGTTGATAGGCTACTTCATCTACAGACATGGGAGCAAACATATTTTCTCTGTAAAAATCCAGATGCCCGCTTTTGTTCCAAAGTTCAAGCTTTGCTATGTGAGGAGTATAAAGAAGTTGATAACCTGCCTTGAGATGTTCATCCTTCCAAAAATCTTCGATAACTTTTCTTACAACCGCCCCGTTAGGAAGCCAGATTATCAAGCCTGCGCCTATCTCATCGCTTATATCAAAAAGTCTTAGTTGCTTTCCAAGCCTTCTGTGGTCTCTTTTCTTTATCTCTTCAAGAAATCTTAAATATGCCTCTAACTCTTCCTTTGAGGGAAATGCTGTTCCGTATATTCTCTGGAGCATTTTGTTTTTTTCATCGCCTCTCCAGTATGCACCGGCAACATTGAGTATTTTGAAAGCCTTTATCATACCTGTATGAGGTATGTGAGGACCTCTGCAAAGGTCAACAAATCCGCCTTCCTCATAAATTGATACTTTATCATCTTCAATTTCGTTAATTATCTCAATTTTGTAGTCCTCACCAAGATTTTCAAATAATTTTATAGCTTCCTCTTTAGAAATCTCTCTTCTTATGAAAGGTTTTCTTGCCTTGATTATCTCCTGCATTTTTTTCTCGATTTTTCTTAATTCTTCTTCGGTAAAAGAGCTTTCTCTGTCAAAATCATAATAAAATCCGTCTTCTATAGCAGGCCCAATAGTGACCTTAACATCAGGAAAGAGCTCTTTTACAGCATGAGCCATAACATGGGCTGTTGAATGTCTCAATATCTCAAGACCCTCTGGACTGTTTTGGGAGACTATTTCAAGAGTATCATGGGGATTAATGCTATCTAATGCTGAAAGGTCTTTTAATACTCCATTGACTTTTATAGCTATAGCTTGACTTTCTTTGATTAAATCTATTAATTCTCTCTTATCTAATTCAGTAATGTTACCTTCTTTTAGTAATCTAATCACTGTCCTCCTTAATTTTTTTAACAATTATATTAATCTAAACTGTTTTCATTTATCAACTGAGGGAAAGATAAAAATTTTAAAAGCCTCCCTCTCCTTCAAACAAAACTCCGTCAACCATTGTGAATCTTTGAGCACATTTTTTTGCAAGCATTTCATTGTGTGTCACGATTATAAAGGTAGTTTTGTCTTCCTCGTTTATTCTCTGAAATAGCTCAAATAATTCTTGGGCAGCCCGAGAGTCAAGATTTCCCGTTGGTTCATCGGCAAGAACAATGGAAGGATTTTTAAATAGGGCTCTTGCAACAGCCACCCTTTGCTGTTCTCCTCCAGAAAGTTCTCCCGGCCGATGAAATGCTCTTTCATGAACTCCGAGTTTTTTGAGTATCTCCTGAGCTTTCTCATAGAGTTTATCTCTATTTTTTCTTTTAATTGAGCCTCTATTTGCAATTAACTCCGGCATAATGACATTCTCAAGAACATTAAATTCAGGTAAAAGATAATGAAACTGAAATACAAAGCCAATATGCTTATTGCGAAAATTTGATATTTCATTGTCTGATAAAACAAAAGGATTAATAGAGCCTTCAAACCCGTAGATAACATCTCCTGAGGTTGGTTTTTCAAGAGTGCCAATTATGTGTAGAAAAGTGCTTTTACCTGCTCCTGATGCTCCTGTTACTGCAAGTATCTCTCCCTCATACGCACTGAAATCAATACCTTTGAGAACCTCTAAAGTGCCCGCTTTAGTAGAGTAACTCTTTCTAAGGTTTTTTACCGTTAGTATCTCTTTTTTCATGACCCCTGAATGGTTTACTTAGTTCATCAAATTTCTCCATTACTGCCTTATGAATTCTGTCAGCTTTATCGGCGAGATAATGAAAAGCTTTTTTCGTTATACCCGTTGTTTTGTCTCCTATGTCTCTTATTTTTTCTCCTCCGAATATGAGAGAAACAATAAGAAAAATGATTAATAAAATTATGCTGAGGCATCCTATGTTTCTAATAAACTTAAACATTATTCATACCTCAAAATCTCTACTGGATTTATCTTTGAAGCCCTATGGGCAGGATAAACCGTTGAAATAAGGCTTATTATTAATGCGGAAGCTGAGATTACCAGAATATCTAAAACCTTTACTTTAACAGGTAGCTTACTGAGATAGTAAACATCCGCAGGTAGCTTTACTATCTCATAAGTTTTAATTATCTCACAAAGAAGAAGTCCTCCTAAAAGTCCTATGAGAGTACCAACAACACCTATAAGAAAGCCCTGATATAGAAATACGAGTTTTATCAAACGGTCTGTTGCTCCCATTGATTTCAATATGGCAATGTCTCTCTGTTTTTCAGTTACATTTACCATGAGCATACTTATTATATTAAAAGATGCAACGAGAACAATAAGAGTAAGAATCACAAACATGGCAAATTTTTCAAGTTTAAGGGCTGAAAATAGGTTTCTGTTCATCTGCATCCAGTCTTTGACATAATAACCATCACCAAGCTCCCTTGTGAGAGCTTGACTTACAAGATTAGCCTTGTAAATATCATTTAACTTAAGCTGAATACCTGTTACAGCGTTACCGTATTCGAAGAAATCTTGGGTGGTTTTTAATTCTGCTATGGCAAGATTTGCATCGTATTCGAACATACCAATCTCAAAAATGCCTGTGACGATAAACTTTTTAACCTTTGGTATGACTCCCAAAGGACCGATTGTTCCCATTGGAGAAATAACCGTTATCGTATCTCCCGGCAAAACTCCGAGCATATTAGCAAGCTCCTTACCGATAACAATCCAAGGCAGGTCTGTATAGTTTTCATACTTATACTTTATGTGTTTATAAACTTCAGTAGTTTTCTTGTCATACTCGGGAATAATTCCTCTTAAATAAACTCCATGAGACCTTTTACCAGAGGATACGAGAACCTGTCCCATAACAAAGGGTGAAAGAGATTGGATATCTCTCTTTTTTGATAAAAAGGACATTAAACTTTCGTAATTTTTTATGCTACCCGAATAATTTAACACTACTGCATGGGCTTGGGTTCCTAAAATCTTCTTCTGTAAATCCTCATGAAAGCCACTTATTACAGACAAAACTACAATAAGAGCCATTACACCGAGGGAAACTCCACTTATTGACACCAATGTGCCAAGAGAAGTTCCTCTTTTTCTGCTTTTTAAATACCTGAGGGCAACAAAAAGGGGGAAGTTCATTTTTGCTCAGGTCTGAGGAGGGGAAATAAAATTACATCTCTTATTGATTGATTGTCTGTTAGAAGCATTACCAATCTGTCTATTCCTATGCCTTCTCCAGCTGCAGGAGGCATTCCAACTTCTAAAGCTCTTACAAAGTCTTCATCCATTTCTGGAGCTTCTTCATCTCCCCGAAGTCTTTCCTCAAGCTGGCGTAAAAATCTCTCCTTTTGGTCTAAAGGGTCATTCAACTCTGAGAAAGCATTTGCAATCTCTCTGCCTGCTATGAACAACTCAAACCTTTCTACTAATTCCTGATTGTCTCTCTTTCTTTTAGCAAGAGGAGATAGTTCTACGGGATAATCTATTATGAAAGTAGGTTGTATCAATTCTGGTTCTACTATCTCTTTAAATATCTCATCAAGCACCTTTGCAAGACTACTGCCTTTCGGGATATCAATTCCCTTATCTTTAGCCCATTTACTTGCCAAATCCTCATTTTTAAATATCTCCTCTGGAACACCCTTTTCTTTTAATGCTTCATACATGGTAATCTTTTTGAAAGGAGGAGTAAAATCAATAGTAAATTCACCGAATTTAACACTTAGAGTGCCGCAAATATTTCTTACTATGTAAGTTAAGAGTTTTTCAGTGAAATCCATTAGCCAATTGTAATCTTTGTAGGCAACATAAAACTCGACCATTGTAAACTCTGGATTGTGTTTTGTTGATATACCTTCGTTTCTGAAATTTTTACCTATTTCATAAACCCTTTCAAAACCACCTACAAGAAGCCTCTTAAGATAAAGCTCTGGAGCAATTCGTAAGTATAACTCCATATTGAGTGCTTCGTGATATGTTTTAAAGGGTTTTGCTCTTGCTCCTCCAGCTATGGTGTGCATCATTGGAGTTTCAACTTCAAGAAAACCTTCATTATCAAGAAATTCTCTTAGGTATCTGATAATCTGCTGTCTTTTAACAAATGTCTCCTTCACAGAAGGATTAACAATTAAGTCTACATAACGCTGTCTGTATCTTGCTTCGATATCCTTTAATCCATGCCATTTTTCTGGTAGAGGCCTTAAGGATTTACTCAAAAATTCAAAATTATGCACTTCTACAGTTAATTCATTTGTTTTTGTTCTGAAAAGCTTTCCCTGAACCCCTATTATATCTCCAATATCAAAATTTTTAGCTATGTTAAATTTGTCACCTAAAATATCTTTTCTAAGATATATCTGAATTCTTCCTTTTGAGTCCTGAAGATGAGCAAAGGCTGCTTTACCAAAGTCTCTGAAAAGGATTATTCTTCCTGCTACAGAAACATTTATGCTTTCGCTTTCGAAAAAATCCTTTTCCTTTTCGCCATACTCATAAAAGATACTTTCAGAAGTATGAGAAGGTTCGAATAAGCCATTGTATGGTTCTATTCCCATATTTCTTAATGCTTCAAGTTTTTTAATTCTTTGTTGAATTAGCTCTGAAAGTGGTGTTTCTTGCATTTCCCTCTCAAAAACCTCCCTAATTTCTTTCAGTCTCATTAAAAAAATCGGGGCGAGCCGATTTGAACGGCCGACCACTCGCACCCCAAGCGAGTGCGCTAACCAGGCTGCGCTACGCCCCGATTTAAGAAAGCATTTTAAGAATTTCTTTTAATCGAAGTTTTACTTTTTTTAGTATATCCTCTTTAGTTAAACTTTCACAACTATATGTCTGATTATCATATATCTTGCTGAGTTTTTTTCTAACTCCATCAATAGTGTATTTCTCCTCGTAAAGCATTTTTTTTATTAAAAAAATCACCTCTATGTCCCTTTCTGTATATAGTCTCTGACCTGTTTTAGTTTTCTTAGGCTTTAAGAAAGGGAATTCTGTCTCCCAGTATCTTAATACATATGGTTCTACTCCAACCAATCTGCTCGTTTCTCCAATTTTATAAAAAAGTTTATAAGGTAACTCTCTCTGGAGAGGTTCTCCCATTTTATTTATTGTTTTTTCATTAATTCTTTTAGCTGTTCACTGGGTCTGAATGTGACAACTTTTCTTGGTTTTATCTCTACTGCCTCCATTGTTTTTGGATTTCTTCCAAGCCTTTTGCCTTTCATTCTTACTGTAAAAACTCCAAAACCTGATATTTTTACTATCTCTTCTTCAATTAATGCTTCTTTCATTGTGTCAAAAACAGTCTCGACTATCTTTTGTATTTCTGTTTTTGGTAGCCCCACTCTCTCAAAAATGAAATTTACAAGGTCCGCCTTCGTCATCTGTTCCTCCTGTATTTCATGCTGTTTAGATGGAAATCATTGAATTTTATCTTATATTGTTGCCAGTATGTCAAGTTGAAAAAAGTTAACTTTCTTTATTTATGTTTTGTTATACTTTAGATATGAGTCTTTACGTTGAAATAGCTAAAAAAACAGTTGAAGATTTTGTTAAGACGGGAAAGATTCCTCCTGCTTCAAAGGAAATTCCAGAGGTCATGAAGAAAAAAGCCGGTGTTTTTGTATCAATAAAGAAAAAAGGTAAGTTAAGAGGATGTATAGGCACTTTTTTACCCGCCACTGATAATATATATACTGAGATAATTCGCAATGCGATAGCAGCAGCAACAGAAGACCCCAGATTTCCGCCCATCCAGGAAAGTGAACTTACGGAGCTTGAATTTTCAGTAGATGTTCTTTCCCCGCCTGAGCCTATAAAAAGCCTCGATGAACTTGACCCTAAAAAATACGGCATCCTTGTTGTTAAAGGATGGAAAAAGGGTCTTCTACTTCCAGATATTGAGGGGGTTAACAGTATTGATGAACAGCTGAAGATAACCAAACTTAAAGCAGGCATTGACCCCTTCGATGCTGATGTTGAAATATATAAATTTACAGTAGAGCGTTACAAATAAGTTTCTCTTCCCATAGCTTACTTTTTATCTGCTCTATTAAAGGTAGAAGAGTTTGTTTATCAATTGCAGAAATTCCTATGGCATCATATCGTCTGCATATCTGTTCTGCCTCTGAGGGACTTATTTTATCAATCTTATTGAAAACCAACATCACAGGTTTTTGACTTAGGTTTAACTCTTTTAGAATGTTCCTAACAGAATCGATGTGATTTTCAAAGTAAGGATTTGATATATCTACTAAATGAATCAGAAGGGATGCATCCTCTAATTCTTCTAAGGTCGATTTAAAGGCATTTACCAAATCCTCTGGAAGGTCTCTAATAAATCCAACGGTATCTGTAATTATCAGTTCCTTTTCTTCGGGAAATTTCAGCCTTCTTGATGAAGTATCGAGAGTAGCAAACATTTTATCTTCAACAAAGACCTCGCTTTTTGTCAATGAGTTTAAAAGAGTTGATTTACCTGCATTTGTGTATCCGATTATTGAGACAATTGGAATAGCAACCTCTCTTCTCCTCTTTTTTCTCTGCTGTCTTGCCATATTAAGCTTTTTGAGTTCATTTTCAAGATTATGAATCCTCTCCTTTATTCTTCTTCTGTCAACCTCAAGCTTTGTCTCACCGGGGCCTCTTCCTCCTATACCGCCGGCAAGTCTTGACATGGCTGTTCCTTTACCTGTTAATCTCGGAAGCATGTATCTAAGTTGAGCAAGTTCGACTTGAACTTTTCCATCTCTTGAGTGTGCCCTTTTTGCAAAGATATCAAGAATAAGTTGACTTCTATCTATCACCTTAAGTTCAGTCATCTCGCTAATTGCTCTTATCTGGGAAGGTGTTAAATTTTGGTCAAATACAAGAAGAGTCGCTCCCCTATCCATAGCTCTTATTATCAACTCTTTTAGCTTACCCTCTCCGAGAAGATATTTGGGATTTATCTCTTTTACCCTTTGAACAACTTTGTCAATAACTACTAAATCTGTTGAAAGAGCAAGCTCTTCTAATTCCTCCATATGTTCTTCAAGGATATACTTAGGGTCTGTTGACACACTGATTAAAATGGCTCTTTCTCTGATGTCAGAGGTATCAATTGCCCTTAATCTGTCCATTTCTGTTTCAATGTTATTTATAAACTCTCTGAAATTAAAGCGAAAATTAGATAAATTAAAGGATATTATTTCAAACTGTCTTTCTACTCCTAAAGGCAAAAGATGAGCAATATAAATGGTTTGAGGTATTCCTTTGTCTTGAGTTATAACTGCAAGAATGTCAAATCTTAAAAGTCTTAAATCCGTAATATCCTCTCTGTCTGGAGGCTCTTGATTTAAATGAGTATGGACATATCTCAACCCCCTTAAAGGACGTCTTCCAATTGGAAAATTGTCAAGTTCTGGAATCATAACTGATTTAGCAGTGCCAACTATTACATGAGTAATATTACCTGCTCTATCAATTAAAAGTCCTATCTGCCTGTTGATTTCATTTGATAAAACGCATAGAACTCTTGCTAAATCTGTAGTTATTATGGAATCTACAGGTTGTCTTTTGTGGTAAAGCTTTTCTAATTGGTGAACTACACTTCTTTTTAATCCATTTGTATTTCCGTAAAGCCTGGCTATATTATTTGCCCTCCTTGTATTTAATACCCTCTTTTTAAGAATATCAAAATTTCGTTATTTTCTCAACGTAGAGAAGAGAAGTTGATTTAATTAAGAGAAATTGATAGAGCCAAAATAGAGATTTCTCCTGTGATAAAATATGAAAAGAAGCAATTTAAATGAATTCTTTAGAATATACATCAAACCTATCAGAAGCCCTGAAAACAGAAAGCTCTAAAATTATAAGTCTTATAAAAACGACAGAGGAAATCTACAACCTTTCTTTAACTGCTCTTGCTTTGGGACTAATATTTTTGAAAGAGAGTTTCCTTGTTTTCGAGGAAAATGAGGAGAATGCCTACAAGCTATTTACTGCAACAAAGACTTTTTCGCAATTTTTCAATATCTCAGAAGACATACTATTTCTTCCTTCAGAAGGTGCTGAAAGAATAAAAACAGTTTTTGAGATATTACATAACAAAAAGAACCGGATAATCACTACCTTTGAAGCTTCGAAAGTGAATTCAAATATTAAACCCCTGAGCATTCAACTAAAGAAGGGATTAACCGTAGAGAGAGAAGTTCTCAAAAAATCTCTATTAGATGCAGGATACAGACAGGTTGAGTTAGTAACGCAAGAGGGAGAATTCTCACATCATGGTTGGGTATTTGATATATGGAATACAGCAGAAGAATATCCTGTTAGAGTTGAATTTTTTGGAGATGAGATAGAGGAACTGAAGATTTTTTATCCTGATACACAACGTTCTTTTAAATCTGTAGAGGAGGCGTGGATATTTCCATTCCTTGAAAAAGAAAAAGATTGCGAAATAACAGAATTGTCTGAGTTTGAAATTATATTTTCTGTTAATAAGAATTTAGATTATAAAAAATCAAAGGTTGTTAAAATTTCCCATCTTCCAGTTAAATTTTCATCCCGAGCAGTCGATGCTGAAGATAGACCTTTTTCTGGATTAGGAGTTTTCCCAGAGGAGAGAAAAGTTATTGCCGATTTCCCTAAAAATTTAAAAAAGCTGGGAGTACCAATAATTTTCTCCATAAATTCTCTCGGCAAGGCAGAATTTATAAAAGAAATCCTTTTTAATCATGGAATTATCGCCCCACTCATAGGAAAAAGCGATGTTGGCAATTATTCAGGTAAGTATCTACTAACTATTTCAGAGCTTCAAGAAGGTCTATTCAGAGATAATATTATGATTCTTACTGAAAATGAAATTTTCGGTGAAAAAACAATAAAAAGAAAAAAGCCCCCTCTTCAAAAACTTCCTGTTGACGGACTTGAGATAAACGAAGGAGACTATATCGTCCATAAAGACCACGGTATTGGAATATTCAGGGGTATCAAAAGGCAGAAGTATGAAGAAATGGAAGAAGATGTCCTCGTTCTTGAATACAGGGATGGCGATATAGTATATGTTCCCACCTGGGGGATTGATAAAATCTACAGATACTCAGCTAAAGAAGGATTTACTCCGGCATTAGACAAACCAGGCACTAACAGATGGCAAAGGGCAAAGGAAAAAGAAAGAAAGAGAATACACGATATAGCAGATAGACTTATTAAAATATATGCCCATAGAAAAACGGAAAGAGGCTTCACCTACAGCGAAGATACAGAAATACACAGAAACTTCGATGAATTTTTTCCTTACGAAGAAACAGAAGACCAACAAAAAGCCATTGAAGAAATACTTAAAAGAATGAGGCAGCCCCTGCCCTTAGAAGTGCTTTTATGTGGCGATGCGGGCTATGGAAAAACGGAAGTTGCTATGAGAGCTGCTTTCAGAGCAGTCTACGATGGAAAACAAGTAGTTGTTCTTACGCCAACTACCCTTTTAAGCGAGCAACATTACCGGAATTTTAAAAAGAGGTTCGAACTTTTCCCTGTAAGAATTGAATGCTTAAATAGATTTAGGAAGGAAAAAGAGATAGAGAGGGTTATCGAAGATACTAAGAATGGAAAAGTTGACATTTTAATTGGGACACATATGTTAATTCTTAAAAATATTGATTTTGCAGACATAGGCTTAATGATAATAGACGAGGAACAGAAATTTGGCGTAATACAAAAAGAGAAAATAAAAGAGAGATATCCCAAAGTTGACTTGATTACTATAACAGCCACGCCAATACCCAGAACACTTCAGATAGGATTAAGCGGATTGTGGGATATTTTTGTAATTCAAACTCCTCCGAAAGAAAGACTGGCTGTAAAGACCTTTATCATTCAAGAAAACGATAAAGTCATAAAAGAAGCAATTGAAAAAGAAATGAATAGAGGTGGACAGATTTTTTTCCTTCACAACAGGATAAATGACATTGAGTCGATATACTCGAAAATTAAAGAACTTGTGCCTAAAGCAAAAATCGCCGTGGTACACGGAAGGACTAAAGAGAAAATTCTTGATAAAACCATGATAGAATTTCTCGATGGCAAGATTGATATACTTCTCTGCACATCCATTATTGCCTCTGGCATAGATATCCCGAATGTAAACACCATTATAATAGACCAAGCACATCTTTTTGGTCTAAGCGACCTTTATCAAATAAGAGGAAGAGTTGGCAGAGGAGATAAACAGGCCTTTGCCTATATGATAGTTCCTCCTGAGGATACCCTCACAGAAAATGCAAAAAAAAGGATAAAAGCAATAAAAGAGATGAGCTATCTCGGCGCAGGGTTTCACATTGCCCTTAAGGATTTAGAAATAAGAGGTGCCGGCGAACTTCTCGGCATTGAACAATCCGGTGTAAACAGAGTTGGCTTTGACCTTTACATTGAGATGCTCAATGAAGCAGTAAGAGAAATTAAAGGAGAACTAATCTCAGAGGTAAAACTACCGGAGGTTCAGTTAAAAATTCCTGCTTTTATACCTCAAAATTATGTAGAAGAGACATCAATGCGATTAAGAATATACAGAAAACTTTCACAGAGCCGTGACATTGATAGTTTAGAAAAACTTAAAGAAGAGGTATTTGATAGATTTGGTAAACTACCAAGGGAAGTGGAAAATCTTTTTAATATAGCTCAAATTAGAATTTTATCTTCGAGATTAAATATTGCTAAAGTTCAGCAGACAAAAAGAGGGTTTCGGTTTACCATTCAGGATACGCCTGAACAAATATTCGTTAATAAACTCGTATATCTCTTAAGTAACTTTAAAAAAAATGGTCTTATAGGAGAGTTAAAGTTTCAAACTGACGGATTTGAAATAGACATCAAAGAGCTGGAGAAATTAATCGATTTCCAGAAAAAACTAATCTCAAAATTGGAGAGATAAAAATGATATACTATAAAATCATGAATTTCCTATTGAAACTTATAACATTGTCAATTGCCTTAATCATTGTAGGATGCATGAGCGATGAAAGGATTAGGCAAACAAATGAATCAGATTTTCACAAGGAAATTGGCTTTGCTTACTACATAGAGAAAAATTATCAACTTGCCTATTCCTCTTTTCATAAAGCCTTACAGATTGACCCCAATAACAAAGATGCTTTACATGGTTTAGCTCTTGTGCATATGGAGTTTCAAGAGTATGAGATGGCAAGAGATTTATTCCTTCGAACACTCTCCATTGACCCTAATTATGCTGATGCATGGTTTAATCTGGGACTTTGCTACCAAAAACTAAACATGCACAATGAAGCAATTAATGCTTTCAGCAAAGCTTTAAACAATCCCTTTTTTGTAACTCAAGACAAGGCTTATTTCGGTCAAGGATTATCTTACTACAGGATTGGGAAATATGAAGATGCAAAAAATTCTCTTGACAGAGCCATAAAAAGAAATGTCCTTCTATTCGATGCTCATTTATATTTAGCTCTTGTGTATCAGAAACTGGGGGCATACTCAGAAGCATCAAAAACCCTTAAATACTCTCTAAAAATTAATCCTAACTATAAAGGAGATATTGATAGATTCACAAAAGATTTAATAGATGCCTCTAAATCAGAAAAGGGAGCAATTCCTAAAGAGGATATTCTTGACCTCATCGAAATTCTAAAGTATTAAAATGGCTAAGGGAAGAATAGTTAAGGCTGCCGGAGCTATATCCGTTGCTACCACCTTAAGTAGAATCTTAGGATACATAAAGGATATGATTCTCGCCAAATACTTTGGAGCAACCGGTTTGAGTGATGTCTTCTTTGTTGCATTCAGAATTCCCAACTTACTAAGAGAGCTTTTTGCAGAAGGCTCAATGTCATCGGCCGTTGTTCCAGTATTAAAGGAATCGCAAGTAAAGCATGGAGTAGAAGAAACAAAGAAAATTGTAAAAAGCCTGTTTACTTTTATACTATTTGTTGTTGGCATAATTACAATCTTTGGAATAATACTAAGCCCACAGATAGTAAAGTTTATTGCTCCAGGCTTTATTGAAAATCCTGAAAAATTCAATATAACCGTTCTTCTAACGAGAATCATGTTTCCTTTCTTGCTTTTTATCAGTTTAGCTGCTCTTACAATGGGAACACTAAATACGAATAATACATTCTTTATCCCTGCCCTTGCACCTTGCTTCTTAAACATATCTATAATAATTTTCACGACAGTTTTCAGTAGCTTATTCCTTAATCCTATAATAGCAGTAGCTGTGGGGGTTACAGTAGGAGGGTTACTTCAATGGCTTGTGCAACTTCCTGAATTTTACAAAAGCGGTTTTAAACTTGGACTTACGGCCTTACATCCTGCCTTAAAAAAAATTCTCCTATTAATAATTCCCACAACTCTCGCGATGGCAGTTAATCAGATTAATATTTTTGTAAGCACTATTATCGCGAGCTTTCTTCCTGATGGCAGTATAACCTATCTTTATTATTCAATGAGACTTATTCAACTTCCCATTGGAGTATTTGGAGTGGCCGTTGGTATGGCCGTTTTACCTACGCTATCACAACATGTAGCCGAAGGAAACAGGGATAAACTTGCCACAGATTTTACATTTTCGCTCAAGCTTCTGTTTTTCCTTACTGTTCCCTCTACATTAGGTTTAATTATGCTTAAAGAGCCGATTGTTAATACACTTTTTCAGAGAGGCATTTTTGACCTTAAAGCCACATTAAATACAGCTCAAGCATTACTTTTTTACAGCATTGGCATAATCGGAACAGTAGGGTCAAGAACAATTACAGCCACCTTTTATTCTCTTCAAGACACGAAAACTCCTGTTATATGTGCAACTGCAGGAATGGTTACAAACATCTGTCTTTCCTTTATTCTTATGGAAAACATGAAACATAATGGATTAGCTCTTGCCTATTCTATGGCAGCAACGGTTCAGTTTATTATGCTTTCAGTTTTCATAAAAAGAAAAGTAAATATAATCTCATTCTCTTCTATAACACTTTCATTTCTTAAAAGTTTTTTAGCAGCCTTAGTCAGTGTTTCGGTTGCTAAACTGATATGTAGCATAGATAGTTCTCTCTGGCAGCATAGCGAAAAAATGCCTCTTAAGTTCTTACTTCTGAGCATCTCTATTGCAACTGCTGCCTTGCTATATCTAATGATTTGCTATTTGATGAAACATGAGGAACTAAGTTATATTTTAAAAAAGTTTAGGAGGCAGAAATGAAAATAAAAAAATTTGAAGTCGGTCCTCTGTTGGTAAACTGTTATGTTGTTTATGATGAAATATCAAAAGAATGCTTCATTATAGACCCAGGAGATGAACCTGATTTGATATTAGATTTTGTAAAAGAAGAGGAACTTAATGTCAGTTACATAATTTGCACTCACGGTCATTTTGACCACATTGGCGCTGTGGGAGAAATAAAAGAAGCAACAGGCGCCGAGATTATTCTGCATGAAAAAGACTTGGAGATTTATAAAAACTCTCCCATAGTGGCAAGCCAATTTTTTGGAATTGACATGGAAATACAACCAGACCCTGACAGACTTATTAAAGATGAAGACTTAATAAAAATATTCAAAAGAGAAATTCAAGCCATACACACTCCAGGACATTCGCCCGGTAGTATTTCTATTCATTTTGATGGCTATCTATTTACAGGGGACACACTTTTTGCAGGTTCCGTAGGTAGGACAGACCTTTTCGGAGGAAATATGCAGGAACTAATGAAGTCTTTAAAGAAAATAGCTCAACTTCCCTCTGAAACTATTATACTGCCAGGTCACGGACCGAAATCAAAATTAGAAACAGAAAAGAAAACAAACCCTTTCTATCATGATATTCTATAGGTTTCTATTAATCTTCTTGATTATAACCTGCCTTTCATGTAGCAAAACATCAGATGAGAAAACAGCAAAAACTCAAATAGAGGAATTTAAAGGAAATCCTGTTATCATCGGAGTTTTACCAGAGGAATCTCCCCGAGTTGTTTACGAAAAATTCTATCCATTAAGAAAATTCCTTTCTCACTCTCTTCAAAAACCCGTAACCATAGATATTGCAAGGGATTTTGAAGATTTAGAGACAAAAATTAAAAATAATAAAATACATCTTCTTGTGATTGACCCAACTACTTATTGCGAGCTCAAATGGCATATGAAAAATAAGATTTTTCCTCTCATAAAACCTGAAGGCGGTATTGCTGAGACCAGAAGCGTATTTGTCACAAAAGAGGGGAATAATATAGAAAAGATATTCGATTCCCTTGGCAAAAAACTTGCTCTTGGTGAAGAAAAATCATCTTTCAGTTATCTCATACCTATGTCTATGTTAAGAGATGTGGATATATCAATCAAAGATTTCAAATCCGTTGATATGCTCTACAAAGAGCAAAGAATTGCCCTTTCCATACTTATCGGAGATTACGACATAGGAGCTATGAGCGAAATAACTGCTAACAAATATCTAAAAGACGGTCTAAAAATAATAAGAGCTTCTGAGCCTACACCAAAATTCTTAATAGCCTATGTTAACGCTTTAAACAGAGAAGATAAAGAAAAAATCAGAGATGCCATAATAAATAAAGCAGACAAGGAAATTCGAAATTCCATGGGCGTAGAGAAGTTTGTAGTTGCAGAAGATAGAGACTTTGATTATATAAGAGTACTCATAAGAAATGTAAAAGGAGTGGACTATATAGAGTATAGTCCTAAAACAATAAAAGTTGCTATCCTGCCCCTTTACAGCCCTCTCACAATATATAAAAGATATGACCCACTTATGAGATATCTTTCTGAAAAGACTGGATATGAATTTAAGCTCGTTATTCCTAAAAACTTCGAAGAGTTTATCCATATTGTATCTCAAGGTAAAGTTCATTTCTCTTATCAAAACCCCTATGTTTTTTCTATAATTCTTCGTAAATTTCCTATAAAACCCCTTGCAATTACAGTAGGTGAAGACTGTACTGCTGATGAAGGAATCTGTGGAAATGAGAAATTCCGAGGCATCATAATAACGAGAAAAGATGGAAATATAAATAAAATTGAAGATTTAAGAGCCAAAAAAATCATGATAGTATCACCAACTTCAGCAGGAGGATATCTGTCTCAAAAGTTGTATCTTGAGAAAAAAGGCTTTGACATGAGAAAAGATTTTAAATTGATTGACGCAAAAAGGCAAGAAAAAGTCATAATCGGCGTTTATCGGGGAGAAGCTGATGCTGGTTTCGTAAGAGAAGCTGCATTAAGCGTGTGGGCAAAAGAAGTTGACATCTCAAAAATCAAAATTCTTGACTACGGTGAATATCTACCAAACTGGCCTTTTGCAGTGGTGAACAATCAAAATCCAGAGCTAACAGCAAAGGTAAAAAAAATAATCACAAAAATAGAAGACGTTACAATATTAAACAGAGCAAAGGTAAAAGCCTTTAAAGAGGCATCAAATGAAGATATGGAACTACTTAAGAAACTCAGTTACTAAAAAAGCTCTCGTATCCATACATAGATTGAGTATAGGCTGGAAGATATTTTTCTCTTTTCTCATTCTCTTTTTTGTAATAATGCTGTCGATAAACCTTCTCATTCTCAACTATCAAAAAAAATCATTGAGAAACCAGATAGATGCAAATATCTCTTTGCTTCTTGAAAATCTATCAAAAGAAGTAGTAGATAATTTTATTTTCTTTGACCCTCTCGCAATTGACGAAAAAATAAACTCTGCCATGAGCAATCCCGGAATGGAGTATATAATGCTCACTGACAACAATGGTAGGGTAATAGGTCATAGTGATAGAAGCCAACTTGGTAAATACGTAAACTTAGATTATAATAGATGGCGAAAAATAGACTATGACAGAATTCTTCATATAAATTTACCCGTTGTCTCAGGAGATAACTATTTTGGAATACTAAGAGCTGGGGTATCAAACATTAAAATAAATGACTACATAGAAAAATCAACAAAAAATTTAGAAAACTACATTTACATAATAAGTTCTCTCTCCTTTGCCCTAACTGTTTTACTCTCTTTCATGCTTTCTAAAACCCTAATAAAACCACTTCAAAGTCTAAAAAATAAAATGGCAAACATAGGGACGGACAAGCTTGAACTGTGCGAAAATCCTACAAATGTTCTGTGTAAAGATGTTTTCAAATGTGAAAAAACAGACTGTCCTGCCTATGGTAAGGAAAGATGCTGGTTCATAAAAGAAGCAAAAGAAAATTGCAAACAGTGCCATAACATTGACTGTAAAGAATGTTATGTTTATAAAATCTCCTGTGGTGATGAAATAGGCTATTTAATTGAAACTTTCAATGAGATGATAGTTAAATTGAGAGATTCTTTACGAGAGCTTGACAGAACAACAAAAGAGAAATTAAGGCTTGAAAAATCCTCTGCAATGGCTGAAATGGCAATGACCGTTGCTCACGAGATAAAAAATCCTCTAAATGCCATAAAAGCATCGACATCTTATTTAAAGGCTAATTTTCATGGTGAAGTTCTAAGAGAGTTTTTGTCCATAATTGACCGAGAAACAGAAAGACTGAATGAACTTATAACGAGCTTTCTTTCTTATGCAAGACCTGTTCCACTTAAGTATGAGAAAGGAAATATAAATCATGCCTTAAGGGATGTTATAAAGCTGGTGGAGACAGAGATAAAGGAAGAAAAAAAGATACTAAAAACCGAGTTTGACCAATCAATACCGGAATTTTATTTTGATAATCATCAACTAAAACAGGCTGTTCTTAATTTATTAGTAAATGCCACAGATGCTACCAATGAGGGTGACATAATAACAGTTAAAACCGAAAAGATAGATGGAAAAGTAAGAATTATAATAAAAGATACGGGAACAGGAATTCCTGAAGAAATTATGGATAAAATATTCGAACCCTTTTTCACTACAAAAACTACTGGGTCAGGATTAGGCTTAGCCTGCGTAGAGAGAATAATAAAAGAGCATGAAGGCACAATCGATATAAAAAGTAAAATAGATGAAGGCACTGAATTCATAATTGAAATACCAATAAAAGGTTAACAATGGCCTATATCTTATACATAGACGATGAAATAAGCGCCCTTCGGGCGATTTCAGCAATTCTAAAAAAAGAAGGCTATTCAGTCTATACAGCTACAACAGCTGAAGAAGGTATTGAAGTGCTTAAGAAAAACCCAATTGACTGCATTTTACTGGACTACAGACTTCCGGGGATGAATGGAATAGATTTGCTTAAATGGATAAGGGTTAGTGAAATCTCTGTTCCCACAATTATGCTAACAGCCTATGGCACTATCGAGAAAGCAGTGGAAGCCATGAAGCTTGGTGCCCATCACTATCTAATAAAACCGGTCGATACAGAACTGTTAGTAAACGTCATAAAAGAAGCTATTGAAAAATCAAAAGGGATTCATAGATTTGAAAAAATCGATGCTCCTTTTCCAGAAATAATAGGAAAAAGCAAGGTCATGCAAGATGTATTCTACATAATGGAAATGGTAGCAGAGAGCAATGCAAACGTTTTAATTACGGGAGAGTCAGGGACGGGTAAGGAATTGATAGCAAGAGCAATTCATAAAAAATCCTTAAGAAACTCAAAACCTTTTGTTATTGTGGACTGCACAACAATTCCTGAGAATCTTCTCGAAAGCGAACTTTTTGGTCATGAGAAGGGAGCTTTTACAGGAGCTACCGAAAGAAAGACCGGTCTCATAGAGCTTGCCCATGAAGGAACTGTTTTTCTCGATGAAATCGGAGAGCTTCCAATGTTCCTACAGAAAAAACTTCTCCGATTTCTTCAGGAAAGGGAAATTCAAAGAATTGGAAGCACTCACAGAATAAAAATCGACGTAAGAGTGATTTCCGCCACCAACAGAGACCTTGAAAAGGCAGTTAAAGAGGGGACTTTCAGAGAAGACCTTTACTGGCGATTAAATGTGGTGAGAATCAATCTCCCTCCTTTAAGAGAGAGAAAGGAGGATATTCCCTTACTTGTAAACCACTTCCTTAATAAGTTCTCAAAAGAAAACAATAAGCCTCTTCCTCAACTTGAACAAGAAGTATTAGAGGCACTCATAAATTATGATTGGCCAGGGAATATAAGGGAACTTGCAAACATAATAGAAAGAGCCGTGGTTCTATCACCTTCAGGAGTTATATCAATAAAATATCTTCCCAAAAAAATCCAGGAAAAAACTGGCTGGCCAGTAAAAGAAGAGAGCACCCTTAATCTTCTTGAAGTTGAAAAATCTCTAATCCTAAAAGCATTAAATTCCACTGGCTGGAATCAAACAAAAGCTGCTGAAATTCTTGGTATTTCAAGAAAACAACTTCGCACTAAAATGAAAAACCATGGGCTTCTATCCTCAGCAGATGAGGATTAATCAAAATTTGCTAAAAAAGGAAATGAAAATATAAAATATCTTCATGTCAATAGTTGATTTCCATACGCATGCTTTTCCTGAAGAAATAGCTGAGAGAGCCATGGCAAAACTTCAAGAAAACTGTGTGGTAAAAGCCTGTCTGGATGGAACTTTGGACTCCCTTATAAAATCAATGGATAAAAGCGGAGTTGAAAGAGCAGTTATCTGTAATATAGCCACAAAACCAGAGCAGTTTTATTCTATCCTGAAATGGAGTCAAAAAATACGTTCAGAAAGGATAATACCCCTTTTATCTATTCATCCACTCGACAGGGAAATAAAAGAACACGTAAAAATTATTAAAGAAGAGGGTTTTCCAGGAATAAAGATGCACCCTTTTTATCAGGATTTTGCTATTGATGACGAGAAAATTTTTCCACTTTACGAAGAACTGACAGAAAGGCAATTACTTATTATAATGCACTGTGGATACGACATAAGTTTTCCCCAATGGGACATAGCATCACCTCAAAGAATTATTAACGTTATTAATAAATTTCCCCAGCTTAAATTTATAACCACCCATCTCGGAGCATGGAAACAGTGGGACGAGGTGGAAAAGCTCATACTTGGTAAAAATATATACATGGAAATCTCGTTCTCCTTTGGCTGGCTATCAGAGCATAAAATAAAAGAGTTCCTGCTAAAACATCCATCAGATTTTATACTTTTTGGAACAGACTCTCCCTGGGCAGACCAGAGTCAAGAAATAGAAAACTTGAAAAACCTATCTTTACCTGAAGAATTAATCCATAAAATCCTCTGCAAAAATGCAGAAAAACTGCTCGAAATAAATGATTTTAAAAATTCCTAAGTCAATTTTTTTAAGTTTTAAGGATTTCTACAAAGACGAAGGCATTTTTTTAAGTGCTGCCCTTGCTTTTTTTTCCATACTTTCTCTAATTCCATTGAGCATGTTTATAGTAAATATTCTAATAACGTTCACTAAAGAAGAGACAGTTATACGTTTTGTATACAACAAACTTGTTTTTCTATTTCCAGATATAGAAATACACATGGTAAAGGAAATAAAAAAAATGCTAATGCTTAAAGGGATTAACGAAATATCTCTCCTTCTTTACGGAATTTTCTCAATTCAACTTTTCGCAGCCATTGAATTCTCGCTGAATAAAATCTTCAAAGCCCCTAAAAAAAGGCACTTTTTTCTGTCCTTTTTACTTTCCGCATTTATTGTCCTATTAATAATATTTGCAGTAGGTATATCCTTTGCTCTCTCATACATAATAAGACTCTCGGGTAATCTGCTTATTGCTGAAGTAGGCTTTATCACAAGATTTTTTCTTAAGTATGTAATCACCTTTTTGTTAATATTTACAATTATTGCCTTCCTTTATAAGTTTTTACCAAACAAGAAAATCAAGACCTCTTCTATTCTGCTGGGTAGCTTTATTACAACCGTATTGATAGAAATTGCCAAATATTTATTTGCCTTCTACGTGACAGAAATTATTAAAATTAGCACCTTATACGGTTCAGTATCTACTTTTCTTGCCCTTTTGATGTGGTTATTTTATGCTTGGGCAGTATTTTTATATGGTGCTGAGCTGATAAACAATCTGGAGAGAAAATAATGAAAGTAGCATTAACAATAGGTGGTTCTGATCCAACAGGAGGAGCGGGAGTTCAGATGGACATCAAAGTTTTTCAAGCTCTTGGTGTTTACGGAGTAAGCGTAGTAACAGCTATAACAGCGCAAAACACAACTGCTGTAGAAAATATTCATCCCCTATCACCCCAATTGATTGACAGTCAGTTTAAGGCTCTTTTAAATGATATAAATCCATATGGAGCAAAGATTGGAATGATATACACTTCTGAAGCGTTAGATTGTATCATTGAAAATTGTAAGAAGTATGGAATTAAAAGGCTAATAATTGACCCCATAATAAAATCCTCCACAGGAACGGAACTAATACGCAAGGATACTTTAAAAAAACTTAAAGAAGAGGCTATTCCAATGGCAGAGGTAATAACAGCAAATATTCCAGAAGCTGAAATTCTGTCTGGAATACAAATTAACTCCAAAGAAAGTATTATTGAAGCAGCCAAAACTATTCACAAGATGGGTGTTCAGACTGTTATAATAAAAGGCGGACACTTAGAGGATAAAGCTTCTGATTTTCTATACGACGGAAAAGAAATCCATATTGAAGAAGATGAAAAATTCTCAGGTATATATCATGGGACAGGATGTGCTTTTTCATCGGCTTTTCTCTCTTTTCTATGTCTTGGTTATTCGTCAAAAGATGCTCTTAAAGCTTCAAAAAACTTTGTTAAAAATGCAATAAGAAACGCCATGAAACTGGGAAAAGGAATGTATTTACTAAAAATATAGAGGAGGACAAAAATGACCGACAAAGTAGTGCTTAAAACAAATCTTGAAGGCGTAAAATTCTTAAGAAGTGGTAAGGTAAGAGATATATATGAAATAGAGGATTATCTACTCATAATTGCCACAGACAGAGTTTCTGCCTTTGATGTAGTCCTGCCTAATGGCATTCCTGGCAAAGGGAGAGTACTAACACAAATATCCCTTTTCTGGTTCAATCAAGTAAAAGATTTAGTAGAAAATCATATTGTCACAGCAAATGTAGATGAATTTCCAGAACCTCTCAGAAAATACAGAGAAATTCTTGAAGGAAGAAGCATGCTCGTGAAAAAAGCAAAACCACTGCCTGTGGAATGTATAGTTCGTGGATACATTACAGGTTCAGGGTGGAAGGACTATCAAAAAACAGGAAATGTATGTGGAATTAAACTTCCCGAAGGTCTCTTAGAGTCCCAGAAGCTTCCAGAGCCGATTTATACACCAAGCACAAAAGCAGAAGAAGGTCACGATATAAACATCAGCTTCGAAGAGACCATAGAGATTCTTGGAGAGGAAACGGCAAATCGAGTAAAAGAGCTTACTTTATCAATATACAAAAGAGCTTCAGAGATAGCTGAAAAAAAGGGAATAATAATAGCTGATACAAAGATGGAGTTTGGCTTTTTTGATGGTAAATTAATTTTAATAGACGAGCTTCTTACTCCCGACTCTTCAAGATTCTGGTCAATGAAAGATTATGCTCCTGGAAAGCCTCAAGACAGCTATGACAAACAAATAGTAAGAGACTATCTACTTTCAATAAAATGGGACAAAAAACCTCCTGCACCAACACTCCCTGAAGACATAGTTAAGAAAACAGCCGAAAGATATGAAGAGATATTCAAGATTCTAACGTCTTAAGAATATTTCTAACAGACAGTAGATTTTTAACGTCATCTTGTAAACTTTTCTTTGGAGTCTCAAGTATGAGGGGGACTGAAGATAGTTCTTTAATTTTTAGAAATTTCTTAAATCCTTCCTCTCCAATAAACCCTTTTCCTATATTTTCGTGTCTGTCAATTCCTGAGCCAGCTGGTGTTTTAGAGTCATTTAGATGAATAAGCTTTATCAAACCAAAATCTCCGTATTTTCTAACCTCTTCTGTGAATCTTTCAATTCCCTCATCCTTTGTCAAATCATATCCAGCAGCAAAAAGATGACACGTATCAATACATACCCCTGCAACATTCTCTGTTCTAACCCTTTCAAAAGTTTCAAATAAGTCGACAATATTAGCAGTAATTTTACTTTTTGCCGTATTTTCCAGAAGAATCTTACATGAAACAGTCACATCTATCTTGTTAAATCCTTCCTTTGTCTTAGAATAAATTTCTTCTTTTTCCATATCCTTATTGTCCTTTAGATGAATTACATAGTAATCAGCATTCAGTAAATCAGCAGTTTGAACCTCTCTCTTCAGTAAATACCTTGATGAAGAAATGGTTTTCGGAGTAGAAGATATTAGATTTATAAGATAAGATGCATGAACAATCAAGGGATTGAGTCTATAGAATTGTCTATTTCTCTTGAATTCATCAATTGTATTTTGTTCAAACTCTGGAATCTGCCATACTTGAGGGCTATGGAGAAAAATCTGAAAAGTCTCGCACTTTAATTCAACTGCCTCGGCAATTGAATTAAGAAGAGTATTTTTTATAGAAGTATGAACACCGATAGGTCTCATAAAAGAAAAAGGCGACGGCCGGATTCGAACCGGCGAATGGCGGTTTTGCAGACCGCTCCCTTAGCCACTTGGGTACGTCGCCAATAAAAAAAGCGGGCGACGGGATTTGAACCCGCGACCCCAACCTTGGCAAGGTTGTGCTCTACCAGCTGAGCTACACCCGCACTATTTATTAATTTTAACTCTTTTAATTCCTTAAATGCAAACTGCTTTTACGTTAGCCAACATGCTAAATTTATCACAAAAAAACAATCTCTGTCAAATTTCTCAGACACCTTTTACTTGACTTTTTTGGTAAAGTTTTATTTAATAAATTACAATCGTTATGAAAAATTGGGACTGGGATTTAGGGGAAAAGATAGTTTGCGACTTGGGAAAATGGAAAGAGAAATTTTCTCTTGTCCATGATTTTATTGTTAGTCCAGATGGACAGAAAATTTCAGCACCCGTCGAAATAGAAGACAAAAAGGTAACGATAGCAGTAAATGAAAATACATGGGAAAATATTTTTGAAAGAGTCTGTTTTGCTCAGTTCACTGAAGAGGACAGCATTATATGCCTTGTTCTTCAGAATTACGAATGGACTTTAGCAAAAGATGATTCATTGATAGAACAAGCTTTTGATTATGCTTGGAATCTTAAAAGTGTTAATGCTGGCAAATCTATAGCCTTTAATATTAAAAAGGAAGACTCTTACGGTGTTTGTCTTAATGGCAATATCTGGCATAATCTATTTTTTGATGCCAGAGACCTATTAATATCTGACGACGGAAAACTGACAGCCTCCTATGTAAGAGTGAAAAATCCTCCCCTTCTTGACATTTTTAGCTTCAAAGAGGGAGTGTGGACTGTAGCTGTAAATGGAGATGCCTGGGAAAAGAGCTTTATATCTGTGTATGGCCTCTCCTTCAGTCCAGACAACAAAAAAGTTGCAGCAACTGTGAGGCTTTCTCAGCAGGAATTCACAGTATGTGTAGATGGAAATCTATGGGATAGAAACTTTCTAAATGCCTGGGAGACGCTATTCATAAATGAAAATGAAATTGCCGTTCCTGTCAGAACTGAAAAGGGATGGAGCTTGGCCATAAATGGCGAGATTGTCTGGCCTTTTTTCAATCAGTTGTGGCAGCAAAAATTAAGTGCAGACGGTAAAATAGCAGCGGTTGTCTCTACAGAGTTTGGAAAATGGACAGTAGCTGTAAATGGTAATCCTTGGAGTAAAACCTTTTCTCAGGCCGTTATCTCTCCATTCTTCAGTGAAGATGGTAAAAAAGTAGGAGCTGTTGTTAAAGAAAACAATCAGTGCACAGTAGCTATAGATGGAGTCCCTTGGAATAATTGGTTTGACAGAGTTTGGAATCCCAAATTTAGCGCCGATGGAAATCATTGTATTGCAAAGGTTGAAAAAAATGGAAATTTCTTCGTTGTCCTTGATGGAAAACCTCTTAGGGAAAATTATGAAAAATTGTGGGAGCCTACTTTCAATCCTGACGGAGACAAAATTCTCATAAGGGGCATCAGAGATGGAAAATATATAAGAAAGGTAGTTAAATTAAGTGAGGTATTAGGCTGATGGAGCACTTTTTAAGAGACCCTTCAATTTATACACTTGTTCGGGGGCCTCTTGTATGGCTTGCTTTTATAGTATTTTTCACTGGAAGTTTTTACAAAGTCCTAAAGACATTACAAATGGCAAAGAGAGAAAAAATAATATATCCATACCTGAGTCTCAAATATTCGCTACGCTCTATATTTGTATGGCTCACTCCTTTTGGAAGCATCAGCATGAGAAGGCATCCCTGGTTTACATTAATTACTTTTGTCTTTCACATATTCTTAATAACCACTTCAATTTTTTTGACTGGCCACATGGAACTCTGGCAGGAATCTTGGGGAATAAATTGGTGGACACTACCAGTATCCCTTGGTGATGCTATGACCATTATAGTCCTTATCTGTCTATCTCTGCTCTTAATCAGAAGAACAGTTCAGGAGGATGTAAAATTTTTAACCTCTTCTTCAGATTATTTAATACTTGGTCTCGTTGCCCTGCCCTTCCTTACAGGTTTTCTTGCCCATCATGAACTCTTGCTTGAATATAAAACTATGTTAACTATACATATGTTCACTGGAGAGATTATGCTTATGGCAATTCCCTTTACAAAACTCAATCACATGATTATGTTTTTCCTTACAAGGTCTCATACGGGAAGTGAATTTGGCGCCGTAAGACATTCGAGGGATTATTGAGGCAATAAATGGAATTTAAAAGAAAACCTGTTACAGATATTGGGATTGACCAGACACTCGATAAAGTTGATTCAGCTAAGATAAAAAAAGCTATCGACTGGGTTTTAAATAAGGAAGCTTCAGCAAGATTGAAGGTCTTTGTTGAGACATGCTTGAGATGTGGAATGTGCACTACTTCCTGTCATCACTATCTAAGTCATGAAAATGACCCAACTTATGCACCTGCAGCAAAGGTAAAGCAGACCGTATGGGACATTTTAAGTAAAAAAGGAAATGTAACTAAAGAGGACATAAAAAAATATGCAAGAATAGCGTTTACTGAATGCAATCTATGCCGTAGATGTGTTCAGTTCTGCCCTTTTGGTATAGACATTGCCTATCTCATCTCTCTTATAAGAAGAATATGCTGTTTAATCGGCGCTGTTCCTCAATACATACAAGACCAGGCTTTAAGCCATATGCAAACAACAAATATGCTGTGGTTCAGGCAGGATGAGTGGTTAGATACGATTCAATGGCTTGAAGATGAATTAAGAGGTGAGATAAAAAATGCAAGAATTCCTTTAGGCAAAAAGGATGCAGAAATTCTATATCTTGCCCACGGACTTGAGGCAAAATACATGACAGGTCTTCTCACCAACATGGCAAAGATAATGAATGTGGCAAGATTAGACTGGACAATGCCTGATATGGATGGCTGGGATTATACAAATAAGGCTTTCTATGCACATGATTTTGAAACGCTTGGCAAAGTCGTAAGGACTCACTATGAGGTTGCCTCAAAACTTAATGTAAAGAGAATTGTAATGGGAGAATGCGGACATGCCTTCAGAACAGGTGTTTATGAAGGAGTAAGATATTTGGGCTGGAAAGAACCACCGATACCATATATTCATGGCGTGCAGTTTTTCTACGAACTTTTAAAAGAAGGAAGAATAACTATTGCACATAAAATCAAAGAGCCTGTTACAATTCAAGACCCCTGCAATATTGTAAGATACAGAGGGATGGGGAAAATGTTAAGAGATATAGTTAAACAAATATGCGAAAATGTAATTGAAATGACTCCCAAGGAAGACCACAACTACTGTTGCTCTGCTGGTGGAGGAATGATTGACGCAGGACCTGTATGGAAATCTGCAAGAATTGAAGGGGGAAAGGTTAAGGCAGAACAAATAAAAGACACGGGAGCAAAAATAGTAATAGCTCCGTGTCATACCTGTCATAAAGGAATTGAAGACTTGAATGATTTTTACAAATTAGACGTACATGTTAAATTTCTCACAGACCTAATTGCAGAGACAATGGAAATACCGGAAGAGATGAGACCATGAAAAAGACGTTATTTTTACTCGCCCTAATATCTATTGCCCTGATTAGTGTAAATAAGCTGTATTCAAAAAACTCAGCTGGAAAAAGCTATGAAGAAAACATTATTCCTATTGCCCATGAAGAGATTTTCGGAAAGCTTGAATATGGAAAAGTCCTTTTTAAACACCAAAAACATATTGAATCTATTGCTGCTATTACAAATAAGTCTCAACAGCAGACCTGTATAGAATGCCATAAAAAAAGTAATTCTGACGATTATACTTTTTATTTTATGGCGGAAGAATTTAAAAAAAATCCAGAAGAGCTCAAGGATATTTATCATAAAGAATGTCTGCGGTGTCATCAAAAGCTTAGTGCAGAGGGTAAAAAAGGAGGACCAGAAATTCTGTCATGTAGAGACTGTCATAAAAAAGAGTATAAGAGAGCAGAAGTCAAATATCCTTATTTTGAATTTGATTTCAGTATACACGACAAACATGTAAATAAACTTGCAAAGGACTGTAGTCTCTGTCATCACATATATGATGTGGAAGAGAAAAATAAAGAACTTGCTCTTGTCTATGAAAAGGGTAAAGAACAGAGTTGTTATTACTGTCATGACTTCAGTAAAAAGAGAGGTCCCGAACTTACAAAAATTACTGAGGTGGCAAAACAAAAAAACCTAAATGTGCAGAAAGCATCTCATCAGCTCTGCGTGAACTGTCACATGCATAATAAGCAAGAAGGAAAAGATGGAGGGCCGATTGTCTGTTCAAAATGTCACACAGGAAAATACAAAACCTTATCAGACCTAAAAAATGTTCCAAGACCAGAGGTTAATCAACCTGAAGTGGTTTTCATATCGATTGATGAAGGAAAGATGAGAGGAGTCTCCTTTAAGCATAGTTTTCATGAACAAAACAACAAAACCTGTAGGAGTTGTCATCACGAGACATTAAAGCCCTGTAGAGATTGTCATACACTCGAAGGTAGTGTTGATGGAGGATTTGTAAATCTTACAACAGCATATCACTCTCTTCAGTCAGAGATAAGCTGTCAAGGATGCCACAAAGAGCTTCTAAATAGGAAAGAATGCATTGGCTGTCATTATTTCATAGCTCCGATAAAGGTAGAGATTGGTAGAAAAGATATTTGCGATAAATGTCATAGGGGCAGACAAGAGGATAAAAAAGTCTCAGCTTCAAGTCTTAAAGGAGATGGAAAAATTAAATTCAAAGAGGAAGTAGTCATAAAACATCTTGAAAAGGAATTTGAATCTGTAAAAATGCCCCATGGAAAGATGATAAGAAAGTTGTATGAAATCTCCGAACAAAGCAGACTTGCTAAATTATTTCATGGAAATTCAGATACTCTTTGTAGGGGATGTCACCACAAAAGCAAGGAGAAAGCAGAAAGAGAGAGTGAAAAACCCCCGCTTTGTATAAGTTGTCATGGAATACAATTTAGCGAAAGGGACAAAACAAGACCGAGGTTAGAGGCTTCTTATCACGGTATGTGTATAAAATGTCACGAAAGTATGCAACTTGAAAAACCTAAAAAATGCACTGACTGCCATGAAAGGAAGGTTATAGCAAATGTACGCAATTGAACAACTTTTTTCAAATCACGGATTTGAATATTTAATAGCTGTGCTTTCAATATTTGTCTTTATTGTTATTTTTAATATGCTTGGAGAGAAAAGGAAATACTGAGGAAGTCATGGATAGAAGAGAATTTATTAAAAAATTTCTTGCATCAACAGGAATGACAGTTTTGGGAAGCAAAGCCTTTGCAGAAAACTCAGTTTATTCAACTGGCAATGTGGCAAACAGAAAAAACTGGTTGAAGTATGAAGAATTGAAGAGCAAAGGCGTAAAAATTGATGAGCCTTATGCTATTCTTGTTGATTTGACAAAATGTATCGGATGCCGAAGATGTGAATGGGCATGTAATGAGTGGAATAAAAATCCCAATTCTCCTCTCGTTGAGTTCGAAGAATCAAAAGACAAATCACCCTCTGTATTTGACAGAATTAGAAGACCCCATGCAGGTAACTTTACGGTGGTAAACAGATTTAGTTTGGAAAAACAAACTGTCTATGTTAAGAAACAGTGCATGCACTGTCTTGAACCAGCTTGTTTAAGTGCTTGTTTTGTAAATGCTTTCAGCAAAACACCTCAGGGAGCAGTGCTATACAATCCATCTCTTTGCGTAGGATGTCGCTACTGTATGATAGCCTGTCCTTTTGACATCCCTGCATATGAATACTATGACCCTCTTACGCCACAGATTACTAAATGCACCATGTGCTTTGACAGAATATCGGAGGGAAAAATTCCAGCCTGCGTAGAAGTATGTTCTGCTGATGTGATGATTGTAGGAAATAGAAGCCAAATTTTAAAGCTCGCCCATGAAAAAATTAATACATATCCGGAAAGATACATTCCCCACGTATATGGAGAACATGAAGGAGGTGGAACAAGCTGGCTTTATATATCTTCTGTTCCATTTGAAAAACTGGGATTTCCGAAACTAAACAAAATTCCGATACCTACTTTAAGTAAAAACTTTCTATATTCGGTGAAAATATTTGAGATTCTGGCTGCTGCTCCACTGGTGTGGGGGGCATACTATATGATTGCAAAGAGTAAAAAGGAAAAAGAGAAAAATTCAAAAGCAGATACAGAGGATAAAAAGAGCAAAAATGAGAGCAAATAGTTTTTTCAGAGAAAAAGTATTGTTAGGAATGAGTTTTAAGGATTATTTAAAGTCTCATGCAACAGCTTGGAATTTTGTTGCCCTTGTAATACTTGCCCTATCCTTCTATGCCATGATTTACAGACTTCTTTACGGCCTTGGTCCTGCAACTAACCTTTCCGATACTTATCCATGGGGTTTATGGATTAGCTTCGATATACTCGCAGGAATTGCCCTTGCCGCACCTGGTCTAACAGTGGGTACAGCAGTATATCTTTTTGGTGCAACAGATTATAAACATTTTGCAAAACCGGCAATACTCTCAAGTTTACTTGGCTATATTTTTGCAGTATTTGCTCTGATGTTTGACCTCGGAAGGTATTATAGAATATTTTATGTCATAGGCTGGTCATGGGGACTGGACTCAATTTTATTTCTAATTGCTTGGCATTTCTTCTTGTATATCATAATATGTCTCATTGAGTGGTCGCCTTCACTCTTTGAATGGATTGGCAAGGAAAAACTAAAAGAATTTTTCTCAAAACTTGGAATATGGGCTACTATTTTTGGTGTCATAATCGCCGGTGGACATCAATCAGCACTGGGAGGACTGTTCTTGGTAGCACCTACAAAAATATATCCTCTCTGGTATTCACCACTACTGCCAATCTTTTTTCTTATGTCTGCCTTATTTGCTGGAATTTCAATGGTAATCATAGAAAGCAGCTTAGCTCATCGGGTATTTAAAGACAGAATTAAAAACTTCAGTGACGAAGATTTTGCAGAAAAAACTATCGGTCTTGGTAAAGCTCTTTTAGTGCTTTTATTTGCATATTTTCTCCTAAAAATACTTGACCTGTCTCATCATAACAACTGGCATTATCTTGCCAATGAATTTGGCTATTTGTACGCATTTGAACTAATAGGCTTTGTCTTAATTCCTGCATTAGTTATAATTTATTCGGTAAAACAAAAAGCTCCAAAACTTGTGAGAATCTCGGCTGTTTTGGTAGTTGTTGGAGTTGTCTTAAATAGATTTAATGTCTCACTCATTGCTTACAACTGGTATATTCCTTTCAGTGAAAAATACTATCCTACCTGGATGGAAGTAGCTCTATCTATGGGAGTTGTAACTCTAATAATTCTATTTTACCGATTTATTGTGAGAAGAATGGCCATTCTGAGTTAAATTAAACTCTTAGGGTTTTTCACTATTTGAGGTATCCGTTTGTTTGCTTACTTCATATTTTATCTTTGAAATTCGCTGTCCTACCATTTCAATAACACGAAAGAGTTTTCCATCAAGAACTACCGTATCACCAACAACAGGAATTCGCTGAAGTGAGGTAAGAATAAATCCTCCAAGCGTTTCATACTCCTCAGACTCCTCAATCTCTATGCCATAGTCTTCTCTTAAATCTCTTATTGAAATGCCAGCGTCTATTATCATCGAGCCATCTGGTAGGCTTAAGACAGGTGTTTCAATGTCATACTCATCTCTAATCTCTCCTACAAGTTCCTCTAAAATATCTTCAAGTGTCACAAGACCGGTTACAACGCCATATTCGTCAACCACAATTGCCATGTGAACGCGCTTCTTCTGCATTTCATTTAGAAGAATGTTTATCTTCATTGTTTCTGGAACAAACATCGGTGGTTTAAGGATTTTCTTTATATCAATTTTGGTTTCAGGATTTTTAATTAAAAGATTATAGAAATCTTTAGCGAACAACACACCTCTTATATCATTTAGGTCTTTTCCGATTACAGGGTAACGAGAAAACTGCTCCTCCATTATTATCTGTTTTATTTCTTCAACGCTCATATAAACACTTACAGTTATCATCTGAGGTGCAGGCACCATTATTTCCCTTACCATTATATCAGCAAATCCAAAGGCACTGTGAATTAGCTGCCTTTCCTCAGGTTCAAATATACCCTTCTCTTCACCCTCTTCAATTAACAGCTTTAACTCCTCTTGCGAGACAAAACCTCTTTCTGAAAATGCCTTAAGCCCAAAAGGTTTTAACAGCCAGTTTGTTGATACCGTAAGAATTTTAACTAACACAGAGGTTATTTTAGAGAAAAAATCTATAAACCTCGATGTTCTAAGACTTATCCATTCAGGATTTGAAAGGGCAATGGACTTCGGAATTAGCTCTCCTATAACAACAGAAACGTAAGTAACGATTATTACAACTAAGGCAATTGAAATTGCCTCTGCCGAGGCTGATAAAAACCTTACAGGAATATTTTCAATGAGGGGTTTAATATTTGTAACCGCATATGCGCCAGCTATTGCTGAGGCTAAACTTCCGATGAGAGTAATTCCAACCTGAATTGTGGCAAGAAATCTATCTGGATTTTCTTTGAATTTTTCTACAATCAGAGCATTTGGATTATTTTCTTCGATAAGTTGTCGCAGTCTCGACCTTCTTAATGTTACAACTCCGATTTCTGCAGCAGAAAAGATGCTATTAAGAAAAATTAGCAACAGTATCAGAAAAATGTCATTCATAATAAAAGTTTATCTGCTTTGAACCTCGCAAACAACTCAGTAATTTTTTATAATTCTTGCCAGAGCCTCTGCAACCTCCTGTGTTCCAACGGGAGGATTTGGGTCATCCTTAGATTTTAAATCGTATGTAACGTATTTTCCTTCTTCTATCACATGAGCAACTGCCTTTTCAATTTTGTCTGCCGCTTCAGCCTCCCCTAAATGTCTCAGCATCATCACTGCAGATAGAATTATTGCAAAGGGATTAACTTTATTCAATCCCTTATATTTCGGAGCACTTCCGTGGGTTGGCTCAAAAACAGCGTAATCATCTCCGATATTTGCTCCAGGAGCAAGTCCAAGTCCTCCGATAAGTCCGGCTGCAAGGTCGCTTATGATATCTCCATATAGGTTTGGTAAAACAAGCACATCATAAAGTTCTGGCTTTTGAACCAACTGCATACACATATTATCAACAATTTTGTCTTCAAATTCAATATCAGGATAACGAGTTGCCACTTCTCTTGCTACTTCAAGAAAAAGTCCATCACTAAATTTCATAATATTAGCTTTATGCACAGCTGTAACTTTTTTTCTTCCGTTTTTCCTTGCATACTCAAAAGCAAACTTTACAATTCTCTCAGTGCCAAAAACAGATATAGGCTTTATACTAATACCGGAGTCTTCCCTGATTTTTTTACCAGATTTTGAGGCAATAAAATCTATAAGTTCTAAAGTTTCTCTTTCACCCTTTTTGAATTCTATACCAGCGTATAGGTCTTCTGTGTTTTCTCTAACTATTACAAGGTCAACATTTTCATATTTTGTGTTTGCTCCCTTGAAACTTTTGCAAGGTCTCACACAGGCATAAAGGTCAAGTGCCTGTCTAAGAGTTACATTGACACTTCTAAAACCTGTTCCCACAGGGGTTGTTATCGGTCCCTTTATGGCAATCTTATTCTTTTTTATGGAATCAATTACTCTATCGGGAAGAGGATTTCCTTCCTTTAAGTAAACCTCTTCTCCGGCATTCTGAACTTGCCAGTCAATCTTTACACCTGTGGCTTCAACCACTTTTATCATGGCTTCTGAAATTTCAGGTCCTATGCCGTCTCCGGGAATAAGAGTAACATTATACATTTAATATTATCCTCCTATGGTGTTACTGTTAGAATCTGCCTGACAATGTCAGGATAGGTAGCAATGAGTTTTAACTCATCGTCAGTAAGAGGCTTCTGTGTGTGTAAATTGGCATACTGAACGAGTTCAAGTATGTTTCTTGCCTCATTGTCATCGTGGAATTCTATTCCAAGCTTGCTGTAAACATATCTAAATCCTTTAATTCCGCCGTACTCTCCTGTTGTAATAATTCTGCCTGTCTCAAGAAGTTCTGGTTCTCCCCTACCAACGTCTTCTGGAGAGTAAAGTTCGTAGTTGGAACGGTCTTTTAATACTCCATCTGCATGTATGCCTGATTCATGAGCAAAAGCATTAGCACCGACACCGGGCTGGTTTATGGGAATTGGAATGTTAAAGGCATAGGATGCGTATTTTGCTATTTTCCATGCCATATGTAGATTAATGTTCTCATCGAGAGGGCATTTTTCTCTTAAGCCATGGGAGAATTTAAGCGCAAGAATAGTTGAGACCAGGTCAGCATTTCCTGCTCTTTCACCGTAGCCATTTACGGTGGTGTTTATATAGCTGTCTACGCCTGCTTCAATAGTACCCTGAGCACCTGCCACAGAGACTGCTTCAGCCATTCCGAGGTCATTGTGACAGTGCATCTCTATAGGAAATCTTGTAGCAAGAGCAAGAGTGTGAATCCTCTCGTAAATTGTTATAGGGTCTTCGCATCCAAGAGTGTCGCAATAACGAAATCTGTCCCCCCCTGCTTCTTTTCCAGCAAAAATAAATTCAATTAATCTGCTAAGCTCTGTCCGGGAAGCATCTTCTGCATTAAAGCCAACAGTTTCTGCACCGAGTTCCTTTGCGAGCTTTACAGCATTATACATACCCTTTACAATATCATCCCATGTCTTTCTTCCCTGGAACTTACCCTGTATCATTATTTCAGAAGTTGATACAGATAGATTTAAATGTTTTATTTTAGGGCAGTTTTTAAATGCCAATTCAACATCCTCTGGAATTGCCCTTGCCCATCCTTCAAGATGGATTCTTTTGAAAGCTCCTACCTCAGCAAGCTCAAGATTAGCATTGATATAGTTGACCTCATGCTTAAGTGTTGGAAATCCAATCTCACTCTGATATACTCCCATCTCATCAAGATAGAGATTAAGTAATGTTTTTGAAAGCTTTGGAAGTAAAATTCTTGATGTCTGAACACCATCTCTATTTGTTACGTCAATAAGGTAAACTTTCCCTCTGTTTGCCATTTATTCCTCCTTCTTTAACTTTTTTGTTATTTCTTTTGAGAAATCTCTCTTGGAATGGCTACCTTGCCTGTTCTGACAAATTCTTTTATACCTAAAGGCTTCATTAATTCTATAAATGCCTGAATTTTCTTTTCATCACCCGTTACTTCTATCGTATAAGTTGTTGGACCTGAATCCACCACTCTACCTCTAAATATCTCAACAGTCTTAAGCAATTCAAGTCTGTTTTCCTTTCTTGGAGCTACTTTCATGAGCACCATCTCTCTTTCAACATGGTCTATCTCAGTTAAATCAACTACTTTTATAACATCAACAAGTCTGTTAAGCTGTTTGGTTATCTGTTCAATTACCCTATCATCTCCAGTTGTAACAATGGTCATTACGGATATTTGAGGGTCTATAGTCTCTCCTACGGATAGACTTTCAATGTTGTAGCCTCTACCACTGAAAAGCCCTGCTATTCTGGCCAATACCCCAAACTTGTTCTCTACAAGCACAGATATAGTGTGTCTCACAACACCCTCCTATTTAACAGCCTTGAGCTTTCTTTCTTTTTTCTTCTCTTCAAAAATCATCTGGTCAATAGGAGCACCAGGCGGAACCATAGGATAGACCTTCTCCTTCCAGTCTACAACAAAATCCATGAATACGGGTTTTCTAATTGATAAAGCTTCTTTTATTACCGGCTCAACTTCGCTTGGCTTTGTTGCTCTTAGTCCTACTGCTCCGTAAGCTTCTGCTACCTTTACAAAGTCTGGAGCAGTACTCAGGTATGTATGAGAATACCTCTCGCTATAAAATAACTCTTGCCACTGCCTCACCATACCAAGATAGCTGTTGTTTATTATCGCAACTTTGACAGGCAAGTCATATATTACAGCAGTAGCAAGCTCCTGTATGTTCATCTGAATACTACCGTCTCCAGCAATATCTATAACAATCTTGTCAGGATGGGCAAGCTGTGCACCTATGGCAGCAGGAAATCCGTAACCCATTGTGCCAAGCCCTCCAGAGCTAACCCATCTTCTTGGTTTATTGTATTTATAAAACTGTGCTGCCCACATCTGATTCTGACCAACTTCTGTTGTGATAATTGCCTCACCCTGTGTTAGTTCATAAATTTTTTCAATTACATATTGGGGCTTTATGACTTCAGGGTCAAATTCATAGGTTAGAGGTCTCTCTTTTTTCCACTGAGCTATCTGTTTTAGCCAAGCCTTTCTGACTTCATCCCATTGGGGCTTCACCTCTTCCTTTAGAATCTTATTCAAAACCTCTAAAACTCTACTCACATCGCCAACTATAGGAATGTCAACTCTTACATTTTTACGAATGGAAGTAGGGTCTATGTCTATGTGAATAATCTTTGCATTAGGTGCAAATGCATCTGTTTTTCCGGTAACTCTGTCATCAAATCTCATTCCAATAGCTATTATGAGGTCTGAATTTTGAACAGCCATGTTTGCATAATATGTGCCATGCATTCCAAGCATTCCAAGAGAAAGTTCATGGGTTCCAGGGAAACTTCCAAGCCCCATAAGAGTATTCGTGACAGGAATTTGAGTGAATTCGGCAAGTTCTCTTAAATGTTCGTGAGCTTCTGATATAACACATCCGCCGCCGGCTATGATTACAGGCTTTTTAGCCTTAGCAATTTCACTGGCAGCCTTTTTTATCATGTAAACATTGCCTTCATATGTGGGATTATAACTTCTGATATGAATCTTTTCAGGCCATACAAATTCTGCCCTTCCCTGTGTCACATCTTTTGGCAAATCTATTAAAACAGGCCCAGGTCTTCCTGATGTGGCTATGTAAAAAGCTTCTCTTACTTGCCTTGCAAGGTCTTTCACATCTTTCACTAAAATATTGTATTTTGTGCAAGGTCTTGTAATTCCAACAATGTCAGCCTCTTGGAAGGCATCATTTCCTATAAGAAAAGTAGGCACTTGACCTGTGAAAATTACAAGAGGGACAGAATCCATAAATGCAGTGGCAATTCCCGTTACCGTATTTGTAGCACCAGGACCGCTTGTAACCAAAACTACTCCAGGTTTACCTGTAACTCTTGCGTAACCATCGGCTGCATGAGTTGCTCCCTGTTCATGTCTTGTGAGGATCAGTTTAATATCAGGGTCATCGTAAAGAAGGTCGAAAATATCAAGAATTACCCCGCCGGGGTAACCAAAAATGTGCTTTACACCTTCTCTTTTAAGACACTCAATTAAAATTTCTGCACCCTTCATTTTTGCCATGGCTATACCCTTACTTTAATATATTTTAAAGGATAAAATAACACAGTTAATCTAAATTAATCAATTCATTGAATTTTTTTATACTTTTGAAAACTTCTTCAGCATTATGAGCTTCTATTGTGTAGACATAATCTCTCTTATCGAAGAGACTGAAAAGTTTTTTAAAATCAAAAGAACCACTGCCTATTGATAGATGCTCATCGAAACCGCCGTTGTTGTCGTGGAGATGAAATTCAAATATGAAAGGACCAAGCGTTGATATCCATTCTTCGAGAGCTTTCTTTGAAAATAAGTTAAAATGGCCTGTATCAAAACAAATACCAAAGAAAGGAGAAGAAAATTTATCCATGAGCAATTTTAAACTCTCCGGTTCCTCTTCAAATATGTTTTCTATGGCAATTTTTATCTTTAAACTTTCCGCTTTCTTTAAAATCCTCTCCCATGTAAAAAGACTCTGTTCAAGCCAAATATTAACCTTAAAGGCATATTTCCATTTATCATAGCCAGAGTGAAAAACTATACACTTAGGATAGAGAATTTCAGCAATATCCAAGACCTGATTAAATCTCTCAATAGTTATATCTCTTACTCTTGGGTCAACAGCACCGGGTGAAAGGTCCAAGAATGGACCATGAAAAGACAGAAAAGGATTATAAGAGAGAGAATCTTTGAGCCTTAATATAGCCTTTTTATCAATCTCATCAAGGCTTACTCCGTCAAAATATATCTCAAGATTTAATTTCTCCCTCTGAATAATATCAATATAGTCATAAAATTTACGGTAAGGAATATGGACATGAGGTTTGATAATCATCTATGAATTTACCTTTCCATCAGATTTTTCTTGTGAAACATTTGTTTTTTCTGTATCTTTCGACTTTTTTCCGTTTGAGCCATTATTTGAATTATTTTTTCTTACATAGTCTGTAACATACCAACCACTTCCCTTTAAAATAAAAGAAGACTGAGAGATTAACTTTCTCAGCTCTCCTCCACATATAGGACAACTTTTCAGGGGCTCATCGCTAAACTTCTGGATAAACTCATGAATTTTGTTGCAATTCAGACATTCGTACTCATAGATGGGCATAGGTAGCACCTCCTTCTGTTATTTTATGAAGTCTTCTATAGAAATATTTTAAAATATACCCTCTAAATTTTGGTATAATAACAAAAAAGTCTTAGGAGGCACTCATAATGAAAGTCCTTGTAACAGGCGGTGCTGGTTTCATAGGTAGTGATTTCGTAAGATTAGCAGCCAGAAAGGGCTGGAAAGTTACTGTGGTGGACAAACTTACCTATGCAGGTGACCTTGAGAGACTTAAACCTATTCAGGATAGGCTTGACTTCTATAATGCCGATATCCTTGACAGAGATGAGATGAGAAAAATATTTGAAAAACACTCTCCTGAAGCAGTTCTACACTTTGCATCAGAGACAAACATAGATAGGTCTGTAATTGAACCAAGCATATTTATGGAAACTAATATCATTGGAACTATCTATCTCCTTGAACTTGCCAGAGAATTCAATGTTAAGAAATTTATAAATATCACCTCTTATGAAGAATATGGTGAGATTAAAGAAGGAGAAAGAGATGAAGACTGTCCCCTTAATCCTCGTTCTCCCTATGCAGTAAGTAAGACTTCTGCTGACATGCTCGGACAGGTTTACTGGCGAGCTCTTCAATTACCTGTGATTACTTTAAGGCTATGTAGCATCTATGGCCCTTGGCAAAATCCTGAGAGACTCATACCTATGACCGTTCTAAAAGCCTTGAGAAACGAACCGATACCTATATATGGAACAGGAGACATAATTCGTGAATGGTTATACTTATGCGATTGTATAAGAGCGGTTTTTGCGGTTTTAGAAAAAGGAAAACCAGGAGAAGTTTTTAATGTAGGAAGTGGAGAGAGATTTCAGGTCATCGATATTGTTAAGCATATTCTTAAATTACTTGACAAGCCAGAAAGCTTAATCAAATTTGTTCCTGACCGTCCAGGACACGAGAAAAGATTTGCCATTTGCAGTGAAAAAATAAAAAACAAACTCGGTTGGACACCTACCACAAAATTTGAGTCAGGATTAAAAATAACTATTGATTGGAATTTAAACAACAGAATGTGGCTTTTCAAAAAACTTTTCTATTACGAAGACCTATGGAGCAAGCTTTACAGGGAAGATTAAAAATGAAGAAGCTTCGCTGTTAATTAACTACTTACAATCGGCAGGTGAAAATATTGGACACACTTCTCCTGCCTCCTGTTTAGGAACAGCTTTTACAAGAAGATAGTTTTTTATTTTATCTGCTCCAACTATAAATTTCTTCTCCACCCCTTCATCACAAAACAATATGGGAACAGAGTTTATATTTAAAGCTCTTAGTATAGCTGTAACTTCCTTTACATCAATTTTTTGAACAGGTATCGACATTTGCTCACAATACTGAATAACTTCCTTGCATTTAGGGCAATTACTTGAATAAACAAGCACATACTTTGAAGAGGGTATTTCATTCAGTTGTGGATTGACAATATAAGTAATAAAAAACACCGAAATAAAGCTAATAAAGGCATAAGCAAGTTCTCTTCTACCCCGGAGAAATCTAATTAATGCTGAGAAGAAAAGAATTACAAAAATAGTAATACAAAACAAACAGAACTCCTTAAGTATAAAACTCTGAAAACCTAATAGATATCCCTCCACGGAAAGAGCAGATATTAGCAAAATTGAATGTAGAGACTGTAACTTCTTACTGAATGTAAGAAAAATTAGAGCTCCAAACAGCAAAACTCCTCCCAAAAGTAAGATAGCTTCCCCACCCCTTACAAAGCTTTCAACAATTCTACATCCCTCAGTCCTGCAAATGCTTTTACCATAGACATTCAAAAGTAATTCTATTGTTGTGAGGGCAAAACCTATGGCATAAAGAAAAATTTGTGCGGAAAACTTCTCTTTTAGTCTCATAGATTTAATATACCTTAAGAAGAGATTAATTTCAATTTACCTGACTTGCGAAGATAAAATTTCATTGAGCTGAGAGTTGCATTTTTTGTTTAAGTCATATAAATTATCTAAGGAGAAATTTTTAAAGGAGATAAATTAATTGTTAGTTCTCACGAGAAAAGCAGGTCAGTCAATCCGAATTGGCGATAGTATAGTTATCAAGATAGTCAGCGTTGATGGTTCTCAAGTAAAAATAGGCATAGAAGCACCGAAGGGGATAGCAATATTCAGAGAAGAACTCTACGAAAAGCTAAGAGAGAGCAATATAGAAGCAGTTACCACAGCGAAAGAACTCAAACTTGATGAATTAATCTTTAATTCTGAAACTTCTTTGAAAAAGACCGAAGTATATCAAAGCAAGGAGACAGGCAATGATAACCCTTAAATCAGAAAGATTCGGAGAAATACAGATTGAAGAAAATGAGATAATTCATTTTCCCCTCGGCATACCCGGTGTGCCCTTTGATAGATTTATAATAAGAGATTTAATTGAGCCAGTAAAATGGCTTATAGCGATTGATGATACAGATATAGCCATGCTCATTATTTCACCGTTTAAATATTTTCCAGAGTATAGTTTTGAGTTAAACGATGAAATTGTAACAGTACTTGATGCCAAAAGTGAGGAAGAACTTGAGATATATGTCTCACTTCTAAAACACGAGGACGGAGTAGCAGCAAATCTTAAATCTCCGTTTGTGATAAATAAAAATAAGAAGATAGGGGTGCAGATTCTTCTCGAAGATGACCATTACAGCTTTAAAGAACTCATAAAAAAGTGAGGTCTCATAAATGAAAGTATGGAAAGCAAAGACAAAGTTTGACTTAAGTTTCAACGGATACGACTTCAACATAAAGCCGGGCGATAAATTCCTCTTTGCCGATGATGTTTTTAATCTCATGCCAGAAAACATAAGAAACCTCTTTGAGCAGGCTCACAGTGTCCTTCCTCCCTTTTACAAAGGTGAAAACCTAAATGGTAAAACCCTTCTCGTTATTGCTCAGGCTGCATTCGGTGATGCCCTATGCATGACTCCAGCCCTAAGGGAGATAAAGAAAAAGTATCCAGAGATGACCCTGAATGTAACAATTTCAGGAAGGGCAAGACCTGTTCTTGAGGGACTTCCCTATATTGACAATCTCCTGCCTATGCCAGTGTCATTTAAAGAAGTTTCAAGGGCAGACTATATTGTAAAAGTAATTGAAATGGTTAATACTCCCCAGTTTGACAACCTCTCCCTTGTTGATTACTATCTTTGGAAACTTTACATATATAAAGCTGAGAAGGAAACTCCTGATGTGATTGTTGACCAGAATATTTTTACTGAAATGAAAGAGGCTTTCGATAAGATTAGAGAAGCATCGGGCGGAAAAAAGGTCTTGCTCTTTCACTATCTTGCCTCTTCAGTCCATAGAACCCTTCCGCCAAGGCTTCTAAAAGAGATTGAGGACTTAATATGGGATGAATATGTGCCTGTCATATGTTCGCTTCCCGAAGAGGATATTACTGTTGAGACAGCCCTTGATGCCTATGGGATTAGGGCTGCAAATCTATCAGTTTTTATGAAAGATATTCGATACTTGATTGCCTCTGTTGCCCTCTCTGATGCAGTGATTACGGCAGACACGGCAACACTTCACATTGCAGCTGGACTTGAAAAACCAACTGTGCTTGTAGCTGGTCCTATTGATGCTGAATTGAGGGTTGGAAATTATCCTACTGTAATTCCTGTTTCACCAAATTACAGAGGTGATACCTGTGTGTCTCCCTGTATGAGACACGCCATAAATGAACCATGCATTGAGGCACAGGTAAAAAGACAGTTTTATAGTCCCTGTATTTCGGCAATACCTCCAAAGGTAATTTACTTTGCCCTAAAAGATGCTGAGTTGCTCATTCAGAAAGAATACGAGAAACCTTCAAAATGCATAGTTTGCGATTTTGAGGGAGAAATACCCCTTTTTGAAGTAATCAACTCTTCAAGAATTTTCGAGTGTCCATCTTGCGGTGTTCATTTTGCCTATCCAATGAAAACAATGGATTATGAAAAAGCCTATGAAAAGGATTATGATAATCTATTGAAATTCGGTTCATCCCTTGCCTATGAATCCTATCAAGAGATAAAGGATGAAAAAGCAGAGATAGAGTCTTGGAGTAACTTGCCAAGGTTTAATGTTTTAATTCCTCTGCTTACTCAGATTCCAAAGGGAAAACTTCTTGATGTAGGATGTTCTACTGGTTTCTTTATGCTGATTGCAAGAAAATGGGGATTTGATGTCTATGGAATAGAAGCCTCTGAGAAGGCTGTTAAAATTGCCCAGGAAAAATTTAAATTAAATGTTGTTAAAGCAAATACTTTTGCTCAATTGCCAGAAGAGCTTAAAAAACAGTATGACCTGATTACTGCCTTTGAAGTTCTTGAACACTTAGTTAGCCCCATTAATTTTTTAAGTGAGGCTTTCTCATTACTCAATGATGGAGGAATGCTTATACTTAGCTGTCCTCCCTTCTACAAGTTTGAAAACACAGCAAGAGGTTACAGAAAATACAAGTGGTGGTATAATGATTACCCACCCCATCACGTAACTCGTTGGAAACCTTGGACACTTCACTATGCCCTTAAAAAAGTTGGTTTCAGTGAAGTCCATATTTTCACAGAGCCTCTCCTCCCAGGAACAGTCTTTGAAGGAGTTACGCCGCTTAGTTTTCAGCTGAAACTTCCGAATGAGCAAACGATAAACATAGATTCAAAAACTACAAAAGCAATTGTAGCCGAGACACTTAAACCCCTTTATCTTAATTCCCGTCTTCTTGGTAACTTTCAGTATGCCATTGCTGTCAAAGGTAAAAGCCCAATAAACTTTGAAGAAGTAATCAAAAGGGCAATTCGATACTCGGCAGTTGAGACTATATGGAGTAAAGGAGATTTTCTATAACAAAAATGTTGACTTTTTTGTCTCTTAATATTATCATTTCAAATAAAAAAAATTGGGGGGTCAATATGAGAAGAATACTTCAAATGCTACTGTTTGTCGCTATAACTTTCACTTTTACCATACTTTACTATCAGATATCTGATGCAAAGGAAAAGTTAGTTCTAAGATGGGGTGCTACTTCTGTTCGTTCTGGGCTTTATGCCATTACCGCAGATATGGCAAGAGTTGTAAACAAAGCTTATCCCAATGAAATAGAAATAAGAGTTGTAGAGACAGGAGGATATACTGACAATCTTAATCGTATACAAAAGAAAACAGTACATATGGGGCCTTCTGATATTACTGCAGGATATGCTAACTATCTTGGTTTACTCGATTATAGAGGTAAAGCTAATCCAAATCTCCGAATAATGTGGGGAGGTTATATTACTCCTATACATATAATAGTCTCAGAAAAAAGTGGAATAACTGACATAAGACAATTAAATGGAGTTGAATTTGCCATGAATCCTGGAACATCAACGGGAAGACTGGTTGATTTTTTCTTTAAATCTTTAAATATCTACCCCTCTTACAAAATGATTAGTCTTGCAGAAAGTGTAGATGCTATGAAAGCAGGAACAGTAAAAGGCTGGTATAAATCAGGCTTTAGGGACAAGGCAATAGTTGAACTTGAATCAAGTATGGACATAAGAATTCTTCCCGTAACACAACAGATGATTGACCAATTCAATAACACCTATCCTGGCTACGGACATTCAATTAAAATTCCCGCAGGATTATTTAAAAGCGTCAAAAAACCCCAAATGAGTCTCGCTTTTATAGTAACTGATTTTATAGATAAAGACGTGCCAGAGGATGTTGTATTCAAAATAGTAAAGGCAGTATGGGAAAACAGACAAAAAATTGCAGGCTCAAACTCCACCCTAAAAGAAGGTGATTTTGAAGATATGTTTGGTATGGCAGTTAAATATAGCAATGTCCCCTTTCATGCTGGAGCTGTTAAATTTTACAGAGATGTATTAAAATTAAATATTCCGAGGAAATTACTGCCTCCAGAGATGAAAGTAAGATAAGGGAAAATAATAACATTTTTCAAACTCTCAAGAGCGACATATTGTTTATTTCTAAATTTTTGTTTGAAAAATCAGGAGGAAAAAGATGAACTTTTTTTTAAAGAGTCTTATGGTGCTAATTATCAATCTAAGCATATTTTCCTATTCTTTCGCTGAACCAACTGTAGTTGTAAAACCTTCGAAGGGTAAACCAGCTGAAATAATAACTATAGAAGGGAAGGGATTTAAACCTCAGGAGGAAATCGAAATTGTCTTCGTTGTAAGCGAAGACGAGAAAGCAGTCCTTGGAACGGAAAGAGATGATGTAATAAAGACTGACTCGAATGGTAATTTCCTTATTGAAACAGGAATACCCATAACTGCAAAGCCTGGAAATCATAAGATAGAAATTTCAGGAAACAAAGGAAGTTTTATAGAGACTTATGTAGAAGTTGTTCCCTAAAAGTCTTTCAAGGAGTTATTTTTGAGAAAAAAAGCTCTTAAAAAAGCGAAATGTAAATACTGTAAAAATCAAATCTTAGTTTTTTTCTATTGAAGTAGAGTAGTGCTCTGCTGTAGTGAATGCGGAGCAGAATTTAAGGTTTCCGAGTATATGAACGACATAGATGAAGAAACATGGGAGCTTATTTCAAGACGCTCCTGCGACAGAGCTTAATCTATTTTATCTTTGCCCCCATTTTTTGTAATTCTATAAAAACTAAGCAAGTTGAAATCCGCTATTATAGTTGAAAGCTGAATATGAAGGGAGCTGTGAAAAATAACTTGATAGGGCTTCATGTATTTGATAGAATTGAAATAAAAAAGTTTTAACTTTATAAGTAACGGGAGGAATAGCTTAAAAAAATGATATAAAAGGGGGCTAAAATGACAAAGGTTTTTATTATCAAATTTTTTATTTTTATCCTATTTTCCTTTATTCTTTCAACTGTTTCTGCTTTTGCCCAAGTAGACGTAGAAAAAATGGCCAAAAATTTCAATATATATCTTTCTTTCCCTGAAAAACATTTTCAGCTCAAAGATGGAAAATACTCCGGTAGAACATCTCCTCAAGATTTTGCAAATGTCTCGATTGAAAAGATAGTTATTAAGGACTTAAACGGAGATGGCTTGGATGATGCTGTGCTTGTTACAGTTGGAAACTATGGAGGAAGTGGAGGCTTCTATGAGCTTACAGCTCTGCTTTCAACAAGCTCTGGCTTGGTTCAGACAAACTCAATAGTCATTGGAGACAGAATCAATATAAAGAAAATTCAAGTGCACAGTCCAGAGGCGCATAGTCCTCCAGAGTTAGGACTAATTAAGCAAAACTTCGAGATATTGATTTACATGCTTAAACATAAACCTAATGACCCTGCCTGTTGTCCAACAGAACCTACAATAGAATGTTTCACTATACATAAAAACAAACTCATACCATGTAAGGAAGCTCCAGAGCCACCTGTAGTAAAAAAACCTGCTTTATATCTTTATCCAATCAAAAATCAAGAAGTAGAAGTTGAGATAAATCCTAAAGGCAAAGTTTTAAAAACAATTCCAGAGTATAGAGAAAAATGGAAAGTATATGTAACAAAGAATGGTAAAATTAACGGTAAATACAACTATCTTTTTTATGAAACAACCTTGAATGCTCCTATTCCCGAATATCAAAGGGGATGGGTAGTAAGTCATAAAGAACTCTCCCGATGGTTTGATGAAACTCTAACGAAATTTGGTTTAAATAAAAGAGAGATTAGAGATTTCAAAGCATACTGGCTTAATGAACTTCCTCAATTTCCATACTACGAAATCAGACCACTGGATACTCAGTTCGTAGAGGAAAATCTTACCATTAAGATAAATCCAAAACCTGAGACAGTCATAAGAGTAATACTACACTTCAAAGGAACAGATACTCCCTCAAAGTTAGAAGAACCTGCGATAATTACAACTGTAAGAAAGGGCTTCACAGCTGTTGAGTGGGGAGGCATATTAGAAAATAGCCCCAATTCAGACATTAAGCCTCAAGCTAAATACAGCTTTCTTGCTCAGGATACGGGGGTGGTAGTTTTAAGAGCAATAGATTTAAGGGAACATAAACTCTCAATCAAGCTGAGCTCAAACGGCTGCACAGATAAAAAAGCTTTAAAATCTCTTATTAAAAAATCAGAGGGACTTGACAGGGAAGTGCCTCACTATGAAATTACGCTCATAAGGGAAAAGCCAGACAGATGTAAGGCACTTATTTCTGAGGGAACTACAATTGTCTATGACTTAAAGGAAGAATTTGGGATAAATACAAAACTCCCATATACAGTAACAGTTAAAAATCCAATCTACCCGCTCATCACTGATGAACCATACTTTCAATTTTTCCCTAAAAAAGAGGAGAAACCAAAGCCTGTTGAAGAAGATATGTCTCTAAAAGAGCATCTGATAAAAGCAACTGTCAGGGCGATTGAAATGGAGATAAAAAGATATGAGACAAGTCAGCAGAGGGATAAAGAGGATAAGATTGATAGGCTTAGGAATGAAATTGAAAAATTCAATAAAATGAAGCCTGAAGATTATATTTTAGGCTATCCTAATGGTGCTGAATCTTCTATGGAGATGTTCACCTACGGTCCTCTAATGCCTCCGATTCATAGACAGGTAGAAGCTATTATAGAAGAGCCTCTTAAAATTGGTTCAATACTCAAACTCACAACCATGACAAAATCTGGTCCTTTTTACCATATTGCAGGAATAAATGAAAATATAGATATAGCTAAAGAACTAAAGCAGGGACGATATAGAATGAAACTCTATTTAGTTTACAAAAGAGAATACTTCGGATTTATTCCAAATTACTACGTTTACATAGCAGAGGTAGAAAAATGATGAATTTAGTTAAATACAGCATTTCTCATAAAAAACTAATAACACTTCAGATAAAGAAGCTGAGTTAGAGATAAAAATGCTACCACTAAGGAGTTTTATCGCAGATGCTCTCTAATCTTGAGAAAATGAAAAAATTTGGGTTTAGCATTCAGACTGTTCTATTTTTAGCGTTCTTTTTAAATACTACTTTAACAGCTGAAACCCTTTCAAAAAATATCATAACAGTAGAAACAGATATGCATACTTCTTTGATAACATCAATTTCTGCTGATAAAAACAGCAAATACTTTCTTACAAGCTCCTATGACAAAACTCTCAGACTTTGGGATACAAAAGATGGAAAATTAATAAAAGTTTTTATTGTTCCCCCACCGGATAACACTAAACTGTATAAAGCTAAAATTTCCCCTGATGGTAAACATATAGCTGCATTAACCTCAGAAGGTGTCTATGTTTTTAATTTAGACAATGGAGAAATCATCAAGAGAATTGACCTCTCCGGATATCGAATAGAAAACTACTACTATTGGTTTGATATATACTATTCGGAGAATTCTCAGAATTTGGCAATTTATAGCTTATACGACCAAACAACAAAAGTTTATAGTGCGAAAAACTACGAATTTATAAAAAAATTCAATGGAAAATTGTTCTTCTCGCCATCAGGAGATATACTTAATTTTGATGGTAGAAAGGTTATAATTTACGACTCCCATCTCAGAGTAAAGAGAAAGATAAAATTTCCATCTTATCCTGATCATGTTTCTTTCTCTAAGGATGGTAACATGATTGCTTTTGGATATTCGTCAGCCTTAAATGAAAAAACTCATTATATTAAAATCGAAATTTACTCTGCTGAGTTAAAGAAAGTAGTTACGATAAGTGATAAAGTTAATCAAGAATTACTTCACAAACTTTTCTGGTCTTCTGATGGAAAAACTATTTATGCTGTTTACGGAATTGTAACTTTTAAAAACTACTCTTTCAATAAGATTTTAAAAATTGATACCTCCAATAAAAAGATTATTTCAACCATAAATATCAACAATTTTGGGGAAGTTACAGATTTAGTTTATTTAAAAGATAATAAATTCGCTGCTGTAACAAATATACCATCGATTTTAATCTTTGATAAAGACAAAACCATTTTACTCAAACTTAATCAGAGAAATTGATGGGAGCAAAATTTCATAATGGACAGAAACCATTGAGTTTAATCAATGGGCGATGAGGGATTTGAACCCACGACCTCTTCCGTGTGAAGGAAGCGCTCTCCCCCTGAGCTAATCGCCCATTTGATGAATTATAAAGTTATTTGAGTTTGTTTTGTCAATCTTACCAAAGAGCAGGAGCATGAATTACGTAAGATTTTAGTGGAATTTCGCCAGTGGATTTTAATCCGTGAAGTTCATTGGCTCCTACCACTATAATGTCTCCCGCTTTTATTCTTATCCATTCATTATTTAAAAACATCTCGCCCTCGCCCTGCAATATGAAAATGCTGTCAATTTCTCTTTCATGGGTATGAAGAGGAATTTGAATTCCTGGCACTACTTCAAGAATAATTATGCTTAACTCTGGATGCCTCTCTTTTGTTGAAACATATCCAACCTTTACGCCTTCAAATTTAGGATGAGGCTGCATGTTTACCTCTTGCAAATTGATTTTTAAAGCCATACTCTCCTCCTATTTATTCAAGTTTCATTAAAGCCACATTTTCAATGTGATAAGTCTGAGGAAACATGTCCACTGGTTGAACCTCTATGAGTTTGTAACCTCTTTCTCTTAGATATTTTAAATCTCTGGCAAGGGTTGAGGGCTCACAGGATACGTATATAACTTTTTTTATGCCTTTTTCTGCTATTGCCTGAAGAACTTCTTTCATTACACCAACTCTCGGAGGGTCAATCACTATCGCATCTGCGCTAATATCATCCCTCGCAAGCGTTTCCTCTGTCTTTTCACATAGATAGGTTATGTTGTCAAAATCCTTAATATTTGCTTGCGCATCTTTATAAGCTGACCGACTTTCTTCAATGGCTATTACTCTCTCTGCTTTTCTGGCTATGAAAACAGTAAATGTTCCTACTCCTGCATAGGCATCTATAACCGTTTTGTCCTCTTCGGTAATGTAGTTCAATACTGTTTTAATTAAGTTTTCTGCCTGATAGGTGTTTACTTGAAAGAATGATGGCACCGATATTCTAAACTCCTTGTCAAGGAGTTTTTCCGTGTAGAATAGTTGTCCCGTTTTCAGTTCTTCTATGTCTATTTCAGGCTGAACAAGATAGTTTGAGGTGTTTATGCCATATCTTATTGTAATGTTATGAGTCTTTCTTTTAGGACTTTTTCCTTGAATAAGAGATAGAATTTTGTTAATATTATCATGCATTATGTGGCAGTAAGAGACATGAATAAATCGATGGGTGCCTCTTATTTTAAAGCCTAAAAGTTTCTCTCTGTTTATTGAGAAATCTCCTCTATTTCTGTAATTGTAAGGATTTTCAGCATAAATTGTGAGATTTGTAAAGTCCTCGGGATTTTCAAAACCACCAATCCTTTTAAGCTGTTCCATGACTACTATTTCCTTGAGTTTTGTTTGGTAACTGTAGGCAACATGCTGAAAGCTACATCCTCCGCATCTACCGAAGAGTTCACAGGGAGGAGTTTCTCTGAAAAGGGATGGTTCTAAAACCTCAATGATTTCTCCTCTACAATAATCTCCCTCATCTTTAATTATCCTAACCTTAACCGTCTCTCCAGGAATACCATAAGGAACGAATACTACCTTTCCGTTGTATTTTCCAATAGCCTCTCCAAGATGGGCAATCCCTGTAAGGCTAATTTCTATTTCTTGCATAGAATAGCCTCAAAACAGGGTATGCATAAAGTTCTTCCGTTCAAAAGCCTTGCCTTTATCTCGGCAACCTTTTCTCCACATTGTTCACATCGGAGGCTTTTAAATATTCTTGCCTCTTTAGGTGGGTTGAAAGAAGGGTAGGATATTTTAAGTAGTTTTTCTTTATCAGCATTGAGTATCTGTTTTGTTTTTTCAGCTTTTCTTCTATTGATGAAATCTAAAACTTCTTTAGTTCGTTCTCCTTCGGTAAATCTTCTCCATATGGCCTTCTCTTCATCTGTTTCTGTTAATTCGAAATCTATCGAAATTCTCACAGCCTTTTCTTTTTTTCTGTCAAAAAACGTATATACCTGTTTTCCGTAATCTCTGTAAAGAAGATTACCCTTTCCAAAGGTGCAACCTGTAATTACCTGAATAGCATCTACTGCACAGGAGTCGTTTTCTACAATGCAGACAATTTCCTCATCTTCAGCTCTCTTTATACCAAGCTCTTCTATGGCTGCAAGGGCAACTCTGTAACCTAATGCAAGACCGGGGCAGCTGTGTCCGTGAAATTTTACTACCTCATCAAATCTTTCAAATTTCATCTCTAAGACCTCCTTCAAAATTTGTTATAAGAACCCTGTAGCCTTCCTGTCCCATAGCTTTTGCAACACCGTATGCCTCATCATAACTTCTGTATTTTCCAACCCTTACTCTGTAGAAGACTTCTCCTTTGACAGAGGCTTTGATTATGTAAACATTTTTGTAATTGAGGCTCAGGGCTTCTTTCAGCCTCTGGGCATTTTCAATTTCTCTGAAAGCTCCCACCTGAATTGTTAACTGGCCATTAATAGGTGAGTATTTTACATATCTTACGTAGGCTAAATCTCTTCCTATCGGCTCCATTAATACCTCTGTAATTCCTAAACCTATGAGGTCTATCTTTCTTGCAGAGGCATAGGATAGGTCAAGGTCTCTACCTGGAACAAAAGGTCCTCTGTCATTGACAGTGCATACTACGTCTTTACCATTCTTGAGATTTGTCACCTTTAGCCTTGTTCCAAATGGATATTCTCTATGAGCACAGGTGTAGTCATACATGTTATATATCTCTCCGGAAGCAGTTGGTCTTCCGTGAAACTCCGCACCATACCAAGAGGCAACTCCTCGTTTTGCTTCTGCAGAGGGCTGATAATCTACCGAAGATGGTCTCTTTGCTGGTGCACAGGATATTGCAAGCAAAGAGACCAAAAAAGCTATCTTCAGCCTTAAGCCATATTTTTTAAGACTAAAGAATGTATCTACTGAGGTCTTCACTTTTGACTATTTCACTTAGTTTTTCTCTTACAAATTTTGCGTCAATCTTAATTGTCTGTCCTGTAAGTTCGGAAGCATTAAATGATATGTCTTCAAGTAGTTTTTCCATTACTGTATGAAGTCTTCTTGCTCCTATGTTTTCTGTTTTTTCATTTACGTGTTGTGAGATTTCTGCAATTTCAGCTATTCCGTCTTTAGTAAACTCAAGCTTAACTCCTTCTGTGCTAAGCAGTGCTATATACTGTTTTATCAGAGCATTGTCGGGTTCTGTAAGAATTTTTATAAACTCCTCTTTCCCAAGAGAGCTAAGCTCTACCCTTATTGGAAATCTACCCTGAAGCTCGGGAATTAAATCAGAAGGTTTTGCCACATGAAAAGCCCCCGCTGCTATAAAAAGTATATGGTCCGTTTTAACAGGACCGTATTTAGTCGTTACTGTTGAACCCTCTACTATAGGCAGTAAGTCTCTCTGGACTCCTTCTCGGGATACATCGGGTCCATAAGAGCTTCCACGAGAGGCGATTTTATCAATCTCATCGATAAATACTATTCCTGTCTGCTCAACTCTCTCGATAGCCTCTTTTGTTACTTTTTCCATATCAATCAATTTATTTGCCTCTTCCTGCGTGAGTATCCTTATGGCTTCAGCGATTTTCACTTTTTTTCTCTTTACTTTTTCTGGAAGAAAGCTTCCAAGCATTTCCTTGAGATTTATTTCAATCTCTTCCATTGCCACGTTTGAGATAACTCCGAAGGGTATCACTTTTTCTTTCAAGTCAATCTCTACATACCGTTCATCAAGAGCTCCCTCACGAAGTTGTTTCCTGAGTTTTTCTCTTGTCTCTTGATATCGAGTTCTCTCCTCTGCCTCATTAATATCTCTTGTGTATCTTGGCTGAGGCAGAAGAATGTCAAGAATTCTCTCTTCTGCCATCTGCTTAGCCTTTTCTTGAACTCGCTGGGAGTGTTCCTGTTTAACCATGTTCATTGATACTTCTGTGAGGTCTCTTATTATTGATTCTACGTCTCTTCCAACATAACCTACTTCAGTAAATTTTGATGCCTCTACTTTAACAAAAGGAGCATTTACAAGCTTTGCAAGCCTTCTTGCAATTTCCGTTTTACCAACTCCCGTAGGCCCAATCATGAGAATATTTTTCGGAAGCACTTCATCTCTTAATTCCTTCGGTAGTAACTGTCTTCTAAATCTGTTTCTAAGAGCTATGGCTACAGCCTTTTTAGCACCTTCCTGGCCAATTATGAATTTATCAAGCTCTTCAACTATCCTCTTCGGTGTAAGATTTTCCATTACTCCAACTCCTCCATTACAGTCGTATTGTTTGTGTAAATGCATATCTTTGAAGCTATCTCCATTGCTTTATTTGCAATTTCTCTTGCAGAAAGTTCAGTATTTTCATAAAGTGCCTTTGCAGCAGCATAAGCAAAAGGTCCTCCAGAGCCAATTGCTGCAATTCCCTCCTCAGGCTCTATTACATCACCATTACCAGAGAGAACAAGGATATGCTCTTTGTCTGCCACAAGAAGCAATGCTTCAAGTCTTCTGAGAATTTTGTCAGTTCGCCAGTCTTTCGCGAGCTCTACTGCTGCTCTGAGAATGTTTCCTTTGTATGTCTCAAGTTTGCCTTCAAATCTTTCAAAAAGTGTAAAAGCATCTGCTGTAGAGCCTGCAAAGCCTGTGAGAACCTTACCATTGTAGAGTTTCCTTATTTTCTTTGCATTATGTTTAAGCACCGTATTTCCAAAAGTTACCTGCCCATCAGATATCATAACAACTGAACTGTCTCTTTTTACGCATAAAACCGTCGTTCCGTGAAACTCCATTTAGTTTTCCTCCTTATTAAGTGGATGGGATTTGTCATAAATCTCCATTAGATGCTTTAAATCAATATGCGTGTAAATCTGAGTTGTTGATAGAGACGAATGCCCTAACAATTCTTGTATCACTCTTAAATCAGCACCTTCCATGAGAAGATGACTTGCAAAGGTGTGTCGTAGGGTGTGAGGTCCTATTTTTTCTTGAATTCCAATTGCTTTAGCATATTTAATTACCACTCTTCTTACCTGTCTGTCGGAGATTCTATTGCCCCTGTTGTTTATGAAAAGAGGAGCTTCCTGAGTGGCAAATTTCTTTTTTATTCTCAAGATATGTCTCATAGCAAGATATTTTTTTATTGCTTCCTTTGCCTTCTGTCCTAACGGAACAATTCTTTCCTTTTGCCCTTTTCCTTTTACCTTTATTAGTCCATCTTTAAGATTTAAATCCTCCAGATTTAGACTGCATAACTCACTAACTCGTATTCCACAACCATAAAGAAGCTCTAACATAGCCCTGTCTCTCTGGACAATGAACTTATCTTCTGAGGAGGCTTCGATAAGCTTGAAAGTATCATCTATTGTTAAGAATTTAGGCAGATTTCTTCTTACTTTAAGAGAAGATACTGCCCTTGCAGGATTAATCTTGATTATTCCCTCGCTGTAAAGATAAGAAAAAAAAGACCTAATTGATGAGAGTTTTCTCGTCACCGTTGTTTTAGAATTGCCCTTTAAAATTTGTTCTGAAATAAAACCTCTAATAGCAACGGAATCTACTTCTTCTGGCATAGTTTTTACAAACTGAAAAAATTCGAACAAGTCTTTTTTATACGCTCTAATAGTGTTTGGTGACTCACCTCTTTGAAGCTTGAGATAATTCAGAAAATTGTTTATGTAATTTGTGGTAGTATCCACGCTTAAAAGATATTGTAAAATCCAATGCTCAATTAAATCAACACTTTAAGGCTTGACATAAAGATATTTATTAGTTTATAAAATTTTGTTTTAGCATTTTTTCATCCAAAAGGACAAGGAGATAAGAATGGGAAAAATAAAGCTTGCTATTGTTGGACTTGGAAACTGCGCAAGTGCTCTTATTCAGGGAATTGAGTATTACAAAAATTATAAAAGCGAGGAAAAAATTCCGGGATTGATGCATTTTAATCTCGGAGGTTATCTTCCAGGAGACATAGAGGTAGTTGCAGCTTTTGATATAGACAAAAGAAAGGTAAACAAACCTCTTAAAGAAGCTATCTTTGCCAAGCCTAATTGCACCAAAATTTTCTATTCTAACCTGCCAGATTATCCTGTAAAAGTCTCAATGGGACCAATCCTTGACGGTGTTGCTGAACACATGAAGGATTACCCAGATGATAAGAGATTTATTCCTGCCGATGAAAAGCCTGTAGATGTGGTAAAAGTTTTAAAAGAAACGGGGGCAGAAATAATAGTAAGCTATCTTCCCGTAGGTTCAGAGGAAGCAACCAGATACTACGCCCAGTGTGCGCTTGAGGCTGGTGTTGCTTTCATCAACTGCATACCTGTCTTTATTGCTTCCGATGATGAATGGATAAAAAAATTCGAAGAAAAGAAAATTCCTATAATAGGCGATGATATAAAAAGCCAGATTGGAGCAACAATAGTGCACAGAGTTTTAAGTAAACTCTGCATGGACAGAGGGGTTCGTATAACAAATACCTATCAATTAAATGTTGGTGGAAACACTGACTTTCTCAATATGCTAAATCGTAGTAGACTGACCTCAAAAAAGATTTCTAAAACAGAGGCAGTAACGAGTCAGATAACTCATGAACTTGAAGCAGAGCATGTTCATATTGGCCCTTCTGATTACATACCGTGGATGAACGACAATAAAGTATGCTTTTTAAGAATAGAGGGAGAAATTTTTGGAAATGTGCCGATAAATTTAGAGCTCAGATTGAGTGTGGAAGACTCACCTAACAGTGCAGGTGTTGTCATAGATGCCATAAGATGTTGTAAATTGGCTCTTGACAGGGGAACTGGCGGACTTCTCATTTCGCCATCTGCCTATTTCATGAAACACCCAAGAGTTCAGTATCCTGACGAAGTGGCAAAAAATATGGTGGAGGAGTTTATAGAAGGAAAGAGGGAAAGATAGCTTGTTAAGTGAGAAATTCAGCCATCTTCTTGATAAACCCCTTACACCTTTAGCAAAAGCCTTTCCTGTAAATCCCAATATTATAACCTTTATGGGCATGATTATAACTTCAAGTTCTTGCTTTGTAATCCCTTTTAATCTATTTCTTGGTGGCGTTTTTATTCTTGCCGGTGGAGCTTTTGATATGCTCGATGGAATTATGGCAAGAGTGAATGGAAGGACAACCAAATTTGGTGCTTTACTTGACTCAACTCTTGACAGAATAGCTGATGGATTTATCTTCACTGGTATAGCATGGTATTTTCTGAAACTCAATCATGCAGAAGGACTAATCTTAACTCTTTTCTGCATGATTGCCTCTTTTTTAATCTCCTACATAAGAGCAAGAGCTGAAGGTCTTGGAGTTTCCTGTAAAATCGGCATTATTGAAAGACCTGAAAGACTTATATTAATTGCATTGGGATGTCTAACGGGATTTCTATATACAACCCTTATATTCCTCACCATCCTTAGCTGGATAACTGTAGCTCAGAGAATTTTATACGTCCGAGCAAAGCTAAAAAATTTGCCACAATAAAATCTAAAATGTTATCCTTTCTTAAAGGAGGAAACAATGAGTGAGACGTGGATTATTATTTTAAGCATAGGATATTTTCTTGCTACCTTAAGCCTGATAGGAGCCCTAATTTTTCTTATAGTTGTTGCTGTAGAGTTAAGGAGAGGAATTAATGCTTTCAAGGAATTTCTTAATACAACAAAAACAAGACTCGAACCTGCAATTCACGAGACAGAGAGAGTAATTGAAGGAGTTAAATCTTCCGTTGAGGATATTAATAAGGTTACTGAAAAGGTAAAAGAATTAGGTGGAACCATTGAAAAACTAACCTTCATCGTTTCTGAACTTATCGCAACTGTTGAAAGGATGAAGAATTCCGTAAACATAAAGGGTAATGCCTTAAAAACAGCAATAACCGTCGCAGCATCCGTATTCTTTGAAAATTTAAAGAAAGGAGGGAAATAAAATGGAAGAGGAAAGAGGATTTAGCGCTAAATCTGTTTTTTTATCTTTTTTGTTGGGGGGAATTGTAGGAGCTGGTTTGGCACTTCTTTTAGCGCCTCAAGCAGGAAGTGAGACAAGAGCAAAAATAAAAGAAACAGCAGAGGATGTAAAGGAAAAAGCAGAAGCTTACATCAAGGAGGCCAGAGAAAAAATTACGTCTACCTTTGACAAAGCAAAGGAAACTCTTGATGAAAAAAAGTCTGCCCTTACAAAAGCCTTTGAAGCTGGTAAAGAGGCCTATGAAAAAGAGGTTTCCCGGGAGAAGGAGCAAGAGGGCTGATGCATGAAGCATCTATAGCCACAGAGCTTATAAATATTGCTGTTCAGGAATGTGCAAAAAATGGATACAGTAAAATAGAATCCATTAAGGTATCAATAGGCAGGGCAACAGGAATAATGACTGATGCCCTGCTTTTTGCTTTCAATGTTTTAAAGGAAGGCACAGTTGCAGAAAAAGCAAATTTAATAATCGAAGAAATACCTGTTAAAATTGTTTGCAAGGATTGCGGAAAAAACTTTGAAAGCAATGAGAACTATCTTCTTTTTGAATGTCCCCACTGCGGGAGTTTTTCAATTAATCTCATATCTGGGAAAGAGCTCAATATTACAGAAATGGAGGTAAGCAATGAAAATTAAGGTTACCACAAAGATTCTCGATGCCAACGAGAGAATTGCCGAAGAAAACAAAAAAATGTTTAAAGAAGCAGGGGTTTATGTAATAAACCTCATGAGTTCTCCTGGTGCTGGGAAAACATCACTTCTTGAGAGAACTATCGCAGCCCTGAAGGATAAGGTAAAGATTGGCGTCATTGAAGGAGATATAACTGGAACAAATGATGCTGAAAGAATTGACAAACTCGGAGTACCAGTAGTGCAAATTAACACAGAAGGAGCATGTCACTTAGATGCCAATATGATAGCCGATGCAGCAAGGGATTTGCCTCTGAAAGATTTAGACATGCTTTTTATTGAAAATGTTGGTAATCTCGTATGTCCTGCTGAGTTTAAAGTTGGTGAAGACATTAAAGTAATGATTCTGAGTTTAACAGAGGGTGACGATAAACCCCTTAAGTATCCTCTTATGTTTCAGGAGTCTTCGGTTTTGATTATAAACAAGGTAGACCTAAAGGATCTGCTTGACGTTAGCTTAGAAAAAATAAGGAAAGACGCTCTATTTCTTAATCCAAACATAAAAATTTTTGAAGTATCCTGTAAAACAGGACAGGGAATTGATGAGTGGACAAACTGGCTTCTGACGAATATTTCCTAAAAGAAGCCCTAAAAGAAGCAGAGAAAGCATACAAAAAAGGCGAAATTCCCGTTGGTGCTGTGATTGTTGTGGATGGTAACATTATTGCCAGAGCACATAATCAAAAAGAGACCACCTTTGACCCAACAGCACACGCTGAAGTTTTAGCCATACGAGAAGCCTCAAAAATTCTCGGTGCTTGGCGACTTACAGAAGCAAGTTTATATGTTACTAAAGAACCCTGCATAATGTGCTCAGGTGCAATTGTGAATGCAAGAATAAAAAAAGTTGTCTACGGCTGTGACGACCCTAAGGCTGGTGGTGCTGTAAGTTTATACAGAATTCTTCAAGACTGTAGACTTAATCATAGGGTTGAGTTAAAAACGGGAGTTCTTGAAGAAGAATGTCGTAAGATTTTACAAGATTTCTTTAAAGAATTAAGGAAAGCTCAAGATTAAGACTTAATTTAAGGAGGACACTTACTACAAATTGAGGCAAAAAGGGAGGTAGACAGATACCTATCTCCCCTATCTGGCAGTATAACAACGATTACACCACTTCTTATCTCGCTTGCCTTCTTAAGAGCCACGCTCATTGCAGCACCTGAAGACATGCCGACAAAAACTCCTTCAAACATTGCAAGCTTTCTTGTTATATCAAAAGCTTCCTCGTCATTAACATTTATCTTTTCATCCAATCTTGAAGGATTAAATATTTTCGGAACAATACTCTCTGATAGATTTTTTAGTCCTTGAATCCTGTGGCCAGGAACTGGCTCAACTCCGACTATCTGAATACTGCTATTGTACTCTTTGAGTCGCTTACTTACGCCCATAAGTGTTCCCGTTGTTCCCATTCCAGCCACAAAATGAGTAATCTCACCTTTTGTCTGCTCTATTATCTCAGGAGCTGTGGTTTCATAATGAGCCCTTATATTGGCTTCATTGTCAAATTGATTTGGCATAAAGTATTTATCAGGCGAGTCTTCATAAATCTGATGGGCAAGCCTAATAGCACCGTCTGTGCTTTCCTCTGCAGGCGTTAAAATAAGCTCTGCGCTTAATGCCTCGAGAACTCTTCTTCTCTCAACGCTTACACATTTTGGCATAACAAGCTTAATTCTATATCCCTTAGCAGCTGCAATCATTGCAAGGCCTATACCTGTATTGCCTGAGGTTGGTTCCAGTATTATTTTTTCCTTTGTAAGCAGTCCTTTTTCTTCAGCTTCTTTTATTAGATAGAGCGCTGTCCTGTCTTTAATTGAGCCTCCTGGATTAGCTCCTTCGAATTTACCGTAGAGAATTACCTTAGGATTAGGGTTTATTCTATCTAATCTAATAAGAGGGGTGTTTCCTATAATATCTATTACGCTCATTTGTCAATTATATCACAGAGTTTTGAATTTTTTCCTTATTTGTCCAGCCTTGCCACAGGAAAATCTTCCCTCAGGACATTTACCGACAACACATGAAGGACCTGCATCCTTGAATAATAAAGGAGCTACTTTTTTAACAAGCCTAAGCATTTCTGTTGCAAGTGCTCTTATTTCCCACTGGGCACGGCTACAACATCTTACACGGAAGAAATGAAGTAGCTCTCTTGCATTCATTGTTATTACAATCTTTGTCTCTGCCGCATTAGGCAAAACAAACCTTGCATCCTGTCTTGCAGTTTCACCTTTAATTCCTCTTTTTTCAAGCTCTTTTAGCAATTTACAGTAATACTTATGAGATTGTTCCATAGCCTCCTTGAAAAGAGTATTCAGGAGATTATCTTCTTTAAAAATTGGAGGCACTACAAAATCAAAACCACTTTCTTCGCTTACATATCTCTGAGACTGTTGACTGTATGATGCGATTCTGTGCCTCACTAACTGATGAGAACAAGCCCTTGATATTCCCTCTACGGCAAAAGTAAAAGAGGCATGTTCAAAAGGGCTCAAATGACCGCTCTCTCTTAGAAGATTTATGAGCTTTTCTTTCTCCTCCTCTGACATTTTTTCCCTGAGTTCATCAACTCCAACAGGACTGTAACAAAGTCTTGCAGAGAGAGCAACTAAATTTTCAGGCATTGGAGTGTGCTCGATAAGAGAAACCTTAAGCAAAGCTTCTTTCATATTAAGCCTTTTGTAGAAGGTAGAGTATCTCCTGTTAGTATTACAGCTTCTTTAATTGCTATTGCAAAGGCTTTAAATATTGCCTCAACTACGTGATGTAAATCTTTACCGTAAGCTACATTGACATGAAGGATAATTTTCGCATTGTTTACAAGAGCTCTAAAAAATTCTTCAAACAGAGCAATATCAATATCCCTTATTAATCCTGTAAAAGGCACATTATAGACAAGATATGCTCTACCACCAAGGTCTAAAGATACTTGGGCAATGGCTTCATCCATCGGGATTGATGCAAAGCCGTATCTCTTTATTCCTTTTCTCTCTCCAAGAGCATCATCAATGGCTTTCCCAAGAACTATTCCAATATCCTCGATTATATGATGATAATCTACGTGAATATCTCCTTCTGCTTTAACTTTTAGATTAATTCTGCTGTGAAAGGAGAAAAGTTCGAGCATGTGATTTAAAAAGCCCAGCGGAGTTTCTATATTATTTTGTCCAATACCGTCCAGGTCTATCTCTATCTTAACTTCTGTCTCTTTGGTTTTTCTGCTTATAGAGGCTTTTCTCATATCCTTTTCCTCAATATGCTTTTTATTGTTTCTATGAACTGAGAATTTTCTTCCTTTGTCCCTATCGTAACTCTTAAAGCATTTTTTATTAATGGTGACATGTTTCTTATTAAAATGCCTTCTTTAAGAAGTTTTTCATAAATCTGATTAGTCCGTCTTGATTTAAAAAGTATGAAATTAGCCTCCGAGGGATATACGGTAAGCTCCTTAAAAGTGGAAAGTTCTCTTAACATTCTATCCCTCTCTTTTGTAATTTCAGCTATGAATTTTTTTATTTTAGAGTAGAAATCCTTAAGAGCGTAGGTGGCAATGTATTGGGTTAGAGAATCAACGTTGTATGGAAGCCTGACTTTAGACACCTCATTGAGAATTTTCTCATCTCCAATAAGATAACCCAACCTTAATCCAGCAAGCCCGATTTTACTTAAAGTTCTGAGTATGAGCAAATTTTCAAAATCTTTTAGAAATGGTAAAAAGCCTTTATGGCTGCAAAAAGGGACATATGCTTCATCTATTATAACCAGAGAGTTGCTTTTTCTTGCCACATCAATAATTTTAAGTATCTTTTCCGCTGAAAAGGTATTGCCTGTTGGATTATTGGGAGTGCTCAGAAAAATGAGAGAAGGTTTTTTTAACCTAATTAGATTTAAAAAATCTTCCTCCTGAATGTCAAATTCTCTGTCAAGTTTAGACTCTACTGTTTCAACTCCTACAGATTGGGCAATAATTCCATACATGGAAAAGGTTGGAACAGGGTATAAAACAGGTCCTCCAAAGGTTAAAATTAGATAATATATAAGCTCGTCAGAGCCGTTTCCGACCATTATACTTTCTGGTCTAACTTGAAATCTCTTAGAAATCGCCCTCTTGAGTTCCTTTGCCTCTGGGTCTGGATATCTATTAAGCGGAATATCTACACCACTTACAATTTCAGAAAGTTTAACGGGAAAAGGTGATTCATTAGCATCTAACTTTATAAGACTTGGAATTTCTTTAGCCTGATAGGGTTTTAACTTCTTGATATTTTCTCTTGTTATTGACTTTATATTGAATTTGCTCATAGACTTTTATCATAAATGGTATTTTAAAGATTGTCAACTACCGTATTTTCAGGATATAATAAGGGCTTATGAATATAGATTTTTTAAGACAGATAGGACGCAGGCTCTTGAAAGAGATTTCCTCAAAAAAACCTCAATTCAATAGCGCTGCCCTTGGTAAAGGGGCTTCAGGAGATATAACATTTCCTGTGGACAAATTGGCCGAAGATGTTATCATTGAAAGTTTTGATAGAGAGGGATTTAAAATAAACGTTATAGCAGAAGAGAGGGGAATCAGGCTTATTGAAAACAGTGACATAACCCTCATCATAGACCCCATTGATGGAAGCAAAAATGCTGTTTCTGGAATACCCTTTTTCTCTACATCTGTTGCAATAGCTGATGGTAAAAAAATTAAAAATCTAAAAACTGGCTACATTATCAATCTAATTAACGGAGATGAGTTTTATGCTGAAAGAGGGAGGGGTGCATTTTTTAATGGCCACCAGATAAGAACACAGCTCGAAGAAAAACCTGTTATAATAGCCTTTGAAGCCTCTAATCCATATTCATCTCTTCAAGGAATTTTTCCGCTTTTTAAATTAGCAAGTAGAGTAAGATGTTATGGAAGCACAGCCTTAGACCTCGCCTATCTTTCAATGGGAGCTTTAAGCATCTTTGTAACTCCTACAGCATCAAGAATATTTGATTTTTCAGCAGGTGTTTTAATAGCTAAAGAGGCTGGAGCGTTAATTACAGACCTTGAGGGTCAAAGTATTGACGAGCTTGAAGTTGATTTTGGAACAAAGACAACCCTTCTTGTTTGTGGAAACGAGAGACTTCAAGAAAAGGCTATAAAAACATTTAAAATAAAATGAAAAACTCCTCCGCTAAGAGACTTTTCATTACTCTTATTATAACGCTCATAATCTTTTCAGCCGAAATTATTGGTGGAATTATAAGCAATTCACTTGCTCTTTTGAGTGACGCTGGTCATGTTTTTACAGACTCTTTTGCCATAATACTGAGTTTGATTGCTGCAATTATAGCAAAAAAGCCTTCTAACAGAAAGGCAACCTATGGGTATCAGAAAATAGGCATTCTTGCTGCATTTATAAATGGTGTAAGCCTTATCATTATTGCTATTTTGATAATATTTGAGGGATACAGAAGATTGATTTCACCTCCTGAGATTAATTCTAACTTGATGTTATCGGTGGCATTTTTTGGATTTTTAGGAAATCTCTTGATGGCTTTGATTTTAGGACACAAACACGAAGATTTAAACATCAAAAGTGCCTGGCTACACGTAATAGGAGACACCGTATCATCGATTGGCGTAATATTTGCAGGACTAATAATAAAATTTACAGGCTGGATTTTAATTGACCCATTGATAAGCTTACTCGTTGGCTTAATAATCATTTACGGAGGTAGCAGGGTTATAAAAGAATCCCTTTTCATTTTTTTAGATTTTACACCTCGAGGCTTTGATGTAAACGAAATAACTGAAAAAATTGGCAAAATCAAAGGGATTTGTGACATTCATGACCTTCATATCTGGTCAATAGGCTACGGCATACCTGCCTTTTCTGCACATGTTGTAGTTGACGTTAAACTTTTAAGTGAGGCAGATAAAATACGCTCAGAAATTGAGGCAGAACTTATAAAAATAGGGATAAAACACAGCGTAATCCAAATAGAGAGTTGTAAGTGTAGTAAAAACAGTTTTTACTGTAATTTAGGTCATCCCCCCTCAGACATTCACAATTGATTTTGCTTTCGAGAATATTTATAATAAATCTAAAATATCAACCAAAGGAGGCAATAATGAAAAAGTACAAATGTAGTGTCTGTGGATATGTATATGACCCTGCTCAGGGAGACCCCGACAATGGTATAGCACCGGGAACTCCTTTTGAAAATCTGCCTGACAGTTGGGTTTGTCCAGTTTGTGGAGCAACTAAAGATATGTTTGAAGCAGAAGGCTAAGTGAGGGGGTTCTATGAAATCTATTGAACTTGCCTTAAAAATGGAGACAGATGCCGTAAAATTTTATAAGGAAGCAGCTGATAAAGTCTCCCATCCTGTTGGAAAAAAGATGTTTCTGACTATCGTAGAAGATGAAAAAAATCATATCAAAATGATTGATGAAGTTCTAAAGGGACTCGAACTAACCATAAGAGAGGCCAACCCTATCAAGACAGTCAAAACAGTTTTTGAAGAGCTTAAAGATAAGATGATGGAACGCATTCAGGCTCAAACTGATGACCTTGAATCATTCAGAATTGCCATGGAGATGGAAAAAGAAGGCATTGAATTTTATAAAAAAATCCTTAATGAAGTTAATACGGAAAAAGAAAAAAAGCTCTTTGAAAGGTTGATTTTTGAAGAAGAACAGCACCACAAAATATTTGCTGAAACTTATAATTTTCTCAAAGACACCGGAAACTGGTTTATGTGGAAAGAATTTTCCATTGTAGAGGGAGGATAAGAGGGAGGACTAAATCCTCCCTTTTTTATTTTATTCCAAGCACGTCCCCCATATCATAAAGCCCAGCAGATTTTCCATACAGCCATAAGGCTGCCTTTAATGCTCCTCTTGCAAAGGTATCTCTGCTTGATGCTTTGTGTGTTATTTCAATTCTCTCGCCAAGCCCACCGAATAAAACCGTATGTTCACCAACAATATCTCCTGCTCTGACTGTTTGAATACCTATTTCCTTTTTGGTTCTCTCGCCAATTATTCCTTTTCTTGCATAAACAGCCACTTCGTCAAAATTTCTTCCCAGGGCTTCTGCAATAACTTTAGCCATCTTTACAGCTGTTCCACTTGGTGCATCCTTTTTCATTCGGTGATGTGCCTCAAATATCTCTATATCGTAATCATCGCCAAGAACTCTGGCAACATCTCTAAGTATCTTAAATAAAAGATTTACGCCGATGCTCATATTTGGAGATAGAACAATTGGAATGTCACGTGATGCATTCTGAATAATTGAAATCTGCTCATTGCTAAAACCTGTTGTGCCAATGACCATTGACTTTTTATTTTTCCTTACAATCTCAAGATGCTCAAGTGTTGCCTCTGGAGAAGTGAAGTTCACAACAACATCTGTCTCTCCTATGACTTTTGAAATATCTTCTGAGATTTTTACTCCCATTTCGCCAATGCCTGCAACTGCTCCTGCATCAAGTTCAACTTTTGGATTTGCCTTTGACTCTATTGCACCTACTACCTTTAGTTCTGCATATTCTTTTGAGAGGGCAATAATTCTACTGCCCATTCTTCCTGCTGCGCCACATACTGTCAGCTTTATCATCTTTTTCCTCCTCAGTGTTTATTTTTTCATCTACTTCTTCAACTTTTATCGAATACTTTTCATAAAACCAGTTCCAAAGGTCAAGAACTTTACAGCTCTTTGAGCAGAAAGGTCTCCAAGGATTGTTTTCGTAATCTACAACTTTTCCACAATGGGGACATTTAATTGGCATGCTTTAATTTTAATTTTTCCTATCCTAAAGATGCAAGGGAATGTGATAGACTATATTTTAAGAAAAATGATTACAATTATTGGTATTTCAAAAACCTACGGAAAAGTCAAAGCACTTGACTCCCTTACTCTTGAAATAAAACAGGGCGAAATATTCGGACTTCTGGGACCAAATGGAGCGGGAAAAACAACAACAGTAAAAATTCTTACAACCCTTACAAAACCCGATTCGGGCAAATGCTTTATTGATGGCAAAGATGTGATAGGACAACCTCAAGATATTAAAAAAATCATCGGAGTTGTTCCTCAGGAAAATAATCTTGAAAGAGAACTTACTGTTTATGAGAACCTTCTAATTTACGGAATGCTTCATAATGTATCGGAAATTAAGAAAAAAATTGAATTTATTTTGAAGACAATGGAGCTTACGGAAAAGAGAGAAACAGTGGTAAACAAGCTCTCTGGTGGGCTTCAGAGAAGAGTTCTCCTCGCAAGGGCTCTTTTGTCTGAGCCTAAGGTTTTATTTCTCGATGAACCTTCCATAGGACTTGATCCACACATCCGCAGAGAGCTTTGGCAATTAATAAGAAAGATAAAAATAGAGGGCAGAACAGTGCTACTTACGACCCACTACATTGAAGAGGCAGAAGCTTTATGTGACAGAGTAGGAATTCTCTCGCATGGAAGTTTAATAGCCCTTGGAAGTCCTTCAGAACTGAAAAAACAAATAGGCGAATATGTCGTCGAATTTATAGATAAGGATGGAAGTCTCATAAGCGAAATATGTCATAGCAGAGAAGAGGCTTACGAGATTGCCAAAAGAAGAAATGATGGCGTTACAATAAGAAGGTCTAATCTTGAAGATGTTTTCGTTAAGTTAACAGGTGAGAGAATAATACAGACAAGGATAAATCAATGACAAGCTGGTATCCCATATTTCTCAAGGAGATGTTACATTTCAGAAGAAAGCTTTTACGAATGGGCTATATTTTTTCTGCCATGATTGCACCAATTATATATCTCGTCACGTTCGGACTTGGTTTAGGCAAGACAGTAAGGCTTGCAGAAGGCGGCGATTATCTTACTTTTTTACTTCCTGGGCTTGTTGCCATGAGTTCAATGAATAACTCTTACTCCTGGGTTGCAAGTGCTTTAAATCTAAGTAGACTTTACTTTAAAACATTTCAGGTATACATACAGTCTCCTATAAAACCTTCTTCAATAATGATAGGAGAAGTCCTTGCAGGTATGGTTAAAGGACTTTTTGCCTCTTCCCTCATAATAGCTGTTGGCTTTACTGTGCCCTCTGGTTTCTCAATAAATCTTATTTTTCTTATAACTCTTCTTCTAAACTGTTTCATGTTTGCATCCCTTGGTGTGATAACAGGGATGATTACAAAGTCCCATGAAGATACTGCCACCTACTCTAACTTTTTCATCATGCCCATGGCATTCTTCAGTGGAACATTTTTCTCCCTTGATAGAATCCCACTTATTTTTAAGCCGCTCATATACATTATGCCCCTTACCCATACAAATATTGTCATTAGAAAAACTCACTTTGACCTTGAAGCAGTTATCTCATTGGGCGTAATAATTTTTTACTGTCTCTTATTCTTTATTTTGGGCTCAAGGTTAATAAAAGGATATAACGAGTAAGCTTTTAAATCTACTTCAAGAAAAATAAAAAATATGACGAAAATCATAGTTATTTTTCCTACCTTCATTTAAACTCAAAGTATAAATAATTTCCAAAGGAGGTTTAGCTATGTTTTGTAGACAATGTGAACAAACAGCTAATCAGACTGCATGCACAAAATTAGGAGTATGCGGAAAACAGCCCGAGACTGCTTATCTTCAAGACTTGCTTACTTATGCACTACAAGGGCTGTCAGCTTATGCCAAGGAGGCATTGAAGGAAGGGAAAATTGATAAAGAAGTTAACAAATTCACGGCAGAAGCTCTTTTTTCAACCCTTACAAATGTTAACTTTGACGCCGAAGCAATTAAAAATTTTATTTTCAAGGCAGTTGAATTAAGAGAGGAATTGAAGAAAAGGGGAATAAAAGCACAGCAGACTTATGCAAGCGAATTTAAACCTGCCGAAGATTTTCAGGAACTTGTAAAGCAGGGAGAAGAGGCGAATAAGAAAATTTTTCAAAACTCACCAAATGAAGACATACAGTCACTTAAAGAGATAACACTATATGCTCTCAGGGGTATAGCTGCCTACACAGACCATGCGCAGATTTTAGGAAACGAGGACGAGCAAATTTATGCTTTCATATATGAAGCACTTGATGCAATGCAAAAAAATGGTGATTTAAACTACTGGCTCAACATGGTGCTTAAAGCAGGCCAGATAAATCTACGAGCCATGGAAATACTTGACGCAGCAAACACTGAAAAATACGGCCATCCTGTTCCAACTCCAGTGCCCCTGGGATATAAAAAGGGCAAAGCTATTGTTGTATCAGGCCATGACTTAAGAGACCTCGAATTACTCCTACAACAGACGGATGGGAAGGGGATATATGTGTATACTCATGGAGAGATGCTTCCGTGTCATGGCTACCCTGAATTAAAAAAGTATAAGCATTTCTACGGCCATTATGGCACTGCATGGCAAAATCAACAGAAAGAATTTGCCCAATTTCCTGGAGCAATACTTATGACTACAAACTGTTTGATGAAACCGCAGGAATCCTACAAGGATAGAATTTTTACTACAGGGGTAGTAGGTTGGCCAGGTATCAAGCATATAAAAGATAAAGATTTCACTCCTGTAATTGAGAAAGCCCTTGAAATGTCAGGCTTTCCAGAAGACAGGGAAGGTAAAAAAGTCATGGTTGGCTTTGCAAGAAATACGGTGCTCAGTCTTGCTGATAAGGTTATTGAACTTGTAAAAGCAGGCAAAATAAAACACTTCTTCCTCGTTGGTGGCTGTGACGGAGCAAAACCTGGAAGAAGCTATTACTCCGAATTCGTTGAAAAGACTCCCAAAAATACTCTAATACTCACTCTTGCCTGTGGCAAATTCAGATTTTTTGATAAAGAACTCGGCGATATTGATGGAATTCCCAGATTACTTGATGTTGGTCAGTGCAACGATGCCTATTCGGCAATACAAATAGCAATAGCACTTTCAAAGGCCTTCAATACAAGTGTAAATGAGCTACCCCTTTCATTAATCTTATCATGGTATGAGCAGAAGGCCGTTGCTATTCTTACCACCCTACTCTACCTGGGCATAAAGAATATAAGATTAGGTCCAACCCTACCTGCCTTTGTAAGTCCTAATATTCTGAAAGTTCTCGTGGAAAACTTTGCTATAAAGCCAATAACCACAGCCGAACAGGATATGAAGGAGATTTTAGGATAACCCAAATAAGCTCCGTCATTACCACAATGACGGAGCTTAAAATTTTCTTTATATTCCTCTAAAAATGACAAAAAGGCTTGCCCAATGGTATCCTAAGATATGGAAGAAATATATCTTGTTGACGGAAGTTGCTTCATATACAGGGCTTATCATGCCATCAAACCGCTAAGCAGTTCAAAGGGAATCCTTACAAACGCAATATACGGATTTACCCGTATGTTGCTCAAGTTAATTAAAGACAGAAACATAAAATACATGCTCATTGCCCTTGACAGCCCTCATCCTACAAAAAGACATAGGGTATATGAAGAATACAAAATAACAAGACCTGAAACACCAAAGGACTTACCACTACAGATTGAATACATAAAATCCATTATAGAAGCTCTGGGAATTATGAGAGCAGAAATTCCTGGATACGAGGCTGACGATATAATTGCTACAGTGGCAAGTCAACTATCCTCAAAAAATACTTCAGAGCCTTCAATATGTTATATTGTGACTCTTGACAAAGATATGCTTCAGATTGTTTCTGAAAATACGAAGATATATGATCCCTTTAACAACTTAATAATTGACAGAGACTTTATACTTAAAAAATACGGCATCGAGCCTGAAAAACTGACTGATTTCATGGCCATGGTCGGTGACAACATCGACAATATTCCAGGCATAAAGGGAATAGGAGAAAAAACAGCAGCAGAACTTCTTAAAAGATACGGCTCTGTGGAAAATATTCTCAAAAATCTTGATATAATTAAACCCTCAAAAATAGGAGAACTAATAAGAAAAAACAAGGAAATACTACTTTTAAGTCAGGAACTTGTAAGCCTTAAAAAAGATGCTCCCATTGAAATATCCTTAAAGCAATTAGAAATAAAACCATCTCACAGGGAAAATCTAAGGAATATTTTTAAAGAACTTGAATTTCACTCTCTCCTTAAAGAAATTCAATCAGAAGAATTGGAGAATTCTGAAGGAGACATCTCCGTTAAGTTTGAAGAAAACCAAAAAATATTAGAGAAAACCAACGAGAAGGGAATTTTTTCATTAAAACCTGAGGAAACGGTTGCCCTTGTAGGTGTTGAAAAGAGCATCTCCGAATTTAGCTTAAAAGATAAATCCCTCAGCAATCTTTTAAATACAAAGATTCTGAAAATAATATTTGATGCCAAGGAGGTAATAAGAAAATTTAAAAAAGCAGGTCTTGAGTTATCTCCGCCCTTCTTTGATTTGTTGATTTCAGCCTATCTTTTAAATCCAAACAGAGCAAAATATGATTTTATCGAGCTCTGTATAGAGTATCTCGGAACAGTAGAGTCCTCAAGAGAGAAAATCGAGCCCTTGTTGATGCTACAACTTTATGAGAAACTGTCAGAGGAAATTAAAGAAAAAGACCTTGAGAGGCTCTACTACGAAATTGAAATGCCCCTTGTGGAGGTTCTTTTAGAAATGGAAGAAGTGGGTATTATGGTAAACCTTTCTAAACTTAATCAACTTACTGAATTAGTATCAAAAGAAATTGATAAAGTAAAGGATAATATCTACTCCCTTGCAGGCATACAGTTCAATATCAACTCGCCCAAACAACTTGCAGAAATTTTATACGACAAATTAGGGCTTAAGACAATAAAGAGAGGGAAAAAAGCTCGCTCTACAGAAATGGAGGTTTTAGAGGAACTTAGTTTCCAGCATGACTTACCAAGAGAGATAATTAGCTACAGAATCTTAAATAAACTTTTAACGAGCTATCTGACCCCACTTAAAAGTTACATAAATCCACAGACAGGAAGAATTCACGCAAAATGGTCACAAACAACGGCTGGAACAGGAAGAATAGTAAGCAGTGAGCCAAATTTACAGAACATACCTGTTAAAGGCCAATGGGCTGAACATATAAGGGAAATCTTTGTTCCCCAGAAGGGATTTTTATTTCTAAGTGCTGACTATTCGCAGATTGAGCTAAGGCTTCTATCCCATCTAAGCGGTGATAAAGCTTTAATTGAAGCCTTCAGAAAGGGTAAAGATATTCACAGGACAACGGCTTCAGAGATTTTCTCAGTACCAGAGGAAAGTGTGACCGATGAACAGAGAAGGGTTGCAAAAACAGTTAATTTCGGAATTACCTATGGAATAAGCCCCTTTGGCCTTTCCGAGTCGGTTAAAATACCCTATGAGAAAGCTGAAGAACTGATTGAACTTTATTTCTCGAGATATCCGAACGTAAGGGATTTCATAGCTAAAACCATTGAACAGGCAAGAAAGCAAGGATATGTGAGAACTCTCTTTGGCAGAATACGGCCATTACCAGACATAGGAAGTGCCAATCAGTTTTTAAGAACTCAGGCCGAAAGAATGGCAGTGAATGCAACAGTCCAGGGAACAGCAGCAGATATCATAAAAATTGCCATGATTAGAATATACCGAAAAATCAAAGAACAGAAGATTAACGCAAAATTAGTCTTACAGATACATGACGAAATTGTCCTTGAGGTTGAAGATAGAGATGTTGAAAAATTAAGAGAAGTTGTAATTAATGAGATGAAAAATTTTTCCCTCCAAGTTCCTCTTGAGGTAAATGTTTATGTAGGAGAAAGCCTAAATCTTTAACCATGCAAATTAAATCATATAAACAGTTGAAACAAAATAAGCTTTCCTGCTATTATTATAATTAGCCGAAGTGGTGGAACTGGTAGACACGCACGTTTGAGGGGCGTGTGGGGAAACCCGTGCGGGTTCGAGTCCCGCCTTCGGCATTAAATTTTATTAAATTGTCACACTGATGCAAAGTCGAGAGATTTTCTCTTTTTTTGAAAATAATGTTATCTCAGAAAGTCAAAAAGATTACTTCTAAAGAAATCCGTAAGAGTTGTTCTCATTGCCTGAAGCACAGTCATTCTTCTGTTAAGTTCAGATATTACTGCTAAGGCATCAGCATCTTGTTCGTTGGATAGATTTTGATTAGTGTTCGTCTTAAGCTCCAGATTATAATCGGTAATACTCTCAATTTTATTAAGTCTCGCACCTATGAGAGACTGCTGTTTATAAAGGTTATCGGCAATTTTATCGAGATATGAAACAGCTTTCTGAATCCTTAGTTGGTCATTGTTTTCAAGGGCTTCTTTTAGGAAATGGAGAGCTCTTATATAATAGTTTTCGTTGACATAGTTATTATTAAAGTCGTTGAAGTTAGAGCTTGTTGGATCTGTGAAGTAATTGTAGTTGAGAATGTTTTCCTCAAGCTTCATAAATACCTTACGATCTTCAAGTTTTTCTGCATCAGGATAGTAGTTTAGTAATTTAAGATTATCTTCAGTTGTTTGATTTACGGAGATTCTTATTTTGTCTGATTGTCCTATTGGAATACTATTAATAACTATTCTATAATCCTTGTCGGTGGAAGTTCCAACATTTACAACTCTTGCTTTAACATACTGTCCTGCAGGACTATTATTTATTTCATTCACTATATCACTTAATGAGGCATTTGCATTGATAGTTATCTCCACAGGGGCTTTATCACCAATCCAAATATTGATGGTTCCTCCATTATCAGTAAATGAAGCTGTTTCACTGGTTATAGCTGTTAAAGGCTTAGGCATGAGAAGAGCAGACATAATGTCTATATCATCGTTTTTGCTATACTCAACAAAAACAGAAGAATTACCGGAAAAGGTAAAAAACTCTGTTGCTGGTAGATTTACTGCCACATCAAGGAATGGATTTATATCGAGATACTGCATATTCCTGTCTACTCCGTAAATACCTGTTGATTCGTCTACAGGCGCAACGTCGCCCTTGAAGCCTCCAAAAATATACCTGCCGGAAACCTTCGTGTTTATAGTATCCAAGCTTCTCTGAATGAGAGTATCAATCTCTCTTGCTATTGCAAGTCTGTCAGTGGCTGAAAGTGTATCGGTTGAACCCTGAACAGCATAGGTTTTTGCCTTTGTGACCATGCCTTTGAGGTCATTTATGGCACTCTCAATTGAGGAATTATAAATCTTGGCAGTGTCAATCAGCCTTGCATACTCATCAAGGGCAGAAATATCAGCTCTGTATTTTATTATTCTCTGCATAGCAACAGGGTCATCACTTGGAGAGAGGACTCTCTTGCCAGTGGTTAGCTGTTTTTGAGATTTGAACATAGCCTCAATATGTGCGTTGAGGTCTTTAAGAAAAGTTTGATACATGAAAGATGATGTTACTTTCATAGCTGCATCTCCTTTTTATCTTACCATCTCAAATAAACTTGCAAGTATCTCATCAGCCACCCTTATAACTCTTGCTGATGCCTCATACATTTTCTGATACTTTAGGAGATTTACCGCTTCCTCGTCCAAGCTAATTCCTGACATATCCTGCCTGCGCTTCTGAATCTCCTGCACAAGAGCTTCTTGAAAGCTCTTTTGCGTTTTTGCACTCGATGTAAAAACACCCACATTAGAGACTATACTTCTGTAATAATCAATTGTTTTAGAGCTACCTATTATCTCTTTATCGAGTAAAGCATAAATTGCTCGGGCATTTCTGTTGTCCATTACACCACTGGTTGTGCCTGTAGGGTCTTCTGCAGCGGCTGCAATCTTTTGTGTGTCAGTGATTGCAACACTAAATAGAAAAGCTGCCTGGGGAGATATCTGGAAATTGAAGTCAAGATTGTTTGAAGGATTATTGATGGTAACATCTATTCCATTGAAGCTGAGAATATAGCCGTTAGTTATAGGGGTTGTAGTTAAAGCTGAATTTATATTTATATATGTCGGAGGTGATGTGCTATTGTCGATTTCGTATAATGTCCAGCTGCTTCCAGTACGTTGTATTCTGTAATTTTTATAAGTATTCTCGTTAACACTGTTTATCTTAAATGAAATATCAGAAGAGGGTATTTGAAGATTGAAGTTCAAGTTGTTGCTTGGATTTTCAATGACTAATTCCATTCCACTGAAACTGAGTTTGTAGTATGTATTTCCTCCCTCACTCCAAGAGCTTACATTAGAGTTTGAGAGAGGATTGCCGTTTACTGTCCAAGAAGTTCCATTAAATTGTATAGAGAATGTTGAATTAATCGCTTGAGATGGGTTATTTACTCTATATTTAATATCAGTAAAACTACCAGTGGTAACTTGTGAGACAGGAGGAGAGGTTATATTTAAGCTGTTAAGAGGAGTAAAGAAATTATATCCTGTGCTTCCGTTTAATCCATACCCCTGTCTATGCTGGGCATTTATTGCCTCGGTGAGGTCAAAAACGAGCATATTAAGCTTGTTCATGTATTCAGGTATTGTTTCATCTCTCAAGTCTATCTCTGCCTTGAGTTTTCCACCTTGTATAAGGCTTGTAACATCAATAAAGCCCGATTCTGTCTCAAGATTAAACTGCATTTTCTGGTTACTATCAAGTCCCACCCTCAGATGATAAACCCTTCCGCCGTCAACCATTGGCATACCACCAAGAAGAATTGAGTATCTTCCTGCAAAGTCAGTAAAATAGTTTATCTGCACTATATCATTAAGCTGTTTTACAAGATTATCACGCTGGTCTAAGGCATCAAGAGAGCCCGGACTTGCAGCAATCTTTTCATTTAGTTCATTTATCTGGTCAAGATACTTGTTAATCTGGTCAACAAGATTCTGCGTGTCTTTGTAAATCTCGCTTCTCTCATCAATCAGAGATTTGTAAGAAAGATTTACCCTTTTGGTAAGATACTGAGCCCTGTCAAGAAGAAGCGTTCTTTCAGCAGCACCTGGCGGATTCTGGCTCACCTCTTGCCAAGCATTGAAAAAGTCATTTACAACATTGCTGAACGCAGTCTCGGAAGCATCGTTAAATATGTTTTCAAGCCTTAACATGCCATTGTAAACAACATCCCAGTAAGCGAGGTTAGAATTTTCCGTTTTAAGCTGGAGGTCTATGAAAGAGTCATAAAGCCTTCTTATGTCTTTAAGCCTTACTCCCCTACCTGTGACGCCAGATATGCTTAAAATTCCAGAAGACATGTTCTCAAAGACCACATCTTGTCTTGTGTAACCCTCTGTGGCAGCATTTGATATGTTGTGAGATATTACCTCAAGAGCTTTCTGGTAGGTAAGCACACCTGTTTTGCCGATGTCAAAAAGTGCTGTTAACATTTTATGCCTCCCTTGAGAGGTTCTGTTTTGCCTTTATGCCAAAAGTTTCAAGAAACTTTAATGCCGTGCCTATATGAATCATTGAACGGTCAACAAGTTGTTCGTTTATTTTCTGTATTTCAGCAATTGCCTCAAGAAGACTTTTCATTTTTATGTAAAGCTCTTTAAGAGCCGATAAATCTATACTTGGATTTTCTGCTTCAAGCCTATTTATCAAATCCCGCAAATTCATTCCTTTCATGCCTTGTGAGTTAAGGAGCTTTTCTCTCTCATTCTCCCAGAGAGACAGTTTAGTAAAAACCTCTTGTTTTTTAGTTAAAACCCTCTCGAGTTCATCGGAGTTAAGACTCACAATAGCATCTCTCTCCGCAGAGACTATCTCATAGAGCGAACTCAGTAGAGATTTTTCTTCTTCCAGGATTTTAATAAGCTCCTCATGCAAGCTTGTCAATTAAAGCCTCCTTGAGCATTTTCCCTGCCACCTCACTTCCCTTAACTTCATAAGTGCCAGAGTTTATAGCGTTTTTGAGTTCTTCAACTTTGTCTGCCCTTATGTCTGGTATGTTACTAACCTCTACCATTAGCCTTGCAATGTTTTTAGCAGCCTCTGAAACGGTAATCTGGTCTTTTGTTAGAACTTCCTCGCCTCTTTCAGGAGCTTTGCTTTGAGATTTTTCAGGCATCATGCCTGAATTTGGTGCTACGCCGTCTATTCTTATTGGTCCGCCTATCATGTAAAACACCTCCCTCTCCTTTAAAGGTTTTTAATTATACAATCGTCGGTTTCTCAGAAAGATTTAATGCCACAAAAGGATTTACAGGTTTTCCCTCTCTTCTTACTTCAAAATGAAGGTGCGGACCTGTTGTTCTGCCCGTTGAACCTGAAAGAGCGATTACGGTATCTGAATTTACAGTATCTCCTGCCTTTACAAGATTTTTTGAGTTGTGGGCGTAAACAGTTTGTATGCCATCTTCATGTTCAATAATAACGCAGTTGCCATAACCCTTTGAATATCCTGAATATACTACCTTCCCTGCTAAAACAGGCTTTACCTTTGTTCCTTCTGGCACAGCAATATCAATTCCGTTGTGATGACGCCTTTTTCCATCAATCGGGTCTATGCGGAAACCAAATTTTGAAGAAATATAGCCATCAACAGGCAAAGAAAGTTTTTTGGGCATGGATATCTTTCCGTCTTTAATCTCAAAGGACTCTTCCTTTTTATCTTGTGGCGTAGGTTTAAGTTCTATCTTGCCATTTTTGCTTATGCTATTAAGAAAATTCTGATTTTCTGTTAAAAACCTTCCTATGCCTATCTCTCTCTGAGCCATTATTTCTGCAATCTCAGGGATTAAAACACTCATATAGGTAGACATTGTTCTGTCCTTAGTGAAGGAAGTGTCTTTAAGCATTACCTTTAGCATTTCTGTTAGAAACACAGTCTCAATTTTTTTAGAAAGCTCCCTTGCCTGCTTAAGCGTTGCCTCATCGGTCTGATTTATGCCTGATACTCTTGATACCATATCAACCTCACATAAGCACTAAATCTGCCTTCAAAGCTCCTGCTGTTTTGAGAGCCTGAAGTATAGAAATTAAATCTTTAGGAGTAACTCCAAGAGTATTAAGAGCTTTAACAAGTTCTCCCACTGTAGAGCCCTGAACTTCCACCAAAGATGCCTGTTTTTCCTCAGCTTTTAGCTCTGTTCTTGGAACGACCTCTGTCTGAGCTCCGCGAGGAGCAAGGGGAGGAGGTTGAACCACTTCTGGTGTCTCTTTTATTGTAATTGTAAGCCCTCCATGAGCAAGAGCTGTAGGGGCTATTCTGACATTAGCGCCTATTACAACTGTGCCTGTTCTTTCATTAACAACTACCCTGGCGGGCACATCAATGGCAACATCAATTCTCTCAACCTCTGCCATGAAATCAAGCACATTACCTCGATATGCTGATGGAACTAATATGGCCACTGTAGATGGGTCTATGGCCTTGGCAATTTCTCCTTTGTATCTGTCGTTTATTCTCTCAGCTATATTTCTTGCTGTTGTAATGTCAGGAAATTGAAGCAACAGTTGAAGTTCATTTTTTGCCATCAGATTAACGGGCACTGTCTTTTCAACAATTGCTCCCTCGGGAATGTATCCTACATTCTGATGGTTCTTTACTGCCTGAGCTGCTCTGCCTGCGGCAATAAAGCCACCGATTGAAATAGGACCCTGTGCTACAGCATAAACCTCACCATCAGGTCCTGTAAGGGGAGTAAGAAGCAGGGTTCCGCCTTGAAGAGATTTGGCATCTCCGATTGAAGATACTTGCACATCTATCTTAGCCCCCGGCTTCACATTAGTTGGCAGTTTCGCAGTGACCATAACAGCAGCAACATTCTTAACTTTACCTTTTAAGTCCTTTACATTGACAGTTACTCCCATTCGACTGAGCATATTTGCAATTGGTTGATAAAGATATGTTCCGTCTTTATCACCTGTGCCATTCAGACCAACTACAAGTCCGTAGCCAATTAGCTGGTTTTCTCTGATGCCATACCAATTTGCAATATCCTTTATTCTCTCTGCGGAAGAGGAAGAAGAAAGAAAGAGTATAAGGAAAAATATGAGAAGGAGCTTCGTCGCTTCGCTCAGAATGACCTTAGAATGTCTCAGAATGCAATTATAAAGTTTCAAGCTATGTTTTAAAGATTTTGAATTGAATTTTTTATTATGCATTTTCATCACAACCACCTCTAAAATGGCCATATTTTATCAAGAAATCTCACAAGCCAGCCCTGTGACTGTTTGTCTCCAAGGGTGCCATCTCCTACAAGAAAAATCTGAGCATCTGCCACATACTGACTAAGGATTGTATTGTTCTGACTTATGTCATCGGGTCTTATTATCCCCCTTAAAACTAAAATCTCCTTTTCATTGTTAACGAAAATCTCTTTTCTTGACTCTATAACCAAATTTCCATTAGGAAGCACCTCAACGACTTTTGCGGTAATTGTTCCTGTAATTGTTCCAGTTCTTGCAGTATTTCCATCTCCTTTGAAATCACTTCTTGCAGAACCAGAAACAGAGGGCGAGAAGATGTTACCTGCTTTATAGAAGCCATTTATTATGGGCAAATTATGAATGTTGAAATCTGTATTCATTCCGAAGAAAGTGTCAAGTCCGTAGTTGGTAGAGGAATTTCTTGAAGTTGTAGTCGATGCCTTTTTCTGAGCAGAAGTGGTTTCATTTATAAGAATTGTAACAAGGTCATTTACTCTTCTGGCTTTTTTGTCTTCATAAAGAGAGGCCTTGTTTCTCCACAAAGAACCCTCGGTTGCACTTGATTGCTGGGGAGTTTCGGGATAATACTTTGGCGGCATCCCTGCACTTTTTATCTCCCTCACTTCTTTTAATTCTGAACAGGCTGCTAATAATGACATGGAAATTAGTAGAATAAATATTTTTTTCATAGCACTACCCTCACTTTATCTTTTTCTACTAACTCTCCTACAATTTCCTTGCCAGTTTGAAAGCACTGAACCTTGGCCTTTTCTCCAACAGCACTGTCATATTTAAGGACACCCTCTGTCAGGATAGTGACCTGTCCTGACGTTATCACTACCTGAACATGACTGCCTCTTTTAACTGGAAAACCTGAATAAAAATGTTCTTCCTTAAGGATTATTCCCTGAGCAACAGTCCTTTTTAAAACTCTTCCTATGAGTTCATCTTTTTTGGTTATTGCTCCTGCAGGTATTTTATACGCAGGTCTCTTTATCTCAATAAAGTCTTCCTCATTTAGCGTATCACCCCTTTTCAAATTTCTCTGAGGCACGTAGACGCTTAAGAGCACTTCATAATTCGCTAAAGCCCTGTATTGCCTTGTTCCACAGTAAAAAGTGAACTCTACCGCATAGGGTCTCTTTATCTCTCTTATCTTTATTCTGTCGGGAATGCAGTTTTCTGTGGGAGCAAAGCCTATAAATTTTATATCACCTATGTTCACATCATTACTAATGAAGGATTTTTTCATTTCTTCTTTAAGCAGGAGCTTTAGAGAATTTGTATCGAATGAATATGCGTATGTTACGGCAGATAAAAGCAAGGCCATTAGAAACATGAGACTGTTATAAATTCTAAGCATCATTACCTCTTAATTGCAGTAGTGGTTTGTAACATCTCATCAGAAGTCTGCACTGCCTTTGAGTTAATATCAAAAGCTCGCTGAGCAATTATAAGATTTGCAAGCTCCTCAACAATGTTAACATTAGACATCTCAAGAAAGCCTTGAATTATTGTTCCCCTTCCCTCTGTTCCTGGCGCTCCTGTTGTAGGTGCTCCTGAGGCATCGGTCTCAAGAAATAGATTTTTACCAATGGCTCTCAGTCCGCCGGGATTTATAAATCTTGCAAGCTCTATAGTGCCTATCTCAACAGGCGCTACTGTTCCTGGTTGTAGCACCGTTACTCTGCCGTCTCCTCCGACGGTAATACTCAAAGCATCAGCAGGAACTGTAATGCCTGGTTCAATTGGATAGCCGTCATTTGTGACAATCCTGCCATCTCTGTCTACTCGAAAATTACCTGCCCTTGTGTAGGCTATTGTTCCATCAGGAAGAGTGACTTGAAAGAAACCCTCTCCGTCAATTGCCAGGTCAAGGCTGTTTCCTGTATTGACTAAATCGCCTGTTGTAAAAAACTTGGCAACAGCAACAGGTCTTACCCCAAGACCCACCTGAATTCCAGAAGGATACTGTGTCCCATCATCTGAGGGAGCTCCCGGTTGAATTATTGTCTGATAAAGCAAGTCTTGAAACTCAGCCCTTCCCTTTTTAAAACCTGTTGTATTTACATTGGCGAGGTTGTGCGATATGACATCCACATTTATCTGCTGGGCATACATGCCTGTGGCAGCTGTAAAAAGTGACCTAAGCATCTTTTACCTCCTTATATTCTTGCTATTTCACTTACTGCTCTTTGAGCAAGCTGGTCAAAGTTAGTAGTTACTCGCTGAGCAAATTCAAAGTTTCTAATTGCCTGAATCATCTGAACAAGCTCATTCATCGGATTCACATTCGAAGACTCAAGCCAGCTCTGCAAAACCTTTCCTGTAGCCTCTCCAGCCTCTCTTCCCTCGTAAAGAGAACTACCTACATGTCTTACACCGTCTATGCGGACAACTTTTATTTTGGAAATTAGATTGCCATCTACATATACATTTCCGTCCTGGCCAATTTCTACTTTAGTTCCATCTATTACGATTGGATTATTATTTTCATCCAGAACTCTTAATCCCGCTTGGGTTACAAGAAAATTCTCACTGTCCCTTGTGAAAGCCCCTTCTCTTGTGTAGAAAATTCTATTACCTCTCTGGACAGCAAAAAAACCCTCGCCCTGAATGGCAAGGTCAAAGGGATTGCCCGTTTTTCTTAATACACCCTGAGATGTATCAATAGTTTGCGTGCCGAAAAAGGTCTGGGACCGCGCATTCTGATAAATAGCTCTTGGTTCTACGGGTTTTCCAGAAAGGAGGGGATAAAGTCTGCTTGCAAAGGACTGCCTTTTGTAGCCTGTAGTGTTTATATTGGCAAGATTGTTTGAAATGGCTGAAAGTTCATTTTCTCTCATTGCCATTCCTGTCATTGATATGTAAATGCCCTTATACATAAGCTTTTCCTCTCTTATGTCTTGGATTTTATAATAAAAACTTGCAAGGAATATGCCAGATATTGCAAATAGTAAAATGCTTATTTTTCTTACAAAATCCGGAAGGAGTTTTTAAATTAAATAGGCAAATTTTGCCTATGCTGGAAAATTTAGACTTCGATATCTATTCCTCTTTTCGATTGGTCTTTTCCCTCAGACTTAGCTTGCTCTTCACTGGGCTTTTCTCTGGATTGCTGTTTTTTTCTGACTTTGTATTTTGCAAACACATTTCCTTCTCTCAGAGGCCTGATGCCTCTGTAGGGAAGTAAAGGGTCTATTTTTTCATCCGCAGGCATCTAACTCAAAAGAAAATCTTTTTGGTCATCAAATTTTATTTTAAATAGACCGATAAGTTCGTTTAAGGCATCTTCTGTTATGCCAAGAGATTCATAATCTATAGGAATGTCAATAGGGTCTTTTACCCCTATTCCTAACTTTAAGCATATCTGGTCTGAAACTCTTATGATGTTACATATGTCTGCAAAGGCAGGGTCTTCATGAGTTGGATAGGGATAGTCGTGATGATATGTAATTACCATCTCCATCTTTTCTGGAAGCTTCCATTTTTTTGCTATTAGATTGCCTATGATTGTATGATTAAAGCCAAGAACCTCGTCCTCTACGTCTTTAACTGACTTACCTTCTTTGTAAACTTTATCGTAAATCTTTATGTAAATCTCTGGAAGTGTATTGTTTATTACTGTCTTGCCAACATCATGCACTATTCCACAAACAAGAGCTTCATCGGGAGTTGCTAAATTTGTAATCATTGCCACAAGACTACCACATAGAGCCACACCAAGACTATGTTCCCAAAGTTTCTGTTCAAAAACACCAAACCTTCTATGAAGGTCTCTTATGGAAGTTGCGATAACAAGAGATTTTAAGGTCTCAAAACCAATAAGCATAATTGCTTGCGATATATTCTCTATTTTTCTGTCTCGACCATAATAGGGCGAGTTAGCAATCCTGAGAAGTCTTGTAGAAAATCCCTGGTCCCTTGATATTATCTCTTCCAGAGCATTGAGAGATGCATGGTCATCATGAATCAATCCCATGACCTTCATAGCTACAGGGGGCAGTGGTGGAATATCAATTGTTTTAAGAACTATCCTTTCAATAATGTCTTCCTGCAATTTTATCCTCCTTATACGGCATTTATAATCTCTCCAGCCATTTCATCAAGCGATACTATCTTATCAGCCAATCCGGCCTCAACAACAGCCCGGGGCATTCCATATACTACACAGGTTTCTTCATTTTGTGCAAACACTCTGCCACCGGTCTCTTTTATTTTTTTACATCCCCTTGCACCGTCATTTCCCATTCCCGTAAGGATAACTCCCAAACTTCTTCCTGGAAAACACTCAGCCACAGAAAGCATTAGAGCATCCACACTGGGACGATAGATAAATTCTTCTTTGTCCTCAGAGATAGAAATAAATGTCTCAATACCCCTTCTTTTTAATCTCATGTGTCCTCTTCCAGGAGCCACATAGACTATGCCAGGCTTTATTGTCTCGCCTTCTTCAGCTTCCTTTACAGAAAGTTGACTCAGTTGGTCAAGTCTTTCTGAAAAAGGCTTTGTAAAATTAGGTGGCATATGCTGGGCAACCACTATTGGAACAGGAAAATCCTTAGGTAGCTTAGGGATGATTTCCTGTAAAGCCTTCGGTCCTCCTGTTGAAGTACCAATTGAAACTATGCCCACTTTTCTCTCTGTAGATATTCTCGCCTTAGGAACTTCAATTTTAGGAGTTTCTATCTTGCTTTCTGCTGTTTTGACAAAAGGTTTTCTCTTAACAATTCCTCTTCTACCTATTGTTTTTATCTTGTCAAGAAGCATTCCCTTTATTTTCACAATATTTACAGAAAGTTCCGATAAATTCTTGGGTATAAAATCAACGGCACCGAGGTCTAAAGCTTCAAGAGTAACCTTTGCACCTTCTGTGGTAAGAGAGCTTACCATAATTACAGGAACAGGACATTTACTCATAATCTCTTTAAGAGCTGTTATTCCATCCATTCGTGGCATCTCTACATCCATTGTTACCACATCGGGTCTTAGGTCTTGAATCATCTGTAAAGCCTCTACTCCATCCCTTGCGGTTCCTACAACTTTTATCTCCGGGTCTTCTTGAAGCATTGATGTTAAAGCTTTTCTCATGAATGCGGAATCATCAACAATCAAAACCTTTATCATCCTTACGTCTCCTTAAAAACCGAATTCCTTGAGGAGGTCATCCACATCCTCCTGAGAAACTTTTTCTACTTCTTTAGGAACTGTTTTCTTCTCTTCTATTTTTAAGCCAAAGGTAGTGATTAGTTTTAAAAGCTCTACTTCAAGGTCGCCGACAAGATTAATAACCTTCTTTAGAACCTGACCTGTAAGGTCTTGAAAAGACTGAGTTGTAAGTATTTCTGTCAAATCGTCCTCAAGAGAATTTTTGAACTCTTTTATAAAATTAACAGAAGCCTCGGGTCCCTGAATTTCTCTTATATGATTGGCGAGGTCATCCATTTTGAGAATATATTTCTCAACTATCTCCATTGTCTTGTTAGCGGCCTCCTCTGTTTTGTCAATGACCATCTGTAATTGGTCTACTGCTCTTGGCATCTGTTGGGTGGCTATTTCTTTAAGTCGAGGGTCAAGGGCTTCTCTGAAACTTTTAAGTGAATCGTGTAGCTTCCTTGCAACCTTTCCAACTTCCTTGAAAAGGTCACTCTGACTTTTCTGAATTATGCTGTTCATTATTGAGTCTGCTTTGCCGTAATCACCCTGAGAGACTGCATTCATAAAATTTGTAATCTCTTCAATCAAGGCATACTTAGGGTCGTCCTTTGTTATGCCTTTGCTCTCATATAGCTTCAGAGGGTCTACTACCTCTGTAACGGTCATATCTCCACCTATGCTTGAGACTTTCTTTACGACCTCAACTTTTTCTCCGTCCTCTATAATGTCAACAATCTCTTCTTCAAAGAGGGCTTGGTCTTCAGAAGGTATTAGCTTTTTTATGTCAATTATAATGAGAAGTCTATCGTCTACCCTTGCCACTCCTTCTATCTGATTTTGTCCGTGCTGAAGAAACTCTTCGGCTGGTTCAATTTTTTCTTCATCAATGTTTACAACACCTGTTATGTTGTCTACAAGTGCTCCGAAGGTTATCTTGCCTGTAGATATGACTACAACTTTGCTTCCCGATGAATCCTCTGGCAAGCTTAAAATTCTCTTTAGATTAACCACGGGGATAACTCTTCCTCTTAGATTAGTAACACCTTCAACGTAAAAGGGCACACCGGGCATTTTAGTTATCTGCGGAATTTTTATAATCTCCTGAACCTTGAGAATTGGAATGATATACTCGTTTTCATTTAAAAGAAAACCAATGCACTGTCTCATTTTTTTCTCCTTCCCTTTATTTCAATTAAGTTTATCCCTTACCTGCAAAAACTTTTCTTGAAATTAGTGCAAGGTCGAGTATGAGAACTACTTTACCATCACCAGTTATTGTAGCACCCATTATTCCACATGCCTCTGAATCAATACCGTGGATTGTCTTTATGACAATCTCCTCCTGACCTAATACGGCATCTACTGCCACACAAAATCTTCTGTCTCCAACGCTTGCAACAAGTATATACTTCTTGTCTGAATTATTATCTCCGAAAACTCCTAAAAGTTCATTAAGTATGAACACAGGCAATACCTTTTCTCTAATCGTAAAAACTCTTTGTCCTGATACTTCTTTTAATTGCGATACGTAAACCCTAAGAGTTTCCTCAATCATAGATTGAGGAATTGCATATATTTCCTCACCTACCTGTATCATCATTGCTTGAATTATGGCAAGTGTAAGAGGTAGACTTATTCTAAATGTAGTTCCCTTGTCCTTTTCTGTGAATATCTCAACATAACCATTAAGTTTCGCCACATTGGATTTAACCACATCCATCCCTACTCCTCTGCCACTAACCTCGGTAGAGACTTCTTTTGTAGAAAATCCAGGCAGGAATATTAGGTTTATTATAGCATCTTCAGAAAGCTTTTCTGCTTCCTCTACTGTAATAAGTCCCTTTGTAATAGCCTTTGCTTTGACAACTTCTACATCAATACCTTTTCCATCATCTATTATGTCTATTACAATCTGAGTGCCCTTCTGATAGGCATCTATTAAAATTTTCCCTTTCTCAGGCTTTCCCTTTGCCACTCTTTCTTCAGGAGATTCAATTCCGTGGTCTATTGAGTTTCTGATTATGTGAACAAGAGGGTCTCCTATATTTTCAATGACTGATTTATCGACTTCTGTATCCTCACCTCTTATTTCAAGCTCTACTTCCTTGCCAAGATTTCTCGCAAGGTCTCTAACCATTCTGGGAAATTTAACGAAAACTTTCTGAAGAGGCTGCATTCTCATCTTCATCACCGCAAGCTGAAGGTCTGAGGTAACCCTATCGAGAAATGCTGTAGTCTCTATTAGACTTTCGACGTTTTCGTCACCACTGTATTGAACTTCAAGCTTGTTTGCAAGATTAAGAAGTCTGTTTCGGGCAAGAACTATCTCTCCTGCTAAATCCATTACTTTGTCTATTCTTGCTACGTCCACCCTGAGTGTTGCAACTTCCTTTTCTTTTTCCTTTGGAATTTGAGACACTGTTTCTTCTGGTTTCTGAATCTTCTCCTCTTCCTCTGCCTTTACTGGTTCTTTTTCTTCTTCTTTCTCCTCAGTCTCTACCTTTGACTCCTGCTCCTCAGGCTTTGAAGGTTGAGAGAGAACACTGTCAAGTAGATTTAGAACGGGATTTATATCTTCTTTAACATCTTCTCTTGATTTTATGTGAGATATCAAAGTTCTCAGCACATCTGTAGCTTTAAGAATTGCATCGGTTATTTCAGGAGAGATAGACATCTCTCCTTCTCTTAATTTTTTTAATATTGTCTCAGCCCTGTGAGCCACATCTACAACATTTTGAAAACCTAAAAATCCTGCAGCTCCTTTTAGGGTATGCATGCCTCTAAATATCTCATTGATTATTTCGGCGTCCTGCCCTCTCTGCTCAAGTTCAACAAAAAGAGGGTCAAGTTGTTCAAGTATTTCTTCTGCTTCAACTATAAATTCGTTTATTATTTCATCTATCTCATCAGCCATCACTGTCCTCCTTTCAGAGATGGTTTTTTCTGAGCAATCTTCTCAAGCTTTTCCTTTAAAACTTCTCCTGTAAATGGTTTTACTATATAATTGTCTACGCCTGCCTTTATTGCTTCAATAACTTTTTCTTTCTCCGCCTCTGCTGTAACCATAAGAAATGGAATATCTTTAAGTTGGGGGTCACTTCTTACATTTTTCAGAAGGTCTATTCCTTCCATAACAGGCATGTTCCAGTCTGAAACAACAAGACCGTAGTCGCCACCCTTCAGCTTCCTTAAAGCATCCTCGCCATTTTCAGCTTCGTCTATATTTTCAAAACCTAACTGTTTTAAAAGATTTTTAACAATTCTACGCATTGTTGGAAAATCGTCAACGACAAGAACTCTTATCTTAAAGTTAAACATTTCCGCCTCCTATTCTTTTTTACCAAAAATTTTCTTTATGATTTTCTTCATGCTATCAACAATCTGTTCTGCCGTTGCAGGTTTAACAAGATAGTCATCTACTCCTGCCTTAAATGCCCTCTGTTTTTCTTCTTCATCTGCCTCTGTAGTTAGCATTACAATAGGAATATGAGAAGTATCTGGATTAGTCCTAACCTGCTTTGTAAATTCTATTCCATCCATGTAAGGCATATTCATGTCCGTAAGAATTAAGTTTATCTGTTCTGTTCCTAATTTTTGAAGTCCATCCATACCATTTTCAGCAGTTACTACATCGTAACCCTTACTTTTCAAAATCAGAGAGACCATCTTTCTTGTTGTTTTATCGTCATCAACTACAAGAATCTTCATATTCATCCCTCCAGTTAAACTTTTTGATATACAATAACTTTGTTGATAGCTAACGGTCTGAAGGCTCTTGTCACGTTATGCAAACTCTCTGAAGTGCCTACAAATAGATATCCCTTGGGACGAAGCACATCATATATTAGCGAAACCGCTTTTTTCTTTGCCTTGTCGTCAAAATATATAAGCACATTTCTGCAGAAAACCACATCTAAGCCTTTTAATTGCTTTACTTCCTTCTCTTCAATGAGATTTATATTCATAAATTTTACCAACGATTTAACCTGCTCTGAGAGAACATAAATACCACCTGAATCTTTAAAATATTTTGCCATATACTGAGGTGGAATGTTTCTTACTGAATAACCTCCATACATGGCTCTTTTTGCAGACATTAAAACAGATTCGCTAATGTCTGATGCATAAATTTCCTTTCTTACAGAGACCAGTTCGGACTTTTCCAGCAAAATCATAGCTATTGTATAAGGTTCTTCACCTGTTGAACAGGCCGCAGACCATATTTTTATATCCTTTCTTCCCATCTGGCCGTTCTCTTTGAGTATCTGGGGTATCAAATTATTTGAAAAAACTTCAAACTGTTGCGGTTCTCGGAAGAAAAATGTTTCGTTTGTAGTGACTGCATCAAAAAGTCTTGCTATATCATTTCTGTTGGCACTATATCTTAAATAATAAAGATAGTCTTCATAACTACGGAAGTTTTTTTCCTTGATAACCTTACTAAGTCTGTTTTCAAGAAAATACTTTTTATTGTCCGGCACGTAAATTCCAGTTTTTTCATATATAAAATCTCTTAGTTGCCTAAAGGTTTCATCGTTTATTGTCATTGCCGATGCGGTAAGAGTAGTGCTCATATTCTACTTAATACCTCCTCTATCTTCTCTCTCACCTCTCTGTCTGGATGATTAACCTTGCTTGATAACAATTCGTAAACCACACTCCCTCCCACACTGCCCAATGCTTCCACAACAGCAATCACAACAGGTGGAAAAGGGTCATCCAGAAGAGGAGTAAGCTTTTCAATTAAAATCTCCGGGTCACAACCTTTGTTCATCGCCTTTACAGCGTAGTATCTAATCCACGGGTCTTCGTCATTTAGACATTCAAAAAGAATATCCGAACAGAACTGTGCCTCTCCAAGCGCTGATATGGCCGTTTTCTTTATTTCTTTGTTGTCTGAACCTATGAGTTCTAAAAGCTTCGTTATCGCTTCTTCTGTTCCAAGTCTTCCTAAAGCCATTATGGCCGATTTTCTTACCTCAAAGTTATCACAACCAAGAAGCATTTTTATGATATCTAAAGAATACGTGATATTGGCAAGTGTTTGCTTTACTTCTGTTCTGTAGGATTTTATATTGCTTAAGAATCTCTCCTGGTCTATCTCTATGAGGGATGTGACAATGGTTTCAATTACATCTGGATACTCTTCTCTTTCAAGTAAACTTAACAGAGGTTCAAAGGCATCTTGAGCTCTAATCATTCCGAGTGCTTCTATGGCTGATTTTCTAACATTTGTATCGGGGTCTTCTATGCTTCTTGTTACAAGAGGTTTAATTGAGCCTGCATCGGCAATATCACCAAGTGCTTTAGCAGAAGCTATTCTTATATCCCTCTTTATGTCCTCTAACAACTTTAGCAGTAACGGCACGGCCTTCTTGCTTCGAAGCTTACCAAGAGTACTGATTACAAAGGCTTTAGCTCTGAATTTTAATTTATCCCTCTCAAGAAGATTTATTAACTCATCTTCCGAATTTATATTAAGAAGAGCATCTTGTAGTAATCCAATCTTTTCATCATAGTCAAAACATGAAGGGTCTAAAGCACCTGCTTGTTCTACTATCAAGGATACAGCATCGGTGAGATTTGTTAGCACAATTCCTCTTAGAGCAAGAGGTTTTTCTTCCCAATCACCTTCTTTTAAAATGCTTAGTAGTTCTTCCTTTATGTCTGTATCTTTCGGCAAAGCACCCACTCTTATTAATGCCTTGATTATTTCTCTTTTTTCGTCTTTCGTTGCTAAAGGATAGTATTTTAATAGTGGGGAGATTACTCTTTCTGTTCCAATTTTGCCAAGAGTTTCTATTGCCTCTGCTTTTACGAGAATGGAGTCAGAGGCTAAAAGTAGCTCTCCTATGGCATCGGCAGCTTCCTCTGCCTGAAGCACTGCTAAGGCTTGAAGAACGTAAAAACTAACCCACTCTTCATCATTGAGGCTTTCAACAAGGTATGGAATAGCTTCTTTGTAGTTTAACTCTCCAATTGCTCTTGCAGCAGCAGCTCTCACATTAGCATTTACATCTTTCAAAAGAGGGATAATCATGGAACCGTCAAATCCTTCTTTTATATCTGCTATTAAATCAAGGCCAAATTTTCTTACATCGGGGTCTTTATCTTTGAGTAGCTGATAAATGAGGTGGGGAGCTTTACTTCCGATTTCTGTAAGTATAAGCAATGCAGTGTTTCTAATAAATGCCTCCTCTTCTCTTAGAAGAGGTATTACCATGTATGTGACAAGCTCACCTGGATTTGTAAGAAATCGCTCATCATCCTCAGATATGCCTATGGTAATTAAGGATTGTGTAGCCGCTTCTTGTACAGCGGTGTTTTCATCTTTCAATGCTTTAATCAGAGGGTATATGGCTCTTTCATCATACTGAGACAACTCTTCTGCGGCATATCTTCTTTCGGAGGAGTCCTCATCATTGAGGAGTTTATGGGCAATCCTCTTGAGATTTTTTTTCATAGCAGTTCCTCCTCGCTTAAAATTATTCTTATTATAACAAATATTTCATACTCTTCAATCGGTTTCAAGTAAATTTTTTAGTTTAACCATAGCCCTTCCGTGAATCTGACTTACCCTTGAAAGAGATACTCCGAGGATAGCTGCTATTTCTTTCATATTCATCTCTTCATAATAGTAAAGAGATATTACTAACTTTTCCTGTTCAGAGAGCCTATCAATTGCCCGAGCTAATTTGTCCCTTATCTCTTTGAATTTTATCTCCTCAAAAATATCTGTTTTATCGGAGATGATATTCAAAATACTTAACTTGTCTCCGTTGTATCCCTCAATATGGTCATCAAGACTAATCAGCTCAGAGGCCGTGATGCTCTGAAAAACCTTGCTAAGCTCGGTCTCTGAAATATTCAACTTTGAGGCAAGCTCTTCGTCGGTCGGTTCATATCCCTTTTGTTTTATCTCTTTGTAAGCTTTTTTAAGACTTTCAACTTTTTTTCTGTATTCTTTCGAAAAGACATCAACTGACCTTATTTCATCTATTATGGCACCCCTAATCCTATGTTCAATATAAGCAGGTAGAGGAACATTTAGGTTCGGATTGTATTTATTAAGTGCCTCAAGTAAGCCCTTGACACCAGCGGAGATTAAATCATCAACTTCAAGGAAAGACTGAACAATATGATAGTATCTTAAAGCAAAATGCTTTATCCTTGGAAGGAACGTCTTTATTAGTCTTTCCTTTTCTTCTTCAGAGTAATGCATTTTTATTGAGCCATGGCTTTTTTAAGGAAAAACTGCATGCCTCCTTTTAATAAATTAACTTCCTTTTTTAACAGATTTCTGGCAATGTCATTCAATCTTTTTGAAAAATCGGAAGTGGGATATAGATTTATATAAGGTTTCTGGGCTATTACAGCTTCCTTTATTTTTTCATCGTAGGGCAAGAAACCTAATAAATCAAGATTTATTCCGAGAAATCTCTCGGCAACCATGGAAAGTTTCTTAAAAGTATTCCTTCCTTCTACCTGACTTCTTACATTGTTCACAACTATGCGGAAATTCTGCTCACCATGTTCTTTATATATTACCTTTATAAGAGCATAAGCATCGGCTATCGAAGTTGGCTCAGAGGTTACGATTATTATGTTGTCATGGGCAGCAGAGCAAAAGAATGTCACATTTTCTGAAATTCCAGCACCGGTATCTATGAGAAATAAATCATAATCAGAGTCGAGGCTATCAAGTTCTTCTACTATTCTCATTTTATTGTTAAAGGAAAGCTGAGTGAGCTCTCTTATGCCTGAACTGGCAGGAATTATGTCAATACCCTCATTGGTGCTTACGATTATATCTTTTATACCCTTTTCCCCGGCAAGAACATGCTTTATATTGTATTTCGGTGCTATGCCGAACATAATATCAATATTACTTAACCCTATGTCTGCATCCATCAGAAGAACTCGCTTCTGAAGACTTCTAAAGACAAGAGCGATATTTGTTACAAAATTTGTCTTACCAACTCCTCCTTTTCCACTTGCTACAGCAATAATTCGCGGGATATTAGTTTTCACATATCCCTCCTAAAATAAGATTTTTTATGCTCTGTGGATGCATAATTTTACCATCCTCTTCTCCATAAGCTCCTGATGATATAAAGCTTACTGGTTTATCTGATAAAACTGCAAGATTATACAGATTTCCGTAGTTGTAGGCAAGGTCAATCTTTGAAAATCCGATGCAGTCAAAGGTAGTTGGATCAATATTTTTCATAATTCTGAGGCTTGCTCCCTTGGACATTGTCGAGTCTAAAAGTAAACATTTTCGTAAAGGTGAATCTTTAAGTAAATTTCTGAGCTCCGTTGCAAGATTTGCGCTGCCATCGCCTGGAGTGTCAATGAGTAATCGGTTCTTTTCAATCTCTTTATGTATTATTTTATAGAGTTCTTTTGGTTCTTTTACAACTTTTGCATCACACTTAAGATTTAAAGCCATCTCTTTAATGCTCGCCACTGAACTAATTCTGTTGTCGAGGGATACTATTAAAACTCTCTCACCCTTAGACCTTAAATGTCTACCCATTTTGTAAAGAGCCGTTGTTTTTCCCGTTCCTGGAGCACCGTAAATAATAAAGCCCCTCTCCTCCTCAAAAGACCTTTTAGGTGTTTTTATTTCTTCATTTATTCTATCTTTTAATTGTTCAATGTCGGAGACTCTTTCAAGAAGTATGAGGGCAAGATGAGGTTCAATATTGTTTTTAATAAGAAAATTATAAAGACTGCTTTTTGATTTATCGCTCAAAGAAGGAAACAATCTTGTAACGCTCTCTCTTAAAAAGGCCACCTCTGCTTTAAGTCTCTCTAATTCTTTTAGTAAGCCTGTGTCATTTTTTTCAATATTTAGACTGTTAATTGAGGGAGTCTCGCCTTCATCCACCGCAGCAGTAATCTCTATAGTTGCATTTCCTGAAAGGATGTCTTTGTTTGTTTTGCTTGACAGAATAACTGCGTCTGGGCCAAGTTCCTGTTTTACTAACTCTAACAACTCCTTAAAATTTTTACCCTGAAACTTCTTTATTCTCATAACCTGTCCTCCTTAATCAGGTTTTACTGTTGCAAGCATTAATACCCTCACGCCAGATGATATCTCCTGAGGGGAAATCACAGGCAGAGCAGGACTAACCCTCTCAATTGCCCTCTTTAAAAATCTTCTTATTGCTTGAGAACATATCAAAACAGGCTGATACCCCTTTATTGTAGCTTCATCGGCAATCTTTTTTACCTTCTCCATTATTTTCTCCATCAGTAAAGGGTCTGGTGCAAAATTTATGCCTTGCGGAGTTGTCTGTAGTGACTCTATTAAAGTTCTTTCAATAGACGGGTCAAGCAGAATAGCTGAGATAGAACCGTCAGGATTTTGTACACTTTTTGTTATCTGCCTTGACAGAGCCTGCCTCACATACTCTGTGAGAATATCCGAATCCTTAGTTATATTTGCATATTCTGACAGTGCCTCAAGAATGGTTTGTAAATCCTTTATAGAAACTCTCTCTCTGAGAAGATTTTGAAGAACCTTTTGCACCTGAGAGAGAGTCAAAAGATTTGGTATAAGGTCATCTACCACCCTTGGAGCAGTTTTAGCAAGATTATCTAAAAGTCTTTGAGTTTCCTGTTTGCCTAAAAGTTCATAGCCGTAATTCTTTAGTATCTCTCTTAGATGAGTAACAATTACAGATGCTGCGTCAACAACGGTAAATCCAAGCATCTGAGCACGAGAAAGGTCTTTCTCTTCAATCCACAAAGCATCAACTCCAAAGGCAGGGTCTTTCGTAGGTATTCCCTCTATGTCCTGTCCTGGTCTTGCACCTATGGCAAGAAATCTACCGGGCATTATCTCTGCTGAGGCTATTTCTACTCCTTTTATGAGGATACTGTATTGTGAAGGCTTTAGCATTAGGTTGTCTTTTATATGAATTGACGGAACGATGTAACCCATTTCAATGGCAATCTGTTTTCTCAGCGAACGAATCCTCTCGACAAGAGAACTATCACCTTCCACAAGAGGAATTAGGTTGTAGCCTATCTCAAGAGAGATAGGGTCAACTTTAAGGAGACTTTCAAGCTGCTCCTGCATGCTTATAGGTTTTTCCTCAACAGTTGGTGGTGGAGTAACCTCTTTTTCTTTCTTTTCTTTCGTAATCATCAAGTAGGCTATTGCTCCCGATACAATGGCAATGAAAATAAAAGGCAGATGGGGTAATCCAGGAATAAGGCCGAGCAAAAGTAGCACTCCTGAGGCTGTGGCAAGAGTCTTTGGATTTTTAAAAAGCTGTTGAAGAATATCCTGTCCAAGATTGGATTCTGTAGCTGCCCTGCTTACCACTATACCTGCAGCAGTAGAAGTTACAAGAGCCGGTATTTGCGCTGCAAGTCCATCACCAATCGTTAAAATTACATACGTCTGCACAGCATCTGAGATAGACATTCCCTTTTGAAGAACGCCAATAAGTATTCCTCCAATGATGTTTATAATCATGATAATTATCGCTGCTATAGCATCTCCTCTTATAAATTTGCTTGCACCGTCCATTGCTCCATAGAAGTCTGCCTCCCTACTTATCTCCTCTCTTCTTCGGCGGGCTTCTTTTTCATCAATAAGCCCTGCATTCAAATCTGCATCTATACTCATCTGCTTACCGGGCATAGCATCAAGAGTAAAACGAGCCGATACCTCTGCAATTCTTCCTGCTCCTTTTGTTATTACGATGAAATTAATAATCACGAGAATTAGAAAAACAATCAACCCTACAACAAAGTTTCCACTGACAACAAACTCTCCAAAGGCTTTGATAACCTTACCTGCCGCCTCTGTGCCAAGTTCTCCTCTTGTAAGTATTAAGCGAGTTGAAGCTATATTCAGAGAGAGTCTCATAAGGGTTGCAATAAGCAAAACCGATGGAAATACTGAAAAATCAAGAGGTTTTCTTACATAGGAGGCAACGAGTATTATTAAAATTGAAAGAGTGATGCTCAGTGTAAGGGAAAGGTCAAGTATAAATGGCGGCATCGGAACAATCATAAACAGGAGAATTAAAATCAATCCAACGGCAACAACTACGTCACTCCTTATGTATGTCATTATATTCATGCTATTTTCTTTCCTCTTAATTTGTAGACTTGTGCCAAAATCTCAGCAACCGCTTTATAGAGAGCTTGAGGGATTTCTGTGCCTACGGGAATGCGATATAATGCTCTCGCAAGAGGTTTATTCTCGTAAATAGGCACACCAGCTGCTCTTGCCACTTCCTTAATTCTTTCGGCAAGAATATTGGCGCCCTTTGCAACAACCTCAGGAGCATTCATATTTTCTGCCTCATACTTAATACACACCGCCAGGTGAGAGGGGTTTGTTATAACCACGTCTGCCTTGGGAACTTCTTGCATCATTCTTTTTCTCGCCATTTCTCTCTGAAGACTTCTAAGTCTTGCCCTTACCATAGGAGACCCCTCTGTTTCCTTAAATTCTTCCTTTATCTCCTGCTTAGTCATTCTCAAATTTCGCTCATACTGCCATCTTTGATATGCAAAATCCATACCTGCAAAAACTGTAAGCATCACCAGACAGGCAAGGACAAGTTCATAAATTTTTTCAAAGGTTACATTTGTGATAGCTCTAACATCCATATCTATCAAAAGGGGAAGTATTCTCACATCTTTTTCAAGAATGAGATATATAATAATTCCAAGAGCAGTCAATTTTAGAATGCCCTTTACTGTTTCAAAAAGAGCATTAAGGGAAAACATTCTCTTGATGCCCTTAAGGGGACTGATTTTTGACAGGTCTGGCACTAAAGGAGCGCCTGTAAAAAGAAAACCTGTCTGAATGAAATGAACAAGCAGAACAGTAAACAGAAGAACTGCTCCAATGGGAAGAAAATTAAAGATAAGCCATTTAATATCCTCTTTTGCAAAGGCAAGAACTGCTCCACCTGCAAAAGAAGGAGCTTTTATTCTCATGAAAGACTCTTTCATATGATTTATCAGAGAGATAAACAGAGTTCCTGAAAATACAAAATATAGAAAAATGCTCCAAGTTCCGACAATACTCGTAAGTTCCCTGCTTCGGGGAACTTCTCCTTTCTGTCTTGCCTTCTCCCGCCTTCGCGGTGTCGCCTGCTCTGTTCGTTCCTGCAGTTCCTCTGGCATAGTTTACCTCAAAAGCCCCGTTAGAGCATCTTTTAGATTAATAAATGCCTTCGAAAGAACCATAGTAAAAATCGGAATACTAAGCCACATAATTGCAATTCCCGTAGCAAGAATAAGAGGAAAGCCAACGAAGAAAACATTTGCCTGAGGCATTATCCTTGAAAGGAAACCAAGCCCTATATTCATAAGAACTTGAACCAGAAGCACAGGAGCTGAAAGCTTAAGCGCAAGGGGGAACATTAGATAAGAAAACTCTATAATATTTCCTGCAAAAGAAAATTTCATTGGGAATTCAAAGCTTTTTATCATTAGCTCCGCAAGACTCAGATGTAAATCAAGAGAGAAAAAAAGAGCGATAGTGAACATTTCGTAAAAAACTGTAAGCGGTCCCATTAGTTCGCCAAACTGGGGATTAAAGACGTTTGCAACGGCAAATCCTACCTGAAGACTCATCCAGTGAGATGCAATCTCCACAGCAGAGACTACTATTCTTACCATAAGACCTATGGTTAGTCCAAAAAGCACTGCATTTAAAAGAGAGATTAAAAAATTATGTTCACCTGTTTTTATAAAAGGCATTATAGCAAGAGATACTGCGACGGCAAAGAAAAATCTAAAAACTATCGGAACAGTTCTGCTTCCTATATAGGGAAGAAAAAAAAGCACAATCGAAACTCTTATAAAAACTGGAATAAAATTATAGAGATTGGCAGTTAAAACTTCAAGATAGTTCATTTTACATAGAAGGGAAGATTCTCAAAAATCCCTCGGGTGAACTTAGTCATTATATTGACCATCCATGGAACGGTAAGCAGAAGAGTCAAGAAAACGGCAATTAATTTAGGAACGAAGCTTATTGTCATCTCCTGCAATTGAGTTATGGCTTGAAAAAGACCGATGAGAAGACCTACAAGAAGACTCACCAAAAGCACAGGACCACCAACTAAAAGAATGGTCTCAAACGTCTGTTTTGATATGTAATTTAAAAACTCTACGGTCATTTAAAACCTCCTGCCAGCGAGCCTATTATCAACTGCCAGCCATCTACAAGGACAAATAGTAACAACTTAAAAGGCATTGATATCATAACTGGTGGCAACATAAACATACCCATTGATAGCAATATACTTGCCACAACAATATCAATTACAAGAAAAGGCAGAAAAATCAAAAAACCTATCTCAAAAGCTCTTTTGAGTTCTCCAAGAGCAAAGGCTGGCACAACTACTTTCATTGGTAAATCCATTGGTGTGGTAGGCTTTATATCTGTTTTTGAAAGTTTTAGAAAAAGGGCAAGGTCTTTCTCTCGAGTTTGCTTTAGCATGAATTCTTTGAACGGCACAGAAGCTCTGTTTATGGCTTCTTCCATGTTTATCTCCTTCTTAGAAAGAGGAACATAAGCCTCATTGTATACTCTGTCTATAGTAGGAGACATTATAAAAAGAGTAAGAAAAAGGGCAAGTCCTATAATAACCTGATTGGGCGGAACAGCAGGCGTTCCAAAGGCCTGCCTTAAAAGAGATAGGACTATCACAATCCTTGTAAAAGAGGTCATCATGACAAGCACTGCTGGCAAAAAGCTCAACAAAGTTATAAAAACAAGAAGGTCTATGGCAGAGGAAAAACCAAATAGTCCACCGCCTGCAGATGCCTGTGGAGCTGCATGGCTTAAAGTTGGAATGAAAGAAATAAGCAACAAAAGACTACCCTTAAAAATTCTATGCCATGCAGATTTCCCCTCTGTTTTCTTTTCCTCAAACAATGATTCAATCTTTGCATTATCAAGTTTGGTTATCAGATTTATTCCGTTTTCTGATATGCCAAGTAGCAAATATTCATCGAAGGCCTTTACCACTCCAATACCTTTTTTATAACCTATGGGCTGATAATAAATTATCTGAATGTAACCTTTGCCAGGATTAATTTTGCTTTTCATGAGTCTCAACATTAAATATAAAGCAGCTATTACGAACAAAAGTGAGAGTATGACTTTTATGTATTCCATCTTATATACCCAATTATCTATCCGAGTTGCTTTACTCTTTCCTGAGGACTGATAATGTCTGTAATTCTTATTCCGAATTTCTCATTAACAACCACCACTTCTCCCCGTCCGATTAGTTTTCCATTCACATAAACCTCCATAGGCTCACCAGCGAGCTTCTCAAGGGCTACTACCGAACCCTGTGTAAGCTGAAGGAGCTCTTGAACTAAAATCTTTGTTCTACCAATAATGACTACAAGCTCGAGCGGGATGTCGAGAATAAAATCTATATCTCTTAGTTTTGGTTTTTCCTGTGCTGGTGTGAATTCATCTATCTGGGGCGTCTGTATCTCCTGTTTTTCCTTCATTGCCTTTTCCATCTCAAGAGCTTTTGCCATATCGAGCTCTTCTTCAATTTCTTCTTGAGATACCTGTTGTTGCTCAAGTTCTTTATCTTCCATTTTAAACCTCCCTTGTTATTTTCAATGCATAATTGCCCTTAAATGTTCCGAATTTACCTTTAAATTTTGGAACACCTTCAACGAGTAGTTCTACATCTTCGTCTATTCTTCTCGTTAATGTCAAAATATCACCTCTTTTTAGGTCAATCAAAGTTTTGAAGTCTATTGTAGTTTTACCCAAAACAGCTTCAACTGTAACGGGTGCATTTTTTATCTGCGCCTTAAGCCTTCCTATCCATTTCATATCCATCTCGTCTCTGTCTGCCATGAAAGCGCTGTAAAGCTTCTCCTTTATAGGTTCTACAGACGAGTAGGGAATGCATACCATAACCTTACACTCTCGGGTCTCAATCTCTAAGGTGAATTCTGTTTCAATAACTACATCAACGGGAGTAACAATGGTGACAAATTGAGGATTCATCTCACTTCTTATATAGTGGGGCTTTACAGGAAACACAGGTTTCCATGCATCTTCCATGCTGTCAAGAAACATGAGGACAACTTTGTGTATTATTCTCTGTTCAATGGGAGTAAACTCTCTTCCTTCAGGTTTGTAATAACCCTTTCCAGAACCACCGAAATAAAACTCTATGAGAGTAAAAATCATCGGCGCATCAAAAGCAACAAGGCTGAAACCCCTTAATGGTTCTAATTTTATTATGTTCAGGCTTGAGGGAAACGGAACAGAACGGAGAAAGTCATAAAATTTAGTTATGTTTACATTTACGTTTACCACATCTACTATTTTTCTAATATCCGAGGCAAGACTTATTCTGAAACTCCTTGCCAGTCTCTCGTTGATTATGTCAAGAGAGGGCATCTTGCCACGAACAATCTTTTCCTGAGAGGTAAAGTCATAAGTTCTTATTCCTGAGGGAGCTTCTGCTGTCTCAGTCTCTACTTCTCCACCGGCAATGCCCTTAAGCAGGGCATCAATTTCATCCTGTGATAAAATCTCGTCTGCCATGGCTTACTGCATCACAAAATCTGTTAGATACACATTTATTACGTTACCTTCACCGAGTATCTGATTGGCTCTCTGCTTTATTTCGTCCTTCAACATTAGCTTGCCTTCTGGAGTAATGAGTTCTTCGGAAGTTTTATTTGTAAGAAGTGTTATAACGGCATCTCTTAATTGAGGTGTTCTTGCCTTTGCATTATCCATCAACTTTGCATCGGCAAGCTCAATCTGAACAGTAACCTTCAGGTATTTCGTGCCTCCCTGGTCCATCAAGTTAACCACAAAGGGCTCAAGAGGAAAGTTAACTCCCTGTGCCACATTTGTTTGCTTTGCCGTCTTTGCTTTGTCTTTATCATCTCCTTTGCTAAACAAAAAGAAATATGCCCCTGCTGCACCACCCAGAAGAACTACAACGGCAAGTATAATTATTATTAATAGTTTCCCCTTTTTCTTTCCTCCCTCCTTTGGAGCAGCTTCTTCTCCTTCTGCCTTTACATTCTTTTCTTTTGCCATAGGAACTCCTCCTTGACGGAATGATTTTTTCTAAATTTAAAACATTTAGCATCTTTTATGCCAGAAATTATGAATTGACAAATAGAAAAATTGCTTAAATTTTTCTATTTAAAAAATCTGAACAAGTTTTTTATGCCAGATTTTTGACAGACGAGCTGTAGCTTTTATGACACTTTATTTTCTCATGAACCATTTTTTTATCTCTTCAATTGAGATAAACCTCTTAATTGGCCTTCCATGAGGGCAGTGTTCTGGGTCAGAAGTCTGTTCAAGTTCTCTGAGGAGAGCTTTAAGTTCCGAAGCTGTTATCTTCGTATTAGAACGCATAGATTTATGGCAGGCAATTGTTTCAGCAATTTTTATTTTTATATCAGTAAAATCAGGCTTTACAAGTTCCTCTTTTAATACAGAAGCGATACTCTCTATTATTCCCTCTAAATCTACATTTCTTAGAGTCTCAGGAATACTTCTTATTATTATTGAATTTTTACCGAAGCTCTCCGCTTCTATCATCAATTCTTTTAGAATATTGAGATTAGCGACAATCAATTCATAATCTGCTGGATTAAGTTCTATTATCTGTGGGAAAACAAGATTTATTGAACTTTCAGGCAGGGCTTTGAGAATTTTTTCAAAGTTCACTCTTTCGTGAGCTGCATGATAATCTATGAAAAGAATTCCCTCCGATTGTCTTATGGCTACTATTGCATCGCCGAGAGATAGAAAATCTAAAAATTCCTCTCTGTCTTCGAAGGAATTAAGCTGAAAAAAGTTAATCTGCTCTATTAAGTTGGAATTTTCACAAACTGCCCATTCAACAGGTCTTTCTGCTATGATTGATATTTTTTCAGGTTCTGCAATCTTAAATATAAGCTCACTCAATCTCGCTGTATCTCGAAATCTCACCTCTCTTTTTGTAGGATGGACGTTAAAATCCACCTCATCAGCAGGCATTGTAAGAAAGAATAAAAATTGAGGATGAAATTCCTTAACCTTAAATGCCTTGTAGAGACTACTTGAGACAAAAGAATCTCTTACAGGTCTCCGATTGACAAAAATAAGCTGTTTTGTTCGGTTTCTTCTTATTAACTGCGTATTACCCCAGAAAAGTTCTATTCTGTATCGATTATCTGAACTACTCTTAAACTCAAGCTTTTCAAGGAATTCAACTCCAAATACTTGAGCAATTCTCTCCTTTATAGAGTCTGCCCGTGGAAAATTTAATACCTCCTCGCCATCAATATTAAGATAGAAAGATATTTCAGGGTAGACAAGAGCGTAGTTTTGAACGGTCTCCAATATGTGAGCTCTTTCCGTAAAAGGCGATTTAAGAAACTTTTTCCTTACAGGTGTGTTAAAAAATAGGTCTTCTATCTGAATTGTTGTTCCGTTGGCATTAGCGGGTTTTCTCTCTATGATATCTCCCTGTGAGACAAAAATTTCTGTACCTATATTTTCGTATTTATGTTGAGTAATAATTCTGAGCTTACTGACTTGAGCTATAGAATAGAGAGCCTCACCACGAAAACCAAGCGTATTAATCTTAAAAAGGTCTTCTTCCTTCTCTATCTTGCTTGTCGCATGCCTTTGAAGAGCCAAAATTACATCTTCCGAAGGTATACCCTCTCCATCATCAACCACTTTTATCTCTGAAATGCCATAACCTTTTATGTAGATTTTTATTGACGTAGCGTGGGCATCTATTGAATTTTCAAGAAGCTCCTTCAGAGCAGAAGCAGGTCTTTCAATTACCTCTCCTGCTGCAATCTTTCCTGCAAGGGCTTCAGGAAGTATACGAATCCTACCCATTTACCAAGGACCGTATTCAAACCACCAGTGTGGATGACCATACCAAAGCCATATTGATGGACGCCAGTAGGGGTGAGGATATGTTTTGACTCGCTTTTTCCAGAGGTAAGTAGCTTCTGCTTCAAGGAGGGGAAATGAGTATGGCATTTGGTCTATTTTTCCTTCCTTCAGACCTTTAAACCTTCCTACGACAGTTAAATATCTTCCTTTTGCATATACTGCACAGTCAAGAAAATTTTTAGACTTTGCTATGAAACGTCCCTCAGAGTTATCTGTCTCGGAAGGATGACCATCGTTTTCAAGAGGCAGATGAAGTATTTCGAAAAGCGTTCCTTCCTCGATATTTGAACAGTTTGTAATTCTACCGCCCCACAAAAGAGGTTTGTCATAGTACTTTTGGGGATTATTCTTTACCACAGAGAAAGGAACATTTTTTAGGGACTCATACTCCTGTAGAGGTTTTGGAAGAGTTGCACAACCATAAAGCAAAAATAGGAGTTGAAGCGTCAGTATGATAAGTTTAAGGTTCATATTTCATTATATCAGTAATGTGTTAAAATAAAAAATCCAACAAGACAATAGGGAGGTTTTTTATGAATAAAATTCTGATGAAAGGTAATGAAGCAGTTGCAGAAGCAGCAATAAGGGCAGGATTGAAATTTTATGCCGGCTATCCAATTACTCCTCAAAATGAAATTCCCGAATATCTCTCAAAAAGACTTCCCGAAGTAGGCGGAGTTTTTATTCAGGCAGAAAGTGAGATTGCTGCCATAAACATGATATACGGAGCATCTGCCTGTGGAGCAAGGGTCATGACTTCATCAAGCTCTCCAGGAATAAGTCTGAAGCAGGAAGCTCTATCCTACATGGCATCAGCAGAGCTTCCAGCTGTAATAGTAAACATGATGCGTGGAGGCCCAGGATTGGGAAATATCTCAGGAAGTCAGGCCGATTACTTTCAGGCAGTAAAAGGCGGCGGACATGGCGATTATCGCCTCTTAGTATATTCACCTTTCAGCGTTCAAGAGCTATGGGATTATACAATACTGGCTTTTGAAAAAGCTGATGAGTGGCGAAATCCTGTTATGATTCTCGGCGATGGAGTAGTAGCTCAGATGATGGAGCCGATTATTCAAAGGTTGCCAGAGTTGAAACATTATGACAAATCATCATGGGCGCTGACTGGAGCAAAGGGAAGACCCTCAAGATTCATAAGAACTCTCTTAATGGCGGAAGGAGAACTCGAAAAGCACAACAGAAAACTTCAGGAAAAATACAGCCAATGGAGAGAAAGGGAAGTACGATACGAAACCTATTTCATCGATGATGCAGAAATTGTTGTGGTAGCATTTGGTTCTGCCGCAAGAATATCTCTTTCAGCATTGAGAAAACTCAGGCAGGAAGGCATGAAAATTGGACTGTTCAGACCAATTACTCTCTATCCTTTTCCAGAAGAACCCCTAAGGCAGCTTGCCCAAGAAGTTGAGAGATTTGTCGTTGTTGAATTTAATGCAGGCCAGATGATAGAAGACGTTAAACTCGCCGTAAATGGAATGGCAGAGGTCTATCTATACGGCAGACCAGGTGGAAGCATTGTAACTGCAGAAGATATCTATGAAGCTCTCCTAAATTATGCCTTTACTGAGAAGGTAATGCTAAATTTATGACAAAATGAACCTTGAAAAGTCTCTAATAGTCATCATAACTGCAGCTGTAGCATCGGCATTATTACTTCTCATACGAACTATTCTTTTTAGTCTACTGCACAGATGGGCTAAAAAAACAAAAAATCAGATAGACGACCTCATAATATCAACAATAAAATTCCCTTCCTTTTTGCTTTGTCTTGGAATAGGTCTTTACATAGGTTTTGAGACATCAGAACTTCCGTTTAAGTATAATGCCTACTTAATTAAAGTGATACATGTGATAATAATTCTCTCTGCCACTGCTGCCTTGGCAAATCTAATAACAAGACTTTTCATGAGCTATGTGGAAAACAAAGCCATATCTGTCCAGTCAACAGGTTTGCTCAACACAATAATAAAAGTATCCACATATTTAATTGGCATTATAATAATATTACACCTTCTTGGTATCTCCATAGCACCGCTTATAACCGCCCTCGGAATAGGAGGATTAGCCATAGGTCTTGCCCTGAAAGACACTCTTGAAAATCTATTCGCAGGCATTCACATCATGACTGAAAAAACGATTCGAATAGGGGACTTTATAAAGCTTGAAAACGGCCAGGAAGGTTTTGTTGATGATATTTCATGGCGTACAACAAGAATAAGAATGCTCCCAAATAATATGATTATCATCCCAAACAGCAAGCTTGCCCAGAGTATCGTGCTTAATTATTCTCTTCCTGACAAGCGAATGTCCCTTCAACTGCCAGTGAGTGTAAGCTATTCTTCTGACCCAGATAGAATAATGAGTATAATCGTTGAAGAAGCACAGATGGCCGCTGCTGAAATTCCAGGTCTTCTGAATGACCCTCCACCTACAGTCAGATTTATTCCAGGGTTTGGCGATAATTCTCTCGATTTTACGCTTATCTGTCATATCAACGAAATAACTGACCAATATGCTGTCCAAAGTGAACTTAGGAAGAGAATTTTTAAAAGATTTAAAGATGAAGGCATAGACATTCCTTTTCCCCAAAGAGTTGTCTGGCTTAAGAAAGCTGAATAGTCTTATTTTGCCCGTGGGTGGTGCTTAAGATATTCTTTGCGAAGTCTTTCCATTGAGACCTTTGTGTAAATCTGCGTGGTAGAAATATCACTGTGTCCAAGCATTTTCTGCAGAGACCTCAAATCTGCTCCCCCCTCAAGTAAATGGGTAGCAAAGCTGTGCCTTATCATGTGTGGCGTTACCTCAACTCCGGCTAACTTCCCCATATTCTTTAAATTCTGCCAAAATCGCTGACGAGTCATTGGTTGACCACGGTTATTCAAAAAGAGATAATCCGATGCCCTGTTTTTTATGAGCCTTGGTCTAAGGTCAAAGATATATTTTTTTATACCCTCAAGGGTCCGCTGGGCAACGGGAACAATTCTTTCCCTCTCTCCCTTACCTATTATTCTTATGAAACCAGCTTCAAAATTTATATCGGCTATTTTAATTTTTACTAACTCACTGACCCTTAGTCCCGTTGCATACATTAACTCGAGCATCACGATGTCCCGAAGAAAATATTTACTGTTCATAATAACAGACAAAAGCTTTTTTACATCATCTACAGGTAATGCCTTTGGAAGTCTTAGCCATTGTTTAGGAGACTTAATTCCTTCCACAGGGTCTTGAGATATGAGATTATTCAAAATCAGAAACCTAAAAAACTGTTTAATAGAAGATAGAATTCTTGCTATTGAGGAGGCAGAATATGCTTTTTCTTTAAGGGTTAAAAAGAACTGTATTACGTCCTCTCTACTACAACTCATTAAAGATAAATTACTTTCATTAAGATGGGAGATGAAGATTTTCAGATCAGTCTCGTATGATTTTACAGTGTTAATTGAGAGAGCTTTTTCTGTGATACAATAATTGAGAAACTTTTTAAGAAGTTCCCTTTCTTCCATTACCAACAAACTCTTCTATTCCCGCCTGCATGCGAAGCATTTTGTAAAAAATCTGACCCAACTTGAAAAGATTTTCCGTATCAGCCCTGTTGTAAGCAATTAGATATTCAAGACTTTCTGTGTGGCCATTTAAATAAGCCTTCCAGAATTTTACTGCATCATAACCATTAAGTCCCTTTAGGTCTTCATCTCGTTCGATTAAAAACATCGTTTCCAGTTTCTTTAATCCTCCCTGAATACCAAGTCTTTTTCCTGCCCAAAAAAGGTCGAAATGAGGAATATGGTCTATCTGCAGATTAGGAAACTCTTTCTTAAGAAAGGGAATATCAAAAATACTTCCATAAAAGGTAATTAGATACTTATAACCATCTAAGGCTTCTTGAAGACTCTCCTCTGTTAGATTTTCACCCCTCACAAAAGCTCTATAACCCTCAACAGAATACAGGCCGACCACAGTAACATAGCCACCTTTCTCTGCAGTAAAACCGTTTGTTTCTATATCAAGACAGACTGCCTCATTTACAAATTTTTCAAAAAGCCTCCAATGTTCTCTTTTCTTTAAGTATTTTGAGAAAAATAGACAATCTTTAGAATTAAGTGATTCGGAAGCTCTGCAAAGAAAGTCGTCATAATGTTTTTTTCTCTCGCCTTCTATGTCAAGAATACTTTTACAACAACAGAAATCTTCCCATGTGAGAATTCCCTCTTGCCATAATTTTCTTTCTCGTTTTTCTCCTATTCCATTAAGAAGAAGAAAGGTGTGCCTAATCATAGACTTATTATATCTCAAATTAAACAGAGAGGGAAAGGGAACTTTAAATTGACTCTATTTTTTCTTTACCTCAATAATTGTAATCTCAGGAGGCGCAAATATTCGTACAGGTGGTCCCCATGTTCCAGTGCCCCTGCTTATGTAAAGATATTTGTTTCTACCGAAATCTATTAGTCCTGCATCTTTTTTATAGTAAAGTTTTGTCAGAAGACTAAAAGGAAAAAACTGTCCTTTGTGAGTATGTCCGGAGAGTTGTAAATCCATTGATTGAAACAACTCCTTTTCAATTGATGGTCTGTGATTAAGGAGAATTGTATAACCATTGTTTTTAAAGGAATCAATTAGAGATTTTCTGTCAACATTTAAGCTCTGTCCGTATCTTAAAGCCTCTGTATCGTCTAAGCCTATTAAATTAATATTTAAGTCTTCTATTACAAAAAGACTATCTCTTAAGAGCTTAAAACCTGCTCTTTCTGTAAAATAAATAGACTTATCAATGCCAGCATAAAACTCATGATTTCCTGTTATGGCAAATTTTCCGTAGGGAGGAGCAATCTCTGCAAATATATCTGCCAAGTGATTAATGCTGTCTGTCTGAGCATCTACAAGGTCTCCCGTTGATATTACCATATCAGGTTTGGCTTGTTTTATTATTTCTGCAATCTTTTTAATTCGATTGTCTCTCACAATCAGCCCAATGTGCACATCCGATATCTGTAGGATTTTTATGTCTCTACTAACTTTATCGGAGCTAATGAAAACTCTTTCTGTCTTTATTTTTAAGGCTTCAAAGTATCCATAAATTAGAAAAGAAATTGAGAGAAATAGAGGAAAAAGAAAATTGAAAAATACAGGTATTCGGGAATAGAAATTCTGATTAAATATTTTGGATATTATTAACACTGATAATCTCACAATGTCAGTCATAATCCCAAAAAACAGAAACAAAACCACAAAGGCCATCCATATATATCCCACCCACGATAATGTTATTGCAAAGGCCTCATATCCATGCTTTTCAAGATTTCTTATCATCGCAGGAGAGAAAACCATAACTACCATCAAAAAACCAACTATTAGCTGAAGATAACCTTTTAAATTAAGTGCTGCCTTGAGTTTAATAAAAAAATAAAAATTGATTAATCCATAAATGGTAAAAAACAAAATAAAAAATGTTCTCATTTTTATCCTTTCGTTTATGCTTTGATTATTTATCTTACAACAAAGGGAAGAATAATTAAAAAATTAAAAATGCAACATAAACAGGGCGATGTGCTCACGCAATGCCTTTACGGAAAGGCTCAAAGTTGCTGACTTTGGCAAAAAACTATAGATGTTGTAGCTGCCAGATATCTTTGAGTCAGCAGGATATGGTAAAACCTTAACTCCTTTATCGCTAAAATGCTTTAATGCTCTTTTCATGTGATAGGCTGAAGTTACAAGAATTATGCTTCCATATCCTCTTTCTTTACAAATTCTAACTGTAAAATTAGCATTTTCTGCTGTATCTCTACTTTCTGTCTCCTTAATAAGTTTATTCTCAGAAATTCCCAACTCTCTGAAAAATTGATACAAGGCCTCACTGTCTGATAACTTTCCTTCTACACTACCTCCCGATAGAATAATGGGCAGATTTGTTTCCTTAAATACATAATATCCTGCAATGGCTCTATTTACAGTATCCTCTTTAAAAGCTCCAGAGTTGTAAACACCTCCTCCGAGTATGACAATTACATCTCCTTCTAATCTCTGAGGAATACGATATTGGTTCTCAAGCTTTGAAATCAAAAAATCACTTGTTGGTTCAATTGAAAGAATATAAATAAAAACACCACAAAAAACAGCAATAAATCTTATAATATTTTTCCTCTTTGAAAAGAGAAAAATGGCACAAAAAAATAAGATTATTAAGCCGGGAGGTAAAATTAATGCAGTGAGCAACTTCTTCAAAAAAAACATTCAGTCAGCCTTTATCAAGTTCTTGTAATACCAAGACATAAATTTTTGCTCCTTCAGAAAGCTCTCCATCAAGCCCAATCTCATTTCCCCATTGGTCATATACTCTTTTACCCGTGCTCAGTTCATCAAGTAAATTCAAACTCAAAAGAGCATGTCTCACAGTCATTCCTGGGAAAATTTCAACAGGTTGTTCATTTACATAAACTTTCATTTTTCTGAGACTTCCGTTATTCTGCCTTCTACAGCAGGAGCTATAATTTTTTTGTTTTTTATGTAGTCAACAACAACATCTCTAAGATATTTGCTCGTATCCGAATAGATAATTCTATCGCTAATGATTGTTCCTCCTGTTATTTCAAAATTTTTTGAAGACTTTAAAACTTCTCCAAAGGTTCTATATCCATCTCCTCCCGCAGCCAAGAAGTCATTTGTGGCAACCGTATACTCTCTGTCAATATAAAGAGGTTTATCTCCCACGTATACGCTTAATATTCTTTTGCCAGATTTTGCTTTGCTGTCATAAACAAACCTCATACCCGATATCTGAGGAAATCTTCCTGCACCTTCCTCTATGGCAGATACACCGTGTTCAAGGGCTTCTATTATATGTTTACCAGACATTTTAATGGCAACAAGGTAATTATTGAAGGGTAAAACAGAATAGATATCTTTAACCTTAATTTCGCCCTTTTTTATTCCCTTTCTTATACCACCACCATTTATTATTGCCACATCTGCACCTGTCTTTTCTCTTATCACATCTGCGATAAAATTACCGAGATTGGTCTCTTTTTTTCTGACATGCTCTCCATCTAAATCATTTGTTGCTAATCCAATCCTTTCATCGAGGATAGAATTAACCATCTCATTGTATCTATTAACTATTGTACTTATGTCTTTGTCTTCTGTAAAACTCTCAGGAACTATCTCTATTAGATGTCCGCTGAATTTTTCTATCTTTTTTCTATCAACAGTCAGGTCTAAAACCCCAAGAGCCTTGCCGTGTTCCCATGCTTGAACAATAATTGTATTGCCAATTACAACAGGCTTTTCTATTTTTGTGTGCGAATGTCCACCTACTATTAGATTAATTCCCTTGACTTTTTCTGCAAGTAATCTGTCCGCATAAAATCCAAGATGAGACACAACAACAATCAAGTCAACCTTCTCTTGCACTTGCTTCAAAATACTTTCAATAGTTCTATCGACAGGCTCAAATCTGAGGCCTGCAACATTTTTGGGATGCGTTGCCGTTACAGTTTCTTCAGTCACTACACCAATTATTGCTATCTTTACACCAGATAACTCTTTAACTAAAAAAGGTTTAAGAAGCTCTAAGCCATTAACATTTGCACCTAAAACTGGAAAGTTTGCCTCGGCAATCCTCTTTTTTAGAGTCTCCTTTCCAAAATCAAATTCATGATTACCAACGACCATTGCATCAAAGCCTATAGCATTCATCAGCTCTATAACGGACTTACCTTCTGTAAGATTTGCCCAGTTGTCACCCTGAATCATATCTCCTGCCGAGAGCAGAAGAGTAGGTTTTTCGCCTCTGAGCTTCTTTATTACACTTGCAAGATAAGATGCGCCACCCATTAACTTTTCTGAGCCGACAGGTCTGTAGCTTTCTGCAAAACCATGAAAGTCGTTAACATGAAGAATTCTGATTTCAACAGGTTCTGCGAAAACATTCTGATAGACAAGTAGAATAAAAATAATAATCTTAACACAGAAAACAAACCTTTTCATTTGATTTCTCCCTTATTTATTAATTTAAGCTTTTTTGGAACTGCCAATAGGTATAGCATAATAAGAATAAAACAAAAATAATCTTTTATTCATCCTTCTGTATGCCAGCTCTTATTATTTCTCTAATCAGTTTATCTCATAAAACTTCCACTTTATGTTGGTTTTTCCCTCACATCCTCCCTCAGGACATCTTAATGTCCGTTCTTGAAAGTAATCATATCCACAGGACAACTCCATAGATGGATTAAAAGGAGGGATTGACGATAATTCAACTGATTTAAAGCCCTCCATTTTTGAGCCTTTCTTTATAATATCCCTGATACTAAACCCACCAATTATGATATTTATACTGTCATTTCTGTATTTGTTACACTCAGGAAAGTTGGTTCCTACTTGTTCTTTTCCATCAATTGATATTAAAGTTCCATTTTTGTAAACGCTATAAAATCCTCTATTTTTAGCCAGTTCTTTCTTGTTCTCATTTGTTAACTCCAATTCTTTTGAGAAATCAAAGTTTTTTATGAATCTTCCTAAGGGATGCATGGTTAAATCAAATTTTCTGTCAATTGTAAAAATCCTGCTTAAGCCTCCTTGATAATAGGATATAAGCTTCGGACAACCTTTATTCGGCAGATTATTCCTGCGTTCTTCGGCAAAACTAAGGCTAATCCATAATTCATCGGGTCTGTAATTCTCATAAAGCCTGTTTGATTCCTCCCTTTGAAATTTCCAAAAACCGCTTATCATCACAAAGGTATTACCAAATCTATATAAGTTGGTAGATTTGCGTTTGCTTTCATCATAATTTATCTGACAGGTTATTATTCCAAAAATATCTCCCTTTTTACACTTCCTATTCATCGAATCACAAGCTTTGATAGATTGACGGTAATCTTCTAAATACTCTTTCTTACATCTGTCTATATGTTGCTCAATACACTTAGAAGAGTTCTCTCCTGCGGACCTACAAAGTTCTGAAAAGTATTCTGTCCTTGAATACTGACAGAAAATAGCACGCATTTTATACCATTCTTCGTTTTCTTTTCTACATTTATTTAACGCTTCTTTGCAGTTTATCTTTTCAGAAAAGGCTATTGAGGGAGTAATTATAAAAAACATTAAAAAAATTAAAACCAATCTTCGTCTAATCACAATTTCCTCCTGTTTTACATCTCTTTTAAATCCCCCTCAAAATTTTTAGATAAAAGCTCTACGCATAAATATAAGACCTGTTCATATTTGAAGAATTCTGAGTTACATATAACAGGCTCATACACATACCCTTGTTCTTTAATTCTATACCAATATTTATTGGATAAATTTTTATTGCAGGGTAGGAATGAGAACGCAATACTCAGTAAAACTGGAGTTATCATTTTACTTATCCTTTAAAAAGTTCTTATCAACATAATATCTTTTAATCAAAAGGCCAATAAAAATACAGTCTAATGAGTTCTTACTTAAATGACTTTTTTCTTAAAGTTAGCTATTTACATTCACCAATCCATTTACCATTCATTTTCTGCGTAATCTCCATTCCTCCGTGTTTAATTTTGCTAACACCATCAAAGGTTGTACCCTTGTAAGTTATTGTTCCCTCGGTGATTAATTTTCCATCGGGAGTTTGACATTCTGTTAACCAAGAAACTGTATCACCCTTAAATTCCTGTTTAATAGTTTTACATTGCTGATTTTTTGCATCCACTTTCTCTGGCACAAATTTGTCTTTTGTTATACACTGTGTGAAAGTCTGAGGAGGCATCTGAAAAGGCATCTTTCCAGTTGCTTCCATCTGAACAGTTATCTCCCATTTACCTTCCTTCATGTTAGGCCCCTCTGCTTTTTTAGAACAGGCTGAAATTAAAAACACCAGAGAAAGCACAGTTAACAATAAACCTTTCGTCATTTTCAATCCTCCGTTTTTTTATTTGTTTGAATTGTATCAATTAATATGAACTTTGTCAATCCCTTGGCAAGAGAGAAGAGGAAGAAACAATTTGTTATTCCTTGACGACTATATTTATCAGTTTGCCCTTTACTGTAATAACCTTGATTATCTCCTTTCCATCTAACCAGGACTTTATTTTTTCATCATCGAGTGCTATGTTTTTTATCTGCTCATCAGTCATGCCTTGAGGAATCATTATCTTTGACCTTACTTTGCCATTTATCTGCACCACGAGTTCAACTGTATGTTCTCTTGCAAGCTCTTCATCATAGGAAGGCCAAGGTTCGTTTAGAATATATCCTTCCTCACCAATAGCTCTCCACAATTCTTCGGCAATATGCGGAGCAAAGGGACTGAGGAGTATCAAAAAATTTCTTATGGCAAACTTAAATGCTTTCCTTTCAGTCTCTGTTTTTGGCTCATAAGAGTAGATTTCATTGACAAATTCCATCAGTCTTGCAATTGCTGTATTAAACTGATATTCCTTTTCTATATCCAAGGTTACTCTTTTTATTGTTCTGTGAATGAGGTTCAAAATTGAAGATGTCTGAACTTCTTGTATGGGTTCATGAGGAGAAATTAAAGCTGTGTCCCTTAGCCATTTGTGATTTTTGTACACAAGAGCGTATACTCTTTTTAAAAATCTGTGAGCTCCCTCAACGCCTTGAGAAGACCACTCGAGGTCTTTCTCCGGAGGAGCTGCAAAAAGGGTAAAAACTCTTACCGTATCTGTCCCGTAACTTTCTATCATTTCATCGGGGTCTATGATATTTTTCTTTGATTTCGACATTTTTTCAACTCTTCCAATGTGCACGGCTTTTCCACAATAAATGCATTTACCCTCTTCAACCTCCTTTGGAAAGAGCCACTCATGGTCAGGACATTTATAAGACTCCATACAAACCATTCCCTGCGTTAAAAGTCTTTCAAAAGGCTCATCAAAAGACACTATATTTAAATCTCTAAGCACCTTTGTAAAAAATCTTGCATAAAGCAGATGTAGCACCGCATGCTCAATTCCTCCGATATACTGGTCTACAGGCATCCAGTATTTAATTTTTTCTCTGTGAAAAGCCTCTTCTTTATTTAGAGAGCAATACCTTATGAAATACCATGATGAGTCAACAAATGTATCCATCGTGTCTGTCTCTCTACGGGCAGGAGATTGACATGTAGGGCATTTTGTATTGTAAAACTCATCTACATATTTAAGTGGCGATTCACCCTTTCCTGTAAGATTGACATTTTCAGGTAAAAGCACGGGCAAGTCTTTTTCTGGGACAGGAACAATCCCGCATTTATCACAGTAAATTATAGGTATTGGTGTTCCCCAGTATCGTTGCCTTGAGATTCCCCAGTCGCGAAGTCTGTAGTTAACTGTTTTTCTACCTATTCCTTTTTTTTCTATGAAATCAGCTACAGCTCTTTTGCCTTCAGTAGATGAAAGTCCCGAAAACTCTCCAGAGTTCACCATTACTCCATCGCCCTCATAGGCTTCTTGTAAAGGTTCTACAAGTTCTTTATCCTGTGGTTTTATGACAACCTTTAGGGGAATTTTATATTTTAATGCAAACTCAAAATCTCTCTGGTCGTGGGCGGGAACACTCATTATAGCACCCGTTCCATACTCCATTAAGACAAAATTCGCTATCCATATGGGAATTCTCTCTTCATTTAGAGGATTTATAGCATATTTACCTGTAAAAATACCCTCCTTTATGTCTGGTTCTCTCTGAAGCTGTCTTATCCTCCTTAAAGATTCTTTGTCTTCGCATAGTTTCTCTGAAAGAGGATGCTCTGCCGATATGCACATAAAGGTTACACCAAAGATTGTATCAGGTCTTGTAGTGAAAATTCTCAAACTCTCATTCATACCAACTATGGGAAAGTCAACCTCTACGCCCTCACTCTTTCCAATCCAGTTGCGCTGCATTGTAAGCACTTTCTCTGGCCAACCATTAAGTTTATCACAAGAACGAAGTAACTCTTCTGCATAAGCCGTTATTTTTAAAAACCACTGTTCGAGCTCTTTCTGCTCTACTTGTGATTCACACCTCCAACAAAGCCCGTCTATTACCTGTTCATTGGCAAGCACTGTAGCACACGATGGACACCAGTTAACAAAGGATGCTTTCCTGTAGGCAAGTCCTTTTTCATATAGTTTGAGAAATATCCACTGATTCCATCTGTAGTAATCGGGACTACAGGTGGTTACCTCCCGTCTCCAGTCGTAACTTAAACCGAGCCTTATAAGTTGTTTTTTCATATATTCAATGTTGTCATAGGTCCATTTAGCTGGATGAACACCATGTTTTATAGCAGCATTCTCAGCGGGAAGACCAAAGGCATCCCAACCCATAGGATGAAGGACTTTGTAGCCTTTCATTCTTTTGTATCGGGCGATTACATCGCCTATAGCGTAATTTCTGACGTGTCCCATGTGGATTTTTCCACTCGGATAGGGAAACATCTCCAGGCAATAGAATTTATCTTTTCCCTCGTCCTCATCTACTTCAAAAATTCTATTTTCAAGCCATTCTTTCTGCCATTTTTTCTCGATTATCTTGAAATCGTAAAGCTGGTTCATAATACCTCCAGAAGAGCTTTATTTGGAGTATTATATAGAGAAAAATCTCAAAAATTCAAACAATCGAGAGGCCACAAATCATCATAAAGCCAAGTATTATTAAAGATGCTCCTATGAAGTAATTAATTAGTCTAAAGACTTTCATAGATTTCCTCAGATACTGCATCGCCGAATTTATTATTAAAGAAGTGAATAAAAAGGGAATTGCCATTCCAAGAGAGTATGCACCGAGCATTTTCATTCCATCCAACACACTTCCGCTCATGCTTGAATATATGAGAATGCTACCAAGAACAGGTCCGATACATGGAGACCATCCTGCGGCAAAACCTAATCCTATGAAAAAAGCACCTAATGGTGTTCCAAACTTCTGAACTTTTATGTTCAACCTGAATTCTCTTAAAAAAAAGCCTGACTTTATCAAACCTACAAGAAGAATACCGAAAAGAATTAGTAAAATTCCCGCTGCGATTCTTAGATAATCCTGATATTCAAGGAAAATCACTCCGATAAATGAACTGCTCGCTCCCAGAGCAACATATACTGTAGAGAAACCGGCAATGAAAATCAGAGTGTGAATGAAAATCCGAAAACGAGACTTGCCAAGAGACAATTCAGTCGATGAAAGGCCTGAAAATAGAGAAACATAAACAGGCAACAAGGGTAAAATACATGGCGAAAAAAAACTTAAAATTCCACCTAAAAAAGCGGCAGCCAAGTTAATTTCGGTCATCTACTACACTCTGAAGGGTCTCCCTTTATTTTGTCAATGGCATGTGGGAGAGCATCCATTATTGCCTCGAGAGACTCTCTTACTGCCTTTGGACTTCCCGGTAGATTTATTATTAAAGTCCGTCCCTTTATGCCTGCCACTGCTCTTGAAAGCATGGCAGTCTTGGTCTTTTTTAGGCCTTCTAACCTCATGGCCTCTGCAATTCCGGGAATCTGTTTATCAATAATTTCAAGGGTAGCATCAGGAGTAACATCTCTCGGATGTAAGCCCGTTCCTCCATTTGTTAAAATTAAATCTGCCTTTTCCAATTCTTCATTAATCGCAATTTTTATAATTTCCTTCTCATCAGGCACAATTCTGTATGAAACTACTTCTGCCCATGAACTCAACATTTCTGCAATGACTTTACCGCTTAAATCCTCTCTTTCTCCTTTTGAACCTTTATCTGACACAGTAATTATAGAGACTCTGTATTTCATAGTATCTCTATTTCGTCTCCTACTTTTATTAGACCACCTTTAATCACTCTGGCAAAAACACCTTCCTTGGGCATTATACAATCTCCAATTGTCTTAAAAATATTACATTTACTGTGACATCTCTTTCCATGCTGAGTTATTTCAATGATTACTTCTCCGATTTTAAGGTGTTTGCCGAGTTCAATTTCAGATAAATTTATTCCTTCAGTGGTAATGTTTTCTGCGAAATCTCCATAACTTAGCCTTAATCCGTTATTCCTCATCTTCTCAATACTTTCAACGGCCAGTAGACTTATCTGCCTATGCCAATGAGAGCCTCCATGAGCATCGCCTTTTATTCCCCAATTTGCAATAACAATTGCCTCATTTACAGGCGATTTTGATTTTCCCTTTGAGTTGCTTATATTTATTGAAATTACCCTTCCTGCCATTTCTAATGAACAAGCAATATGGGTTTTTTTGCATTTTTTATGACAGCCTCTGCAACACTACCTATGAGAAAAGCCTCACTGTAAGACCTTCCTTTTGAACCTATAACAGTCAAATCAGCATCTGATAGACCCTTGATTATTTCTTCGGCAGGCAAACCAGCCAAAACTTCATAGGTAAAGTTATCCGCCATTTTGCCCAGCTTTTCTTCCGCTTCTGCCTTTAATTCACTCAAGTATTGCTTTACCTGTTCTTCTTCTTCAATTATTCCTCTTATTTTCTGTTCTGGAATTACGTGAATTACGTGCAATTTACTACCAGATTTCTCAGATATCTCCTTTGCAAAATCTAATGCTCGCAAAGAAACATCAGAAAAATCAACGGGACAGACTATTTTCTTTATTTCAATGGCATGGGGATTAATTTCATTAAAAATTTTTTCCTTAACAATCAAAGTAGGTATTTTCATTCCCTTGAGAATTCTTTCAGAAGTTGAAGGTCTTGTAATGTGAGATTTGTATCCTATAACGGCAATTGAATTATCGGTTACAGTCTCTTTAATACTTTCAACGAGTCTTCCAAGTAAAATTTTATAATCCACATTTATCTGATAATTCGCAAGCCTTGAGATGAGAACTTTGAAATTTTCCTCTATTTTATTTTTTTCTCTGTTAATGTAAGGCATTAAATAGGCAGGAGGAGTTAGAGTATACTCCATGATGTGAAAAAGTGTAATTTTATTACAATCTGTAACTTTAGAAAGCCACAAAGCATAGGAAAGAACCGTATCTGTGTTTTGTTTGAAATCAATTGCTACATAGATTTTTTCTGGCGAAATCATCTATTAACCCTCTTTCCCAATTTTTCCTCTACAGAGGCAACTTTTCCCTCAATTCTATTGTGGCTGTGTTTACGGTCATCAATCTTTATCTCTATCAGTATCCTATCCGTATCCTCCAAAAGAGCCTCTCTACATCTCTTTATCAAATCCATAACTTCATCCCATTCGCCCTCGACAATAGTTCCCATAGCATGAAGTTTATAGGGAATACCACTGTTTTCAACTATTTTTATAACCTTTGCCACATAGGAACTTAGACTAACCCCAACTCCTAAAGGCACTATGCTGAACTGAACAAGCATTTTTGCCTCCTATTGAACTATTTAAATATTAACATAAAACCTATTGTTTTATCTCAAATAAAAACCTTGCAGTGTATAGATAAAGTGACCCGTTATAGTTAAGCTATCTCTCTGCCAATCCTCTGGAAGAGGCCAGAAAGGTTGAGCATCTTTCAAGGCCCTCATTGCTGCTTCATCAAGCATTCGGTAGCCGGAGGTTCTTAAAAGCTCTACTGACACAAGATTGCCCCTTCTGTCAATTGTGAACTTTATGTATAGGTCACCAAAAATTCCTCTCTGTGCAGCTTGTGGTGGGTAATGCCAGACTCTTTCTATCTTTTCCTTAAGTCTTTCCAGATATCCCCAATCATTAAACTCTTTTGCAGAAAAGGTAATTCCCTGAGAAGTATCTGACTTATTACTGTCACTTTTTTTACTTGAAAACTTGGCTATAACATCTCTGTCAAAAATGTCTGTCTTTTGATGAGGTTTTATTTGGGTAAAATGGTTTTCTCTTTTCAGCTGTTCCAATGGATTTTTTTCTTCCTTTGTCTCCCTTTTCTCTTGTCCCTCATTTCCTTTTGGAATAGAAGACAAATCCCTCGGCTGTCTTTGTTGCCTTATGGGAGGCAACCTTTCAACTGTTCGAGGTGGAAGGGGTTGTTTTTTCTTGGGCAATTCCTTTATTTCTGGCTTAACAGGTAATATTAGAACAGATATTGGTTCTTCCTTCTTTGTGCCTGATTTGAAATAAGACTGTAAAAAGTTCAAAAGTACAAAAAGAAGGAGATGAAAGATTATTGAGTAGATTAATGCTCGCTTCACATATTTATTTTAACTTGAAACAGTTCTTGCTTTAAACTAAAAACTATTTTTAATTTCTTCCTCGATGATTTCTGATGCCTCTTTAATTTCTTCGACTGTGTTGAACTTGCCAGTGCTGATTCTTATTGAGGACAAAGCCTCTTTTTCTGTTAATCCCATTGCAACCAAGACATGACTAGGTTTTTCCACTCCAGAATGACAGGCAGAACCAGCTGATATGGCTATTCTTCCATCTAAGCGTTTTACAAATTGTTCTGCCTTGATATCACTGATTGATATGTTTAGTGTATTAGGAAGTCTTGGAGTTCCCTGTCCGTTAAGCTTTACTCTTTCTATTCTTGACAATCTCTCCCAAATAATATCTGTTATAGCTCTTAAATGCTTTTCTATTTCATCAAATTCACAATTTATAATCTCACAGGCTTTTGCAAAGGCTGCAATGTATGGAACATTCTCTGTGCCTGGCCTTACCCCTCTCTCATGACCTCCACCGAACATAATTGGTTTTATAATAAAACCTTCTTTAACATAAAGTGCACCTATGCCTTTGGGAGCATAAAATTTATGTCCCGCAAGAGAAACCATCGTAACATTCAACTCAGAAACTGAAACGGGAATTTTTCCAATGCTTTGCGCACAGTCTGTATGAAAAGGAATTTCTCTCTCTCTCAAGATTTCCCCAATCTCTTTAATTGGCTGTAACACACCTGTTTCATTGTTTGAGTGCATTATACTTACAAGAATAGTGTCTTTTCTGATGGCTCTCCTAAGGTCATCGGGGTCTAAAACTCCCTGAGAGTTTACAGGTAGATAGGTAACATCATAACCCATTCTCTGAAGCTGTCTGCAGGGATTCAAAGTGGCAGGGTGTTCAATGCAAGAGGTTATGATGTGCCCTCTTTCAAAACACAAAGCCCTCCCAAAAATAGCAAGATTATTTGACTCGGTTCCTCCCGACGTAAAAACTATCTCCTGCGGTTGAGCCCCGAGAAGTTTTGCAACTTTATACCTTGACTCTTCAACTAACTGCCTTGCTTTTCTGCCAAATTTATGAGCACTCGAAGGATTTCCAAATTCATCGAGAATTCTTATCATTTCTTCTTTTACCCTTGGTTCAATTGGAGTTGTAGCGTTGTAATCAAGATAAATCATGAATTATTATATCACTTTATGTTATTATTGTTGCATGAAAGTTCAGTTTTTCGGTGCAACGAAAACTGTTACAGGCTCTTGTTTTCTTTTCTCTGCCAACGGTAGTAATATCCTCATAGATTGCGGTCTTTTTCAAGAAGACGAAAAAGAATTTCTCAATTATGAACCCTTTCCTTTTAATCCTCGCAAAATCGACCTCATGATTCTTACACATGCCCATCTTGACCATTCTGCCTTAGTGCCCAAGCTTTTTAAAGAAGGTTATCGTGGGAAAATACTCACAACACCAGCAACAAAAGACCTTCTTGGAATTATGCTTTTCGATGCTCTAAAAGTTCAAAAAAATGAGCAGTATAAACAACCTCTCTATGATGAAGACAATATTAACCGAGCATTAAGACAGACCGAGACTCTAAGCTATGGCAAAGAGTTAAAATTTAACGGCATGACTATAAGATTTTTTGATGCAGGCCATATTCTTGGTTCTGCTACGGTAGAGCTTAATGTAAATGGAAAGACCGTTGTGTTTTCAGGGGATTTAGGAAGAACAGGATATCCAATCCTTAGAGACCCTGTTCCTCCACAAAAAGCAGACTATCTTATTCTTGAATCAACCTATGGCAATAGACTTCACAAGTCCCTTGCTCAGAGTATAGACGAACTATTACAGGCAATAAAAGACACTTTTAAAAGAGGTGGCAATGTTGTCATTCCCGCCTTTGCTGTAGGACGAACTCAAGATTTACTCTATATTCTCAATCGCAGTGTAAGGCAGGGCTTGATTGAGCCTTTAGACGTATATCTTGACAGCCCCCTTGCAGAGGAAGCAACAAGAATATACATCTCCCATCCAGAAGTTTTTGATGATGAAGCGTTAAACGAATTGAGAAATCATAAAAAAACTGCCATTAAACTACACTTTGTAAAATCCGTTGAGGAATCAAAAAAACTTAATCAAATCAAGTCAGGCGCTGTAATAATTGCAGGAAGTGGAATGTGTCAGGGTGGTAGAGTTATCTATCATCTATATCACAACATAGATAGAGAGGAATGTAGTGTCATAATTGTAGGATTTCAGGCGAAAGGCACGCTGGGAAGAAAAATTGTTGACGGAGAAAAATCCGTTCCAATACTTGGCAAGATGATACCAGTTAAAGCCAAAATATATACAATCGGTGGATTTTCAGCCCATGCTGACCAGCAGGAACTTCACCAGTGGCTTGGAAGTATAGATAGCAAACCTAAAGTATTCCTTATACACGGTGAGGAAAGTGTCATAGAAAATTTCAAACAAAGCATTGAGGAAAAATTCGGATTAAACTGCACTGTTCCAGAAAGAATGGAAATTCATGAAATTGTCTGATTTTTATTTGGCAGAAGATTTCTACCTTAAACTCATTGAATTTCCCGCTGTATATAACATAAAAACCGATGCGCTTTACTGTCTTGATGAACGGGCTTTTAATTTCCTTTCTAAATTAGCCATTAGAGACTTATCCTCCTTAAACTCATTTGACAAAGAAAAAGATGGAAAAATCAGGGATTTACTTGAAGTAGCTATCAGTGAAGGCATAGTAACAAAGGAACCTACAGCGAGACTTTTGCCAAAAATAAGACAATCACCAATCCCATCTTTGAGATACCTTGAACTTCAGATAACAAAGAGATGTAATCTCCGATGCAAACACTGCTTCGTAGGAGAATGCTTGAATGTTGACCTCTCAGTTGAAGAAACAAAAAAAATTCTCAGAGAATTTGAAGATATGCAGGGACTTAGAGTGTTAATTACTGGTGGAGAACCCCTTTTACATCCTCATTTTGATAGGATTAACGGTTTTTTAAAGGAGCTCGCTATTAGAAAAGTCCTCTTTACTAACGGATTGCTTCTCACAGATAAGTGGCTTAAAAAGCTTCATGTCCATGAAATTCAGATAAGCCTTGACGGCTTGAAAGATGGACATGAGAGTCTTAGAGGAAAGGGAACATTCGAAAAAACTCTCAGCGCTATTAGAAGGTCTATTGACTTTGGCTTTGAAGTCTCTGTGGCAACTGTAATTCATAAAAACAATATTGACGAATTCAATAAAATCGAAGAATTGCTAAAGGGCTTGAGCATAAGAGACTGGACAGTAGATGCTCTCACAATTACTGGTAATCTTGAATTAAACACTGACTTATGGGTTCACCCCTCCGTTGCTGGAAAGATAATGAGAAGATATGGATTTTCAAAGGAAGAACATCCTCGTGCAGAAGGTTATGCTTGCGGAGCACATCTTTTATCTGTCTCAGCAGATGGAAAAGCAGCTTACTGCTCCTTTTTTGAAAGCTCTCCGCTGGGTAATATCAAAGAAGGGCTTGAAAAAATATGGGCACGAAAAAAACATTTTCTTCTGAAAAATCTTGAGTGCATTAATCTCAATTGTCCTTATATCCAAGAATGTATAGGTGGATGTCGTTACAGGGCACAAAAGCTATCTGGCAAAGAAGGGTCACCAGACCTTTTTAAGTGTTATCAGTTTGAAAGGCTTCAGCTTTAGCTCTCTCATATTCATCCCATAGGACTTCCTTTTTTATACCTTCATGCTCAATGAAATCCCATGGCAAAAATTGGCTTAAAGACTTTATTTGGCAAGCTTCTTTTTTTATTTTTTCCCAAAGTTCTCCATTTTTTTCGCCTTTAGATAATCGCTCTAAAATCTCAACTGCCCTTCTGTCAGCCCTGGCTAAATAGCCCTGTAAGTATGAATATTTTGGAACTTCATGAAACAACTTAAAACCCTTTATCTGAAGTGTATCTTTTTTTATCTTTTTTAATTTCTCCGTAATTACCTCATAAGTCTCCATTCCATGCCACTGAAAGGGAGTGAAAGGCTTTGGAACAAATATGCTTATACTTGCCGTTATTCTCCTAAAAAATACTCCTCGAACCTTCTCAATAAGCTTTTTTATATCTTCCACATCCTCATCTTTTTCAAATGGCAAACCTATCATGAAGTAGAGTTTTAAATTCTGAACTTCCGTGTTAGAAAGTCTGCTTGCCACATTCAGAAGGTCTTTTTCAGAAATTCCCTTTTTTATTATCTTTCTTAGTCTCTCAGAACCAGCCTCTGGCGCTATTGTAACAGTCTTCATTCTTGAAAGGTAATCAATCGAATCAAGAGTAGCCCTATCAGCCCTCAATGAAGTAAAGGAAAGCTCGACTAATGGAGTCTCTAAAAGTTCAACCAACTCCCTGTATGCCGTAAGAGAGGGAGCTATCAAGCCTACTGAGCAAGTCTCAGAGGGAATATTCGAAAGCCTTGATTTCAATGCATCAATTGAAGCTTTTCTTGTAGGGCTATAAATCTTACCAACCAGACAAAATCTACAACTAAAAGGACATCCTCGCATTGCTTCAATAAGATATTTATTGGAAAAAACTGCTTCAGAAGTAATTATTTGAGAAAAACTGAGATTTTCTGATAGATTTTTGCAGTAAACTCTCTTTATTTTTTCAGGAACATTGAACCATAAAACTTCCCTGCCTACTATATTGCCCGAAAAATCATATATTTCCCTGTAAGCTTCGGGAACATAGAAACCCTGAAATTTTATTATCTCTCTCTTTAAATTCTCCTTGAAATCTTCTTCATAGGAAGCTTCTTTCACTTTTTTGTAATTATCAATAAAGGGTTCTAAAAGCTCTTCTGCCTCGCCGATGAGTATTATATCAAAAATTTCAGCTAACGGTTCTGGATTGGAAAAACACAACACGCCTCCTGCAATCAAAAGAGGAGAGTTAAAATCTCTGTCTCTTCTTCTGAATGGAATTTTTGCAATTTCTAAAATTTTAATTATCTCAGGAAGGTCATTTTCAAAGCAAATACTAAACGCCAGAATATCAAATTCATAAAGGGGCTTTTTAGATTCAAAGGAAATTAACGGAAATCCTTTTCTGTACTCTTCAATCTCATCCTTTGCAGGAAGAAAACTTCTTTCGCATACAACATCTTTTCGGTTATTAAAAAGTCTATAAACAGTCTGAAAGCCTAAATTGCTTATACCGACCTGATATATGTTTGGATAAATAAGGCATACCTTTATTTTTCCACCATGCTCTTTTCTTATTGTTCCCTTTTCTTTTTTCAGTAGGGTGTCAATTTTATCAAGTATTTTTCTCATCCAATATACGGTATTTCTTCCTCAAATAAGCGGGAATGTCCAGTTCATCCTCTATATCCTCAGGAATTTCTTTGTTAGGTTCTTTAATAAACCTGACTTCTCCCTTTTGTTCACTTTCAGACAACTGTAACGCCTCGGAAATATGGTTTTTAATCTCCGCTTTCTTTTCTGTCCTTTCAAGTTCGTCAAGTTCGCTCCTTGATATTTCAGGGGTCTTAGTTTTATTCTTTAAGTCTTCTGTAGAATCGTGAGAACCTGTCAACAAGTTACTCTGTTGTTGTTTTTCCATATTCAATGGATTTTCATTGGCACAAGAGGAAAGGGAGTTTATATCTTTTGATATTATCCGCCTGGTCATTTTTAAGGTCGAGTTAGCATTTTTAGGCATCCATTTTTCTGCCTTAGAAATTTCAATATCCTCCTGTTTATCCTCAAAACCTGTCGCAATTACTGTTACATGTATTTCATTTTCAATGTCAGGTTTTATTACTGTTCCGAATATTATGTTTGCCTCTTCATGAGCTACATCATAAACAGTTCCAGCAATCTCCTGGACATCATCAAGAGTAAGGTCAAAACCACCGGTTATGTTAATCAGTATTCTCTTTGCACCCTCTATAGAACTCTCCTCAAGTAGAGGGTTGTTTATGGCTTTTCTTGCAGCTTCTCGAGCACCTTCTTCTTTAAGACATGTTCCAAGCCCAATAACTGCCTTGCCTGACTTTTCAATGATAGTCTTTACATCGGCAAAATCTCTGTTTATGAAACCGGGGCTTAGTATTAAGTCTGATATACCCTGAACAGCCTGTCTTAAAATGTCATTAGCTATAGCAAAGGATTTAACAAGTGGCGTTCCTTTCTCCACAACAAGATGAATTCTGTCATTAGGAATAACTATTATGGTGTCAACATATTTTTTAAGCTCTTTGGCTCCTACAACGGCATTATGAAGTCTCTTTTTCCCTTCAAAGTAGAAGGGCTTGGTCACTACAGCTACTGTAAGAATTCCTAAATCTTTAGCTAAAGATGCAATAACAGGTGCTGCTCCTGTTCCTGTGCCACCACCCATTCCAGCGGTGATAAAAATCAGGTCAGACCCTTCAATACATGACATAAGGGTGTCTCTGTCCTCTAAAGCTGCTTTTTTGCCGAGCTCAGGTTCTGAACCTGCTCCAAGACCTCGGGTTAATTCCTTTCCTATCTGCACTTTAACAGGCGCCAAAGATATCTCAAGATGTTGTATATCTGTATTTACTGCTATGAACTCAACGCCATAAACTCCCGAAGAAATCATGGTATTTACTGCATTGGTTCCTGCTCCACCTACTCCTATTACTTTAATCTTTGCTACAGGTCTTTCTACTTCTTCAATGTCAAACATTGCCTTCTCCTCCTTTCTGGTTTAAAGGCTTTTTTAGTTTTCTATTAAATTCTCATAATCTCCTTAATCCATGATGCAAATCTACTCCATATACCTCCGATACCTGAATTTTGTTGTTGAAACGAACCTGCCCTTATGGCATATATCAGAGTACCAATGGTTGAGGAAAATTGAGGAGTTAAACACTCATGTAACTGTTCATCAATTATTACATATTCATCTCTGATGCCCATCTCTGCCATCAGCGTCATAAGTCCAAGGTCTGGTTTTCCAATTCTTACAGGCATGGACAAAAAACTCTCAGCCAGTTGAATAAAACCTCTCATCTGCGATGTTCCGCCTGTAATAACCAGAGACGACACCGATATACTTTCGGAAACAGTGGAGATTTCCTTCTTTATGAGGTCTAAAATTTCCTCACATCTGGCATAGATTATTTCTTTTATAACGCTCATGGGAATTTTTACAGGAATTTTATCCATCCCTATAATCTCGATTTCTCTATCCTTTTCTCTGAAAGAAAGGCTTCCAAAGTTAACATCTGGTAGGGCAACGCCAAACTGTGTTTTTATTCTTTCCGCTTCTTTGAAGGGAATTTTCAATCCTAAAGCCAAGTCATTGGTTATATGATTTCCTCCGATTCCATAATTACTAAGATGCCTGAGATATCCATCATGAAATACGGCTATTCTACTGCTACCCCCACCAATGTCAACAACCATTGTGCCCATGTCTTTATCATGTTCTGAAACCACAGCCTCAGCAGATGCAACACCATGAAGCACAACTTCTTCAACTTCTATACCGGCCTTGTTGCAGCAGGTTATTAGATTTTGAATATGCGATGAGGAAGCAGTGATGATATATACTCTTGCCTCAAGTCTTAAACCTTTCATGCCGAGGGGGTCTCTTATTCCGTCAATACCATCTACTACAAACTCATAAGGAAGTATGTGAACAGCCTGTCTGTCAGAAGGAATTTGCATCGCCGTAGCAGACTCTATTGCCAAGTTTATATCCTCTTCAGTTATCTCTTTTTTACGAATTTTTACTGCCGCATCACTGTAAAGTCCTTGAATTTCATTTCCCGAGGAACAAACAAAACTCCTTCGAATTTTCATTTTTAAAATATCCTCTGTATCCTGAATTGCCCTTTTTATCGAAGAGGTAAGTGATTCCATATCAACTATTCTGCCCCTCTTAATTCCAGAGGACGGAAAACTCTTAAAGAAAATTGATTCAAAGCTTCTGTTATCAAATTTTGATATAAAGACGGAAATCTTTGTTGTTCCTATGTCCAGTACAGTCAAAACTTCACCCATTATCTGCCCCTACTCTACAGGCTTTACAATTACCCTATCGGGAAATCTCAAATCTAAATACTGAACCTTAAGGCCTCTTTTCTGAATTTCAGAGTTAACAATTAAATATTTAGCGAATTTTGTTTCATAATCGCCCTTACCCACTATAATATGAAAACTATTTAGATAGACAGATAGATTTTCAGGCTCGCTACCATTTATTACTATCTCATTTTCGGATTTAATGTATCCCTTTGAATTAAGAAAATTGACAAGTTCAACAGCTGCATGAAGCATTTCCCTATTTTTAAATGGGTCTATGTTTTTTAAAATAGGCAGGAAAATCTTTGTATTGTTTAACTTTTCGGTGAAATCCTCTAAAATCTGACAGTCACTATCTATTAGATACGCCCTATCATTAAACAAAGCAATGGCAATGGCAGTAGACTCTTTTACGTATACAGTCAGTGTTCCGTTCAAATCTTTCCTTATTACAGCTTCTTTTATCCATGCAAGTTTTTTCAAACGCTCATATATGACTTTAGATGGAGGATAAAGGATTGAATTACCCTCTTTTAAACCAATAGCCTTTCTTATCTGTAGTTCAGTCAAATTTCTATTGCCAACAATTACAATATTTCTAATGGTTAAAATTTTTATAAAAAAAATTACTGCCACTAAAATTACGACGACCCCTGCAATCGCTATAAACTTCTTATTTCCCATCTTTTCTAAGAGTCATCTCTAAAATTTCTTTTACTAATCCCTTAAAGTCGTATCCTGCCAGAGAGGCAATTTTGGGTAAAAGGGAGGTCTCTGTCATACCGGGTATGGTGTTTACCTCGAGAACAAATGGTTGTCCATTAGAGTCTATTATCATGTCCACCCTTGTTCCACCACTGCATCCCAATGCTTTATGCGCCTTTAAGCCAAGCTCTTTAAGTTTTTCATACAACTCTCCGTCAATTTCTGGTGGCAGAATATAATCAGTAAGCCCCTTTGTATATTTAGCTTCATAATCGTAAAAGTCTTTTTTTGGTCTTACCTCAACTCCTCCTAAAACCCTGTCTCCAAGAACGCCTATGTGTATCTCCTTTCCTTTTATGAATTTCTCTACGATAACCCTGTCGCTAAACTTGAAAGCCTCCTGTAAAGCTTTCTTTGCATCTTCTTTATTGCTTACGATAGCTACTCCAACGGAAGAACCTTCGGTTGCCGGTTTTATAACAACGGGAAATGACAGCGAAGAAAGATTAACTTCAGAGGAAAGGAATTCCTTTTTACTTATCACTCTAAAAGGAGGAACAGGAATGTTATGATAGATAAAAACTTTTTTTGTTGCTTCCTTGTCCATTGCCAATGCAGAGGCTAATACTCCAGAGCCTGTATAGGGAATTCCCATTACCTCAAGCATTCCCTGAATACCACCATTTTCACCCCAGCCACCGTGTAAAACAAGAAAGGCTACGTCAATCTTTTCGTGTTTTATCTTTTCACAAAGCTCTTCCTTGGCATCTATGAACACCACATCGTATTCAAGCTCTCTGAGGGCATTAAATACGGCCTGTCCACTTCTGAGAGAGACCTCTCTTTCCGATGATATTCCCCCAGCAATAACTCCAACCTTCATCCTAAGCCTCCAGAAATTTTATTTCAGGTTCTAATTCTATAGAAAAAACCTTTAAAACTCTCTCCCTTACGAGTTCCATGAGCTTCAAAAAATCCGATGAACTTCCCCTGCCAGTGTTTATAAAATAATTTGCGTGAATACTACTTACAACGATATCGCCTATCTTTGTTCCCTTAAGGCCTGCCTTATCTATTAAATAACCCGCAGACGTGCCCTCTGGATTTTTAAATACACAGCCTGCAGAACGGGAAGTAAGGGGCTGCGATTTTATTTTTGTTTGAAGATAGTTTCTCATCTTTATATAGCTGTCTTCAGAGCTATCTCTGAGCTTGAATACAGCCTTTACTATTAAAGAATTCTCTGGCAGACCCGACTTTCTATATTGAAAATTAATATCATTTTTTCTTAAAGTCTTAATTCGCAGTTCATTGTCAATCAGCTCAATCTCCTCAAGGCAGTCTTTTATCTCAACTCCAAAAGAACCAGCATTTCCGAAAACAGCACCACCTACTGTGCCTGGTATACCAATCAGACCTTCCATGCCTGAAAGGCCTCTCTTTAGCATAAAGGCAAGAACCCTTCCAAGCCTTGCACCTGCTCCTACTGTAAGAATATTTCCCTGAAGCTCTATCATTTCAAGCCTTTTTGTGTGTATTATCACTCCTCTGAAGCCTCTATCACTTATGAGCAGATTGCTACCTCCACCAATAATGTAGTAAGGTATGCCTTCATTTTTTATTGCTTCTATAGACTTAGTTATATCTTTCTCCTCAGGAAACAACACAAAATCTGCTAAACCACCGATTCCTAAGGTAGTGTATCTATCTAAAGATTGCTCCTTTTCATAGGGAATTTTATTTTCTATGAAAAACTTCTCTATACTTTTCATAATCTGTCTCTTACAGCTTCTCCAATTTTATAGACATCTCCAGCTCCAATTGTGAAAATCACATCGCCCTCTCTAAGTTCCTTTAAAATACTCTCTTTAACTGTCTCTTTATCAGAATTAAAAATCACGTTAACTCCTGCACTTTTGAGTTTTTCATACAATACCTCACCGCTTACACCTTCAATAGGTGATTCACCGGCAGGATATATGTTCATTAAAAAAAGAACATCTGTTTTTCTTAAAGAGTCCCTGAAAACTTTAACAAACTGCTCCATAAGGTCTCTTGTTCTGCTGTATCTGTGCGGCTGGAAAATAACGCATAGTCTTTCAGGCTTCAACCACATGGCAGTTTTAAGAACAGCCCCTATTTCTGTGGGATGATGGCCGTAGTCATCATAAAAACGAATACCTTTTCTTTCTCCCTTAAATTCAAATCTTCTTCCAATGCCCGTAAAATTTTTCAATGACTCCTTGACCTTTTCAACAGGCATAGAAAGTTCCTGTGCTACAGCTATTGCAGCAAGAGCATTCAAGACATTATGCTTACCCGGCACATTAAGGGAAAACTCTCCGAGCAACTTATTTCTGTAAAAAGCCTTGAAATTTACATAGGGGAATTGAAATTTAATCTCTCGGGAATAAAAATCAGCGCTTTCATTAAATCCATAGGTAAGAAATCTTCTGCTCAATCGGGGCAGCAAATCCCTTATGTGCTTGCACTCTTTACATAAAATTGACACACCGTAAAAGGGAACTTTATCGGCAAACTCTAAAAAAGCCTTTTTTATTCTTTTCAGATTCTTAAAATAATCGAGATGCTCTCTGTCAATATTTGTTATTACCGCTATGGTTGGACTTAACTTAAGAAAACTTCCGTCACTTTCATCTGCCTCTGCCACCATAAAATCTCCCTGCCCAAGTCTTGCGTTCGTTCCAAGAGATTTAAGTTTGCCTCCGACAACTACTGTTGGGTCAAAACCTCCATCGTTTAACAAGGTTGCTATGAGAGAGGTTGTCGTTGTTTTTCCGTGAGCTCCTGCAACTAAAATTGAATATTTAAGTCTGCACAGTTCGGCAAGCATCTCTGCTCTGGGAATAACAGGCACACCCAGCTTCTTTGCCTTAACTATTTCCGGATTATCATGCTTAACAGCCGATGAAAAAACGACTACATCCGTATCATTAAGATTTTCCTCTCTATGACCGATAAATACCTTTATTCCAAGTCCTTCCAGTCTTCTTACTGTATCGGACTCTTTTATATCTGAACCAGTAACTGTATAGCCCATATTTTTCAAAACCTCTGCAATGCCACTCATGCCAATGCCACCTATTCCTATAAAATGAACTTTTTTGAACTGGTACATTACGATTTCCTCCTAATTAGCGATTCTCCAATTTCTATAATTCTCTCTGCTGCATTTGCCTTTCCAAAAGCGACAGAGGCCAATTCCATCTCTCTTTTAATCTCAGGAGACGAAAGGATTTTGATTATCTTTTTTGAAATGACCTCGCCATTGAGTTCCCTGTCAACAATCATCTCGCAAGCTCCCCGACTTAAAAGTCTTCTGGCATTTATTTCTTGATGGTTGTATGCGGCAAAGGGGTAAGGAATAAGAATGGAAGCTTTACCGAGCGATGTAATCTCTGCAACAGTTGAAGCTCCTGCTCTACAAATAACTAAATCGGCAGCAGCATAAGCTTCCGCCATTTCATAAATAAAAGGTAAAACCGTGGCCTTAAAAGCAAAATTTTGATACTCCCTTGCAACCCAGCTATAATCAGCCTCTCCAGTTTGGTGGATTATCTGAATTCTATCTTTCAACGGAATTAGATAAGACAGTCCCTCTGTAATTGATTTATTTATCTTTCTTGCTCCCAAGCTTCCACCAAAGATGAGAACAGTCATCCTTCCCTCTTCAAGACCGAAAAGCTCAATTGCTCTCTCTCTGCTGCCCAATAAAATCTCCTTTCTTATGGGCGTTCCAGTAAGATAAACTTTTTCCTTCGGAAAATAATCTATAGTTTCTGGATAGGTAATGGCAATGGCATCAACAAATTTGCCCAAAATTTTATTTGCCAGGCCTGGAACGGTGTTCTGCTCAAGAATTACTGTTGGAATTTTACTCAATGACGCAGTAAAAACCATCGGCAGAGAGGCATATCCACCAACGCCATAAACAATGTCAGGAGGAAAACTCTTTATTATACTCCTGCACTCCCCAATTGATTGAAGCAGTTTCATCAGAGATTTTGATTTTTCCGTAATTGATTTTCCCACGAAACCCCTTGCAGAGATAAACCTCAGTTCATATCCAAGTTTTGGTATCACCTTTGCCTCAAGACCCCTTTCTGTACCGATAAAAATAATCTTTGTTGAGGGACTTCTGGCGAGTATACTCGATGCCAGTGCTACTCCGGGGAATAAATGTCCTCCTGTTCCACCACCGGCAATTATAACTTTCATTTATAACTTCTCCACCTGTAGTATTTACGGACGTTTTTGGGCTTTAAATTTTGTGAAATTATAGGAGTTTCAATGGAAGCATTATCTTTGTTTCTTGAGAGATTGAGCAAAACACCAATAGCAATCATGCTGACCACAAGCGAAGAGCCTCCATAACTTATAAATGGCAGAGGAAGGCCTTTTGTTGGAGCAAGGCCTGTAACAACGGCGAAGTTTATAAGCGCCTGCATCGATATCATAACGGTAATTCCTGCAGCAAGTAAATATTGAAAAGCTTCAGTTTGAGATGTGGCAATTTTGAAACCTCTTAGTGAGAGAACAAAAAAGAGAATAACTACGACGCAAGCTCCAATAAATCCCATCTCTTCACCAATATGAGCAAATATAAAGTCCGTGTGAATTTCGGGAAGATAGGCAAGTTTTTGTTTACCCTCTCCCAGTCCTTGTCCTGTAAGTCCTCCACTGCCAAGAGCAATAAGAGATTGAACAAGCTGAAATCCACTTCCTTGGGGGTCTGCCCAGGGATTAAGAAAGGAAGTTATTCTTTTCCATCTGTAAGGCTCTTTTGCAAGATAGAATATAACCGGTAGAGCTAACAAAAAGGAAGCACCAAGATATCTGAGATTTATTCCTGCAAGAAAAAGCATCATAAAAGTAATTATGCCTAAACTCATGGCTGCGCCAAAATCTGGCTGCTTTAGAAAAATTAACTGAAATAAGGCCATTAATCCGACGGGTACTGCAAAGTGTGAGATTTTATCCTTGTCATAGCCTGGACGACTTAAATACCAAGCAAGAAAAAACACTATTGAAAGCTTAACCAGTTCAGAAGGCTGAAACACACTCGGCCATAGCCTTAACCACCTTCTTGCCCCTCCAGCGCTAACTCCCAGAGGAGAAAAAACAAGTATTAGCAAAACAAAAGAAAGCAACAAAAGGGGAAATACGAGACCTTTTAGTTTATTCTTGGAGAGAAAAGTAAACACGACCATAAAACAAAAGCCAATTAATAGAGTGAATAGCTGTTTTTTTAAATAAATCAAGCCTCCCTTGTCTGCATATTTTGCTTTGACAGAAGCCAACACAGAGGTAGAGCTGTAAACTGCAATGAGTCCTATAGCAATAAGGGCTATCACTACTATTATCAAAGTTCTGTCAAAAGTTCTCACTGTCATAGAGATTTAACTATCTCCTTAAACACATCTCCTCTGTGCTCAAAATTTCTAAACATATCAAAACTTGCACAGCCTGGTGAAAGCAATACAACATCGCCTCTTTCTGCAATTTCCTTTGCTTTATAAATAGCAGCCTTCATATCTTTTTCAAAGTAATGGGGCACAAGGTCTCCCAGGGAATTTGCAATTTTCTGGCTTGCCTCTCCTATCAATATGAGAGCTTTGACCTTTTGTTTAACAATTTCCCTGAGAGCATTAAAATCCCCTTCTTTATCTTTGCCTCCAGCAATTAATATTACATTTTTTGCAAAACTTTCGAGGGATTTTGAAACAGCATCAACATTTGTTCCCTTTGAATCATTAATATAGGCAACACCATTAATTTCTCTGACAAACTCCATCCGGTGAGGAAGCCCCGGGAATTCCTCTACCACCTCTTGAATGCTTTGTGCCCTACACCCTGCAGAGAAAGCAAGAAGTGAAGCAGCCATTATGTTTTCTATATTGTGAACACCTTTTATTCTGAAAGAATCTATAATTAATTTTGCCTTCTCCATCTCTTCCCTGACAGCCTCATCAATATCCTCTCTTGCATTGAATCTTACAGCTCCTCCATCGACAAAGGCACCGTATACCCGTTGAAATCTGCTGAAGTATAAAATATGTGGAATTTTACCTCTTTTCAAATAGACATCTCTCAGCTTTTCAATGGCATGGAGAGTATTTTTATCATCCATGTTCAAAACGAGAAAATCCTCTCCTGACTGATTTTGAAATATCCTTGCCTTAGCATCAATGTATTCCTTCATCCCCGAATATCTGTCCATATGGTCGGGCGTAATGTTTAATATGGCAGCAGAATTTGCCTTAAAATTCCTAATTCCTTCAAGCTGGAAACTTGAAAGCTCTAAGACAAGATACTGAGGTGCAATTTCATTGGTAAGAATTTGATAAACAACATCTGCCATAGGCAAACCTATGTTTCCAGCAAGAGCCACAGCCTTGCCATCTTTTTTTAGAAATTCATAGGTTAGAGTTGAGGTCGTAGACTTGCCGTTTGAACCAGTAATGCCTATTATCTTTATTTCAGGGTTTATGATATTTAGTATCTCCCAACTTAATTCTATCTCCCCTACTACAGGCAAACCTTTGTAAAGCGCAGAGACAAGTGAAGGAGTGCTAAGGGGTACGCCAGGACTTACAACAACCATTTCTGCCTCTTCAAATGCCTCTGGAGGATGTCCTCCACTAAATACTTTTATTATATTGTCTGAAAAAGAAGAAGCATCCCTTAAGATGTCTTCTTCGGGCTTTGTATCATTCAGAATTAATTTTGCTCCTAAAGATGACAACAATCTACCCAATGATATTCCGCTTTTCCCAACTCCAACAATTGCTATCTTTTTTTCAGCTAAATCAGATAGACTGTGAATTAATCTTTGCATTGTTACCTCTTGTCTGTGTAGATTTTTTATTGGGAGACCTCTTAACTGCATGCTGCTTCTTGGAAGACTTATTCTTTGTGCTGATAACTTTTTTTCTACTTTCAGCAGGCTTTGACTTTTTATATGAAGCCTTTATAATATTTTTTTCTGATGTAAAATGGACGAAAGGTTCATTTTTTCCTGACAGAATATCCTCTGCCTTGGTAAGAAGAATTTTTGTCTCTTTCCATAGTTTCTCTCTGTTTGAGACACCGAGTATTGCCGTGTATACAAGTCTGTTGTCTATAGTAGTAGCACTTACAAAACAGTGCCTTGCCCTGCTTGTATAACCTGTTTTCCCTCCTATCATGCCATCCTCAACCCACAGAAGTTGATTTGTATTCTGAATGAAATGTTCTTTTCCATCTTCAGAGCGAACAAGGCAGACTCGTGTATGAATTGCCTCTTTTATTAGGGGATATGACAAAGCCTTAGACATTATTTTGGTAAGGTCAAAAACAGTAGTATACTGTTCCTTACCTGGAAGTCCTGAAGCATTGGCAAATTTAGTATCCTTAGCACCTATCTGTTTTACCTTTTCGTTCATAAGTTTTACAAAAGCCTCTTCAGACCCGGAAACTGCCTCAGCAAGAGCAACAGCAGCAGAATTAACTGACCTCATCAATGCAAGATAAATCAAGTCATGCACCGTATAAGTCTCTCCTTCTTTTAACTTAGGTTCTACGCTGTGAGTTTTGGCAGCCCTTTCTGAGATTGTTACTTTCTGCTGCGGTGAAAGTCTATCAAGAGCAACCATTGTAGTGACAAGTTTTGTAGTGCTTGCTGGAGGAAGCTTAAGGTGAGGATTTTTTCCATAAAGTATCTTGCCCGTCTGGGCATCTACTGCAACAGCAGAGGGAGCATCAATTGTATCTGCTACGGCAGATGATATGAAAAAAAACAGGGAAAAACACAACAAAACCCCTACAACACCCTTCATCCTCAAGCCTTCAATTTTCTTTCTCATACTTTCACCTCAGTTTTAAAGTTAAAAGACTTAAAAGTGCAAGAATTATACCTATTATCCAGAACCGCACTATAACCTTTGGTTCTGGCCATTTTTTAAGTTCAAAATGATGATGTAGAGGTGCCATTCGGAAAATCCTTTTTCCACCCGTTAATTTAAAGTAACCCACCTGTAAAATCACAGAAAGAGCCTCTACTACAAAAATACCGCCCACAAGGGCAAGAACTATTTCGTGTTTAGTTATAACAGCCAGAGTTCCAAGAGCTCCGCCAAGACTTAAAGAACCTACATCCCCCATAAAAACCTCGGCAGGATAGGCATTATACCATAAAAATCCCAGACATGCTCCAAGCATGGCTCCACAAAACACAGCAAGTTCACTGGTGCCAGGTATGTATAAAACATAAAGATACTTGGCAAAAACTGCATGGCCTGAAACATAAAGAAGCACCGCATTTACAATAGAAGCTATACCCACAAGACCAACTGCCAGTCCATCCATACCATCGGTTAGATTTACAGCATTAGAAGAACCAACGATAACAAAAATAGCAAAAGGTAGATAAAAAAGCCCCAAATCAATCAACCACTGTTTAAAAAAAGGAATACTTAAGACCGTTGTATAGGGGTCTTTAGGATTGAAATAAAGAAAAAGCGTAACCGAAGTGGCTAAAGCCAATTGAGCTAAGAGTTTGTATCTTCCAGGAAGACCTTTATAGTTTTTTCTTGATACTTTTAGATAATCATCTAAAAAACCTATCGCTCCAAAGCCGAGAAAGCTTAACGTAATTATCAAAAGATAGTGATTACTTAAGTTACCCCAAAGCAGCATAGATACTAAAACAGAAGCAATTATTATAATTCCTCCCATAGTAGGAGTGCCTTCTTTTTTTAGGTGGCTTTTTGGTCCATCGTCTCTTATATGCTGAGTAAGGCTTAGGCTTTTCAGCCATCTTATACAGGCAGGAGCTATTAGAAAAGTAAAGGCAAAAGAAGTCAGTATTGCAAGTATAGTTCTGAAAGTAATGTATCGGAAAACATTAAAAATAGAAAACTGGTCACTCAGACTATACAGTAACTCATATATCATTTTTTTGTCCTTTCATTAAAATTTCTAAAATTTTCTCCATTCTAACTGCCCTTGAACCTTTAATGAGAACCACTTCATTACCCTTTAGATTTTCCCGAAGAAAATTACCGGCCTCTTCTGCATTAGCAAAAACGTGTCCATCCACATATCTTAATGCATTTCCAATGAACTTTCCCACTCCGATAAATTGCTCTATTTTAAGTTCTCTTAACCAGAGACCTATCTCCTCATGAGCTTTTTCAGTATAATCACCCAGTTCAAGCATGTCTCCCAGAACAGCCACAGCTCTTCTATCTTTCTTCCTTCTGCTAAGCTCCAAAAGAGCAGCTCTTACAGAAGAGGGATTAGCATTATAGGCATCAAAAAAAATCTCCCTGCCATCTATCTTAAAAATTTCTCCTCTCATCTTTACAGGTTCAAAATTTTTCAATGCCTCTCCTATCATACATTTAGAAATTCCCAAATGCACTGCCATAGCACAAGCAGCGATTATGTTATAAAGGTTATGTAAACCTATAAGATTTGTCTTTAACGGAAAGCTTGCAAGATTAGAATTGAAAACAAACTCAGTTCCATCTTCATGAAACTCTATCTCATCTGCATAGTAATCAAATTCATGTTTTAAACCAAAGGTTATTATCTGTCCTTGCCAGTTCTCTAAACCTTCCATCAAAAAGTTGTCGTCTCCATTTGCAAATACTGTTTTAACGTATTGAAGAACTTCTAACTCCCCTTCTCTTACTCCCTCAAGACTACCAAAACCTTCAAGATGTTCATATCCTATGTTAGTTATTACGGCATATTGGGGATAGACTATTTCACATAGTTCTTTTATATCACCCTTCCTGTTTGTGCCAAGTTCCAAAACCATTATCTCGGTGTTTTCTCTGTATTTGCTTAAACTGAGAGGCACCCCTATGTTGTTATTTAAATTTCCCTCTGTTTTTAAAATGTTATACTTTTTTCCGAGAAAAGCCGATATTAGTTCTTTTGTTGTCGTTTTTCCATTGCTACCTAATACAGCAATTACAGAGCCTTTAAATTTTGCTCTGATGTATCTACCAAGAGACTTTAGTGCCTCAGAGGTATCTTGCACTCTCACTACTGTCTTTCCAGAAAAATCTATATCAACAGCCTTTGAAATAACCGCTCCAGCAGATTTGCTCAAAGCTTCGCCTACAAACTCATGACCGTCTCTTTTTGTTCCCTTAAGAGCAAAAAAAATATCACCACTTCCAATAGTTCTTGTGTCAATAGAAGCAGAGCTGAAGACTTCATCTCCTTTTGAAACTATCCGTCCTCCCGTAGCATTTACTAAGTCTTCAAGAGTAAACATTTTTAGCCCTTCAATTCTCTTAAGATTTTTCTTAAAACCTCTCTATCATCAAAGGGGATCCTTTTCCCTTCAATTTCCTGATAATCCTCATGCCCCTTTCCTGCAACTATAAGTATGTCACCACTTTCGCACATTTCTACTGCAACCTTTAAAGCATCCTCTCTATTTGTTACGACCATATAATTGTTCCGCATTATACCTTCCTCAATCTCTCTAATTATCTCTCTGGGTTTTTCCCATCTTGGATTGTCTGAAGTAACGATTACAAAGTCGCTCAAATCTGAAGCGATTTTGCCCATCTGAGGCCTTTTACCTCTGTCACGGTTTCCACCACATCCAAAAACAGTTATTATTCTTCCTGTCTGTCCTATTTCTTCCCTCAGTTTCACCACACTCTTGAGTAGCCTCTCTAAAGCATCGGGCGTATGGGCATAATCGACAAATACGCTAAAATTCTGTCCTTCATTGATATTTTCAAATCTTCCATCTGGAGCTTTTGCATTTAAAAGCGATGATTTTATAACATCCATAGGAATTCCGAAACAAAGAGCCACTGATATAGCACAAAGGGTATTATAGATGTTTGGTATCCCAATTAGCTCTGTCTTTATAGAATGTGTTTTTCCATTTAAAACAAGTTCAATTTCTGTTCCCCTGAAGGATAGTTTATATTTTTTTACAAATAAATCAGCCTCTCTATTGTGTAAGGAGAAGAGAATTTTGCTTGCCCTAATCTCCCCTGCAAGTCTTTTTCCGTATTCGTCGTCGATGTTTATGACTGCCTTTCCGTCTTCCTTTAGGAGTTCTGTAAACAATCTTTTTTTGGCAAGAAAATACTCTTCCATGTCTTTGTGAAAGTCTAAATGATCCCTTGAAAGATTGGTAAATACAGCCACTTCAAATTTAGAATAGTCAACCCTTTTAAGAGATAAAGCGTGGGATGATACTTCCGATATAACGTAATCTATTCCCCTTTTTAACATCTCATCAAGCAGAGCCTGAAATTGAAGTGCATCGGGTGTAGTGTGTGGAGCTTTTATTTCTTGTTTGTCTAAAAGATATCGTATTGTTCCGATTAATCCTGTCTTTTTGCCATATCCATTTAGAATTTCTCTGACTAAATAGGAAGTCGTTGTTTTACCATTTGTGCCCGTAATTCCTATAAGATGTAATCTCTGAGAGGGATTGCCATAATAAAGACTGGCTATCCAAGCGAGGGCATCTCGGGAATCTTCAACTCCTATCCAAGTCAAATCATCTCTTCTTGTTGGGCTATATCTGGATTTTTCATACACTATAACAGAAGCACCCTTATTTATGGCTTCATCAATAAACTCATGACCGTCACTGTTTTGACCTACAATAGCAACAAAAAGGTCTCCTTCATCTATTTCCTTTGAATTACATTTGACTTTTTTAAAGTCTAAGTCAATTTTCCCAATTATCTCAAAGTCTGCTCTCACTATATCTATAATGTTCATCTTGAATTAGCTACCTTTCTGCTTCTTTCAGCATCAAAAGTTACCAAAAGACCCTTGTCCTTTGCATCATCTCTGGGCACATTAAGATATGCCATTGCCTCATCAGAAATTGCTCTGAAAACCGGGCCAGCCACAACTCCACCATAATGAGCTCCCCTCGGGTCATGAACTACTACTATAAGGGCAATTCTTGGATTTTCTGCAGGAATAAATCCTACAAATGAGCTTACATATTTGTCTTTTGAGTATCTTTTCGTTTTAGGGTCATATTTCTGAGCTGTTCCTGTTTTCCCTGCCACATTATTTCCCTCTACCTTTGCGGTAGTTGCAGTTCCACCTTCTTGTGTAACTTTCTTAAGAATTTCCCTTAGAGTGTAAGCTGTCTTTTCTGAGACAATTCTCTCTCTGTCAATAACAGCTTTGTAAACTATTTTCCCCTCGGGCGAACGAATTTCAGATACTACGTAGGGTTTCACAAGATATCCACCATTAGCAATAGCAGAGTAAGCCCTCAAAATCTGAAGTGCCGTAACTCCTACTTCCTGTCCTATGGGTATTGCTCCCATAGAAGTTCCAGACCATCTTGATAAAGGCCTCACATAGCCTGAGATTTCTCCAGGAAGGTCTACTCCTGTTTTTTCACCAAAACCAAACTTTTTTATATAGTTGTATAGCCTTTCTCTACCAAGCATCATTGCTATTTTAATAGTGCCAACGTTTGATGATTTCTGAATGACCTCTTCAAAGGTAAGAACTCCGTGTTTATGGGCATCTTTTACTTTTTTGCCACCTACTTCTATGTGTCCTAAGGAGCAGTCAAATTTTGTGTTTGTCTTAACAATGCCTTCTTCTAAGGCAGCGGTTGCTGTTACTATTTTAAATGTTGAGCCTGGTTCATATAAATCTGTTATAGCCCGATTTCTTATTATAGCAGGATTTTTAAGGGATTTTAAACTATTAGGGTCATAGGTCGGCCTGTTTGCTAAGGCAAGAATTTCTCCTGTAAAAGGGTCCATCATTATGGCAATAGCAGAGTTGGCCTGCCATTTTTTTACTGTCCAGTCAAGATGTTTCTCAACAATATACTGTAGGCCTTCATCAATAGTCAAAAATAAATCGCTCCCTTTGATTTCATCTAAATCCCCTTCTGAGAGTTTCTTACCTCTTGCATCTCTCAATACTGTCTTCGCAGATTTCTGAGCTTTTAAATACCTATCATAGTAGCTTTCAAGTCCTTCAATCCCCTGTTCATCAATATTTACAAAACCTATAACGTGGGAAGCAAGAAAGCCTTTTGGATAAAATCTTGCACCTTCGGTTACAAAACCTAATCCTTCTATTTTTAGAGCCTTAATCTGATTCGCCATATGGCTGTCAATTTTTCTCTCTATCCATATGAATCTCCTGTTCCTGTTAGTGCTATTCTCAAGCAAATGGGCATTCACTTTTACATATGCTTTGAGTTTCTCTATATCTTTATAGTCCCTCAAAGCAAGGGGGTCAACAAAAAGAGATTCTTTTTCAAGAGAAACAGCAAGCTCTCTACCTTTTCTGTCATAAATATTTCCCCTTTTGGGAGTTATCTCCTCTTTCTTAATCTGCTGTATTTTTGCTCTCGCAAAGTAGGTTTCGTGTTCAACAAACATTATAAGAATTAGACGAAAAATAACAATGGCAAATAAAGCGGTGATTGCCAGCTTCAAAAAAAATAATCGCTTGTGCATTGCTATTTTGTTTTGTTATAACTTACGGATTTTATGAGGTGCTCTGGTTTTCCTGTAATATATACAACCTTTTTTCTGTCTGGAAAAATAAGAGCATATTCTTTGTTCTCAATTCTTACGAAGGATGTAAGAGAAGCCCTTTCGGCTATGAGAGTCTTCTGCTCTCTTAAAAGCTCTTTTTTCTGCTCCTCAAGACTGCTTAAACGATACTCTATGGCAATTACATTTGAACGAACCCAAAGAATTGCAAAAATAGACAGAAGAGTGAAAACAACAATCCCTATCTGTATTAGAGTAATAAATCTTGATACAGGAGCTAATTTAAGCATAGCTTTTGCCCTCCTCTCAGTCTTGCACTTCTTGAAGAAGGATTTCTTGTAACCTCCTCCAAAGTTGGTAAAAGGGGTTTTTTTGTTATTATTCGAAGCATGCCTTTAGCCTCTTCTTCTCTGAAAAAATTTTTCACCATTCTGTCTTCTCCCGAATGATAGGATATAACGCAGATTCTTCCGTCTTTTGATAGAAGTTCAATAGCCTGCGAAAGTCCCTCTTTGAGTTCTTCAAACTCCTTGTTAACTTCAATCCTTATGGCCTGAAAAATCTGTGTAGCAGGGTGTGTTTTTCCTCTTCTTGGTATGCTTTTTCTTATTAGCTCTGCAAGTTCTTTACACGTGTCAATCGTCTTCTTATGCCTGTATCTTACAATCTCTCTTGCGACCTTTCTTGCAAAAGGTTCATCACCGTAGTCTCTGAAAATCTGCTCGAGTTTGTGTTGGGGATATCTGTTTACAACTTCCCAAGCAGTCATTGAAGTCTCTCTGTCCATTCTCATATCAAGAAGCTCGTCGGAGTAGAAACTAAAACCTCTTGAAAAATCTCTCAGTTGAAGCATTGATACACCAAGGTCAAAAAGTATTCCATCAATTTTTTCAATTCCCTTTTCGAGCAATACCTCTTTTAGTTCTGAAAATTTTGATTTCACTAACGCAACTCTGTAGTCACTAAGAAACTCTCTTGCGCACTTTAATGCAGTCTCATCTCTGTCCAATCCAATTATTCTGCCTCTTTCGCCAAGTCTTTTAAGAATTTCCATGGCATGACCTCCACATCCAACCGTCGCATCTACGTAAATTCCATCTTCTTTGATGTTCAAAATCTGCAAGACCTCATTTACCATTACAGGTGTGTGAATTTTATAATCCATACTTAGAGAGGGCATCCTGTATCCTCTTAATATCTACTTTAGATGGGTCTGTAATACTATCCCAAGTTGACTTATCCCATATTTCGATTCTTTCAATCTGACCTACAATTACAACCTCAGCATTTATGCCAGCATCCTGTCTGTGTTCATAAGGAATTAATAACCTTCCCTGTTTATCGAGTTCACAGGGAACCGCAGAAGCTATAACTCTGCGAAGGAAATACATGACAGCTTCATCTGACCTTGGAAGTTGCCTAATTTTTTCCTCCATTTTTAGCCATTCTTCAAGAGGATAAAGATGTAATGCCTTATCAAAAGGAGCATTGGTCAAGTAGAGCTTTCCCGAGGAATACTTACTTGTTAATACTTCCCTTAGGGAAGAAGGCATAATAACCCTTCCCTTTTGGTCTAAATTATGGTAATATTTTCCTATGAAAGATATCATGCTCCACTTTCTACCACTATTTACCACCAATAATATACTAAGGTGAAAATTTTGTCAAGAGGTCTTTTTTATGAATGAAAAAATTTTTGATATTTTTGAAAAAAAACTTGAAGAACTCAAGGGAAAAATACTCTACCGTTCAATCAAGGACATAGAATCTACTGCCAAGATGAGGATTACCTTCGAAGGCAAGGAATACCTGAATTTTGCGTCTAATGACTATCTTGGACTTACTAAACATCCCCTTGTTGTTGCCGCCGCTAAAGAAGCATTAGAAATTTTCGGAGTTGGAAGTGGCGCTTCAAGACTTCTTGCAGGAGGAACAGTATTTCACAGAAAACTTGAGGAGGAAATTTGTAAATTTAAGGGAGCAGAATCTTCTTTGCTCATGAATTCCGGTTACTCTGCAAATGTTTCCCTCATACCTGCTCTCACCTCCGAAGATGACATTATCCTCAGCGATGAATTAAATCATGCAAGCATAATAGACGGTTGCCGATTAAGCAGAGCAAAAAAATTTATCTATCGCCACAGGGACATAGAGGAGATAGAGAAAATACTGAAAGAAAATGACTGTAAGGGTAAAAAAGTTTTGATAACCGATACAGTTTTCAGCATGGATGGAACTTTAGCTCCCCTTAAAGAAATTTACCAGCTCTGTAGGGAATATGATGTTCTTCTTTATATTGACGATGCCCATGGAACAGGAGTTTTAGGACAAGGATATGGAGCTCTCAGACATTTCGGGCTTCAATCTGAGAGTTTTGTTGTTCAGATGGGCACTCTTTCAAAAGCTCTGGGTTCTTTTGGTGCCTTTGTCTGCGGTAAAGATACTATCATTAAATGGTTTATAAATTCTGCAAGGGGCTTTATATTTTCAACCTCTCTGCCAGCGTTATTAGCTGCCTCTGCTTACGCATCACTGCAAATAATAAAGGAAGAAGAACTTTTGAAAAAACTTTGGAATAATACGGAAAAAGTAAAAGGGTCAGTAGAAAAACTCGGACTTAAAACAACTGAAACGGAGACTCCAATTATTCCATTACTCTTTGAAAGTATTGAAGAGGCACAGAGAGCATCGGAAATTCTTAAGTCCTTTCAAATATTTGCTCCTATCATAAGACCTCCGACAGTAAAAACACCGAGGATAAGAATTTCCGTTAGTGCTGGCCATACAGAAGAGGATATTAACAGACTATTAGAAGCGCTTATCCGCCTTTACCAACAACTTCGCCCAACTTGAATATGGGCAGATAGAGGGATACGACTATAAAACCTATTGTAACACCAAGAAAGACAATCAATGCAGGCTCAAGCATACTCATTAGATTTGCAACGGCATTATCCACTTCTTCATCATAAAAATCAGCAACTTTATTGAGCATATCATCAATTCCACCTGTAGACTCACCGACATTTACCATCTGGATGAAAATAGGTGGGAAAAGTTCTGTCCTTGATTTTAGAACCTCTGTCAATGACTTACCAGCAGTTATATCATCTCGCATACTTATTATGACGTCTTCGATTACTTTATTGCCCGATGCCCTGGCAGAAATCTCCATACTGTTAAGTATAGGAACACCACTTCCAAGTAGAGTGCCTAAAGTTCTTGCAAATCTTGAAAGGGAGGCTTTTAAAAGAATTACACCAAGCAAGGGAAATTTAAGCAAAATGTTATCTGTTATCTTTTTACCTTGTTCTGTTTTTCGAAAAATTCTTACGAATACAAAAAAGCCAATTATACCGAAAAGAATAAAAATGCCTGACTGAACCATAAAATTACTCAGAGCTATCGTAACCCTCGTTGGAAGAGGAAGCTCCAAGCCCATCTCTCCGAATAGCTTGGCAAAGGTCGGTATAACAAAAATCATTATCACCGCTACCACTAAGACTGCTATGGCTATAACCATTGAGGGATAAATCATTGCACCAATAATTTTCCTCTTCAGTTTAATCATTTTTTCAAAATAATCGGCCATCTTAAACAGCACTTTGTCAAGCATACCGCCTTCCTCGCCAGCCCTTATCATGTTAACAAAGAGAGTGCTGAAAACTTTCGGATGTCTTTTCATAGCATCGGCAAGAGAAGAGCCTTTTTCTATGTCATTACGCATTTGAATGAGAATTTTTCTAAAGTTTTTGTTTTTAATCTGACCGATTATGGCATCCAAAGCCTGAACAATTGGAACTCCTGAGCTAAAAAGAGTTGCAAACTGACGGGTGAAAAAGAGGATATCCTTTTGGGAGACTCCTCCGCCGATTCGAAAAGCTTTAGCTTCCTCTTTTTCTCTCACATAGCGGGGTATAATACCCTGCTTTCTCAGAGCTATTATGAGGTCGCCTTCGCTTTCTGCCTCGGTCTCACCGGTGACCAAAGTTCCTTCTTGTGTTCTGCCTTTCCAAATATATACGGCAGGCATACTTATACCTCAAATAATTTTTTAAAACAATACAATTTTTACCCCAAAAAAAGCAAGTGCTATAGGTAAAATAACTAAAAAAGTTTTTAAAAATTTTTTCGGATAACCTCTCACATACTCTGTTACAACTCCATTGAGTCCATAAAATCCGTGATATAAGGCTGAAAAGAGAAAAAACAATATTAAAAATTTTCCATGAAGACTCACTGAGTCTCTGCATAACCGCCTCATAGGAATAGTTATCGTGCCCCATGAAGTGCATTAAAATGAAATGATATAGTAATCCAACTACAAGAATCACACCTGTTATTCTATGCAAAAGCCAACTCCACATTAGAACACCTCCCTAAAAAAGTAAAAAGCTCCTACAACCCATACGATAAAAACTAAAAGAGCTCCTACATATGCCATAGATTTATGATACTTCGTGGAAACTCCCATTTCAAGAAGAGTAATTCTTATTCCTGCAAAGACGTGTTTAAGCACAATGGCAAAGAGGATTAATTCGCCTATTTTAAGCAAGGGATTTTTCATAAATGCCATAAGTTTATTGTATGCAACAGGGTCTTTTAAATGACTTAAAACATAAATATGAGCTATCAGATAAAGGCTGAGTATTATACCAGTTACTCTATGAACAAGCCATGCGAGAGAACCTGTGTTCCAACGGTATCTCATTTTTCACCTCCTGTAAAGCCTTTTTTCACAGCCAGTCTTTTGAGCTTGAGTATGTGCTTTGTTATATCTATCTCCTTTGGACATACCTCCACACAGTTAAAAATTGAGTGACATCGCCATACTCCATGTTCTCCTGTTATAGCTTCAAGCCTTTGCTCAGTTGCCCTATCACGAGTATCAAATAGAAATCTATATGCCTTTAGCAATGCGGAGGGTCCAAGATATTCCTTGTCAGCCCAGAATACAGGACAAGAGGTAGTGCAGCTACCACACATTATACAGGTTATAGATTCAAGAATCTTATGCTGGTCTTCAGGCGACTGAATTCTCTCCCTTTCAGGCGGCGGTTCTTCATTGATGAGATAGGGTAGAACTTTATCGTTTTTATGGAAAAACATTGTCATGTCTACCACAAGGTCTTTTATAACAGGCAAAGCTGGTAGAGGCTCTATCTCAATTATTTCAGGTAAATCCTTTACAAGGGTTTGACAGGCAAGGCGATTTTGTCCATTTATCTTCATTGCGCAAGAACCGCATACTCCATGAGCACAGGATTTTCTGAAAGTTAAAGTGCCGTCCATTGTTTCTTTTATTTTTATAAGGCCATCTAAAACCCTTTCCATGCTGTTAAGTTTTACCCTGAATTCGTCCCATCTTGTTGAAGGGTTTTCATCGGGCAAGTATCTTTTAATTTTGAAAGTGTAATATTTGCTCATCAGTATTTCCTCTCCTCTGGTTTAAATCTTGTTAATTTAACAGGTTTGTATTTAAAGGTAATGCCTTTGTCTCCCTGAAATGCAAAGGTATGCTTAAGCCAGTTTTCATCATCCCTTTTTGTATAGTCTTCCCTGCAATGAGCTCCTCTGCTTTCTGTTCTCTGCAATGCGCAAGAGGCAATAACTTCTGATAGAGTTAACATGTGCCCAAGCTCAATTGCTTCAAGAAGGTCTGTATTGAATGTGTTTGATTTATCAGCAATTGATATGTCTTTGTATCTTTCCTTTAATGCTTGTAATTCATCAAGAAGAACTTTAAGCTCTTCTTCTTTTCTAAAAACAGAGCATTTATCCATCATGGCAGATTGCAAGTCTCTTCTTACTGAAGCCACTGTTTCTCTTCCATTACTCTTTCTTATCATATCTAAACAATCTGCAATGAGAGAGATTCTTTCCTTTTTAACCTTGCCTTTTGTAGCAGTCTTCAAGGTGGAACTTGCTGCCTTTCCAGCTCTTCTTCCAAAGACAACAGTATCAAGGAGGGAGTTACAACCGAGTCTATTTGCACCATGAACAGACACACAAGCACACTCACCAGCAGCATAAAGACCTTCTACAACTGAGCCATCTATGTCTCTCAAAACCCTCCCATCATTGTCCGTTGGAATGCCACCCATTGCATAATGGGCAGTGGGAACAACAGGAATTGGGGCTTCCGAGGGGTCAATTCCCATGTATATTTTGCAAAAAGTTGTTATCTCAGGAAGTCTCTCTTCAAGAATTTTTCTATCTACATGTCTTAAATCAAGATAAACATAGTCTTTCCCATCAATACCTCTACCCTCTCTTATCTCCGTTAGAATTGCACGGGATACCATATCACGAGGGGCTAAGTCTTTTATTGTTGGGGCATACCTTTCCATAAATCTTTCGCCTTTCCCATTTATGAGAATTCCGCCTTCGCCTCTTGCACCTTCGGTAATCAATATTCCAAGCCCGTAAAGTCCTGTAGGATGGAACTGAAAGAACTCCATATCTTCGAGGGGCAGTCCCTGCCTAAAAAGCATGCTAAGACATTCACCTGTACTTGCATAGGCATTTGAGGTTACTTTAAAGACCTTTCCATATCCACCGCTTGCTATTATCACTGCCTTTGATTCAAAGACATGAAGAGAGCCATCTTTTATGTTAACGGCAATTATACCCTGAACAGCATTGTTTTCTACGACAATATCAAGCACTTGAAACTCCTGAAAAAATCTAACGCCTTTGAGCTGACATTGCTCATAAAGAGCAAAAAGCACTGCATGACCTGTTCTGTCAGCAGAGTAGCATGCTCTTCTAACTGGTGCTTTACCAAACTCCCTTGTATGCCCGCCAAATCTCCTCTGGGCAATCTTACCTTCTGGCGTGCGAGAGAAAGGTACACCCATATGCTCAAGCTCAATGATAGTTGGAATAGCATCGTAGCACATAATTTCAATGGCATCTTGGTCACCAAGAAAATCGCTTCCCTTTACAGTATCATAGGTATGCCACTCGGGGCTGTCTTCTTCTTCATTTCCAAGAGCAGCTCCAATACCACCTTGTGCTGCTGTAGAATGGGAACGAGTAGGATAAAGCTTACTTAAAACTCCAACTGTTCCGTGATTAATACATTCAATGGCTGCACGGCATCCCGCAAGACCAGAACCGATAATAACTGTGTCAAAATAGTGCCTGTTAATCTCCATTTACCTCTCCTTCTTTGCAAAAATTATTTTATTTTGTATAATTTATAGCACAATGTCAAGATTAGGGGGACAAAAATGGGATATGTGCCAAGTCCAAGTTATAGCATAACTGTTAGGGTAGAGATTGAAAATAGAATAGGAATGTTTGCCAAAATAGCCTCAGCTATCAGCAGTGCAGGTGGAGATTTAGGTTCAATCGATATTGTAAGAGTTGAAAGAGGAAAGATTATACGAGATATTACTGTAAATGCCAGAGACGAAGAACATGAGAAGAAAATCATTAAAGCATTAAAACACATTGAGGGAGTGAAAATTATAAGGGTCATGGACAGGACATTTCTTGTCCATGAAGGAGGTAAAATTGGCATATACAATAAGATAAATGTTAAGGGAAGAGAAGACCTCTCGAGGGTTTATACGCCAGGCGTAGCTCGAGTCTGCCTTGACATAAATAAAAATCCTGAACATGTATATAAATATACAATAAAGGGAAACACTGTGGCAGTAATAACTGATGGTACAGCAGTTTTAGGGCTTGGCAATATCGGACCAGAAGCAGCAATGCCTGTCATGGAAGGAAAATGCATGTTATTCAAAGAGTTTGGCGGTGTCGATGCTTTTCCGATAGCTATAAAAACCACCGATGTGGACGAGCTTGTTAACATTATAAAAAATATTTCAACTCCTTTCGGTGGTATAAATCTTGAGGACATTGCTGCACCCCGATGTTTTGAAGTTGAAAGAAGACTGCGTGAAGAATTAGATATTCCTGTAATTCATGATGACCAGCACGGAACAGCCATAGTTACTCTTGCAGCCCTAATAAATGTTGGAAGAGTTCTAAAAAGAGATATAAGAGATTTTCGAGTTGTAATCTCAGGAGCAGGTGCTGCGGGTACTGCCACGGCATACATGCTTCTTGAATATGGCATAAAAGATATCATCGTTTGTGACAGAGCAGGCACCCTTTATGAAGGAAGAACAGAAGATATGGATTCACACAAAGCAGAACTTGCCCAAAAAACAAATCCCAGAAAAATCAAGGGAAAACTTACCGATGCTCTTTCAGGAGCTCACGTATTTATTGGACTTTCTGCACCTAATATTCTCAAACCAGAAGACATTGAAAAAATGGAAAAAGACAGAGTTGTATTCGCCCTTGCAAACCCAGACCCAGAAATTGCACCCGAGCTTGCAATGCCCCTTGTAAGAATCATGGCAACTGGAAGGTCTGACTATCCAAACCAAATAAACAATGTTCTTGCTTTCCCAGGATTATTCAAGGGCTTGCTTGAGGTTAGAGCAAAGGGTGTTGATAAAGAGATATTCTTTGCCGCTGCTAATGCAATAGCGAACATAATCAAAGATGAAGAATTAAACGAAGATTATATAATACCGAGCATCTTTAATAAAAGAGTTGCTTTAGCTGTATCTAATGCTGTTTCAGAAAGGGCTAAAAAATTGAAATTAGCCAGATAAAACTGCTTTGTTGTTGACTTTTTTTTGTTTTTTTAATATTATCATAAAAATCCTAAATAAGGAGGGGTAGAGAAATGAAAAGAACGGTGTTTTTGCTGTTAAGTTTTTTTCTGTCTCTTGCTTTTTTAGTGAGTCACTCCGTTACTGCTGAAGCGGCAAAGAAGTTCTATGTCAAATGGGGTGCCACCTCTGTCCGTTCAGGTCTTTATGCCAACACAGTGGCAATGGCAAAAGTTGTAAACAAAGCCTATCCTGGAGAGATTGAAGTAACCGTTGTTGAAACCGGAGGCTTTCTTGAGAATCTTTCAAGGCTTCAGAGAAAAGCAATTCATATGGGACCAGCTGATGCAGCAGCAGGTTATGCAAACTACATGGGAATAATTGATTATCAAGGCAAGGCAAATCCTAATTTAAGAACGATGTGGGGTGGATACATTACACCAATCCATATTGTTGTCACTGAAAAGAGTGGTATAAAGGATGTAAAACAGTTAAACGGTGTAGATTTTGCAATGAATCCGGGAACCACGTCTGGAAGAGTGGTTGAATTATTTTTCAAAGCCCTTAACATCAATCCAAACTATAAAATGATGGGAATTGGAGCAAGTGTGGATGCCATGAAATCAGGTGTTGTAAAAGGCTGGTATAAGGCAGGCTACAAAGACTCAGCCATACTTGACCTCGAAGCAAACATGGATATAAGAGTTCTTCCTGTGTCAAAACAGCTAATCGACCAATTCAACAAGGTCTATCCTGGTCAGGGTTTAATGATGGACATTCCCGCTGGTTTATTCAAAAGCGTTAAAAAATCTCAGCCAAGCTTAGCCTATGTGGTAACAGACTTTGTTGACAAAGATGTGCCAGAAGAAGTTGTTTTTAAAATTGTAAAAGCCGTCTATGAAAACAGAAAAGAGATTGTTGGAGCCCTCGCAACGCTTAAAGAAGGAAACTTCGAAGACATGTTTGGCATGGCAGCAAAATACGGTAATGTCCCTCTTCATCCAGGAGCTGTGAGGTTTTATAGGGATGTTCTTAAAGTTAAAATACCTGACAAATTAATTCCTCCAGAGATGAAAAAGAAATAGGAGGCCAAAATGAAGACAAAATTATTTTTAATAGCAATCCTTATTTTTGCCATTCCCGTTTTTGTCTACGCTCAACCTCAAGTTACGATAAATCCTCCTAAGGGTGAACCAGCAGCAGTGATAAGCATAGAAGGAAAGGGATTTCAGCCAGAAGAGGAGATTGACATCGTTATAACCCTTGATGAGGGAGAAAAAGTTGGATTAGGCACAGAAAAAGTCGATATTATAAAAACCGATGCCAACGGCGTTTTTTCTGTTAAATCAGGCATTCCAATTAACGCCAAACCCGGAAAGCATAAAATAGAGATAGTTGGAAACAAGGGTAGTCAGACAGAGGTAGAGATAGAAGTAACACCAAAGGAAAAGAAATAGAATAAGGAGGACCGGAATAAACAATGCGGGAGCTCAAAGGTTTCTGGAAATTAATTCTTAATCTACTCGTTGGAGTGTGGGGGATATTTATTCTCTATACAGCCCTACTTTATGCCTTACATCCACTTCTGCAGGGTGGAATTTCCCTTTCAATAGGACTTGCCATCGTATTTCTCGTTTATCCTTTCTCAAAGAGAATGCTCAAGTGGAATGTTCCAAAAGTCTTTCAATACCTATTGACAGGAACAAAAAGTGCACCATCATTTATAGACCTCGTATTCATCGCTATTAGCTTAATTCCATGCATTTACATAATGATTCACTGGGAAGAGATAGTTAGAAACCCTGGGGTTTTTGAAAATTATCACTTAATACTTGCCGTACTACTCATACTTGCCCTACTTGAAGGAACAAGAAGGGCTCTCGGTCTTACAATACCCATACTCGTATTATTTTTTATTATCTATACGGTAGCAGGACCTCACATACCGGGAAGATTTGGACATCCCGGCTTCAGTTTCACAGACATACTTTACCAGCTCTATCTCATGACTGAAGGTATATGGGGTTTACTTACTGACATGGCAAGTAGAATAATAGCACCATTCATAATTTTTGGTCCCATACTCTTTGCCACAGGTGTAGGTTCAACAGTTATGGAACTCTCAACCTATTTTGGAGGCAAAATAAGAGGAGGTCCCGGACACGTAGCAGTTATTTCGAGCTCCCTTTTTGGAATGCTCAGCGGCTCGTCTGTAGCAAATGCTGCCACCACCGGTTCATTTACTATTCCACTGATGAAAAAGTTCGGTTTTTCAAGGGCTTTTGCATCTGCTGTTGAAGCAGCAGCTTCTTCTGGTGGACAAATTATGCCACCTATCATGGGCGCTGGATGCTTCATCATGGCAGAGTTTCTCAATATTCCATATGCCCATATAATGATTGCTGGCTTAATTCCGGCTCTAATCTATTTTGCAGGTATTGCTGCAGGAATCTGGATTGAAGCAGGCAGGACAGGTATGGGTAAACTTCCGAAGGAACTCATGCCTGAGTTAAAGACTATCCTCAAGCCAAACAGAATTCTTGGCTTTATTCTTCCAATCGGAACGCTGGGTGTCCTTCTCTTCATGTTTTTCCCTGCACAGATATGTGCTGCGTGGGCAATTGTAGTTTCGGTCATATTTTTCACATTCTTTGGTGGTCCCCTTAAGGCAAAAGAAATATGGAGCAGAATAAAGTCAATCTGGGGTGGCTTGTATGAAGGTGTTGTAAAAGCGCTTGCTTGGCTGATGATAATGATGGCCTGTGTTCAGATTGCCGTAAGCCTCATATCACTTACAGGATTTGGAGTTAAAGTCTCAGAACTAATAATAGAAATATCGGGTTACAATGTATATCTTGCACTTATAGCCACGATGCTTACAGCAATAATACTCGGAATGGGTATGACAACAACGGCTGCATATGTTATTGCCGCTGCTGTCCTTGTTCCTGCCCTTCAGCAGATGGGAATTAATCCCCTCGCTGCTCATCTGTTCATATTTTACTTTGCCATTAAGTCTGGATTAACACCACCGGTGTGCATAACAGTATTTACCACTACAGCGATTGCAGGCGGAAGTTGGCTAAAGGCTGCGTGGAATTCGATGAAGCTCGGAATTGGTGGATATATAATGCCCTTTTTCTTCATATTCGTGCCTGCATATCTTATGAAAGGACCTGCATGGGAAGTGCTCTTCATCTTTATTGGTGCATTTGTTGCGATGTTCGCAATCGAAGCTGGCGTGTTAGGTTACTGGAAAAAACCTTCTACCCCTCTTGAGAGAGCCTTGTATATAAGTGGTGGACTTATTATGATGGCTCCGGGACACTGGACATTCGTTGGTTTAGCGATTTTCATAATCGGACTTCTTCTGGAAAAATTCGATGTCCAGATACCTATAATAGCTAAAAGACCTGCTCAAATTGTAAGAAAACCGATTTCCTAATAAGAACCTCGGGTACAACCCGGGGTTCTTACTTTTAAAATCTTCTTAAAGTCTATCCAATGAGCTCCTGAGAGCATAAAACTCTTTGCAAAAGGAAAAGCATAAACTAAGTCCTTAAGGGCATTAACAGGAACTATTTTGTCTTGGCTTCCATGCACTAAAAGAAGAGTTGAATTTATTTGAGGAAAATCAACAACCTCTGAGGATGTGAGAAAATTGAGACCTTCAATCAATTTAGCCTTTTCAAATTTTGGAAATGAAGAAATACAACCAGCTCTAATTAAAAATTCTTTTACAACTTCTTCTGGCATTTTTGCCATCCGCTCAATCATTCTTCTTAAAACCCTTGAATTCACATATTTGGTAAATTTTATAAAACCAGCTACTACTATTATTTCCTCAAACCTATCGGCAAAAAAATTCAAATTTTTCAAAATAATATGACCTCCCGTAGACCATCCTACAACTGTCTGTCCAGATTTTTCTCTTAAAAATTCAAGAAGTTCGTCTTCATTAAAATCAATAAAAGGACATATAAAATCCCAACCATCAGGGATATCTCCCAGAGCCTCTCTAAATCCTGCCCAACCAGAAATAAAGATATTCATCGTGACCGTTTATTCATTATAACTAATTTTCAATAAAAACCTTCTTAATCAATGGAGGCAAGATGTAAATCTGTGGTTTATTGAATTTTGTTCTCAAATCAATTTATCATTTAAATTATTGTATTATTCGGCTTAAATTTAAAATTAGGAGGTCACTGTGGAAATACCTTTGAATAAAATCCCTGAAACTCCAGAAGAGCGGAAAACGCTAATTGGAGAGATAATAAAAGAACAGGAAGAGCTTTTCGCTCAGAGTAGTGGCTATATACAGCGAATGACTATCGAAAAACTCCTTGACATAGGATATGGATTAGATGAGATAAAAATCAACAAAAGTTATGAAGTAATCGTATCTGAAAATGAAAAGTTCATTACTTCCGTTGATATCTCAATTTTAATAGAAGGAAAAACAGTCATGGCAATTAAATGTACTCCTGCATCAATTGATTCATGGCAGCGTTTCATGCTCGCTTTCTGCAGAGTAGTAGAGCCCTATCAGATTCCCTTTGCTTTTATAACAGATAGTGAAGAGGGAAGATTGATGAACATTTTAACCGGTGAAGTAATTGAAACAATGGATATTCCATCAAAGGAAGAATTAATGGAAAAATTTTCAACAGTCAAGTTTACGCCCTATGAAGAAGAGAAACTCCAGAAGGAAAGAAGAATACTCTATGCCTTTGATGCCATAAAATGCTGTCCTCCCCAAATAAAATGAAGAGTCTAAGATTAGCCCTATGTCAGATTAACACAACCGTTGGGGATATTGAGGGAAACTTAGAGAAGATTCTCTATTTCATAAAGAAAGCCAAGGAAGAAAAAGCAGAGATTGTTGTTTTTCCTGAGTTAGCCTTGACAGGATATATTCCTGAAGACCTACTCCTTTATCCCCAATTCATCAACAGAGCTAAGGAGTCACTTGAGATAGTAGTCAAAGAGGTTTCAGACCAAGTAGTCATCCTTGGGCTTCCCTTCAAACAGGAAGACCTTTATAATTCTGCTGCTGTTCTGGCAGACAGAAAATTAGTAGACCTCTATCACAAGATATATCTTCCCAACTACAGTGTCTTTGATGAAGTTAGATACTTTAAATCGGGAAAGCGTGCGCCTGTTTATGAATATGGTAGTGTTTTATTCGGCTTAAATATTTGTGAGGATATCTTTCATTCAACCTTTCCAAGCCCCTTTCAAGCATACTCCGGTGCAGAGTTGATAATTAATATTTCTGCTTCACCTTTTTATGTTGGCAAATTTGAGCGAAAACTAAGAATGCTCGCTACAAGAGCCTTTGACTTCGGAGTATTCATCGTCTATCTTAATTCAGTTGGTGGGCAAGATGAAGTTGTCTTTGACGGAAGAAGTCTTATAATTTCACCTTCTGGAGATGTCATAACAGTAGGTAAAGCATTTGAAGAGGATTTCATTATTGCAGACCTTGACCTCGAAGAAGTAACAAGAGTAAGAATGAGAGAGCCTAAAATAAGATGGGAGAGTAAGCTTGAAAACTTTGAGATAGTAAAAATCCCTATTGAAAGAGAAGAAAGTTTAAAACCATCTCCTAAGCCACTTAATTCTGTTTCAGAGCAACTCTCTGAGGAGGAGGAGATATTCAAAGCACTGATTACAGGATTAAGAGACTATGTCAATAAAAACGGATTTAAGAGGGTATGCCTTGGTTTAAGTGGCGGAATTGACTCTTCCTTTGTTGCCTTAGTGGCAGCTGAAGCATTAGGCAAAGAAAATGTGATAGGTCTTTTTATGCCATCTCGTTACACTTCAAGGGAAAGTAGAGAGGATGTTTATGAGCTTAGTAAAAACTTGGGAATAGAGTTGATAGAAATTTCAATTGATGAGATTTTTGAGAGGTATTTGAATGAACTTTCAAGTGTTTTCAAAGGGTTGCCAGAAGACACTACCGAGGAGAATATTCAAAGTAGAATTCGTGGCACAATTTTAATGGCACTTTCAAATAAATTTGGCTGGCTTGTGCTTACAACAGGAAATAAATCTGAAATGGCTGTAGGATATGCAACTCTTTATGGAGATATGGCAGGTGGATTTGCTCCAATAAAAGACCTATATAAAACACAGGTTTACAAAGTGGCAAGATGGATATCTAAGGATAGAATTCCAGAGAGAGTTTTTACAAAGGCTCCTACAGCAGAACTAAGACCAGGACAAAAAGACCAAGACACCCTTCCTCCATATGAAATACTCGATGAGGTTCTTAAAATACACATTGAGAAATGTATGACTTTAGAGGAGATTGTTCAAAATGGATTTGACCGAGATACAGTAAAGAAAATACTTAAAATGGTAAAGGCAGCAGAATTCAAAAGGAGACAATCGCCTCCTGGAATAAAGCTTTCTCCTGTTTCCCTTGGCAAAGACTGGCGTTTTCCGATCACCAATCGATTTGGAGGATGAAATGGGATTCAATAATAAAAATGAGGCAAGTTAAAAAATTACTGAAAGTCTTTTTAAATCAAAAGTATAGGGTCTCTCTCAGTATTTTTCTTATAGTCATTCTTCCTGTGGTGGGCTTAATACATCTATCTTCTGAAAAGATGTATAGAAACATGGTCAAATTCATGGATGTAAAAAAAGACACTGCTATTGCTGATGTTGAAATAGCTATTAGTGATTTAATTTTTTCTCTTCAAAAAGAAAGAGGCAGGACTCAACTTTATCTGGCTCGCTCCGATGAGGAAAGAAGAGCTAAATTGCTTTCAATCTATGAAAACACAGACCAAAAAATTATAGTTACCATGAGAAAGATAGATAATTTAAACACAAAAGAGTTTTTTTCGGATAAGGCAACAAAAATCAACGAAATAAAAGAGAAGGTAAAACATATAAGAGAGAAAACACAAAATGGACAAGTAAATTCAGAGGAAGCCTTTGATTTTTATAAGACTTTAATAACAGAGTTGATGGAAATAAGATACAACCTCACCCATCATATAAAAGACAGAGAACTTCTTGCCTCACTTTTCAAAAATATGATTCTCAGCGAGATTGTTGAAGCATGTGGACAGGAAAGAGCTCTTGTAAGTTTTCAAATAGCCTCTGATAAAACAGATAATTCCTATATTGAAAAAATAAAGCAAGCCCACAGCGCTGAAATGTTCTTTGAAGATTTATATCTTAAATTAGCTTCGAATGAAGAGAGACAAAGTTTCATGAATCTTAAAGAATCATCAAAAACTGAAGAAATCAAAAATAGTCTGCTTTTAAAGGGTAATAAAAATGGAGATGATGGAGAATACTGGTGGAAGATTTCAACGGAGAGAATAGAGGCGATTATAAGTCTTATAAAGTTCAACTTAGAAGAACTAAAAACGAGGCTAAATTTAATAAAGAAAAATTCTTTCCGTGGTCTTGCTGTATCTTCCTTACAGCTCACTTTAACTCTAATCCTTACAGTTTTGATTGCAATCAAAGCCGTAAAGTATATCGAAGGCCAGATTTTTTATGATATACTGACAGGCTTGCCTAACAGGAAATTCTTCTCAAAAGAGTTAGAAATTGCCCTAAACAGAGCAGAACGCTACGGAGAAACCTTTTCGCTGGCTATTTTTGATATCGATGATTTCAAGTATATCAATGATAATTACGGTCATGACTCTGGAGACATTGTATTAAGAGAAGTAGGAAACATAATAAGAAAAAATATAAGAAAATCAGATGTAGCAGCAAGATATGGCGGAGAGGAGTTTATAGTCCTGTTTCCCAACACATCTATTGAAGATGCATACAAAGTATCAGAGAGAATAAGAAAAAGCATAGAAAGTAGAGATTTTAATATCAATGATACTAAAGCAAAAGTCTCGATAAGTGGCGGTATAACCAGTTATGCAAAAGATACTGATATTGAGAGTCTTATTAAAGAAGCTGATGAAGCTCTTTATGAAGCAAAAAGAAGCGGAAAAAACAAGATAGTTATTAATGAGAAAAAACAAAAAGGAGGTCATGTATGCGATTAATATGCCTGTTTGTCGCTTTTTTTATTTTTTTCGCCGTTTCTGATTTTGGCTATGCTCAAAGTCAGATTCAGGTTACAAAAGATAAAGCTCTTCAGTATGCAAAACCTAAAAAGCCAATAAAGATAAAACTCCATCGCGATAAAAAAGGAGAATACAGCTGGGACATTACAGGAGAAAGTGTAGACGAAGTCATAAGAACTGATAAAAGATTGAGACAACTTCTTATTGAGGAGAGATAAATGGCATACGGCAGACTATACGTTGTATCAACGCCAATTGGCAATCTCGATGATATTACATTACGAGCCCTTGACACACTGAGAAAAGTCGACTACATAGCCTGCGAGGATACTGAACACAGCCTAAAACTTCTAAATTACTATGAAATAAAAAAACCCCTTATAAGCTACTGGTCAGAAAAAGAAAAGGTTAGAGCCGAGGAGATTATAAGTAAAATAAAGGCAGGTCACTCGGTAGCTGTTATAACCGACTCAGGAACCCCTGGAATTTCAGACCCCGGAGCAGTTGTAATAGCAAGAGCAATTGAGGAAAAAATAGATATAATTCCGATACCAGGCCCCACAGCACTAATAACAGCTCTGAGCATTTCTGGTTTAAACACGGAAGAGTTCACTTTCATCGGCTTTCTTCCGGTAAAACAGTCTCAAAGGAGAAAAAAACTTCTCGAGCTAAGCACTGAAAAAAGAACCCTTCTGTTTTACGAAGCTCCGCACAGAATTCTCCAGAGCCTCGAAGACATGTTATATGTGCTGGGTGACAGAAACGCTTGTGTAGCACGAGAACTTACGAAAATGTATGAAGAGATAATAAGAGGTCGTCTTAATAATATAATTGAGCAACTAAGTGAGTCAAAAATAGCAGGCGAGTATGTTATAGTAATTGAGGGTGCTCAAAAGGAAGAAAAAAATATTGATGAAGCATTAAGAGAAATCAGCGAACTAATGCGAAAAGGCAAAGGAAGAAAAGAAGCTGTTAGAATTGTCGCTGAGCTTTATGGACTAAGTAAGAAAGAACTATATGAAGAGAGTTTAAAAAAGGATGAAATCTAATGAAGACTGCATACTTAATCAGTCCGAATAAGATAGAAATAATTGAAAAACCAAAGCCTAAGCTAAAAGAAGGAGAAGTGTTAGTTCGTGTAAAAGCTGCTCTTACCTGTGGAACAGATTTAAAGGCTTTTCTGCGAGGACATCCGCTAATACCAATGCCCGGGCCTTTTGGTCATGAATTTTCAGGAGTTATCGAAGAGGTTGCCGAGGGGATAAATGGCTTCAAAGCAGGAGATGCAGTAATGCTCGTTCATACAGCCCCTTGCGGAGAATGTAACTACTGCAAGCATGGTCTTTTTAATCTATGTAGCACTTTAACAAAAGACATGATGCTCGGAGCTTTCTCTGAGTTCGTAGTTGTAAAACCCAGAGTTGTTAGATTAAACATGTTTACAAAGCCAGAGAATATAGAGTTCCATGAGGCTGCTTTTTTAGAACCCCTTTCTTGCATAATCCACGGCGTAAAGGCACTATCACCATTAGAGAATGATAAAATCCTCCTAATAGGAACAGGACCCGTAGGAATGCTTTTTCTTCAAGTTCTTAAAATTTTAGGAATAAAAGTAGCAGTAATGGGAAGAAATAAGGACAAATTAGCTTTAGCAGAAAAGCTCGGTGCAGACAAAACTTATCTGTCAAATGAAAATCCTCTCGATTTTACTGATGGATTTGGCTATGACAAGGTTGTAGAGTGCACTGGCCAGAAAGAGATATGGCTTCGTTCGATTGATTTCGTAAGAAAGGGGGGAGTGGTTCTACTTTTTGGAGGCCTTAAAAGCGGAACAGAGGTTTGTTACGATGCTGCAAGGATTCATTATGACGAAATCACATTAAAAGGAGCTTTTCACTACAATCCAGAAGATGTTCGAGAGGCTTTTAAATTAATATGTTCAAAAAAACTTAAACTAAAAGAGCTCATAAGTGGTAAATTTTCGCTATCTCAAATACAAAAGGCCTTTGAAAAACTATCCAGAGGGGAGGGAATTAAATACCTGATTGAGCCATGAGAAAGATATCTCGAGATACAATAGTTAATACCGTCAAGGAACTTTATAAAAATGCCACTATTTTTCTACCTGACGATGTATCTGAAGCTTTACTAAAAGCACAAAAAGCTGAAAAAGGTATATCAAAAGAAATTATCAGGCATATTATCGAAAATCAAAAGATAGCCAGAGAAGACTTAATTCCTCTATGTCAGGATACAGGTATAGCCGTCATATTTGTCGAATGGGGCGTTGAAGCTATATATGTTGAGGGTGATATAATGGATGCTTTCAATGAAGGTGTAAGACTTGCAGTAAAGGAAGCCTATTTAAGAGCAAGTATCGTTGATGACCCAATTTTTGAGCGAAAAAATACAAAGGATAACACCCCCTGTATCGTTCACTTTAGGCCTGTAAAAGGAGATAGGGTAAAAATAATAATTGCTCCTAAGGGAGCTGGAAGTGAAAACATGTCCGCTCTTAGAATGCTCAAGCCTGCTCAGGGGCTACAAGGCGTCAAAGAGTTTGTAATAGAAACAGTAAAGAATGCCGGTGGAAACCCATGTCCGCCGATAATTGTGGGAGTAGGAGTTGGAGGAAACTTTGAAATATCTGCTTTTCTATCAAAAAAGGCGCTTCTAAGGAAAGTAGGTAAGCAAAATAAAAATCCCCTTTATGCTCAGCTTGAAAAAGAACTATTAGCCGAAATAAACTCTCTTAAAATTGGCCCAATGGGAATTGGAGGGAAAACAACAGCATTGGCCGTACACATAGAGTATGCGCCTTGTCATATTGCCTCTCTTCCGGTAGCAGTGAACATACAGTGCCACTCGGCAAGGCACATGGAGGCAGAGATATGAGAAAAGATAAATTAATTAAGATAGAAACGCCACTTACAGACAGTTTTATTGAGCAATTAAACGCAGGTGACCTAATTCTTATAAACGGTTATGTATACACCGCCAGAGACGCAGCTCATAAGAAACTTTTGGAACTAATAAATAGCAACCTTCCCCTTCCCTTTGACTTGAGAGGGCAGGTAATTTACTATGTAGGACCAACTCCGCCTCCACCGGGTAGACCTATAGGCTCGGCAGGGCCTACAACATCTTCAAGAATGGATATCTACACCCCCACCCTACTTTCTTTAGGACTTAAGGGTATGATTGGTAAAGGTCAACGCTCCGAAGAAGTAAAAAAAGCCATAAAAAAATTCAAAGCCGTATACTTTCTTGCAACCGGTGGTGCCGGTGCCCTTCTAAGTAGACATATATTGGAAGCAGAAGAGATAGCCTTTACAGAACTCGGCACAGAATCAATTAAACGGCTTCTTTTAAAAGACTTTCCCGCAATAGTAGCAATTGATTCAAAGGGAAAGGATATTTTCAAACGCTAAAGACTTATCACCAATTTTCTTCTCTTAAAAGATAGAACACATCTGAAAATTTTCAGTTATTATGAACAATTCGAAGAATCTCGCCACCAAGAGCATTTTTAGAAAATTTATTATAATGAAAATATGAAGATTCAAAATAACACGATGAATTTTCAAATAAACTCTTTTGAACAACAGAAAATTAATCAAATAATACAGAAGCTTAGACAAATTGAAAACAGAGTGATTGCCCATGAGAATGCCCACAAAGCTGTAGCTGGTAAATATGCGGGTGCTGTCAGTTACACCTATACAAAAGGTCCTGACGGAAAAATGTATGTAACAGGTGGAGAAGTGCCGTTAGATACTTCCGAAGAATCAACACCTGAAGAAACCATTGCAAAAATGGAGATTATTCAGGCAGCAGCTTTAGCTCCCTCAGACCCTTCTCCTCAGGACATAAGAGTAGCCCAAATTGCTGCCCTGAAAAAAATGAAGGCTCAAATAGAACTCTCCCAAAGAGAAACATCACCTCAATCAAAGATTGACCTAATCGTATGAAAGCCTTTTTAAAACTTCAGTATAGATATAAAATCTGTTATACTTTAATACATCTTATGAAAAGAAGCTTTAAATATTTTCTTATTGCTCTTACAATTGCATCGGTATTACTAATTTTATTCCATTTTACCCGCCAAAATCAGATAAAAATAGGTCTTGCAGTAACTCTAACAGGTGTATATCCAGACCTTGGCAGAGAAATAAGAGACGGAGCTCTGCTTGCCGTTGAACTAATTAATGAAAATGGGGGAATTAATGGAAAAAAAGTAAGGTTAATAATAAAAGACAATAAATACAACTCCGAAATAGCAAAGATGAATTATGAGAAATTCTTAAAGGAAGGCGTTGTGGCTGTGATAGGACCTGCAACTAGTACTACAGCAAAAAATATCTTACCCTTATTAAATGAAAAAAACTATTATCAATCGCTCCCACCCCTACCTCTACAGAACTTGCTGGTTTAGATGACTACCTTTTAAGATTAAGGCCTACAAACAAGGAAGAGGCAGAAACATTAGCAGATTATATAAGAAAAAATCCCAAAATAAAAAAAATTGCCATAGTTTATGACGTAATCAATCCAACATATACGGAAGATTTTATTAAAAATTTTCGCTCTCATTTGGATAAAAATCTAAATATTCATCTGCACCCCTTTGACGAGAAAAAAAGAAACATAAAATATTACTCAAAAGAGATAATAAATCAATCAAACGATGCGGTTATACTACTGATAGATGTATATAATGCAGCTCTATTTATACAATGTATTAAGTCACTAAAGCCAGATATTTTAATATTTACAACAATATGGGCAAAATCGCCCAGATTAATAGAGTATGGAGGAAAATACGCAGAGGGTGTTTTAACCGTAGATATTATTGAGTACTGTAAAGAGGATAGAGCAAATGCAGAAATAAGAAAAAGATTTTTTGAAAAATATGGAAGACCAATGAGTTATGCATCAATAAATGGCTTTGACGCTGTAATGATTATCAAAAAAGCTATTGAAAACGGTGCAACGCAAAAAAATATTAAAGAGACCATACTTAAGATAAAAAAATTTGAAGGGTTGCAAGGAGAGATAATTTTCGATGAATTTGGAGACAGAAAGATAAAGCCTTTTATTCTTAGGGTAGAAAATAATGAATACAGAAGAGTTGCACAATGAAAATAAAATTTAGAAATTATCTATTTGGAACTTTAATAATTTTTTCAATTTTACTTATCGTTATTTTAAGTATCCTGACTTTTTTTGTTTCTGAGGATGTAATCAAAAATGAAAAGTTGCGAGATTATGAAACATCTGCAAATACTATTACTTATTATCTGGACAGATTTATAGAAGAGAAACGTAAAGACATTGACTTAATATTCTCTTATACAAAATCAACGGAGAATTTTGCGATAAACAGAAAGGAGGCAGAAAAACTGCTTCTTATAAAACCAGAAATAAAATATGTCCTTATTCTCGATAAAAAGGGTATAGTAATAGACTCCATACCCAACCTCGAAGACATAATTGGCTTGGATTTATCTAAAACAGAGGTTTACAGAAATAGATTTAATGTGAAATTCTACGGTCCCTATATATCTATAATTGATAAAAAACCCTACTATATTTTATCAAAATCTATCGGTAACAGAGAAATAATAGCTCTCATAAATATTCCTGGCGTTAACTCTCTCATAGAGACCTTAAAATCTCTTGGATATTACGCCTTTATTGTTGATACAAAAGGCCAGGCATTAGCCCATGTAAATGAAGAAATAGTGCAAGAAGGTATGAACCTAAGTGGCTACGAATTTATAAAGGAAGGAATAAATGGTAAAGAAGGGCTGTTAGAAGGAGACATAGAAGGTGAAAAATTTATTTTTCTGGCAAGAAAAATTCCTAAGACGAATTACATTCTCTTCATAGGAAATAAGTATTCTCAGGCATTAGTAGGTTTTCGTGCCTTCTCTGAAAGGCTTATTTTCATTTTCTTACTTCTTATAGTGATGGCATTTCTGATTAGCCTAATAATTTCAAAAAAATTTACAAATCCCATAAGTAAAATCATAAACTTCATTGAAAATCTAAAAGCAGGCCAATATAAAGTATCAAAAATCAACTCAGATATAGAAGAGTTAGAGGAAATTTCGAAGGCTCTTTATAATATGTCTCAAACATTAGCAGACAGAGAAATAAAGCTCAAAAAAATATTCGAAGCTTCAAAAGACGCCATTGCCATATCAACGCTTGATGGAGAATTGTTAGATTTCAATGAAGCAGCGGTAAAAATGTTCGGATATCAAAACACAGAAGAGATTGTTCAAAACTTAAGAGTAGACAGTATCTACTACAACGACTTATCGGACAGAGATTTTATTCTAAGGGAATTAAAAGAGAAAGGTTCTGTTGAAAACTACGAGGTCTTGTTTAAGAAAAAAGATGGCAGTCTATTTTATGGATTGATATCTTCCAGTCTTGTAAGAGACGAAGAAGGAAAACCACTGTTTATTGTGTCAACAATAAAAGACATAACAGAAAAAAGAAAACTTCAGGAGCAGCTATTTCAGGCTCAGAAAATGGAAAGTATCGGAAGGCTTGCAGGAAGTATTGCCCATGACTTTAATAACATTCTCTCTATAATTCACGGAAGTAATCAGCTAATTCAGATGCACATAAAAAATGACCCACAAATAGAGAGATACACATCAAACATAACTCAGGGAGTTGAAAAAGCAAGAGACTTTATTAGAAAGCTACTTTCTTTCTCAAAAAGACAGCCCCTAATGACAAAAATTTACGATTTAAATGAAATACTAAAAGAGGAAGTGAAACTTCTCACTCCAACTTTAAGAGAAGATATTTCAGTTGAACTGAAAACAACGGACTTCCCTCTTTTAGTGAATATAGACAGAACACAATTTACTCAAATTTTATTAAATTTAGCAATAAACTCCATTGATGCAATGCCTTCGGGAGGAAAAATAACCATATCTACCGAAGAAAAAGTCTTTGAATATGAACATACAAAAAAACATCCTTTTGTAAGGGAGGGAAGATTTGCCTGTCTTGTCTTTTCTGATACAGGCATAGGCATTCCAGATGAGATTAAGGATAAAATATTTGAACCCTTTTTTACCACAAAGCCTGAAGGAACAGGTCTTGGCTTAGCTACTGTCTACAGTATAGTGCAGCAACACAATGGATTCATCAACGTTTACAGTGAAAAAAACGGCGGTGCTACATTTAAAATTTACCTTCCATTGATAAAGTCATCGAAAGATTTTTCAAAAGAAAAAGAAGAGACAGTTGAAACAGGCATAAAAAATATTCTCCTCGTTGAAGACAACAAAGAGGTAAGAGGCGTAATAGAGGAGATTTTAAGAAACAACGGATATGAAGTCTATTCCTTTTCTGATGGGATTGAGGTGATAAGTCATTTTGATAAAATAAAAGATAAGATAGAAATATGCCTGTTCGATGTGGTAATGCCTAAAATTGGAGGGATTGAACTTTACGAAAAACTAAGAAAAATGAAACCAGACATAAAAGTAATATTCATGACTGGCTATGCCAATAATATTCTACAAATTCAAAACTTAATTAAAGAGGGGCAACAAATAATAAATAAACCCTTCGGCATAGCAGAACTAAAAAAGAAAATAAAGGAAGTTTTAGGATAAATGCCGAAGGCGGGATTTGAACCCGCACGGCGTTTCCACCACCAGATCCTGAATCTGGCGCGTCTGCCAGTTCCGCCACTTCGGCATCTTTTTTATGCGGCTTTTTTAAGCTTTTCCATTATTTTCCAGCCTTTGAGAATGTCAATGGCTCGCTGAAGTTGCGTGTCATCCTTTTCATCAACTTCCTGTAATGCCTTCTCTTGAGGCTCTACTTTTTCACCTTTATGGTGTTGCTCAAGGTCTTTTTCTCTTATTACTGGCACTTCTTTTCCGCTCTTACTTTCAAGCTTTACTATTATATCTGGCATTATGCCTACGGTATGAATACTTTTACCCTTTGGCGTATAATACTTTGCTGTAGTTAGTTTCAATGCCGAACCATCGCTAAGAGGAATGAGACTTTGCACAGAACCTTTACCAAAAGTCTGAACTCCTATAATTAGAGCCCTGCCCCAATCCTGTAAAGCTCCCGCTACAATCTCTGAAGCAGAAGCAGAACCTTGATTTACAATTACAATCATAGGAATATCTGTATAAGTAGCTCTTAAGTTTTCGGTGTAATAATCCATTTTTTCACCTGACCTACCCTTTATTGATACAACAAGATGTTTGGGAGGTAAAAACTGTTCAGACACATCTACAGCACTCTGTAGCAGCCCTCCTGGATTGTTTCTGAGGTCAAGAATCAGACTGTTCATTCCCGAATCCTTAAGGGATTTCAATGCATTTGCAAGGTCTTGAGCTGTGGTCTCCTGAAACTGAGTAAGCTTTACATAGCCTATCTCTTTGTCTATCATCTTATATTTAACGCTCTTTATTTTGATTATGTCTCTGACGATTGTTATGTCTTTTGGCTCCTTCCACTCTTCTCTCTGGATTGTTAGAACAACCGATTTGCCTTTTGGACCTCTCATTTTGGATACAGCGTCATTGATATTCATATCTTTTGTTGACTGTCCATCAATTTTTAAAATTTTATCACCAGCCTTTATGCCAGCTCTCCATGCTGGTGTATCCTCAATTGGAGCAATTACTGTAAGGGCATTATCCTTAATACCTATCTGAATACCTATTCCACCAAATTCACCTTTTGTTTCTGTTTGAAATTCTTTATAAGCCTCTGGAGTAAGATAAGCAGAGTGGGGGTCAAGAGAGTTGACCATTCCCTTAAGGGCAGAACGTATCAATTCTTTCTGATTTACTTCATCGACATAATGTTTTTTTATTGTTGAAAAAACCTCTGTAAAAGTTCGCAAATCTTCATATACTGCATCGGTTTGAGCTATTGACATCCTTCCTATTACTATTCCTAAAAGGGCAATAAATATTGTTATGACAATGAATTTTATGTTTGCTCTCATAATTTAAAAATGCCTCCTTTTTTACTTTTTTAGCCACTGTTCAGGATTAAGCGGCTTGCCTCTGTATCTTAATTCAAAATATAAAGCAGAAGTATCAATGTTTGACTTATCACTGACTGTTCCAATCGTTTGTCCCTCCTTTACATAGCTGCCTTCCTTTACTGCCATGGAGTCAAGATTTCCGTATACTGTGTAGTAACCATCTCCATGACTTATTATAACAAGGTTTTCATATCCCTTGAAATAGCTTGCATAAACAACCTTTCCCTCAGCAGATGCTTTGACAGAAGTTCCTGGCGATGCTTTTATGTATATGCCACTTCTAAAAACAGGCACATTGAATACAGGGTCTCTCTGATTGCCGTAATGGGCAACAACGCTACCACTTACTGGCCAGAGGAGAGTTCCCCTTCTTTTCGTAAAACCCGTATCTGGTAAGGATTCGGTTTTTCCGGTTCGATGTTCTTTTTTTTCTGTCTCTTGCAGAAGCCTGGTAAGTCTTCTTGCTGTTTCCTCTAACTCTTTAATTCTTTTCTCATAGCTTTCTTTGTCCTGCCTTACTTTTACAAGTAAACGCTCTTTTTCTTTTCTTTTTTTCTGCTGTTCATCTTGGGCTGCTCTGAGAGAGTTTTCTTCTTCTTTAAGTGATACATAGAGACCCTTTAGCTCCTTTTCGTAATAAACAAGTCTGTTAAGTTCATCTCGGTATTTTTCAATCAATTGTCTTTCAACATTCATAATTTTCTGCGTATTCCTTATAAGTCTAAAAGCCTTTGATAAATCTTTCTCAAACAACAAAAGAAGATAAGGGTCTGGCTGGTGATTAAGTCTTTGCAGGCTTATCAATCTGCTGGATAACTGTTGTTTTCGCATTTCAAGCTCTGAGGAATGAATCTGTATTTCCTTTTCTGTCTTTAATATGTTAGCCCTGATATTTCTTATCTTTACTCGATGATTTTCAATTTTCCTGTTTATCTCATCTATCTCCATAGAAACTTTCCTTAACTCTTCGACTATGTCTCTTTCAACTTTTCTTGTTTCCTGTAGTTTTTTCTTATGAACATCTATCTCCTTTTTTATATTTTTAAGCTCTTCCTTTGGTTGTGCCGCAAAGCAAAATGAAAAACTAACAGTGAAGATAAAAATTATGGAGACAATTAATCTCTTAAGCATACTACTGATACTTTATTTTGCCTAATGCAAAAAGTGAAGAAATCATTCCTAAAATAATACCAGCTAATGGCAGAACATAAAAACCCTCTAACGGTAACTCTATATTCCCAAGAAGAGGAAACAACTCTACAATATTCCTTGTATGCATTATAAAGTAGACGGCAAAAAACAGAAGATTGGAAAATATTGCTCCTCCTAAGCCAAGAATTGCTCCTTCAATCATGAAAGGCAGTCTAATGTAAGAAGGAGTAGCTCCTAAGAGTTTTAAAATCTCTACATCCTCTGTTTTCTTCCAGTAAAAACTCTTAACCGTGGCATAGATGATGAATAATATAGCAATAGAGATTAATATAAACAAGGATATACCGAGATTTATAAATGTCATCCTTACAGTTTTAATAGCACCAATAATTTTTGATGGATAGTATATATCTTCCACAGGTTCTAATTTTTTTATTTTCTCCATAACTGAATCAATCATTTGAAGCTTATCCTCTTTGATAAACGCCTCTATGGTATCGGAAAGAGGATTATAACCAATGAGTTGAATTAGTTGTGCATCGATGATGCCTTTCATCTCCTTTAAAGCCTCATCCTTTGATATGTAGTTTATCTTTGAAAAAAGCTCCATCTTTTTTAGTTCGTCCATTACTAAATTTAAGTCTTTTCGCTCAATATCTCTTTTTAGATAAATTACAACGGAAGCCTTAGTTGATAGCTTTTTAGTAAAGTTGTTGATGTTGTAGATGAATACAAAAAGGAGAGATAAGATAAAAAAACATATTCCAATACTTGTAATTGCCAGTAAAGTAGACCATCTGTTGTTCCACAATCCCTTTGAAGCGGAAATAAATTGTTCTTTCATGTTGTAATTTTTCCTTCCTTCAAAGTTAAAACCTTATACGGCGTATTTCTGAAGAATTCAGGACTATGGGTTGCTATTACAACTGTGCAACCTCTTGTGTTTATTCTTTTAAAAAGGGACATTATCTCTTGTGAGGACTCTGGGTCAAGATTACCTGTAGGCTCATCGGCAAGAATTATCTGAGGATTAGTGATGATTGCTCTTGCGATAGCAACCCTTTGTTGTTCACCTCCAGAGAGGGTTTTTACGACACTGTCAGCTTTATGTCTAAGCGAAACGTCCTTTAAAGCATCAAGAACTCTCTGTTTTATCTCCTTTTCTCCAGCTACCTTAAGGGGCAGAGCCACATTCTCAAAAACCGTTAAATCTTGTCTTAATCTAAAATCCTGGAATACAAAAGTCACAATTCTTCTAAGTAACGGAATTTTTGAGTGCCTTATTTTTGAAAGTTCAAAGTCACCTACTTTTATCTGACCTTCATCGGGAACTTCGCTGCCAAAAATTAATTTCAGTAAGGTCGTCTTACCAGCTCCCGAAGGACCTGTAATAAAGGCAAGTTCGCCTTTTTCAATATTGAAACTTACATTATTAAGAACTGCCACGGAATCGTAATATTTGTAAACTCCAGAGAAAGTTATCATTTTTTAAAGTATTCTAATGCTAACTGAACAATATTTTCAGCAGTGAGGCCATAATATTTAAGCAACTCCTTTGCATCACCTGAACATCCGAAGGTGTCATTAACTCCTATTCTCCTGATAGGAACAGGACAGTTCTCACAGATAAACTCTGCCACAGCTGACCCAAGTCCTCCGATTATGGAGTGTTCCTCAGCGGTGATTAACAATTTTGAATTTTTCCCTATCTTGTATAAGGCCTCATCATCTATTGGTTTTACGCAAGAAAAATTAGTGACTCCCGTATTGATGCCTTGCGCATTGAGAATCTGAGCAGCCTTTAAGGCCTCGGCCACCATTATTCCATTGGCTATTATGTTTACATCGCTACCAATATTGAATATGTAAGCTTTGCCAATACTAAAATTGTAATCTTTAGGCATAACCGAAGGGACTTTAGCCCTTCCTAACCTAATGTATACAGGCCCGTTGTACTCAGCGGAGGCAATCAATGCTTGAGCTGTTTCGTAAGCATCTGCTGGAACAATAACTGTCATACCTGGAATTACTCGCATCAATGCTACATCCTCAACGGACTGATGGGTAGCGCCATCTTCTCCTACTGTTATTCCACCATGGGTAGCCACAATTTTAACATTTGCCCTTGAATAGCAGACAGATTGTCTTATCTGTTCCCATGCCCTGCCAGTTGCAAAAATGGCAAATGTTGAAGCAAAAGGAATTTTTCCTGCAAGAGCAAGCCCTGCAGCAGTGCCCATCATGTCTTGCTCTGAAACTCCCATGTTAAAAAATCTATCTGGGAAGTTTCGAGCAAAATTTATTGTTTTAGTTGAACAGCTCAAATCGGCATCTAAAACAACAATGTTAGGATTTTGTTTGCCAAGCTCAACAAGAGTAGCTCCATAGGCATCTCTTGTGGCCATATCTTTTCCGAATAAATCGCTTATCTCTAAAACCTGGCAGCTACACTCAGTTTTTGCCATCTCCAAGCTCCTTTAAGGCTATTTCAAGCTCCTCCTTAGTGGGAGCAACACCGTGATATTTTGCCTTTCCTTCAAATATTGAAACCCCTTTGCCTTTTATTGTTTTAGCCACTATCATTGTAGGTTTTTCTTTTATTTTTTCAGCATCATCGAGAGCACTTACAATCTCACTCATATTATGACCATCAATGGTGAATACATTCCAACCAAAAGCTTTAAACTTCTCATCAACGGGTTCAATATTCATTACTTCAGTGCAGTGGCCATCAATCTGAAGATTGTTGTGGTCAATAATGGCACAGAGATTGTCTATCTTATAGTGGGATGCTGTCATAGCAGCCTCCCAAACCTGTCCTTCCTGTATCTCTCCATCACCAAGAAGGCAATATACCCTTGCTGGAATTCCACTCAATCTAATCCCTAAAGCCATTCCATTGGCAACAGAAAGCCCCTGTCCAAGAGAACCTGTTGATACCTCAATCCCGGGCAAACTTTTACAGCAAGGATGTCCTTGCAGAGGAGAGTTTAATTTTCTAAGAGAGCCAAGGAGAGATATATCGAAATATCCACAAAGGGCTAATGCTGCATACAAGACAGGAGCAGCATGTCCCTTTGAAAGCACAAACCTGTCTCGCTTTTCCCAGGAAGGATTTTTAGGGTCATGTCTCATTTTATAGAAATAAAGGGCAGAAATTATATCTGCCGCAGACAGACTTCCTCCTGTATGTCCAGAACCTGCCTGAGCAAGCATTTTAACGATTTCAATGCGAATTTTTCTTGCCATCTCCTGTAAAAAAGCTATATCGGCCAACTTTTCACCCCTCTTTAGAAGAACTTTATTAATTATAAATCAATTTAAGGGAAAAAGGCAGTAAATTATTCTTTATGCACCAATGCACCTGACTTTGAGTATGTGGTCATGTCAACAATGTTTAGTTTTTTGATTTAAACTGTTGACCTTATTAATTTTGCTCCTTTTTCCTTTAACTTTGCATGAGCAGCTGCCAATTTAGCTATTGGAACTCTATATGGTGAACAGCTCACATAATTTAAGCCTATTCTGTGACAAAACTCAATGGAAGCGGGGTCTCCACCATGCTCGCCGCATATGCCAAGCTTTAGATTTTTATTAACCTTTTTGCCCTTTTTCACAGCAATCTCCATTACCTGTCCTACTCCCTCCGTGTCTATAGAAATGAATGGGTCTTCGGGAATTATCTTGTTTTCGATGTAAAACGGCAAGAATTTTCCAGCATCATCTCTTGATAATCCATAGACAGACTGGGTGAGGTCATTTGTTCCAAAGGAGAAGAACTGAGCCTCTTGAGCTATCTGGTCAGCAGTTATTGCTGCTCGGGCAAGTTCTATCATGGTTCCCACAGAATAATTTACCTTTACTCCGTATTCTTTCATAACCTCTTCGGCAGTCTTTACAGTGAGCTCTTTCATTCTTTTTAACTCGTTCACATGAGCAATAAGGGGTATCATTATCTCCGGAATTACTTTTATTTTCTTCTTTGCAAGTTCACAGGCAGCCTCCATTATTGCTCTTACCTGCATCTCATAAACTTCAGGATAGGTAATACCGAGCCTGCAACCTCTGTGGCCAAGCATTGGGTTGAACTCTTCAAGGGATTTAATTTTGGCCTTAACTCTCCTTGTTGATATATTCATCTCTTTTGCAAGAACTTCTATCTCCTCTTCTGTTTTTGGTAAAAACTCGTGTAATGGAGGGTCAAGAAGTCTTATAGTTACTGGCAACCCTTTCATCTCTTTGAAAATTCCGATAAAATCTTCTTTTTGATAAGGTTTAATCTTGTCAAGAGCTTTTCTTCTCTGTTCAAGAGTATCTGAGAGTATCATCTCTCTGAATGCCCTGATACGGTCTGTTTCAAAAAACATATGCTCTGTTCTGCAGAGTCCTATTCCTAAAGCACCAAAATCTCTTGCCACTCGGGCATCTTTAGGCGTATCTGCGTTTGCCCTTACCTGAAGTTTGCTGATTTCCTCAGACCATTTCATTATTGTGTAGAACTCTTTAGGCAATTTTGGCATTACAAGAGGTGCCTGTCCGAGAATCACCTCTCCTGTTGTTCCATTAAGGGTGATAAAATCTCCTTCCTTTACTGTCAAATCTCCAACAGTAAAGTATTTTTCCTCTTCGTTTATATTTATTGCACCGCAGCCTACTACGCAACACTTACCCATGCCTCTTCCAACAACTGCTGCATGAGATGTCATTCCTCCCCTTGCTGTTAAAATTCCCTGAGCTGCTGCCATTCCACCTATGTCTTCAGGAGAAGTTTCATTTCTCACAAGTATTACTTTCTCTCCTTTCTCTGCCCATTCTTCAGCATCTTGAGCGGAGAATACAATTTTTCCGACTGCTGCACCAGGGCTTGCAGGCAAGCCTTTTGCTATTACCTTTACTTTTGCAGCAGAGTCAATAGTAGGATGGAGAAGCTGATTTAGCTGTTCTGGCTCAATCCTCAAAAGAGCTGTCTTTTTGTCAATGAGCTTTTCTTTGACCATATCAACGGCTATTTTAATTGCTGCCGCCGCAGTTCTTTTACCAACTCTTGTCTGAAGCATGTAAAGCTTTCCTTCCTGAATGGTAAACTCTATATCGAGCATATCTCTGTAGTGTTTCTCAAGTTTTTCACATATCTTTTCAAGCTGTGCATAAATCTTGGGCATTCTTTTCTTAAGTTCTTCTATTTTAAGTGGTGTTCTTATTCCTGCTACCACATCTTCTCCCTGAGCATTAGGTAAAAACTCGGCAAAAAACTTCCTCTGCCCTGTAGAAGGGTCTCTTGTAAAACCAACTCCTGTGCCAGAATTATCCCCCATATTTCCATAAACCATTGCTACAACGTTGCAAGCTGTACCAAGGTCATCGGGTATTCCATGGAGCTTTCTATATGTAACAGCCCTGTCACCATACCAAGAATCAAAGACAGCCTTTATTGCCATCTTTAACTGCTCATATGGGTCTGCAGGAAATTCTTTTCCTGTTTCTTTCTTGTAGAGGTCTTTGTATTCTGCTACAAGTGCCTTAAAATCCTCTGCATCAAGTTCTGTATCCAGCGTAACTCCCTTTTTCTCCTTAACTCTGTCAAGCAAATCTTCAAATTTTTTTCTATCTATGTCAGTAACAATGCTTCCAAACATTGTTATAAATCGTCTATAAGTATCAAAGGCAAACCTTTCATTCTTTGTTTTATCAAGAAGCCCCTTTAGAGTATCATCATTAAGACCAAGATTAAGGACTGTATCCATCATTCCAGGCATGGAAAACTTTGCACCAGACCTTACGGATACAAGGAGAGGGTTTTTTGAGTCACCGAATTTTGCTCCCATAGATTTCTCTACCCTCTTTAGATGGGCAAGAACTTCATCCCACATCCCCACTGGAAAGCTTTTTCCTCTGTTGAAGTATTCGCGACAGGCCTCTGTGGTAATTGTGAAACCAGATGGCACGGGAATTCCAAGATTGGTCATCTCAGCAAGACCTGCACCTTTACCACCGAGAAGGTCTTTCATCTCTCCTGTTCCTTCTGCCTTACCATCACCAAAATAATATACATATTTTCTTTTAGGGGCTGTTTTTTTAGTTTTTGGTGAGTCTTTAAGTGGCTTCTTTGAAGGTTTTCTTTTTGATGCCATTTTAAGGCTCCTCCTACGTAATATTTTGAATTAGCTATTCATATTACAATGATGTTACAAAATTTTTCAAGAATTTAAAAAACTTAATCGAATTTCTGATAAAAGTCCATCTCTACAATTTAGTAAAGATGGATAATCCATACATAAAAGCCTTATAAGTGGGAAAACGCTTTTGAAAATTTTAATAAGCCTCAGAGAATACTTAAGCATCTCTGAGGCCTAAAATATTCACAAAAATTTTATTCTCCATTCACTTTACCAAAAGTTCACTCAAGAACATATAGGCAAATCCAAAGTAAATAAATACGCCGATTAAGTCCATCACTGAGGTTATTACAGGACTACTCAATGTAGCTGGGTCAAAACCAAATCTACGGGCAATAAAGGGTAAAAAAACACCAATAAGGCTTCCCACAATTGTTACGGTAATCATTGAAAGCCCTACTACCATTAAAATTTGGGTTCCCACGCCCTTTGAAAAATAGGCAAGTAAAGTCTCAAGCAATCCGATTACAACTCCCATTGCAATTGCTACAGGTATATCCCTTTTTAGAACAAATAAAATGTCACGAACACGAAGACTTACCTGTCCAAGTGCCATGGCACGAATTACCATCGTGGCTGACTGACTCCCCGTGTTTCCTCCCATGTCTATTATCGGTGGTATAAAAGCTGCAAGCACAAGCACTGATGATAGAATCTCCTCCTGTTCAGCTACGAATTTTGATGTAAGAATACCAAAAAAAGTGAGAATGATAAGCCAGAAAACCCTTGCCTTGAAAATTCTTGAAAGAGAAGTGTTCACAATGTCAATGTCAGGACCTCCCATTGCAACAGTTCCACCAAAGACTGTTAGCTGTTGAGCCTTAAACTCCTGCACAAGTTCAAGCCCCTTCTCTGTATCAATAGCTCCAACGAGTCTTTTCTCCTTATCAAGAACTGCAACAAGAGGATACTGCTTCTTTATAAAGAGCTCTGCAACCTTATCCTGCGAGTCATAGGCAGAAACAGCAACTGGTTCATTCTCAATCAGTTCTCCAATGAACTTATCCTCAGGTGCTTTAAGAAGCTGTGTTACGGTCACATATCCTTTATAAAGTCTACCTTCTCCAAGAACAAAAACAACTTCAAGATGCTCTGGCTTAAGAGGAGACTGCCTCATTTTTTCAAGTGCCGCTGAAACAGTTGTATTCTCAGGAAGGGCAAGATAATTGGGATTCATCACCCTTCCAGCACTGTTTTCTGGATAACCAAGAAGAAGATTCACACTTGCCCGAGCCTCTGATGAAAGCTCCAGTAAAATTCTCTTTACAACCTTAGCAGGAAGCTCCTCAAGTAAATTAACTCTTTCATCAGGTTCCATTGCCTCTATTAACTTGACAATTTCAGGGTCTTCAAGTGCCCTTACAAGTTCAATCTGTTCAACCCTCTCAAGAAGTTCAAAAACATGAAGGGCATTTCTCTTGCTCAGGAAACGAAAAACCAAAGCCTGATACTTTGTCTCCATCTCTCTGAAACACTCAACAATTGTAGCTGGTGACATTTGAACAATAGCCCACTTTACTCCTTCCCAGTTTTTCTTCTCTACCATTTCTTTTAAAACCTGACAAATCTTCATGATTCACCCCCTTTTTGTTTTAGTCTCTCTGGCTTTGAAGGACTTCCCTTCCTTACCATCATTCCAGGCCACAAACTGCCAAAGAAAATTAACCTTTTTAAAGAAGTAGACCCATCAGCTCTCACCTCAGCGTGACAGTGGCAATGTCATTCTGAGCCTGCGAAAGCTTCATTATCTTGATTACAATCTTGCCATCTTCATCGCAGTAGAAATGTCATTCCGAGGCTGCTGTAGCAGCTGAGAAATCTCTCCTTTTCTTAAAGAGACTCTTAAAAAGAATCTTTTTTCAGACCGGGGATGAATCTTTGAGAGAAATTAACGGAGAGAGAACACGGCGAGAAGTGATGTCAATGGAAAACACTTCTCAGCCGACCATCCAGCCGGTCTGTTAAAAATATGAAACCTACTCGGTCCGTCGTCCATTGACATCACCTCCTCTTCGATAAAACTTAAATTTTAAGCTTTTTATTTTAGTCAACCCAACCAACTGAATGTCAATAGGAAAATTCAAAAAATCTCTCCTAACCGCTTTAAATAATCAACTCTGAATTAAAAACTCGTCAAGACTGTTGCAATTCCAAGAAAGTTACAATATTAATGTGCAATTGTTTTATAATTTTAGGATTTACTTGTTCAGGAGAAAATTATGAAAATACCCATTTCGATTCCTGCGGAGACTTTCAGAATTAGAGCAATTGATATAATCGTATTCCTCATAATTACTGGCGTCCTTTCAATGATTGTATACATTGCATCTCAATGGAGTGGTGAGTATGACCGAACCATTGAGATTGACTTAAATCCAGCAAAAATTCCCGAATACTCTGCCCAATCTCTTACAAGACTTTTTTTGGCTTATCTTCTCTCCTTTGCTTTTTCCATATGGTATGGATATACAGCTTCAAGAAGTAAGATTCATGAAAAAATAATGATACCGATTCTTGATATCTTGCAGTCCATACCTGTGCTATCTTTTTTGCCAGGAGTTGTTCTTGCTATGATTTCCCTTTTCCCTGGACAGAGAATAGGGATAGAAATTGCTTGCATTATCCTTATTTTCACAGGACAGGTATGGAACATGACATACAGTTTTTATCACTCTGTAAACACCATACCCAAAGAGATGATTGAAGTTGTAAGGCTTTACAAATTTAACAAGTTCTCAAAGTTTCTGAGGCTTGACCTTCCCTTCAGTGCCATTGGACTCATATGGAATAGCATAATGTCAGTGGCAGGAGGCTGGTTTTTTCTGATGGCGTGTGAAATGTTCATCCTCGAAGGAAAGGATTTTCGTCTACCCGGACTCGGCTCTTATATACAGACCGCAGCCAATGCTGGAAGTATAGAGCATATTTTTTACGGTCTGGGAACAATGGTTTTTCTTATAACCGTAATAGACATAGTAATCTGGAGACCTCTTGTTGTATGGTCGCAGAAATTTAGAATGGACACGGTTCAGCCCGAAGATGAAAGAGAATCTGTAGTCCTTAATATTCTTACAGGCTCGGTTCTTTTTAAAAAGTTTGGCTATGCTTTAAATAAAATCATCTCTGCCTGTGAGAAATTAAGCTATAAAACCATGATTAAAACGGAAAGCAAAGCAATAAAGAATATAAGCAAATTTACAGGAGTTATAATAACTATCGCCTCAATTATTTTACTTCTATGGCTCATAATAAAGGCTTTCTCCATAGTCTCTCAGGTCAGCCTTGAAGATATATGGGATATTATTTCTGCTGCCTTTTTCTCTCTTTTGAGAACTTCTGCGGCTGTTATTCTGGCTCTGGCTTGGACACTTCCTGTTGGCGTATATATCGGTATGAATGCAAAGGTAGCGAAGCTTCTTCAGGGCATAATACAGATAATAGCAAGTATCCCTGCTACTGCTGTATTCCCTGTAATTGTTTTATTTCTAATCAAAATTGGTGGTGGTCTTGATATTGGTGCTATATTTTTAATGCTACTTGGGGTTCAGTGGTATCTACTTTTCAACATAATAGCAGGAGCATCGGCAATCCCTAAGGACTTGATTGAGATATCAAAAGCTTACGGTATTAAGGGTTTTAAAAAATGGAAAACCCTAATCTTACCGTGCATTTTCCCTTATCTCATTACCGGTCTTATAACCGCCTATGGAGGTGCATGGAATGCCACAATAGTATGTGAATACGTATCTTTTGGTGGAGATATAATATCAACAAAAGGACTTGGCTCGCTCATAAGTTCATCAAGTGCAGAAGGAAAGTTTGGTATACTATTACTGTCAACGTTGACAATGTCATTTATGGTTGTAGCTATAAATCGGTTGCTGTGGAAAAGGCTTTTTATCATAGCAAAAAATAAATTTATTCTGGACTGAACAAATGGAAAAAGAAATAATTCATGAAGTAAAAGGGGTCTGTAAAACCTTTCAAGTCGGGAAAAACAAGGAACTTCCTGTTCTTGAAGATATAAATCTAAAAATCTACAGTGGTGATTTTCTTGCTATTTTAGGCCAATCAGGAGCTGGAAAATCAACCCTTCTAAGAGTAATGGCAGGACTGATAAAGCCATCTTGTGGAGAAGTGTTGTTCAAAGGGAAACCTCTTGATAAGGCAAATCCCAAAATAGCAGTGGTTTTTCAGAGCTTTGCTCTATTCCCTTGGTATACAGTTCTTGATAATGTAAAAATCGGACTTGTAGGTTCTGGATTGAGTGAGGAAGAGATAGACGAGAAAGCCTTAAAGGCCATAGACCTCGTAGGACTTGATGGCTTTGAAGATGCCTATCCAAGAGAATTAAGTGGCGGAATGAGACAGAGAGTCGGTATTGCCAGGGCACTTGTGGTTGAGCCAGAGCTTCTATTAATGGATGAACCCTTTTCTACTCTTGACGTTCTCACTGCGGACAACCTAAGAGGCGATATTCTCGACCTCTGGCATTCAGGCAAAATGCCTGCAAAGGCAATTGTGCTCGTAAGTCACAATATTGAAGAGGCTGTAAGCATGGCATCTCGTGCCATAATAATGAGTTACAATCCTGGTAAAATAAAAGCTGATATAAAAATTGACCTTCCCTATCCAAGAGATAAAAACTCAAGAGACTTCAAGTTCATGCTCGACAAAATCTATACAATCTTAATAAAACCGGCAGAAGAAATTCACAAGTATATAAGCTCAGAAAGATATCAGTTTCTTCCGCATGCTAAAGTTGGCGCAATTGCAGGCCTTATAGAACTTGTTCATGACAAAGAAGGAAGAGTTGACATATACGCCTTAAGCACAGAGATAAGTATGGAAGTAGACGACATATTTCCTCTGATTGAAGCATCCGTAATACTTGGTTTCGGAGAAATAAAAGAAGGTGACTTCATCCTTACAGAAAAAGGAAAAAGCTGGGCTGAAGCAGATACTCTTCAAAAAAAGGAAATATTCAAAGAGGCAGTTCTTCAGAATGTTCAACTCATAAGACAGATAATGCAGGTTGTATCAACAATTCAGAAACATAGGGTTTCTGAAGACTTCTTCATAGACATACTCAAAAATCACTTTACGCCTGATGAGGCATGGAATCAGCTGGAGACAGCTATTGACTGGGCAAGATACGCAGAACTCTTCGTCTATGACTACGATTCTGGAGAGATATATCTTGAAGAACATGAAAGAGTCGATAGATAGACTCTCCGAAATTTTAAACATTCTTCCATTCTATTACAACTACAAAGGCGAAAGAATAGAAATTCCTACAGAGACAAAAGCTGAAATTATCTCATCCATGGGTATTGAGATTAATGAATCTGCACTTAATGAATGGATTGAATATTTTGAATTCTACAAATTCAGAGAAATTTTAGATTTCGTATACGTAACGGGTGAAAAGCCTCAAATATACATATATTTAGATAAACCTCTTGTCACTCCTATTGAGATAGAGATTGTTCCGCATGAAACTCTTGGAAGTTTTTACCAAAGCTTAAATATTAGAGTAGATTTGCCTGAGATTATACTCTCCGAATTAAAATGCTCGGAGAAAGGAGAATTTTATAAATATCTGATTCATCTACCTTCCTTGCCACCTGGATACTACAAGCTCAAGACTTACCTTAGGGGTAAAGAAGCTGAAAGTATTGTCATTGTATCACCAGAACAGTGTTATTCACATTTTCAAAATAAAACTTGGGGTTTACATTTGAATTTATGGAGTCTTAGAGGCAGAGGAATAGAGGGAGACTTTTCCCATCTAAGAGAATTAGCCCAATACGTAAAAAGTCTCGGAGGCTTCATCAGTATAAATCCGCTACACTATAACGCCCCCTCTGACACTTATGGAATAAGCCCGTACTCAGCTATCTCAAGACAGTTTAAAACGCCTATCTATCTTTCTGATATCGCCATAGAAGAGAAAAATGAAAGTTTTTTTGAATATGGGCTAATATGGGATGAAAAGATGGCAAGACTGAAAGAAAGATTTTATAATCTGAACAATAAATCGGGAGAATTCCTCTTATTTGAAGATTACAAAAATCGATTAAATCAAATAGAGAGACAAGACTTAAAAAATTTTGCAATTTTTTGCTTTTTAGCAGAAAAATTTGGAAAAAATTGGCTGGGATGGAAAGAACAATTCAGAAATGCCGATAAAGAAGCTTTAGAGGAAATATACAAAGAAAGTTATTTGCATGTATCCTTTTATGAATATATCCAATGGCTTGTTGACAGAGAAATAGAAGCTCTCAAAGAGTATGAGATATGTTTTGACCTGGGTTTTGGTTCAATCCGTGATAGTTTTGACGTCTGGATAAACAGAGATTTATATGCACTAAAATGTGAACATGGCGCACCGCCTGATGACTTCAATTCAAAAGGACAAAAATGGGGATTTCCCCCACCTATTCCCTTCAAAATGAGGCAAACAGGGTATGTGCCGTTTATCAAAATTTTAAGAGCAAATATGAAAAACCGGCTACTGAGAATTGACCACGCCCTTGGTCTTTTTAGGGCTTTCTGGATTCCCGAGGGTAAATCTCCAGCAGAAGGAGCATATGTAGGATATCCTTGGAGCGAACTTCTTGGAATAATCTGCCTCGAAAGTCACTTAAACAGAACAGCCATTATAGGGGAGGATTTGGGAACAGCAGAAGAGTGGATGAGAGAGGAACTTCTTAAAAGAAAAATTGCCTCGTGGAGAGTTTTCTATTTTGAGAAAGAAAACTCTAACTTCAAAAAATTAAATCAATATCCTGAGGAAGCCCTCTGTAGCATAACAACTCATGACCTTCCAACTTTAAAAGGTTTCATAACAGGCAAGGATTTAGAACTCAGAAAAAAATTCAACTTACTCGAAGATTTCATCTATGAAAAAGCCCATGAAGACAGAATTAGAGATATACAGAAAATAATAGAGCTAATACAGGTTAATAATGAAGAGGAGCTTGAGAAAATCCTTTTGGCTTTAATCAGTTTTCTTTCGAGGACAAATTCAACATACTTTCTTCTTTATCCTGAAGACATTCTCCTTATTGAAGAACAGACTAATCTTCCCGGAACAACTAATGAATATCCTAACTGGCAGAGAAAACTACCTCTTACAGTAAATCAAATTATAAACTTACCAATTTTAAGAAAAATCGAGTCTATTTTGAAGGAGACTGGTCGGGTTTCTGAGTATCATTAACTGGTTTGTCTCCATCACTCACCCCTTCTCTGACAGTAGCTTCGGTCTCGCCTTTTTCAGTATCTGTGTATTCTTCCTTTATTATTCCTCTTTTCTGCATTATGAAATATATAAGTGATGCTCTCTTTTCAATAAATTTCGAATTTCCTACAGGACTATACCTTATAGGATTTGGAAGAGCCGCAGCCAGTCTTGCTGCTTCCATCGGAGCAAGTTCAGAAGCGGATTTCCCAAAATAATGTCTTGCTGCAGCCTCGGCACCAAAAATTCCCTCTCCCCATTCGGCTATGTTTAAATATAGCTCAAGAATTCTTTTTTTGGTTAGTGTCTTCTCTATTCTCCACGTAATTATCGCCTCCTGAATTTTTCTTACAGGATTCTTAGAAGGGCTTAAATAAAGGTTTTTTGCCAGTTGTTGCGTAATTGTGCTACCTCCGTATTTTAGTTTTTTTTCCCTTATGTCTTTCTCAATTGCCTTTTTTATTCCTTCTAAGTCAAAGCCAGAGTGTTTGTAAAATTTATCATCCTCTCCAATTAATACGGCCTTAACAAGATAAGGTGAGATTCTGTCAATTGAAACCCAATGTTTTTTAATCTGAATTTTCTTACCCTCCTCTTGCCATTGTTTCATGCGAAATTTCATCATTGCCGTAATTTGAGGGTTTTTTCTTTTAAGAGATGAGACATCAACAGTAAAAGGATAAATAACAACATAACCAACATAAAAAGCTACTGATAAAATTATTAATCTGACGAGCCACTTGAACATTTTTTATTTTAGCATCAACCTGTCATATTCTCGTAGTAACGATAATTCAAAGATTTATAGCCTTTTAGAATACCACTTGAATATTGATTGAAAATCTGAAATAATATCTTATCCAGTCTTATCTTGAAAATTATCAAAAGGCCTCGTGGCTCAAAAAGGAGGTGATTGTTCTGTATAAGTTAAAAAAATTCCTCAGAAAACTTTTCTCTCCAATAACTATCATGCTAATTCCTCATGGTAAGGCTAAGGTATTGGGGTTAAAAGTTCCCTTTTCATTAATTCTGCTTTTTTTATGTCTTTGGTCAGCCTTTAGTATCTATGTTTTTTCCGTCGCTGTAGACACCTTTGAATATTACAGAATGCAGAGGGAGTTTTCATATGTGATGAGTCAATTCAGAGAACTGAAAGACACAATTATAGCATTAAGAAATTCGGAAATGGAGTTCAAAAGGCTTTTCTCTCTCAAGTCTAAAAATGAAATTCTTGAATCTCTTGATTTTTCTCCGTCGGGAGATATAAACATTGAAGAGCTAAAAATGCAGGCAGATAAAGCTATTAACTCAGTAGCAGAGATTAAAAAATTTCTCTCCGAACAACAAGACCTCTATCGGTCAACGCCAAAGGGATTTCCATTAGAGGGAAATATAACTTCCTATTTTGGCAACCGAGAACATCCAAAGTTTGGCAGAGAAGAGTTTCACACAGGCATTGACATATCGGCATCAACAGGCACAGAAATCAGAGCTACCGCAGATGGTATCGTTGTTTTCTCGGGTTATCAGGGTAGAAATGGAAATGTAGTAATGATAAGACATGGCTATGGATTTACAACAGTATACGCTCACAATCAAAAAAATCTCGTAACTATCGGACAGAGAGTAAAAAGAGGGGACATAATAGCACTTTCAGGAAGCACTGGAACCACAACAGGACCTCATCTGCATTATGAAATATGGAAGGACAACAGACCTATCAACCCTCTTGCCTTTATTAAGGAGGAAAAGTAATGCTTTTCAAAAAACAGCAGAAAATGGACACAGTTATAGGAGCGGAAACTTATATAAACGGAGAGATAAACTCCAACAACTCTCTAAGAGTAGATGGCACAATTGAAGGAACAATAAAAGCAGACTGGATAACTATCGGAGACTCTGGGAAAATAACGGGAAATATAATCTGTAGAGGTATTATAGTAGGTGGAAATGTAAATGGCACAATAAACGCATCCGAGATAATAACGATAACCCAGAAAGGTAGTGTGACCGGCGAGATATTCACTGTTAAAATTTCCATTGAAGAAGGCGGGAAGTTTGAAGGGAAATCCTGTATTCAGCTATCAAACCTTTTCTCCGAGGGGAAATAAACAATACTGTGGATTTTAGAACCCTCCTTTATGGTGAAGGACTTTTTGAGACAATTCTATGGAGGGGACGGACAAAAAAATTAGAGAGACATTACAGACGATTAAAAAACTCTGCCACATTCTTCAAAATACCTTTTGTAGATTATGAAACTTTCTGTCAGGAAATAGAGAAAAAAACAGAGGGAAAGAAAGACCTTTATGTGAAATTTTGTCTACTTACAAAAGGTGATACTCTATACTACTCCTCTCCTCAATCATTTGAGATAGCAATCCTGAAAAAAGAATACCTATCGGATAGAACTCCTAAAAAACTCATGCTTTCAACAATAAAAAGGCATAGCAAAAATCCCGTTATCTATCATAAAACAATGAATTATCTCACAAACATACTCGCAAAAAGAGAAGCAATAGAGACAGGCTTTGATGATGCAGTGATGCTAAATGAGAGAGACGAAATAACTGAATGTTCGGCTTCAAATATTGTCATATTGAAAAAAGACAAATTCTTTACTCCCAGCCAGCAGTCCGGCTTACTTTTAGGCACAACTCTTGAGATTTTAATTGAAAAATTTAATCTCAAAGAAGAAAAGCTAACTTTAAGGGAACTTTACAATGCAAGCTCAGTATTCATAACAAATAGCCTGATTGGCGCACTGCCAGTTTCACAGTTTATGGATAAGATTTATTACATTGATAACGAGATATTAAACGAATTAAACCGTTTAATATATGAGGAGAACAAACTCTAATGCTTATACTTTCAGGCAAATGGCTTGGTAGAGACGGTTTTTATGAAGCTCAAATTGACAGTATCCTTTTTTACAGGAGTCTCGCTGAAATAGACAAAATTGAGCCTAACAGTTTCGTCATATTTTCCTACGATTTGGCAAAAGAAACCTTAGGTGTTCATATAAAAAAAAGTCCTTTTCCTACAGTGGTCATTGTGAAAACAACAAAATTCAATAAGCTCAGCTCATTTAATGAAAATTATTCTCTATCTCCTATTACAAACTCATTGAGAGATGAAGAATTTATGGATAGGGTTTCGGAAATCCGGAGGCTTATTGAAAACGGAACAGTTTATCAGATAAATCTAACAAATCGATTTGATTTTGAATTAAATGGTAGCCCTTTAGGCCTTTTCTTTGATTTTTACAGAAAACAACCTGTGCCTTTTGGCTTTTTTCTTTCAACATCTGACTTCTTCATTTTATCTGGCTCAATGGAGCTTTTTCTGGAAAAAAGGTGCAACAAAATAATTAGCAAACCCATTAAGGGAACCTCTAAGTGTATAGAAGAACTCAGAGAAAGCTTAAAGGATAAAGCAGAAAATCTGATGATTACCGATATGATGCGGAATGACCTTGGAAGAATTTGCCATTTTGGCAGTGTAAGAACAACAGAACTCTTTAAAATAACAAAATACAAAACTCTCTATCAGATGCACTCAACTGTTGAAGGCCTTACAGATAGCTCAATTGTTGATGTCATAAAAGGAACTTTTCCGCCTGCCTCAGTTACGGGGGCACCTAAAAGAAAGGCTGTTGAACTCATTGACTTGTTAGAACCTCACTTTCGTGGCTACTACTGCGGAGCTGCTGGCCTTGTGAGAGAATCTGGAGACTTTGCTCTGTCCGTTTTAATCAGAACAGCCATAGGAATGGAAAAAAAGCTATCCTACTATGCAGGCTGTGGTATAGTTTGGGACTCTTTGGTAGAAAAAGAAATAAAGGAACTTTATCTAAAAGTAAAGGCCTTCTACGAATTCAAAAAATAAGATAGAGGAAGCATGATAGATTATCCTTTTAATTTTGAAAAAACTAAAGGAATATTTCTCAGCAGGGAAAATCGCTTCCTCTTAAAAGCACTTGTAAATGGAAAAATCTTCAATTGCCATCTACCAAACCCGGGAAGGCTTTGGGAATTATTGATTCCTGAGGAAACCGAATTGATTTTAATAAACAACCATGCCAATCCCAAAATCCCCTATACTGTATTAGCTTGTAAAAAAGAGAACAGATGGGTATTACTACACACCCATCTTACAAATAAAATAGCGAAGAGACTCATCAATGAAGGAAAAATCTCTGCTTACAGAGACTTCCGAGTTTTAGCCTCAGAGGTTAAAATTGACCACAGTAGATTTGATTTACTCTTATCGAGAGATTCGGAAAAACTTTATCTTGAAGTAAAAACCTGCACGCTCTTTGGCAGAAAAATCGGCATGTTTCCAGATGCCATAACAGAGAGAGGGAAAAGGCATCTTTTGGAACTTAAAACCATGACAGAAAAAAGCATAAAAACCTCTGTGTTGTTTGTAGTTATGAGTTCGGAAGTTAAGTTTTTTATTCCAGCCTATCACATAGACTTTGAGTTTGCAAAGGCTTTCATGGCCGTGAAAGATTCTGTTGATTTAAGAGCAATTGCTATAGAATGGGACATTGAATTTACAGAGGTAAAGACAGTTAAAGAATTAAAAATACCCTTTTCCTTTATTGAGACAACCCTACGTGAAAGGGGAGCTTATATTTTAATAATACACCTTGCTAAAGATGAAGATATTTCCATAGGAGAACTGGGAAACCTCCATTTTTCATCAGGTTTCTATGCATATATTGGTAGGGCAAAGACAGGACTATTTAAAAGAATCGCAAGGCACAGAAGAAAAATAAAGAAAATGCACTGGCATATTGACTATCTCTTAAACAGAGCAAAAATTATAAGAGATTTACCAATCATAACGGAACAAAACATTGAGTGCTCCCTTGCAGAAAAGCTTAGGAAAATAAGCGACAATTCAATCCCTCAATTTGGTTCTTCCGACTGCCATTGTAAAAGTCACCTGTTTTACTTCAAAAAAAATCCTTTGTTAAATAAGGATTTTATCGAAATGATTAATTTTTTTAGAATTGAAAGCCTTGAAATCTGATTTCTCCCTCCTCCAATAAAATATTTTTACATTCGCGTAATCTTTTAACCAAAAGTGGCCTTTTTCGTAAATTAGACTTCTCAGGATTTTTTCGCTATTCCATTCAGAAATCTTTCTGTTTGTCTTAAATTGCCAGTGTTGGAAAATTTCCTCTCTATTGTGATAAGCAAAGGAACTTTCACAATAGTAGGAATAATTAAATATAAGCTTGTAGGCGGGGAATTTTGAAAAAATGTTGTTCAAAGAAAAACTTTTCTCCGTAACAAGAAAGACGCTATCTATTTCGGAACTAAATATTTTATCCATTGCAGCTTCAATACCTTCTTCAGTAAGATGCAGACTATTACAGGCCAATGCAAGGTCATATCGCTTTAGTTCAAAGATATCTAATTCCTCAAATCTTCTACTGTCAATATCTAAGACAAATCTCTTATAAAAAGCTTCACTGAGCATATAATCGCGCATGGTTGATGAGGGTTCAAGAGCTGTAACGTTGCAACCTCTCTCTATCAGAGGAAAGCTAAGAACACCATCACCAGCTCCTATATCCAAGACTCTAATATCTTTATGAATTACGCTAAAAAGAAAATTTTTTATTGGCTCATGATAACTGTTGTGTTCCCGCCAGAGTTTATACCAGCGAGCATACTCATTCCAGTAAGAAACTTGCTTTATTTCATTGTTTATCATAGCCAAATAAAAAAGCCACAGCTCAGAGGTTCTCCCCTAAACTGTGGCCTTCATGACCACTGCTAAATATTGCTTATGTTAGTAAAAATAATTAAATTTCAGCCTTCAGGCCGAGTTTTATTATTGTAAAAAGATAAGAAGCTTTTGTCAATGGTCTTAATTCCTTTCATAATAAACTCTAAACATTGACAGGATAGATATAAACAAATTAATATTGATTTAGGAACAAAATCAAAAAAGGAGCTTTGTATGTTTGAAAAGTTCACAGAAAAAGGTCGTAAAATAATTCTCTTCGCCAGAGAAGAAGCAGAAAAGAGAAATAGCGAATTTCTTGATACAGAGCATCTACTTTTAGCAATTTTAAGAGAGGAAGAGTCTATTCCTGTAGCTATTCTGAGAAAAATAGGCGTTAATCCGGAGAATGTAAGATACGAGCTTGAGAAAAAAATCTCTCACGAGGGAAATCTCCTAACATACGGTGAAATTCCTTTTTCACCGAGAGCTAAAAAAGTACTTGAATACGCCGTTGAAGAAGCACGCCTCTTGGGGCATCCCTACATAGGAAGTGAGCACCTATTTCTCGGATTAGTAAAAGAAGAAGAGGGCATTGCCGGAAAAGTCTTGAGAGGATTTGGCGTAAATCTCTTAGGAGTAAGACAGTTGACAATAAACTTCTCCATACGGCCTCATTTTCAAAGTGCGCCACAGAAGGAGAGAAAAAAGACAACCACTCCTGCTCTTGATGAATTTGGTAGAGACCTGACAATGCTTGCTCTTGAAGGCAAGTTAGACCCTGTCATAGGAAGAGAAGACGAAATTGAGAGAGTTATTCAGATTCTTGGCAGAAGAATAAAGAACAATCCTGTAATAATCGGAGAGCCTGGCGTTGGCAAAACAGCAATAGTAGAAGGACTTGCCCAGAAAATCATAGAAGGTGATGTCCCCGATATTCTCGTAGGAAAGAGAATAATAGCCCTCGATATGGGAGCACTGATAGCTGGAACAAAATACAGAGGACAGTTTGAAGAAAGACTTAAAGCAGTAATTAAAGAGGCAACACAGTCTGACAATGTCATACTTTTCATAGATGAACTTCACACAATAATCGGAGCAGGAGCAGCCGAGGGCTCTGTAGATGCCTCAAATATGCTGAAACCTGCCCTTGCCAGAGGAGAGATGCAGTGTATTGGAGCTACAACTCCTCAGGAGTACAGAAAGTATATTGAAAAAGACGGGGCATTAGAAAGAAGGTTTCAACCAGTCTATATTCAGCCAACTTCAGTAGAGACAACTGTTGAGATTTTGAAGGGAATCAGAGAAAAATATGAAAACCATCACAAAGTAAAAATTACTGATGAGGCTGTTGAGGCAGCAGCAAAGCTGTCGGATAGATACATTACCGATAGATTTCTACCGGACAAAGCCATAGACGTGATTGATGAAACAGCATCAAGAATTAAACTAAAAAAATCTCTCATACCACAGGAACTGAAAGATTTAGAGTTTGAAATTGCAAGACTGGCAAAAGAAAAATCCCTTTACATTAAGCTTCATGACCTTCCCTCTGCGCAAAAGCTTAAATACGAAGAGGACAAACTCAAAAGAATATATGAAGCAAGCTATAAAAAATGGAAAGAATCTCAGTATAAAGAAGTTCCGCTCGTAACAGCTGAAGACATTTCTTACACTGTTTCAAAAATGACAGGAATTCCCCTTTATAAACTTGAACAAACAGAGACAGAAAAACTCCTTCAGATGGAAGAGGCACTTCACAAGAGAATTGTAGGACAAGACGAGGCAATTAAAAGTGTATGTAAAGCCATAAGACGTTCCCGTGCAGGCCTTAAAACAAAAAACAGGCCTATTGGTTCATTTTTCTTCCTGGGACCTACAGGCGTGGGCAAGACAGAGCTTGCAAAGGCCTTAGCAGAGTTCATGTTTAACGACGAAAGTGCTCTCATAAAATTTGACATGTCCGAATACATGGAAAAATTTAATGTCTCGAAACTTATCGGCGCTCCACCCGGTTATGTAGGATATGAAGAAGGTGGTCAACTGACTGAAAAAATAAGGAAAAGGCCATATTCAGTAGTTCTCTTCGATGAAATTGAAAAGGCCCATCCAGATGTTTTCAATCTACTGCTGCAAATACTTGATGAAGGTGTTCTCACTGATAGCTTTGGAAGAAAAGTTGACTTCAGAAATACAATCATAATAATGACCTCCAATATAGGAGCAAGACTTATCGAAAAATCTACTCCTCTTGGTTTCCACAAAAAACAACAGGCAAATGTTTACATGAAAATAAAAGACAATGTCTTTGCCGAACTAAAGAAAACATTTAATCCTGAATTCATAAACAGAGTAGATGACATCGTAGTATTCCATCCCCTTGAAGAAAACCATCTTATATCCATTCTCGACCTACTCATTGCGGAAACAAATAAGAAACTTGCCGAATACGGTTTGGTTATAGCAGTATCTGAAGAAGTAAAGCAGTGGATTTTGAACAAATACTATCAGCCAGCTTACGGAGCAAGACCGATGAGAAGAGCCATAGCAAGAGAGATAGAAGACCCCCTTTCTGAGGAGATACTTAAAGGAAGATTTAGGGGAACAAGCCTAATAAAAGTTGAGTTAAAAGAAAACAACATAGAATTTGAAGAAGTGCAAGAAGAAATAGCAACAACAGTAAACTGAGGGAAAATATGAAAAAGAACGTTTTTATTATAATTTTTATCTTGCTTGCTTTAATTGTAACAGGCAGTATAATCTTAAAAAAAATAAAATCACCAGCCCAGACAGCAATGGTAAGAATCGGTCAACCAGCGCCAACTTTTGAACTAATGGATATGAGCGGGAAAAAATGGACTCTGGAGGAACTCAAAGGAAAGATAGTAATATTAAACTTTTGGGCTTCTTGGTGTAAAGAGTGTAAAGATGAAAAAAAGGCCATCCAGGCCTATCTAAATAAAAACGGCAATGATAAAGAACTGGTATTTCTTACTGTTCTCTATAAAGACAATCCGACAGCAGTGGCAGAGTTTATAAAAGCTTCAGGCTTCACCTTTCCTGTGTTGATTGATAATGGAGTTGTCTCTGCAAATTATGGAATAAAAGGCGTTCCAGAAACTTTTCTCATAGACAAAAAAGGTATTCTGAGGCATAAAATAATAGGTCCTGTTGACTGGAACAATCCTCACATAGTGCCCCATTTAAAGCAAGTCCTTTCATGAATGGGCAAGCCAGCTGTTCCTAAAAAAGTCCTTCTTTTTGTATCAGCTTTATACAGAGACAAAGAAGTATATTACAATTCTCTTGATTCCCTTGAGAAAATATTTGGAGAAATATTAATAGAGTCTTCTCCAAAGGAATGGAACTACTCAGATTACTATAAACCTGAAATTGGAAGTCCATTGTTTAAAAGGTTTGTTTTTTTTAAAAATCTAATTTCCGAAGCCCATATTGCAGATATAAAAATCAAGACCAATCAAATTGAGACAGAATACTCAGAAAATGGTAAAAGAAAGATAAATCTTGACCCTGGCTACATATCTACAGCCAAGCTTGTTCTGGCAACAACAAAAGATTACTCTCACCGTATTTACTTAAGAGATGGAATATATGGAGAGGTGACATTAATATTCAAGAAAAACACCTTCTGCCCTTCAATTAATACCTACAGAGACTATGGCGACTTGGAAAATATAAAACTATTTAATCTTGCGAGAAAAATCTACAAAGAGTTACTTATAGGTTAAGCAGCATAAAAAATAAATATATTCATCACGAGTGAAATTATTTATTTTATTTTTTTAATTACCTCTATCTTTCATTAAAAAAGAGCTAACTGAGCCTTGCCACCAAGACAAAGTTCCTCATAAATAGCGAAATGTCATTCTGAGGCGAGCGAAGCGAGCCCTGAGCCGTAGGCGAAGGGTCTGCGAGTAATCTCCTTATTCCCTTAAAAGAGACTCCATATATTAGGCTAACTTTTAACTTTCATGCAGGACTTTTAAATAAATCTCACTCAGATACTCAGGCAGTAGCTCAGCTGGATAAGTTCTCTCTGAAATCCTGTCAAGGTAGAACCACCAATGACTTAGAGGATATTCCTCCCCCTCTTCAAAATAATAAGGATCAGCCTTTACCTCAAGGGCTTTTTTGAAGACAGCTATATCCTCTTGCTTGACCCTATCATCCACTCCCTTACGAGCAATAAATTCCCGAATGGGCAGAATGACCTCAGAATCATAATGACAGGCAATCCAAACCTCTGGCATATCAGCAAAGAGTTTCCACCCCTCTATTGCCTTTTCAACCCCCTCTTCTTCAAATGCTCTATATAAGTCTAAGTAACCCATCTCTTCTAAATCCCCTCCACTTTTTTTATCGAATACAGTTTCAATTCCTCATAGGTAGGCTCGCAACGTAAAAAGAATTAAAGAGATTGAAGCATTAAAACTGGTTTCAATTCCTCATAGGTAGGCTCGCAACCTGTATCCAATCGTAGGGTATCCAGCAGGGCAGAGAGTTTCAATTCCTCATAGGTAGGCTCGCAACCTGTATCCAATCGTAGGGTATCCAGCAGGGCAGAGAGTTTCAATTCCTCATAGGTAGGCTCGCAACTGACAAATTAGAACAAAAATGATATAAAGAGAATAGTTTCAATTCCTCATAGGTAGGCTCGCAACCAAATGAGGAAAATGCAAAAATTGGCAAAATCGTGCGTTTCAATTCCTCATAGGTAGGCTCGCAACTGTATGTCTTCAATGTATTCACTGAGGTCAATCTTGTGTTTCAATTCCTCATAGGTAGGCTCGCAACTATTTTATCCCAATTTGTGCTTTTTACCTTTGCCAGTTTCAATTCCTCATAGGTAGGCTCGCAACTTTCCTGTCTGGCATGTGCTTGACCTCTTTATAGAGTTTCAATTCCTCATAGGTAGGCTCGCAACTATTTGAAGTTAGAGGTTCTGAGGTTTATTTTGGTGGTTTCAATTCCTCATAGGTAGGCTCGCAACGAACAGGAGAAATAATACAGTATTTGCACAATCTGTGTTTCAATTCCTCATAGGTAGGCTCGCAACTCTGTGTTGAGGAGATAAAAGAGTTACTTGAAAGGAGTTTCAATTCCTCATAGGTAGGCTCGCAACTATTTGAAGTTAGAGGTTCTGAGGTTTATTTTGGTGGTTTCAATTCCTCATAGGTAGGCTCGCAACGAAACATTAATGCCAATGTGACAGGTGCTCAAACTGGTTTCAATTCCTCATAGGTAGGCTCGCAACTTAACGAAGCACGGATGCTAAAATGGAGTGACATTGATTTGTTTCAATTCCTCATAGGTAGGCTCGCAACCTGTAAATATTGCCTTGTCAAAATCTTCGTTTGTAGTTTCAATTCCTCATAGGTAGGCTCGCAACGATTGATGCAAGTAAAACTTATACATTTGATGAGTGTTTCAATTCCTCATAGGTAGGCTCGCAACCCAAGGAACAATGAAAGAATACATGCCAAAATAAGGTTTCAATTCCTCATAGGTAGGCTCGCAACGACTATCCAAAGGATAGCCATTAAAACAATTAGAAGTTTCAATTCCTCATAGGTAGGCTCGCAACATAATGGCATATCAATAGATTGAAGGCAATTTGTATGTTTCAATTCCTCATAGGTAGGCTCGCAACCCAATATTGAGACTTAATAAGTCTTTTTGAGATAGAGTTTCAATTCCTCATAGGTAGGCTCGCAACTGCTTTAATATGGTCAATTTCATCAACAACAATATGTTTCAATTCCTCATAGGTAGGCTCGCAACAAGGTGGATTTGTGGATTTTTATGCTATTGAGTATGCGTTTCAATTCCTCATAGGTAGGCTCGCAACTAAAAATCAAAAGAATCACACAGAAACAGGAGCGAGACAGTTTCAATTCCTCATAGGTAGGCTCGCAACGAAGATGGCACCTGGATTGAGTACGACAGGGCAGAACAGTTTCAATTCCTCATAGGTAGGCTCGCAACGTTGTGCTTGCAACGAAGAAGGATATTGTTGAGCAGTTTCAATTCCTCATAGGTAGGCTCGCAACGATATCTGTTTTCTGGGGGTCTGTTTTTGGAAAACTGTTTCAATTCCTCATAGGTAGGCTCGCAACCAGGCTTGGCAAAATCCCTATTGACTGTTTCAACCTGTTTCAATTCCTCATAGGTAGGCTCGCAACTCGCTTTCGTCGGAAAGTCTTGCTCGCCTACAATACGTTTCAATTCCTCATAGGTAGGCTCGCAACATGAAAAGCAAGCTCAAAAAGAATTAGAGGGAAGGAAGTTTCAATTCCTCATAGGTAGGCTCGCAACGGCAGGGAAAGGCAGATGTATTTTATCAGGTAAAATGAGAAAAAAAGAAAGTTATTAAAATGCTTGATAATACTTGATTTTATGACTATTTTGAGGTTTGAGAAAAATTGCAAAAAATACCGATTTTTTAACATAGATTTGAGAAATTTTTACTTAAAAAATAGACAATAAAAATTAAAAAACCTATAAAATTAAATTAGTTTGCTTTGTCTATTTTTCTGAGTCAAAAAATGGTAAAAATTCATAACGCCGTTGCAACTTCCATTCTTATATATTGCAATTCATTGCAAACATTTAAAGATGTGCAATGTTTTTTTATCAATAATGACATTCTATAATCCGGCTTTTGTTCTTTTGAGAGCTTTGGAATCCCTAACGGAATATTTTCCTTACTACAGGATATTTCATTGTTTTTTAAACAATCTTTTGCTTCTTTGATAACAAAATTGACTATATCCTGAGGCGTGTCTTGATAAGAAACAGCATGAAAATCTAAGGCATTTAAAAAACTATCTATAAAAGGAGAAATTATAGAAGGATTTGTGCAATTTATTTTTGCATCTCTACATTCAATATTTAAAAACAGATATTTCCTTTTTGAATATTTATGTTGATATCCAAAAGAGCCAATATCAATATCCGAAAGATTTCTTATATAATTTATATAGTATTCTCCAGCCTCACCTTTCCCTTCTGATTCTTTAATTACAATTCCAGGAATTTTCTTTTTTGCCCAAGAAGAGGCATCTTTTACTGTTTCTACATTTATTTTTCTCTCGTTGTTGACCTTTTTATCAGATGAACACTGTACTTGTAATGCAACCATTAAAATAGCCATAAAAACAATTACTTTTTTCATTTTTGCCCTCCTATTTTTCTATTTCTCTGCCTATCCAGATGACCTTACCGATGACATGAATATTATCTGGAGGCACGATAATTGGCTCATATTTTGGATTATCGCTAATAATTTTAAGTTTTTTTTCATTAAAAAGCGATTGAATTCGCTTAATCATAATGGAATCATTGACATAAATAGCATAAATTCCACCATGAAGGTCAACAAAGTTCCTGTTTCCATCCACCAGGACAATATCGCCACTGAAAAGCGTTGGTTCCATTGAGTCTCCCTCTACCCTGATAAGGCTCATTTTTGTATGGTCACCCTTACGCCTGATCCAGTCACTCCTGAAGGCAAGCTTTATCTCTATCTGAGCGTCTTCTACCGGAACAAGTCCTTTGCCTGCACTGATTTTTCCGCTCACCATAGGAATGAGAATGTAGTCCTGCCCCAGACTTTTATATTCTTTAGTAGTTTCTGGTGTAACAAGAGGTTTATGTTTTTCAATAAACATTTCTCCTTCACCAGTGATGAGCCAATCAATTGAGATATTCAAATGCATAGCTAATTTCTTTAAATTTTCATATCCGGGGAGTCTTTTCCCAGATAAATAATCCATTAGCGTTGGATAAGGAATTTCAGTCTTTTTGCAAAATTCTTTATAATTAAAATTTAATCTATCTATTAAAATTTTTAATCTATCTTTTAATTCATTCTGCATAAAAACCCCTTGACATATTTAATGCAATAACATATAATTTCAATATGCAAATAAATAAAGTGTTAATAAAAGAAGTCAAAAAAAGTGACCTTATAAGGCCAAATCTTTCTGCAATTGCAAAGAAAATCGGCAAAACGAGAACATGGGTTAGTCTTGTCTGGAACCGCAGAAAAAAATCAAGGCATACACAAGAGCTCATAGCAGAGGCTCTCGGAATCCCATATGAAGAACTCTGGGGCGACAAATGAACCATATTGATAAGTATATATTTTTTTGTCATTTTTGTCTATGTCTAAGATGAAGAAAAAAATAGACATACAACAGCTTGATTTCTTTGATCTACTTAAGAAAATTCAGCAAGAACAGGCTCAGGCTTTGAATGAGTCTGCTCCAGGAAGTCTAAATATAGATGCTCAGATACGCGGGCTTGTAACAATGGCTCTCAAGCAGACAAGGCTAAGTAGATATGAGGTGGCTGGTAAAATGTCTGAACTACTTGGCAAAGAGATAACAAAAGCGACGCTTGATAGCTGGTCTGCTGAGAGCAAGGAAAATCATAGATTCCCTCTTTCGTATCTGCCTGCTTTTTGCAGAGCAACAGGAAGCAGGGAAATACTCAGGTTTCTTGCAGACAAATGTGGCGGATTCTACATAGAGAGTGCTGAAGCTTTATATACAGAGTTTGGCAGGATTGAGCAGATGAAAAAAGAGCTTTTAGAGAGAGAAAAAACAATAAAAATGATGATACAGAGGCTTGGGGGGTGACCGATTAGCAATTTAGTTGCCTTAAGAAAAGAAAGTAGCAGTTCGCACTTACAAGACAAAAGTGCGAACTTAAGTGCGAACCTATTAACAAAAAGTTCGCAGTTGTCAAAAGGCATTGAAAATAAAGAAAAAAATAGATATCAAGATAGTAGTTTAAAGCCAAAAAATCATTATGAAAGTGCGAACCTCTGGTTAGAGATAAAAGAGGTTCAGGAGCTATTAAATGTATCAAAAAGAGCACTTCAAAAAGCTTGTAAAGCTGGCAAATTTATAACAAAGACCACCACTGGCAGAGGTGGCACAAGGTATCTCATTGCCCTTTCCTCTTTGCCAGCTGAGGCAAGGCTTAAATACTACCAGCAAAAAGGCATGCTTGAGTCTTACCTTCAAGCCACAATCCCAGCTGCTCCACCTAAGGCTCCAAAGAAATTTATAGAGATAGCCCTTGCAAGACTGAATCTTGTGAGACTCTGGAGAGAGTTCAGAAAAGGGGCTGGCAAAAAAACAGAGGCAGACAGGGCTTTTCTGTCTGCATATAATGAAGGGAAAATCGCACAGAACATATATAAAATACTTGGTGAAGTATCAGTAAAAACCCTATATCGCTGGATAGACCAGCTTGGGGGTACAGATGACTACACAAGACTAATTCCTCAGTGGAATCCAGGAAGCAGGCGATGCGGACTCACAGAAGAAGAGAAAGACATATTTTTCAGATTTCTGCTTGACCCAAAAAACATAAAAATCGGTCAGGCAATCAGATTAACTAAATTCTACCTTGAAAGCAGAGGAATCCCTTCGCCTTCTCATCCCATCACATTCAGGCGTTTTGCTGAGAGATGGAAAACAGAAAACTACGACCACTGGGTGCTGATGCGAGAAGGTCAGAAGGCACTAAGAGATAAAGTAGAAACATTTATCAGGCGTGATCCATCGTTACTTGAAGTTGGAGAAGTGCTGGTTGCAGATGGACATAGACTCAATTTCCAGGTGATAAATCCATTCACTGGTAAACCTGTGAGACCGGTGCTTGTGGGATTTCTGGACTGGAAGAGCTTTACGCTTATTGGCTATGAAATTATGCTCACTGAGAATGTTCAATGCATTGCATCTGCTTTGCGAAATGCCATACTGAGGCTTGGCAAATTCCCGAAGGTCGTATATATGGACAATGGAAAAGCCTTCAGGGCAAAGTATTTCACAGGTGTAGATGACTTTAATGAAACGGGGATATATGGGCTTTTTGCCCGTCTTGGTGTGACAACAATCTTTGCCCATCCATACAACGCAAGGGCAAAAGTAATAGAGAGATGGTTTCAGGAGTTCACAGAGACATTTGAGAGATTGATGCCGAGTTTTGTGGGGTCATCCATACAGGACAGACCTGCCTATCTAAAAAGAAATGAGAAATTTCACAAACAACGCCATAAAGAATACATCCCAACCATAGAGGAAACAATCCAGCTTATAGAGTCATGGCTACAATTTGAATACTCCCAGCCCTGCCCTCATGTGACAGGCAAGACTAAGGGAGAAGTACTTCAGGAAGGACTTGGTCAAGGAGTGTTTGTTGATGAGCTTGATGACCTCATGATGGAAGAAAAAATCACAAACATCACCCGCAATGGAATCAGATTCCTCAAGACAGAATACTGGGATGAAGCACTGTACGGAATGAGAGAGCAGGTAATCATCAAGTACAGCATTTTTGATTTGAGCCAAATAAAGGTATACGACAAACGAGGAGAATTCATCTGCATTGCAAAACGCAGGGAACCTGTTCATCCTCTGGCAGCAGTAAGGGGAGATGCAAAGGATATGGAAGAGCTCAAGCGTCAGATAGCAGAACAGAGAAGGCTTGAGAAAAAGACCATTATGGCTGTTAAAGACCTTCTCAAGAGACAAACAGACATTCAGCTTGACTGGCAGAAGGCTATAGAGGCATCTCCTCGGATAGCGGACAGAATTGAGATAGAAGATCTGCAACTTCCACCGATTGAAGAGCACATTCCTGATGAAGCTGTAAAGATAGAGCCAGAGCTTCCGCAGGAAATTGAGCCAAATCAGGATCAAAACGCACCTGAAAGACCATTCTTTGGAGACAATGAAATTGCAAGGTATGAGTGGCATATGAAGAATGGATTCCACACACAGGAAGACTGGGAGTTCAAGGAATATTTTGAAAGCACGCTAACTTACAAAATGATGAAACAATTCTGGGAAAAAGAAAATTAACTTTTACAGGAGGATTATAACATGAAAAGAATTTTTGCGAGAACAACAAATGTTGAACGTTTTGCAGGGGCGATGACTCGCCTCATGAATCGTCAGGAGGGGATACCAGGAATGGCACTTATATTTGGAGAGCCAGGACTTGGGAAAACCAAAACTTCGCTCTGGTGGATAGCAAATAACGATGGGATATTCATCAGGACAAAAAAACTGATGTCAGGCAGGTGGCTGCTTGAGGAGATAGTGGCAGAGCTTGGGGAGGCTCCGATGAGGAGGACATCAGACCTTTTCAGGCAGGCTGTGGATCAACTGCTTGAAAGGCCACGAACAATCTTTGTGGATGAGGCTGATTATCTTGCTCATGATGCACGGGTAATTGAGACCTTGAGGGACCTGCATGATACCACAGGCACACCACTTGTGCTGATTGGGATGGATCAAGCGGATAAAAAACTCATGAGATTCAAACACATGTATGACAGGTTTTCTGAGATAGTAAGGTTTCATCCTCTTTCTGAGGCAGATGTCAGGGCAGTAGCAGATCAGCTATGCGAAGTAAAACTAAGCGATGATGCTATAGCCTACATAGCTTCACAGACAAACAGATTCAGGAGAGTGATAGTTTGGCTATATCGTGCTGAAGCAGTGGCAAAGGCTAACAGTCTGAAAGAAGTGCACGCAAAGCACATTGGAGGCGGAAAATGAACAAGGTAAGAATGAATACAGACAGGGCAAAAATATGGAAAGTAATAAGAGGCTTGTTAACTTTTACGTCGCTTGATGTGGCGATAACATCTGGAGCAAGCTATGAAAACATCAAACAGTATTTCAGAGCGCTATCTAAGGCAGGATATATAAGAAAGGAAGGCAAGAGAGGGAAAGAGATCATATACAGATTGATAAAAAACACTGGAGTGAAGCCTCCTGTAGCAAAAACAGTATATGTGGTATATGATCCAAACCTAAATGAGGTGGTGTTCAATGAAAGAGATATTGTTAAGAGAAATAAATAAAAAGGGAATAGAAAAAGTAGCATACGAGCTTGGAGTAAGCAGATCAACAGTGTATCTTGTTGTAAATGGCAAGTATAAGGGCTCAACAAAGAATATTGAGGAAAAAGTAAAAAAAATATATGGAAACGAGCAGATAAAATGCCCTATTTTAGGGGAGATACTTCCAAGTAAGTGCGCAGAGCTTTATAATCTTGCGCAACAAGTTGGTAAATATGTATCAAATCCTGAAAAATTAAGGCTATACAGAGAATGTGTCAAATGCAAAATAAGAAAATAACAAAGAAACAGATAAGAATAATTCATGCTTTAAAAACGAGGCTTGGCTGGGACGATGAGCAATATAGAGGTTTCCTTATGTGGAACTCAAATAAATTTGTAACAAGTTCTTTAGAGCTTACATATGAAGAGGCTGAAAGAATAATCATCAAAATGAGGCATATAGCTGTAATAGCTGGAGTATGGGAGGAAGGGCAAAAAAAATATAAAGATCTGGACGGAAGAGAGGGGATGGCAACTTCCTCTCAGCTAAGAAAAATTGAGGCGCTCTGGAAAGAAGTTTCTCGTGCAAAAACAGGGTCAGCAAGAAAAAAGGCATTAAGATCGCTTCTTTGGAAAAAATTCAGGGTAACGGATATACGGTTTCTTGAGTCGTGGCAGGTTAAAAAAATAATCAAAATGCTTGAAGTAATGAAGGAGAAAAAAAATGGCAAGAAAAAAACAGAGGCAACAGCAGGATAAGAAATATCAGTTCCCAACTTACTGTGAGCGTTGTGGTGCAGTTTTGTTTGATGAACATGTGAGCACAGATGAAGGAATCGCAAAGATGAAAAAATGCATTATATGTGGAGCAAGATATTTTGAAAGGGTTCAAATGCCAAAAACAATCTGTAAGATGTGTGGCAAAGAAATGAACGGAAAATATAAGAGGAAATACTGTATAGAATGCCTGAGAAAAAAGACTAATAAAAAGCTTGTAAAAACATGTATTCGTTGTGGAGAGAAATTTATAGGGTTTAAAAGGACAAAATACTGTAAACATTGTTTAGTAAAAGTATTATCAGAAGCATCGCAAAGGAGGAGAAAAAATGCTGTGTCTATATCGTAAAAAATGTTATGGTGCATATTTTTGCACAATAACAAAAAAGCCTTGCAGAGTAATATCATTAATAAAATGTATATGGGAGGATATATGCAAGAAAAATATAAAAACAAAGTATTACAAATCTTAGTCCACCACATAGGAAAACCAAACAGCATAAGCATGTCTATGTTATACGAGCAAGTATTTGGCAAACCATGTGCAGACAAAGTAAATGAAGCAAGAATAATAAGAAAGATTGTGACGGATCTGAGAAAGGACGGAGCACCAATCTGTTCAGATACAGATAAAGAAGGTGGTGGATACTATCTGGCTTCAGCAGGAAGTGAACTTGAACAATACTGTATGAAGTTAAGAATTAGAGCACTAAAAATATTAAAGCTTGAGGCAACGCTCAGAAAAATGAGCTTGCCAGAGCTCATAGGACAGTTGAATATAAATATTGCAGGAGGGGAAAATGTCTACCACAAAGAAAGATGAAATAAAGAAGCAGGTAGAACGGTTTCTTGCCGAGCTCAAAATCAACAAACAAATGCTTAATGACATAGAAAGTCAATACAAAGAGGAAGTTGAGCCAATAAAAAACAAATATTATAAGCACATTGAATCAATAAAAAACGACATAAGACAGATAGAAGAATCTCTTCAAAAGTTTGCACTCAAAAACAAATATGAGCTTTTCAAAGGAGATGTTGCAGAGTTTGACAATGGGAGACTGATATATCAGCTTACAAAGCAAGTGAAGCGGGTTCGTGGCATGCTGGAGCGACTTGAGCAACTTGGTTGGACTGAGGCAATAATAATAGAGAAAAAAGTAAACTGGGATGAAATAAACAAATGGACAGATGAAAGGCTTATTGCAGCAGGAACAGAAAGAATAATAAAAGAAAATGTCCAGTATGAGCTTAAATAAAATGGATTGGTTAAAAGAACTTTCAGAACAAGAAATAGAAAGAGCACTATTTGGAGATCTGGCTATGCTATACACTGAATGTGGATTAGATGTACTGATTAAGCTTTGCGAAAAATTAACAGGGATGAATATATATATAAGCGCCAAACCAATTAATGTGGCACGAGCAATATATATAAAGAAACATTATAATGGTAAAAATTGCAAAGAGCTTGCAATAAAGCTTGGAGTGAGCGAAAGGTATGTGCACAAAGTAATAAAAAAGGCAAAAAATGATAAAAATAGAAATAGATGACAGCAAAATAAAAACAGAAATGGAGAAATTAATTCAGCGATGCAGAGACAGAAGAGCATTAATGAGGCAGATTGCAGGCATAATGCATAACGCTGTTGAGGAAAATTTTGCAGAGCAAGGACGACCGAGATGGAAACCATTAAGCAATAAAACCATAGCACAGAGGCAGAAAAAAGGATACTGGCCAGGTGCAATACTTCAGATGCGTGGACAGCTTGCAGCATCAATATCGCAGCACAGTGATAATGACTCTGCAATAGTTGGGACAAATAAAATATATGCAGCGATACATCAATTCGGGGGCAAGGCAGGCAGAGGAAGAAAGGTTACTATCCCGGCAAGGCCGTTTTTGAAGCTCACTGATGAGGATTTAGAGGATATTAAAAACGCTGTTAAAGAGTATTTAACAGGTGTTTAAAATGTGGTATAATTTATGTAGCAACAGGCCAGGCTGGCTGAACCTTTCGCAAAAGCGAAAGATGAGTTCATGGAGGTTGCCATCTCCACTGTTGCTTTTTATCTTAATCTTTTCATTTTCTTTCGTATTTGTCTATCAAAATCTTTTTCGTTTGTTTTGAATAAACTCAAAAAATAGTTTTCTAATCTATCAATAGTTCTTTTCAGGCTTGCTCTATATAATATGCCCTCCTTAAAGAAGTAGATAAGCCTTTCTTCTTTTTGCTGATATACTTCGCCATTCGCTATAATATCAGGGATTTTCTGATAATCCTCAATTGTTAAATCGGGGTGAGAGGAAAGCTGTTTTTTGAGCGTGTCAGAAGACAGAAGAACAACTTGACTTTTACTGCCAAGAACCTCTTTTTCTTCAGGTGAAAGCACTGCCACAGGGAAGTTGCCCTTGATCTTTCCTTCGTAGAATGCTTTGAAGTCTGGACCTGTCAGTCCTCCTTTTATCCACTGTTTTGCCACATCATATGGGTATTTATCAAGGTCTGGAAACCATGCAGACTTACCAGGATTATAGCTCCAGCCCACATCTGTGGGGATCTTCATGCCTGTTACAGGGTCATGATATACAGCAACAGGCTGAAGCTCGCCTGTTTTTTTGCTTACGAGCTCATCTTTCCATGTAATTTTGCCCTCTGCCGAGTCAACTGGAAGCCCTTTTCTGTCAATGTCTTTTTGGCTGAGTGCACGAACACGGCAACGACAATTGAACCCATTCGGTGGGTAATGGGTCTTCCAGAAGGGATCGTCATATCGGAAAATCTTGCCGTGCAATGCCCTGTGGGCTGGTCTTGTGCGAGAGTCAAGCACAGCAACATATTGCCAGTACGGATGGGTGTCGGTTGATTCCATCATTGTTTTGTATCTGCCAGCCATGTATGCAGTCTGCATATTTACATTAAAAATGGTTTTCAGCCTCCAGGGTGAGCCCTCAAGGAATCTTTCAACCCTGCCATCAGGATAGACTGCAAACTTATATCCCCACCACCCTTTTGCCTTCAGGCGTGGCTCAAGCTCCTTACGAAATTGCTCAAGACTGATGCCTTCATTAATGGCTTTCTGAACCATTTCCCTGATGTCCTGTAGAATGTCCATCCTCATAGCCTTTGCAACAGTGAAAGCCTTTGCATGGGCTTCCTGCCACATTTCCCACCAATCCCAGGTAAGCTTGTATCCTTTGGCTTTGAAATACTCTATTGCCTTCTCTGGAGGAAGTCCTATTGCGTATGCAAGATCAATACTTTCTGGCATTGAGCATTCCCCACAGCTCGCTAACAAAGATTGCCCTTGAAAGCATCTGCTCAATTGCAGATGTATCCATATCTGGATAAGTTTCTACGAGTTTTTCCATTATTTCCTCGTATGAAGTACCTTCTTTAATAAGTTCTATAATTGGTTTGAGCACTCCTTCCATCTGAGATTGTAGTTCTTCAGGAGATATAGATTCCATTGCATCGTCAATTGCCTGTTGATCAGGGAAAGGTGATTCTTTTTTTTCGGCAAACTCTGTTTTTGTGGTGTTTTGCTCTGAAACCTCAATATCTTCGTCTTCAAGGGCATACGCCTTTTGAAAGTATTGTTTGGTAAATCTGAGACCTGATTTTTCAAGGGAGTTGGAGATTTTTTCATCTCTCTCTGCAAGGTTTTTGTCTATATCTGATTCCTCATACATGGAAAAAACAGGCATCTCGCCATCTGAAAAATTTATTTCGTATATCCATTTGATTAGCTGATTTATCGCTTTTTCAATCATTTTTTTGTCGCTGTTGATGAGGTCTTTTCTTACCTCCATGTGCACCTGGGCTGCTGCATAAGAACCGCCTTGAACCTGTGTTGTGAGGTTTTGCCCAAGCAGCGCAATTGCAATCTCCTGATCGCAGTAATCAAGTAGCTCCCTGTATATTCCAGCCGATGCCGACTTGGCAGAAGCTTCAAGTACCTCAACAGAGGAATCATCCGGTACAACTGCAATTGCATCTTGAATCATTGCCTCAAGCATGTCGGCAAACCTGTCTGTTTCTTCTTTTGAGGTTCCGCGAGGATGCTTACCGATGAGAAAGGGCATGCCGTACTTTTCAGTGAACATAACCCAGAACTTAAGGCCGCCTTTTTTGAATGTTACGGGCCAGAAGCACTTGCTAAGAGCAGGCTTGCCATAGGGATTTTTATATGTGGCATTATGCTGCACAAGTAAAAATTTATGTTCTGGTACGGGTCCACCGTTCAGTTTCTCTTTTGTTCTGAGCATCAGGTTATTTTCTTCATCAAACACAAACCACTCCTGAGGCTTGCCAACGATACGGGCAGGAAGAATATAGGAGCCAACTTTTTCCCACACGACCTCACACACAGCATAGCCGAATAGCACAGCATCAAGCATCTCTGAGATTACTTGATATATGTCTATATTAGAGAAAACTTCTTTAATAATCCTTGCCTGTCGTGATTTTGCCTTGCCTTTGTCAATATCCCACTCAAGCGAGAGCACGCCTGCCTTTCTACTGCCTGCACATCCTGAAACACGTGCATCTGTAAGAAGTTCATGATATACGGTTATATCCTTGCCCTGTTTTTTTAGCACAGGGTCAGGATTTGGCAGATAAAAACCGAGCGAGTAAAAATCTATAGCCCCTTTTCTTGTGGCAATCTCTTCTGTGAGTGAGGCAGGTTTATCAGCAGCAAACCTAATAAAAGTCTTTTCGTCTATCCAGATACCTTTCATATTGCCTCCTAATATCCTCTTGTAAGTTCTAATGCCTGACGCCTTGAACGGCTAGCAATGTATGGCATCTCGGACGGTTTTGCTCCTGCATGTACAGCCAGAGCCAATGCCCAGAAATAGTCTCCATGCCCTTCAGATTCTGTTCTGTCTGCGTCATATCTTATATTGCCAGCTTCGGTGACATACTTTTTAATGCTGTGTATGTCTCTGATAAGCCCCTGATGGCTCATGATTTTGAGGGCATTTTTTTCAAAGAGCATTCTTGTATAGGTAACAAGGCTTTCTTTAACAGGCTGGGTGAATGTAACAGACTCAACAGTAGAGCCATATTTTCTCTGAAGCTCTTCTGCAAGTTGCATTCCAAGACCTGTTGAATCTATGCATATTCTATGTGGCTGATAAGTGTTTTTAAGCATCTCTATCTTAAGCCTTTGAGCCTCAAAGTTTTCTTTATACATTTCATCAATGTGCCTTACATAAAAGACATCGCCAAGTTTTTCAACGACCACGATAGCGGTGATGTCTCTTTTTCTTCCGATGTCAATGCCCATGTAAAATATTCCTCTCTTTATGCCATCCCAGCTGTCACACTCTGAGGATACGGCATTAAGGATCATCTCAAGCGGGAAGTAGCTGAATGCTTCGTCTATAAACTCACACTCAAACTCCTGAGCAAAGGCATCAGCATCCATTGTGCGTTTAAACATCTCTAAATCTATGTTTAAGCCCTCATTAATTGCATCATAAATTGTTACTTTGTGCTTGCTGAAGCCAAGCTGGGTAGCGTTCTCCCAGAGCTCATAGAATTTGCCCGATTTGCCAGCCGGGGTGGAGACCACACGCACGGAGTAGCCTTTAGAGATGATTGGAAGCATGGCAGTCCATATGGCTTTGCTGTCCTTGTGAAAGGCAAACTCATCAAGGAAGACATGACCGGAATATCCACGAACTGTCGTGGGAGAGGCAGGCAAAGCAACTATCTTAGAACGATTGGGAAGCATTATCTCTGAGCGGGACTCACGGATAAGCCTGAGATCTATAACTTTTTTAAATACATCAAGCAGAGAGGCAATCCTGTCCATGACTTCCATAGACTGCCTTTCGGTTGTTGAAAGGATCAGAATTGAACATCGTTTTTCAGTTGCAAATTTCAGTGCTTCAAAGCAAAGAGAAGTTGTCTTTCCAATCTGTCTTGCAGCAAGCCAGATTTTTAGCCTTGATTTATCTTTTATCCAGCGCTCCTGGTATGGATAAAGCTTGAAGCTCATGACTCACCGAATGCTTCGGAAAGAGCTTTCTTAAGGACTTCTTCAATATTGACCTGCTCTTTCTTTTCAGCTATTGCAGTTTCAAAGTCCTTTGCCTTCATGATGAGAGGCAGGATTCTTGCAAGTGCATACAGCCTTCCTGGGTCAACCTTTTCTCCTTTATCCCAGTCATCCATTATTGAGCGTGCGAGTTTCCTGGCAAAGACAAAAAGTTCTTCACTCAGGCTTTGCTTTTCCTTTAAAAACTGTGCTTTTTTTCTTTCCCAATCCCCTTCTTCTTTCCATAGCCTGACAGTTTTTTCCCCAAGCTTCAGTCGTGATGCAATCTCAGAGATTGTGCACTGTTCAACAACATAGAGGCGTTCAGCTTCGTTGAAATACAGATGTTTTTTAGCCATTTAGCTCTCTTTCCAGTTTTGCTATTTTTTCTTTAAGCTCTTTCATGTCAGAGATGCATTCATTCAGTCTCTGCATCATAATGAGAGCCTTTTCAGAGTCAATCAGCGTCATGTCTTCCTCGTATGGATTGAGCAGATTCCTGATTGCCACAAGTAACCCGCTTGCTTCAAGGTCTTTTTCCCTGTAGCGTTTCCTTGCATCTGCAAGGTAGCCTTTTAGCATTACTCTTTCGCTCATTTAACCATCTCCTTCTTAAGGGGACATTGCATCCCCGTGTCAATTTTATATTCAATCCTTGATACAGAGCTGACCATCCATTGCAGTGTCTCTAACTGTTGCTGCAGATATTCCTGCTGTGCTCTTTCTCTGTCCTCCATATTTTCAATGATTTGCATGAGAATTTTTGTCTGTGCCTTGTGATATATAAAAAACACGATAAAAATCAATGCAGGAAAGCCTACATATTTGACAAGCTCAATAAAAAATGGCAGTTCATTCATTGGACTCTCCTTTTTTCTTTTTAGAGTAGCTATTTTCTTCTGAGGCAATCTTTTGAACTGTTCAAAAGATTACGAGCATTTTCTTTATTTATGCTAAAGAAAATATCTGCGGGAGGTGAGATATTGCAGATAGAAGTATTCAGAGCAGGCACATGGACTGACTCAGCTGGAAACACCCGTACATGGACAGAGGAAGACCTTGACAAAATTGTTCAAAAATACAACTCACAGAAAGAGCACGAAGCTCCTGTTGTAATAGGGCATCCAAAAGACAATGCTCCGGCGTATGGCTGGGTGGAGCAACTTGAGAGACGTGGCAAAAGCATCTGGGCAAAGATAAGGCCAACAGTGCAGGAGTTTGTTGACTGGGTGCGTCAGGGGCTGTATAAAAAGGTCTCAATAAGTCTGTATCCTGATCTACTTCTCAGACATATCGGGTTTCTTGGTGCTACGCCGCCAGCTGTAAAAGGGCTTACGCCACCACAGTTTTCAGACTCTCAATATACCGAGTATGAACTAAACTTCAGGGACTGGACAGCTGACGACAGAGAAAAACTTGCAAAAGGACAGCTAAAGGGAGCATTTGCAGGACCAAATAGAAGCTTTCCAATAGCATCATGTGAAGATGTCTCTGATGCGTGGAAACTTGCAGGGCAGGCAGAAAATCCTGATCAGATTCGTAGAAACATCATAAAGATAGCAAAAAAATACGGCTGGGAGGACTGCCTCCCGGATACAGCCATACAATGGGCTAAAGAGCACAACATACAACTAAAGGAGGAGGATATGGAAGAAAAACTCAAAGAGCTGGAGGCTCAGCTCAAAGAAAAAGAGAGGCTACTTGCTGAGTTTGCTGAGAAAGACAAGGCAAAGGATGAAGAAATAGCAAGACTCAAAGCAGAGATTGAAAAGATTGAGAAGGAAAAGAGGCGCAATCAGTACGAATCATTTTGTGAGGAACTCATCCGTGAAGGAAAGATGCTTCCAGCATGGAAAACAAAAGTGATTGAACTGATGGAGATATTGCATGCAGTTGGAGAACATGAGTTTTCAGAAGGTAAAAAGCCTGCTGAGGTAGCATTCAAAGAGTTTCTCACATCAATGCCGAAGGTGATCAGCTTTGAGGAGATTGCAAAGAAAGACAAAACAGGCTCTAAATCAATATCAAGACAGGAATTTGAGGCAATGGACGCACAGGCCAAATATGAATATATAAAATCTGGCGGAATAATTTTATAAGGAGGAGGATAATATGGCTAATACACTAACAGGATTAATTCCAACAATCTACAAGGCTCTCGATGTTGTATCAAGGGAGCTGGTGGGGTTTATACCATCTGTTTTTCTGAATGCTGCAGCTGATCAGGTAAAAAAAGACCAGACAATTACATACCCTGTTACAAATGCTTATAGCGCATCAGATATAGTACCTGCGGCAACAGGACCTAATCCTGCTGCTACAACAGTTGGTACTGACTCAATGTCAATTACTAAGGTTCGTAGTGTCACATTCTACTGGGAAGGTGAAGAAATTAAAGGACTTAATACAGCTAATCTATATGAATCGCTTCTTCAGGCGCAATTTGCCCAGGCCATGCGGACGCTCGTAAATGAAGTTGAAGCAGACCTTGCTGCCTTATATATAAATGCCTCCCGTGCATACGGTACAGCAGGAACAACACCATTTGGAAACAACCTTGAAGATTTGGCACAGGTCAGGAAAATACTGGCTGACAACGGAGCACCAATGAGTGAACTTCAGCTCGTCATAGATACTACAGCGGGTGCAAAATTAAGAAGTCTCGGGCAACTCACAAAGGCAAATGAGGCAGGCTCAACAGACACGTTAAGGCGTGGGGTGCTTTTAGATGTCTTTGGATTTCAGATTAGAGAGTCTGCACAGGTAAAGACACACACTAAGGGAACAGGCAGCGGATATCTTGTAAATGCTCCAAGCGGGCTTCCAGCAGGAACCACAGTCATTCCTGTTGACACTGGCAGCGGAACAATACTTGCAGGAGACGTGGTAACATTTGGCAGCGATCCAACAAAGTATGTTGTAACCAGTGGTCTTTCCGGTGGAACATTTACCATTGCACCACCTGGTTTGCTCACAGCAGTTGCAGACAATACAGCAGTAAACATAGTAGGCAACCATACATGCAACATGGCATTTGCAAAATCAGCAATACATCTTCTCTGCAGAGTGCCAGCCATGCCGGCGGGAGGAGACGCTGCAGACGATGTCATAACTGTCACTGATCCTGTATCAGGTATCTCATTTCAGATTGCCTTATATCGCCAGTACAGGCGTATAGCCTATGAAGTGGGTCTTGCATGGGGAGTCAAGGCGGTGAAAAAAGAGCATATAGCTCTGCTTCTTGGGTAAGGAGGATAAAAATGGCTAAAAAGAGGGATGAAAATATTGATGAAGCTGAAAATCTTGCTGAAAAAAAGCTTGTAAAAATGATTCGTGATGGCGATGTAGAGCCAAAAACAGCAGATGTGCATCCTGACATGGTTGAAGACTATAAAAAGGGAGGCTGGAGGATAGCTGAACAATGAGCTACTGCACGCTTAACGATCTCATAAAAGCGATTCCTGAAGAAAATCTCATACAGCTTACTGATGACAATGGAATGGGGGTGATAGATGAAGAAAAGATAGATGAAGCCATAGCATATGCGGGGCAGCTGATAGACGGCTACTTGAGGGGCAGATACTCTGTCCCTCTTGACCCTGTTCCAGAGCTAATCAGAAGGCTTGCAGTTGACATGGCTGTATTTCATCTGTATTCAAGACGGTTTGAGCTTGAGATGCCACAGAGCATGATTGACAGGCGCAAAGAGATCATCAGACTTCTTGAGCAGATTCAGCAAGGCAAAGTTCAGCTTGGCATAGAAACAGATAAGTCGCCGGGTCAGGGATACTATCAGAGCAATAAAACTGAAGAGGACAGATTTTTCAATAAAACGCTTTTAGAGAGGTTTTAATTTGAAGGGGGATATCAGAGTATGGGTCAGGTAAAAAAAGAGGCTTATAAGCGATTCTACGAAGCGATTTTAAAAAGTGGACATTTTAAAGTTTTAAATGCCTTTTAAAGGGGGTTTAAGAGGGTATTAAATGGCATTTAAAAAATTGATAAAAAATATTATGTTAAATTTTTTTGTCAGTGACAATGAAGGAGATTTGATATGATACTCGGTACAATTCTGGGGCTGTTAGGGGCAATAATCCCTGAAGGAATTAAGATTTTCAAAGAACGACAGGACCATAAGCATGAAAAAGAGATGCTTGAGCTTCAGATGCAGTACCAGCGAGAGATGATTGAGGCTCGCATTCAGGAAGCAAGGGCTTTAGCAACGCTGGAGCTTGACAAAGAGGCATATCGCTATGCACCAACAGATGTGAAGCCAACCGGTAATTTCTGGATAGACCTTTTGCAGGTTATAGGTGCATTTTACAATCAGACAGTGAGGCCTACTCTCACATACTTAGTCATAGCTTGCTGGCTTATGGTCAAATATGCAAGCTGGCAGATAGCAGGAGGCAATCTTGAGGTGCTCCCTCAGATATGGACAGAGGCAGACAATGAATTCGTTGCAGCAGTGGTCATGTTCTGGTTTGGTGGTAGAGCGTTCAGCAGGACTTTCAAAAGAATATGACTGAAAGAGGCATTGAGCTCATAAAACGCTTTGAGGGCTATAGCCCTACAGTATATCTCTGCCCTGCAGGGTATCTAACTATTGGGTACGGCCATGTGGTCAGGCCAGAGGAGAGGGAAATGTTTGCGAAGGGAATTACAATGGAGCAGGCAGAGGAGCTCCTCAGACAGGATCTCTCAAAATACGAGAAGGCAGTTATCTCACTCCTTCAGCCTGTAGCCTTCAGCCTTCAGCCTCAACAGATAGATGCCTTAACAAGTTTTGCATACAATGTTGGACTTTATGCTCTGAAAGCATCCACGCTGAGAAGAAAGATTTTAAGAGGTGATCTTCTTGATGCAGCGGATGAATTCCTCAAATGGGTCTATGCAGGTGGCAGGAAACTTCAGGGGCTTGTGAGGAGAAGACAGGCAGAGCGAGAGCTATATCTTGAAGGGGTTTTGCAATGACCATAGCAGATATTGAGCAGGCAATAATTGACAGGCTCAAAACAAAGATACAGGGGCTTGAAATCACAGGCTTTCCAGAAAAGCCGAAAGAATACAGGCTTCTACATCCAAAAGGAGCCTTGCTCGTGAGTTATGCGGGCTCAACATTTTCAGAGCCCCAAAGTGTGAATGCGATTGTCCAGGAAAGAAAGATGGAGTTTGATATCACAGTTGCCATGAGACATCTACGGACACACGAAGGAGCATATGCATATCTTGACGCAGTGAGGATTGCGCTGACGGGATATAGAATCACAGGCTGCTCAAAGATGTATCCAGTGAAGGAACAATTTCTTTCAGAGGACAATGGGATATGGCAGTACAGCATTACATTCACTCTGACAGCTCCTGCAGTTGAGCCAACAGAGAAAGAAACAACTGTACTTTTAAGAAAAATAACAGCAACAGATGATTATGATACAACGATAATAAAAAAGGAGGGCTATGATGGCTAAGTATGTGTATCAGGGTCCGCCATCGGGAGTAACACTGAACGATGGCAAAGAGGCTTTGCTTTTCCCCGGTGCTGAGATAGAGCTTCCAGAGGAAAATGATTATGTGAAAACGCTGATAGCAATTGGATACCTGAAAGAGGTAGCAGAGAAAAACGAAATAAAACAGTTTAAAGGTAAAAAGGAGGTAAAAGAAGATGCCAGCTAATTTCTTGCATGGTGTTGAAACAATTGAGATTGAAAAAGGTGCAAGACCTATAAGGGCGGTAAAAACAGCAGTGATAGGTCTTGTTGGAACTGCTCCAATACAGGATGTTGAGAGCGATTACAGAACTGTAAATAGACCAGTTTTAATATTGAATGATAGGGATGCGGCAAAATACTTTGGCACTCAGAAAACAGGCTACACAATCCCGCAGGCACTGGATGCAATATTTGATCAGGGAAGCGGTATTGTCATAGTGGTAAACGTATTTAATCCTGATGTGCATAAAAATGCACAAAATGAGCCAGATCCTTCGCAGGTAACAGTATCTGATATTATAGGCGGGACTGATGCTTCAGGCAATAGGACCGGCATGCAGGCATTCAAAGACTGCTACAATCTCTTTGGCTTCTTCCCGAAGATTCTCATTGCACCTGTCTATTGCACACAGGTAAGTGTAGCAACAGAGCTGAATGTTATGGCAGGAGCAATTAGGGCAGTAGCAATAGTTGATGCCCCAGCAGGAACAACATTTCAGCAGGCAATAGCTGGAAGAGGTCCAAATGGTTCAATCAACTTCAACTTTTCATCTGAAAGGATGATACTCTGCTACCCGCACCTGAAAGTCTATGATCCAGCAACTGACACAGAAAGGCTTGAGCCATACAGCCAGAGGCTTGCAGGAGTGATAGCAGCAAAGGACATTGAAAAAGGCTATTGGTGGAGCCCATCCAATACAGAGATAAAGGGTATTACAGGAGTTGAGAGAAATCTCTCAGCAATGATCAATGATCCGAACTCAGAAGTAAACCTGCTCAACGAAGCGGGCATTGTTACGGTATTCAACTCCTTTGGTACAGGGCTGAGGACGTGGGGAAACCGCTCAGCTGCGTGGCCAAGTGTAACGCATCCAAAGAACTTCATCAACGTGCGCAGAACAGCAGATGTGCTTCATGAAAGCATTGAATACAGCATGCTTCAGTTCATAGACTTTCCAATAAATGATGCATTGATTGATGCCATCTGCGAAAGCGTAAACATGTTCATTAGAACACTCATAGCAAGAGGAGCTCTGATAGATGGCAGATGCTGGTTTGACAAGGCAAAGAATCCATATACAGAGATTGCACTTGGGCATCTCACTTTTGATATTGAATTCATGCCACCAACTCCGGCTGAAAGAATTACATTTGAAAGCTTTATAAACATTGAGCTTCTTAAGAAGCTTGGGGGAAGTCAATAAGGGAGGTAAGAGATGAGCAAGCTTCAGGTAAATAAGCTATACAATGCAAATGTGTATGTAAACGGCATAAGTTTTCTTGGCAGAGCCGAAGAGGTTACACTGCCACAGGTCAAGGCAAAGATGGTTGAACACAAGGGGCTTGGAATGTTTGGCGTAATAGAGACCGCAGCAGGCATTGAAAAGATGGATGCTAAAATCAAATGGGGAAGCCTATATCCAGAGGTTTTAACAGAGGCTGCAAACCCATATAAGGCTGTCTCAATTCAGGTAAGGGCATCCCTTGAAACACATGACTCAACTGGCAGGGTTGATGAGGTTCCTGTAGTTGTGTTTATGACAGCACAATTTAGAAATTTTCCCGGTCTTGGATTCAAACACCAGGACAATGTAGAGGTTGAGACAGAGCTAAGCGTGAGCTACTACAAACTTCAGGTTGACGGCAAAGACATCATTGAAGCAGATGCCTTTGCAAACATCTGGAAAGTGGAAGGTGAAGACATTCTCGCTACATACAAAGCGAACTTAGGAGCATAAGATGAAAGAGATAAAACTTCCAAGTGGTAAAAAAGCAAAAATCAGGGAAGGCAAAGGTAAGGATCTACTTAATGCATGGAGAAAGGCAAAAAACAATGATGAAATAGTTTTTGCCCTTATTGCAGAGCTTGTTGAGATTGATGGCAAAAAAGTAATCTATGAGGATTTGCTCGAGATGGACCTAAAAGATGTGCTTGCAATTCAGGCTGAGGTTGTAGGGGATTTTTTATCCCTACAACAGGGCATATAATTTTTCTGATCAAGACAACAGGAATGACGCTTGCAGAAATAAAAAAAATGAGCATTGAAGAGATTGCTTTCTGGATAGAGGAGGCAAAAAAATATGAACAGCAGAGAGCTGAAGCAATAGAGGAGATTTTAAATGGATAAAACACTCCAGATAGGGTTAATTCTGGTTGCCTATGACAAGATGACAAAAGTCTTAAAGGCTGCCACAGGAGAAGCTATTGAGTCTTTCAGTAGGCTTCAGGAAAAGATCAAACAGACATCAGAAAAGCTCGCTATGGTTGGAACAGCCTCATATTTTGCAGGCTCTCAAATTTTATACAGCATGAAAAAACCGATTGATGCTTTTATGGAGCTTGAAGATGCTTCTACCCAGCTTAAAGTCACACTTATGAAAGATACAGGAGAAATCTCAGAAAAATTTGAAGAGATAAACAAAATTGCTGCAAAACTTGGAGCTGAACTACCAGGAACAACCTCTGACTTCTACAGGATGGCATCATATATGAAAGCACTTGGAATTACAGAGGAATCAATTGCAGGCGGAGCTCTTGAAGCAGCTGCAAAGCTCGGTGCAGTGCTAAAGCCCTTTGGGGTTACATACGAAGAGGCTGCCATATCAGTGGCAAAATTTAAAGAATCACTTGGCATTGCAGATAAAGAGTTAATCTCATTTATGGATATTATTCAGAGAGTTGCACATCAGGGCGTTAAACTTGAGGAGATGAGATACGTCTTTGCAGACCTTGCAGGAACACTTCAGCCTCTCGGGATTCAAGGGCTTGAAGCATCAAAAAGCATAACTTCTCTTGTTGCGATGCTTATAAAGACAGGAAGAACAGGGATGGAAGTTGGAAATGCAATCTCGGACATGATAAGACAGAGCATGGATATAGAGCGTGTTTCAAAGGCAAATCAAATGCTATCGCAGTTTGGAATACAGCTTAATTTTGTAGATGAACAGACAGGCAAATTCAAAGGCATTGAGAATCTGATTGTTCAGCTTGACAAACTCAAAGAGCTTCCAGATGCGGTCAGAATGGAAGTATTCAAGGCGATATTCGGCGCTGGCTCTGCAATGGCTGTGGCAAACATTATTGCGACAAAAGGCATAGAAGGCTACAACCAAATGATTGACAGGATGAAAGAGCAGGCAAGCTTAAACAAAAGAGTTGAGGAATCTCTTGGCACACTCAGAAACATGTGGGAAGCATTTACAGGGACATTTCAGAACGCACTTGCTGCAATCGGCAAAGGGGCCGCTCCATTGCTAAAGTGGCTTGCAAATACACTAAACAACATCTCAGAGGCGATAGGAAACTTTGCAGAAAAGCATAAAACCCTTACCACAATAATATCATCAGGAGCTGTAATTCTTGGTGGAGCATTGATGGTATTCGGCTCTCTGGGGATAGCGCTGTCGGTAGTATTGAGGCTTTCAGGCGCAGCGATAAAAGGTTTCATGATATTTGGCAGTCTTGCAAAGGCAGTAGCGCCGATATTGATATCTTCATTAAAAGCAATCACCGTTGCTTTCAGAGTTTTCAGCGTGACTGCAATTGCAGGGCTTAGGGCTGTAGCAGTTGCCATGCTTACAAATCCAATTGGGTGGATACTGCTTGGTATTACTGCTCTTGTTGCAGCTGGATATCTGCTTTATAGAAATTGGGATAAGGTATCAAAAGCCTTATCTTCAGCGTGGAACTGGCTCAGAGAAAACTGGAAAAAGCTTTTGCAAGTCTTTATGTGGGTCAATCCTATAACAATGCCCATTATGGCTTTAAACAAGCTTGTTAAGTATGTTTTTGGTATAGACTTATTCAGCGCAGGCAAAAAGATCATAGAAACGCTCTGGAAAGGCATTCAGTCTGTGGCAATGAAACCTGTTGAGGCTGTAAAGAACATCGTGCAGAAGATAAGAAACTTTCTGCCTTTCAGCCCTGCAAAAGAAGGACCATTCAAAGACCTGCATAAAATCAGGCTAATAGAGACAATAGCTGAAGGGATGAAAGCATCACCGCTTGTAGTTGCAATGAAGCAGGTACTTGAACCAGTGAAAGCAGTAATGCAGCCACTCATTCAACCTGTAAAGCAAGTGCTTGAACCAGTGAAAGCTACAGGCACAGCTCAAGCAGTAAGAGCATCAAACATTACAGTAAACTACTCACCGAGCATAAACATCTCTGGAGCAGTAGCTCAAGCAAAAGAGGATCTCATGGCAATGCTCAGACAGCATCAGGCAGAGCTTCTCAAGCTTATTCAGGATGCACAGGCTAAAGCCCAGAGGGTGGCATACTGATGGCAAGATATGCATGGCTTGGAGATATACAGCTTGACCTGATCACCTACTTTGACAGCCTTGAGTCCACATCAAGGGTCAATTATGCAGAGCATGAAGTCATAGAAGGAAAACCAAGACTGCAGTACATTGGTGAGGCTCTGGATGAGATCACCATAAAAATTTCACTTCATACAGGCTTCTGCAAGCCCGAAGAGGAGTTAAAAAAAATCAAAGAAGCAATGAAGAAATACGAACCGCTTGATTTCATCTTTGCAAGCGGTGCTTATAAAGGCAAGTATGTGATAGAGGAGATCACATCTACAGTTATACAGACATTTGAAGATGGCACAGTGCAGGCAATAGAGGCAACGCTAAAGCTCAAAGAGTGGGTTCAGGATAGGCCGCTCGAATACAAAAAAGAAGCAAAAAAGAAAGCACAACAGAAAAAGAAAACAGTAAAGAAAACAGAATTCACAACTGTTACAGAAAAAAACAAGGAAGGCATTGAATTTAAAAAAATAGTTAGGCAATGAATCAGTATATAGAATACATAACAAAAGAAGGAGATCGCTGGGATTTGATAGCATACGACTTTTACGGAGACGCAACCATGTATGAACCAATCATAGTTGCCAATCCCGATGTACCAATTTATCCAGTGCTACCATCTGGCATAAAACTTAAAATTCCTGTGATAGAGATAAAAGACACGATTGAGGAGCTCCCACCGTGGAAAAGGTAAGAAAGCCTCTATTTTTCATAGAGTATGAGAAAAAAGATATAACAGCATACATAACACCATATGCGCTTTCAGTCACATACACAGACTATGTGCACGGCAAATCTGATGAGATAGAGATACAGCTTGAAGACAGAGAGCACCTCTGGAAGTCATCGTGGTATCCACAGAAGGGCGACCTTATCGCGCTTAAAATAGGCTACGAAGGGGAAAAGTTGCTTCCATGCGGAAGCTTTGAGATAGACGAAATTGAGCTTTCAGCGCCACCAGACGTGGTGAGCCTTAAAGGGCTTGCAACAAATATTAAAAAAGCGCTAAGACAGGCAAACACAAAAGCATACGAGAACAAAACACTCAAGCAGATTGCAGAAGAGATAGCCAAAAAGCATGGATACGAGCTCGTAGGAGAAATAAAAGACATAAAAATCAAAAGAATCACACAGAAACAGGAGCGAGGCGTAGCATTTTTAAAAAGACTTGCGGAAGACTACGGCTATGTATTCAAAATTACTGATGGGAAGCTGGTTTTCTATGAGATTGAAGCTCTTGAGTCTCAGAGCGTGGTGTATATCATAGACAGAAAAGACATGATTTCATTCAGTTTTAGAGATAAGACTTATGAACTATATAAAGCCTGTGAGGTTCAGTATCATGATCCAAAAACAAAAAAAGTTATTACTCATACAGTTAATGCAGATGGCGTTACAAAGGGAGATACTCTTAAGATCAATGAAAGAGTTGAGAATAAAGAGCAGGCTATTGCAAAAGCAAAGGCACATCTTAAGGCAAAAAACAAAATGCAGACAGAGGGAAGCATTGTCATAATTGGAAATCCAAAACTTGTAGCAGGCTCAAACATAGAAATTACAGGGTTATACATACTCAACGGCAAATATCACATTGAATCGGCGAAACATACAATCTCAAGAATGGACGGATACAAAACAGAGCTGGAGGTAAGAAGAGTTGCTTAGGTTCGGCGTTGTTGTTGGGGTTGACGAATCAAGAGGTATGGTGAGAGTACAGTATACAGACATGGATGGAGAGGTTTCATACTGGCTTGCAGTGCTCAAGCAAAAGACATTGAAAGACAAGGTATACTGGATGCCCGATGTAGGCGAGCATGTTGCGGTGCTGATTGATGAAAATGCTGAAGAAGGCGTTGTTCTTGGAGCAATATATTCTTCAGCTGATTCTGTCCCGGTCAGCAACAAAGACAAATGCCACATCAAATTTGAAGATGGCACCTGGATTGAGTACGACAGGGCAAAGCACAAACTCAGAGCAGAAATACAAGGAGATATTGACGTAAAAGCAACAGGAAGATGCGATCTGGATTGTCAGAGCCAAATATATATCAAGAGTGCCAGCAATATCACGATTCAGGCACCTACAATAAATATGAAGGGTGGCTCACCTGCTGAAGGCTGGTTTGAGGGTAATTTCAGGCTAATAGGCAATCTCGAAGTGCAAGGAAATATATATGTTACAGGGTCAATTATTGACGAGGGTGGCAACACCAATCATCACAGCCATTAGGGAGGGTAAATATGTTAGAGAAAATGCTGAAACTATGGAACAATAAAATTAATCCTTTAGGAAACTTTGATGATGGTTTACCATCTCAGTATCGCTCAATAAAAGGTTTTATTTATTGGTACTTTATCCGCAACCCATTCCATAATTTTTGTGCCTATTGGATAGGCTTTAGAGGGAAAAATATTGATTATTCTCAAATTTGGAACAAAAAACAAAAATGGAATTTAGTGTTACCATTTTTTTCCTTTAAAGGTAATCATTGGGAAATGTATATTGGCTGGAGGCCTGATTCAAAAATGTTTGGTATATCTATCCGGAGAAAAGATGAAAACAATAGATAACATAGAAAGCGTAGATTTTCAGCCAAAACTCGGAGAGATTGGCGAGGTTGTTGAAAATATTGAAGACATCAACCAGTGCATCAGGATCATCCTTTCAACCCCAAAGCGAAGTGACCCACATCGCCCTGAGTTTGGTTCAGACATATGGAAATATATTGACTATCCAGTGAATGAGGCAATCCCGAATATAATTCGTGAGGCAATAGATGCAGTCAACACATGGGAGCCCCGTGTGGAGATTAAAAGCATTCGTGCAAAAGTGGAGCAGGCAAATGTAATTTTACAGATTGAATGGGTGCTTAAGGGCTCAGAAGAGCCTACTTTACTGGAGGTGATAGTATGAGTTTGCCAGAGCCAGAATTTATAGAGCGTGATGCAGAAAAAGTTACAAGAGAGCTAATCTCTTTGTATGAGCAACTTACTGGCAAAACCCTTTATCCAGCCCAGATAGAGCGTCTTATCATTGATCTGATTGCTTATAGAGAAATGCTTATTCGTATTGGTATACAGGAGGCTGCAAAACAGAATCTATTGGCATTTGCACGCTATCCAATGCTTGATTATCTCGGCGAACTGCTCGGTGTGACAAGGCTTCCTGCACAGCCAGCAAGGACAACACTTAGATTTACACTCACTGAGGCACTCTCATTTGACCTTCTAATCCCTGAAGGGACACAGGTTGAAACAAAGGACGGCAAATATATATTTGAGACAGACAGAGACCTCACAATCACGGCAGGGCAAACATATGGAGATGTAACAGCAACATGCACCGTAGCAGGCACAGGCGCAAACGGATATATGCGAGGAGATGTCAATACGCCAGTATCTACGCTTCCATACATTGGGAAAGTTGAAAACATCTCAGTCACCTATGGGGGGGTAGACAGGGAGGATGATGAAAGATTGAGACAGAGAATCAGGGAAGCTCCAGAGAAGTTTTCAGTCGCTGGTCCAAAACTCGCATATCGTTTCTGGGCAATGACAGCTCATCAGGACATCGTAGATGTGGCTGTAGTATCTCCATCACCTGGAGTTGTGAATATATATCCTCTTATGAAGGATGGCAACCCATCAAATGAAATACTTGAGCTTGTATCTCAGGGACTCAATCATGAAAGGGTGCGCCCTCTAACTGATTACGTTCAGGTGCTTACACCTACACGGGTAGATTTTTCAATAGATGCAAGGCTTACGCTATACATAAATACAGATTCTGGAATTGTTCAAAAGATTTGTGAAGAAAAAATCAAGCAATATATAGCTAATATGAAATCAAAGCTTGGCATGGACATAGTGAGAACACAGATTATAGCACTTTTAAACAGCGTTTCAGGGGTATATAAATGCGATTTAATAGCTCCAGAGCAGGACAGAACTCTTGCAGAAAACGAATGGGCAAACTGCACAGGATATACACTAACCATAGTGGGGTCAGTAGATGGCTGATAAAAGACTTATTCCAGCAGGCATAAAAGATTTAAGCGCAGAGGCGTTCAATGAACTCATAGATAGACTTGGCAGCATAGACCTCACGCCTCTTCTTATCTATATTATTGACCATGTAGACTCCTCAGCCCTTCCCCACCTCGCCTGGCAATTCCATATTGAAGGCTGGGAGCTTGCAGAGACAGATAAAGAAAAGCGTACACTGATTAAGCGTGCAATTGAGTTGCATCGCTACAAAGGCACACCCTGGGCGGTGAAAGAGGCAATCAAGGCTTGTGGGTATGAAGCAGATATTTCAGAGTGGTTTCAATACGATGGACAACCCTATATGTTTAGGGTCTATATTCAAAAGCCTGTTCAGAGTGAAGACACATATACAAAGCTCCTCAGGCATATATACGACTACAAAAACGAACGAAGCTGGCTTGACAGCATCGGCACACATCACAGCCATGAGGGAAAGCTGTATGCAGGCTCTACAGTGTGGCTTGGCAGTAGATACATCATTCAACCAAACATGCCAGAAGTAAATGTAAGCCCTGCGCAGGCTCATGAAGGATTTTATTATCGCATGGGCAACTATATGATGATAGGAGCAGCAAATGGCTAACTTTTCGGGGACAATCATAACAAATAAAGGGCTTAACCTGCTTGCAAAGGCATTACAGGGCACACGACTAACATTTACTCGTCTTGCACTTGGTGATGGAGTCTGGCCTACGCCGCATGCTCCAGAACAGATGGAGGCACTTGTATCAGAGAAAAAGAGTATTCAGATACAAGGCATAGAAATCACAGGCAACGGCACAGCACGAATCAGGGCAGTGCTTTTGAACAACGAGATCCAGACTGGATTTTTTGCCCGTGAGCTTGGCATCTTTGCCCAAGACACTGAGCTTGGAGAGATACTCTATGCAGTAAGTTATGCTGGTGAGCAAGCAGATTATATCCCAGCGGGTGGAAATATTGTTCTTGAAAGCATTATAGATGTATTTGTTATTGTCTCCACCGCAGAGCATATCTCTGCATGGATAAATGATACTGTAGTAATTGCAACCAAAAAAGATATTGCAGAGCATAACGAATCTCAATCTTCTCATCAGGATATCAGACAGCAATTAAACACGCACCGCAATTCTCCTGATGAACACAATATCCCTCAGCAAATACAGTATGCCATTACGAATCATGAACATGCTCAATACGCAAAGAAATATTTGCATGCCCAATCATCTGCAAGCACCGAATGGGATATTTTACATAATCTTGGTGTCACATATCCTGTTGTGCGAACATATTCTGAAGACACAGAGCAGGTGAACATGGATGGATTTTGTGGAGCTGGAATATATTGTGGACAGGAGAATGTATATTGTGGTGGCGGAGCAACTGTGCAGGCTATTGTGTTGACAGATATTCCGTATTCGGAAATAGTAATCATTTCTCAAAATAGACTGCGTGTGCGATTTAGCACAGCACAGCAAGGAAAAGCGATTATATTAGGAGGTGTATAATGAAAGGGATGCCCAAATGGTTGAATTCAAAAGAAGATGTATTTAATTGTATGGAACTTGCTATAGAAGGGCAATTGGATAAGAGAGAGTTGAAAAAGAAACTGCAAGACCTATTGAGTGATGAAAAAGTATATAAGTTTTCTAAGATTGTAAATGAAGGATACACTTCTGCAGCAAATGAAAGAGTTTGCGAAGTAAAAAAAGAAGATGGCTCTGTTGAGTATCATTGTTATGTATTGCAGGATAATCCTGATGCTCGTTATGTCCAGATGGGATTCAGTAAAGAGGAAATACAAAGCTTGATTAGAGAATTAGAGTGATGGATATTGTAAAATTTTTGAAAAAAAATAAAATTATCTGGGCAATATTTGGGAATGACGATGACCCCTATCCACCCAGTTGGTTTATGAAAGAACGCAGTGAGTGGTTAAGGCAGCTTATATGGTATTGCAGAAATCCATTGCATAACTTTTTCTGGAATATAATAGGATTTCGGAAATATCCTCTCGATTACAGCCAGATATGGAATCAAAAACAGAGGTGGAATCTTGTATTACCATTCTTTTCGTATAGAGTTTCGTATAGAGGGAAAAAAGTTGAATTCTATCTGGGCTGGCGTCCAGATAGAAAAGCTTTGGGTTTTGCTTTCAGAATAAAAAAATATAAGGAGGAATAAAATAAAAATATGGCACTTTTATGGCAAGATTCATCAGCATATCCATTAAACGCATCATTTTTAAGCCGACCTCACGATGTCCGTGCAGGCGGTGGAGACCATTACCTTGAGCCTAACTCTCAGCTAAATGGAGTGAAGTTGCTTGCAAGAACTATTATCCCTTTGTTCAACGGCACCGTCTGGAAAGTATATGAATTTACAAGCGATGTCAATATCACAACTCTTGACACTGGTAGTTTTCAGTTTGGTAAAGATTATTATGTGTATTTATGCGATAATGGTAGCGCAAGCGGATTATTATTACTCTCATTAAACTCAACTGCACCTTCTGGATTCAATGCTAACAATAGCAGAAAAATTGGTGGGTTTCATTTTGGGAGAAAAAGAAACTCTATGACAGCATCAGATGTAACAAACAATGTAGTTGTGCCAAATAGTGTATGGGATTTAGTCCATAGACCGAAATGCTCACCAGAAGGCATGGTTTATATTGGAGCTGGTGTGTGGGTAGATATATATCTTGTAAGTGTAAACGAAGCAATAACTTTCTCAGCTGGAAATGGATCGCCACTACTTACAGGGACTGGGAAGTCAACATACAACAGCACACCGCTGACAGGAACAGAAGGGTTAAACGGCTACAATTTTATTGAACTTGCCCATAGAACTGGTAAAAGACTGCTTACATATGCAGAATGGCTCAGAGCCGCATATGGGAGTCCTCAAGGAAACAGTAGCGATAACCTGAATGCATGGACAGCTACATCTAACACTCAAAGACAAAGCACAGGATATGTTGAAAGAGCTGTTTCTCTTATGAACTGTATAGACTGTGTTGGTAATGTGTGGGAATGGCTTGATGAATTTAGTATCAGGCAAGATAGCACATCGTGGGCATGGAGAAATCCTATGAGCGGACAAGGAGTTGGACAACTGTATCTGCCAAATGATTACGGTTTAGTTCAATTTGTTTGCGGCGGCAATTGGCACGATGGCGCTTATGCTGGCTCTCGCGCGGTGGCCCTGAACAACTACCCCTGGGACGTGGACCCGATCATTGGCTCTCGCTTTGCCTGTGACTCGTTGTAAATCTGAATTCTGCTTTCTGGAGTTCTGTTTTGGAGAATTTGAAATTATATCAAAAATTATATGACTTTGCGATTTATTTATTCCCAATAATAGACAGATTCCCGAAATTTGAGAAATTTGCATTATGTTCGCAGCTTAAAAATAGCGTGCTTGATGCAATTAGATTAACAGTTAAGGCAAATAAGGTTTATAATAAAAAGCCTGTTATGTATGAGATTGATGTTAAAATTGAAGAGATAAAATTTCTTCTCAGATTCTCACACGAGAAAAGATATTTATCACATAAATCATATAGCCATAGCTGTGAAAGGCTAATAGAAATTGGGAAAATTCTCGGCGGATGGATTAAAAGCATTCAGGGCTAAGGATATTTGCGGCGGCAATTGGAACGATGGCGCTTATGCTGGCTCTCGCACGGTGAACCTGAACAACTACCCCTGGAACGTGAACCCGAACATTGGCTCTCGCTTTGCCTGTGACTTCAACTATATACAGAGACACAGCTTTACGGAGCTATGTCCATTCCTTTGTGAAGTCAGATCCTTAGTCCTTCCCTTATTGGGAAAAGATATACAAACCCCTGCGGTGAGTAAGCAAATGCTGAAAATGGCGGGGGTTAAATGCCTATAACTTATTCTAATTTGTATCCGCAAATTTATGATTTTCAAAATTTATATGATGCCTACTTAAAAGCCCGTAAAGGCAAAAGATATAGAAAAGAGGTTCTTACTTTCTCTTCAACCCTTGAGGAAAATCTTATTATTTTACAAAATGAGCTTATCTGGAAAACATGGATTCCTTCTCCATTTAGAGAATTTTATGTATATGATCCCAAAAAACGATTAATTCAAGCGCCCTGTTTTAGAGACAGAGTGATCCATCATGCTATATGTAATATAATAGAGTCATTATTTGAGAGAAAGTTTATATATGATAGTTATGCGTGCAGAAAAACAAAAGGAACACATGCAGCGGTTAAAAGATGCCAGGCATTTATGAGAAGACTGCCACGAAACAGTTATGTGCTTAAGGCAGATATAAGCCAGTATTTTCCAAGTATAAATCATGATATATTGATGAAGATTATAAAAAGAACAATTTCATGTAAAGATACCTTATGGCTTATTGAAAAGATTGTGAGAATTGATGATATAGGGCTACCAATTGGTGCTTTGACAAGTCAGTTATTTGCAAACGTGTATCTTTCTATGTTTGATCATTTTGTTAAGGATTATCTCGGGGTTAAATATTATGTCAGATATATGGATGATTTTATTATTATTCATCATGATAAACAATATCTCAAATCATTGTTATCAGAGATAGAAAGCTTTCTTTCAGAAAAACTTATGTTAAAGCTCAATCCTAAAACCCATATCTATCCCATGAGACATGGTATAGACTTTTGTGGCTATCGCATCTGGCCTACGCATATATTACCGAGAAAAAGAAACATTAAGAGGGCAAAAAAGCGTTTTAAAAAATTTATGAGACTTTATAATGAAGGCGAAATAACATTAAATAAAATTAAAAGCTCTATAATGAGCTTTATTGGCTATATGAAGCATTGTAATGGATATAGAAGCTTATCTTATATACTCTATGAAACTGTTTTAACAAGAACCCCAGTCTAAACATGTAGTGTTCCAGAAATTTCCAGGAAAATCCCTCCTGATCCCGAATCCTATATTTTTTAACTAAATATTCTCAAATCTCTGTTACTTTTTCTCAAACCTTTTGTTAAGTTACAGCAGAGCAAGCCCGAAAGCAAGAAGTTTCAATTCCTCATAGGTAGGCTCGCAACTATTCCAGAAAAGAAAAGGTTGAGGGATGTCCTTGAGTTTCAATTCCTCATAGGTAGGCTCGCAACGGCCTTGACTTTGGGGGTTGGGCTTGTATATACTTGGTTTCAATTCCTCATAGGTAGGCTCGCAACGATGGAAGCGTCAAGCGCACAAGGACGCATACGTGGGTTTCAATTCCTCATAGGTAGGCTCGCAACCTCGGCGTAAGCCATCAAACGGTAAAAAAAGCCTGGTTTCAATTCCTCATAGGTAGGCTCGCAACAAATTTGATTGCATCAGGGTTATCACAGATTGTGAGTTTCAATTCCTCATAGGTAGGCTCGCAACGGCCTTGACTTTGGGGGTTGGGCTTGTATATACTTGGTTTCAATTCCTCATAGGTAGGCTCGCAACGATGGAAGCGTCAAGCGCACAAGGACGCATACGTGGGTTTCAATTCCTCATAGGTAGGCTCGCAACCTCGGCGTAAGCCATCAAACGGTAAAAAAAGCCTGGTTTCAATTCCTCATAGGTAGGCTCGCAACAAATTTGATTGCATCAGGGTTATCACAGATTGTGAGTTTCAATTCCTCATAGGTAGGCTCGCAACAATTGTTACTACAATTTGTCCGTTTGAAATTCTCTGTTTCAATTCCTCATAGGTAGGCTCGCAACGAAACAAATACAGGCATTCAGGGAGCACCTGATTGCAAGTTTCAATTCCTCATAGGTAGGCTCGCAACTTAGCTTTTATTATGAGAAGGCCTTGCAAGAGCTGATGTTTCAATTCCTCATAGGTAGGCTCGCAACGCATACGGCAACCATTTGCCGTCCGCCCCATTAATAGTTTCAATTCCTCATAGGTAGGCTCGCAACAAAACCAAGGAGGGAAAAAATGAAAAAGCAAACAAAGTTTCAATTCCTCATAGGTAGGCTCGCAACACAACACAAGCGAAGTGACTGGCACGGTGGTAGAAAGTTTCAATTCCTCATAGGTAGGCTCGCAACTGTCATAATGCCACGGACAAAGGTCCCTCATGACAGTTTCAATTCCTCATAGGTAGGCTCGCAACTTATAGCCATCAATCAGCTCTTGCAAGGCCTTTTCAGTTTCAATTCCTCATAGGTAGGCTCGCAACAAAAAGCCCCTGTGGCTGAAATATCAAAGAATTTTTGTTTCAATTCCTCATAGGTAGGCTCGCAACACCCTCATTTTTGGTTGTAACCTTGTCATTTTGGTTGGTTTCAATTCCTCATAGGTAGGCTCGCAACATGGCACAGATGCGCTTTTTTTGTTGTTAGAGACTTGTTTCAATTCCTCATAGGTAGGCTCGCAACTTGCACCCCTCACGGGTGAAGGCATAGGGAAGGTATTGTTTCAATTCCTCATAGGTAGGCTCGCAACCGTGCGATGTCTTGTGGCAAGGTATTGATTTTCTTAAGTTTCAATTCCTCATAGGTAGGCTCGCAACGCTAAAGCTTGCCTTCAGAACTGATTGGATCAAACGCGTTTCAATTCCTCATAGGTAGGCTCGCAACGATAGCTTTGTCAAGAGGAAAATTGCAAAATGGATGTGTTTCAATTCCTCATAGGTAGGCTCGCAACGGTTGGAAAGAAAAGAGGTTGAGAGGTTGCTCGGCGGTTTCAATTCCTCATAGGTAGGCTCGCAACAAGGCTTGGTAAACATCCAAAAGTTATATACATAGAGTTTCAATTCCTCATAGGTAGGCTCGCAACGAGCAAAGAAGGCTTGAGAAAAAGACAATTCAGGCAGGTTTCAATTCCTCATAGGTAGGCTCGCAACACTCAGCGCCCTTACCCTACACCTGCAGTTGTAGCCGTTTCAATTCCTCATAGGTAGGCTCGCAACTGATACTTGGAGCAGTTTTAGGACTACTTGGCAGTAGTTTCAATTCCTCATAGGTAGGCTCGCAACCCTTATTGCATAGCCGATTTTGATATTCTTAGGATTGTTTCAATTCCTCATAGGTAGGCTCGCAACCCTACTGTATAGATGAAACACCGCCAGATCTACTGGTTTCAATTCCTCATAGGTAGGCTCGCAACGAAGAGGTTGCAACCGACCTTCTCAGAGTCGGCCTGTTTCAATTCCTCATAGGTAGGCTCGCAACAAGCTGCAGTGCTGCATCTCTATGCTCAATGCCTTTGTTTCAATTCCTCATAGGTAGGCTCGCAACCTTGTCAGGTTTTTTAGTCCCTTCCTTATAGTGCCTCCTGTTTCAATTCCTCATAGGTAGGCTCGCAACGATTTGTGTATGTGTCTGGAGTGCCAGGCGTCTTTGGTTTCAATTCCTCATAGGTAGGCTCGCAACCTGGTGTGAGCCTGCCATCCCTCATCAGTTCTTCACAGTTTCAATTCCTCATAGGTAGGCTCGCAACGAGGATTTTTGCTTTCAGCTTGATTGGGATGAGGCGTTTCAATTCCTCATAGGTAGGCTCGCAACGGTTTACACTTTGGTTTACACTTTCAGGCTGAAAGTGGTTTCAATTCCTCATAGGTAGGCTCGCAACTAAATATATAGGTGAAGACTATGTCCTGATACCTATGGGTTTCAATTCCTCATAGGTAGGCTCGCAACGCCTCAGACAATGGTTGACAGGCGAAAAGAAATTAGTTTCAATTCCTCATAGGTAGGCTCGCAACAAACCGGGTGATGATGTTGTAGATGCATCGGATACTAGTTTCAATTCCTCATAGGTAGGCTCGCAACCCACAGAAATTGACAGTGTCGTTGTCTCTGCTGTCTGTTTCAATTCCTCATAGGTAGGCTCGCAACGCAACGACCCTCTTTCAGTACGATCCGCTTCCAGTAGGTTTCAATTCCTCATAGGTAGGCTCGCAACTATTACCCTGCCATTTTTTCTCAGATTTCAATTTCAGTTTCAATTCCTCATAGGTAGGCTCGCAACTGTGATGTAGTTCAGTATTAGATTGATTATCATGGTGTTTCAATTCCTCATAGGTAGGCTCGCAACTCATGTTGGAAAACTGATAACTGATACCGAAGCAGGTTTCAATTCCTCATAGGTAGGCTCGCAACCGTTATTATTGTCAATCAACTCTTGCAGAGCTTTTTCAGTTTCAATTCCTCATAGGTAGGCTCGCAACTCCAGTTGCAATTTTCTTCACCCACTTCACCCAACCGTTTCAATTCCTCATAGGTAGGCTCGCAACCAATTGGGATATTGTAATATCAATAGTTTCGCCTTGTCAATGAACGTGTAAATTTTTTAAATTTTATCAAAATAAAATTGATTTTTCAAGACAAATCGTGTTGTCGAAATAGCGGAATTTTTGCACTATTGAGGGCAGACGAAATTCGCAAACTAAAACCTCTATGCCACCAAAGTAGCTAAACTTAAGCAGATAAACCCTAAATTATTAACTCCTCTCCTCCTTTCCTGACACCCATCGTCTCTCTTTTTGTATACCAGGCATTGCGAAATGTATAGATTATCACCGAATCTTCTTTTTCATTAATGATTTTCCTGAGTTCCAGCTTAAGTTTCTCAAGTTTGGCCTCACTTATATCTCCCTCAAAAACGGAATTTTGAACCCAGTGTAGATACTTCCTGCAGGTCTTAAGCACTTTTGCTACTCTCTTTTCATTTATATCGTATACAAGTATTATCTTCATTTACCATCCCGTGACAAAAGGTTTATAATCTTCCTCTTCCATGATATGCTTCTGAATTTTGTAAAGCTCGAGCCTAATCAGTTCCCTGTATGAGACATGTCTTCCAAGCCTTCGATGCTGAATTGTGCTCCTGAGTCGCTCATCCATCTCTTGTATAATCAGCTGCTTACCCTTGTCATTTAGCACCACTCCCTCAAGTTTCTTCTCAAAGTGTTGTGCTTTTATAATTCCTTTGTTTACCAAACTAAAAATGACTCTATCCGCAATAATTGGCTTAAAAATCTCTGCTACATCAAGATTTAAAGTGAATCTTCTAAAGTTTGTCGTATGAAGAAATCCAATTCGAGGGTCGAGATGGGTCTGATAGATTTCGCTTAGACAAACAGTATAGATAAGAGAGTTGGCAAAGCTTATGAGTGCATTAAGCCTGTTTTTCGGAGGACGCTTTGTTCTCGACTCAAAAATGAAATGTTCGTTATCAAGTATGATGTCAAATGTCTTATAGTAATAATCTCTTACATTGCCCTCTAAAGCCATCAGCTCCTCGGTGCTCTGACAATCAGGCACTTTCTCATAGAGGCTTTCAATTCGCTCAATGCTCTCTCTGAGAGATTTTCCACGATTGTCATAGTAGATGAGTACTTTCATTATGTTCTCAATTCCGCCAGATACAAACTTCTTTGCAAGAGTTAGCCTTCTGTTTTCATCAAGATAATGCTCTGCCTGCCTGAGTATCATGTAACCAGAGTTTAAATGCTCTCTTGGATAGAAAGAACCTACATAGTAGCCGTAGTAATTAAAAAAGTGAAGGATTATTTCAGATTCCGTTAGAAACTCAAGGAGACGTTTGTTTATTGTGACTTCACCAAATACTAAAATCTCACGAGTGTTTTCAACGGGTATGTATTTTTTACCTTCTTCTGTTTCAAAATAGAGAGTGTTATCCTTTCGCTTGAGCTCGCCATCTGAGAATATGTAGATTGATTTTTTCAAGAAATTATCCTCATTGAACAAATCAATTTCATCTAATCCATAAAGACTATCTTATGCCGTGACATCCTCAATAAACTTAAATCATTCGCTCAATAATCTATATGCAAGTTCGATTACAAATTTTGTCTCTTCGATGGCAAATTTTGCATCTTCGTTAGTATATTCCTCCGTGGGTATGAAGTCTATGTCTCCGTAAAAAGCTAATTCCCTCTCCTTTCTGAGTTTTTTTGAAATTCTAACAAGTCTCTCGATTTCGTCTTCACCAATTTCGGGGAAACTTTCTTTGTGCTCAATGAACAGAAAACTTACGTCGTGAAATTTTGGAGGGTCAATGCCTCTCAATCGAAGCATTGCCTTTGTAACAAGCTCTACTACCTCTTGAGCCTCTCTAATTACGTCTGAGAAAGCTTCTTTTGAAAGCAAAAATTCCAGCATTTGAAATCTTACGTTTGCTTTCTTCATATAACTTATTGCAAGATTTCTTTGGTTCATAGGTCTATATTCTTTCCAGATTTTGTGTGTGACTTAATTATCCAATACCAGGCACTACCAAGCCAGACTCTCTTTGCATCAATAAGTTTGAGTTTCTCTCTAAGGTTATGAATGTAGTCTTTAAAAAAATCATTACGATCAAAAAGAATCCTTCCATCTTCTATTAAGTCTAAAAAAAGAAAACTACCCTGTCTAATCTCCTCGGGAGCACGAATTATTGGTGATAAAGAAGTAAAGATTCCCTCTTTTCTTAATCTACCTATAAGAGGGTCTACTTCTTCTTCAACTTTATCAAACTCTTCAATACGTTTTAGTCTTGACTTTGGTAAGTTCTCAACAACTATCAATAAATCAATATCTGAGTCTGGTCTGTGTTTTTTTCTAGCCACTGAGCCAAAAAGAACAACTGATATCAAACGTTCATTATAATGTTTTTTTAATGCTTCAACTGTCTTGTCAAGTAATTCGTTAAATTTTTCTCTAAGCATTCTCTATTTTACCATTCTTTTAATTTAAGCCCAACATAGCTCCTGATAACCACATTTTTTACAAAACTTTATTAATTTTGGCTTAGGAGCTCTATCCTGTTCAATAATTCTTTTAATTTCATCAATTGCAATTTTTAACTCTTCTTTAATATCCTCTGTGAGCTCTACAGTTACTTTCTTTCTCTCTTTTGGAAAAAGGAGCTCTCCCCGTGCCTCAATCCCAAGCATCTTAAGCCTCATAAGATAATAGGCAAGCTGCATACGAGCAGATTTTTCAAAACGGGAGCTTTTCTTTACCTCTGCCACAACGACCTCAGCACCTTCAGTTTTTACCAAATCTATCACCATGCCTCCAGATTGCTCTGGTGTTTGGATTATCACTTCTTTTCGCTCTTTTGCATATGCTTCATTACTTATAAGCCTTCCAAGCTCGATGAATGGATTTGCTTGGTAGGGCTCAAGATGCCTACTCATGAGCCAGACCTCTCTGGGACAGATGTAGTAATACCATATGAGAGTGGGTGATGGAAGAGTCATTAGAGAATATCTACAGTTGAGATATGCTTATAACCTGTTTCAATATCATAGTAGCTTTCAAGCTGTAAGTAAGGTACAAAATAAAATTCAGATTTTTCAATTCTTGGAGCTACATTATCCATTAATCTTCGTTCTCTTACAGAAACTACATATTCATAGAATTTTCTTCTCAATTTAAGGTAAGATTTTTTCCGCTCTGCAATGTCTTTTTGATTCAATACACATTCAATAAATTTATCCTTTATTTGAGAGCTATTGTCATCTAATTCAACAAAAATATCAACAAATCTTCCTTTTTCACTAATAATCTGAAAATCGCTAATATTTCGTAAATTACTGTGATAAAAGTTTAGTGACTCAATAGCTTCAAGGATATATTTTGATTTATCATTGCTAATTTTCTCTTTGACTTTGGAAAAATATTGATTTATCAGTTCGTAAAAATTTTTCTCCTGTATGGTTGTCTTTAAAAGCTCCCTGGCAATCCAAAGATGAATTTTACCATAAACATATTCTGATTTACCGTCCATCAGATTTAGTATATAAATGTCCCTTGGTTTATCAAATTTATAATTTCTATTACATCTACCAGCAACTTGAATGACTGAATCTAAAGGTCCAATGTCCCTGAATACTAAATCAAAGTCAAGGTCAACGCCCGCTTCAACGACTTGGGTTGAAACCAAAATTGGTTTTTTCCCCTGTCTCATAAGTTCATTAAGAATTTTTATTCTTATAGCCCTTTGAAGAGGAGTAATGTTTGTTGAAAGATAGAAAATCGTCTGTTTGTTTTTATAAGTCTCCATCAGTTCCTCATACTCAAGTCTTCTTTTCTTACCATTTTCTTTTTCTAATTCTGTGAAGCCTTCGTAGTTTAATTTTCCTTTGAGGGTGATATAAATCTCTATTGACTTAGCTATTGTATTTGAAACAATCAAAGTTGCCTTATTCTCGATCTCATACTTGAATTTTTCTATAAATTCATCAGTTGATATTTCTTTAACAATAGGTTTAAGACACACTCTGTTTAATTCTCTAAAATATCTTTCATTATCATCAATGAGCTCTACTGCTTTTTCATGTAGAAGTAATGGCTTTGTTGCTGTCATTAATACTACCCAGCAACCAATAAATTCTGTTAATTTGTGAAGTACTTTATCTACTAAGTTCCAATATTCAATAGGTATATTTTGAACTTCATCTAAAATAATTATGCTTCCTGCAATGTTGTGAAATTTTTTTAAAAAACTATTTTTATAAGCTATCACACTGTGTAAAAATTGAATAAATGTTGTAACAATTATCTCAGAATCCCAAGATTCTTTAAGCAGTAAAGCTTCTTCAATCGGTCTGTATTCATCATTTTCTCTATACTCCATATCAGCTAAATGATGATGTTTGATTATGTAATTAGATTTATTTTGAAAGAAATCGTCTCCTAATAAACTTAGAACATCGCAAAAGACATTGTAATTTTGCTCAATTATTGTTATGAAAGGCAGAGAGTAAATAATTTTTGGTTTTAATCCTGTTTCTTTATTTATCTTATCACGGAGTTTTAAAGCAAATGATAGAGCCGTAAGAGTTTTCCCACATCCGGTGGGTGCAGTTAAGGTAAATATTCTCTGTTCATCCACTGATATACTATTAACTTTTTGATTCACTCTCCTGTATATTTCCCATCGAATACTATTTATTTTAGAATCACTAAGCATAAATTTCTCTCGTAAATATCTATCTACTAAATCAAATGGAATTTCTTTACTTGAAGATTGAACAGCCCTTTCTCGTCCTGCTGATTTTTTGTCGGCATCAATCAAGGCTGAAAAAAGGAGTAATGTGATGAAATAGAGATTCATTTTGTCATCGCTTTCTAATCGATCTCCTTCTAAAAGTTGATATTTTAACATATCAAGATGTTTAAAGATTTCTATTATTGTTTTGTCCTGAAAAAAAGCTTCATCAATGTCTAACCCAATTGAAATCAACTCATCTTTGATGATAGGAAAATTTTTATTTATATCTTTTATCTGCTCACTCAAGATGGATATTTCTTCCTTCACAGAAACTGAGATTTTCTCTAACTTGGGATAATCCTCAATTTCTTTTGCTCTTGGAATTATCTCATCTGGACTTTTTAAATCTCCATGATGTCTGTACACAACTAAAAATGAAATTATAGGAAGGAAATCTTTATATCTTAAATTTGAAAAGAATTTCTCTTCTAATTTCTTTTTTATTATATATGCTGCAAAAATAGCTGATAAAAGGGAGTGATGTGCTCTTGAATCAGACGGTTTCCCTAATAAATGGTTCTGAAAAAATGATGTAAATTTACCGAAATCATGACAATTACCTATTATTAAAGCTAATTCCGAGAGTTCGGATAATTTTCCATTTATTTGAGAAACATAAAGTTTAGCATTTTCTCCTACAATTCTAAGATGATCCTTTAATAAAATTTCAGGATGTGAATAAAAATAAATTTGAGTCATTACAAAAAAATACCGTACTCTTGAACTTTATTCAGGCCTTCTGTGTAGGAGACGATGAATAGTTCTCCTTTAATTTTTACATTTGGTATTTTTTTACAATTTTTTTCAAAAATATATGCTCCAACCTTAGTAATTCTTCTTTCTGTGCTGAACTCTGTAGGAACTCTGTCTTCTTTTATAAATTTATAGCTTGCCTTGAAATCAATTGATTCAATGTTTTCTGTTGGTATGATTGTGCATATTTCAAATCTTTCTGAAGTTGATATTAGTTCAAAATCTGATGTTAAATCTAAGTATTTCAAAACTGCAGGGCATTCTGAAATGCCGAGATAAGGAGGATAATAATAATTGCCTGTCATTATTGTATCGTAGAGTTTGTTTACTATGTTTAGATCATTGTGTAAAAAATATACTCTATATTGCAATATATCTTCAATTGGCAGTACAAATTCAACCGGAACTTGAGTGTGTCCGCCATAACCGGTCACCTCTTTTTCATTTTTAGTTCTTATATAGTTTACTGTTTGTATAATCTTACGAATTGGCTTTCTTATTGCCAAACCAATCTTACAGTTATCCGAACTAAAAATCTCATAATAAGAGTCACGCTCATGTCCAAGAACTGCAGCAATTAAACCAGTTAAGACAGTCCTCGGAGGAAAAGAGTAAGACAGAGAAGATGAATTTGTATAGAATCTCCTAAAATGTGCAATTGTCCCTTCTAAATCAAAAATTAACATACTTTTTGTCATTTTTCTTTATGTGGAAGTAAGGCAATCTTGTCTTTTAATTTTTTTTCATCCTCTTTAGATTCTTTTAACTTATCCTCAGCAATAGATAATTCAGGATGAATCCACAGATAAATGGAGTTAATCCTTTCACTATTAGATTCAAAAATTTTATAGAGCTCATCTATATTTAGCTCAAATTCATTTATATCTCTTATGCTCTCAAGATTGAAGCCATTTTTAGCTTTTAAAGAAATATATCTTCTTAAATCTCCAATATAAGCTCCTTCCTTATACTCAACACGCATAAGTAGTCTTGGAGTTTGTCCTAATTTACTTCTTGTAGTTGCTTCTGACGGAATAGCTTCAATCAATGCGTTGTCAAGTGTTTTTATGTCATTTAGAGATAAACCAGTTTTTTCAGCTCTTTTTGAGCTAATAATTCCATAAAATGCTATAAAAGAGTAATAAACTCTCCAATCTTTACCTATAGTCCCATATTCCTCTCCCCTTCCTGCAAATGTTGAAGTAATTGATGAGGATGGAACTATTTCAACAGGATTTAGAGAGTATCCCCATGCAAACTGTACAGGGCCGGTGAAATTGACTCCTCCTCCTCTTTCTTCACCACCTTTTATAGGCATTGTTGCGCCAAATAATCTAACATCAATGAGAGTCTTTAATAACCAATCTATAAATTCTTTATCAGGCTTTTTTATGTCAACCTCTTTGTGTGTTTCAGTCTTATACGTTCCAGCTAAAGCTTCTAACCTTTTTGTAGCATCAACTATTTCATCATCTAATTTTGAAATCCATATTTCCAAACCTTTAGATTGCAAGTAGTCTCTTATATATCTCTTCAATCTAACATCACTTACAAGATTTCTATTCGTGATATAATCCATGCGTGGCTTGTTTTCTTCATCTGGGTCTCCATTGGGATTACACATTTTTGCATCATAAAGAAAAATTATTTCACTGTCTAATATTTTTTGACTATTCTTTTCCATTTGCTTCCTCCTCTTTATTCTCTAAGCTTTCTTTTTGTATTCCACTAATAATTGCCTTGTAAGTTTTAAAACTGTATCCTGAAAGGACATAAAATACATTGTCTTGAGGAGTTAAACTCCATTTAAGTTTGTTTGTCTCAAATAAATTCTTTGCCAAACAGTATATTTTTTCATTTCTTGATATCAAAATCCTATATTGTCTCATCTTTTCATAAACATCATTAAATAATCTTATGAGTTTGTTCAAATCCATTCCTTGAAAACTCACCTTATTCAATATCGCTTTCTTTTTATCTCCCTTTTTATATTGTTCAGCTCCGATTTCTCCAATAAGTAAGCCTAATAAAAAGAGTGATGCCATCTGTTCAGAGTATTTAGACTCTCTGAGAAAAGTAGTAATATTTTCATCTAATTCTAAAGAACTTAAATATTCTTGAGTATCATTCATTCTTTCACCTCTATCCAATAATTTTAGTTTTTCAAGATAAATCAGAAGAAGATTTTGGAATACTAAAGTCTGAGAAAAATTATAATCTTTAAAATCTGTATCAAATCTTATTTCACGAATTCTTTCAATGAATTCTTTTATCAAAACTTGATAATGGAATGGAATATTACTAAAAACTTGATAATAAAATGTTAATGTAAATTTCGTTTTTTTACTGATACTCTTTCCAATAGAAAATAAGTAATAAATTTTTCCAAGAGAAAGATACATATTGCGGTCATTAAAAATATTGAAACCTAAATTTTGAACCTCAATTGCTTTTTCTCTTATCTCATCTAACCTGCTTGGGGGGACATCCTGTATCAATTGATAAACTTTTAATTCAGCCTGTTTTTTCTCAGCAAAAAGGAAGTTTAACATAAAATTGTCCTGATAATTTTCATAAATTATGTAATCTTCTATTCTCTTCTGGAATTCATGTAAACCACCAAGGCTCGCTGATGCTGAAAACTTATCCTTGAAATAGTTAGACCATCGTTCAATTTTAAAAAATGGGAGCTTTTGAGATAGATGAAATGCAGGCAAAATATAGACATTTGATTTAGCAAAATAGATTTTCATTTTGTTTTTAATGAATGACTCAGCCGCTAATATGGATTCATAACAATTCCTGCAAATCGCATAATTTTTCAAAAAATTTTTATTTCCCTTTAGGTTACTCGAGAAACCAACTTTGTCAGTTATATAGAACTTAAACCAAAACTTTGTTGTATTCCAAGTTACCTCGCCTTCTGAACCACATACATGACATAATCCTTCATCTTTATTGTTGATAAAAATATCATCTATTAGACTACTGTAAATATATTTTTGGTAGTTATCATAGTTGATTAGTAATTGTCCATTCAAACTAAGAGTAAATAGAGATATTTCATTTTTATTCAAGTTTGTCTCTTTCTTTATATGATTCATTAGTTCATTTGATACGATCTCTACAGCTTTTTTTGCCCTTCTTCCAGAATATTCCTCTTTAACCTTGTTGATTACTTTTTCGGGGTAAAAATCCATTCCTATTTTAGATAAATCCCATATGTATCTGTATCTTTCGTATTGATTCTCTGTTGAACTAATTGATTCTTTATCTCCCAGATCAAAATAAATGGATTCTTTTAATTTTTTTAAGGTTTCCTTCAAATCACAATCAGGCAATTTTTTAATAAGATTAGGAATTGTTTGAGATATTAAGTATTCTAAATTATTAGTTGTTAACTTGTCTTGTTCAGAATTTGAAGGGGAGTTACCAACCCAAAGATATTTAACAGGGGTTTCATCTGATATTTCCTCGAGTTCAATATCAAGACTATAGCTCTCTAAGTCACCACTCCGTGAAATATTCAATATTACTAAATGTTGCTTTTTGTTATTTTTTTCTTTTGAAATGTCTTCTGCTAAAGCTCTGACAAAATCACCAACATCTGCTTGTTCTCTCAAGAGTTCTTTTCCGATTTGAAGCAATGATTCTATCATTTCTCTTAAAAATATCAAAAATTAGGACTTAAATTCAACTAAATTTCTAAAAAATTTTTAATTCAAATATTGGTAAAATTGTTCTGAAGTCTATATTTTCGCTTCTTATCTACCCCCTCCGCGACTCAATACATCCAAATCCTTGACTGTTCTTTGCACCGAGTCCTGTGTCAAAGGCAAGATTAAAGAGCTTTTCAGGCAGTCTTAGTTCAAAAATGCCATCCCATCCTTTTATTACTGTGCCTTTGTAAAACACTATCTTTTGATTCCTCGAGTTAACTCTTATTGGTCTGATTGAGCCCTCGTTCATCTCCTCTCCTGTGAGAGCCCTTAATTTCTTACTTAAATTTTCAATGATTAAGCGTTCGAAATCCTCCTCAAAGGGGCTAAAGTAGTAAGTCTTCTTCCTTCCATCATGAGTAAGAAGTGTGCTGTAAACGGTAATTGGCGATAAAGTTTCAACTATTATGTTTTCCTTGTATTCTGGCAATCCCTCAACTGAGACAGAATTTACGATAAATTTCTGCCCCGCTAAAGTAAATACTTGAGTTCGAATCATGTTCATTGCAAAGGACTCAATGAATTCTCCAAGTGGAGATGCTACGGTAAGATTAATATTTCCAAAAATTCTAATCTTGCCACTTCTAATTTCAAATTTTCCCTCTGGAATAAGTCTTGAAAAGGTGAACATTTTAAATCTTCTTTCTGTTTCAGGGTCTATAAAACCTTGATTATGTAAGTGTTCTGCTATCCAGCTTTCAAGTGACGAGTAAATAAATCCCTGAATTATTTCATTGTAGTGCAGTGGAAGATTTACAGGTTTCAAATTCTCAGCACAAAAGTTTATTTTAACACGCATTTTTTATTGCCAACTTCTAACTTCCATCTGATTTTTTTATATTTACCAGATAAAATGAAAAGGCGATTAGAAGAATGCCTATGGCAAGGAAAAGCAGATTAGTCATATTCCAGCTTTCTTGGCTTATAGAGTATTTGAAAAAAGTTACTATGAGAACCATTATTATTACCTTTGCAATCTTGTCTTTTAACTGGTCAAGAGAATGAATCATGAGAATTTTGGACGATTTAGTATCTTCCTCAATATGCTGAATTTTGCTGATAAACAATTCATATAAGCCTAATCCAAAAATCAGGAGTACAGTGGCTATTAAATAATTATCTATAGCGCCAATTATCTTTGTTATGGACTCTTTCTGGAGGTATTCTATGCTACTAACCTCAAGAAATAAAGTTTTTTTTATCAGAAGCAAAATATCATATGTCCCCAATAAAACAAGAAATGTGGCGGCAATGAGAGAAGATATGACGGCAAGAATGAGAATTAGTCTGCTTTCCCAAAGAAGTCTCTCGAGTATCCTTATTATGACTATTTCTAATCTTTTCATAGTTAATATTCTACCATCTAAGTTTAAATATTAAAAGAGACAAACTCTACTCCTAACGAAAAAATCTATACTTAATCAGAAATCAATCAGTAATATCTATTTCACAAATTATCTCGAAAGATGATAAATTTTATCAATCTATAGCAATAGGAGGAGCGATGCAAACTATAGATGCAAGAGGGCTTGGCTGTCCAAAACCAATTATTCTCGCCGAGGAAGCTTTGAGCAAAATTGAAGAAGGTTTCATTAAAGTTATTGTTGACAATGAAGCTTCAGCGGAAAATCTGAAAAGATATGCCGAAAGATTTGGCTATTATAATGAAATAGAACATCAAGATAATCTCTGGATTGTTAAAATTATTAAAGGCTACGCATGTAGAATAACAAAGAGTGAGGACAAAAAGAGCAAAAAACTACTCCTTGTAATAACATCTGATGTTATTGGTAAGGATGAAAACCTTGGAAAAATATTGATGAAAGCTTTTCTCGAGACCTTATTAGCTACTAATCAGATTCCTGACATGATATTTCTCATGAATACAGCTGTAAAACTCTCAACAGTGGATGAAGAGTTTATCGATATATTAAAAAAGATTGAAGAAAAAGGCGCCGAGATATTCACCTGCGGAACATGCCTTAAGTTTTTCAATCTTGAAGAAAGCCTGAAAGTCGGCTACCGAGGCACAACCAATCATTTTGTTGAAGGGTTGTTTGACTTTGAAAAAACCGTATGGCTTTAGTTTTTTCATCGTTAGAGTGGAAAAATTGACCCTATGGGTTAAAAAATGCCTAATTTTTGACAGTCCGATTTAGAAAAATCAACAAAATTTAACCACTAAATTCTGGCACATCTCTTGCAACTAATTAAAGAAAATACTCAAGGAGGCACAAATGAATCCGAGAGCTGTTGTGTTTACTCTATTGAGAGATTTAAATAAATTCATAGTTCTTAACATCGTGTTTTTCCTATTAACGCTTTCAGGAATACTCTATCTCTTAGGCTACGACTACAAAGAAACAATGCTGATGATCACATTCTCTTTCATATTTGCTCTTTCTTTTAATTTTATATTAGCAAGAGTAATGAGGAGAAATGTTGAAAAAATTATTCAAAAATCTTTTGAAAAGGTAGAAAATCAGCTTTATTTTGATGAGTTAACTTCTGTATACAACAGAACTACAGGCATAAACAGGCTAAAAGAGGAAATTTCAAGAGCTCATAGAAGTGGGAGTCCTCTCTCAATTGCAATGGTCGATATTGACAACTTTAAGTCAATAAATGACACATATGGACACGTTATTGGTGACAGGGTCTTAAATCATGTGGCAGTTCAGATGAAAAACTTTTTAAGAAGCTGCGATGTCGTTTCTCGTTATGGCGGAGAGGAGTTTCTTGTGGTGCTTCCAGAAACCGATGAAATAAAAGCCTATATGGCTATGGAAAGAGTAAGGCGTGGTATTGCAAAAAAACCAGTCAGAGTTGGACAAGAGAAAATTTACATAACAGTAAGCATCGGCATCACAGAAGTGCAGTATAATGAAGATATAACAGAGTCAATAAATAGGGCTGATATGGCTCTTTATCAAGCTAAAAAATCAGGAAAAAACAGAATTGACATTCAAAACAGTTACTCCCAGAGCTTCAGGCTGTCATAAAAATGTCAACTCTATCTCGCCAGTATTCCTGCAGTTGAGCCTGCAGAGATGAAACTGCTTTCAAAGTAGGGTTTTCTTGCAGAAGTCTCTCTGCCTCTGTTCTTGCAATTTCGAGTATGTCCCTGTCTCTTAAAAAATCAGCAATTTTTAAATCTGGCATGCCAGACTGTTTTACTCCAAATATTTCACCAGGACCTCTTATCTTCATATCTTCTTCGGCAATTTTAAAACCGTCAGTATAATTAATCATTGCCCTTAGCCTCAGTTTTGCCTCTTCAGTTGTTTTGTAAGGAATTAGAATACACTTTGATGGCCTTTGTCCCCTTCCAACTCTCCCCCTCAGTTGATGAAGCTGAGCAAGTCCGAATCTTTCAGCATGCGTTATTATCATTAAAGTAGCATTTGGAACATCTACGCCAACTTCAATGACAGTAGTCGCAACCAAGATATCTATTTTGCCGTTACGGAAATCTCTCATTACCTCCTCTCTCTGTTTTGCCGGCATTTTCCCATGAAGTAGTCCGACCTTGAAAGAGGGAAAAATCCTTTGTAAAGCCTCATATCCCTGCGTAGCAGATTTTAAGTCCATAGTCTCAGATTCTTCTATGAGTGGATAGACTACATATACCTGCCCGCCAGAATTTATTTCATCTTCAATCATTCGGTATATTAGTTTTTTGTTTTCAGAATCTACTACTTTTGTTATTACAGGTTTTCTTCCAGGAGGAAGTTCGTCTAAGACGGAGTAGTCTAAGTCGCCGTATACTGTAAGAGCCATAGTTCTTGGTATGGGAGTAGCAGTCATTACAAGAGTGTCTGGAGATGTGCCTTTCTTCTTCAGCAAGGCTCTCTGTATGACTCCAAATCTGTGCTGTTCATCGATTACAACAAGCCCTAATTTTCTAAAAATTATCCCCTCTTGAATAAGAGCATGCGTTCCTATAACGATATCTGCAGCACCAGAGGCAATCAGATTCGCTCCTCTGTTGTATAGGGAAGTTAGGATTGTAACGTTTACGGGCAATCCTTTGAGCATGTTAGATATGTTAAAAAAGTGCTGCTCCGCTAAAATCTCTGTAGGTGCCATGAGAGCAGACTGATATCCGCATTCAACGGCTGTAAGCATTGCTGCGAGAGCTACAACAGTCTTTCCTGAACCTACATCTCCCTGCAGTAGTCTATTCATAGGAGTAGGTTTCCCCATATCCTCAACTATCTCATCGATAACCCTCTTCTGAGCAGAAGTGAGCTTGAAGGGAATTTGCGAGAGAAACTTCTGTAAAAGTTTACCTTCTGGTTTTAGAGATAACCCCTTCTCAGCAAGTCTGTTCCTTTTCAGAAGAAGAATTCCTAATTGCAAAAGAAACATCTCATTGAAAACAAGTCTACGGTGATATATAGATTTCCATTCATTTAGAAGCTTAATGTCAACATTTTCAGGAGGAGAATGGACATTGCTGATTGCTTCTCTGAGAGATGGCATCTCTAATTTTTTTATGATATTCTCTGGGACATAATCTTCTATGAAAGGCAATGCAAAATCTAAGGTATTTTCAATTATGGATTGAAGCTGTTTTTGAGAGACACCTTCCGTTAGACGATATACTGGAACAATCTTACAGTCCGTAGAGTTAGAATCGTCGTCTGTTAATTCATAGTGAGGATTTAAAATTTCAAGATATACTCCTCTGAAATCAAGTTGGGGCTTTCCAAAAATTCTGATACTTTGCTTCTCTTTAAAAATTTTCTTAAGATAACCTTGATTAAACCACTTGGCCTTTATAAAACCCGTTTTGTCTGAGACTACTATTTCAAGGATTGAAAGGTTCGGTTTCGGTTTGGTCTCATTTATCTGAACTATCTTTCCTTCAATAGATACGGGCTCGCCTGGCTGTATCTCAAAAATTTTCTTTCTGTTTCTTCTGTCTTCATATTGAAAAGGTAAATAATAGACCGCGTCTTTTACTGTTTTGATGCCTAACTTTTGAAGAAGAAGGGCTTTCTTAGGACCTACTCCTTTTATGTATTGAATGGGAAGGTCTAATCCCTTTGAGTTCATTAATCCTTTGCATTTTCTTCTTTCTGCAAGTTTTCTTTCAGTGTTTTATCAACTTCCTTTATCTTAATCTGTGCGTATTCGGATTCACTTAACACATCTATGCTCCACCCTGTAAGCCTTGAGGCAAGTCTGACATTCTGCCCTTTCTTTCCTATTGCCAGAGAGAGTTGTTCGTTTTCCACAACAACTACGGCAGTCCTTTCTGCCTCGTTTATTCCAACTTTTAAAACCGTCGCAGGAGTTAAAGCTTTAGCAATAAAGAGGCTCATGTCATTGCTGTAAGGAATTATGTCTATTCTCTCTCCCTTTAACTCTCTTACAACAGCCTGAACTCTCGTTCCTTTCATGCCAACACAAGCACCAACGGGGTCAACAGCAGAGTCTTTAGAAGTAACGGCTATTTTAGTTCGCTCACCGGGGTCTCTTGCAATGCCAATTATTTCTACAATACCGTCTTGAATTTCTGGCACTTCAATTGTGAAAAGCCCTTTTACAAAATTGGGATGTGTCCTTGAAAGTTTTATTATTGGCTCTCTCGATGTTTGTTTTACTTCTACGATATAGGCTTTAACTATATCTCCTCTCTTTAAATTGTCCTGGGGCAGAAGTTCTCTTTCTGGCAGTATTGCTTCTGCATTACCAACGAGAATGTAAAGATTACCCTTTTCCTTTCTTAAAACAGTTCCGCTTACAACAGTTCCGACTTTATCCTTAAATTCCTCGTAGATTACAGAACGTTCAATCTCTTTAATTTTCTGAAAAAGAACATGCTTTGCCGTCTGCACAGCAATTCTACCAAAATCCTGAATTGAGAGAGGAACTTCTACAGTGTCTCCAATGCCTTTGTCAACATATTTCTGTTTAACTTCATCTATTGAGATTTCCGTATAGGGATCGTTAACTTTTTCAACTACTTTCTTTAACTCAAATATATTTATGTCAAAACTCTGTGAGTCAATTTTTATCTTAATTGAAGATTTATTTCCGTATTTTTTTCTTATTGCCGAAATAAGAGCTGTCTCAAGGAGCTCTATCACTGCATCCTTTGAAATGCCCTTCTCTCTCATTATTTGTTCAACAAAAAATTTAAGTTCCTTGCCCATATCCCTATCCTAAAAAAATTTGTGCCTTTAAAATTTTTTCTATAGGTATAAATAACATTTCTCCTTTTTCTTTCCTCTTCTGTCCCTTTGTGGTCTGTTCGTCTATCTGTATTCTCACCCAATCGTCACCAACATCAACAATCTTACCTATAAAAAAAGTCTTGTCAGCAATTTTCTCTTTAGTTGTTATCTTTACTTGGCGACCCAAATTTCTAAGAAAATCCTTCTTCTCTCGTAAAGGTCTATCTATTCCTGGCGATGAAACTTCGAGAGTATAGGAGCTTTTTATCGGGTCTTCTACATCAAGAATTGCCTCAAGAGCTCTTGAGAAGTTCTCACAGTCCTTTATGGTTACTCCATTTTCCCTGTCAATAAAAACTCTAACCATTAAACCTTTTCCTCCTGGATACACTTCAACTTCAAAGAGCTCAACTCCTTCTTGCTCACTGACTTCCCTTGCATAATTCGTTATTAATTCCTTGAGTTCTCTAATGTTCATGGCTTTTCTCTGTTCAACTCAAAATAAAAGAGTGGGTTAACCCACTCTCATAAAATTTTAACACTTTTAGAAAATTTAAAGCAACACCAGGAATAAATCCCAGTGTTGCTTTCACACTGTATCCTGCCAGATTATTTTTTCTTATCAGCAGGCTTTTCAGGAGCTTTCTCAGGAGCCTTTGGTGCCTCAGGAGCTTTTGGTGCTTCAGGAGCCTTTGGAGCTTCAGGAGCTTTTGGTGCCTCAGCAGGTTTCTCAGGTGCTGGAGCTGGTGCTGGAGCTGGTGCTGGGGCTGGTGCCTCAGGCTTCTTTGGTTCCTCTGCCTTTTTGCATCCTAAAGCTAAGCTAAAGGATACCATAAGAATCAAAGAAAGAACTAATGCTAATATTTTCTTCATCTTATTTTGTCACCTCCTTTCGCCTTTAATTTTGCCGCCACAAACTGAAATCCCTTTGACTTTTATTTTTTACCATTGAACATGTTTTTTTGTCAACTATCAGTTTTTCCTTATTTTACAACTACTCTATGTCCTGTAAGGTTGATAATCAACACAACTAAGGCAATTATAACAAGGGCAAGAACAATTGCCAAGCCAGCATCGCCAGCAACTTTTATCTCATCTATCTTCAATGCAAGACTGTGAAGAGTCTGTTCATCAAGACTGTTAAGTCTGTCCATTATTTCTTTTTCTGAATATCCAAAATCTTTCAATCTCTGTGATACAATCTTCATCTCAAGAAACTTTTGCACCTTCTGCATGTCTTCGACCTTGCTGTTCAGAGACAATTCGGAAGGAATGAGCGCTGCTCCAGCAGACTGGACAAATCCAATGATAAAAATTGCTACACACAAATAGACGGCAAGAGCTTTTCTTAACATAGAGACCTCCTATTTTGTTTTTATTTTATTGATTTTTTCCAAAGTATCTTCATAAATTTTTAGTCTATCCTTATTGTCCTTCTCAAGTTCAATGGCTTTTTTTACTAAGCCTTCAGCCTCCTCGAGCCTCTCACCTTTAATACAATAAAGCCATGCCAGATTATTATATGCATCGGCAAGCTTATTGTCCTTTTTAATGGCCTTTTTATAATTTTCCTCAGCGTTATCATACTTACCCTCTTTTAAAAACAGATTACCAAGAAAGAGATATCCTCTTGCATCCGTCTTTGAAGCCTCTTTATACTGTTTTATCGCTTCCTCAAGAAGCCCTTTTTTCTCGTAACTAAGACCGAGTTGAAGATGTTCTTCTGGAGTTAAGGGGTCATTGAGAACAACTATTTGGGGCATACTACAGCCTAAAGTGCAAAGAAATGTAAAAATTAAAAAGAGCGAAAACAAGCCATATTTAACTTTTAAAAACATTGTGTAAATTATAACATAAAACTGTTAAAATTAGGTTATGCCCTACTATGATGTATCTATCCCCCTCAAACTCAAAATTCTCACTTACTACGACGAAAGAGATGAAGATTTGACAGGATATGCCGTAAAGGTTCCGTTAAAAAACAGACTATGTTATGGAATTGTTATAGAGAAAAGGAAAGAAAAGCCAGAAGAGGTTGAAAGTATTAAAAAAATAGAGAAAGTTTTAGGATGGATATATTCCAAAAATTTCATCGACTTTCTTCGTTGGATGAGTTTCTACTACATTTGTGAATTAGGAAGCATCGTAAGGCTTACTTTTTTTGATGAACTGATAGCTTTTCTCGAGGGTAAAACAGGCAAACCAAGAGGGTCAAAACATTCAAAAAATCGTCTCATCGAAAAAATAGCAGTTAATGAACAAACATTAGCTACAATTTTAGAGGCATTTAAAATAAGGGATTACAGAGCATTTCTCCTGCACACTCCAAATGTTTCTTATGAAAAAAGCTTATTCTTACACATAGCTGAGATGGTCAGTTTTATGGAAGGCCAAGTTTTATTCATTCTTCCAGAAATAAGAGAAGTTGAATCACTTTACCACTCAATAGTGGACAGAATTGGAGACAAGGCAGTCATGCTTCATAGTGAAATGAGAACATCTGAAAAGCTAAAATCTATTGAAAGATTGATGAAAGAAAACATAAAGGTAATAGTGGGAACAAGATTTGCTCTTTTTACTCCAACAAAAAATTTATCCCTAATTGCGCTTTCGCAAGAATCAAGCTGGCTTTACAAAGCAGAAGAAGCTCCCCGATATCATACGAGAGAATCTGCTATAATGAGAGGATTTATCGAGAAATGTCCCGTTGTTCTATGCGATACCATGCCTTCTGTAAGTTCCTTCTGGAATTCTACTAAGGGAAAATTTGAATATATCGATGATTTCAACAGATATCCTCATCCAGAGATATTAATTCTCAAACAACCTCTCAGCAGTATTTTTCATCCAGAGGCTCTTCTCAATCTAAAACTCAACAAAAAAGAAGGTGTAATAATCGTATCTCCCAGAACAGGATTTAGTCTTTTGAGATGTTCTGAATGTGGTGAGGTAATTAAGTGTCAGGGTTGTGGTGGTAGCATGCTTTTTCATAAGGAAAAAAACTTTACAGAGTGCAAGAGATGTAATTCAACAGAAAAAACTCCCGAATTTTGCCCTACTTGTGGGGGTGCAGAACTTCATTATGTTGGCACAGGAACGGAGAGACTTCTGGAAGAGCTTAAAAAAACAATCTCGGACAGTGATGTAATCTTGAAGGATTATTCTATAGATGACGAACAGATTGAAGGCATTTCAATTACAACTTCAGCAAAGCTAAAGAAGAGTAGTGTTCATATTTTTAAGACTGCTGTTTTTGTTGATTTTGATTTCTTTCTATCTCTACCAGATTACAGAGCATTAGAGAATGCCTTTTCAAAGGTTCTTTCATTGTGTCATCTTATAAGAAATGATGGAAATATAACAATTCAAACTCGAAATCCTGAAAATGAGTTTTTTCGATATCTAAAAAGTTATGATTTTAAAGGATTTTATCACTACGAATTGAAGCACCGTAGAGAAACCCTTTTCCCCCCTTTTGTCAGGCTAATTAAAATAGTATTAAAAACAAACAAAAAGAACACAACAGAAAAACTCGATGAGATAAAAAATTTAATTAAAGAAAAAACAAAAGCAGACCTAATAGGACCTTTAGGTAACAGAGATGAGAGTAAATTTTCCTATATTCTACGGTCTCAAAACAAAAAGGAACTCACAGAAGCTGTAAATAACTGCATTAAATGGTTGAGGAAAATGAGAGGGATTGAGATAGTTGTTGAAGTAGACCCTGCGAATTTAAAACAATAGAAAGAGTCTTGTTCTGTCTTTGCTGAATATATTTTTTGCCTTCTGTATATCCATCGCTATTTGCTGTTTCAGTTCTTCAGGAGAAGAAAATTTCTTTTCATCTCTAATTCTATCAATGAAATGAACCCTTATGGTTTTTTCAAGCAAATTCTCTCTAAAATCTAAAATATGAACCTCGTAGCTAAGCATTCTATTACCAAAAGTCGGATTTTTACCAATATTTGCAACACCTCTAAAAGTCGCAGAAAGGTGTGGTATGGTTACTTTTACAGCATAAACTCCCTCTTTAGGTATAATCTCCTGAACAGGTTCGATATTTGCCGTAGGATAACCTAAAATTGTTGACCCTCTGCCTGCTCCTTTAAATACAGTGCCGTCTATATGATATGCCCGTCCGAGAAATATATTTGCCTCTCTAATATTTCCATCGGCCAATGCATTTCTTACTGCGGTGCTACTTAATATCTTGCCTTTTCTCTTGTAAGCCTTGAGAACTTTTACTTTAAAGCCATACTTTAGGCCAAGCTTTTTTAACAGTAATCTGTCACCTTTTCTGTCTTTACCAAATCTGTAGTCATATCCTACAACAACCCATTTGGCATTGAATTTTTCTATAAGAATGTCTCTCACAAAACTCTCCGCCTCAATCTGAGCAAACTCGGTGGTAAAAGGTATTAGAACTGTTATATCGACCCCACACTTTTCAATTAGCTTCAGTTTGTCTTCTGTTGTTGTGATAACCCTCAGGGGATGTTCTTTGAAGAGAACCTTTATTGGATGGGGATGGAAAGTAATTACTACGCTTTTACTATTTGTCTGAGAGGCCTTTCTATTTATGTAATCAAAAATTTTTTGATGTCCTCTATGAACTCCGTCAAAATTTCCAATGGTTATTACTGTATTTTCTGCATCTAACTTTTCAATTCCTCTAATTACCTGCATACTTCCTCTCCATAGCTATTAGTTTCTGAAATATTGCTTCTACCTGCTGGGCAGTCTCCAAAATTGAACCAGAATTATCTATTATATAATCGGACTTTAATTTTTTCATCTCAATAGGAAATTGACATTTCAATCTTTTCTCCGCCTCCTGTCTTGAAAATCCTTTTTTTTCAAGACGCTGCAATGCGGTCTCCTCTGATGTAAACACAGTAATAACATAGTCAAATCTGTTTTGATATCCTCTCTCGAAGATTAATGGTGCTTCTATGACTACAATTATAGGCTCTCCTCTATGGGGTATGCTATCGACTATTTTGTCCACTTTTTCAAAAACTCGTGGATGAAGAATATTCTCAAGATAAATTCTCATCTGGGGATTTTCAAACACGATATTTGCAATCTTTTCTTTGTTTATTCTGCCATCTACAAAAACTTCCTCACCAAATAGTCTCCTTATTTCCTCCAAAACCTCCGGCTCTTCGAAAAGAGTTTGAACAATTTTGTCCGTATCTATAACAAAAGCTCCTAATTGTTTGAAAAGTTCTGCCACAGTGCTTTTTCCCATCCCTATATTGCCTGTAAGACCTACTTTAATCATTGTTTAAAAGCTCCTTTAATTCTTTTAGTTTTTTTAGTGCCTTCTGAGGACTAATTTTATCTATGTCAATTTTTGCAAGTTCCTCCTTTATCGGGTCTCCTTGAAAGAAAAGGTCAAGCTGCCTTGCCTTCGGAGAAAATATCTGAAATTCCTTTTTTTCCAACTTGAATAAAATCTCTTTAGCCCTCTCTAAGACTTCCACAGGAAGCCCTGCGAGACGGGCAACCTGAATTCCATAACTTTTATCAGCACCACCCTCTTGAATTTTTCTAAGAAAAATTATTTCTTCACCCCACTCCTTTACAACAACTGTAAAGTTTTTTACACATTCAAAATTAAAGGCTATGTCTGAAAGTTCGTGGTAATGGGTGGCAAACAAAGTTCTTGCCTTTATTTTTTCAGCTATATATTCAACTACAGCCCAAGCAATGCTTATTCCGTCAAAAGTGCTGGTGCCTCTGCCAACCTCATCGAGTATTATAAGGCTTTTATGGGTAGCATTATTTAAAATATTCGCTGTTTCAATCATTTCAACCATAAAGGTACTTTGCCCCTTTGATAGAAAATCTGAAGCTCCTATTCTTGTAAAAATTCTATCAACAATTCCTATTTTGGCAGACTTTGCAGGAACAAAAGAACCTATTTGAGCCATAAGAACAATAAGGGCATTTTGTCTCATATAAGTCGATTTTCCAGCCATATTAGGCCCAGTAAGGATGATTATCCTTTGATTGTCTGAGCCGATTATGAGGTCATTGGGAATAAATCTATCTTCAGAAAGCCTGCCTAATTGAATTAGCCTTTCAATCACAGGATGTCTTCCATCTTTTATTTCTATGAGTTCATCTTCATTTATCTCAGGCCGGACATAGCCATACTTGGAGGCAACTGATGAAAGAGAGAGAAAAAAGTCAATTTGAGCAATGGTCTCAGCAGTTTTTATTATCTTTTCAGTATATGGCGTTATAGAGTTTATCAAATCTTCAAATAGTTCCTGTTCAAGTATTTTCAGTTTTTCCTCAGCGTTTATTATTTTTAACTCAAGCTGTTTCAACTCTTCAGTAATAAATCTTTCTGCATTAGCAAGAGTTTGCTTTCTTATGTAATGAGACGGCACAAGGCTGAGATTAGGTTTTGTTACTTCTATGTAGTAGCCAAAAACCCTGTTATATCCGATTTTTAGAGAATTTATGCCTGTTTTTTTTCTCTCCTCCGCTTCCATACTAAGTATATACCTTTTGCTGTCTCCGCTGAGCTTTCTAAGTTCATCTATCGTTGGATTATACCCTTCCCTGAAAATTCCTCCTTCTGTAGTGGTAGTTGGTGGATTATCTGATAGGGCATTCTGTAATTTTTCTGTGAGTTCGGTGAAATCATGCAGGGATGCAGACAAATTATTCAATATCTCCGATTCGTTCATCAAAATTTCTTTTAATCGGGGGATTAACTTTAGACCTTTATGGAGAGAACTTAACTCTCTTGGATTTATTGTTTTAGCTCTGATTTTAAAAGCTATCCTCTCAATATCCGGAAAATCCTTTAAAATACTGGCAATACTCTCTCGCAAGATAAAATCTCTAAAGAAAACCTCAACGCCATCAAGCCTCTGTTGTATCTCTGAAACATTCAATAAGGGACAAGAAAGAGCATTTCTCAGAAAGCGAGTTCCCATAGCAGTATGAGTTTCATCTAAAACCCATAGAAGACTACCTTCTTTACTGCCATCTAAGGAGGAAAAAATCTCTAAATTCCTTTTTGTGGCGCTATCAATAAACATGAAATCACTAAGATTTAAAACTTTTAACTCTTTAAATTTCGTTGGCTGTTTGTTATCTTCAAGATATCTTAGAAGAGCTCCTGCAGCAGAAATGGCATTAGAAAACTCCTCTGCTCCAAAACCTTTCAGGGAGGCCACTCGGAAATGCTCAAGAAGAGTCTTATATGCACTTATATAATCAAACTTCCAGTCTTCAACGTATGTTCTCTTACATGAAATTGACTCGAATCTCATTCTGTCTTCAAAACTTGAGGGAAGTAAAACCTCACCAGGTTCAAATCTCTCCACTTCGTCGGCAATCTCTCTATTAGTCTCGTATATAAAAAATTGGCCTGTTGTCGTATCTGCCATAGCTATTCCTGTTGTGCCCTTTGAAGGATAAAGCGCCATAATATAAACATTTTCATTAACTCCCTCGGGCAGATATGTTCCGGGAGTAAAAACTTTAACCACTTCTCTTTCGACTATACCTTTTGAACTCTTAGGGTCTCCAGTCTGTTCGCATACTGCCACTTTATAGCCTTCTTTTATAAGTTTTTCTATATAAGAAGACGATGAAAAGTAGGGGATACCGCACATAGGAATCGGATTTTCTTTTGATTTATCCCTCGACGTCAGCGTTATTCCAAGTATCTTAGAGGCAATGACAGCGTCTTCGCCAAACATTTCATAAAAGTCTCCAAGTCTGAAGAAAACTATAGTATCCCTGTATTGCTCTTTAATCTTTAGATACTGTCTCATCAATGGAGTGAGTTCTTCCTGAGAGATTTCCACGAAGCTCATTTTTTTATTATAAATTAAAAACTACACTCTTTACTTGCAGAATTTATATGTTTTTTAGAGATTTACTTTAGAAATTGCAAAATTTCCCTTTCAGGAAGAGGTTTTGAGAAGAAATATCCCTGCACCATATCACATCCCATTGACTTAAGAGTTTCATATTGTTCTTTTAATTCCACACCCTCGGCAAGTGTTTTCTTGTCAAGTCTTTTTGCCAATTCCACTATTGTCTGAACAATGGCAAGGCTTTTATTGTCAATCAAAATGTCTTTAATAAATGCTCTGTCTATTTTAATGATGTCTACGGGCAAATCTCTCAAATAAAGCATAGATGAGTAGCCCGTGCCAAAATCATCCATGGCTATTTTAGGTGAATTTTCCATTGTTTTTATCTGCCTTAAAATCTCCATCGCATATTCAGGATTGTTTATAAAAACCCTCTCGGTTATCTCAATTGTCAGTCTGTCCCTGACTTCCTCGGGGATAGAACTGAGAATAGTTAGAAACATGGGATTTCCAAAAGTTTTACCCGATATGTTTAGGGAAATATTCACATTCCAACTCTTTATTTTTTCTGTAACCTCCTTGACTGCCCAGTTTTCAAAGGAGTTTAAATACTGACTGTTCTCTAAATAATCAATAAAAAGGCTGGGCATGTAAATTTTATCTCCTTCAATAATTCTCACAAGAGCCTCAAAACCAGCTACTTTTAAGTCTTGCGAATAAAAGTAAGGTTGATAGTAAAAACTGAAAAGTTCCTCTTCGGTAGCTTTTTTTATAAGATTAAAGACTTTCCACAGTTTCTCAGCCTCTTTTTCTATGTCATTATTAAAAAACTGAATTACTCCAGGACCTGATTTTTTAGCTTGTTGAAGAGTGATATCTGCTCTTTCATATAAAACTTTAAAATCCGAGCCATCCTTAGGAAAAATTGCTATGGAAGCATTAAAAAGTATATTTACTGCACTTTCTCCTACAGTAAAGACAGAGTTGTTTAATTCATAGAGCTTGGAATAGGTTTTGTATATGTCCTCAGAGGTCTCAGCCATAAGATAAATTCCGAAGCTATCTGCGGATATTCGTGCAATTATTTCAGTGGATGTAAAAGTTTTTTTAAGTCTTTCTGCAAATATTTTAAGTATTTGGTCTCCTGCCTGAATGCCGTAAATCTTGTTAACATAAGTCATATCATAAATATCTAACAAAACCAATAAGCCTATGAACCTCGTTTCATATAATTTCTGAGAAACATTAAGCAAAAAACCATTCATATTTAAAAGACCCGTAAGAGCATCATAATTCTGAAGGATTTGGATTCTCTCTGAAAGCATTAAATTTTCCGTAACATCCTTTGCTACGGCAACAAATCTCAAGAGGTCTCCTGGAAGTTTTACAGGAATTATTTTTAAGTCAACATGAAAAATCTCTCCATTCTTCTTTCTGTTAGGAGTTATGGCATTAAAAATTTTGCCTGAAAGTATTGTGCTCCACATCTCTTTGTAAAACTCAGGCGGATTTAAGCCGGATTTAAATATTCGTGGATTTTTTCCAATTAATTCGTCTTTCCTATATCCGCTTATTCTCTCAACAGCTTCATTAACATATACTATCTTTCCGCTTTCGTCTGTAACCAATATCCAAGTATCGGAGTTTTTAAGAGCTTCTGATATAATTGTATTCTGCCTGATTCTATCAACTCTCTCTAAAGCAAAGGATATGTCGTGTTGAATTTCTTTAAGAATAGGTAAAATTAATTCATTGAAAAATTGTGGGTAATCTGAATAAAGCTTGAGCAGGGATACAATCTTTCCGAATTTAAAAAGTGGAATAGTACATGAAGACATGAAACCTCTGCTTATCAGTTCTGAGGCGCATTTCTGCTTCTGTAGATATAACCTTGAATCTGAATTTATCGAGATTTCTCCTTTAAACAAAGCATCAGATGTAAGAGTTTCTCCTTCTGGAATTCGATAATCGAAAACATCAAAAATACCTCTATCCTCTCCATATCTGAAGATAGGAATAATTTCACTTTTTGCATCATTAATCTCTCCCACCCATGCCAATTTCAAATTCAGCTTTTCTACAAGGGCTACACAAATCTTATGGTATATCTCCTCTTCTGTTAATGACTCGGTAATTATTCGGTTTATCTGCATTAGCATTTCTTTAAATCTTTCTGAGTATTTTTTTGAACTCATGTCATAGAAAACTATAAATCCGCAGTATAGCCCTCTGAAAAGAATGGTGTTAGTCAAACACTCTACAAAAACCACCGAACCATCTTTTCTCTGAAAACGAATGTCGTATATCTGAGAGAATTTTTCTCCTTTAAGCCTTCTCTTAATATTATTTACAACCATTTGTCTGTCTTCAGGATAGACAACATCTTGGCTACTCATTCTCTTTAGCTCTTCCTCCGAGTAGCCGAGAATATTTCTTGTATACTCGTTGGTGAAAATAATTCGCTCATGATAGATTATGATTCCAATATTTGGAGAGGTAATCAGAGCTTCTGAAATATCGTGATATGCCCAGTCTCTAAGTAGGTCTTCAAGCTGACGGTAGAGAGCCTTCATGTTTTCAATCTCTTCAGAGGAGACATGTCGAAAATCTTCTATCGACAACAGAAGCTCTTTGTATTGTTCTAAAGATGGATGTATCGTAACGAAATGAGAAAGGGGAAAGCAGAAATCTCCAGAATAATTTACCGAATAATCATGAGCCGAAAATTCATCTGGTGAGGTATAAATAAAGCCGATATCAGCCTTTCCTTTTATTACAAGCTCTGTTATTTCATCAAAATTTCTTGCAAATGTGAGTTTGAATTTTCTGTATTCCTTCTTGTGAAGCAACAGTGGCAAGAAAAAATATCTCTGATTTACCATGGCAACTCTTATAACTTCACTTTCGGAGGTGTAATCTTTAGAGGTAATACTGCAAATGCTTCCTTCTTCGTCTCTTAGCTTACCTAAAAGCAAAAATCCTCTATCTAAAAGCTCAAGAGTAGTATCTGGATTTGAGTAAAAGATATGATATTTTTTGATTAGTTCTTCTGTTATAGAGAAATCGGCAAGTATCTCAATCTCGACCTTCTTTTGCAGAACTTCAGCTATGAGACCAGCTAAATACTTCCATTTTTCAAGCTCCTTTGTCTTTATGTGGGGACAAAGGGCTAATCTTATTGTTTCTTCGGACATATTAGAATTTTGTCAACTTAGAAATTTCGTCATTAACCTTTATAACTGTAGAGAAAACTTTATATGTTTCGTTTAGCATGGAAGCTGTATTAGTAATTCTTTTTGATACATCTGTTAATACCTGGCTTTGCTCCTCAATAGCTGTAGATAGAGTGCTTACAGCGTCTCCAACAGTGTCAGACATTGCCTTTGTCTTTTCAAAGGATTGTCTTATATTTTTCATCTCATCCTCTATACTTGAAAATAACTCTCTTATTTTTTCAACCTCTCCTACGGCATAGGTCACTCGGTCTCTAAGATTGCCGAGAATCTTGCCTATATCCTTTGTAAGAGCCTCTGTTTTCTGAGATAGCTTTCTAATCTCATCGGCCACAACTGCAAATCCTCTTCCTGCCTCACCTACCCTGGCAGCTTCAATGGATGCGTTGAGAGCAAGCAGATTTGTCTGGTCTGCCACATCAGATATGGCTGTCACCACATGGCCGATGTTCTCTGTAGCATGACCAAGGTCTCTTATGTTGTTTACAACCTCAATAATCTTGGCATTCTGAAGCTCTATGTCTCTAACTCTTTTCTCCAGTTCCTCATCCATTGCTTCATTCTGATTGACCATAGTCCTTACTTCTTCATTAATTGATGCAACACTCTTAGACATATCTCTTATTGTTACGTCAATCTCTTCCATGGCAGTGGCAATTGAAGAAACCTCGTCTTTGATTCTCGTGAAATTTGAATCAATAAGCCCCATTGTATTTGATATGGTAGAGCCTACAATATTGGATTTTATTATCCCTGAAGAGAGAGTTTTAATTAGAGAGAGATTTGTATCAACATACTTCTTGTTATCAGTATTAAGCTTTTTCTTTTTGAAAAACATATGTTCCTCCTATCGATAAAATTCATCGGCAATATCAACGCCACACCTCAATCCACTCAGCCAGTTAAAGAATTTTTGAATGTGGTCTTTTTTGTAAATTATAGCACCGTGCTGCGGAGCAACTATATTTATATCAAGCTTTGATACTTTTTCAAGATATTTCTTTACAACACTGTTTGAAGCAAGGTATCTACGGTGAAAACCCTCCATTAACTTCAGGTGACTTTCAAAATCTTCAACGTAAGTATATCTCTGGCCTTTAGGGAAAATGGCTGCACCTAAGTCTCCTGTAAACAGAGTTTTAGAACGAGGGTCGTAGACGTGAAAGTTTGCAACGGAGTGAAGAAAATGGGCAGGAATTATTTCCAGATAGTCACCGCCGGGAAGGCTTATTTTTCCCCCTCCCTCTTCTATGGGCACTATTTTGCTCATATCAAATATTCCGTAGTGAGGTAAAAATCTCACCCACCACTTTGATATGTATACCTTTGCACTGGTAACGCTTAACCAAAGGGCAACACCTGAAGATACATCGGGGTCTTGATGGGAAAAAAATAGATGCTGTATTCTATCAAGCTCTACGTATCTTGACACATTTGCCACAACTCTTGGAAAAACATGGACACCTCCAGGGTCGAGAATAACTCCTACTCCACTGTTTTCAATCAAATACTGATTTACCTGAACAAGCCCTTCCTCTTCATGTTCTTCCCATCCGAGCCATATGAATTTATGTTTTCCATCGTCATAGAGAGTGTCTCCCCTTACAATATCAACTTCTTTACCTAAAGATGGCATAAGTTCCTCCTGTTGATTAAGAATGGATATTACGTAAATTTTAAAATAATGCAGGGAAAACTGTAAAGCAAATTAATTTTTTAGGAATGTTTGGCCGTTGATTGTAATGTTTAATAAAAAGACAGAGGAGAGTTGTCACTTATAACAACTCCCCTATTTTCTATAACAGTTCTTATATGCTTTGGAAGAGAAAACATGGATTTATGGCTCTCTAAGTCATAAAATCTGAGTTTTCTCTCTATGAAACTCAATTTTTCATTTAATGCTTCCTCAGCCTTGCCTGGGTCTTTTCTCTTCGAAGCGATGGTAAAGCCCCATGGAGAGAAGAAGGATGGAATATAGGCGATGTATGGTTTTACATAGGGAAAAACTTCTCTCAAGGTTCTTATGATGGATGAAAAAACCTTTAAATTTATCAACGAAGCAGATGCAGACTGGGTTACCATCATTCCGTTTTCCTTCAGACATTCCTTTACTTTCTCGTAAAATTCCTTTGTATACAGTAAAAAAGCTGGCCCTTCATCTTCAGGTTCAGGTAAATCTATTATGACTACATCGAAGTATCTACTTGTTTTTTCAATGTATGCCCTTGCATCATCTATGATTAACTTAACCCTCGGATCTTCAAATGCTTTCATGCTCCACTCTGGCAGATATTCTTTTGATATCCTTATAACAGTTTCATCAAGGTCAACCATTACCACCTCTTCTACGGGATGCTTCAGCACTTCTCTTAAAGTAGCACCTTCTCCACCACCAGCTATCAAAACTCTCTTTGCCGAATCACTAAGAAGCATTACAGGATGAACAAGTGCTTCGTGATAAATAAATTCATCGGCCTCTGCAGATTGCATCCTTCCATCGAGAAAGAGGCATTTGCCAAAGTTTCCTGCCTGAATAATCTCAATTCTCTGATAAGGAGACTTTCCTGAATAGATTATCCCCTTCAGAGAATGGCAGAGTATTTCATCTTCTGATGTCTGCTCAATATACCATCTGGAGTTCTTCATGGCATATCTTATGAGGCAACTTTTCATTATTATGAGATATTATTCCTCTTTTCATTTCTACAATAGAAGGACTTTTGCACTCAAAGGCTTCGATTATGTATTGGGCTGCAATTTCAGGTTTGATAGTATCTCCGCATGTAAAAACATCAACAGCAGCAAAACCATACTCTGGCCATGTGTGAATAGTAAGATGCGATTCAGCGATAACAACAACACCACTGATACCAAAGGGGCTAAATTCATGGAAATTGATGTTAATTATTGTGGCGTTTGCTTTTTTTGCTGCATCAACCAGAATGGTTTGAACACTGTCAAGATCCTTGAGGATCTCGGGGTTGCAGTTTTTTAATTCAATTAAAAGATGGGTCCCTAAAGCATACAATTTTCGCCCTCCTCCCACAGAGATGAAAACAGAGACAAAGTCCCTGCAAACTTTATATATTAATGGATAATATTTTTTTTTGTCAATTTTTTTGTTGCTCGGTGTGGTTATGCTAATAAAATCTTATGGCAATATGCGCAATGCTCAATTATGGAGGTATCCCTTTGAAAATCTTAAAGGCTGTCGCACCACTTTCTTGCATTCTGAAAGAGTTTAAGCCACGGAGAAACTTTTAATTTCTCCCAACCATCAGGCATCCATTGCCACTGCCACAACATGAAAGACCTCTCTGGATGAGGCATCATTGCAAGATGTCTACCATCTTCTGTGCATAAAGCAGTAATACCTAATGGAGAACCATTAGGATTAAAAGGATAAAGCTCTGTCTCATTTCCATCATCGTCAACATAACGAAGAGGTGCAAGATTCTTTTTTAGAACATAATCAAAAATCTCTCTGTCTGGGAAATATGCTCTTCCCTCTCCGTGCGCTATCCAAATACCTAACTGGGAGCCCTCCATTCCTCTTAGCATGATAGACGGCGAAGGTAGTATTTTTACAGTAGCCCAGCGTGATTCAAATCTACCTGACTTATTCCATATAAAGCGAGGCTGCTTTGTATCCTCTATGCCATACCATGGAACCCATCCGATTAAGGCCATCAGTTGACAGCCATTACAAACTCCTAAACTGAAAGTATCTGTTCTCGTATAAAACTTTTCGAATTCACTCTTTAGATGAGAAAATTTAATACAACCCGCCCAACCCTTCGCTGAATCAAGAACATCGGCAAAACTAAAGCCTCCAACAAAAGCAATTCCCTTAAAATCCTCAAGAGTTATCTTTCGGTCAATCAAATCCTGCATACACACATCCCAAGGCTCAAAGCCTGCCAAGTAAAAGGCTGCGGCCATCTCTCTATCTCCGTTACTGCCTTCTTCGCGAATAATTGCAACCTTTGGTTTTACTTTCCTCCGTAGGACAATAGATGGGGTTCTCTCAGGGATAAAATTTAATTTATAAGTTGGAGACTTTCTATGATAGATTACCCTCTTTTCTTCGTCAACACACTCTGGATTTGCTTGAAGCCTGTCAATTCGATAACTTGTCTCTTCCCATAGGTCTCGCAGCTCTCTCATGGAATAATTAAAAATTATCTCTCCCTCATGCTCTATAGTTACAATATCTTCTTGACAGGTCTCAGCAATTTTGCTGTATGGAATACGGCTTTGCTTAAGTAAATCTTTAACTATCTTAAATTTACTATTAGATACTTCAATGAGTAGACCTGGTTCTTCACTAAAAAGCTCTTCTATTATTCCTGATTGAGAGCAATTTAGTTTAATTTTAATTCCTGAAGAACCTGAAAAAGCCATCTCAAGAAGGGCTGTTATTAGACCTCCATCGGATATGTCATGACCGGCAAGTATCAGTTTTCTATCAATGAGTAACTGGACTAAACTGAAGGTTTTTTTAAGCAATACAGGGTCTTCAAGGTCAGGGCAATCATTGCCAAGCTGTCCAAAGCATTGAGCAAGGGCTGTTCCCCCTAATCTTCTCTTCCCTTTTGACAAATCTATGTGTATTATTAAACTCTTACCGCTTGCCTTGATATTAGGTGTTATTATTTTATTTATGTCAGGACATGGTGCATAAGCTGATATTACAAGCGTGCCTGGAGACTTAACAATCTCAATTCCCTCAGGAGTTTTCACCTTAGCTGCCATTGATAGAGAGTCCTTTCCTCCATCAATGGCTATTCCAAGTTTTATCATTAGCTCAGCCATTGCTTCTGCTGCTCTGTAGAGCCTCACACCTTCTCCAGAAAGCTTTGCTGCCCACATCCAGTTGGCTGAGCATTTTATGTCTTCCAAGGCAGTTATTCTTGCCCATACTATATTTGTCAAGGCCTCAGTTACGGAAAGCCTTGCCATTGCCTCTGGATTTATCAATCCCTTTATTGGTTGCTCACCTATGGCATGGGCTATGCCTGTTTTGTCAAAGTAGCTCTGAGCAACAACGCATACATCTGAGACGGTAAGCCCCACAGGGCCTGCACACTGCTGCCTTACAATTAAACCTGTGACTGAGCGGTCAACTTTGTTTGTAAGGAATCTCTTTGAGCCAACAGATAAAAGTCTTAATACCCTGTTTAAAGCCTCTTTTATGGTTATGTTTTCCGGTAGTCTTAAAGGGCTGAGTTTTCTCTCTAATGTTTCAAGCCTGAATTCCTTTTTTGGTATCTCACCGAGAACATCTTTAAGATTAAAATCTACGGCAGTCAATCCTTCTTTGCTATCAAAAACTATCAGCCTGCCATCTCCTGTAACCTCTCCAATAACTGACCACGGAAGACGCTCTCTTTCGCAAAGAAGTTTAAACGCTTCAAGACTATCTTTTTTTATCAAAAGAGCATCATTTTCTTGATATTCGGCACCCCATATTTCAAGTACTGAAAGGCTTTCATCGCCGACTATTACTTTTCTAATATCTATTTTTGCACCTTCTGGATAGACAAGTTCTTTCACCACATTACAGTTGCCACCTGCACCTTGGTCATGAATGCTGACAATAGGATTTTTGTCTCCCAGCTCCACACATGCTCTAACAACTCTGTTGAGTTTGTTCTCCATCTCCGCATCACCCCGTTGAACCGCATTGAAATCAAGCTCTTCACTGAGCTCTCCCGATACAACTGATGATGCTGCTCCACCACCCATTCCGATTCTGTATGCAGGTCCGCCTATCTTTACAACAAACATACCCTTCTGAGGAGAGTCTTTCTCTGTATGCCTTGAGTCTATCTGTCCGATTCCACCTGTAAACATTATTGGCTTTACCCACTCTACTCTCTCTCCATCTTTCAATCGCATGCCAAAAGAACGTGTAAAACCTGCAATGAGAGGTTCACCAAATTTATTTCCGTAGTCAGAAGCACCATTGCTCGCTTCTATTTCTATCTGAAGAGGATTAGCAAGATTGGTAGGATATTTAAATGAGCTATCCTCCCATGGAAGTTCATAATTAGGAATATAGAGGTTTCCCACACAATAGGCTGCTGTGCCTGCGATGGTTAATGCACCCTTACCAGTTGCGTGGACATCGCGAATTCTACCTCCTGTGCCTGTTTCTGCACCAGGAAAGGGCGCAACACCTGTAGGGAAATTGTGTGTTTCTGCTGTAAAAATAAGATGATTAAGCTGCTTTCTTAGCTCAAACTTACTTGGGTATCCTGGTTTGGAGGGTTTCAAATATCTAACTTTCGCTCCGTAAATCGCACTGGAGTTATCTTTGAAAGCAATAACAGAATTGCCAGGATTTCTTCTCAATGGTTCCTTTACAATATCAAATAGGGTTTTCTTAAGAGGCTTTCCATCTACTATTAGAGTTCCTCTAAAAAACCAATGTCTTGAATGTTCGCTGTTAGACTGGGCAAGGTCAAAACATTCAACATCCGTTGGATTTCGCTTTAATTTATCTCTAAAAAGTTTTAGATAAAACTCTATGTCCCAGTCATCCCAACCAAGACCAAGTTCATTATTTATTTTCTCAAGAGCTGTCCTTCCCTCTTCAATGACAGGCACTTCTTTTACAGCTCTTGGAACTATGCCGTGGGAGAAGTCCTCTAAAGGCTTTTCGTAAAGGCACTCGGTCATTCTATCATGAATCATGTCAAGAAAGGTTTTTACGGGAAAATTATCAATCTTAGGAACAATCCTGTATCTACGAGAACGTTCTATTCGCTGAATTTTGTTTATTCCAATACTTTGAAATATTGAAACCGCACAGGTAGACCAAGCAGTTGAGAAATTAAGGCGCGGTCCAACTTCAAAAAGCATACAATCATCTTTTAAAAGAAAGCTTTGGGAGGAAAAATTATCTGGTTCAAAAGTTTCAGACAGAAGCCACTTTAAGACTTGTTCTTCTTTACTGTCAAGTTTAGAACTTACAAGTAGATTAAAACAAATCTCCGTTTCAATATCCCTAACTTCTGTAGTAATTTCTCTCTTGATTTTATCTAAAAGTTGTTGCCTTTTGTATTCTGATAGAGCGCCTTTTCTGTAAAATCTTATTATCACTCTCTTTTTTCCTTTATGATTAGCTTACTTTCAGCTTCGGCAATAAGACTTCCCTTTGAATCTTTTATTGTAGCCTTAGCTTCAATCAGTTTTGATTTTAAAAGATTTGCATGAGCTTCTACAAGAATTTTTTCGTTAGGACTTAAAGGTTTTCTAAACCTAATCTTAAGTTCCGCTGTAACTGTACTGTACCCTAAAGAATTACCTGCATAAACACAGGCTTCATCAAGAAGGGCTGATATGATGCCTCCATGAATAATACCGCTCCAACCCTGATATTCTTTTGAAAGCGTTAACTCTGCAGAGGCTCTGCCCTTATCATGTTTAAAATTTGCTTTAAGTCCGACAGGATTAAGTTTTCCACAGACAAAACAGTAATCCTCAGTTTTCATCATTTGTTCATAAGTTCGAGAAACTCTTTGTTCGTCTTTGTTCCTTTTAACTTACTCAGTAGAAACTCCATCGCCTCTATAGGACTAAGAGTGCTCAAAACTTTTCTAAGAATCCATACTTTATTTAGAACATCGGGAGGCAGGAGTAGCTCTTCTTTTCTCGTGCCTGAAGCACCTATGTCAATGCTTGGGAATATTCTCTTGTCAGCAAGCTTTCTGTCCAGATGAACTTCCATATTACCAGTTCCCTTGAACTCTTCAAAAATAACATCATCCATTCTACTGCCTGTTTCAACAAGGGCAGTGGCTATTACTGTAATAGAACCTCCCTCCTCTATGTTTCTGGCTGTGCCAAAAAATCTCTTCGGCCGCTGTAAAGCCGTTGCTTCAAGTCCACCGGATAGAACCTTTCCAGAGGCTGGAGTAATAGCGTTGTATGCTCTTGCAAGCCTTGTAAGGCTGTCAAGAAGAATAACAACATCTATACCTTCCTCAACAAGTCTCTTAGCTCTCTCAATCACCATTTCTGATACCTGGCAGTGCCTCTGAGCAGGCTCGTCAAAGGTCGAACTTATTATTTCAGCTCCCGTTACCTGCCTTTTCCAGTCTGTTACTTCTTCTGGTCTTTCGTCAATGAGAAGAATCATTAAGTATATCTCGGGATGATTTTTCTTTATTGCCTTTGCAATAGATTGAAGTAACATAGTCTTACCAGTTCTTGGAGCAGCAACGATAAGTCCACGCTGTCCTTTTCCCACGGGAGTTAGTAAATCCATGACTCTCGTGGAAAAATCAGAGGGAGAATACTCGAGTTTAATCCTTTCTGTAGGATAATAAGGAGTTAAATTATCAAAAAGAGGTCTCGTAATAGTCTCTTCAACATCTTTACCGTTGATAGTCTCTACCTTAAGTAAAGCAAAATATCTCTCATTTTCCTTTGGCGGTCTGATTTGACCAGTAATTAAATCTCCTGTTCTAAGTCCAAACTTTCTTATCTGAGAAGGAGATACATAGATATCGTCCGGACTTGGCAGATAACTGTAGTCTGGGCTTCTCAGAAAACCAAAGCCTTCAGGAAGAATTTCTAATACACCCGAACCATAGACAGTTCCTATTTTTTCAATCTGGCTCTGGAGAATAGCGAAGATTAAATCCTGTTTTTTCAAAGAAGTGGCATTCTCGATATTGAGTTCATTTGCCATTTCAAGGAGGTCAGGAATTTTCTTCTGCTTGAGTTCAGAAATAGAAATCGGAATGCTGTTGTTTTCCATTTACTTTTACCTCAAAATTGGATTTTTAGCAGGAAAATTATCACTTTTTAAATAGAGACTTTTAAATTTCCCTTATAAAATTTTTCTGTAACCCTTCAGGAGGGCAACCATTGACTTAATTTAAGATTACAAAATTTGTGAAATTTTGTCAATAGCATTTTTGGTAAGGAAGACCTCACTCGCTGCTAACTCTTATAACGGTCTTTACATTTCCTCTTGGGTTAAAATCTCCGATTACCTCAATAAATCTCGGACAGAGAAGTTGTTTTAGGTCATCGTAAATTTTATTTGTGACTGCCTCATGGGATATATGAATATCTCTGTAAGAGTTTAAATAGAGTTTGAGAGATTTTAATTCTACTATTTTCTTGTCTGGAATATAGTTTATCTTTATAGTTGCAAAATCAGGATATCCTGACCGTGGACAAAGACAGGTAAATTCGGGGAAATTTATTTCAATTCTGTATTCTCTGTCAGGATAAGGATTATCCCAAGCCTCAAGTTTTGCTTCTCTAATTTCTTTCTCGCCATAAAGCATGCTTTCCTCCATTTATTGATTCTAATACTATTGCCTTAAGAGCATCTATAAATTTTTTTGAAGTATTTAAAGATTGCACTCTGAGCAGATTTAAACCTAAGCTACTGGCCATTTTCTTGTATACTATGTCTATCTCAAAGAGAGTTTCAATGTGGTCTGAAACAAAGCTTACCGGCACTACAAATATTTTATCAAATCCCTCTCTGGATAGGTCATGCAAGGCTTTTTCTGTTGAGGGTTCAACCCATTTTACCGGCCCTGTTCTGCTTTGATAGGAAATACGCCAATGAGATAACGATAAATTCTTAACTATTGCATGTACTGTTTTCTCAACCTCAGCAACATAGGGGTCTCCGCTTTCATGTAAAGACTTCGGTATTCCATGGGCGCTGAACAAAACAAAGCCTTCTCCATGTGCATTAAAAGCTTCTTTTATATTCTCACACCAAGCATCAATAAATAGGGGATGTTCACACCAAGAGCCAATTATGGAGTATTCAAATTTACCTTCCGCATATCTCTTAAATGCTTCAATAGCTGAACCTGATGTTGCCCGACAGTATTGAGGATATAAGGATAAAGCAATGATTCTCTTTACACCCTCTTTTTCAAACTCTTTCAATGACTGACTTATAAAAGGATACCAATAATTCATCCCTACCTTTACTGAAAACTCCTTTCCCAATTCTCTTTCAAACAGCTCTGCCTGCTTAAGTGTAATCTCCTTTAGAGGTGACTTACCACCGATTTTTTTATAAGCTTTCTCTATCTTTCCGCTTCTCAAAGTCGAGATTAACCATGCCATAGGCTTCTGAATTATGCCAAAATTGGCTATATATGGGTCTTTGAAAAGATTATACAGAAAGGGTCTCACTGCTTTGAGACTGTCTGGACCACCCATGTTAAGAAGAAGCACTCCGATTTTATCCATTCCATCTCCTGTAAAGGTCATTTTCTATGCCCATAAGGTCAAGAAGTTTGCCTACGACAAAATTTATCATATCCTCAAGACCTTGCGGATTGTGATAGAAAGCAGGAACGGGCGGAGCTATTACTACACCTAAACGGGATAATTTCAGCATATTCTCTAAATGAATGCTGCTGAAAGGCATCTCTCTTGGTGACACGATGAGTTTTCTTCCTTCCTTTATCATAACATCGGCTGCTCTTGTTATAAGATTGTCCGCAAAGCCTGAAGCAATAGCAGAAAGGGTTTTCATGGAACAGGGAACGATGAACATTCCATCGATTTTATTGGAGCCACTTGCAATAGGCGCATAAAAATCCCTCTCCGAATATACTCTGACGTCTAAATCTTTTGTTTTAAGCTTTACTGACTCAATATCTTTAAGCTCCGGTGAAAGCTCATGACTCATAACTGAGAAAGCAGACTCTGAGATTATTAAATCGACATTATAGGCTTTGGCAAGAAAAATCATAAGTGTCATTCCGTAGACTATTCCCGAAGCGCCTGTAATGGCCACGACATATTTCTTCATTTTCCTTATAATAACATTTTACTGATAAAAGAGAGAAAGGGAGACCAGGGCGGTCTCCTCTTCTCAGGGAGGGGCACCCCTCAGGGGGCAACTAAGGGGTGAGGGACATGTATGGAAGCCAAAAAAAAACCATGAAGTTACCGGGGTTCATCCCCAAGCCTTCATGGTTGTTGTTATAAATCCAACTTCAGTTGGATTTAAATTAAGTATAGGTAAATTAGTGAACTTCTGTCAACAGTTACCTTAGAGTTCGTTTTTAAATCCTCTACATTCTCTATCCGTCAAATAAAGCTGCCAGTGCTCTTATATCTTTTATTATAAACTTGTGATTTATCTCGGAAAGATAGCCCATTTTTTTCAGTTTACTAATCACCCTAATGGCTGTCTCTGTTGTTGTTCCTGTCATCTCAGCAAGTTCCTGTTTTGTTATTCTGAGGTCAATAATAACTCCTTCTGACAACGGTTTTCCGTATTTGTTTGCCAGCTTAAGAAGCTGGTAGGCTATTCTTGATGAGACATCTTCTAAAGCTATGTTCTTTAAACTTTCAATACCCGATTTAAGTCTTACAGTTACATGATGTAATATTTGAGCTTCAATATTGGGATACTTAACTATCAAAGGAAGAAAAATTTCTGATGGTATCCTGGCAACTTCACAGTCCTCAACAGCTATAGCATTTGCCGGATAGGGAAAACCCTTTATTACAGCAAGGGCTCCGAAAAAATCCTGAGAATCAATTATCTCAAGAACAATCTCTCTTCCGTCTGAAGAAAGCTTAGATATTTTAACCCTACCTTTTAGCAGTATGTAAAACCATCTTGGACTTTCACCTTCTGAAAATATTGTTTCTTTCTTTTTAAACCTAATAATTTTCAGACTCGCTTCAAGGGTCTTCAAATCGTCTTCTTTAAAATCTTTAAATAAAGGTAGTTCGCTGAGCATAGATAATTTTAACAGATTATACGTTAAAAAAAGATAAGGCCTTTACCACAGAAAAGCAATGGTAAAGGCCTTAAAAGCTTACTTAAGCAAATTATCTATATTCTGCTGAGTTCCGTAAGGGTCTTTGAATTCCTGCTCTGGTTTGAAGTTAAGCTTCTTCTCTCCACGATTATTGAGGTATTTCTTAAGTTCAAGGTCTACGTTCACAGGAACGCTTACTCCTGCCTGAGCAAGCATTGTTCTTAAAACTGCTTCAGCCTTTGATGCATAGGCTGTTGCATCACCAAGAATTCTTCCTGCCTCAGTAGGATTATGAAACCCAATTGAGTTTTCAGCACCTATGAATACTACCCTGTAAAATGCTTCAAGGTATAGGTCTTTTGCTTTGTTGTAAAGATTTTGGTCAAGTTTTTTGCCCTGCTCCTGTGCTTTGTTTGCAATCTCAAAAAGCTTTGCCGTAACTGCTGTCTGATATCCTGCCCTAAGCAGTAGACTTATTGTTCTGTCCTGGATGGTTAATACTCTCTGCTTAAGCCATTCTGGAGTCTCACTGTGACACTGCAGACACGCTTTCATATCAGATTTAAGAGGGCTCATTATTCTGTGTTCCGATACTTTGAAACCACCCATTTTTTTGTAAGGCATGTGACAGTCTGCACAAGAGACACCTGCATTCCAGTGCGTTGAGTTATTTGAGAAAAACTCAAACTCAGGATGTCTTATGTAAGCAAGTTTAAAACCTGTGACAGCTTGCTTCCACTCTGCGTAGGCAGGGTCGCTTTTTAGAACTTTAATAATATTTTCAATAGTAATTCCACCAAATTTGCTTCCCTGCCATGGGAAAAAAAGTCCTGTAGGTTTCATGTCTTTGTCTCTTGGAACAACGTATGTAACGTGACATTGGGCACAAATAATGCTACGCATCTCTTGATGAGGAATATTGTTTGTATCTACACCCATTGTCTGAAGGGCTTTAACAAGTGTGAAACCTCTTCTTATCTGAAGTGAGGCATCTTTTGGATTATGACAATCAATACATGAGTCTCCAAGCTTTCTGTGTTTTTCCGGTATCCAACTCCAGACTTCTTTATATGGTCTATTATAGTAGGCCATACCGTATTTTGCTTCCAGTTCAGGTGCATAAGAAGTTTTACAGGTAAGACACACTCCACCGGGTTTGAGTCTTGAGGGGTCAATTTCAAGCTGGTCGATTACTCTGTAAAAATGCGACCTCGGCTCATTATATTCAATTCCAAAACCCCAGCCGTTGTATAGTAATGCCATAAAAGGATATTCTGAGAGTTTATCGTAAATAATCTTGTCTGTATCCCATCCTCTTTTATATTTACTCTTTCCAGCAGGGGTTGGTTCTTGAGATTGTTTATACATTTCATAATGAATTGGATAAGCTTTACCCCAAACTGCTGGGTCAACTTCTCCTTCTGGAATTGCTACTGCCTTAAACTCCTTAGGCTTTTCAGGGGCGCAAGAAAATAAAAGAAAGGTCATAAAAAATAAAACAAATGTAAAACTGAATCTTCTCATTAAAGCCCTCCTTACATAGTTTCTCTGAAACCTGCCAATTTGTGAGATATTCTCTTATGGCAGTCCCAGCATTTTCTATCGGATACATTAATTCTTGAGACCATTCCATCATGACATCTTACGCAGTTTTCCTGAATTGTTTGTTTACCATGGGCAGATATAACAATTCTTTCAGGCACGCTTCCAGAGTAAAAATGCACAACGTCCTTTGTTCCATCAATGCCTTTCCAAAGGTAAAACTTTACCTTTGAATCATTTGGTAGATGACAATCTACGCATTTTAAAGAGTTGTGAACGCCTCCTTTCATTAAAGTTACATACTGCTCTTCCATAACATGGCATTTAGCGCAAAATTCTGGAGAGTTGGTTTTAGCAATTAGCTTAGTAGATAGGATGGCAACAATAAACAGAGAAATCAATAAAAAAACTAATAAGCCCCTTCTCATTAATCACCCCCTCGCTCCTTTTCCCAAATATACCAAAAAAATACTTATCTTTCAACTATAAGACAGCCTTAGCAAAACAACTCTGTCACCTTGAGTGAGGAGATTGTGGTATTATAAAAATAAAAAATTATGTAGAGGGGGTATGATGAAGGTTATTCTCAAAGATGACATTCAAGGACTTGGAAAAGCTGGACAGATAATCAATGTAAAAGATGGCTATGCAAGAAATTTTCTATTGCCAAGAGGACTTGCATTAGTTGCTGACGAAAAAAACATGAAGCTCCTTGAATACCAGAAAAAAAAGATTGAGGAAGAGGCAAAAAAGAAAAGACAGGATGCCGAATCAATTGCCCAGAGACTCAGTGAGATTCAGATAACCCTTTCAGCTAAAGCAGGCGAAGACCAAAAACTATTTGGTTCAATCACTGCAAAGGATATTGCCGAAGCTCTCCAAACAAATGGCTTCTCCGTGGACAAAAAGCAGATAGTTATCAACGAGCCAATAAAAAGAGTTGGCGAATACGAGGTCGAAATTAAGCTTCTTGGAAATGTAACAGCTAAACTTAAACTAAGTGTAGTAGCCGAGTAATGGCTTATGTGAGAGAAATAAGTGCATCTGTAGACAGGCTTCCGCCTCAGAGTCTGGAGGCAGAGCAGGCTGTTCTTGGTGCATTGATACTCGAGGGAGAGGCTATAACAAAAGCCATAGAAATTCTCTCTCCTGAGGATTTCTACAGAGAAGCCCACAAAAAAATATACCAATCAATGCTTGAACTTTTTGACAAAAATGAACCCATAGATTTGATAACAATCACAGAACATTTAAGAGACAAAGGAGAACTCGACAACATAGGAGGGTTAAGCTATCTAAGCCATTTAGCAACCATAGTCCCCACTGCAGCCAACATCCGATATCATGCAAAACTTGTAAGAGAAAAGGCTTTGCTGAGAGCTGTCATTAGAGCCTGCACAGAGATTGTTACAAAGGTTTATGAAGAACCCGAAGATGCTGAGGAGATGGTCGATTACGCAGAAAGGCTCATTTTTGAAATTTCAGAAAAGAGAACTAAAACTAACTTCTTCCATATGAAGGATGTGGTAAAACACACCTTCAAGATAATAGAAAGTATGTATGAGAAAAAAGCTGTGATTACCGGTGTTCCCTCTGGTTTTAAAGACCTCGATGAACTAACCAGTGGATTTCAGCCAGGAGACCTTATAATAATCGGTGGCAGACCTGGAATGGGTAAAACAGCCTTTTCCTTGAATATTGCCCAGCACGTAGGAGTTGAACTTGGTGAGCCTGTTGCATACTTCAGCCTTGAAATGTCAAAAGAACAGATTGCCATGCGACTTCTGAGCAGTATTGCCATGGTAAACTCTTCCGCTTTAAGAAAAGGATTTATAAGTAAACGTGACTGGGAACGCATAACAGATGCAGCTGTTAAGCTCAGTGAAGCGCCAATCTACATAGATGACTCCTCCCAGATGAGTGTTTTAGAGATAAGGGCTAAGGCAAGAAGACTTAAGATGGAACAGGGAAGGCTTGCCCTGATAATTATAGACTACCTCCAGCTAATGCGGGGAAAATCAAACTATGAAGTAAGAGAGCAAGAGATAGCTGAAATATCGCGATCTCTTAAGGCAATGGCAAAGGAGCTTAAAGTACCAGTCATTGCACTAAGCCAGCTTAACAGGTCTGTAGAAAGAACATCTGACAGAAAGCCAACACTTGCAAACTTAAGAGAATCAGGTGCTATTGAACAGGATGCAGATTTAATAATATTTCTCTACAGAGACGAAGTTTACAACAAGAAAAATCCTGCCAATAAAGGAAAGGCTGAGGTAATTGTAGCAAAGCAGAGAAATGGCCCTACCGATGAAATAACTCTAACATTCCTCAGTGATTACACCAGATTTTTAGACTACACAGAGCAATACACAGGCACGGAAATAGAAGAGGAAGTTTAGAATGATAAGAAAACCGGCTGTAGCAGGATATTTTTATCCTTCCAATCCCAGAGAACTACTGAGCGAAATTAGAGATTACATGCCTTCAGCAGGTAGTCAAGATGCCATCGGTGCCATATGTCCTCATGCAGGATACGTTTATTCAGGCTCTGTAGCAGGAGAAGTCTACTCTAAAATAAAGCCAAAAGAAATATACATAATACTAAGTCCAAATCATACTGGCTATGGAAGCAACATTTCTGTTATGACCGAAGGAGAATGGGAGATACCATTGGGTAAGCTTTCAATTCATTCGGAACTTGCAAAAAAAATAGTTGAAAAAGCTTCTGTTGCCTCGGAGGACATTAAAGCACACATTTATGAGCATTCAGTCGAGGTTCAACTACCCTTTATTTTTGCCCTCAATAAAGAGGCCAAAATTGTTCCGATAACTATAAAAATGCTTTCTATTGAAGAGTGCCTAATTCTTGCGCAGGGCATAGCAGAAGCAATTGATAATTTGCAAGTAAAAGATAGAGTAATTATAATTTCAAGCACAGACATGAGTCATTATCTCTCTGATGAAGAAGCAAGAAAAATTGATGCTCTTGCGATAGATAGGATTAAAAGTTTTGACCCTTCAGGACTTTACAGAACTGTGGTTGAGCATAAAATATCCATGTGTGGAGTAATACCTACTGTAACAATGCTATATACTTCGAAAATACTTGGTGCATCGGAAGTTAGAGTAATAAAATATACTACTTCAGCAGAAGTAAGTAGGGACTACAGTAAAGTTGTAGGTTACTTAGGTGCAATTGTCCTGTAAAATTCCTCTCACCGGAGCCATTTTAGCGGGTGGCAAATCATCACGAATGAAAAGACAAAAATGTTTAATGTCTTTTGAAAGTAAGAGAATAATTGACCAGATTGTGTCTAACTTAGAAAAAAATTTCGAAGAACTCTTCATTGTTACAAACTTTCCAGAGCTCTACTTTTACACAGGTCTTCCCCTATTAGGTGATATTTATCCTTTCAGGGGACCCATGGCAGGGATACATGTGGCAATCAAAAATTCGAGCTATGATGTATTCGCCTTTGCTTGCGATATGCCATTTGTGAGAAAAGAGCTTATCTGTAACCTTGCAGAGACTCACTTAAAAAATGCAAACATTGCCACTGTTCCTTTATTTAACGGCAAGATTTATCCGCTTCCTGGAATATACTCTAAAAAACTTCATGACGAGCTTCTTAGATTAATTTTGGAAGACAAACTGAGCATGACCAGATTTCTTGATGATATAGGTGCTTATGTATTGGATGTTGCAAATTTAGACAGAGAAGGATTATCTTTTATTAATATAAACACAGAGGAAGAATTAGAAAATCTTAAAAAGGGAGGCATAAAATGTTTGGATTAGGCACGCAGGAGCTATTGATTATTCTCGTTATAGTGGTAATCCTTTTCGGAGCAACAAGACTACCTCAGATTGGCAAGGGAATTGGCGAAGCAATAAAGAATTTTAAAAAGGCAACAAGCGAGAAAGATGAGATTGATGTAACTCCTAAAAAGGATAATCCTGAAGAGAAAAAATAAATGTGAGCAGATTTCTACAGGCTGAAATTAATTTAAAGAATATCATTCATAACTACTCTACTGTTAAAGCTTATCTTAATCAAAAAAAGGCTGGCTGTAAAATTATAGCCATTGTTAAAGCCGATGCTTATGGGCACGGTGCTATTGAAATCTCTAAGGTTTATGAATCCTTAGGAGTAGACTATCTTGGCGTTGCCTTTTTTGAGGAAGCTCTCATACTAAGAGAAGCTGGAATAAATAGTAAGATTATCGTATTGTTCGATAGGGAAATTGAAGGCATCTTCAAATACAATCTAATTCCCGTCGTATTTGACAAAAAGCAAGCAGAAGCCCTATCAAAGGAAGCCTATCGCAGAGGAGTTTTTCTGCCCGTTCATGTAAAAGTTGAAACGGGAATGGGAAGATTGGGCATTTACGAATCTCCCTGTGAAACAATAAAAAAAATTGCCATGCTCGATAACATAAAAGTTGAAGGAGTGATGAGCCACCTGTCTAAAACAGAAGACGTTGAATGGACAAAGGAACAGATAGAAAAATTTAACCAAATAAGAGAGTGCTTAAAAGTTGTAGGAATTACTCCTATTTTTCACATAGCTAACTCACAAGGACTTCTATATGAAGAGGCTATTTTTGACGCCATAAGGCCAGGGCTTATGCTTTATGGTTACGGTTCTTCTCAATTAAAACCATCCATGACAGTTAAAACAAGACTACTTGATATAAGAAGTCTTCCAGAGGCAACTCCCATTAGCTACGGAGGCACTTACGTAACAAAAAGAAAGAGCATAATAGGTGTTATACCCGTTGGATATGCAGACGGCTACTTTAGAACACTAAGCAACAAAGCAGAGGTAATTATAAAAGGGCGAAAAGTTCCTGTTTTAGGGACAATTTGTATGGACTTGACAATGATTGACCTGACAGAGGTTGAAAATCCGAAAATAAATGATGAAGTAGTTCTTCTCGGCGAAATGGGAGATACAGAGATTTCTGCCTCTCATATCGCCCAGTGGGCAGGAACAATACCCTATGAAGTGCTCACTTCTCTTGGTAGTAGAGCACGAAAAAAATACATTACGGAGGAAAACTGATGATAGCTGAAAGAGCAAAAAAAATTAAACCTTCACCAACTCTGGCTGTTGACTCAAAGGCTAAAGAGCTTAAGGCAAAAGGATTTGATGTTGTAAATTTTGGAGTAGGTGAGCCAGATTTCGACACACCTGAGCACATCAAAGAAGCGGCAATAAAGGCTATTAAAGATGGCTTTACAAAGTATACCCCTGTAGGTGGAATAGATGAACTAAAAGAAGCAATTGTTGAGAAGCTTGAAAAAGAAAATGGTCTCAAATATGGCAAAGAAAACATCCTTGTCTCATGTGGAGCAAAGCATTCCCTCTATAATATTGCTCAAGCCTTATTTGGACCTGGTGATGAAGTAATTATACCTGCACCTTACTGGGTTTCCTATCCTGACCAGGTTTTAATAAATGATGCCCAACCGGTAATTGTTGAGACCTATGAAGAAGACAACTTCACCATTAGACCTGAATTACTAAAGGAAAAGATTACAAAAAAAACAAAAGCCCTTATTTTGAACTCGCCTTCAAATCCCACAGGCTTTATTTATGATAGAAAAACTCTTGAGAGAATTGCAGAAATTGCATTGCAGCATAATATTTACATAATCTCTGATGAAATCTACGAAAAACTCATATATGACGGAGAAAGTCATATAAGCATAGCCTCTCTTGGAGATGAGATAAAGGAAAAAACAATTGTTGTAAATGGTTTGAGTAAATCCCATGCCATGACAGGCTGGAGAATTGGTTATGCCGCAGGACCAGTGGAGATAATAAAAACTATGACAAAAATCCAAAGCCAGTCTACATCCAATCCTACGTCAATTGCTCAAAAAGCTGCTGTGGCAGCTTTAAAGGGACCTCAGGACAGTGTAGAGGGCATGAGACAGGAATTTGAAAAAAGAAGGAATTATCTTGTAAATGAGTTAAACAATATTAACGGAATATCATGCCGAATGCCAAAAGGTGCTTTCTATGCATTTCCAAATATAAGCAAAGTTTTAGGAAAGAAAAACGACGGCAAAAACATAGAAAACTCTATGGAATTAAGCATATATCTACTTGAAAAGGCTCTTGTTGCCTTGGTGCCCGGTTCAGCTTTTGGAGCAGAGGGATTTATAAGGATATCTTATGCCACATCAATGGAAAATCTTAAAAAAGGTATTGAGCGAATTAAAGAAGCCGTGGATGACTTAAAATGAGTAATTTTAAGTGTGGATATGTAGCTTTAATTGGCAAACCTAATGTTGGGAAATCTACTCTTCTTAATACTATTTTAGGCGAGAAGATTTCTATCGTATCGGAAAAGCCCCAGACTACCAGAAACAGAATAATAGGAATTAAAAATCTACCGGAATCTCAAATTATATTCGTAGACACTCCAGGTATTCATAAACCAAAAAACAAACTCGGTGAGTTCATGGTCAAGCAGTCCTATGATGCTATGGAGATGGTTGACCTTATTGTTTTAATGGTTGAACCAGAGAAGCCTGCTGAGGCAGAACTTGTTATAATCAATAAGCTAAAAAAATTTAAAAAACCTGTAGTTCTTGTAATAAATAAAATTGATAGTGTCTCGAAGCAGAGCCTTCTTCCATTAATAGACCAATACAAAGACCTATTTAACTTCAAGGAGATAATACCTATTTCTGCTTTAAAAAAAGACGGAATTGATAGATTGATTGAGAGTGTCAACCTCTATTTACCCCAATCTCCCAAACTCTATCCCGATGACATGGTAACAGACCAGGCTGAGAGATTTATGGTTGCCGAACTTATTAGAGAAAAAATAATGAAAAATACCCAACAAGAAATTCCATATGCCGTTGCCGTTGATATAGAAAGATGGGAAGAAACGGAAAAATTAATCAGTATTGGAGCGAACATATATGTTGAAAGAGAAGGTCAAAAAATTATTATAATAGGTAAAAAGGGCGAGCGACTCAAGAAGATTGCAACAGAAGCAAGGCTTGATATTGAGAGATTTCTTGGAATTAAAGTGTTCCTTGAGGTATGGGTAAAGGTAAGAAAAAAGTGGAGACAAAGGGATATGCTATTAAAATCACTGGGGTATTAGTATGTTAATAGAGATGAAAGTAGAGGGATTACTCTTTGACCCAAGAAGTGGAATGTATATACTGCTCCTTCAGCAGATTGACGGAGAGGAGACCCTTCCTATATGGATTGGCAAACCCGAAGCTGACTCTATAGCCCTTGCACTTGGTAAAGTTATTACTCCAAGGCCTCTAACACATGATTTAATAAAGAACATACTCGATGAGCTTGAAGTCAGAATTACAAAGATAGTAATAACCGATTTAATTGACAACACTTATTATGCCCTCATCTATGCCCATGATGGTGTAAGAGAGAAAACCATTGACTCAAGGCCTTCCGATGCTGTTGCTATAGCCTTACGTGTTCAGGCGCCAATTTTTGTCGATGAGGGTATTTTTGAGTTAAGAAAAGGCGACGAACTCGAGGAATGGCTTAAAAATCTAAAACCTGAAGACTTCGGCAACATAATGTAGTTAATGCAATACAGCACAGAGGCCATTGTCATTAAAAGCACACCTTACGGTGAAGCGGACTTAATTGTAACCTATCTGACCAAAGATTTTGGACTTATAAATCTCTTCGCTAAAAGCCCCAGGAAAATAAAAAGCAGATTTGGCAGTTCTCTTGAACCGCTTACATACTCACGAATATCCTTTATTGGCAGGGAAGAAAATCTTCAAAGAATTATTCAGTCAGATATAATAAGGTCATTTCAAACTCTTAGAGAAAATTTTAGCTTATTTCTTAAAATTTGCGATATATTAAGGCTTTTGATAAATATTGTTCCACATAGAGAACCTCATCCTGAACTCTTTTCACTTATTCTTGCCACTTCCCATTGTCTTGAAAATAAGAGTAAAACAGCAAATTATTTACTATATCTAAAGGTTCAGACATTAAACATGCTCGGCTACTTTCCAGATTTCCGTAATTGCGGAATATGCAGAAGAACTCTGTTTGAAAAATTTTTCTATTCTCAAGGTTTTATAGTATGTGAACGATGTTTAAGAGAAAAGGAATTAGTGCCGAAACCTTTGACAAAAGGAGTTATAAAAATCCTGAAAGAACTTTCATCATGGAAGATTGAATTTCTTGAGAGGGTAAGAATTTCAAGCAGTCTTATTGATGAGGCAGAGAGTTTTCTTCAAATTCACACTCAAACTGTCTTGGGTTATAATAAATCATGACATATGGAGAGAAATATCACAACCTTATAGATAAATTCTCTAAAAAGTGAAAATATGGGGTTTGTAATCGAAAAAAGAGGATGGGAGGAAGAAAATGAAAGACCAACAAAAACCAATGTGCTTAGTATGTGCATGGAGGTCAACCTGTCAGAAACAGTTTTCTCTTAAAGCAGGGCAGAAATGTCCTGATTTTGTGAAAGATGTTACAGTTAAAACCGAAGATAACGAAGAAGAAAGGGAAGAGAAAAACAAATAGAAACGGAGAGGGAGGGATTTGAACCCTCGGTGAGGATAAACCCCACAGCGGTTTTCGAGACCGCCCCAATCGGCCACTCTGGCACCTCTCCGTGTATTAATATTATAACATCCTTAGAATTTCTTGATAATGCCCTCTATTTCAGTTAAAAACCCTATATAAAGCTTATTCTTAGTTTTCATAAGCTCCTCGGGAAGTGACTTATAAAGTTCTTTTGCTTTTTTATCTTTTCAGTCTTTCCATAAAAAAGTGGTTTTGTGAGCATATTAAGCCTGCTATTATAATCCTTATCTATTCTTTCTAAAAGTTCTATTGCTCCTTCTGAGTTTCCTGTATCTGCCCTTAAAGGAAATCTCCCATCCCCGCATATATAAAAGAAAGATAGATTAAATGGAGTTTTTATTTTTTCTCCAGCCATATAGCAGAAAAAATCGTGAGAAGCTAAGTAATAGTTTACCTGCATATATAGCCTACCGATGCTTTTATGTTAACAGCTTTATCTTCCTTTTTAGGCTCTGGAGCCTCAATGGAAGCTTTCTCCATAACAGGTGCTGCTCTGTATAAGAAAGGAGGTTCCCAGGTAGGTCTTCGCACATCGTAATTAATGCTTGAAATAGAACATTTTTTGCCAAGTCTTTCACCTGCTCTCTTTGCGAAATTAATTGCCGTATCAATCATATCAAGTTTAAGCTCATTTTCTGTTTCTTTTGTCTTTTTCTCTGAGATAATCCATTGAGGATGGGATACTGTGTAATTAAGTCTTTCTCCATACTTTTCTTTAAACTCGTCAATCACTTCAAGAACCTTATTTTGCTCTTTTGAATCCTTTAACTCAAAGGAATAACCAATCTCACCTTTATATCCCGAGCATTTTCTTTTATCTTTTTCCCACCAGCAGTTTTTATAGACTGAATAACTTCCGCCTTTGTAGTTCAAATTAAGAGTCCTAATTGCTTTATCAACGCTACCAAGCATATTTATAACATCTGCCTCCTTAACTGCATTGGCGTTAACTCCTAAAGTCATACTTAGAATATCAGGGGTAAGCTCCTTTCTTTCCTCAAGAGTTACGGAAATACGAGTAAATTCATACTCTTTCTCCTCTGCATACAGGGATGTAAAAGCTGTTAATAATAAAAGAAAACCAATTGAAAATATCATGCCTTTCATCTTCTCCTCCTTTTTGATAAAAAGCTATCTTTGCGCAAGCAAAGAATTTAGCATTCTGATTAAAGGTAAATTTAACTATCTTGACCAAAGAGACATTACCACTCAATCTTCGGTGAAACAATAAAAAATTCATCGTCTTCCTTCAAAATTCCTCTAAATTTCAATATCTTAAAAGCCTTTGTTACAGCCTCTCTTGAAGCACCAGTGCATGAGGCAAGCTGTCGGTGAGTCATCTTTTTTATCTTAATTCTTCCATCATCAGTTTTTATTCCTTCCCTTTCTGCAAGTTTTAATAGATATTTTATTATTCTTTTACTTACATCTAAAAAAGCCATTGCCCCAAGCATCTCATCGGTCATTCTAAGTCTTTCCACAATAGCAGAAAGCATAGAAACCGCAATTGACGGAGTTTTCTCAAGAAGTTTTATAAACTTTTCCCTCTTTAAAATTCCAACAGTAGAGTCTTCAACTGCTATGAGAGTGGCAGAACGAGGTCTTCCATCAAGAAGACTTAACTCGCCAAAGAAATCTCCCCTTTTAAAAATATGCAGTATTAACTCCTTGCCTTCAAGGTCTAAAAGACAGGCCTTGACAGAACCTCTTAGAATTACATATAGTTCGGTGCTTTTTTCGTATTGATAAAAAATAATTTTATCCTTTTCGAATTTTTTCGTTATAAAACCATCAGAAATCATAGAGAGATGTTCTTCAGAAAGAGCTTGAAAAAGCGGAATTTCTTTAAGAATTTTTAAAATTTCTAAATTAGACATATTAAAATTTATCAAAAAAGCTTTACTCCGTCAAGTTACACTTCGCCTCTAACCGATTTTAATTTGCTTAAAGAAAGCCTTAATAAAAATTTTTGAAAAGCCTTTAGATATAACGGTAGCAACTGTCTGCCATGTTCTTTCCTTAACCACAAAGCCATAGCTAATTGCTGAATTTCTCTATCTCTATGCAGATTTAACCATTCGTCAATTTTTCTGTCATCTCCAAACATTCTATCCTGAAAATTCTTCATAATGTTGAATTCTCTTAGAAAACGCTTATTCCATAACTTTGCATATATCTCGGGATTGTCTTTTCCAATAGCTTCAGCAGCAAACTGGCCAGACTTCATAGCATAGTATATTCCTTCAAAAGACACAGGCATGGTAAATCCCATTGCATCTCCGCAAAAAAGAATTCTATCTTTAAAGAATTCTCTTTTTTTCCACCTCGGGATTCTATATGCCCTCAGTCTTACGGAACAGTTATTTTTTATTTCCTGAAAGCTAACAGAAAATCTCTTCTGAATAAAGTTTTCTATGAGAAGACTAACTTTACGAATGTTTTCCGAGCCAGTTCCTACTGATAAATATCCCCTTCCTGGAAACACCCACGAATAAAAATAGGAAGCATGGGAACTTCCAAACCAAAACTCTACGGTATCTCTTTGACTGATTAAAATTTCTGGTAGTTGAAGACTGACTGTCCAATAAAAATCAGGCTTTTCCATAGCCAGAAGCGAACACACTCTCGAATTAACACCGTCAGCTGCAATTATGTATTTTGAGATAATCTTAAAGTTCTCGCCATTCTTATTTTTTACAGTGGAAGCAAAACTGTCTTTTAATTGTCTTATATCTAAGAGCTCAGCCTCTATTACCTCTGCACCACTGTCTTTTGCTTTTTGTCTCAAAAAATTATCAAAATCTGCACGATTAAAGATTAATATTTCTCCTCCTACAAAGTCGACCTCTATTGGTGAAGAAAATGGTGGAACTATTTTGATTTTTTTAATTCTGTTGAAGGAAATTGATTTTTCAATATCCTCAAGTAAACCGAGTTCTTTTAACCCTGCAGAGGGTATTCCTCCTCCACAGGGTTTATGGAAAGAAAAATTTTTCTCAACTAAAGCAGTCCTTATTCCCTTTACTGAGAGAAATCTTGCCGCAGAGGCTCCTGCAGGCCCTCCGCCAACAACTAAAACATCAACATTCATTACATCTATTTTTTAGTAACCACAAGCACAGGACATGGAGCATTTCTTATTACTCTTTGAGTTGTGCTGCCCACGAAAAATCTCTCCACTCCGCTTCTTGGAAGTGTTCCAATTATTATTAAATCGACATTGTTAGCTGTGGCAAATTGAATTATCTCCTCATAGGGAATACCTCTCTTTACAACAGTCTCTACGTTTTTCAGGTCCTCACGCATGTCGATACCAAAGGAATCCAGATTTCTCTTTGCATGGGTTTCAAGGTCTTTGTAAAGCTCTGTTATTGATGGATGTGGAATGTGAAGATTTGATGCCTTCTCAATATCGTAGATGATATGGAGAAGATAGAGCTTTGCATTGAACATTTTCGCAAGGTCTACGGCATAGGAAAGAGCATACAAAGACTCGTCAGAAAAATCGGTAGGCAGAAGAATTCTTTGAAACTTCATAACACCCTCCTAAATTTATTAATGTTTTTTAAGTATATCAATCTCATACCCTCAAATACAAGAGAGGGTTGTAAAATATGAGGGATTGTTAGATAGTGTGTAATAAGATTAAAATTACCGCCAGTTACAACAACTTTCAGATTTTTATTTAAAGAATTTTCAATTTCTTCTATCAAACCTTCAACAGCCCGAGCAGTTCCTAATATTATTCCTCCTTTAATGGCTGACTCGGTATTCCTGCCAGGAACTTCAAATTTATCATCTAAAGTCACCATAGGCAAAAGAGCTGTATTTTCCCTTAATGCTCTGGTCATTGTCTGAAGACCAGGCATAATTGTTCCACCTAATATTTCCCCTCTGTCCGATACAATGGTTATGGTAGTTGCTGTGCCTAAATCTACAACAGCTGTTGAATCTTTAAATAATTCATAAGCAGCCACACAACAGGCAATTCGGTCTGCTCCAAGTTTTTCAGGATTGTCAACCAGTAAAATCAGACCTGTAGTTACTTTATGACTGACAATCAAAATTTCTGTGAAATAATTGCTAACCTTATCTAAAAACTTTTCTGTTACGCTGGGCACAACAGAACATATGACACATGGCTTTTTAAGCTCAATTTTACTCTTTAAATTATGCCAGTCAAAAGTAGCGATAGGTTCATTAATAAGGAGAATAGAGTTTCTCTCAAGGGGATTTTGAAAAAGGGAGATTGCTATATTTGAATTTCCTATTTTTACAGCATAGAGCATTACTTAGCTCTAAGAAGAGTCACATCACCAGCACTTATTTTTTCATAAGTTCCATCGGATAGTTTCACTATTAGCCTGCCTTCTTCATCTATTGCCTCAGCAGTTGCTATTATTTCTCTTTCAGTCAAAACAATTTTTACCTGTCTTCCAATGGTGCCACTCAATTGCATCCATCTGTCTATAATGGTCTTTCTGTTTTTCTTTTCAAGAAGTTGATACCATTTGTCAAACTCTTTTATAATTTCTACTGCTAAAAGCGCCCGAGAAAATTCTTCTCCCTTGCAAATTCTGAGCGATGTGGCTATGTCTTTTATCTCTTCGGGAATGTCCTCTTCGGTCATGTTGACGTTTATACCAATACCTACAACAGCGGCCTTTATTTTTTCACCTTCGATTTTAATCTCCGAAAGGATACCGCCTACTTTTTTGTGGTCAACAAGCATATCATTTGGCCACTTAATTAGCACCGCAATATCTGTGTGTCTTCTTAAAGCTGTGGTGCAGGCCACTACGCTTGTGAGAGTTATCATGGTAGCATATTTAGGAGTAATGTTTGGCTTGACAGCTATGCTCATATACAGATTTTTTCCAGCTGGAGATATCCATTTCCTTCCAAGCCTGCCTTTTCCTTTGGTCTGCCTATCTGCAATTACAACTGTTCCAGAAGGATATCCTTTCTTTAAAAGCTCATAGGCAACGCTATTCGTTGACTCCACTTCGTCGTATATGAAAATCTCTTTTCCCACTTCAGAAATTTTTGAATTAAGCTCTTTCTTTAAATTCTCTGCTGTGAATTCCATAAAATTACCTCTCTGGTGTTAGAATTATTACTTCTACTTTACCTTTTAACTTATCAGCGAAATATTGGGCATCTTTTTCAGAACCCACTATACTACCATAATGCATAGGAATAGCAATCTTAGGTTTAATATCAAGGGCAGCTTGCACAGCTTCTTCAGCATCCATTACGTACGTCCCAGACACTGGCAGTAAGGCTATGTCTATATCCTTAAAATCTTTCATTTCAGGAATATAATCGGTATCTCCAGCGATATATACTCTTTTACCTCCGACTTTAAAAATATACCCCACCCAACCTTTTTCCTTAGGATGAAACTTTTTGTTTGTGTTGTAAGAAGGTACTACTTCTATTTCAACTCCCTTTACCGTTAATCTGTCTCCTGGTTTTACGACAGCTTCCTTAGCATCAATCTTGCCCGAACAGTCCTCAGGAATAACAACAACCGTTTCAGGTCCTATCAATTTTTTTATATCCTCAGGGCTGAAATGGTCATAATGTTCGTGGGTAATTAAAATTATATCAGCCCTGTCATTATGTTTAATTTTAAACGGGTCTGTATATATCACTATCTCGCCAGTAATTTTAAAGGTGTCATGTCCCAACCATTTAATGTTTTCTATCATTACACACCTCCTGAGAATGCTTTTGCATATATGATACAAAATTTTTAAGTGAGGTCACAACAAATTTTCTGTTCTTTTACTCGGCTTGCATGGATATTCCATTACAAAGGCATCTTCTTCAGGAAATAGATAGTATTTTTTTCTTAACCCCGCTATTTTAAATCCTACTTTTGCATAAAGCCCTATTGCCTCTTTATTTGAAACCCTTACTTCAAGAAAACACACATTTGCAGTTTTTTCTATGTCCCTTAATGCCTCTTTAAGTAAAGCTGTGGCAATTCCTTTTTTTCTCTTTTCTGGTTTAACTGCTATAGAGAGAATTTCTGCCTCATCAGTAACAGTCCTGTATAAAACATATCCTACGACTTCACCGCTCAGCTCAGCTACTTTTAATTGAGAAATTCTACTTGCAATCTCTTCTTGAAAAGACTTAAGAGACCATGGTAAAGAGAAACTTTCTTCGGCGATTTTTAAAATAGCCGGGAGGTCTGTTTCTTGAAAAGCTCTTATTTTCATCCAAACTTAATTTCCGCTTCTGACTTTCTTAGATAAAGGGGAGCAAGAGTTTTTGCCGATAATAATTCACCTCTCTTAGCTTTTTCTTCTCCCATAAGCGCCACTATTGCTGGCAAGGGAACATTGTAGATAGAATCAGTAAAAAAGACTTTGTCGGACAAAGTATTAAGAAGTTTGTCTCTGTACAGAGAAGCACCATCTCCTATAAAGACCGTTTTTTCGCTTATCCATTCAGCAAGTCTTTCAGGCTTAAGGACTGAATCTTCCCTTAATCTAATTAAAACACCATCTTTCCATTTAAAAAGCGCCGCATATACCTCATTTTTTCTGGCATCAAGCATAGGACAAATACAGAAATCAGTAAGTGGTAAACCTCTTGCCATAACCTCAAGAGTAGAAAGAGGCGCAATTTTTTTTCCGGTAACAAAGGATAGCCCCTTTACAGTGCTTATGGCAACCCTAAGCCCTGTGAAAGAACCCGGGCCTATGGTAACGGCATAAATGTCAATGCTTTCCAGTGGTATTTTCATGATTTCAAGGGTATGAGCTATCTCAGGAATAAGCTTCTCCGAGTGCGATGCCATAAACTGAAGGGAAGCTTGAGCTAATAATTTACCCTCCTCAACCACTGCAACTCCAGCATATTTTGTAGATGTATCTAAACCTAAAACTCTCATTTTCCTATCTTGATTATAAATCTTTTATGTTCTCTACATGAAACTTCTGTAGCTGGAAGAATAAACTCCTTTATTTCAAACCTATATTCTTCAGATAGCTCTTTTATTTCCTCCTCATATCTCCATGACTTACTCACGATAAAATATCCTTCCTCTTTGAGCAAGGCATTACATCTCTTAACGAAATCCTTTATGCTCCACAATGCTCTGGTAGTTATGATATCGTAAGTTTTATCAACCTCTTCTGCCTTTCCCTGAAGGACGTCAACATTTTTTATACCTATTTTTCTTTTGATGTTTTTTAGAAAGGCACATTTTTTCCATGATGGTTCAATAAGTGTAACATGAAGATAAGGTCTTGCAATAGCTATTGGCATCCCTGGAAATCCTGCACCTGAGCCTATATCAGCAATATAAGCAAATTTCTGAGGAATATAACACAGATAAAGCAAAGAATCCAAGAAATGCTTGATAATTATTTCTCTTTCATTATCTATTGATGTAAGATTGTATGACTTATTCCATTTTTTCAACTCTTTCAGATAAATCATGAATTTATCAATTAAAGTATTCATCTCTTCTTGATTGACCGGCAGCTTTAACTCTAAAAAATTCTCGCTATTAATATGCTCTCTAAAAAATTCTTCTATCTTCTGCATGCCATGCCTTTTTGTAGGGCTACCATGAGAATTGAAATTGCCGCAGGCGTTACGCCGGGTATTCTCATTGCTTGACCAATAGTTCGGGGAGATACTTCATTAAGCTTTTGAATAACCTCCCTTGAAAGGCCGGGGATATTAAAATCAAAACCTTCAGGTATGAGTTTCTCCTCAAACTGTTTCATTCTCTCAACAAGTTCCATCTGCTTTGCAATATAGCCCTCATACTTTATGTGAATTTCTACAAGCTCTTCTATTTCTCTTTCTATCTCTATTTCGGGTGGAGTAAATTTTTTTATGAAGCCATAATCTATCTCGGGTCTTTTAAGAATTTTGTCAATAAAAACAGCCTCTTCAATAGGAGTTGTTCCTGCTTCAATTAGAGCTCTGTTAAGCTCCTCCGAAGGTTTTATCGTCGTTGTCTTGAGTCTTTTTATCTCTGTCTCAAGAGTTTCCTTTTTTCTTCTAAAGCAGTCGTATGTTTCTTCATCTAAAAGGCCTAATCTGTATCCGTAGTCTCTTAATCTTAAGTCTGCATTGTCGTGTCTGAGAAGCAACCTGTATTCTGCCCTTGACGTAAACATTCTGTAAGGTTCTTGCGTTCCTTTTGTCACAAGGTCATCAATGAGAACACCAATGTATGCTTCATCTCGTCTTAGTATAAAAGGTGGCTGTCCTTTTATTTTGAGGGCAGCATTTATACCTGCCATAAGCCCCTGTGCAGCGGCCTCCTCATAACCACTCGTTCCGTTTATCTGTCCTGCCAGATAAAGGCCTTCTATCCCTTTCACTTCAAGCGTATGCCTTATCTGCGTAGGATAGACAAAGTCATACTCAATTGCATATCCGGGTCTCATTATATCGGCCTCTTCAAGCCCCGGAATACTCCTCACAAGCGAGACCTGCACATCGTAGGGCAAAGAGGTTGATATGCCGTTTGCATAATACTCTTTTCTGCTTAAACCTTCCGGCTCTAAAAAAACTTGGTGTCTCGGTTTTTCTCTGAATTTAACTACTTTATCCTCTATTGAAGGGCAATATCTCGGTCCTATACCCTTTATCTTTCCTCCATAAAGGGGCGAACGGTCAAGGTTATTAATTATTATCTCATGTGTTCTTTCGTTGGTATATGTTATGTAGCAGGGAACCTGCGGATTGGTAATCTCCTTTGTGGAGTAGGAAAATGGTATAGGTGGAAGGTCTCCCCACTGCTGTTCTGTTTTAGAAAAATCTATTGTTTTTGCATCTATCCTTGGTGGCGTGCCTGTCTTAAGGCGTCCCATTTTTAGCCCGATTTTTCTTATTGACTCGGATAATCTTTTGGAAGCGAACTCTCCTGCTCTGCCAGCTTCGAAAGATTCAGAACCTATATGAATGAGACCATTTAAAAAAGTGCCCGGCGTTATTATTACTGCCTTAGCTCCATAAAATACTCCAAGAGAAGTGGTAACTCCCTTTACTCTTCCTCCCTCCACTAAAATCTCCTCAACCATTGCTTGCTTTATCGCAAGATTTTCTGTCTCCTCCAAAAGCTTTCGCATATAGACATTGTAAAGTATTCGGTCTGCCTGCGCCCTTAGAGACCATACGGCAGGACCTTTTGAGCGGTTGAGCATTCTGAACTGTATTCCAGCCATGTCTGTAACCTTTGCCATTATCCCACCAAGAGCGTCAATCTCTCTTACCAGATGTCCCTTTGCAAGTCCGCCTATAGCCGGATTACAGCTTAGTTGGGCAATTGTCTCAAGATAAATCGTAAAGAGAGCTGTCTGAAGCCCCATTTTAGCAGATGCAACTGCTGCTTCACAGCCTGCATGCCCTGCTCCTACAACTATTACATCGAAATCTTTCTCTTTATACATCGTTCCTCCGTTAAAATTCTGAAACCTTCTTATTTAAAAGCCTACCATTCTTGTTAGACTTTATTTTGATAAGCACTTATAAAATGGCGAAAATTTCAACTCTTTACCTTTATTTTTGTATCTTATTTTATTATAATATATGCATGAGTTTACCAGTTTTTAGGCATACTATTGCCAGATTTAGAGAGCTTCTTGAAGAAAATCCTGAGAAGTTTTCTTCTCTTATCAAATATGACCCTATGATTGCCTACCGTATTTTTCATACAGTCAATTCTCCCTGCGGTAAGACAGAGATAACGAATTTTTCTCAGATGATAAATTATCTTGGAACAAAGAAAATAGAGCAGATAATTCTTGAAAGTGACCTTTTTTTAGATGAGGAAGAGCTAAATATATGGATATATGGAATTCTCAGCGCAGAGACAGCAACTCTCATAGTTCAAAAACTTCCCCATATTCACAAAGACGAAGCCTTCTTCGCAGGTCTTCTTCCCTGCCTTGGAATGCTTTTTATGATAAATGAATTCCCCGCATACAGAAGCATAATTCCTTTTCTCATTAAACTTCCCCTTGAAGACAGGGTATTTCTCGAACAATCTGTTTTTGGTACAAATAATATCGAAGCGCTTAAGAGAAACATATTATGTCCACCTTTCAGAGAGGTTGTGAATATTTTAAATAGAATTTTCCCCGAAGATGGAGGAAAAGACTTAAAAAGCTCAGTGCCTCCGAGAGGTTCGTCACTTCAGAGTTGTTTTGATTTGGCCTTAATCTCAGACCTGGCAACCTATGGCTGTCAGGCATTGATGTTTCCCTCAGTAGTTGACAACCGAGAGCTTTTTCTTGAACTTTCAAAAAGATACTTTCGCATAAAAGAAACAGATTCGCTCGAATTTTTACAAAGCGCCATGGATAGATTTTTAGCCGTTGCAAAAGAGTTGAATGTTATTGAAGACATACAATTCTCAACAGAAAGCGTATATGTATTTAGACAATTCAAATTCGAAAGCAAAAACTCTATTTTTGCCTCAATGCTCAAAAATCTATTTGAAGAAAACGCAAAAGACAGAAATATCTATATCTACGGAGAAAGGGCTGTCGGAAAAAGGCTACTTGCAGCAGCCCTTCACTCAGCTCCTGACAATCCCCGAAAGGACAAGCCGTTTGTAATGATTTTCTCTGACATAGAACAGGAAACATTAGAGGAGGAATTCTTCGGAATTAAAGAAGGATATATGGGAAGAAAAGGCAAGAAAGGGGCACTTAAAAACGCTGAAGGCGGAACTCTTGTTATTAAAAACTTTGACATAATGCCCCGAGAATTTCAGGACAAGTTCTTACGGGCACTTAAGACTAAAAAATTCTATCGAGTGGGAGATATTACACCTGTTGAGTTTGAGGACATTAAATTTATCCTTGTAGGAAAGGAAGACTTGAGAGTCAAAGTCGCTCAGGAAGCTTTTTCAGGAGAACTAATCAAGCTTCTCAATCCTGTTTTCTTCAGAATTCCTCCTTTAAGGGAAAGAAGAGAGGATGTCTTTTACATAGCAAACGAGATTGTGAAGAAGTATAATTTAAGCATAGAAGAAGACCTTGGAAAAGCGGAAATAGCAGAAAAGTTGAAAAAAGACCTGTTTCCTAACAATCTCCGCGATTTGAAGCGCTTTTTATTTCTTAGGCATATCAAAAAAATTCTTAAATCTTAGATACTCTATCCCACCTAAAAGAGAGGCAAAAGCTACAGAGAGAAACCATAAGAAAGCTACAGCTACTGCCTTTTCATTGCCTAAAGCTCCTCCAAAAAACAGAACAAAGCTCCACTCTCTTACTCCAAGTCCCGATATTGATATGGGCAGTGTTGTAAGAACAATGATAACGGGAAGATAAATAACAACTTCGTAAAATCTGACAGAAGCATCTATGCTCAAAAAGATTAGGTAAACTGAAAACATTACTATCAACTGAATAATAAAGGAGTATAAGAAAGCCTTCGAAAAAGCTTTGCTGTTAAATTTGTAGAAATAATCAATTAGCAAACGAAAAAAAGAGAATTTTCTTAGAGCAAAAATGAAGATTGATAAAGAAGAAAAAATTAAAAATAACAGAGGAACAAGAAATATCAACTCGTTTTTAGGCATATAACTGTAAAACAACAGAAAAAAGATAAAACCTAAAAATAATAAGGCAAAAAAGCCAATATATCTCTCAAGAAAAACAGAAGCTACCGCATCTCCTATGCCAGTTATTTTTCTCAATATAATTATCCTCATTAAGTCGCCGCCCATAATTCCAGGTAAAAATATATTAAAAAAAGTTCCTACCATGTAAATAGAGAAAAGTTTTCTTATTGCTAAAGAACAATCAGTGCAAACAAATAGCTTCCATCTAAGGGTAGACAGATAAGATGAAAACAGATATAGCAATGATGCAATAAATAAAAATAGAATATTTGCTTCAACTATAATATCTGATAATTTCTTGATGTCCGTCTTAAATATAAGATAGGAAACGAGAATTAGAGTTACAGAAAGCCTAAGGATGAATTTAAACTTTTTCAATCCCCCGGTCCTAGGATTTTCTTGAGGATGTAAATCGGCTTTTTCTGCGTTTCATGATATACTCTGACTATCATCTCTCCGAGAAGACCCATGCCAATAAAATTAAGCCCGATTAGTACAGAGAAAAATCCTCCCAGTAACAACGGTCTTCCACCTATCGAAACACCATGAAAGAATTTAAGAAAGAGTAAGTAAGAGACTATGGCAACTCCGGCAAGCATGAAAAGAACTCCAATTGGTCCGAAAAACTGAATGGGCTTCGTTGAGAAACTATGGAGAAATTTAACAGTCACAAGGTCAAGAAGGACTTTTATTGTTCTGCCTATTCCGTATTTTGACTTACCTCTGTATCTCGGTTGGTGGGTAACCTCAACTTCTTTTATCTTTACTCCATACCAGCTTGCAAGGGCAGGAATAAATCTGTGCATCTCTCCGTAAAGTCTCAAATTCTTAACAACTTCTCTTCTGTAAGCTTTCAAAGAACAACCATAGTCATGAATTCTTACTCCCGTTACTTTGCCAATTAACCAGTTTGCTATTATTGAGGGCAGTCTTCTCGAGAGAAATGGGTCTTTTCTCCTCTTTCTCCAACCACTTACCAAATCAGCATCTTTTATTGCCTCGAGAAGCTTGGGTATATCAACAGGGTCATTTTGCAGGTCTCCATCCATCGTAATAACTACATCACCTCTTGCAAAATCAAAGCCTGCAGCAAAGGCAGCGGTTTGTCCGAAATTTCTCCTAAAGCTAAGAACTACTACGTGAGCGTCATTTTTTTGAATTTCTTCAAGAAGTTTTAACGTGTTATCCATACTTCCGTCGTCGACATAGATAATTTCATAGGAGATTGAAAGACTAATGAGAGCATCCGATAGTTTTTTGTGAAGCTCCTCAATGTTTTCTTCTTCGTTGTAAAGAGGTATGACTACTGATAATTCCACGATTACTCCCTCAATAACTCTCTGGTCTTTTCAAATTCATGCCTTTGAAGTCAAAACATTTAAAAATCGTATAATCTCTAATTTTAACATTTTTCCGAAAGACCGTAAAATTTTCATGCTCGCATCTTGCAAAAGCAGATAGAACTTCTGGTTCAGGTTCCTTTTTTATCCCGTAAACAACGTAAATGCCATGGACTTTTTTGCTTCCTTCCAGTTCCCCGTTGATTGAATTCCATAGGTCGTATTGGTTCATTCTTCTTCCAAGATTGATACAGTAAACAAAAGGATGTCCCTTGACATAAAAAGCCAGTTCACTTGAGATTTGATATCTATCAGAAAATATTATCACTTTTTCATTTCCTTTAATCTCCTCTTTTATTGAATATACCTTTTGCCCAAGTTCCCTCCAGCCTTTTAGTCTTGAAGAAGGGTCAAGCTTAGCGGGAAGATTGATGTATGGGATTGCATAACTGAGAATTGTAAGAAGAGAAGCAATCACAAATGAGGCAGTTATTATTTTTTTAAAAACTCCTTTGTTAAAAGCGTAAGCAACAATAAAAATAAACGGCACATATGCAGTCATTGCCCAGTTTGCCTGAACTTTGCCCTGAATGCTTTTGAGTAGAAAAAAAGCTAAAATAGGCATAGAAAAGGAGAACATAAACCAATATTTTTTCTTCTCAAGCTTTAAAAGTGAAGGCTTGACAAGCAAATAAAGGCCAATGATAAATAACAGTGGAGATATAACTATTAACTGACTGCCGATGAACTCAAGCAAATATCTTATAGAAATCGTCAATCCATCTTGGATATGAGCCTGACCGGCAGTATGTTTAAGTGTTACCCAGTCATGCTGGAAGTTCCATATTATCACCGGCAAAAAAACTACTACAGAAATAACTACTGAGAGATATAAAGACAAATTCTTAAAAACGCTTATTCTATGAGCTTGATTTAATTTGGAAGGGTCATCCTTTGCCTTAATCAAGTATAAAATCATCGATAAATAAAAAAAGGCCATCGTATACTTGGTAAGAAGCCCAACTCCTATGAACAAGCCAAGAAATACCCAATATCTTCCTCCTCTTTCAAGGGCGAGTAAAAATACATACATTGATACTGTCCAGAGTAAAATAAAGGGGCTGTCAATAGTAAATATAACTCCTAAAGCAGAAAATAATGGGATTATCTGAAAAAGAATCCCACTAAGAAATCCAACCCTTTCATTGAATAATCTTTTACCCGTCTTGTAAACAAACATACTACTCAAAAAGGAGAATAAAACGGCAAAAATCCTTACTCCAAAAGGAGTAGCACCAAACAACCAAGTAGACAGAGCAATAAGATAGGCAATAACAGGTCCTTTTGAATAGTAACTAAGGTCAAGCCTTCTGCTCCACTCCCAATAATGAGCTTCATCAGGAGAAAGGTCAATTGGTCCGTGAAGAATGAAATAAATCCTAAACAGGCTTATGACAATTTAAAACAAATCTTTCAATGAATTAACCCTTAAGATTACCTTGTAAGATATTGTTCCTACAGCTATTCCAATTAAAGCAGCACCAATAACATCAGATGGATAATGAACACCCAGATAGACCCTGGAAATAGATACTGAGATAACTACTACAGAGATATAGATATAAAAAATTTTTCTAAGAAAACTATTAGATACATATCTTCTCAGAAAAAAAAGGAAAATAGTTGCAATTGTAAATCCATTGGAGACATGATTTGAAGGAAAACTATATGAACCTGTGCATCCCACTATGTGTCTAAAATCTATTTCCCAGCAAGGTCTTGTTCTGTGAAATATAAACTTTATCTCATCAGAAAGCCAGTCGGAGATAAAAATACCGACTGTCATAGAAGAGATTAGATATAAAGCAACAAGATAATTTTTCTGTCTCAAAAGAAAGACCATTAAGAATAAAAAAACAGGGATGCTAAGCATCCAACCCTTGTCAGTAAAGAAATACATTATAGAGTCCAGAAGGGGATTAGCGATTGTTTTATGAAAAAAAAGTAGAACTTCCCTTTCCATTATCAATCTGAAATTATAACATGTTATAATTTCACTATGCCTGTCTTCGTAAAGGATGCTAACAAGTGCGTGGGCTGTCTCATCTGCATGTTTGCCTGTGGAAGGGCACATCTTGCCGTAGGTGTTGAAAGTTCCTGCATAAAAGTTCGGTCTCAAGGTGGAATTTCAAGGGGCTTTTCGGTATTTGTATGCAGAGGGTGCGAAGACCCACCCTGTGGACGTGCTTGTCCCGAAGACGCTTTAATAACGAGAAAAGGCGGTGGTGTCTTACTCAAAGAGGACAAATGCACAGGATGCGGCAGTTGCGTTAAAGCTTGCATTCTTGATGCTATTGGCTGGAATAAAGAAAAAAACAAACCTGTAATATGTATTCAATGCGGCGAGTGTGCCAGAAGTTGTCATTACAAGGTTTTGGAGTATAAAAGAACATGATAAAAGAGGACAGCTTAAAGAAAGTCTTATATATCGACCTCTCAAAAAGGAAGTTCTGGACGGAAAACCGAGAGGACTTATTTGAGAAATACATTGGCGGCACAGCAGTAGCAATTAAACTTTTACATGAAAACTGTAAATACGACATTGACCCTCTTTCTCCAGATAACGCCATAGTTTTTGCTGTTGGTCCCCTAAATGGCCTTTTTCCTATTGCATCTAAGACAGTTGCTCTTTTCAAGTCTCCCCACACAGGAAATCTCGGTGAATCTCATGCAGGAGGTAGAAGCGCAATTGCCATAAGAATGGCTGGATATGGTGCAATAGTTATTAAGGGAAGAAGTATCCGACCCTGCTATATTGCAATTCACGGTGATAGAGTTTCCTTCAAAGATGCAACAACGCTTTGGGGATTAGATGAGGGCATGTCTTCTGGAAGCCTCATCAGAAGACAAGAGCCCGGTGCAGGGCTTAGAACAATAATGAGGATAGGACCTGCTGGAGAAAGACAGGTTACCTATTCATGCGTTACTCTTGAAACCTATAGACATTTTGGCAGATTAGGTTTAGGCGCTGTTTTTGGAAGCAAAAACCTAAAAGCCCTTGTTATATCTGGCAAAAGAGACTTAAAGGTCACAGATTTCAAGGAATACAAAGATTTCTATCTAAGCCTTCTTGAACAACTTGCTAAATCTGACAAAATGAAAAAATACCACGAACTTGGCACTCCTGCCAATGTTCTTCCTCTGAGTTTTTCAAAGGGCATACCTGTAAAAAATCTTACAGAACTTCAACTTGAAGGCATTGAGTGTATCTCGGGAGAGAGCTTTGCAGAAAAACATCTTGGAAGAAGAGTTGCCTGCTCCCACTGTCCTGTTGCCTGTATTCATTTAGCTTCTCTGAGAAAGCCTTACGAAGACGAACCCTACTTTTACAGAACAGTGTATCTATCCTATGATTATGAGTTAATTTATGCACTCGGCACAATGCTTGGTATATCTTCAGCAGAGGGAGTTTTAGCCCTAATTGAGACAGTTGAAGACATGGGGCTTGATGCTATATCAACAGGAGTTGTTCTTGCCTGGATAACGGAAGCCTTTGAGAAAGGCATAATTAATGAAAAATTAACAGAAGGAGTAATTCCCCAATGGGGAAATGTAGCCAATTACATTGAGCTTATAAGAAAAATCGTCTTCAGTGAGGGCGAATTTTATAAAGCTGTACAAAAAGGTGCTCATTATGCCTCTTCAATATACGGAGGAGAAGACTTTGCCCTTACCTTCGGAAAAAACGAAATGCCTGGTTATCATACAGGTTACGGTGCTCATGTTGGCTATCTTCTTGGGGCAAGACACAGCCATCTTGACTCTGCTGGCTATGCTATTGACAGAGAAGCTATGGTTAAATCTTATAGCGAAGAAGATTTTGCCGAAAAGATATTCAATGAAGAGGTATGGAGACAGATTCTATCAAGCCTTGTTATCTGTTTCTTTGGAAGAGAAATTTATACGCCCGAGGTTGTTATAAAGAGTCTAAAGCTTGCTGGTTATGAATTTAATCAAGAGAAATTAATTGAAGTTGGAAAAGAGGTTTATGTAGAAAAATATCGATTTAAAATAAAATGCGGCTTTGACCTTGAAAAACTGAAACTGCCAGAGAGAGTATTTGAGATTAACTCATCGACAGGTAAATTAAGCCCCGAAGTAGCACAAAAAATTATTGACCTTCTAAAAGAAAAAATCAAAAGTTTGTTATAATTTCACATGAAGAAAAGTCTATTGATATTATCCTTACTTATTTTGCTGATATCTCCAGTGGGAGTTTCGGCAAAGGAGATTTTAGTCCTTACTGTAGATGGTGTCATAAATCCCCCCCACTCAGCCTATGTGGTAAAGGGAATTAAAAAGGCACATGAAATAAAAGCAGAAGCTGTGATAATTCAGCTTGATACTCCAGGCGGTCTCGATACTTCCATGAGGGATATGGTAAAAGAGATTCTTAACTCCCAGATTCCCATAGTTGTCTATGTAGCACCAAAAGGTGCTCGTGCAGCCAGTGCAGGTGCTTTTATAACGCTTTCTGCCCATATTGCAGCAATGGCTCCAGGAACGAATATCGGTGCGGCAAGTCCTGTGGCAATGGGAGGCGAAAAAATGGATAAAACAATGGCTGAAAAAGTAAAAAATGACGCTGTCGCTTACATAAAATCTATTGCTCAGCAAAGAGGAAGAAATACAGAATGGGCAGAACAGGCAGTCAGAAAAAGTATCTCCTCTACAGAAACAGAAGCTCTGAAAAAGGGAGTTATAGACCTTATAGCCGATGACTTACAGACACTTTTAAAGGAAATTCACGGCAAGAAGGTAAAGACAGTCATTGGAGAAAAAATTTTAACTACAAAAGATGCCAAAATAAATGAAGTTAAAATGAATTTTAGGGAAAGGCTTCTGAACTTTCTCAGCAATCCAAACATTGCATACATTCTGCTTATGATAGGAATTTACGGAATTATTTTTGAATTGAGCAATCCGGGAGCAATATTTCCGGGAGTAATAGGAGCTGTTTCCCTTATCCTTGCCTTTTACAGCCTTCAGACGCTTCCAATTAACTATGCTGCAGCAGGGCTTATTCTGCTGGGTATTGTTCTGTTTATACTCGAACTCAAATTTACCTCTTATGGACTTCTCACCTTAGGTGGGATAATATGCTTTGTGCTGGGGTCCCTTATGTTAATAGATACGGATAATCCTTTATTTAAGCTATCCTTTTCTGTTGTAATACCAGTCGCAGTAGTTACGGCTTTGTTTTTTGCGTTCCTCTTAAGGCTTGCTTACAAAGCTCACAAAAGAAAGCCTGTCACAGGAGTAGAAGAGCTTGTAGGGCTAAGAGGCATAGCTAAGACAGACATTGACAGTCGAAGTGGTATGGTAATGATTCATGGTGAGTTATGGCAGGCCATATCTGAAGAGAAAATAAACAAGGATGAAGAAATAGTAGTCCAAGAAGTGAGAGGACTAACCTTAAAGGTGAGGAAAGCTGAGTGAAGGCTCTGGTTACAGGTGGCACAGGATTTATCGGTAGCCATCTCGTAGAGTCTCTAATCAGAAAAAATTATGAAGTATATTGCATAGTCAGAAACCCCTCGAAGCTCCGATTTCTTGAGGGTTTAAAAGTAAAAATCATTCAGGCAGACCTTTCAAACAATGAGACATTGAGAGAAATAAAATGGGAGCATGATTTAGTATTTAATCTTTCGGGTATCACCAAGACAGCTAATTACGAAGAGTTTTTTAAAGCAAACTATATGGGAACTAAAAATCTGATAGAAGCGATTATAGAAGCTGGATATGTTCCCAAAAGATTTGTCCATGTAAGCAGTCTCGCCGCTACAGGTCCATGCAGGGACAACAAACCGGTCGATGAAGATACAGAGCCAAATCCAGTTTCAGAATACGGCAAAAGCAAGCTAATGGGAGAGAGGGCTGTTATTTTTTATAAAGATAGATTGCCCATTACAATAATAAGACCTCCTGCTGTTTATGGTCCCAGAGACAGTGATTTTCTGACTTTCTTTAAAATGATTAAAACCGGTTTTGTGTTTTATCTAACAGAGGGGGTATACTCTACCATATATGTAGATGACCTCATTGAAGGAATGTTGCTGGCATCGGAAAATGAAAAGGCTATTGGAGAAATTTTCTTCTTATCAGAGCCTGAACCTTACAGCACTCAACAGATTATAGCAGCCATATCAGAGGCTATCGGAAAAAATCCTCTCAAGTTAAAAATTCCTAAGTCAATAGGAGAGTTTTTCATGAAAGTATTTCAAAAATTTGACAAAAACAGTATAATAAATAGCGATAAACTTAAAGAGCTTACCGAGCCCTGCTGGGTATGCTCCTCTGACAAAGCCGAGCAAATGCTCGGTTTTAAAGCTAAAACTAATTTGAAGGAAGGGATGGAATGGACAGCAAATTGGTACAGACAGAACAAGTGGCTATAAGAAAAGACATATTTGAAAAATGCTTTAAATTTACAGCAGCCTACGAGCTTCAAAAAGTAGGAATGTATCCATACTTCAGGGTAATTGAGTCTGCCCAGGGACCAGAAGTCATAATGAACGGCAAGAAAATGATAATGATTGGCTCAAACAACTATCTTGGCCTTACCAATCACCCGAAAGTAAAAGAAGCAGCCATAAATGCCATAAAAAAATACGGAACAGGCTGCGCAGGCTCAAGATTTCTTAATGGCACTCTTGACATCCATGTGGAGCTTGAAGAAAAACTTGCCTGGTTCATGCGTAAAGAGGCAGCCCTTGTATTCTCCACAGGTTTTCAAGTAAACCTCGGTGTTATCGCCTCACTTGTTGGAAAAGACGATGTGGTAATAATAGATAAAATGGACCACGCAAGCATTGTAGATGGTTGCAGACTATCTTTTGGTGAGGTCAAAAGATACAAACACAATGACACAGAAGACCTTGAGAGAGTGCTTAGGGAGTGTGAGGAAAAGACAAAGCTTGTTGTAGTTGACGGTGTTTTCAGCATGGAGGGAGATATTGTAAAACTTCCTGAAGTTTATGAACTATGCAAAAAATACGATGCTCGCTTGATGGTTGATGATGCCCATGGAATTGGTGTCCTTGGCGAGACAGGAAGGGGAACAGCAGAGCATTTTGGACTTGAAAAGGAAGTTGATTTAATTATGGGAACATACAGTAAATCCCTTGCTTCAATCGGCGGTTTTATTGCTGGAGAGAGAGATGTAATAAACTACATAAAACACTTTGGCAGAGCCTTCATATTCAGTGCAAGCCCTCCACCAGCCTCAGTTGCCTCTGTATCTGCAGCAATAGACATAATCGTAAGCGAACCAGAAAGAAGAGAACAGCTCTGGAAGAATACAAACAAAATGCTCAAGGGCTTCAAAGAGCTTGGATTTAACATAGGAGTAGCAGAGACTCCGATTATCCCTGTTATTGTTGGTGATGACGAGCTTGCATTCAAGTTTGTCATGATGCTTCAGGAAGAAGGAATTTTTGCTAATGTAGCTGTATCTCCTGCTGTACCACCTGGTAAGGCATTAATAAGAACAAGCTATATGGCAACTCACACAGACGAACACCTCGACAGAGTTCTTGAAGCATTCCAAAAGGTAGGCAAGACATTAGGTGTAATTTGAAAATCAGTGAAAATAAAATTTACAGAACATGCACTCTTTAAAATTGATATTTTACATAGACACGGTTTCAACGTTGAAATCTCAATGATTGAAAATGCCATTTTATCTCCGGATAAAATTGAAAAAGGCTACAAAGACAGATTTATAGCTCAGAAGATTTATGATTCAGAGCATGTTTTAAGAGTAGTATATGAAATTAAAGCTCAAGAAATACATGTTGTAACAGTTTATCCAGGAAGGATAAAAAGATATGGCTAAAATTAGATATAGTAAAGACGTTGACATTCTCCTCATAGAAATATCAGAAAAACCAATTGACTATGCTCAAGAGGAAGGACCTATAATTATCCATTTCTCTAAGCAAGGAGAGCCTGTTCTTATTGAAATACTTGAGGCTAAAGAATTTATTCTTAAAACTCTCTCGGGCATGTTAGAAGAAAAAGAATTAGTATACTAAGTATAGACGTAATGCCCATAATTATCAAAGAAGTAATCGACAAAGAAGACCTTAAAAAATTCATTACTCTGCCTCTTTCTCTTTACAAAAACGACCCCTTCTATGCTTCACATCTCACAAGAGACATGCTCGAACATTTAAGCGATAAAAATCCTTTTTTCAAGAGAGCAAAGGCAAAATTTTTTATTGCCTACAGAGATGGAAAAGCTGTTGGCAGAATAGCTGGAATTGTTAATTATGGTCATTTAGAGTTCCACAGGGACAAAACAGGATTTTTCGGTCTCTTTGAATGCATTGAAGACAAAGAAATTGCCAATGCTCTTTTCGATAGGGTGAAGGATTTTCTTAAAGAAAATAATCTCAAAGGCATGCGAGGTCCGATGAATATGTCAACCAATGAAGAATGTGGTTTTCTCTATGAAGGATTTGATACTCCTTCGATGATAATGATTCCCTATAACCCTCCATATTACAACAAACTTGCTGAAGGATATGGTATGGAAAAGGCAAAAGACCTTTACTGTTACATTGTAGATGTGCCAGCCGAGCTTCCTGCAAAAATTGAAAGAGTTGCTCGTTTTGCTGAAAAGCAAGGGATAAGAGCGAGAAAAGTGAACTTAAAAAACTTCAAAGAGGAGCTCTATGCCTTTATGGAAGTATACAATGAAGCATGGAGAGAAAACTGGGGCTTTATTCCGATAACTAAAGAAGAAATTGACTACATGGCTGATAAACTGAAGCCTGTGGCAATATCAGACTTGGTAATAGTGGCTGAGAAGGACTCCCAACCAATAGGTTTCTTTGGTGCCATCCCCGATTTCAATGAAGTTTTACGGAAGCTTAACGGAAAACTTACACCACTGAATATCCTCAAAGCACTATATTACCGCCGAAGAATCAAGTCTATACGTCTACTTCTTTTTGGCGTAAAAAAGGAGTTCAGACACAGAGGAGTTGAATCAATAATGATTCGCGAAGCCTTCAAAGGAGCAAGAAAATACGGCTTTGAAAAATGCGAATTTTCGTGGATACTCGAAGACAACTACGACACAATAAATCTAACTCAAATTATGGGTGCAAAAAAATATAAAACTCTGAGAATCTACGAAAAAGAAATATAAAAAATCTCTACTTACTCCACTCAATCTCAATTTCAACTTTGCACTTTGTTTTTTCATCTTTTTGTTCTTCCTCATATTCAAGCTCAACTTCAAAGTTATCGGGAAGTTTGACTTTAATGTCATCAATTTCTATGTAGCCGTTACGTAACTCTGCCAGTTTCTTCTCAAGCAGTTCAACTAAGGATGCTTTGTCAGAAGTCCTCTTTACTTCTCTTTTCATAGCACACCTCCTATTATTTACGGAAGCTTTACTTTGTCCTTGTTTATAAACTCTAAATACTCCCCACCAAGCTGTAACACTAACCACTTCTTCTTATTGGCAAGCTTTATTATTTCTTCATCAAAATAAAATGACGCTATCACTACTACTTCCTTAAACCCTCTATACTCAGGAAAATACTCAAAAAAATCTGCCTTTATCTCTTCAAACTCTTCTATATACAATCTTCTATACTTCGACTTCACATCCGTTAAAAATACATACTTACCTGCAACCACTATTACATCATACTCCCTGCTTCTGCCCTTTATGCTTCTTTTCCTCCTCACTGAAAGCTCACTCACTTCCAGACCAAAGGCTCTCTTTATTGCATAGGGTATGCCAGGAGCAACTATGTCTTCTGAGATAGTCCCAAGCTTGTTTGCAAGCTCTCCCATCTTTTTGTTCATCTCTACTTTAAATGCTCGCATCTCTTCTCTAAAAGCCTGCATCTCTTGCTCAGAACGCTCTCTATATGCTCGCATCTCTTCTTTGAAAGCTCGCATTTCCGCCTCAGTGCGCATCTGAGAATTGTAAAGCTTGTTAAACTCTATGCCTACGCTTCTTATGAATTCCTCTAATACTTCCTCAAGTCTTGATACTTTCTCTGCTACTTCTGGCATAACTTACCTCTGTGGATTGCTTTTTTTAATTATACCAAAAATAAATTTCTCTGTTATAGGTATTCCATAGGGTCAGAGATTCCTCGGAGCGTCGCGCCCCTCGGAATAACAAAAAAGACCACTGATGGTGTTCGGAATGACAATTAGTAGTGTCATGCAATGCTTCCTTCTCTGTCATTCCGAACCGAGCAAAGCGAGCCATGAGCCGTAGGCGAAAGGTCTGCGAGGAATTCCCTCCTCTCCCTACTCTGTCATTCCGAGGAGCGTAAGCGACGAGGAATCTCCTCCTTTTATGAGACCCCTCGCTACCGCTCGGGGGGACAGAATTGTTAAAAACTTTAAATTACTTTCAGCGAATTTTTGGCCGTTCTTATCTGTCTACCTTCTTTATCACTTATTGTGGTTATTAGAGTGTAGTCACCTTTCTCAATATCCTTAGGCATTGTAAATCTCATAGTAGAAAGATGAGTTCCCTGAGCTCTTGTGACTTCTCTTTTTGCCAGTTCAATCCTTTCGCTACCCTTTACGAGTGTTCTTGTCTCAATTACGGTAATCTGAGATACATCTGATGGTGCGAGAATAGTATACTGAACCTGCGCATCCACGGTAGAATTCGCTTTTACAGACTGAGGATTTACAGAGGAACTATCTATGTCTATATTAAGCGTATTTAGCTTGCTTACCTTGTGTTTGCTCAAAGCTTCCTCTCTCGTAGCGACCTGATTGTCATAGTAATTTCCCACTACAGCACCTATCACTGCACCAGCGAGAGCTCCTATGATTGCTCCCTTCGTATCACCTACCAGAGCTCCAACTCCTGCACCAACACCAGCACCGATTAGAGCTCCCTTCTCAGTGCCAGACATGCTTGCACAACCTGAAAATTGTGCAAACAAAAGAACAATTAGTAATAAAGCGACTATTTTCTTCATGCTATCCTCCTCGTATTGTTCATTCAACTATAAAAACTGAATCCTTAATCCTATGCACTTTGAATTTTCTTACAAGCTCAAAAGCTCGCTCCTTCTCCTTACTGCTACTCACTGTTCCTTTTAAAGTAACCTCAAGGTCTTTGTTTACCAAAGCTGTTACATTTTGAATATTTGCGTGTCTTAATGCTTTGTTTATATCATCTTCAAGCTTTAAGGGGTCTATTTTAGGAGGTGGAGGAACGACTTCCTGCTTTCTTTCTTGCTTTTCTTTTTCCTTTGGTATCTCAATCTTAGCTGTCTGGATGTTTTCCTCTCCTGCTTTTTCCTTACCTCTTTGTTCTTCCTTTGTTTCTGACGAACTGGCTGGTAACCTTACATTCTCTTCTTTCGCAGTTGTTTCCTGCTTTTTAGCAAAAATTTTTGGATAAAGCAAATATCCACCTACCCCAGCTATTATCAGTAAAACTCCAACAATTAGAATAACCAGAAGATTTTTTGAGGACTTCTTTGGCCTTACAGATTCATATGCTGAGGTGGGTATTGTTGTCTTATCCTGAGTAGAGAATTTACTTATGCTCTTAATCTCAAGAGGAGTGCCATCTTTTGTGCAGAATTTTATATTATTATCCTCGAAAGTCTGCCCGCATTTAGGGCAAACCTTAATGGAAATTTCTTCAACTGAACTCTCGGGCTGCTTTAGTTCAACAGGGCTACCACATTTCACACAGAACTTAGCATTATGGGGAATCTCTTCTCCACAGATGCTACATTTCATTAATTCCTCCCGAGAAATTGTTACTGGAGCTTATTTTTAATCTCCCGCAGATAGTCGGCAACTTTAAAGATAACAATAAGAATTTCGCAGTAAATCCTGTGAATCAGAACCATAAAAAAGAAAAAAACAGGGGATAAAATCAGCATTAAAAGTCCGCTTGTGGTACCTCCCTGAAAGCTACTGAAAACTATGGCAATTGTTGCAAGTCCTATAATCACGAGGCCGATTATAAAAATGAACTTAACTATCTTTAGCGTTATGAAATCTGTGAATGACCAATCAAAGAGAGTAGAGAAAAAGCCTTTTGCCTGCGATTTAATTTCAGAGGGAGAAACGCCTTTTACTCTGTAGCCACACTCAGGGCAAAACTCTACATTGTTGTCAACCTGTTTTCCACAACTTGGACAAAACATATTTGACCTCCGTTAAAAGTTTTGCATGAATATTAATATCATAAGCGAGCCTTTGTCAATAGTTTTTTTCATTAACGTTATTTAAATACCTCCGAAGCTTATGGCTCGCATTCACCTAAATTATTCGAGGCAATTACATATATGGAAGAGACCCCTCGCTATTGCTCGGGGTGACAGAGTGGGTTGTCATTCCGAGCCCCTTTTTTCTGTCATTCCGATTTTTTGTGATTCCGATGCTTCCTTCTCTGTCATTCCGAGCCGAAGGCGAGGAGTCTCCTCTTTTTTGGAGACCCTTCGGCTTACGCCTCGGGATGACTTCCTAAGCTGTCATTCCGAGGCACGAAGTGCCGAGGAATCTCCTCAGGATGCAGGAGAGTCAGAGATTCCTCGGGGCATTGAGCCCCTCGGAATGACAAAATGAGGGCATTGAAGGTGCTCGGAATGACAAAAAAAGCATTGCGGGTGTCGGAATGACGCTCCCTACTTTGTCATTCCGAACGCTTCTGCTCTGTCATTCCGAACGGAGTGAGGAATCTCTTTTTTTTATGAGACCCCTTCGGGTCAGATTCCTCGGGGCATCGAGCCCCTCGGAATGACAAAAAGGAAAATATTCATACTCTATTATTCATTTTGTATTTTTATGTTGTATAATGTTACAAATGACCCAAAGTGAATATAAGTTTTCAAAACATGCATTAACAATGCTTCATATAAGAAAAGAGATAAAAGAAGAGTGGATAAGGAAAACAATAGAACAACCCCATATGGAAATCAGAGTTAGCGAAAATGAATTACACCTATTTAAAAAAATTGAAGAATTCGGAGGAAAGGTATTGAAAGTAGTTGTAAATCCTAAGAATAGATTAATAATTACAGCTTTTTTTGACAGGAGGATAAAGATATGAAAGTTGAATACGATAGAGATGCTGACGCAATATATCTTCAGATATTAAGCGAACCTGTAGTAGAAAGCGAGGAGGTTGCTCCAGATATTATTATTGATTTCACTTCTGATAACAAAGTAGCTGGTATAGAAATCCTCAACGCTTCAAAACGAATTGAAATTATGGAAAGTATCAAAAGTCTCTTAGAATTAAATACTCCGTCATCTCTTTCAGTATGACATAAAATCAGAGACCCCTCGCTATCGCTCGGGGTGACATAAGAGGCTGTCATTCCGAACGGAGTGAGGAATCTCTTTTGCACATGACTGTCATTCCGAATCGCCTCTTCTTTGTCATTCCGAGGCACGCAGTGCCGAGGAATCTACTCCGCAGTGGAAATGTCATTCCGAGCCGAAGCGAAGCGTAGGGAGAGGAATCTACTCTGTTTAGGAGACACTCTGTTTAGGAGACCCTTCGGCTACGCCTCTGGGTGACAGGTAAAGTGTCATTCCGAGGAGCGTAAGCGACGAGGAATCTCCTCTTTTATGAGACCCCTCGCTAACGCTCGGGGTGACCCCTTCGGGTCAGATTCCTCGGGACATTTAGTCCCTCGGAATGACAAACTGATGACATTGAGGGTGCTCAGAATGACAAAATGAAGCCGTAAAGACTCTCGAAATGACATAAAATGCATTTAAGGTATCCAGAAAGATAAAGGAAAAATACTAATAAAAAAAGGCGGGGGTGAGTCCCCCCGCCTTTATGGTTGGCAAACACGGTGCAGTGTTATGAGACCCCTCGCTACCGCTCGGGGTGACCCCTTCAGGTCAGATTCCTCGGGACATTGAGCCCCTCGGAATGACAAATAAAAGAGGGGGTAACCCCCTCTTTAAGTTAATTTAGAATTTAAGCTGAATGCCGTGTCTTACTGCCCAGGCATCATCAGCATCTTTTCCACCTCTGAGTTTGTAAGCATCACCAGGCCAGAAGTAGCCACCTTCTACAAAGTAAGTAAGACCTTTGTCAATCTTATAAGTTACTACAGCATCAACTTCCCAGCCAAGGTCTTTGTCTGGAGAAGGTGCAGTTCCTGTTCCAATGTTACTATTAATTGCAACTGCTTTTTGAGCTCTTAACCAGTAGCCATAAAGCTTGGCATTGATGTCCTTTGTGATGTCATAGGAACCACCAAATTTTACATACTGGGTGTTGCAGAGTCCTGTTCTTGCATTTGGTCCAAAGTTACATGCAGATGGAGCAAAATATTCATATATGAATGTGTAATGCTGTTCCTGTCCAAGTGCTGTGATAAATGCTTTAATATTGTCCTTTGTAATATTAAAGTCTTTATCATTACCACTTCCGATTGCATACTCTGCTGTAAGTGTTAATGGAATGCTCTTGAATTTGTAGTCAAGTCCTGCTAATGCAGCCCAGCCTTTGAATTTTGGCTCATGTAAACCAGGTTTAACATTTACAATCTTACCAGTCTGAAACTCTACATCTGCTCTGAAGTTAAGCCCTGTTCCTGCAATGTCATCAACATTTCCTCTTAAACCAAAGTTCCAGAGATGTGTGTCTGCATTAGATCCGTATCCAAGAGAATTTGCAAAACCAGCACTATTATTGTTACCTTGATCATCTACATAAGTTATATCAGCACTTAATCCAAAGCCTTTTCCTGCATATGCAGCAAGAATTCCATATGCTGTTGAGTCATCGTTAAGAGTTTCATTACCCTCTCTGAATTTGATTGTGTGAGCTGCAATGGTAAGCTCTTTCATTGGCTGAACAAATACAAGGATTGCATCATCACCAAAGTATGTGTGGTCAAAGAAGAGACCATACCCGAGCTTAATGAGCTGGCGGCCTACTTTAAATCCTGCTGGAACACCGAGAAGTCCTGAACCCTGATACTGAATCCATGCTTGACGAATTGTTACATTGGACTCTTTTGTGTTACCAAAAGGATAATTACCTCTTGCACCACCTGTCTGAGAACCCCAAGTAACATTGTCTGTAGTAAATGTTCCACTTTGTAGTTCAACATATCCAGTTGTATTAGGAGATACCTTAGCTTCCATATTGAGTATTACACGATAGTCATAGTATGCTTTATTTCTGCTTCCATCTCCATCAAGAACTGTTCTGTTCTTTACAACTCCCTCTTTAGGATCTAAATAATATTCAGTTTTAGTTTTTCCGTAAGAATCCTTATCCCTCACGCCTAAGTTACTTCCATACATTCCTCTGAATCTCAGCTCACCGCCGAGGGTTATCTGGGTTCTTCCTTTTGCAATTACTGCTGAGGTGTCTGCTGGAATCTCTGCTGGTGCAGAGTAGCCAATTGAGGCGATACCTAAAAGAAGGACAAATACGGCTAAAAGACTTGCATATTTTTTCACTTCCTAACCTCCATCGGTTAGTTCAGTTACACCGTCAAAGACGGTGGTAAGACAAAGGATTCTTCGGGCTAAAGCCCTCGGAATGACAAACTGCATAGCGTCTCACAAGGACGCTTAGGAGTTCCCTCGCTATCGCTCGGGATGACTCCTGCAGGAGATTCCTCGTTGCTATCGCTCCTCGGAATGACAGGATAGGCAAATATGGAATAACAGTATAAACAACCTTCTTCAGAATTGCTCTACTTACTGTCACTCTGAGGGACACAGTCCCGAAGAGTCTCCCTACTGCTTGCACCGTGTTTGCCTATCACCTCCTTTTTGAGTTAGTTTTCAAACATTTTAACACACTTCTCCTCCCCTGTCAAGAGGGAGGGGGATTCCTCGTCGCTTACGCTCCTCGGAATGACAGTTAACAAAAGCATCGAAGTGACACCTCTTCCTGTTATACCGCATCTCCTTTCTGTCACGCTGCACATCCTTTCTGTCACCCCGAGCGGTAGCGAGGGGTCTCATTAAAAGAATGAGATTCCTCACTTCGTTCGGAATGACAGTTAAAAAAGCGGCCCGGAATAACAGATAAAAGAAGCCTCTGAATGACAGAAAGAGAAAAGCTCAGAATGAAAGATAAAACTGTCAAAGAACAACATTAATGTGTTGTGCAATTTTTCTGCCAGAAGAATGGAGTTGATTTTTAGGAAATTTTTCGATAGCTAAATGTATCTTTACGGATACAGTGTGTTGAATTATAGACACAGACGAAGGAGATTCCTCGTCGCTAACACTCCTCGGAATGACAGTTAAAAAGAGCATCGGAATGACGGAAAAGATGCAATTCGGGATAACAGTCATATACCAAGGGGATTCCTCACTTCGCTCGGAATGACTTCCCTTTTGTCACCCCGAGCGGTAGCGAGGGGTCTACTCCTTTATGCCATATGCTAAAATACTCCTATGTCTAAGCAATACTACGTCTACATAATGACAAACAAATACAATACAGTTCTGTATACAGGAGTCACAAATGACCTTGTAAGGAGAGTTTACGAACATAAGAATAAGTTGATAGATGGCTTTACAGCGAAGTATAACATAACCAAGCTTATTTACTATGAAATTGCGCAGGATGTTAACGAAGCAATAAGAAGAGAGAAACAGATAAAAGGATGGAGCAGGGACAAAAAGAAGGCATTGATAGAGAGTTTAAATTCTCAATGGAGAGACTTGTATGAGGAAATTTTAGAAGGCTGAAGGAGGGGATTCCTCGGCACTACGTGCCTCGGAATGACAAAAGAAAAAAAGCAGCGGAATGACAGAAAAAAAGCAACGGAATGACGAAAGAAGAAAGCGACGGAATTACAAAAGGCTCGGAATGACAGAAAAAGAAACTCTTAATGACATTCCTTTTTGTCACCCAGAGGTGTAAGCCGATGGGGCTACAAAACAAAGGGGATTCCTCGCCTTCGGCTTGGAATGACACCACCTCTGTCACCCCGAGCGGTAGCGAGGGGTCTCAGTAAAGGTTAAATCATGGACAGTTTCAGATTAATTCAATTAAAATATCTGAAATGTTTGACTACCTGATGAAATTCAAAAGACTCCTAATTGTAGTAATAATCTTCCTTCTTGCCTTTGTTCTGATGCTCTCAACAGTCGAATTAGTATACGTAATAATAAAGGATATAGTCTCTCCACCAATTTTGCTTCTTGAGCTCGATGAGCTTCTTGAGATATTCGGCGTTTTCATGCTTGTGATAATCGGAATAGAACTCTTTGAATCAATCATAAAGACCTATCTCAGAGAGGATGTTGACCATGTGAAAGTAGTATTGGCAGTTGCAATGATAGCTATTGCAAGAAAGGTAATAATACTTGATATAAAGGAAGTTTCAAGTCTTACGATGCTTGGAATTGCAGCAATAATTTTAGCTCTCTCAATTGGTTATTATTTGGCTAAAAAGAGAGCTTCCAATTACTATAGTCCGAGCACCCTCAAAGGATGTGAGGAATCTGACCCGAAAGGGTTATCCCAAGACATAAGCCGAGGGAGCTCAGTAAAAGAATGAGATTCCTCGCCTTCGGCTCGGAATGACAAAAAAAAGGGGGCTCGGAATGACAAAAGAGAGTCGGAAGGACAGAAAAGCCGAGGAATTACAGCCCCTCTGTCACCCCGAGCGATAGCGAGGGGTCTCAGGGGAAGGAGGGGATTCCTCGCTTCACTCGGAAGGACAGAAAAGAACTCGGAAGGACATAAAAAAGCTCGGAAGGACATAAAAAAGTTCGGAAGGACAGAGTGGGGAGAGGAGGGGAGATTCCTCGGCACTGCGTGCCTCGGAATGACAAAAAAGAAAAGCTCGGAGTGATAGAGAAGAAGACTTCGGAATGATAGAGAAGAAGAGTTCGGCAGGACAGAGAAAAACTCGGAAAGGACAAAGAAAAGCTTGGAAGGACGGAGAGAATAAAGCCTCGGTAGGACAGAGAAAAAGAGCTCGAAATGACAAAAAGAGAAAGGAGTAATATGAGCTGGTATCAAGTTGGAATTAAAGAAGTTTTACATAAGTTGAACACCTCTGAAAAGGGGCTTAGTTCAGAAGAAGCAAAAAGAAGAATTGAAAAATATGGAGTAAACAGGCTTGCCGAAGAGGAGAAGATAAACAGGCTAAAGATATTCATCCATCAGTTCGCCAGTCCCCTAATATATATCCTAATAATCGCAGGAGTGATAACCTTAGCTTTCAAAGAGTTCATCGATGCAGGCGTAATATTTGCCGTTGTTATTCTCAATTCGATAATCGGCTATCTTCAGGAATATAAGGCTGAACAAAGTGTCAGGGCACTGAAAAAAATGCTCGTTCCAAGGGCAAAGGTGCTAAGGGATGGCATTGAAAGGGAGATAAATAGCGAAGAACTTGTTCCTGGGGACATAGTGCTTCTTTATTCGGGGATACGTGTTCCTGCAGATATAAGGCTTATTCATGCCGTTGAACTAAAGATTGACGAGTCCATTCTTACAGGAGAATCCCTGCCTGTTGAGAAACACAGCCATGCCATAAAGGAGGAAAACCTCACTTACGGAGACCAGAAGAACATGGCATTCATGGGAACTATTGTTGTAAGCGGAAGGGCAAAGGGAGTAGTTGTTGAGACAGGAATGAATACAGTATTTGGTAGAATTGCAAGGGGTATTAAGGAAGCAGAGACCGTAAAAGCACCCCTTCAAGATAAAATTCAGAAGTTTGCCAATTTAGTGGGAATTTTTGTGGTAATTGCCTCGGTAGCTCTTTTTGTCATGGGATTAATTATTGGTGAGCCAATTAAAGAGATGTTTATGACTGCTGTTGCCACAGCCGTAGCTGCCATTCCTGAGGGACTACCTATGGTTGTAACAGTTACCCTTGCAGTAGGTGTTATGCGGATGGCAAGAAGGCATGCAATTGTGAGGAAACTCCATGCTGTTGAGACTTTGGGAAGCACAACAGTAATATGCACAGATAAAACCGGAACACTTACTAAGAATGAGATGACTGTGAAACTCATCTACGATGGGAAAAACATCTATGAGGTTGAAGGAAGCGGGTATGAGCCAAAGGGCAGGATTCTTCACAATGGTTTGGAAGTAGACCTGAAAAAAGACAGAGAAGCATTAATTGAAACCCTAAGAATAGGACTTCTCTGCAACGAATCTACCATTTTTCAGGAAAATGGTGAATACAAACTTGAAGGAGACCCCACAGAAGGTGCATTGATTGTATCAGCCATGAAAGCAGGCTTAAATCGAGTAGAAGAAGAAAAGAAATACGAACTTCTTGAGACCATTCCCTTTGAATCTGAACGAGGCTATATGGCAACACTGCACAGGCACAAAGGAGAGAAAGTTTTATTCATAAAGGGTGCACCTGAGAAAATAATTGACCTATGCCGCAGAAATATATGGGGAGAGGAAATAAACAGAAAGGAGATTCACTCAATCATTAATCGATTTGCCAAGGAGGGAATGCGTGTTCTTGCCTTTGCCCTTGTAAAAGTTCCAAAAGAGATAGAGGAGATTACCTGTAAGGAGATAGAACAGTGCTATGCTGTTGATGGTCTTACCTTTGTGGGACTTCAGGCAATGATTGACCCACCAAGACCAGAGGCAATCGAAGCTATAAAGGGATGTAAAAGAGCAGGCATAAGGGTTGTGATGATTACGGGAGACCATGCAATAACAGCAAAGGCAATCGGAGCAATGCTTGGAATTGGCGATGAAAAGAGTGAAGTTCTTACAGGAAAAGATTTAGAGAAAATTACTGATGAGGAATTATATGAAAAGGTAAAGACTGTTTCAATCTTTGCGAGGGTATCTCCAGAGCATAAGCTTAAGATTGTTCAGAAACTTATGGCACAGGGACAGATTGTAGCTGTTACAGGTGATGGTGTAAACGATGCACCAGCACTGAAAGCTGCCCACATTGGAATTGCCATGGGAAAAGGTGGCACAGATGTAGCAAGGGAAGCCTCAGATATGGTTCTTACTGACGATAACTTTGCAAGTATCTTTAACGCAGTAAAAGAAGGTAGAATCGTCTTTGACAACATCAGAAAGGTCACTTTCTTTCTAATTCCTACTGGATTGGCATCAATTCTATCGATAATTGGTGCAGTTGTCTCAGGACTACCTATTCCCTATCTTCCTGCCCAGATTCTCTGGATAAACCTTGTTACGAATGGGCTTCAAGTTATTGCCCTTGCCTTTGAGCCTGGAGAAAAGGGAGTTATTGAAAGACCTCCAAGGCCTCCAGAGGAGGGAATTATGTCAAGAGTAATGATTGAGAGAACAATTATCGTGGGATTACTCATCTCCTTAGGAGTTGCCTATACATTCAATCATGCCTTAGCTCAAGGAGAATCCCTTGAGACAGCAAGGACAGTGGCAGTAACAACGATGGTTTTCTTTCAGTTCTTTCAGGCATGGAACAGTCGGTCAGAGTTTGAGTCAATTTTTAGAATAAATCCTTTCAGCAATACCTTTCTTTTTGCAGGGCTTTTAATCGCTACTGCTGCCCAGATTGCTTTTATATATTTTCCACCTCTTCAATGGGTTTTTCGAACTGAGCCAATTTCAACTGAACAGTGGTATACAATTATGCTGATTGCTCTATCGGTCGTAGTTGTTGTAGAGATAGATAAATGGCTCAGAAGGAGGAAAAAATGAGCGGACTTAGTCATGGCTCATGGCAGATAGGAAAAGTGTTTGGCATTCCAATAAGAGTGCACTATACGTGGCTTATCATTTTCGGCCTTCTTACGTGGTCTCTCTCAACACTTTATTTCCCCTCTGTAGCACCTCAAATGTCCCAAAGCTCCTACTGGATAAAGGGCGCTTTAGCGGCTCTGCTACTTTTTGTGAGTGTGGCAATTCACGAACTTTCACACTCATTAGTAGCTCTGAAATACAGACTTGAGATTGAAAGTATTACTCTTTTTATCTTCGGTGGAGTTGCTCAAATGAAAGGAGAGCCACCCTCGCCTCAGGCAGAATTTAGAATTGCCATAGCAGGACCACTTGCAAGCTTTGCCCTCGCTGGAATTTTCTATGCCTTAGAAGCAAACACTTTAGATATAGGAGCAAAATCACTCTTTGCCTATGTTTCAAATATAAATCTAATACTTGGCATTTTTAATCTAATCCCTGGCTTTCCAATGGATGGTGGAAGAGTTTTCAGGGCAATGCTTTGGAGTAGAAAAAAAGACTATGTCTATGCAACGCAGAAGGCATCAAAACTCGGACAGGGAATTGCCGTGTTTTTTATTATATTTGGCTTATTTTTACTGCTTTTTGGAGCACCAACAGGACTCTGGCTGATACTTATTGGCTGGTTTCTATACTCTGCTGCCTACGGAAGCTATCAACAGACAACTCTTCAGGCTTTGCTCGAAGGTGTTAAGGTAAAGGACATCATGGCAAGAGAGCTAATTACAGTAGAGCCTCAGATGAACATTCAAGAACTGGTCAACAAATACTTTCTAAAGTATGGTTACACGGGCTTTCCAGTTACAGAGGGAGGGAAGTATTTAGGCATTATTACATTGCGAGATATTAAAAACATACCCGAGGCAGATAGAGCTCAGAGAGAGGTATCAGAGTTTTATCAGAGACACAGAAATGAGTGGGAGATTTCAGAGGAGGAGTTTGTGGTTAATGCTTTAGAGAGAATGTTAAAGAACGAAATGGGAAGATTGGTCGTAGTTGATGGCGACAAAATAGTCGGAATGATTACAAGAAACGGAATTGCAAAATATTTAGAAGTAAAGGGAGCAATTGTTAGCAAAGAAGAGACACGGTGATTCTAAATTTAAAGTCGTGTTAAAAAACTTTTACCCGTGTTCAGAATTTTGCTCCGTCTGGTTTGGTATGGCAGGAAAGAGGAAGAATAATTGTTTTCAATCTGAAAATCAACAACAATCCCGGCAATGCCACGAAGAATGTTAGAAGATAAAAGATACTCCAACCAAAGGCATCTACGACAAACCCGGAAGTGGGTGTTATGATTACCCTGCCTACAGAAGCAAGAGAAGAAAGTAAAGCATACTGAGTAGCAGCATAGCTGCGGTTACATATTGCCATTAGCAAAGCAAGAAAAGCTGTTGTTCCCATACCACCGGTAAAGTTTTCAATCACTACAGTAGCCATGAATAGAGGCATACTCTTGCCAATTATTGCTAAAACCATAAACATGAGATTTGAAATAGCCTGAAGTGCTCCAAAGTAAATTAATGCTTTGAAAAGACTCATCTTTTTAAGAAGAAAACCGGCAAAAACTGCACCAACAATTGATGATACAAGGCCTCCTATTTTGTTCACTGTGCCCACTTCAGAAAGAGAAAAGCCAACTCCTCTGATAAAAAAAGCAGTGCTGAGTGAGCCAGCATAGGCATCGCCGAGCTTGTAGAGAATAATGAACAAGAGAAGAATAAAGCTTTTTTCTCTGTGAAGCAGGTCTCTGAAAGGCTCTATAAAAGATTCTTTAAGATTTCGTGGATGCTGCACTCCTTTTGGTTCATCTGCCCATAGAGAAGCCAAAAGACCTAAAACGAGCAAGGATGCGGTGGCAGTTATCGCATACTTCCAACCAATGTAATCGGCAAGAAGAAGACACAGTCCTCCAGCCACAATCAGAGCAACTCTATAAGCAGTGACCGCAAAGGACGCCCCAATTCCTCTATCCTTTGGAGAGAGAATCTCTGTTCGATAAGCATCAATGGCAATATCTTGAGAAGCTGAAAAAAAAGCCACTGTTAGTGCAACGATACTAAGCAGCAATAGATTTTCCGGAGTAATCATAACCATAGAAACTATACCAGCAAAAATTAAGACCTGGCTTAACAAAATCCATCCTCTCCGTCTTCCAAAAGGAGATATTACATATCTATCCAGAAATGGTGACCACAAAAACTTGACACTATAAGGCAAAGTGAGGGCTGTTAAAATTCCAATGGTTTTAATATCAACTCCCTCTGCAGTAAGCCATGCCTGAAAAGTTCCGCTTACAAAGGGAAGAGGAAGGCCAGAGGCAAAGCCAAAGATGGTAACTACCGTTAAGGTCTTGAGATTTTTTAATCGTTCCATGGAATTTTAACGGGAAGACTTCCCTTTACCTTTAAACCTTCATTGAATAGCTCTAAAAAGGCTGATACGGCTATTTGGTGAAAGTCATAGGTAAGTATTATGGTCTTCGCTTCTTTGAAAAATCTTACCACATAAGGATTGCCAAAAGATACAACAATTGCATCCTTCGTAGATACCATCTTTTTTATCAGAGACCTCTCCTGCTCGCCTATATCGAACTCCTTACCCCCACCTCTGATATTCGTAAAAATTGCAATCAAAGGAATCTGTTCTGAATCTTTGAACTGTAGCAAATCGTATACTCCACCGAAGTTATTGAAGAACAAATCTTTTACTGAAGAGTCATAAAAGCCTGCAAGATAAGGGGTTACCCTATGCCTTCTAATATCTCCCAATTCATTTTTTACCATCGTAAAAGTTTTTTTAAATACTTCAAGGGTAGAAATTTCATTAAAATCAGTCACAAAAAACCTATCAGATTTTCGGTCTAAGCAGATAAGATTTTTTCTAAGCAAACTAACTCTCTCAAGGGCTTGTTTAATTCTTTCATGAGAAATTAAACCTTTTTTGCAGGCAAAACTGATATTTTCCAAACTTTTGTAAGGGTCTTCAGGATGAAGAATTACGTCAGCTCCTGCCTTTAATGCAAGAGTCTCAGCATGTTCATATCTATCAAGGGCTTTCATATTCATTGCATCTGTAAAAACAACACCTTTAAAAGACATCTTATCCCTGAGCAGATTGTTCAAAACTGACTCTGAGATTGACGCTGGCTTATCATCAAGTTTGCTAACCAACAGATGACCTGCCATAATAGACGAAACACCCGTTTGAATTGCCTTTCTAAAGGGAGTAATATGTTCATCAATGTCTCCGCTTAAAATGGGAAGCGCCGTATGAGAGTCTAATCTTGTGCTTCCGTGACCGGGAAAGTGTTTTCCGCAAGTTTTTAGTCCTCTTGCTTCAAGGGTTTTTATGACGAAACTTCCATATTCTGCAACAACCTCTGGTTCATCAGAAAAAGCTCTCGTGCATATTATGGGATTGTCAGGTTCTGTGTTCACATCCAAGACAGGCACAAAAGTCAAGTTTATCCCTAAATTTAAAGCCTCCGATGAAACAACAGAGTAAAGACTTTCAAGCTCTGCTCTTTCATTCTTAATATCAAAACCTGCTCTTATTGCCATCTGAGAAGGTATTAAAGTAGCACCTTTTATCTGCTGTCCCACACCTCTTTCAATGTCAGAGGCAATAATTAAAGGAGTTTCAGACAAGCTTTGAAGAAAGGCAAGGTACTCCTTTACATCCTCGTAACTTCCGCCAAAGATTACAAATCCTCCTATGCCGTCTAAGACTAATTTTTCAATGTATTTTCGATATTCTCGATTACAGACCTCCTCACCGTCAAGTCTTGCGACAATAAGACTCATTATGTCCCTAAAAAATTTGTCCATGAAAGAATATTATGAAGAAGAGAACTTTAAAGATTCAAGGAGAAACAAATTCTGAGAGACTTGAAAAAACGCTCTTAAAAAAGATTTTCCTCTGACTTGAAAGCCTTTAGAATTCGAATTGACACAGGAATTAACTGATTTTCTATGTAGTAGTCCATGTCAATTTTTGATATGTCTGCCAATTCTACAGGGTATGCCCTTTCACTTATTGAACCATGACCTTTCTGAATTATATATCCCACCACACTACCCTCACCTACGGGAATGCCCTTTTCAGCAAGCTTTTTAGCTGCCATTACATGCGGAGCTATTAGTTTATACTCTGAAATTGGTTTTGATAGTTGCTCATATACAACAAAGTCTCTCAATTCATACTTTCCTTCTCTCAAAGCTTTTACTCTATCATCAAGATAACGAAAAGCTCTTTTTATGTCCTCATCAATGAGGCATATCTTAAGTATTTCCTGCTGGGTTTCTCTTGCATATCTTGAAATGTCTCTTCTCACTACTTCAAGTCCTCTTACTTTTAGCCTACCCTTTGAATCTAAAAGGGCATATCTCTTCTTGGCCATACCGCCTTTTTCTCTTGGAACAAAAAGCCCCTTAACATAGAAGTCTTCTATGTCAAGCCTCATTACTCCTGGCAGTTTTTCATTGATTTCAGTTATGAATTGCTCAATTGGCTCTCTTTTACCGTCAAATTTTAGAAATGCCGAGTCCGTATCACCGTAAATTGCATGAAACCCTCTTTTCTCAGCTTCCTTAAGAACTTCCTTTATCCAGTATCTTCCCAAAGAAGCAGTAGCCTCAGCGCATTCCTTCGAATACCATCTACTTGCAGGATAGGCAAAATATCCATAGGAGGCGTTCAAAACTGTCTTAAGAGCTCTCTGTCTGGTATTGAAAACTACATATTCATGAGAGTCTGGGTCAAAGCTTTTGAGTTTTTCTTTCAGCACAAGCCTCTCCTTGAAAAGCTCCTCTATTGCCTCTGCCTCAAAGCCTCTCTTGTTTTTACAAAACCAGTAAGGAGAGTCTGGAATTTTGTATCCGTTTTCCTTGCAACAGGAACAGTTAAGAGTATCTATAGATATATTGTAGGATGCTATTATGGAAGGATAGAGAGATGCAAAGTCTACTACTGCTATATTTCTATGGATTCCTGCTTCAGGCTCTTTTACAAAACCGCCCTCATAAGTTTGTTGTTGGCGCTCTTTTATCTGGTCAAACTTTGGCTGATTTGGGATAACTCTGTTTTCTGCTTTCGCCCTTTTGATGTAATACCACTCTACGAGCTGACTGTAGGGCATTCTTGAAGTATCGAAAAGAGACTGTCCTGTTATCCGTGTCAGTTCTTCAATCTCCGGAAGTAAAATCTCAGTGAGCCTGTATACAAGCTCGCTGTCTTTAAGACAGTATCTTGCAAGTCTATTGAGTTCATGCTTCTGACCTACGGCTTGGAGTATGTCTTCATACTCCATATCAAGTTTTGTATCTCCGAGAAGTTCATGGGCTACGTTTTTAAGAGTAAGTTGCTCACTCTGAAGAATGGAGGAAAGAATGTTAAATACGAAATTAAATATGTCTATGTGCACTCTACCCTTTATGCGAGCTGTTGTAAATCTTGCTCTCTTTGAGAGACTAATCCCCGAGCCATCTCTTGAAATTGGGCTTATATTTACTTTTAGCTGTTTTGCTCTCTCTCTTAGAATGGGCATATCATAAAGGTCTGTATTGTAACCGACCAATATGTCCGGGTCATACTCAGCTATTGTCTTTATAAATTCATTTATCGCATCCCTCTCTGTCTCAACTACTAAAACATCCTCCCTATAGTTAGCTTTCTGATAAGTTATTACCTTTGATAATCCTTCGCCGTAAAGAGAAATCATCACGATAGACGGCAATCCCCTCTGGACTTCAACTACTTCAAAATCAAAGGCAAGGATTTTTAATTTCTTTGGTTTTCTTTCAATCTTTGCAATCTTTCCTACTCTGTTATTCTCAATCTCCAAATCCAACCATTGAAGGCACGAAAAATCTCTTTCAGCAAGGTATATCCTTGAAGCACCAATTTGATATTCAAATTCATCTATAACCGAACCCGAACCTCCCCTACTGGCTTCCATTGATTTTATTTCATCCCTTACTTTTTGTAAGTCCGTATGTTTTTGAGTGTAAATTTTCAGAAATTTTCTCTCTGTTCCGTAAAAGACTTTTTCTACTTCTTTTATCTCAATGACAGGAAGTTTTTTTGTTCTGGCAAGGTTCTCTATTTCACTTTTCGCTTTCTGTATATCCGAGGGAAGAACAAGAAAAGATGGCCTGTAGGATGAGTCAATTATTCTTTTTGCTTGTCCCTCCTCAGATAAGCCAAATAATACTATCCCCGCATCGGAGTCATCAATATCGAGAAGATATATAATCATTACTGCCCTTGAGGTATGATTATTTTTACCGCCGTCCCTTTTCCTGGCTCACTCTCTATGTTCAGATGCCAGCCATGCGCTCTTGTGAGATGTTTTACAATAGCAAGACCAAGACCTGTTCCACCAAATTGTCTCGACCTTGCCTTATCTGCCCTGTAAAACCTCTCACCTATTCTTGGTAAATGCTCTCTTGGAATGCCAATCCCCGTATCTTCAACGGCGAGAATAAACTTTCCATTGCTTTTGTTGAACTTCACTTTTACATATCCTTCATCTGTAAACTTAATGGCGTTGTCGATAAGATTTATCAGTATTTGCATTAATTTATCCCTGTCTGCTTCAATTACACTTCCTTGAGGAATTTCTTGCTGCAGAACAACTCCTTTCTTTTGAGATTTTTCAGCAAAAATCTGAAATACAGAGGCAACTAACTCTTTAATATCAATCCTTTCCTTCTCAATTTTTATCTCTCCTGCTTCTATTCTTGAAAGAGTGAGAAGGTCTTCTATTAGAGCTGAAAGCCTGTCCGTCTGAGTTTTGATTACTTCTATGAATTTCCTTGCATTTTCCCTGTCATCTATAGCACCGTCAAGAAGGGTTTCGGCATAGCCTTTTATTGCTGTTACTGGAGTTTTTAATTCGTGAGAAACATTGGCAACAAAGTCTCTTCTTATATTTTCGAGCTTTCTTATTTTTGTTACATCGTGAAGCAAGACAATCAAAAACTTAACCTGTCCTTCTTGGCCGATAACAGGCATTGCTCTTGCAAGAATAAATATTTCTTCGCCACTTTTCTTAAGCGTAAGTTCTTCCTCAACTTCTTTTTTCTCCTTAAGGGCCTTCCTGAGAAGATTTAAAAGGTCAATATTTCGGATTACTTCCATAAAATGCTTGCCCTCGGGAGATTCCTCTGGTCTTATGAGTTCTCTAAGACTTTTATTTGCAAAGAGTATATTGCCCTTGAGGTCAATTATTAAAATCCCATCTGAGATTGACCTCAGAATTGCCTCAAAATTCTCCGCTGAGATTATCTGAGGATACTCTACATTGGAGTCACTCTTCTGGAATTCGTTCTTTTGTGAAAGGCTTCTTATCTTAGAGGCCATTATGAAAATGACCAACATCATCAGAAGAATTATTATTATGCAGAATTCCATTTTATGCCTCTATGTAGTATCCAATGCCTCTCATGGTTTTTAAATACTCTGGATTGTCAGGGTCTTTTTCTATCTTCATTCTCAGCCTTCTTATATGAACATCCACTGTCCTTGAGTCAACGTATATATCCTGTCCCCAGACTGCGTCCAGTAGATGGTCTCTGCTAAATATTTTATTAGGTCTTTCCGCAAGATAAAGAAGAAGTTTAAACTCCGTAGCTGAAAGCCTTATGGGAGTGCCCTTAACGGTAACTAAATATTTTTCCTTGTCAATTATGATATCGCCAATTTTTATTACCTGTGCTACTGTCTCTGACTTTGTCCTCCTAAGCACTGCTTTTATTCTTGCCGTTAACTCTCTTGGACTGAAAGGTTTTGTAACGTAGTCATCAGCTCCCATCTCAAGTCCCATAATTCTGTCAAGCTCTTCTCCTTTAGCAGTGACAATTATTATGCCCGTATTCTGCATATTCGGATTATTTCTTATGAACTTGCATATTTCAAGCCCCTGCACATAGGGCAACATTAAGTCAAGGACAACTAAATCATAAACTTCTTCTTTAAGTTTGCTCAAAGCTTCCTTTCCATCAAGGGCAATATCAACTTGAAAGCTATCCTTTTGGAGTGCATAGGCTATTAATTCAGCTATCTCCCTTTCATCTTCTATGACAAGAATCTTTTTATTCATACTAAAGCCTTGCGAAGTTGTTCTGGTGTTATCTCAAAATTTATCTTCATTTTTCCTATTTCCTCTGGAATTACCATTCTAATTTTACCATGAAGATTTTTCTTGTCAAGAAGAACTGTCTTTATTAAGGCTGCCGGTTCAATTAAAGCAGGCATCTCAACGGGCAAGCCAAAATTTTTTAAAACTGCCCTTATTCTCTCAAAGTGATTTTTATTCAGAAAACCGAGTATGTTTGCCAGCTTTGCCTCATAGACCATGCCGATTGATATGGCCTCTCCGTGAAGATAGGAACTGTAACCAGTAAGCGTCTCTATGGCATGACCTAATGAATGTCCGTAGTTTAAAACTGCCCTAAGCGAGCTTTCCCTTTCATCCATAGCTACAACCTCAGATTTAATCTCGCAGGAGCGTTTTATAAGCGAAATCAGAAGAGATTTGTCCCTCTTTAAAATTTTATCCCTGTTGCTTTCTATTAATTCAAAAAATTCTTTGTCCCATATTATGCCGTATTTTATTACCTCTGCAAGACCAGATAAAAACTCTCTTTCAGGAAGGCTGTCCAGCGTATTAACATCAATCCATACAAGAACAGGCTGCCAGAATGTGCCTATCATGTTCTTACCAAGGCTATGATTAACCGCTGTTTTTCCTCCAACAGAGCTATCAACTTGGGCAAGAAGTGTAGTCGGTATTTGAACATAAGGAATTCCCCGCATATAAAGGGAGGCTACAAAACCTGTTATATCTCCTATCACTCCTCCTCCAAGGGCAATGAGACAAGATTTTCTGTCAAAACCGCTTTCAAGCAGTTTTGTAAGGATGTGATAAGCCCAGAAAAAATCCTTGTAAGTCTCACCATCGGGAATGACAATAAGAGAAACTTCAAAATTCTCCTTTCTGAGAGAGGATATGACTTGTTCTCCGTAGAGTTCAAAGACTGTTGGATTGCTCACTAATGCTATTTTCTTGCCTAAAGGAAATCTTAACAATCGCTCGCCTATGTTAGATAGATTTTCTTTATCAATTAAAATCTCATAACTCCGTTCACCCAACTCAACTCTAATTTTTTCCATCAGTTATCTCCCTGTATATATTGATTATCTCTTCTGCTATCTCCTCTGGAGTAAGGTTTTCAGTGTCAATCATATAGTCGGCCTTTTCGTAGAAAACTCTTCTTTTATCCATTAACTCCTTTATTTTAGCCCTTACATCAGGAGACTTAAGAAGAGGTCTATCATCGTTGTGTTTCACCCTTTCAAAAACTGTATCTGCAGAGGCATTAAGACAAAACACAACGCCTTTTTTTCTCATGTTTACCAGATTTTCCTCCTTTAAAATCGCTCCTCCACCTGTGGAAATAACCTGACCTGTTTTTTCGGTCACATGGCTTATCATGGCAGACTCTATGTCTCTGAAACGAGCCTCTCCGAATTTCTCGAAAATCTCCGATATTCTCATGCCCATAGCTTTTTCGATAAGTTCATCTATATCAACAAAGGGGTAGCCTAATTTTTTAGAAACAATCTTACCTACCGTTGTTTTCCCCGTTCCCATAAAACCAGTAAGCACGATGTTGTGCCTTTTTCCCATAAGACAATTATAAAATATTCCGGCTCTTGCTGGCTAAAATAATCCCTTTCAGAGCTTTTCTTCTTGCGATTTACTTACCTTTTCGATGTTGTAAATTTTTCAACAAATTATACATAATAATATCACTCAATTTATCCATAATCTGGAGGAGAGAAATGTTAATCGTTCAAAAGTATGGAGGCACTTCTGTTGCAAATATTGAAAGAATAAAGGCTGTTGCTGAAAGAGTCTCGAAAACTGCTAAGGAGGGGCACAAAGTTGTAGTAGTTGTCTCTGCAATGGCAGGAGAGACAGATAAATTAATAGGACTTGCAAATCAGGTATGCGAAAATCCACCTGAAAGAGAAATGGACTTGCTTCTTTCATCAGGAGAAAGGGTTACCTCTGCCCTTACTGCAATGGCACTTCACGGATTAGGACACCGGGCAATTGCTCTTACAGGACGACAGATGGGAATAATAACAGATGCAGTTCACACAAAAGCAAAAATTGAAAAGATAATAGCCACAAGAGCTGTCAAAGCCCTGGAAGAAGGATATATCGTAGTAGTGGCAGGTTTTCAGGGTATTACGGAAGATGAAGATGTAACAACTCTTGGCAGAGGAGGCTCAGACCTTACAGCTGTAGCAATTGCCGCTGCCTTGAATGCCGATTTATGCGAAATATACACCGATGTAGACGGAGTTTACACAGCAGACCCAAACATCGTTCCCAAAGCAAAAAAGCTTGATAAGATATCCTATGAAGAAATGCTTGAACTCGCATCCCTTGGTGCAAAGGTTCTTCAGACAAGGTCTGTGGAATTTGCCATGAAATACAATGTGCCTGTAGTGGTTCGTTCAAGCTTTAATTACAATCCCGGAACCTTAGTAACAAAGGAGGATAAAGATATGGAAAAAGTGGTAGTATCAGGTATTGCCCACGATAAAAATCAGGCAAAAATAACCATAGTAAAAGTTCCCGACAAACCTGGAATTGCCGGAAAACTTTTCAGAACCATTGCCGATGCCAATATTGTTGTGGACATGATAGTTCAGAACATAAGCAGTGATGGAAAGGCGACGGATATATCATTTACCGTTCCCAAAACCGATGCAAAAAAAGCTCTTGATATAACCGAAAAACTATGCAAAGAGCTTGGCGCTGAAAAAGTATTGCTTAATGAAGGCATTGCCAAGGTTTCAATAGTCGGAGTTGGAATGAGAACCCACTCTGGAGTGGCTGCTCAGATGTTTGAGGCTTTAGCAAAGCATGGTATCAACATAATGGCAATCAGCACCTCAGAGATAAAAATATCCTGCCTAATCGACGCAAAATACACTGAGCTTGCCGTGCGAGTTCTGCATGATACATTCAAGCTTGGCGGTGAGTAATGGAGTTTCCATCGCCTAAGGGATTTGAATACGCCGTAACAGAGGCAGGTATAAAATATCATAACAGAAACGACCTTGCCCTTATTTTCTCAAAAAAACCTGCTCAAGTTGCGGGAGTGTTCACAACTAACCAGATTAAAGCAGCACCGATAAAATTATGCATGAAGAGAATAAAGTCTGGCGTTGCCCAAGCAGTTATAATTAACAGCGGCAATGCAAACGCATGCACCGGTAAAAAGGGAATAGAAGATGCTGAGGAGATTACAAAAAAAGTTGCCGAAAAACTGGGCATAAATCAAAGTCTGGTCTATCCTCTTTCTACTGGCGTGATTGGTAATCCTATGCCTATGGAGAGAATTATTCCAGCGGTGGACAAACTCATAGAAAATATCGGTAAAGCAGAACCCATTCAAATAGCCCAAGCCATGATGACTACCGATACATTCCCCAAAATGTTCTCAAAACAGATTGAAGCGGAAAATGGTATAATCACCGTTCTTGGAATATGCAAAGGAGCAGGAATGATTGCTCCAAATATGGCAACTATGCTTTGTGTTATTCTTACGGATGCCAAGATTGACTCTGAAATTCTTAAAGACACTCTAAAATTCGCCGTATCTGACAGTTTTAACTCTATTACGATTGATGGTGACATGTCAACAAATGACACTGTGCTTTTACTTGCTAATGGAGAATCGGAAACAGCAAAAATAGACAGAAAAAGTAAGTTGTTTAAAGTTTTCAGGGAAGCAATTCATGAAACCTGTCTCGAGCTCTCAAAAATGATTGTGAAAGATGGAGAAGGTGCGACTAAGTTTATCACTATAAATGTGAAAGGAGCTAAAACATCATCAGATGCAAGGAGAATAGCCAAAACAGTTGCAAACTCTCCTCTTGTGAAAACAGCCTTCTACGGTGGAGACCCAAACTGGGGAAGAATCATTGCTGCCATAGGTTACTCTGGAGCATCTGTAAAGGAAGATAAAATTGAAATTTACATGGGTGGTGTATGTCTTTTTTATAGGGGGTTGCCGACCATGAAGGAAACTGAAATAGAAGAATTATTAAAAGAAAGGGAGATTGAAGTCTTAATAAATCTAAATGAGGGGCATGGAAAGGCAAGAGTTTTTACTACTGACCTTTCAGAAGAGTATGTGCGGGTAAACTCTGCCTATAGAACATGAGATTTGTTTTATTGACAATATCTGCTGAAATATTCTATTTTTAACTGCAATGGGCTTTTTAAGATCCTTTAGCGTGCTTGTTGTCTCTGACGAGGCAGAAAAGCTTTACAAAATATTCGACTCCATAGGCATTACTCTCAGAAAAACGAGTAAATCTAAGACTTCTTCATCAACAACACTATACCTATACGACATTGCCTTTCTGGACATAGACTCTGAAGGATGGGAAAAAAGACTTTTAGAGTTAAAACAATACATGCCTGTAATAGCCTTCGGTAAGCCTCAGATTGAAAAAGCTGTTAAGTCCATGAAGCTTGGAGCATTAGACTTTCTTAAAAAACCTTTAAAAGACGAATCGGTAAGAGAGATTTTCCAGAATTTTAAGGATAAACCAAAAGTTGAAATAGATGGACTTATTGGAATTAGCAGAATAATGGAAGATGTATACTGTGGAATAAGAAAAGCTGCCCTTACTGATAGCAATGTTCTCATAACAGGCGAGTCTGGAACAGGAAAAGAACTCGTTGCCAGAGCAATTCATAATCTAAGCGAAAGGCAGACTAATCCCTTTATAGTCATAAACTGTTCAGCCATACCAGATACACTTCTTGAGTCAGAACTTTTCGGTTTCGAAAAAGGTGCTTTCACAGGCGCAAACTACACTAAAAAGGGGCTTGTAGAGTGGGCAGATGGAGGAACTCTCTTTTTTGACGAAATAGGCGATGTATCTCCTCTATTTCAGACTAAAATATTGAGAGTTATTCAAGAGGGAGAATTCATAAAAATAGGAGGAAGTCATCCCATAAAGGTAGACGTAAGATTTATCGCTGCTACCAACAGGGACTTACCAAAAGCATGCCGAGAAGGTTCTTTCAGAGAAGACCTGTTTTACCGATTAAATGTAATTCATATTGAAATTCCTCCACTGAGAAACAGAAAAGAGGATATTCCCTCTTTAACCGAATTTTTTATTAAAAAGCATTCAGCTAAAAGAAAAGACTTATCTATTAAAGGAATTACTGAAGAAGCTCTTGATACTTTAATGAATTACTCATTTCCAGGAAACGTAAGAGAGCTGGAAAACATAATTGAACGGGCTATAGCCTTTACAAACTCCTCTGAGATAACCGTAAAAGACCTTCCGGCCTATTTAATTAAAACTTCTGCCACAAAGAAAACCCAGCAAGGCAGCTTACGGGAAGCATTAGACCTTTTCGAAAAAGAGCTAATATGGTCTGCCCTGCAGAAAAGCAGAGGAAACATCTCTAAGGCAGCAGACCTACTGGGAATACACAGACAGCAGCTTCAAAGAAAGCTAAAACAATTTAAAATCGCCACATAATTTTTATCTGAAACAAATAGTTGCATCTCCAACAAGCTAAATAAGGTTTTCTAATGCCATTAATATAAAAAATGAAACAATCTGTTGCACTATATCTTTTTCTTTTAGGAAAAAGCATTGACATTGTTGAATTTAATTTGTGGCATCTGTATTGCATCAAAAAATGATAATGCGAAAGGTGTGGAAAAAAATGAAAGATTTGCTTGTATCAATAACTTTTTCAAAACCAAAGGAGTTTGACAGACTTCAGAGAAAGTCTGAGAAAAGCAAAAGGAAGGGAGGTGAGAAAAAGAAAGGCTCAAGATGTAATTCGTAATCTTTTAATCTAAAAAAGAAAATTAAGGAGGAGGCTGTGGGATGAGTAAATTTAGAAAACTTTACGAACTTATGATGGCCGGTGCCATATACCAGGCCAAGTGGGAAAAACAGATGTCCGATAACATCCTGAAAAACAAGAAAAGACTTCTTATTCTGATTGCTCTTCTATCCCCCATACTGCTTGTATCATTTCTTGGTGCAGCAGATTTTCTCGGCGGAAAATCTGCTTACGCACCATCTCATTACACTACAACAGTATTTATCGCATCAATAGCTGTAGGACTTGCAGCAGGACTAATCACGGGCTGTATCGGTGCAGGCGGTGGATTTATCATTGCTCCTGCATTGATGGCCGCAGGAGTTAAAGGAATTCTGGCAGTCGGAACAGACCAGTTTCATATCTTTGCAAAAGCCATAATGGGAACGGTTATACACAAAAAACTTGGTAACGTTTGCGTTGGACTTGCAATTGCTTTTGTTATTGGCTCTATATTAGGAGCAACAACGGGTGGATATATTCAAAGGTCCATATATAACTGGGACCCTGTAGCAAGTGAGGCATTCATAAGTATAGTATACGCTATAATACTTGGTTTTCTCGGTTTTTATGGTTTGAGAGACTATATTAAACTTAGCAAGGCCCGCAAAAAAGGTGCACAGGCTGGTGGAGATGCCCATGGAGATGCTCATGGCGGTCCAATGACAACAACTCAACTGGCCATTAATATTCAGAAGATTAATATCCCTCCAATGATTTCCTTTGACGAGGACTTTGGTGGAAGAAGAATATCTTGGCTTTTTGTCGCAGCCTGCGGATTTCTCGTAGGTCTTCTTGCAGCCGTGATGGGTGTAGGCGGTGGATTTGTAACATTCCCACTGTTTGTCTATGTTCTTGGTGTCTCTACGCCTACAACAGTTGGAACAGATATTCTTCAGATTATATTTACTGCCGGTTACTCCTCCATAACCCAGTATGCCATCTATGGTTATGTTTTCTATACACTTGCAATGGGACTTCTGCTTGGCTCACTCATTGGAATCCAGATTGGCGCACTTACAACAAAAGTTGTTCCCGGTATGGTTATAAGAGGATTCTGGGTTCTTACAATTCTGGCAGGTTTTGCAAACAGAGCAAGTGTTGTTCCTGACAAACTAAGAAGTCTTGAGATATGGAATGTCTCAAAAGAATTATGCGATATAATCATACTCGTTGGAAATGTTGTATTCTGGATAGCTGTTGGAGGCTTTGCCGTATGGGTTATGGGAAGCTTCTTTAAGAATTTAAAAGCCTTTAGAGAGGAGGGATAAGATGGCTGCTGACAAAAAACATCTAACCTGGGGAATAATTCTGCTTATAAGCTTTGTAGGAGTTCTTGTACTCATATTCCTGCCAATCTACGGTCAGGGGCAGAACGGACTTGAATACAGTGATGACCTCTTTAACAAACTTGCAAAAGGCTCAGCCTATCAAATTCCAAAACTGAAAAAAGATGTGGAGAAATATAAAGGAAAGCCCCTTGATGTTGTGGTTGATGCTAAAAAGGCAGGTGATAAGCCTGGCGATGCAGAGGCAAGGGCACAGAGAATTGCCAAAGTCTTCACAATAAATGGTGCAACTGCCGAAGTTGATGGTTCAAAGGTGCACATTAAAGGCGATTTCGGAGCTATCATGGCAGCTGCCCTTGAAGACTCAGACTATATGTATAATAATAAGGGTGATTTTATAAAGAAAAAATATGACGTCTCCGATGATGAAAAAATGAAACAGATGTTCAGACAGTGGCACAATGCTCTAAGCCTTGTAAATAAGAAACTTACCCTTGACAAAAAAGCTGAAGATGCTAATTTTGTAAAAAATGTTATCACAAAAGCAATTGAGCCTGCATACAACTTCTACGGCATTCCTGCCGTCAAGATAACTGAAAAGGCAGGTGTTGCAACAGGACTTCTTGTTTTCTATGTAATCTACACAATCTGGTATGGTTTTGGAGTGCTCTATTTGTTTGAGGGTTTAGGGCTTTCCACAAAGAAAGCAAAGGTAAAGAAGGAGGTCTAAAATGGCAATTGGCGCATGTCCTTTAACAAAACTGGATAAAATACTTCTGTCAACTGACGGCTCTGAAGCAGCTAAATTTGCCGCTCAGGCAGCAGTTGAACTTGCTAAACCTTGCGGAAGTGCTCTGTATGCTATTTGCGTAGCAGAAGTTCCGATTTTTGCCGCCGAATTTATAGAGACTCTTCCACAGGCTGTTGATGCCATTGAAAAGAGGGCGAAAAAAGCTCTTGACGAGGTAAAAGAAATTGCTGACAAGGCAGGAGTTAAATGTGAAACAATCAGTTACACAGGACCTGAACCCTATAAATACATCATTGATGAAGCTATTAAAAACAGTGTAGACCTTATAATTATCGGTAAAAAAGGCGTAATGCTTGGAGCAGTAGGTAAAAAGGTTATAGGAAATGCACCCTGCAAGGTGCTTGTTGTTCCCGTTGGAGCAACTCTTAGATTCGATAAAATCCTTCTTGCCACAGACGGCTCTGTATATAGCAGTATGGCAGCTTCTGAAGCTATTGGAACGGCTAAGAGATTTAATAGCGAACTAATTGCCCTATCCGTTGCAAAGAGCGACAATGAATTGGCCTTTGCTGAGGAAGCAGTCAAAGCTGTAAAAGGTTCAGCTGAAAGTGAAGGAGTAAAAATTCAAACAGTTGTGCTTAAAGGCGAACCCTTTGAACAGATTGCAGAAGTGGCAAATAAAAATGCCGTAGGACTCATAGTTATGGGCACGTATGGCAAAACTGGTATTGAAAAATTCTTCCTCGGAAGCGTTACAGAGAGAGTTATTGGAACAGTTGCCAGGCCTGTGCTTGTAGTAAAGAAGAAATAAAAGATTATAAAGCCCTGTCATTCCCAAAAATGACAGGGCTTTATTTAAAAAATTTACTTTACTCCTATGTATAAATGAACGCAACCAAAGCTTAACGAATATGCCTTAGTATCTCTAAATCCGCTCTCCTCAAGCAGCCTTACAAACTCTCTTGGCCGATAAAAATTCTTAATTGATTCTGCAAGATATTCATAGGCTGACCGATTAGAAAAAAGCGATGCTATAAAAGGCACCACTTTTTTCAAATAGAAAACATAAAGATGTTTTAATGAGTTTTCAGGAAGAGAGAATTCAAGAATAACAACTCTTCCATCTTTCTTTATTACCCTGTAAATCTCTTTCAAAGCCTCTTGAGTTTTATGCATATTCCTTATACCAAAAGCACAGGTAACCACATCAAAAACAAAATCTCCGAAAGGAAGCTGATAGCCAGAGGCAACTGTAGCAATATAATTTTTTTTGTCTTTAAGCTTTTCTTTGCCGAAATACAGCATCTCAAAGCTTATATCTGCACCGATTACTTTTACATTTTCCTTTAAAATAACTTTAGTTGAATCTGCTGTTCCAGCAGCAAGGTCTAAAACGAGCTTTGTATTTTCATCAATAGCACTCTTTGCCATCTTCTTTCTCCAGTAAATATCTTGGCCAAGAGATAGCAATCTGTTAAGAAAGTCGTATTTATGGACAATTCTGTCGAACATTAGCCTTATTTTTTCAGTCTCGTTCATATCCAAGAATTATATCACACAAAAAATACAAGAATAAATTAATGAAAAAAATTTCATACAAAAATGTTGACAAATTTCTTCAATATTGGTATCATATGCTATATGGCAACCGTTAGCCGTCAAATTAAAAATGGTAAATTAATTAGAAGATATTTCGTGAAGTTTGTTAAAGTATAATTACCTTTGCTTTTAAAAGTTTGAAAGAGGCTTGGCCTCATAAAAAATAAAAAAGGGAGGAGACTATGACTTACACAAAGCCAAGAGATGAAAAGGATGTAATGAAACTGGTCAAAGAGCTTAATGTGAAATTTGTTAGACTCTGGTTTACTGACATACTCGGCCAGTTAAAAAGTTTTGCCGTTCCTGTAGAGGAGCTCGAGGTTGCTTTTTCAGAGGGAATGGGTTTTGATGGTTCATCAATCCATGGATTTGCAAGGATTGATGAGTCAGACATGATTGCAAGACCAGACCCAACGACTTTTGCGGTTCTTCCATGGAGGCCTAAAGAAAGCCCTGTAGCAAGAATGTTCTGCGATATCTATGAACCTGATGGAACTCCTTACAAGGGCGACCCAAGATACATACTCAAAACAAATCTTGAAAAGGCTGCTAAAAAAGGTTTTACCTTCTACCTTGGCCCAGAGCTTGAGTTTTTCTATTTCAAGGCAGACAAGAACCCTGAAATATTAGACGAAGGCGGATACTTTGACTATCCCCTTGATGCTGCTGAGGATTTAAGAAGAGATACAATTTTAGCTCTCGAACAGATGGGAATTAAAGTAGAATACTCCCACCACGAAGTAGCACCTTCTCAGCATGAGATAGACCTGAGATATGCAGAAGCATTAAACATGGCAGACATTGTCATGACCTATCGAGTGGTTGTAAAAGAAATAGCTAAAAGACATGGTGTCTATGCCACCTTCATGCCCAAACCTCTCTTTGGTGAAAACGGCAGTGGTATGCACACTCATCAATCACTCTTCAAAGGAGATAAAAACGCTTTCTTCAATCCAAAAGACCCGTTTTATCTTTCTGACATTGCAAAAAGCTACATAGCGGGTGTTTTAACGCACATTAAAGAGATTACCCTTGTGCTTAATCAGTGGGTTAACTCTTACAAAAGACTTGTTCCTGGTTATGAAGCTCCAGTTTACATATGCTGGGCAAGAAGAAACAGGTCTGCCTTAATAAGAGTTCCCCTATACAAACCTGGCAAAGAAAAAGCCACAAGAATTGAGCTAAGAAGTCCAGACCCAGCTTGTAACCCCTATCTTGCCTTTGCTTGTATGCTTAATGCCGGACTGACTGGTGTAGAGAAGAAATACAAACTCCCCGAGCCAGTAGAAAGAGACGTCTACCATCTTGCCCCTGAGGAAAGAAAAGCTCTTGGAATAGACAGCCTGCCAGGCAGTTTAATTGAAGCCATCGAGTATGCTGAAAAAAGCGATATTTTGAAGGAAACTCTGGGAGAGCACATTTTCACAAACCTCATTGAAAGCAAGAAGAAGGAATGGGATGATTATCGCATAAGAATTTTCCCTTACGAACTGGAGAGATACCTACCAATTCTATAAGCAAAGAGGGGAGGCAACTCCCCTCTTACCATCTTCCCCAAGCGCAGTAATAGTCAAAATGGTCATCATACATCTTAAGTCTCTTTTTAATGACAAAAAGTCTGTGTAGTATCACTCCAAAGACAAAGCCTCCCACATGTGCCCACCAAGCTACTCCGCCCACGTCTTGTGGTGTTAGCAAAGACCCCAAACCAGAGAAAAGCTGAATAAAAAACCACATCAGTATGTAGAAAATCGCAGGAAGGGCAAAAAAGAATGGGAAAAACAGAATTGGAAACAAAGTGATAACCCTGGCATGAGGAAACATTATCATGTATGCTCCAAGGACACCTGAGATTGCTCCTGAGGCACCTACAGTAGGAATAGTTGATGAGGGATTGATAAGACAGTGAATCCATCCTGCTCCTAAGCCGCAAAGGAGATAGAAGATTAGGAATCTGAATGAACCCATTTTGTCTTCCACATTGTCGGCAAAAATCCACATAATCCACATATTACTTAAAAGATGAAACCAACCGCCATGCAGAAACATACTTGTCAGAAATGGCAGGTAATAGAGGGGCTCAAGGGGAAGACTTTCAACAAGCATATATCGGGCAGGCACAATACCAAAGATTTGAAAAAGATGGTCTAACTCTTCTTTTCTAAACATCAGTTCAAATAGAAAAACTATACAGTTAGTGGCTATTATAAGCCATGTCATATAGGGGGTATATCTTCTTGGCAAACAGTCTCTAAGTGGTATCACTGCTATTTACTCCTTTTAATCATTATCACATTAACAACCGTTGGTATAATTGAAAGCACAATGATAGCCAGTATAAAAAAAGAGAAGTTATTTTTAACGAATGGAAGATTTCCGAAAAAATACCCCACACCTATAAAAGACCCGCTCCATAACAAACTACTCGCTATATTGTAGAGTTGAAATTTATTGTATTTCATTTTTCCTATGCCTGCTACAAATGGAGCAAATGTTCTCAAAATTGGTAAAAACCTTGCAATTACTATTGTTTTAGCACCGTATTTTTCATAAAATCTGGCAGTGGTATGAAGATGTTTTTTATTGAAAAACAAAGAGTTTTCTTTATAAAAAATTTTTGGTCCTACATACTTGCCGATATGATAGTTAAGAGTATTACCTAATACAGCGGCAAGGCTCAATAAAAAAAAGGAGCTCCAGGGACATATAAACTGCCTTGAAGAAAGTGCTCCCACGGCAAATAAAAGAGAGTCTCCTGGCAAGAACGGCGTTACAACAAAACCCGTCTCTGAAAAAATGATTAAAAACAATACTAAATATATCCAAAGACCGACCTTAGAGAATAAAGTCTCAAGATATATGTCAACATGAAGAAGAAGGTCTATTAGCTCAGACATTGCCTTTTAGAAAAATGTCCATGAGCTTAAATCCGTCTTCTAAATGAATATCGGGAGAAAGAAGAATATCCTCTGAAAAATTCCTTTTTCTATCAACTCCTTTATCTTTGCCATCGTAAATAACAAAAGGTACAGGCTCGGAAGTATGAGTTCTTAATTTTACAGGAGTAGGATGGTCTGGAAGAAGTAGAATTTTAAATTCTTTGAATCTTTCTTTTGCCTCCTGTATTATCCTACCTACGACAATTCTATCAATATCCTCAATAGCCTTAATCTTGAGTTTGTAATCTCCCTGATGACCCGCTTCATCGGGAGCTTCTATGTGAATGTAGACAAAATCAACACGCTCAAGAGCATTGAGGCCGTAAGATGCTTTACCATCATAATTCGTATCTATCCAACCAGTTGCACCAGGCACGTTTATGATGTGAAATCCTGCAAGAATTCCAAGTCCTTTTGTTAAATCGACCGCTGAGATTAGAGCTCCTGTCATATTATATTTGTCTCTGTAATTAGGCAAGTCAGGAGTTCTTCCCTGTCCCCATAGCCAGATGCTGTTAGCTGGCTTTTTGCCTTCAGAGATTCTCTTTTTGTTTACCGGGTGTTCCTTGAGAATCTCTGAAGATTTAAATATAAGCTCCTTAAGAAAACTGGCATTTTTGCCAATTGGTAAATACCTTGAAATCTCCTTTCCAGTGATATCGTGAGGAGGGGTGCATTCCACATCCTCGCTACCGTCTTTCCAAACCATAATATGCCTGTAACTTACACCTGGATAAAATCTCAAAGTCTCACTGCCGAGTTTTATGTCAATTTCTTCTATTAAAATTTTTGCTTCTTCGCTACTTATGTGCCCTGCAGAATAATCATCCATGAGAATCTGTTTCTTATCTAAGAAATTCAAAGTAACGAGATTACATCTGTAGGCTATATCATTTTTTGACAGAGTAAGTCCCATGCTTACAGCTTCAAGAGGAGCCCTACCCGTATAATATACCCGTGGGTCATAACCAAGAATGCTCAGATTTGCCACATCACTTCCTGGCGGAAAACCTTTGGGAATATTTCTCACAGACCCTGCAATACCACAGGAAGCAAGAAAATCCATATTCGGCGTATTGGCAACCTGAAGAGGTGTTTTGCCACCCAGTTCCTCAATTGGATTATCAGCAGCACCATCTGGAACAATCACTATGTATTTCATAGGAGCTTCTCCACGAAGTCTCTAACACTGTTTAAATCTGGAGGTAAAACATAAGGTTCCGCAGCAACTTTGAAAACAATATCAGGGTCTTTAAGTCCATTACCTGTAAGAGTGCATACAACAGTGCTGTCCTTTTTAAAATATCCCTGACGGTAAAGCTTAATAACACCTGCCACTGAGGCTGCAGAAGCTGGTTCACAGAAAACTCCCTCAAGAGAAGCTATCATTTTTTGTGTTTGAAGTATCTCATCATCTGTAACTGTATCAATAGTTCCTCCCGATTCATCTCTGGCTTGCACAGCCGTTTTCCAGCTGGCAGGGTTACCAATTCTAATGGCAGTTGCTACGGTTTCTGGTTTTTCAACAGGGTGTCCTAAAACAATGGGAGCTGCACCAGCAGCCTGAAAACCTAACATTTTGGGGAGAGTTTTTATTTTTCCTCTTTCCATGTATTCTTTATAACCTTTCCAGTAGGCAGAAATGTTGCCTGCATTGCCAACGGGAAGGGCGTGATAGTCAGGAACTCTTCCCAGCTGGTCACATACTTCAAAGGCTGCTGACTTCTGCCCTTCTATTCTAAAAGGATTAATCGAGTTAACTAACGTTATGGGATACTCATTAACTATAGCCCTTACTATGTTTAATGCCTGGTCAAAATTCCCTTTTATCTGAATTACTAAAGCACCATGTATCATAGCCTGAACAAGCTTTCCAGTAGCAATTTTTCCCTCTGGAATAAGGACGATTGCTTTAATACCAGCCCTTGCTGCATAGGCAGATGCAGAAGCAGAGGTATTACCTGTGGAAGCACATATCACCGCTCTTGAACCCTCTTCCACAGCTTTTGATATGGCCAATGTCATGCCTCTGTCTTTAAAAGAACCTGTCGGATTTGCTCCATCAAATTTGAGGAAAATCTCCAAGTCTATATTGAGTTCTCTGCAAAGATTATTTACTCTTATGAGTGGTGTATTTCCCTCTAAAAGCGTTACTACGGGAGTTTTTTCGCTTACAGGAAAATGCTCAAAGTACTCCCTTATTATTCCTCTCCAAGGTGATTTTGCATTCATGGCTATTCAATAATATCTCCTTCTATTAATTCAACAACAACTCCCTGCTGTCTGAGGGAGTTAATTCCCTCTGTGAGATTTTTCTCTAAACCTTCAAGCTCAAGAATCATTTCGCCAAATGTATCGGTTACTCTTGCTCTGCGAATGTTAGGCATTACATCATATTTCTTTGCCATTCTGAAAAGCACAGGCTCTTTTATTAACTCCTGCGGGAAAGTAAGCCTGACTCTTAATTTTTTAACCTCTGACATTTTTTCCTCCTTTAGTCTCTCCCTCCTGCTATGGCAGGAACAATAGAGACTTCGTCTCCATCTTTAACGAGCGTTTCCTCTCCCTGTAGAAATCTCACATCTTCCTCATTAACATAGACATTAATGAACCTTCTTATCTTACCATCCTGACAAAGTCTCTCGGCAAGCCCTGGATAGTTTTTATCAAGAGCATTAATAATGTCTATAATTCTTCCTGGTTCAGCTTCTATGGAGTCTTTTCCTCCTGTCAATTTCTGAAGGGGTGTTGGTATTAGGACTTTTACTGCCATTATTTACCTCCCTTTCTTTTCATTTATTGTTTTAAGCGCTTCTTCAAAGGAAGAAAGATTTGGTTTTATATGGTATACTTCTGCTGTTTTGCCATCTAAAACCTCTGCTGTCTTAAGTCCGTTTCCTGTAATACATAAGACTGTGCAGTCTTTTTTATCAATTTTACCTTCCTTCAACAGCTTTATATAAGTTGCAAGGGTGACTCCACCAGCTGTTTCAGCAAATATACCTTCTTTTTTTGCAAGAATCTTTATGGCATCAATAATCTCTTCATCGGAGACATCTTCCATAGCTCCTCCACTTTCTTTTACAGCCTGAAGGGCATAATAACCGTCAGCCGGATTACCTATTGCTAAAGACTTGGCTATTGTATTTGGCTTGACAGGCCTTACAACATCAGTGCCCTGTTTGTAAGCCGCTGATATGGGAGAACATCCTGTTGCTTGTGCTCCATAAATCTTTGTATCCATTTCTTTTATTATCCCTATCTCCTTAAACTCCTTGAGAGCTTTCCACACCTTTGTAAGTAAAGAGCCACTTGCACAGGGCACTACTATGCTGTCTGGAGTCTCCCAACCTAACTGCTCAACAATCTCGAAGCCAATTGTTTTTGAGCCCTCTGCATAAAAGGGTCTGATATTTATATTTACAAATGCCCATCTATATTTGTTTGCAATTTCACTACAAAGCCTGTTTACGTCATCATAATTTCCATCTACAGCAACCAGATTCGGTTCATACACAATAGATGCGAGAATTTTGCTCTGTTCAAGAGTAGAAGGGATGAAGATAAATCTATTAAAACCTGCTTTTGCACCATGTGCCGATACAGCATGGGCTAAATTACCCGTAGAAGCACAGGCAGCTGTATCAAAACCAAATTCCTTAGCCTTTGTAAGAGCAACGGCAACAACTCTATCCTTAAAGGAAAGAGTTGGATGGTTTACAGTATCATCTTTTATATAAAGTTCTTTAACTCCAAGAAATTTGGCCAAATTATCTGCCTTAACAAGGGGCGTGAAACCTGAATCGAGACCTACCTGGGGCTCACCATCTATTGGCAGAAGTTCTTTGTATCGCCAGAGTGTTTTAGGTCGTTTTTCTATAACCTTCCTTGATAAAGCCCTCTTTATTTTAGGGTAATCATAGACAGCCTCAAGCGGCCCGAAACAGAATTCACAAACATATATTGGCTCAACAGGGTATTCTCTTGCACACTCCCTGCATTTTAGCCCCTTTACATATTTCATCTCCCACCTCCAATTCTAAAGATTAATTTTTTATTTTAAACCAAATAGAACAAAGATGGCTATAATTTGGAGAGAAAATATCAGGAAACACTAAAAAACAACTCTTTTATGAAATCCTTTAGAACCCCTATATCCGTGGAGATTAGCTCCTTTTTATTACCATCAAATATGATGTTGCCGTCTTTAATGAAAATAAACCTGTCACATAGTTGCCATGCCACATATACTACATGGGTTATTATCATAAACCCTATATTGTCTCTTTCCGCCAGATCTTTTATAAGAGCCATTATTCTTCCGGAGTTTATAGGGTCCAATCCTGCTGTTGGCTCATCATAGAGAAACATCTTTGTCTTTCCTATGGCAAGAGCCCTTGCAATGGCAACTCTTCTGTGCATTCCACCGCTTAGTTCCTCAGGCATTAGTTCCTCTGCATCAGTAACCCCTACTCTGTTGAGCAATTCTCTCACCTTTCTGTAAATGTCTTCATCGGAGAGCTTTAAAACCTCACGCATAAAAAAGGCAACATTCTCTTTTACAGGCAAAGAATCAAAGAGAGCTCCTTCTTGAAAGACTATACTGAATTTTCTTCTAACAGGTATTAGTTCTTCTTCAGAAAGTTCTGTTATATCAACTCCATCAATGATAATCCTCCCTCTATCCGGTGAAATCAGACCTAAAATTAGCTTTAATATGGTAGTCTTTCCTCCACCGCTTTCACCAAGCACAGCTATACGTTCATTAAAATTAGCAGAAAAGCTCACACCTTTGAGAACCTCTCTACTTCCATAGGAGAACCACACATCATCAAAGACTATCATATGGTAAATCCTAAGAGGTAAAGTAGCACTCTCGTGAGGACAAAATCCATTGCAATTACAATAACAATTGACGTAACAACCGCCTTTGTAGTTGATGTTCTAAGTCCCTTTGCGCCTCCTCTGGTTGTAAGACCGTAAAAGCAGCTTATACATGATATAAGATAGCCAAAAATAAAAGGCTTTATTGAGCCAGAAAAGACATTCTCAAAGGTAAGCTCACGGATTATACTTGACCAGAAAAAAGACCCACTCTGATTACTTACAAAAACGGCTATATAGTAACTTCCTAAAAGACACACCAAGTCACCTATTATTGTTAGACATGGAAGCATTACCACAGAGGCAAATACACGTGGTATTACAACCTTTTTAATTGGGTCAATCCCATAAACTCTAAGAGTGTCTATCTGGTGACCAAGAATCATCGAACCTATCTCTGCTGCCTGTCCAGCCCCTACTCTTCCTATGAAAACAAGAGCAGTAACAAGAGGGCCGATTTCTCTGATAACAGCTATCCCTACAATTTTGCCGGTATACATCTTTAGTCCAAGACCACTAAGCTCTGCGCTTAGTTGAAGACTGAGAGCCATTCCCACAAATAGACAGACAAGAGAGACAATGAAAACTGATGAAGAACCGGCATATTCCATTTGCTCTATAATATCATCAAGGTAGAGAGGTTTTTTAAAAATTTTCAAGATTGAATGTATGCAAAGGGAATAGAAATTTTGCAAGTCAGAGATGAGGCTTTTAATCTTAATTTCTGATATCATGACAACAAAAATATCTTATCATAAATGCTAAATTTCCTTACACAGTTGAAATGTTATAATAGATAAAAATAAAAAGGAGGCAACTGTTATGATTTATAAACTTTCTGCTGACGAGACCTACAAAAGATGCGACGATAAAGAATTTGATTTCGAGACCACATTAGAAATTCCTCCTTTAACAGGAACAATCGGACAAGAAAGAGCTATTGCAGCTCTTGACTTTGGTCTGAATTTATACGCTAAAGGATTTAACATATATGCCCTTGGTGCACAGGGCACTGGAAAGATGAGAGCCATAAGAAGCCTTCTTGCTGAAAAAGTAAAAAATGAGCCCGTTCCACCTGATTGGTGCTATTTATATAACTTCAAAAAACCAGACAATCCAATAGCTGTAAGTCTACCGGCAGGTAAGGCACGAGAATTCCAGAAAGAAATGGAAAACCTGATTAATACTCTTAGAACAGAAATTCCCAAGGCCTTTGAATCAAAAGAATACGATAAACAGCGTAACAAAATACTCGAGGACTTTCAGCAAAAACAAAAAGAGTGGTTTTCGGCCATAGAAGAAGAAGCCAGAAACAAAGGGTTTGCCATAAGAAAAGCCCTGGCAGGACTTATAATTGTTCCAGTAAAAAGAGATGGCGAACCTTTAACAGAAGAAGAGTTCATGGCATTAGAGCCTGAAACGAGAAAACGAATTGACGAGATGGGCAAAATGCTTCAGGAGAAGCTTGATGATGTTGTTAGAGCTGTCCGTGAGGCAGACAAAATGGTAAAAGAAATGCTTCTAAAGTTAGAAAGACAGATTGCTCTTGAAGTGATTGAATCACCAATAGAAGAAATAAAAAGTAAGTATTCATACAGCGAAAAAATTATTCAGTATCTCGATGCTGTAAAAGAAGACATTCTTAACAATCTTCAAGACTTTAAAATACAAGAGGAAGTCACACCTCCTATGCCACCTTTCATGCGAATTCCTCGAGAAGTTTCTTTTGTTAAGTATACTGTTAATATTCTCGTGGATAATTCAAACACACAGGGAGCACCAGTTGTATACGAGCCTAATCCAACCTATCTGAATCTGTTTGGAAGCATTGAGTATAAGATTCAATATGGCATGGCTATAACAGATTTTACAATGATAAAGCCAGGTTCTCTACACAAGGCAAATGGTGGTTATATTGTCATAGATGCAATGGCACTTCTTAAAAATTTATTCTCCTACGATTCTCTAAAAAGAGCTCTGCGAAACAAAGAAATAAAAATCGAAGATGTATGGGAACAATACAGACTCATAACAACTTCTACTTTAAGGCCGGAACCAATACCTCTTAATATTAAAGTAATCTTAACAGGAACACCCTATCTTTACTATCTTCTTTACAACTACGACGATGAATATAAAGAACTCTTTAAAGTAAAAGCTGATTTTGACATACGAATGCCCAGAAATGAAGAAAATATTAAAAAATATGCGCAGTTTGTAGCTCTCTGTCAGAAAGAAGAAGGACTTCTGCCTTTTCATCGCTCCGCTGTTGCAAAAATTGTTGAGTATGGCTCAAGACTTGCCGAACATCAGGAAAAGCTTTCTACACAGTTTAGTTCCATTGCAGACCTTGCAAGAGAAGCCCATTTCTGGGCCAAAAAAGACGGTAAAAAAATTGTTGAAGCATCGCATGTTAAAAAAGCACTTGAGCAAAGGGTTTACAGGTCTGCAAGCATAGAGGAAAAGCTCAGAGAACTTATACTTGAGGATGTCCTAATTGTCGAAACATCAGGCAGTAAAGTGGGGCAAATTAATGGACTGGCAGTGCTTGACCTCGGTGATTACAGCTTTGGTAAGCCTTCAAGAATAACGGCAAGAGTTTATCTTGGAAAATCAGGAATTGTAAACATTGAAAGAGAAACAAAGATGTCCGGAAAAATTCATGAAAAGGCAGTAATGATTCTTTCAAGCTATCTGTTGAGTAAGTATGCCATAAAGAAGCCTATAAGTCTAAGCGCATCCCTTACTTTCGAGCAGTTATACGAAATGATAGAGGGAGACAGTGCAACCTGTGCAGAACTTTATGCCCTTTTAAGCAGTATCGCGGAAATTCCCCTAAAGCAGACAATAGCTGTTACCGGTTCTATGGACCAGAGAGGTGAGGTGCAACCGGTAGGAGGAATAAATGAAAAAATAGAAGGATTTTTCGAATTATGTAGAATTCGCGGGCTCGATGGAAGTCATGGAGTGATAATTCCGAGAAGAAATGTAAAACATCTAATGCTCAAGGAAGAGATACAATGGGCAGTGGAAAAGGGAAAATTTCACATATATGCCATAGAGTATGCTGAAGAAGGGCTTGAAATTCTTACAGATTTAAAGGCAGGCGAGCTTCAGGCAGATGGTAGTTATCCTGAGGGAACAATTAACTATTTAGTTATGAAACGCCTTGATGAAATGGCTGAAATGTTGAAGAAAAAAGATACAGACAAAAAAGACGAAAACAAAGGAACGGCAAATTCTTTATAGAAATTCCTTTTATATGGGCCTGTAATGTGTAAACTAATTTTCGTTTAATTTTCATGCGCAAAATTACACCAAATCACATAAGACATTAGCTACTATACTTGAGGAAAAGTAAATTCATGTGGGAAGTTCGAATATTATGGAGTAACTTTGTTAAAACAAAAAAAGCCTGGCGGCGACCTACTTTCCCATGACCTCCCGGTCATAGTATCATCGGCCCTGGCGGGCTTAACTTCCGTGTTCGGAATGGGAACGGGTGTTTCCCCGCCGGTATAACCACCAGACAATTTTTATAATATCACACACTCCATAAAAAATGCAAGCCCCCTTTTAATCCATATCCTTTTGTCAGCTAACTCTATGCTTATCCCTAATTTTTCCAATAAAAACTCGGTTTTTATGCTTTTCTACTTCGTGGTATAATAAAATTTATGAGAATTAAGGTCATAATAATAACAGTCTTAATAATAATCGCCTTTATGGCTGGTGCTGGTTTTGCAATTTTTAGAGACATACCGTCTATAAAGGATTTCGAAAGAATTAAAACTCCCGAGGGAACAAAGGTTTACGCTGAAGACGGTACGCTAATAGGTGAATTTAAAATCCAGAAAGGCATTTATATTCCCATTAAACAGATTCCGAAGCATCTTATTAATGCCGTTGTTGCCGTAGAGGATTCAAGATTCTGGAAGCATAAGGGCATTGACTACATCGGCATAGGAAGAGCCCTTGTTACAGATATATTTCACATGAAACTCAAAGAAGGTGGCAGCACCATAACGCAGCAGCTTGCCAAGATAATGTTTCTAACACCAGAAAAAACGCTCTCAAGAAAAGTTAAAGAAGCTTATCTTGCAATGAAAATTGAACGAGAGCTATCTAAGGAGAAAATACTGGAGCTCTATTTAAACAACGTCTACTTTGGTCACGGCGCTTATGGCGTTGAAATGGCATCAAGAATATATTTTGGTAAGCCTGTAAATCAGATAACCCTTCCCGAAGCAGCACTACTTGCAGGACTAATTAGAGCGCCAAATGCTTATTCTCCATACAATGACCTCGTAAGAGCAAAGCAAAGGCAGGAGATTGTTCTTGAAAGAATGGAAAAAGAGGAATTCATAAGTCCTCAGGAAAGAAAAAGAGCATCTAATCAGTCAATCCATTTAAGTTCCTTGAGAATCTCAACAGAGAATTATAACTACTTTCTTGAATACGTAAGAAAGCAATTAGAAGAGAATTTTGACATTGAGAAAATTTACAAGGGTAACTTGAGAGTATACACAACCTTAGACCCTCATGCTCAGATATCTGCCCAAAGAGCATTGCAGGAGGGATTAAGAGAAGTAGACAAAAGAATGGGATGGCGTGGCAGTCTTGGAAAGGTCTCTCTAAAGGAAGATACAGCAGAAGAAAAAGTTGCCTTTACTCCATCTCAGGGCGACATAGCAAGAGGAACGGTAATCTCAGTTAATCCCAATCAGGCAGTAATAAAAGCAAGGGGGATTAAAGGTAAATTAAATCTTCAGGATGCTCAGTGGGCAAGCAAGATTCTTGACCCCTCGGGAAAAATTAAAATCCTCAAAAGCTTTAAGCTTACAGACATTCTGTCACCTGGCGATATTGTGATGGTAAGATTTAAATCTGTAGGCAAAGAAATATTGTTTTCTCTCGAACAAGAACCTGAGATAGAAGGAGCACTGGCAGCATTAGACCCTCAGACTGGCTATATAAAAGCAATGGTAGGAGGCTACAGCTTTCAAAGGGGAGAATTTAACAGGGCTGTATATGCAAAAAGACAGCCGGGCAGTTCTTTCAAACCCTTTGTTTACGCTGCTGCTATAGAGAAGGGATTTAGCCCTGAGGACACTATACTTGATGAACCAATTAGCTACAGAACAGGACTCAAAGAATGGTCTCCCTCCAACTATGACGGCGAATTCTGGGGAGAGATAACCTTGAGAAGAGCCCTTGCCTTTTCAAGAAATGTTCCTACTGTAAGACTTGCCGAAACAGTAGGCATCGATTCAATTATCAATCTTGCTAAAAAAGCAGGGATAACTTCGGAGATACCCGCAGATTTGAGCCTTGCACTCGGAAGTTTGAGCCTTTCTCCGCTTGAATTAACATCTGCTTTTGCGGTTTTTGCCAATGGCGGAAAAAAGATAAAGCCCATAGCTATAAAATATGTAACGGATAATACGGGAAAAATTATTCTTCAGAATGAACCTCAGCCTGAGGAAGTTCTTTCACCAGAAGTAGCTTACACTATTACAGAGATGCTCAAAGATGTAGTTGCCTACGGAACTGGAACAAGAGCCAACATTGGTAGACCCGTAGCAGGTAAAACAGGCACAAGTAATGAATTCCGAGATGCCTGGTTTGTAGGATATACTCCCCAGCTTGTTGCTGGTGTGTGGGTAGGATATGACGATATGAGAAAGAGTCTCGGACATGGCGAGGCAGGTGGAAGAGCCTCTGCACCAATATGGGCTCAGTTTATGAAAGAGGTGCTCTCCAGCAGAGAAATACAAGATTTTCAGCGACCTGAGCAAGAAAGTCCAAAGGAAAGCGCCCAAAAAGATACACCACCTATTATGCCAAAGCAGTGAGACTGGGATGAGAATTCTAATAGTCGGCCTCGGAGCACTGGGAACAGTTTTTGCAACCCTTCTTAAGGCAGGTGGAAATACTGTTTATGGACTAACAAAGGAAAAGTATATTGAACAATTAGCAAACAAACCTCTAAAAGTAAGTGGTTTGTTCGGTAACAAAGAAGCCTTTTTAGACGGCATCTTTTCAAGTCCTGAAGAATTGAAACAAAAAAATTTAGACCTCATAATAATTTCAGTAAAGGCTTACGATACGGAGTTCACTATTAAGCAAATAAAGCCCTTAGTTGAGCAGAATACCCTTGTTTTATTGGCTCAAAACGGCTATGGCAATTATGAGGTTGCTATTTCTATACTGGGCAAAGAAAAAGTAATACTTGGAAGGGTAATTTTTGGTGCAAAAATCATAGAAACAGGCTCGGCAGAAGTAACCGTATTCGCCGATGATATCGTTATCGGTCATCCCGATAATCTGATAAATTTGGGAAGATTAAACGCTATCGCAGATATTTTCAATAAAGCAGGCCTTTCTACAAGAGCATCTTCAGATGTTTATGCCATACTGTGGGATAAAATACTCTACAACTCGGCTTTAAACCCTCTTGGTGCTATTCTCGAATGCACCTACGGCAGCCTTGCTGAAAATGAGGAAACAAGAACAATAATGAACAAAATTATTGAGGAGATTTTCATCGTTACTAAAGCCTATAAAATAAAGCTTAACTGGAACAGTCCTGAAGATTATCTCGAACATTTTTATACGAAACTTGTTCCACCTACTGCAAAGCATTTTCCTTCAATGTATTATGATGTTCACTCTGGCAAGAGAACAGAAATAGATGCTTTAAACGGTGCAATAGTAAAACTTGCAAAACAGAAAGGCCTGTCAGTTCCTTTCAATGAAACAATCTGCAATCTAATAAAAACTAAGGAAAAACTAAAGAGAGAGAAATCAAACTGAAGGAGCAGATATGGAGATTATAAGAATTCCCCGCATAATGAGAGAGATAACAAGAGACTTAAGAACAAAATCAAAATCCATTGGCTTTGTTCCAACAATGGGAGCTCTTCACGAAGGACACCTATCTCTTATAAGAAGAGCAAAAGATGAAAACGATATTTCTATAGTAAGCATATTTGTAAATCCAAAACAGTTCTTAGCAGGTGAAGATTTTGAAAAATATCCAAGAGATGTGGAAAGTGACAAAGAAAAGCTTATTAGGTTGGGAATTGACTATCTCTTTTTGCCAGACACCGACTCTTTGTATCCGAATGGCTACAGTACCTATGTTAATGTGGAGGGTTTAAGCGAAAAATTGTGTGGCAAGTTCAGGCCAGGCCATTTTAGAGGTGTTGCCACCGTAGTATGTAAGCTTTTCAATTTAGTCCGGCCAACGAGAGCATATTTTGGACAAAAAGACTATCAGCAGAGTTTGATTATTAAGAGAATGATAGAAGATTTAAACTTTGATACGGAACTTATAATCTGCCCTACAATGAGGGAAGAAGACGGTCTTGCAATGAGTTCAAGAAACAGCTATCTGAATGAAAGAGAAAGAGAGGCTGCGACAGTAATTTTTAAAGCATTAAAAGCAGGAGAAGCTATGCTTAAAGAGTATAAAACTCCTCAAGAGGCAACACAAAAAATGTTAGAGATACTAAAATCGCAGCCTCTTGTAACCGAAATTCAGTATGTCGGAGTTTATGACCCGTTAAATCTTGAAGAGGTAAAAGAGAAGCAAGAAAAATATCTACTTGCCATAGCTGTAAAAATTGGCCAGACCAGACTGATTGATAACGTCTTGATTTATTAAAATTGCCTTTTTTCTCAAATATTTTTTGCTCTCCCTTTTCAACCAGGAGAATTTAAGTTCCAGTAAGGTATAATAAATAGTTCAAAGTTAAGTTAGGAGGATATTTTGGAAGACCTATTAAAGGCAATAATACTCGGTATTATTCAAGGATTAACCGAATTCCTTCCAGTAAGTAGCACTGCCCATTTAATTATAACACCATGGATTTTTGGTTGGAAGGGCAGCGTTGACTCTCTGAGCTTCGATATTGCTGTTCATACAGGAACTCTTATGTCACTTCTTTACTGCTTCTGGAAAGACTGGATAGATATATTTTTCAAGGAAAGAAAAATCTTGGTCTATCTGATAATAGGCACAATTCCTGCTGCCATAGCCGGTATCACTTTTCATGACTTTATAGAAAATCAACTAAGAAATCCTTTGATAATCGTTTTTACTCTCGTATCAGTAGGAATTATAATGCTCATAGCAGAAAGAACCGGAAAAAAGCAGAGAGATAACGTTAATTTTTCAGATGCTTTAATTATCGGTGTAGCTCAGGCAGTAGCTCTTATACCTGGAGTTTCCCGCTCAGGAATTACTATAACTGCGGGATTATTCAAAGGGCTTGACAGGGCATATGCTGCCAAGTTTTCCTTTCTTCTTTCAACACCTGCCATTGCAGGAGCAGCAACCTTAGACTTTTATAAATCTTTGAAAATTGGTTATTCCCACGACTACACTCTTTTTGCAGCGGGTATAGTTACGGCTTTTATTACTGGGGTTTTAGCAATCAAGTTTCTTCTAAGTTTTTTAAAAAAATACCCGCTTAATGTTTTTATTTACTACCGATGGGTTTTAGCAGGAGTAATCTTTTTGTTATATTTTTTTAGAAGCTGATGCAGAAAAAAACTTTTTACAGAAAACCGAATAGAAATCAAAAAATCTCAGAAATTAAGAATCTTACAACAAGAGTTGATGCCCCCAAAAAATCTACTTTTACTATTTTTATCTCTATAATTTTGATTGGTGCTGCTCTATACTTATTGGTAAGTCTCGTTAGCTATAATCTATTTGACCCTTCTTTTTTAACTTATACCAATTCAAAACCTTCTAATTACGGTGGGATTATAGGTGCTTATCTGGCAGATGCTTTTTTAAGTGTATTTGGAATATCTGCTTTTCTAATACCGCTGTTAGTAGGAGCTTGGGGAGTTGGAAAACTGTTAAATAAAAAGTGTTCTCCTTTTAGTATTCCCTGGTTATTAATAGTCCTCTTCTGTCTGGCTGTAATGCTTGAACCATTGAGAGCATTCTTAGAAAGTTACAAAAAATTACCCGAAGGGCTCTCGTGGATTGCCTTTCATTTATCAGAAAAATACCTCTCCCTTGCAGGAACATATATTCTCTGGACATCTATAACAATTGCTTCCTTAATTCTAATAAAACCTAAACTTCTGCAAAGAAGAGAAAAATTAACAGAAGAGCCAAATAAAACTGAAGACAACGAGATAAAGGTTGTTCAGTTGCCAGACTCAGAAACTTCCAATAAGACATGGGAGGACAAGAAAAAGCTTAAGTTGAACAATAATCAGAAAATTAAGGAAGAGCAACCAATTGAAGAGAGCATAGAGAAAGAAGAAAAAGAAGGATTTCTACTTCCTTCTTTAGAATTACTCAAAATTGAAAAATCAGAGAGTTCTATTTCAAAGGAAGAAATACTCTCTTCAGCGAAAAGCATTGAAGCAAGATTTGCAGAATTTGGCATAAAGGGAACGATTAAGGAAGTATATCCCGGTCCAGTTGTAACAATGTATGAGTTTGAGCCTGCAAGCGGAATAAAGTTGAGCAGAATAATAGCTCTAAGCGATGAGCTCGCCCTCTCATTGAAAGCCCAAAGCATAAGGATATACCCCATCCCTGGACGCTCTGCCATCGGCATTGAAGTGCCGAACAGAAAAAGACAGATTGTAAGGCTTGGAGAAATTATTGCATCAGAAAAATTCGTAAAAAGCGAATCACCAATCACTTTTGCCCTTGGAAAAGACATATATGGCAACCCTGTTGTAACTGACCTTGCAAAAATGCCCCATCTTTTAGTTGCCGGTGCTACTGGCTCGGGAAAAAGCGTATGCTTAAACACAATGATATTGAGCCTTCTTTATAAATCAACTCCTCAAGAGGTAAGACTTCTTCTCATTGACCCAAAACTTCTCGAACTTTCAGTATATGAGAATATACCTCACCTTTTTTCTCCTGTCATAACAGACCCTAAAGAAGCCTCTGATTCCCTCAAAAAAATAATTGTTGAGATGGAAAGAAGATATAAACTGTTTGCCTCAAAGGGCTTCAGAAATATTTCTGGATACAACAATTCCGTCTCAAAGGAGCAACAACTTCCTTACATTGTAGTTTTTATAGATGAATTTGCAGACCTTATGTTTACCGCTCCGGGTGAAGTTGAACAATCAATTACCCGAATCGCTCAGATGGCAAGAGCTTCAGGTATCCATCTTGTCGTTGCAACACAAAGACCCAGTGTTGATGTCATAACAGGAATTATAAAAGCAAACTTTCCCGCAAGAATTGCCTTTCAAGTCAGTTCCCGAATTGACTCCCGAACAATCCTTGATACACAGGGTGCAGAAAAACTACTCGGAATGGGTGACATGCTGTTTATGGTTTCGGGTGTAAAAATAATAAGAGTTCATGGCGCATACGTAAGTGAAGAAGAAGTGAAAGCAGTAACAGACTATTTACGCTCTCAGGGCACTCCAGATTTCTCCACATTCGAGTCCATTCAAGTTCCATCTGAAAAGAGAGAGAATGGCAAAGTAGATGAGACAGCAAAAGACGAACTTTATGAAGATGTGATTGAGTATGCCAGACAGACTGGTGAGATATCCATATCTCTTATTCAGCGCAGATTTAAAATTGGCTATAATAGAGCAGCAAGAATAATGGACATTCTGGAAGAAGACGGCCTTGTGGGACCTCCTCAGGGTGCTGGTAAACCAAGAAAGTTTCTCGGTAACTTTCAATAGATTGCAATTGAATTAATTGCTCAGTCTCTGGTTTAATTAAGTTATGAATCTTCTTTATTTTGAAAAACCAACTCGATATATAAACAGCGAAATAAACTCTGTTGTAAAGAAGGGCGGAGAGAGCTTTATAAAATTTGCCCTCTGTTTTCCTGATATCTACGAGATAGGAATGTCTCATGTGGGGATGAAAATTCTCTACAACATTCTCAATAAAATTTCCGATGTCCATGCAGAAAGAGTATTCTCCCCATGGATTGATATGCAAGAGTATATGAAGTCTAAGGAAATTCCCCTTCTCTCTTTAGAAACAAAAACCCCTCTTTACAAATTCGACATAGTAGGTTTCAGCCTTCAGTATGAACTCTCATATCCTACAGTGCTTAACATGTTAAGTTTAGGTAGAATTCCTTTAAAATGGCAGGATAGATTAGAACAAAAATATCCACTAATAATTGCAGGCGGTCCTTGTGCCTCAAATCCCCTTCCGATGTCTCCTTTTATAGATGCCTTTTTAATTGGAGAGGCCGAAGAAGCCATATTGAAACTCGTAAATGTTTACAGAGAGTGGAAGAAAGCTAATGAAAAAAAGGAAGAACTGCTTATGGCAGTTGGAAATATAGATGGATTTTTTGTGCCTTTTACTGGAAAAAAAACAGTGAAACGTCAGTATGTGGCAAGTCTAAATGAAGCCGAATTTCCAACGGCTCCTGTAGTTCCCTATATGAAGATTGTCCACGACAGAGTATCTATAGAAGTATCTCGAGGATGCCCTTCAGGATGCAGGTTCTGTCAGGCAGGAATGATTTACAGACCTATAAGGCTGAGAACTCCTGAAAAAGTCCTCGAAATAGCAAAAAAATCAATAGAAAATACAGGGTATGAAGAAATATCTCTTCTGTCCTTCAGCATCGGACATTATCCCTATTTACAGGAACTCTTGCATGCCTTAAACAGAGATTTCTCTGGCAAAGGAGTTGCCATTTCTCTGCCCTCAATCAGAGCAGATAAGGTCACACAGGAACTTCTCAAACAAATAAAATCTACCAGAAAAACAGGATTTACAATAGCTCCTGAAGCAGCTACAGATAGACTGAGGGCTGTTATAAATAAAAATCTCTCCACCGAGGATATAGAAAGAGCTTGTTGTCTTCTCTTTGAAGAAGGCTGGCTTAGTATAAAACTCTATTTTATGATAGGACTTCCTACAGAGACAGATGAGGATATCGAGGGTATTATAAGTCTTACAAAGCAAATAAGTAAGCTTTCCAAAAAATATACAAAAAAATTTGTTGACATAAATGTCACTGTATCACCTTTTATTCCAAAACCTCACACACCTTTTCAATGGCTTGGCCAGATTGATTACGATGAGATGAAGAAAAAACTTCATACCATAAAAGAGGCATTTTATAAAAGCAAGATTCACTACAAAGGACATGCTCCCAAGATGAGCGTTCTTGAAGCGGCAATCTCAAGGGGTGATGAGAAAGTTGGAGATGTCATATATCATGCGTGGAAACAAGGGGAGAAATTATCTGCTTGGACAGATTTATTTGATTTCAACCGATGGCTTTCTGCCATGGAAAAATCAGGTATTGATTTGTTCTATTACGCTAAAAAGCAATATTCACAATACGAAGCTCTTCCTTGGGAATTCGTAGATACGGGAGTTAAAAAAGAGTTTTTACTAAAAGAGTTCGATAGAGCCATAAAAACCGATAAAAGCAGTGATTGCTCTGTAAAATGTGAGGGTTGCGGATTGAGCTGTAAACTTAAAAATATCCAAATGGATACAACTACTGTTGAAAAAGAAAAACCCTCGGAGGCCGAATCTTTAAATAAAGAAGAAAACCAAACCATCACTGTAAGGTTCTGCCATACAAAGTCTGGCAACATGAAATATCTATCGCAACTTGAACTTATCAGTCTCATTACGAGGATTTTAAGAAAAGCGAGTATTCCATTTGCTCTTTCAAAGGGCTTTCATCCTAAACCAGAAATTTCCCTGTGTCCCTCTCTTCCTACGGGGATTGAAAGCGAGGCCGAATACTTTGACCTAAAAATTTATGGAGAAATGAAAGAAGATTATATTGACAAGTTAAATCAACTATTACCAGAAGGAATTAAAATAAAACATGCGAGAATTATTAGTCCTCAGACTCCTTCACTGGGAGCTTTTATTGACAGATACAAATACAAGATAATTTTTCCAGAACATTTCTCCCTCAATAAGCACATAGACTCAGAAAAGATAGAGATAAAGAGAAACGAGAAAACTTACTCGCTGAAAGAGTTCCTTGAAGATATTCAGATTTACGACAATGAAGTATGTATAATAGTTAAAGATACGGAGGTAAAGGCACGAATCAATGAAATAGCAGAGGCTTTAACAGGTATATCGGCGAAAGAACTAAAAATTAAAAGAATACAAATGTATGGTAACAAAGGAGGAATGGTAGAACCTTGAGCAATGAACTTTTAATAAATGTTACAAAACAGGAATGTCGCGTTGCTTTACTTGAAGGAGGCCAGGTAGTAGAATTCTACATCGAAAGAAAGGGAGATTCAAGTTTTGTTGGTAACATATACAAGGGCAAGGTTGTAAAAGTATTAAAGGGTATGCAGGCATGTTTTATTGATATTGGCCTGGACAAGGCAGCCTTTCTTTATGTAGACGACATAAGAGGAGGAATTAAAGAACTATATCCCTTTTTAGAGGCCATTGAAGAGACAGAGTTTATCTCAAAACTTGACTTTAAAGATGCCTCTATCGAAGAGCTTGTTCAGCAAGGACAGGAGATTTTAGTTCAAGTAGCAAAAGACCCCATAGGCACAAAAGGAGCAAGAGTTACTTCGAGAATAACTCTTCCAGGCAGATATGTGGTACTAATGCCAGGGATGGAACACATTGGCATATCAAGAAAAATAGAGGACGAAGAAAAGAGAAAAGAGCTTAAAGAGCTTGCAACGAAAATAAAACCCATCGGTTTTGGTCTAATAATGAGAACTGTCAGCGAAGACGCCACCGAGGAGGAAATACAGAAAGATATTGATTTTCTTCTTCTGCTATGGGACAACATTCAAAAGAAAAAAGACAGGGTTCATGCACCAGCACTTATTCACAGTGAATTTGACCTTGTTTTAAGAAGTCTTAGAGACTTCATGAATCAGAACGTAGACCGTTTAATAATCGACAGCCATGCTGAATGGATGAGACTAAGAGAGTTCGCCTCTGTTTATTTTCCCAGGATTGCAGAAAAAATTGAACTCTACGATGGGGATGAACCAATTTTTGATGCCTTTGGAATTGAAGTTGACCTTGACAGAGCACTTGAAAGAAAAGTATGGCTCAAATCAGGCGGCTACATAGTAATCGACCAGACAGAGGCAATGACTGTAATCGATGTTAATACAGGCAAATTTGTGGGAAAAGAAAATTTAGAAGATACCATACTGAGAACCAACCTCGAAGCAGTTAAAGAGATTGCCTATCAGATAAGGCTCAGAAATCTCGGTGGAATAATTCTCATCGACTTTATAGATATGGAAAAAGACGAAAACAAACAGAAAGTAATAAATGCAATGGTTGAGGCAATGAAAAAAGACCGAGCAAAAACAACGATATACAACATTACCGAACTGGGAATAGTTCAAATGACAAGAAAAAGAACAAGAGAAAGTCTTGAACATATCCTATGCGACAGTTGTCCCTACTGTGAAGGAAAGGGAAGAGTTTTGAGCATAAGGTCTGTTGCCTATGAAATACTGAGAAAGCTCAAATGCCTCACTCCTCAGGAAGGAGCAGAAATAATACTTGTAGCTCATCCACAAGTAGCAGACCTTCTTACAGATGAAGAGAGAGATTCCCTTGAAGAAATTGAAAACACCAGAAAGATAAGAATTACAATTAAAAAAGATGCTACTCTCCATCAAGAAAACTATCACATTCATAAGAGTAAACCTTTAGCTGAATAAAAATGGAAATTTCAGAATGCAACAAATGTGGAAAATGCAGAGAAATCTGTCCCAGTTACAGATATTTTCTGAATGAATCCTTTTCTCCGAGAGGAAGAACTCAGCTCTACAATTTTTTAAAAGAAGGAGAGCTTTCAGAATCAAAAGAGCTCAGAGAAAGAATCTTCAGCTGCCTTCTTTGCGGTGCATGCTTTTCAAACTGTCCTCTTCAGGTAGACATTCCTTTTTCAATTTATAATTTGAGAGAAAAGATGAGAAAAAATCCTAAGCTACTTTTATTCAAATATTTTTCACTTTTTCCAGGGCTGTTTTTTTCTCTATTCCGTATTTTGAAAATTAAACCCATTAAGAATATGGTGAAAAGGCAAAATTTAATACCTGCCAGTTTAATTGACAAGCTCGTTCCTTTCGAGAGAAAAAAGACTCAAAGAGAAAGTCTAAAAATATTCAATCAAATCAGACCGAAAGGAAGGATAGCTTTATTTTTAGGCTGTTCTACAAATTATCTAATGCCATCTATTTCCAATGCACTAATTAAACTACTGTCAAAGTCAAAATACGAAGTTGTTTTGCCAAGACAGAACTGCTGTGGAGCGCCTCTACTGGGAGCAGGCTATAGAGAGGAAGCAATGAGGCTTGCCCAAAAGAATATTACGCTCTATAATTCCTTTAACATTGATGGAGTAATGACACCATGCCCAACCTGTGCCCATTTTTTAAAAGATGTTTACGACAAACTCACAGGGAACAGTATCAAAATACTGAATCTTGATGATTTGATAGATATAAAAGAAATAACTGGAAATGAAAAATCGGAGAAAAAAATTTTTTTCCACCTCTCCTGCCATTCAAAGAACTACTTGAAAGAGGAAGCTTCAATTATAAAGCTTTTGAAAAAAACCGGAATTGAAATGGAAAAAAAAGAAGGTTGCTGCGGCTTTGCTGGGCTTTTTTCCTTTCTTTTTGAGAGGCAATCTATGGATATTCTGAAAAAAAAAGTTTTAGAATATGAGAAAGCAGATATGATAATAACTTCTTGTCCAAACTGTATAATCCAATTTAAATTCACTATGAACAATAAAGAAGTCTTGCATTATACCGAATTTATAGAAAAAATCTTACGGAAAGGAGAAGGAAATGTCTGAAGAAAACTCCCCTTTTGAGATAGTTCTACCAGACGGAACTATCTACAGACCAAATAAAACGGAAATGAAAAATGAACATACTGTAAAAGGATATGATGCTGAAGGAAAACCCAAAAAAATGAAATTTGCTGCAAAAAATGAGTGTAAACGATGCGGTGAATGCTGTAGAAGAGATACTCCATTGATTTTAAAAGACGACCTGTCTCTTTTAACAGAAGGAATAATTTCTGAAAAAGATATCTACACAATTAGAGAAGGAGAAAAAGTTCGTTCCTCAATAGACGGCGAAATTTATTACACACCCATGGAGTTAATAAAAATAAAGCCTATTTTTGGAAGTTTTACCTGCCTTTTTTATGACCCTGCGGAGGGATGCACAATATATGAGAAAAAACCTCTTGTATGCAGAAAATTTGAATGTTGGTCTTCTAATGTTGACATTACGGGGCTCGAAAAAAGAAGTCTCACAAGGGCTGACTTGTTCAAAGGAGTTGAGTTGATTGAAAAGGCCATAAGAAAACACGATGAGAAGTGTTCTCCCACTGTTTTCAATGACCTCATACAAGAGCTTAGAAGTGGTAAAGAGGAAAATGTTGAGAAAATAGCGGAGATGATACTATTCGATTTTCAAATTAGAGATTGGGTAAAAGAGAAATTATCAATCTCAGAGGAGGTTTTACCATTGCTGTTCGGTAAAACTCTCTTTGAAATGGCCTCTATTTATGGCTTGATAATAGAAAAAGATGGCGATAATTTCATAATTAAAGTTACACAGGAGGAGATAGAATGAAGTTTTTTATTGACACAGCAAATATTGAAGAAATTAAAAAAGCATGGGAAGTCGGAGTAATTGATGGAGTTACCACCAATCCCTCATTGCTTGCGAAAGAAGGCAGAGAGCCAATGGGTCTTCTTAAAGAAATCTGCCAAATAGTAGAAGGACCTGTAAGTGCCGAGGCAGTCTCACTAAAGCATGAAGAGATGTTCCGAGAAGCCATTGAATTAAGTAAAATAGCCGATAACATTGTAATAAAAATCCCAATGACCGAAGACGGGCTTAAGACAGTCAAAAAATTATCTCAAGAGGGAATTAAGACAAATGTAACCCTCGTATTTTCACCAACTCAGGCATTGCTTGCTGCAAAGGCAGGAGCTACCTATGTAAGTCCTTTTGTAGGAAGGCTTGATGACATAAGTCATTTTGGTATGGACTTGATAAGAGACATTCAGATAATCTTTGAAAACTACGCCTTTGAGACCGAAGTGATTGTGGCAAGCATTCGCAATCCTCTTCATGTGCTTGAGGCAGCAAGAATAGGAGCAGACATAGCAACTATTCCCTACTCTGTAATTAAACAACTAATAAAGCACCCCCTCACAGACATAGGAATAGAAAAATTCCTTAAAGACTGGGAGAAACTTCAAAAATAGGAGGTAGTCAAGATGAAAGGCAACAAGAAATTCATCATATCAGGTGCAATCCTAATACTAATAGGTATTACCATAGGATTAATCTTAGCATCTAAATTTGACATTCAGACAAAAGGTTTCTCTGAAGACTATCAGATTTCAAAGGAGTCACAAGAGACCCTTTCTAAAATAGGTAATGCTATGGCAGAGGTTGTTCAAGCAGTGAGACCGTCAGTGGTAAACATTTACACTACAAAAAAAATAAAAAGACAAAACATACCCTTTCCTTTTAACGACCCTTTTTTCAGAAGATTCTTTGATGAAGAATTCGGCGATTTCTTTGGAAAACAGAGAGAATTCACCCAGACTTCCCTTGGTTCAGGTGTAATAGTAGACGGTGTAAATGGATACATTCTTACCAATTATCACGTCATTAAAGGTGCCGATGAAATTAAAGTAAAGCTCTTTGACAAGAGAGTTTTTGACGGCACTATTATTGGTTATGACGCAAAAACAGACATTGCCGTTATAAAGATTAAGGCCGATGGACTTAGAGCAATAAAGTGGGGAGACTCGGATAAGCTTAAAGTTGGCGAGACAGTAATAGCCATAGGAAATCCCTATGGACTGAATCTTACAGTTACAAGTGGCATTGTGAGTGCAACAGGAAGGGCAAATGTGGGAATTTCAGACTATGAAGACTTTATCCAGACAGACGCAGCTATAAATCCTGGAAATTCTGGTGGACCTCTTGTCAACGTAAAGGGCGAACTCGTAGGAATAAACACGGCCATATTCAGCACAACCGGCGGATATCAGGGGATTGGTTTTGCTATCCCGAGCAATATGGCAAAGGTGGTAATGGACAATCTAATAAAACATAAAAAAGTGGTGAGAGGATGGCTTGGTGTTACAGTAATGGATGTAGACCCTCAGATGGCAAAGGCTAATAACATGAAAGAAGTAAAAGGTGCTGTTGTCACAGATGTTCAGGAAGGAAGTCCTGCTGACAAGGCAAAGATAACAATGAAAGATATAATAATTACTTTCGACGGAAAGGAAGTTGAGGATTCAGCCCATCTTAGAAATCTTGTAGTAAGCACACCGCCAGGAAAAACAGTGAAAATTGAGATAATAAGAAATGGAAAACATTACTCAGTAACAGCTACAGTAGGCGAACTTCCCGCTGAGAAAAAAGTTTCCCTCTCCGATTCTGTACTTGCAGGAATTTATGTAGAAGATTTAACGCCTAAGCTCAGAAATCAACTCGGACTACCAAGCAGAGTTAACGGAGTAGTAATAAGTTCCATTGAACAGGGAGCAAGGGCTGAGGGAGTTTTAATGAGAGGAGATGTGATAGTAGAGATTAATAACCAAAAAATCAATAACTCAAAGGATTTTGCCAAAGTAGCTGCACAGACAAAGGGAAGTGCTACAGTCTGGTTTTACAGAAACGGACGGGGATTATATACAATTTTGAATGCCGGAGAGTGATTGAAAAAATGAAGTCAGCATCTGCTGTCTTACATAAAGCATTTTGTTGAAAATATTGGAAAATTCTCTGAATACTCTCGCAGGTGCTGACTCCATCTCTTTTAAAAGGTCTTTACAGATATACCAATTACATCTGAGAGGTCGCAAGTATCGAGGTACCGTACAGCCTCTCTCAGAGAGAAGATAGCATGGTTCTTTTTCACTCAGATTTCTCTCTGGAAAAGGAAAAGTCTCTCTTAGAGCAACAACATAGATAAGGTCATCGTATTCGTATCTGCTATTTTTATTTAAACAGCAGATATTAGTGCATAAGGGACATACCTTTTTTGAATAAGTATCAATGAATGGGTCAATTTGCAAAATATAATTTTTTATCTCTTGAGCAAGCAACATGGAACTCTTAAATTTATCGGGGAAATCTCTGAAAAGAGAGTCTATCTTCCCTACCAATGCATGAAGTTCTTCAATATTATCCCACAGAAGTATCTCTCCTGAAGATGGAATATGAAACAATGTCATTGAAAATATTATACAAATTTTTAATACAAAAAAATTAACCAGCCCTTGTCGTTTAAAAATAATTACTGTATACTTGCAGTAAGATATTGGGGCATTTGAAATAGGGGTAATTGGCTTGCCGAAACTTTAGGTTTTAACGGCTTAATTTTTCAACATTATAGGGGGGGTATTAAATAAAAAATTAAAAGGAGGGTTTAAAGATGTTTAAGAACATGACATTAGGAAAAAAATTAGGAGGAGGTTTTGGGGTAATAATCTTTTTCACATTAATTATGGGTAGTTTCATATTTATCCAGCTTAGTTCTGTTAAGAGTAATGTAGATGACATCGAAGACAGAGTTGAGAAAATCAACTATGCCGCATCAATAAGAAGCTCTGTAAAGGATATTCTCATGGGCATTAGAGATATCCTTCTGAATGACGACAGGAAGATAAAAGAAGAGAAAAAGCTTTTTATCGAAAAAAGTAGAAATATATACAGAGAAAGCCTTGAAAAATTAGAAAAGAGAGTCTTTTCTGATACGGGTAAAAAGTTAATAAGCGAACTAAAAGAGTCTATAAGTGATGCCGCATCAGCAAACAATAAGGTCATTGAACTTTCTTTAGCTGGCAAAAATAAAGAGGCAATTGAACTTTTCAACAGGGAACTACCCAAAAAAGTTGAACGAATAAATAAAGCTGTAGATGCTATAGTAAATTATCAATATGAACTTTCAAACAAAAAAATCGAACAAGTTAAAAATTCGGTAAAAATTCAAATTATTACTGCCATAGCAATCTCTACATTAAGCACTGCCATAGCGGTATTCTTTGCCTTGTTGATTTCCCGCTCTGTAAAAAAACCAGTGGCAGAACTCAAGACAACCCTTGAGAAAGTAGCACAGGGAGACCTATCAGTAGAGGCAAAAGTAGAAAGCAGAGACGAACTTGGCATGATAAGCCAGTCAGTAAACGAAGCAATAAGAAGCATCAAACGCCTCATAGCAGAGTCAAAGACAATCTCAAGCTCCCTTGCCTCCTCCTCAGAACAACTCTCAGCAACAACAGAAGAGATATCGAGGAATCTCAAATCCCAGACAGAGAGAGCAAGCCAGATAGCCTCTGCAGCAGAAGAGATGAGCCAGACAGTAGTAGACATAGCAAAGAATGCATCAAACATAGCAGAAGTAAGCGTAACAACAGCCAGTGTAGCAAAAGAAGGAAAAGACATGACCACAAACACAGCGAAAGAGATAAAAGTAATAGAGGGAGCAATAGGGAAACTATCAGAAGTAATCAACGTGCTTGGTGAGCGTTCAAGGCAGATAGGTGAAATTGTCACAGTGATAAAAGACATAGCAGACCAGACAAATCTACTTGCATTGAATGCAGCCATAGAGGCAGCCCGAGCAGGAGAGCAGGGAAGAGGCTTTGCAGTAGTAGCCGATGAAGTAAGGAAACTTGCAGAGAGAACCACTAAGGCAACCGATGAGATAGCAGAGATGATAAGGGGAATACAGACAGAAGTAGATGTGGCAGAGGGTTCGATGGAAGATGCCACAAAGAAAGTAGCAAGCGGAGTAGAGCTAAGCAACAGGTCAGCGGAGATACTTGGGCAGATACTGAGCAAAGCGCAGGAGTTACAGGGGATGATACAGCAGATAGCCTCTGCGACCGAAGAGATGTCTTCAGTGACAGACCACATAACGCAGGACATAGGAAGCATAGCAGAGGGTTCAAAGGAGATATCCCTTGCAGTGGATCAGTCAGCCCAGACAGCCAGTGATATAGCAAGACTTGGCGGAGAACTCCAGACAGCTATAGGAAGGTTTAGGGTATAGGAGGGATTCAAAATAAGGCTGTTCAATTACTAATAGTCATTCCGAGGGGTCTTCAAAACAGAAGAGATTCCTCGTCGCTTACTCTCCTCGGAATGACAGGAATATAAAAGCCTCGAAAATAATTTCCTATTCTACTCCCTTAGACTAAGCCGAAAGGCCGCTTACTTTATCTTAGAAAGACCAATAAATCTCTGGATTGAATTGATATTGAACTGAAAATTAATTTTTCCTTAGCTTTAAAATCTGCTATAATTTAGAAAATGTTTAATCCTTTAAAGCAAGTTTTATCAAAACTCACTGAAGAAAGATATTTTAATCTCAAATTTAGATTAATTCTGCTTAACACGTTCTTTGCAATTATTCCCCTTGGGATAGTAATAACAATAACATATCTCTGGATATATCAGATAGTTCATGATGATTTCCGAAACAACTTAAAATGGCAGATGGAGGAAACGAGGCACTCCATTGAGTTCTTCATCTCCGAAAGAATTTCTGCTCTCCGGTTCGTATCAAGCTCTTATCCTGAGGAGTATTTTACTGATGAGAAAAAATTTCACCGTTTATTTTCAGACTTCAAAAGAGAGTTTGAGGGCATAGTTGATATTGGAGTTATAAACAGCAAAGGCATACAGACATTGTATATCGGACCTTATCAATTGACAGGGAGAGATTATTCCCAAGCCGAATGGTTCAAAGACATGGCAATGAGAACAGTCTACGTAACCGATGTATTTCTTGGATACAGAAAAATTCCTCACTTTTCAATAGTTATAAAAAAAGAACTCTCTTCAAAAGATTTCCGACTTCTAAGAGTATCGATAAATATGGATATTCTACAGAAACTACTGTCAAATCTCGAGATTGAATCGCAGGATGATATATTTCTTGTAAACAGAGATAAGATTTTACAGACAAACTCTAAACTTTTTGGCAATGCACTGGAGCCCCTAAAATTAAAGGTGACCATTGAAGATGATACGAACCATATTAAAATTTACGAATACGACATAGACAGAAAGCAAGCCTATCTGGCATATGGAACAATAAAAAATACTCCCTGGATTCTTGTAGCCCTCATACGCTCTGAACCTTATGAAAAAATTCCCTCTTTCTTTACAAGAGAAGTTACAATGATAAGCATTTTCAGCATTGCTCTTATATTTTTCGTTATAACCACATCAATTAACACCTTAGTAAACAGAGTTCAGAAAGCAGACTATGAAAGAGAAATTGCAATAGCTAATGCAGAACATGCCGACAAACTTGCCTCCATTGGAAGGCTTGCCGCCGGCGTAGCCCATGAGATTAATAATCCTCTTGCCATAATAAATGAGAAAGCAGGATTGATGAAAGACTTGATAGAGTATGGAGACATAACTCAGAACAAAGAAAAATTCCTTCAACTCATAGGGTCTATACAGGATAGTGTTGTACGGTGTAGAACAATTACTCACAGACTCTTGAGTTTCTCAAGGAAGATAGATAAAACCACTGAACAATTTCAGCTTAATGAGGCAATTCAAGAAGTAATAGGCTTTATAGTAAAGGAGATTGAAGCTAAAAGCATTAATGTTACCTATGATTTTCAAGACAATCTACCTAAAATTACTACAGATAAAGGCCAGCTACAACAGGTATTACTGAATATAATAAATAATGCCGTCGATGCCGTTGATATGGGAGGTAAGATTGAGATAAAAACAGAGTTGATAGATAATAATCGAATAAGAATCTTAATTAAAGATAACGGACCTGGAATTCCAAAAGAGAGACTAAAGCACATCTTTGAGCCCTTTTACACTACAAAGAAAAAGGGCACAGGTCTTGGTTTATACATTTCCTATGGCATAATTAAAAAGTTAGGTGGAGATATTAAAGTAAGTAGCGAGGTTGACAAAGGCACAACATTCTCTATAGAAATGCCAATTAATTTTGAAACGGAGAGAAGCAAATGAAGAAGGCAAAGGTTCTTATTATCGATGATGAACAGGAGCTGGTTACAGCTCTAACGGAAAGACTAAATCTTAGAGGATATGATGCAAGCGGTGTCGTAAGTTTGTCCGAAGCTATCAATTTCATTAAACAAATTCCGGACGTTATCATTCTTGATATAGGATTGCAAGACACAGATGGACTTGAAGTATTAAAAAGGATAAAAGAGATAAACCCTTCTATTCAAGTAATTATGCTTTCAGGATATGGTGACACAGAGAGAATAAACAAAAGCCTACAAAGTGGTGCTTTCGATTATTTAATAAAACCCGTTGATATTGAAGATTTAGTATCTAAAATTGACAGTGCAAAGCTAAAAAAGGAGGAAAGTATATGATTGACAAACCCTTAGTTTTTGTAGGCAAGATTATAGCAGATTTTACACACGAAATCAATAATCATCTTGCTTTGATAAAAGAATCAGCCGGTCTAATCAGTGATATATGTAAAGGCAAAAAATCCATTGATAAAAAGGAAATGCCCTATGTAGTTGAAAGTCTTGAAGCAATAGAAAATCAGATACAAAAAAGCGTAAATTTCATAGGCTATTTCAATAGATTTGCACACAGAATGGACAATCTTAAAAGTTCCTTCAAATTAAGTTCAACCGTTGAAGAGTTATTTGAACTGCTTAAGAGATACTCAAGCAGAAAAAAGGTTTCCCTAAAGTATGATATACCCGAAAGCCTGCCTGACCTTGAGAACTCTCCCTTCTTATTAGAATTTGCCATATTCTATGCGATAGATAGCTTTTTGAAGAAATCAAAGCCTGATACAAATATAACAGTGACGGCTAAAGGAGAAAACGGCTTTGTTAAATTAACAGTAAAATATGAAGGCGATTTTACAGAAAGCATCAATCAAGAAATATGGCAAATTTCAACTATTCAGGAAATACTATCACTTACCAACATAAAGATTACATCCAACGATAAGGTCGTTAATATCGAAATCCCTGTATAGACTATTTTTCGTCCTTATTTTCCATTATTTTTCTTGCTGTGTCAAAATCCCCTTCTTCGGCAAAGGCAATTGCAGACATGGTGAGCTCAAGTTTTCTCTGATAAGCTCCCTTGATTTTATCCATTAGAGTTTCAATATCAACAGGCTTTCTCAAAAACTCATACGCACCAAGCTTCTGAGCTTCTTCTTGGTCTTTTTCTGTGCCGTGAGCAGTAAGTATTATTACCTGTGTTGTAGGATAGGCTTGCCTAATCTGTCTTAACACTTCAATACCATCCATTCCGGGCATTCGGAGGTCAAGTACTATAACATCCGGCTCCTGTTCCTCTGCGTATTTTATTGCTTCTTCACCACTGTATACAGTGTCAGGTTTAAGTTGTCTCATCTCAAGCCTTTTAGCGAGAGTTTTGACAAACTCTACTTCATCGTCTACTAATAAAACTCTCATCTGCCTTCCCATGTTTACCTCCTTGACATTCTTTAGAGACTGTTCAAAAACTTGTAGTGTATTGAAAATCAATTAACCACAAGTCCTTAGATTTCTTAATTACCTATAACTGTCATTCCTCGCCTCCAAAGGAGGAGACCCTTCGCTTACGTTCAGGGTGACAGTAAAAGTGTCATTCCGAGGAGTGTTAGCAACGAGGAATCTCCTCAGTTAAAGGAAGAGATCCCTCGGGCAAAGCCCTCGGGATGACCCTTAGCAATTGAACAGCCTCGTTCTTTACATAATAATAAAAAAACTACAAAAAAATGTAAAGCAATTATAAATTATTCGGTTATAAAAAATTATAATAACCTTTTTTTAGGTTATTTATGTAATAATTTTATAATCTTACACAGAAAAAGTTAGGAGGTTAGAATGAAGATTAGATACCTCAGTTTATTCCTTATTTTAATTATTCCTCTCTTTGCTACTTCTGTTTTTGCAGATTCAATGACTCCAACAGATAGCTCAATGCCATGGTGGGCATGGCCTCTTATTTTATTCATAGTCACATTTATACTTGGAGTTTTAGCAGTTTTAGGTGGTGTTGGTGGTGGGGTGTTGTTTGTTCCAATTGTAGGTGGCTTTTTCCCTTTCAACATGGATTTTGTAAGAGGTGCGGGGCTTTTCGTAGCTTTGGCAGGTGCTCTTGCTGCAGGACCAGGACTTTTAAAAAGAGGATTTGCTGACCTAAGGCTTGCCATACCTCTTGCATTAATAGCCTCAGCCTCTGCCATAGTTGGTGCAATGATAGGACTTGCTCTTCCACCTCATGTAGTTAATATTGCTCTGGGAGGAACAATTCTGATGATTGTTGCAATAATGCTTCTTGCAAAGAAGTCTGAATATCCAGAGGTTAAAAAGGCTGATGCACTCTCGCAGGCTCTGAAAATCAGCGGCATATACAATGAAATATCAACAGGAAAAGAGATTGAATGGAAGGTTCACAGAACTCCTCAGGCAATGATACTTTTCATTGCAATTGGAATAATGGCTGGTATGTTCGGACTCGGTGCTGGATGGGCAAATGTGCCAGTTTTAAATCTTCTTATGGGAGCACCCCTTAAAGTTTCAGTGGCAACAAGCAAGTTTCTTCTATCCATTACAGACACTTCGGCAGCATGGATTTATCTAAACAACGGTGCAGTGCTTCCCATGATGGTTGCACCAAGTGTTGTAGGAATAATGCTTGGCTCAGTAGTTGGAGTAAGAATCCTCGCAGTAGCAAAGCCCAAAGTAGTTAGATACATTGTCATAGCCATGCTTCTCTTTGCAGGAGTAAGAGCACTCCTCAAAGGACTTGGAATTTGGAAATAATGGAGGCTAAAAATGACCAAACATCAGATTAAAGAAGAACAGATTGCCTATGCAAAATGGCTTGACTGGGGAATGAAAATCGGTCTTCTTCTGCTGATTCTTACTTTTATTATTTATCTTACAGGCATACTTTCGCCTCAGATACCGATTTCAGACTTGCCCAAATATTGGAAATTAAAAGCCCATGAGTATCTGTCTTCTGCAGGGATAAAGCCAGGATGGGCATGGGTAAGCATGGTAACAAAGGGCGATTTTTTAAATTTTGTTCCCGTAGCCTTCTTAGGAGCTGTAACAATACTTTGCTATGTAAGGATACTACCGATTTTCCTAAAAAAGAAGGATATTGCCTATTTCATATTTGCATTAGCAGAATGCTTGATTTTAATACTTGCTGCCTCAGGACTTCTCCATGTAGGTGGACATTGATTCATTAATAATTCTAAATTTATAAAGAGATTGAGGGCTGGGTCGCAGCAACCCAGCCTATCCTCTACCAAGGCTTACTCTGAAGAATTTCTTTTAGATGTTCCTCGTGTTTCTTCTCTATTATTAGAAATCTCTTGTTTTTTGCCTCTTCTATTTTTTTCATAAGCTTTTCAAAATCAACAGGTTTCTGCATAAAATCAATTGCTCCTTCTTTTATTGCCTCAACACCTGCCTCAATGCTTCCTTGACCTGTTAACATGATTATCTGCAAATCTGGATGTTTGGCTTTTATCTCTTTTAAAACCTCTATGCCACTTTTACCAGGCATTACAAGGTCAAGAATAATAGCATCAAAATCCCGCTGGTCTGCCTTTTTAATTGCTTCTTCACCGCTTGTTGCAGCCTCAACCTTTAGCCCCCTCATTCCAAGTCTTTGTGAGACAACTTTCAAAAACTGCTCTTCATCATCAACGAGTAATACATTTGCTTTGAGTTCTTCATTAGACATTTGAAAATACCCCCCTTTTTTGAATTTTCTCTCTAAGCTTCTCAATTTTTATTATAAGCTCTCTTATATCAATTGGTTTAATTATATACTCCAGTGCCCCCTCTTTTATAGCCTCCTCAACATATTTTAGATCGCCGTAAGCAGTTAGCATTAGCACTTCAGTGGCAGGATTGATTTTCTTTATCAACTTAAGAAATTCTAAACCGTTCATTTCGGGCATTCTTATATCAAGAATAATTAGATGTGGAGAGTAACTATAAATAAGAGGCATTGCTTCAACAGCAGAGGTAGCGACCTTTACATTGTATTTTCTCATGGAAAGTCTCTCTGACAGTGTTACCACAAACTCAATCTCATCGTCAACGAGAAGAATTCTAAACTCTTCCAATTTTCCCACCTACTGATTAATTATCGCAATTGTCTGTTCAAAACAGTTGTTTAAAATCGAGGAGCTTACACCACCTAAAACTATGTCTTTGATGGCAGAACGACCTTTTCTTCCAATCAATAGGAGGTCATAACCACCTTCTTGGGCTTCTTTAACTATTTCGTCTTTGGGAAATCCAGCAACACTCTTTGTCTCAATTAGTTCTGGTTTAATGCCTTCATTAACTAAAATTTTCTTTGCTAATGAAAGGGTTTCCTCTGCTTCAGCCTCTGGGTCAATTCCCTGCCTTACTCTTTCAAGATAGAGAGAGACATTGATTACTCTAAGAATTGTAATTTTTTGTATCGCCTTTACTATTTTTCCTATACAGGCTAAATGTTGAACTGCTCTCATTGAATACTCTGAACCATCTACGGGAAGAAGAATTCGAGCCAATGGGTTTTCTTTTATCTTCTGTCCCACAATATAGATATTTTGATTAAGCAAACCGTGAATTATCTTATTTGAAACACTTCCTAAAATATAGCCTTTCCACTCTGACATGCCTCTTCTTGCCATTACTAATGTAGGGATTTTTTTATCTTTTGCAAACTCTATAATTTTATTTCCTGCCTCTCCCTCTTCTATAACTTTCAAAATGTTTCCCTTAAAGCCAAGTTTTTTAATATCATTTTCATATTCTGTGAGAAAAGGTAAGATGTTTTCCTCTATGTGTTTTTCTCGAATTTTTTTAAATGTCTGCGTTTCTTTTATCAATTCTGCCCTGAAATCAATGTTTTTCATTCTATCGCTCAAATATCCTCCTGTCATAACATAAAGAAGTGTTACTTCTGAAGAGGTTGCCTCTGAAAGAAGTGCTCCGGCAAACTTTATTGCTCTCTGAGAGTTTTCGCTTCTATCAACTGGAAGTAAAACTTTTTCAAAGGAACATGTTGTCATCTTCAAACCTCCTTTTTAGTAAAAAAGCAATAGCCATACATTGCAGATGGCTACACTGATTATCATATATAAAAAGGCATATTTCATAAAACCAAAAAAGCTTATCTTATGCCCTGCAGACTCGGCAATTCCGATTGTCACAACATTAGCTGAAGCACCTATGAGCGTTCCATTTCCACCAAAACATGCACCAAGTGCCAGTGCCCACCAGAGCACATTACTTTCTGCTCCTGGAATTACCTTGCTAAGATAGGCAACTATGGGAAGCATCGTAGCTGTAAAGGGAATGTTGTCAACAAAGGCACTCATTATGGCAGATACCCAGAGTATCAAACATATGGCAACAGTGAGATTTCCTGCAGAGAGATTATGAACCCAGTCTGCAATTACTGCGAGAAGTCCTGCTTCCTCAACAGCACCGACAATTATAAAGAGAAAGATAAAAAATAGCAGTGTTGTCCACTCAATATCCTTCTCAATAAGTTCAAGCATTTTGACTTTCTTTGTCACAACTGCATAGGTAAAAAGAAGACCTGCACCAAAAAGGGCGGGGATAGAGACTTCCATATGCCAGTAGCCATGGGTTGCAAAGAAAGATACAACAAGAGCCATTATGAAAAGTCCATATCCAAGAAGGGTTTTGTCTGTGATTTTGTATTCTTCCCTTAAGTAACTGATAAATGCGTTTATGTCCTCAACTTTGCCCTTTTTGTATTCCTTTGAGTAGAAAAACTTGTTGTAAATAACAAGAGCTATCATACTTATAATAACTACTGGCGTTAAGGCATAGACGAACTGCATAAATGTAAGCCCTGTGTATGAACCAATCATTATGTTTGGTGGGTCACCTATAAGAGTTGCAGTTCCACCTACATTGGATGCCATTATTCCGGGAATTAAGAGAGATAAAGGATTAATCTTAAGGGCTATTGCAATCTCTATTAGAACAGGAGTGTAAAGTAACATTGTAGTGACATTGTCAAGAAAAGCAGAGGTGACTGCAATGAAAAAACAAGAAATTATTGCAAGAGTCATCACGTTACCCTTTGCAATTTTATAGGACATGTAAGCACACCACTGGAAAACTCCTGTATGTTTGAGGACACCAATTATAATCATCATTCCCATGAGAAGAAATATTACATTCATATCAATTGCCTGAATGGCTCTCTCAAAGGAGATTATATGAAACTCTGGATTAAAGGTGCCAAGTGTGTAGGTAAGTATGAGCATTGTTGCTGCACCTATCATGGCAGCTACTGTTCTATGGAGAAGCTCAAAAGATATCAGTGCATAGGCAAGTAAGAAAACACCAGTTGCTATCCAGAAGGCAGGACCAAGATGCCTCTCAATCATTATGTCTTTACTAATGTAAAATTCATTTCCTTTCTGGGCAAAGTCGTCCTTTTTAAACTCAACCTTTGTTTTTTTATAAGAACTCTTTACAATCTCAATCTCTATCTTTGCGCTGTCAATCTCACCTTTGGCAAGATAAAAATTCATTTGAAAAGTTCCATGCGAGGAAGTGAGAGTTTTATCCGTCTCTTTGTGGTCAGTGATTAATTTATGGGGCTTTCCATTGACAAGCAAACTTATCTCGGCATCTCTTACAGGCTCTTTGTGGGAATCAAGAATTGAACCTGAAATAAAGAATATATCAACATTTTCCTTTGGCTTTTCTGCTTCTAAGGCAAAGGCTGAAACATTAAAAACAAAAAGAAGCAGAAACAATATAAGCAGCTTTTTCATGACTCCTCCTTAAATTTCTAATTTTTTCTTTCTACCGTTTACAGACACATAAGAGTCATCCGGCACGATGTAATTTTCCTCTGGTCCATGAACTTGAATGCCTGAAAATACTGCATAGTCAGCTTTTTTGGAGTCAACTACTGTTTTTATGATTTGCTCTAAATCACTTAGGATAACATAGAGGTTGGTTTTTGTAAGGGATATAAGGTCTGGAACTTCTCCAAATTTAATCTCCCTAAGCATTCTTCTTCGAAGAAAACTCATCTCCATGTCATCTTCATCAAGCTTGAGGTTAAGTTTACCATTTAAAAGTTCGCCATGAAAATTACAGAGGGCACCACAGGCATGGGAGCTTTCAAGACCCTTTCTCTTACAAACACCAGCAATGCCGTTTTCATCAATGGCAACATGAGAGAAGGCGTAAAAAACATAGTGTTCCCTATCCGCTATGGCGGGTGCATGGCTGATAAAGGCTTTCATACCAGTCTTGCCAGCTGTGAAAAGACCGGCAAGACTGGCAAAGTTAAATGCCTCACCCCAAACCTTTCTTATCTGTTCAATAACAGGCTGACAAATTTCATCTCTACAAAGACAAACAGAGGCAATGGCATTTTCATAGGTAAAATCATATTTTTTTAATTTTTCAAAAGTCACTTTTATAAAATCATCCTCTTTGTAAAATTTACCAAAAAGCTTGTTTAAAGTTTTCTCAAACTTCATGTCCCACCCCTATTTTAAAAGTATAGGCATTCCCAAAATAGGCCATACTGTAACGAGAAATATAGCAAGAACTAAAATCAAGACAATGCTCATTGTAATACCGTGTTTGAAAAACTCTCCTGGAGTAAACTGTCCTGACTGATAGGAAATAGCATTGGGAGCTGCACCTATTAGAAGTAAAAAGGGCATTCCTGCTGTGACCAGAGATGCATAAAGTATTACATCAGGTGCTACACCGAGATACTGGGCAATTACAAGAGATACAGGAAGGGATATGGCTATTGCTGCCACATTCATTATGAAATTGGTCATTATGAGAACAAAGGTGGCTATACCAATAACAAATATAATCCACGGTGCCTGCTGAAACATTACAAGCCAGTTAACTGCCATCCACTGGGCTGCACCTGTTTTCCAAAGACAGAAACCAATACTCATGGCACCACTAAATAGAAGTATTATATTCCACGGAATATCCTCAAGCTCCTTTATTGTGAGAACACCTGTGAGGAAGAAAAGCAATGTGGAACAGAGCATTATAGCAGAACGGTCAAGGGGTTTAAGAGCTGGAACAAAGGACTGAAGGGACATTACTACTATTACAGCTGCAACGCAGATTATTACAAATTTTTCCTGTCCTGTCATAGGACCGAGTTCTTTCATCATGGTCTTTACTTTTTCTCTAAGGCCTGGGATGATATTTTTTTCAGGTTTGAGGAATATCATCAGATAAACCCATATAAGGAAAACCATTATCCAGCCAATGAGGAACATATATTTGGTAAGTTCAAAAAATCCAATGTCTCTTCCGGTAAACTCCTTAAACATACCTGCTGCTGCAGGACCACGGGCTGCACCAAGAAAGGTAATAATACTTCCTGCACCTGCAGCATAAGCCATTCCTATAAAAAGTGCCTTACCAAACTTTGTTGGCTTATCACCTTCACCATAAAGAGCATTTATAGCAAGAAGAATCGGAAAAACTGTGGCTGCCGCTGCTGTATGTGCCATTAAGTGAGCAAGCCCCGCAGTTACAATCAGAGCACCAAGAACAATCATGCTTGTTCTTTCACCAACAACATTGAGCATATTGTATGCTAAACGTTTTGTAAGTCCTGTTTTTGTGAAAGCAAGTCCAACAACAACTGAACCGAAGATAAACATAACAGAAGGGTCCATAAAGTCACGGAAAGCATCCTTTGCTGAACGGATTGCAAATATAGCCTGAAAAACACCTATGGCGATACTTGTAACGCCTATGGGAACTACTTCAAAAACCCACCATATACCTGCAAGTAAAAATAAAGCTATTGCACCTTTTGCTTCTTTTGTAAGAGGGAAATGCTTACCCATTGGGTCAACAGCATCGGGCCATGCGGGAGAGAAATAAATACCAAAGAAAAAGGCAAGCCCGAGAAATATAAAAAATATTCTTTTCCAGTTGATTTTTCTCTTTTCTCCTGCCACATAAATTTCTGACGGTGGTTCAGGTAAACCTTCCTGTTTCTTTTTCTCTGCCATTTCCTCCTCCTATTCCTTAATGATTTCTTCTGAGATTGTGTCGAATACTTCAACCATTCTAACAATGCCAACGAACTTCTTTTTGTCTTCAATAACTGGTAGAACAGGTAAGTCATAGTGAATCATTAGATAGGCCGCCTTTGTAACGGGGTCTGTAGAGTCAACAAAGTATTTTGCTGGAACCATTATTTCACTTACAGGTTTTTGAGCAAGCTTTTTTGACTCCTGACTGAAAAGACTATCCCAAACTATGCTCAGTCCTGTTTTCTCCTCATCTGGTACCTGGGCTTTTGTCGGTGGCTTTAGGAAAGAAGGCTCAAGCCCCTTAAGAATATCCTTTAGCGTTACCGTTCCCAGAAGATTATACTTCTCATCAAAAACGAGCACTGCAAGAGGATCCATATGCTTTTGAGTTTGAATAAAAGAAGCTTTCACAACCTTAATAGCCTGCTCAATACTGAACCAGTAGGGAATATGAGGATACTCAAATATTCCCATCATAACATCCTTTACTAATTTTCCGTTTGACATGCCCCACCTCCTAAGGTTTATAATGCTTTTCTCTGAAAAGCAATAAACAGTTTATTACCATCATTTTTTTTGTATAGCCTGTTTAAAAGAACGACCGTATTGCCAGAAAAAACTTTCTGAATCATCTCAATTGCAAAGGCGTTCTGAGAAATATTGAGTGACTGTATGACTTCTTTATTCAGTGTAACAATGTCAAAGTAGTTGAAAACTTTCGTTATTTTAATGCTGTATTTCTTCTCAAACAGGTCGATTATTGACTGATTTTCCACGTCTTCCTCGATTAAATGTGGACAGACATTGAAAGGAATAAAAGATTCCTGAAGAATAGACGGTTCGCTTTCTTTAAGCCATCTCACTTTTATGTAGATGATGTGCCTATTTTCAGGAATTTCAAGTTCCTTACTTAAATCACCAACGGGCATCATAACTGTCTTTGCTAACAACTCCTTGCTGAATACCGTATCATCCTCTACCCAAAGTTTTTTAAATACTGTTGTCATAATCATTCCTTCGGAGATGTAGTTACTGCTAACAAAAGTTCCCTTCCCCTGCTGCCTTACTAAATATCCCTGCCTTACAAGCTCTAAAACAGCATTTCTTACCGTTGCCCTGCTTACATTAAACATTTTGCAGAGTTGGTCTTCCGTAGGAATCTGCATTCCCGATGTCCATTCTTTATTCTCAATCTTTCTCTTTAATATTTCGAAAAGCTGAAGATACAACTTCTCATGCTCATCTCTGCTAATTAACTCAACCATTTTTACCTCTGATTATTTTGTTATTACATTATTATATCGTTATAATGTAACATTGTAATTTTATATATCATACTATCAATTGAAGACTTTGTCAAAAAAAAATATATTATAAAGCAATTAAAATCGTTTATAATTTAGAAATGTGGGATTTATTTGGCCTTTTTAAGAGTAAAGAGAAGAAAACAGAGGAGAAAGAGAAACTGAAAGAGCTTTTAAAAGAAAAATATTACCATTTTCAAAGGGTGCTGACCAGCAATAATCAAGTTTTAAGCCTTATGGCAGACTTAGAAGAAAAACTCACCGGTGATTATCTCTTTGATATGACTTATATAAAGAGAGGATTTCAAGCAATAAAAGATGGCGTCGAAGATATAATACGAAATTTAAATGCCTTGTCAGATGGCAAATACTCAATATTAGAACAGGTTCAAAAAGACATAGATAGCAAAATAGAACAGATACTTACCTCGAAAATAGAAATACCCATAGTAGATTATGCCATACCTCTCGAAGACATTCAAGCTTCCTCAAGAACTGTTTCAGGGGGTAAGATTGCTAATCTCGTAGAGTTAAGAAATACTTTGAAACTCCCAACTCCCGATGGCTTTGTCATTACATCCTATGCCTTTGTTAAATTTCTTGAAAAGGCTGGCCTAAGGGATAAAATCTCCAAGATAATAGAAGAGATTGATATAAACAGTATTAATGATATCGAAGAGGGAAGCAAGAAGATTCGGGAATTAATTATTAACTCTTCTTTACCAGAGGATATTGAAAACGCCATAAATTCAGCCTATTTTCAACTTGCTGCAAAAGAAGGAGAGAAATGTTACGTATCAGTTAGAAGTAGCGCCATTCATGAAGATTCAGACTTCAGCTTTGCTGGCCAGTATTCTTCTTATCTAAATATTCCAGAAAATCTAATCGGATACTACTACAAGCGGGTCATAGCAAGTCTTTTTAACAAAAGAGCAATTTTCTATTATAAAACAAAGGGTTTTTCAGAAAAGGAAATGGTAATGGCTGTGGGAGTGTTGAAAATGATAAATGCCCGAGCAGGTGGTGTTATTTATTCTAAAAATCCGAATAATCCTGAAAGCAATAACATAATAATAAATGCTGTAAAGGGTTTGGGCAAATTAATAGTTGATGGAGCTGTAAATGCAGAAACCTATGTGGTTTCAAGAGAAAAAGGGCTTAATTTAATTGAAAAAATTCCAGGCAAACAAAGCAAAATGCTCATCTGTAAAGAAGAAGGCCTTGTTGAAGAAATAGTTTTGCCTGATGTAGCCACCAAACCATCTCTTTCAGAAAAAGAAGCGATATCTCTGTCTGAATTAGCTCTAAAGATTGAAGATTACTACCGCTGTCCTCAGGACATTGAATGGGCAATTGACCAACAAGGGCAGATTTTTATACTCCAGGCAAGACCACTGAGGATAGTTGAAAGAAAAGCCGAACCTAAAGTTTTTCTTCCTACAAGAATTAAAGGCTATAAAATCTTGCTTGATGGTGGTATTACAGCCTGTAAAGGTATAGGCTACGGTAAAGCTTTTATACTGAAGACTGAAGATGAACTACAAAACTTCCCTGAAGGTGCTATATTGATAGCAAAGCACACCAACCCTCGTTATGTAATGATAATGAACAAAGCATCAGCTATTGTTACAGATGTTGGAAGTCCTACGGGACATATGGCTTCTCTTTCAAGAGAATATAACATTCCAACACTCATAAACACAGAAATAGCGACAAAAACTATAAAAGACGGTCAGGAAATAACAGTAGACGCCTCAAATTGTGTAATTTATGAAGGAAAAGTAGAGGAACTAATAAGGGCACATCAAAATATGAAAGAACCCTTCAGAGATACTCTTTTATTCAAAACACTTGAAAGAGTATTGAAATTAATTGTTCCTCTTAACCTTGTAGACCCTACGACTGACGATTTCAAACCTGAAAACTGTAAAACTTATCATGATATTACTCGATTCTGTCATGAAATGGTTATGTATGAGATGTTTACCATGTGGGATAAATATGACAGCGAACATCACGCTGTTCCACTTGTAGCAGGTATTCCTATAGGAGTTTTAGTCCTTGACATCGAAGGCGGCCTGAGGGAAGGTATAAAAAAAGCTACCCCTGAAGATATTTATTCTATGCCTTTTCAGGCAATACTTAAAGGAATGCGCTCAATGCAATTGCCAGGACCTCCACCAGTAGATGCAAAGGGTTTTTTTGAGATGGTAGCTCATACTGTATCAATACCAGAAGAACAACTAAAAGAAACAGCCAAAAAGAGCTTCTGTATTGTTACAAAAAACTATATGAATTTCAGTCTTCGATTGGGCTATCATTTTTCAATGATTGAAGCCTACACAGGAGAAAATATAAACGACAATTATATTAAATTCTTCTTTAAAGGCGGAGGAGCTGCCATTGACAGAAGGTTAAGAAGAGTTCAACTAATCAAGACTATTCTTACAGCCATGAATTTCAGGGTAAAAGTAAAGGAAGACGTGATTGATGCTATCTTAACCAAATACAGCATAGCCGAAATAGAAAAAAGGCTTGAAATTCTTGGCAAGCTTACTGCCTATACAAAACAACTTGACATGGTTCTCTTCAACGACGCTGTTGCTCAGATGTATACGGATGATTTTATCAAAAAGCACGTAAAAGATATTTAAAGTTTAAACTTCTTTGAGTTTTTCCTTTAACATTCTATTTTCCCGCTGAACTCTTAACCACTTTAAAGCTTTCTCTATGGTAAACAGAATCTGCTCTTTTTTGAATGGCTTAGTAATGAAATCAAAGCCTCCCTTTTCAATTGCTTCTGTGGCAGCATCAATCGTTCCGTATGCCGTTATTATTATTACAGGCACATCTTCATCACGTTTTTTTACCTCTTCAAGAAGTTGTAATCCATCAAGGCCTGGCATTTTTAGGTCTGTTATTACAAGGTCAAAATTACCCTCCTTAGCCAATTCAACTGCTTCAATGGGATTGTTAGTTGTCGTAATCTCATATGGGGTTTTCTCTCTTAGAATCATACTGAGAAGTTTAAGCATGTCCGGCTCATCGTCAACTATTAAAATCTTCTCCGCCATTGTTACCTCCTTTACTCCTTTTCTGCTGGTAATCTTATTATAAATTTAGTCCCTGTTTGCTCCGATTCTTCTTTGGTTTTGGTTTCAAATGTAATTATACCATTATGTTTTTTGATTATGTTATAAGATACCCAGAGGCCAAGACCTGTTCCTTTGCCAACTTCTTTTGTTGTAAAGAAGGGATCGAATATTTTTTGTCTATGCTCTTTGTGTATACCGCATCCTGTGTCAGAAATACAGATTTCAATCCAGTGTCCGTCGTATTTTGTAGAGACCGTTAAAACTCCACCACCCTTCATTACATATATGGCATTATTTATTATGTTAAAAAATACCTGCTGAAGCTCACCGGCATCTCCTCTTACATGAGGCAAATCTGGCTGCATCTGCTTTCGCAGTTCAATATTATTTATTGCTATTGTATTATTCATCACATCAAGGACACTATTTATGCACTCATTTATATTTACAAGCTGTTCTTTGTGTTCCTTATGCCTTACAAAACTTAAGAGATTTTCTACAATTCTTTTTGCATTTGTTGCCTGTTTTTCAATTGTTTTTAAAATGTCATACTCCTGCGAATCAGGAGGAGTTTTCTCAAGCAAAATATCAGTAAAACCTAATATGATAGCAAGAGGATTGTTAATCTCGTGTGCCACACCTGCAGCAAGAGTGCCGATGGAGGCGAGCTTTTCGGTATAATAACTCTGTTCTTCCATTTTCTTTCTGTCTGTAATGTCACGAGAAATAGCCATGACAGAATAGATATTTCCCCCTTCGTCTCTGAGAGCTCTCAAGTTCGTATTGAACCAGTAGTCTTTTCCACTGGTGCTTATTCTGTGGGTTATCTGCTTGCTTTCGCCAGTTTTGAAAATTTTCTTTGTATTTATACTTAAAATGACTCCCTCGGGGACAAAAATGTCCACTATATTTTGTCCTAAAAGCTCTTTTTCATCCTTTTTAAAGAAATCTAAACCAAATTTATTTATCGATAGAATTTTGCCCTCGCTGTCGATTGTTAGTATTATGTCTTCGGCATTTTCTATTATAGACTTATATTTCTCTTCTGACTTTTTTAGTTCAATAGTCTTCTTAGTGACTTCTCTCTCAAGAATATTTGACCATGTTACAAGTATGAAATTAATAAAAAGCCCACCAAAGAGAATAATTGCGATAATTATACCCTGCAGAACCATCTGCTGAGTTTGAATTGTGTGAATTGCCCCTTCTACCTCACTTATAGGAGCTACAACAGCTATAGACCAAACTACAGTCTGAGGTTTTTCTTTAAGCTTAATAGGTGCATAGGCTATGAGTTTTTTTATTTCACCCTCAACTCCCCTATGCCAGCCCGATACATACCAACTCGTGCCTTCCTCGCCTTTAAGCATTTTTTCTCTCTGAATTTCGTTTATCCTCGCAAAAGAAATTGTCGGTTTTTTACCTTTTCTTGCCTCAAAGGCATTCTGTCCTATGAAACTTTCTTCTTCGTGGTATAGAAAAATCCCGTTGTGGTCTATTACCCAGGAATATCCTGTTTTTCCAGACCTGATTTTCTTAGTTACTTTGCTTACAAGATATGTCACATCGGTAGTAAAAACAATAGCTCCTGAGAATTTATAAGTTGGCACAGGATGGGATTCATCTACGGATACCTGCCAGACAGGAATGACCATATTTATAATAAGGTCTCGTGAATTTTCATCGATGCATTTGGTTATTTCAGTAAAAAGTATTTCTCCTTTATTCTTCTCATCAGATGCCCATTGTAAGTAATATTTTTCATCTTTTTTTATCTCTTCGGTGAGACATTTCTTGTCTTCCATGATTTTATATACTTTATGATTTTTCGCCTCAATGAATTTTATCTCTCTTACCCCTTCGTATTTTACGCTTGAAAAGGTGATATTTAAACGATTAATTAAGGCGGGTTTCTCCGAGTACTGAATTGCTGGAGAAAGACTAAGAAGAGTAATCTCTCTTTTAAGCAAGTCTATAGAGTTTTCTATCTGGCTTGCTGCGTGTTTTGCAAGCATTAGCTGTTGCTGATTAAAGTCTTCTGTAACGATTTCTTTAATCTTATGCGTTGACATCCAGCCTAAGACAAGAACCATACTGAGAAGAATAAACATGATTACAGTAACTAAAAATTTAAAGTATCTCAGATTGAAAGGATGATATTTCTCTACAAAGGAGAGTAATTTATCTATGAATTTTTGAAATGGCACTTTTTAATTATAATCTATTTTTTCATCTATTCCCAGACCGTCTTTGCAATGTCGAAACAAAGTAAAAGATAAATATAAATTATGTTAAGCCGATGGCAAGGGTAAACAGTAAATCCCATATGCTATAATACTTTTCATGGGCAAAAAAAGAGGATACTTCGGAGACTATGGTGGTCGTTTTGTTCCAGAGACACTAATGCCTGCCCTTGAGGAACTTGAAAAGGTCTACTTTAAGCTTAAAAAAGATAAAGTGTTTCATAATGAATTTGAAGGTCTTCTCAGAGATTATGTGGGACGACCTACTCCTCTTTATTTTGCAAGAAGACTTACAGAGCATCTTGGCGGTGCAAAAATTTATCTAAAAAGAGAAGACCTCGCTCATACGGGAGCACACAAAATAAACAATGCCCTTGGCCAGGCTCTGCTTGCGAAAAGACTAATGAATAAGGAAAGAATAATTGCCGAGACTGGTGCGGGACAACACGGTGTGGCCACTGCAACAGGAGCAGCTCTTGTCGGAGTTTCCTGCGATATATACATGGGAACTGAAGATATCCGAAGGCAGTCCCTAAATGTCTTCAGAATGAAATTACTTGGTGCCAGGGTCGTTGCCGTTGATTCGGGCTCTAAAACACTTAAAGACGCTATAAATGAAGCATTACGAGACTGGACAACAAATGTAAGGACAACCCATTATGTAATGGGTACTGTATTCGGACCTCATCCATATCCATCACTGGTAAGATTTTTCCAGAGCGTCATCGGAAGAGAAACAAAAAAACAGATTTTGCAAAAAGAAGGAAGACTCCCGAACTTTCTCATAGCCTGTGTAGGTGGAGGAAGTAATGCCATTGGGCTTTTTAGCGGATTTCTCCCTCACCGAGATGTGCAGATGATAGGAGTTGAGGCAGGAGGAAAGGGCATAGAAACCGGATTGCACGCTGCAAGATTTGCTGGAGGAGCAAAGGGAATATTTCAAGGATGCCTGAGCTACGTCCTTGAAAATGAAGATGGAAACATTCTTCAAACTCAATCTGTTTCTGCAGGACTTGATTATGCATCTGTCGGGCCTGAGCATGCCTATCTGAAAGATACAGGAAGAGTGAGATACACCTATGCCACTGATGAGGAAGCCCTTCGGGCTTTCGAACTGTTGAGTAAATTTGAAGGCATTATACCAGCCCTTGAATCAGCCCATGCTGTAGCTGAGGCTATAAAGGTTGCACCAAAGCTCTCAAAGGATGCAATAATAATCGTAAACCTCTCTGGTAGAGGCGACAAAGATGTGCAAGAAGTGGCAAGAATAAAAGGGGGAGATTGAAAAAAACAGGGGCATGAAAGAGGGATTTAAAGTTAGAAGTAAACTTGAAAAGATAAAAGCTGAGGGTAAAAAAGCCTTTATTCCTTACATTATGGCAGGAGACCCAAATCTTGAGACTACAGCAGAAAGGCTAAAAATACTCGAGCAGTCTGGAGCAGACCTAATAGAACTTGGAGTTCCCTTTTCAGACCCCCTTGCTGACGGTCCCACAATACAGAAAGCAGCAGAAAGAGCCCTTTCTTCTGGCACAACGCTAAAAAAAATACTTCAATTTCTAAGTAGCCTTAAGGTAGAAATAAAGTCTCCCATTATCCTTATGACCTATCTAAACCCTGTTTATTGCTACGGTGTGGAGAGATTTTTTCAGGATGCCAGTAAAGCAGGTATAAGCGGAGTCATATTTCCCGATTTAACAGTGGAAGAGGCAAATCCATACATAAGTCTTGCAAAAAAATACAAAATTGATACTATATTTCTTGTTGCACCAACTTCTACTTTTGATAGAATAAAAAGAATTGTAAAAGCTTCGACAGGATTTGTATATTATGTTTCCATAACTGGCATTACAGGAGCATCTCTTAAGCTTGACAGCACCTTTCAAAAACATATTGACACTGTTAAGAAAGCAGGCAAACCCGTATGTTTAGGTTTTGGCGTAAGCAATGCCGAGGAGGCAAAATATGTATCTCAACATGCCGATGGAGTAATTGTTGGAAGCGCCATTGTAAAGGCATTCCATGAAAGTCCCGAATATGCGAGGGATTTCATAAAATCTTTGAGAGAGGCCATATAATGGGATGGTTTAAAAGGAAAGAACCCAAGATAGAAAAGAAGGTAAAAATTCCCGAAGGATTGTGGGTTAAGTGTGAAAACTGCAAGGAGATAATCTATCGCAAAGAGCTGGAGAACAACTTTAAGGTATGTCCGAAATGTAACTATCACTTCCGCATCTCAGCGAAGGAAAGGATAAGTCTTCTAACGGACAATGGAAGTTTTAAAGAGCTTGATGGAGAGCTTACAAGCCCAGACCCATTAGGATTTAAGGACACCATACCCTATAAAGACAGACTGATAGATAATGAGAAAAAATCTGGCATTAAAGAAGCTGCCATATATGGAGATGCAAAGATAAACGGCACAGATGTAGTCATAGCTGTCCTTGACTTCTCTTTTATGGGTGGAAGCATGGGCACTGTGGTGGGCGAAAAGGTAACAAGAGCTGCAGAAAGAGCTATTGATAAAAAGCTTCCTCTCGTAGTAGTCTCTTCTTCAGGCGGTGCAAGAATGCAAGAAGGAATGTTTTCTCTCATGCAGATGGCAAAAACTTCCCAAGCTATAGGCAAATTGAAAGCCTCTGGACTTCTCTATATATCTGTGCTTGCAGATCCGACCTTCGGAGGCGTAACAGCCTCTTTTGCAATGCTCGGCGATGTAATTATTGCTGAACCTAAAAGCCTTATCGGCTTTGCAGGCCCAAGAGTAATTCAGGAGACAATTAAACAGCAGCTTCCCGAGGGTTTTCAGCGGGCAGAATTTTTGCTTGACCACGGGATGGTAGATATTGTCGTTGAGAGACGGGAACTGAAAAATACTATTTCTAAAATTATTGATATACTCATGTCATCTACAACTCTTTCGGAAATCTCCCAAGAAGAGATTAAAAACGGAAGATGATGTATAGAAAACTAATAGATGAGCTTTACAGCCGAAGAACAAAAGGTATAAAGTTAGGCCTTGAACGGGTACTGTCAGTTTTAGAAAAATTGGGAAATCCTCAATATAGCTTTTACTCCATTCATGTTGCAGGAACAAATGGAAAAGGCTCTGTTTCAAAGATAATATACTCCTTGCTCAAATCACAGGGGTTTAAAGTAGGGCTTTTTACATCTCCACATCTTATAAGATTTTCCGAGAGGATTGTCGTTGACGATAGGGAGATTGAAGAAGAGGAAGTAGTAAGACTTATAGGGAAAATTAAGCCCTATGGAGAAGAACTTACTTTCTTTGAATACATAACTGTCATGGCCTTTCTCTACTTTAAAGAAAAAGACGTTGATTACGCAGTGCTTGAGACAGGAATGGGAGGCAGGCTTGATGCAACTAATGTAGTCAGACCTGCTATATCCGTGATAACAAGAATAGGATTGGACCATCAGCAATATCTTGGAAGTGACCTTTCCTGTATAGCAGCAGAAAAGGCTGGAATAATCAAAGACAGAGTTCCTGTAATATGCTCTTCTCAGGAAAAGGAAGCCCAAGAAGTAATAAACAAAAAGGCTGAAGAGAGAGGTTCAGAGTTATTCATATACGGCAGAGATTTCAAAGGAGAGTTAAACTCCATCAATTTTGACGGACTATCATTTGATTATATCGATTCAAATCTAAAGCTAAATTTATCCTTATCGCTCACAGGAGTTCATCAAGTAGAGAATGCATCTGTTGCCCTTAAAGCTTTTATGACCCTATTCCCCAATTATGATGAATTTAAAATAAGGGAAGCCTTAAGAAATGTAAAAATGCCAGGCAGACTGGAAGTTATATCCAGAGACCCATTGGTAATCCTTGATATTGCCCACAATCCTCAGGCCATAAAAGCAGTGGTAAACACCCTTAAAATACTTACAGAAAAAAAGCCTATTGTTGTTTTTGGAATTATGGAGGATAAGGATTTAAATGGCTTCTTAAGACAACTGGATGGCTATGCAGAGCAAATTATCTTCACAACCCCTCATTATGAAAGAGCACTTAAGTATGAAGAACTCAAAAAGAGAATTAATGGAATTTCATCTAAGATAAATTCCGAAGGAAATGTATTGGAGGCCTTTAGAAAGGCTATGACCCTTTGCAGAGAAAATACTAATAGATTTCTCCTTTGCACCGGTTCGGCCTATCTAATTGGAGAGCTAAAGGAAAAATTTGGAGAAAAATCTCTTCACAGAACCCTCGGAGAGCTTCTATGAGGAAGTTGATTACTCTTTTGATATTTTTAATCCTCCCTACCCTTTCCTATGCTGTAGAGATTGTATCAGAAAGCCTTGAGAGATTTGAAGAGGAACAAAAGAGCATTGCCGTGGGGAATGTTGAATTGAACGAAGATAACTTTAAAGTAAAAGCTCAAAAGGTAATTTATTATGAAAAAACAAATGATGTAGAGGCTTATGGCGATGTCTTTTATGAAGACGAAGAGATAACTGCTTGGGCAGAGGAGGGAGTTTTTAATGCAGACAAAAAAACAGGTAACTTCAAAAAAGCTCTAATTCACATAAAAAAGCAAGACATTTGGTTGAGGGCTGAAGAAGTTCAAAGACTTAGCGAAATAAAATACAAGGCAAGAAAGGCAACCTTTTCTACTTGCGAGCCCGAACCAGACAAAGCTCAACCCTGGTGCATTACCGGTGAATATGTAGACCTAGTGGTAGACGAATCTATGATTGCTAAATTTACAACTTTTCGGGTTAAAGACATTCCTGTTGCCTTCTCTCCAGTATTTTGGGGGCCTGGTGGAGGCACAAAAAAATCTGGTTTTTTACCGCTAAAATTTGGCAACTCAAACACAAGAGGTTTTAGATTTAGCCCTGCCTATTATCTTGTTATTGACAGTAACAAGGATGCTACCTTCTATCTGGATTATTTTTCTAAAACCGGCATTGGAAAGGGAATTGAATACAGATATTTAGACTTTGACGCTAAAGGAATGTGGTTTGCATACCAGATAAAAGATAGAGAACTTGAAAAAAACTACTATGAATTAAGGGGTATGCACTTACAAAAATTAAAACACTTTGACCTTCTTGCTGACCTTAACTATGTTAATAAAAATGACTTTTACAAGCAGTATGGAGATGTTCGTTCAACTTCAAACACCTATCTTTTCAAGGAATTCGGAAAAGACCTTACTGCCAGATATGACCGATTTCTTCAGTCTTCTCTTGAACTATCTGTTCCAGCTGTTGGTTCTCGATTTTACCTTTTAGGACAAGGTTGGAAAGACTTGAAAACTGATGGAACCAGCCCTCCCGGAAAAGCCGAGATAGGTTATATGGTTTATCCATATAGAATTGGCGATTTTGATTTAACCTTTAATGTAAATGCTTCTTACTTTTACAAAGAAGATGGCCTTAAAGGACAGAGATTTGAGCTTAATCCTCAACTCAGACATACATTGGGAGATGCTTTAAAGTTAAGTCAGAGTTTAAGTGTAAATCAGATTTTCTACAATCTCGAAAAAACCTCTCCCTATGATAATACTTCAAACAGAAGTATGGTAAGCTATAATCCAAAAATTTTCACAAGACTTTACAAAATTAATGAAAAATTCCAACACATAATTGAACCCTTCATAGAGGGTGTTTTTATCGGAGTAAGCGGCAAGCCTCCTATACTGAAAGAAATAGAATCTATTGATGATACAGCTCTCATAAGAGTTGGAGTTTACAATAAGCTTGATTTCAAAAGCTTAAGTCTCGAAGGAAGGATTAGCCAAGTTTATGACATGATAGCAAAGAATGAGTGGGACAAACTTTATCCAATTTTAGTAGAAGGAAGGCTCTCTCTATGGAAGCTATCCTTTAGTTTTGATACCTATCAGAATATAAGCAAAAAGCGTATGGAGAGATTTAACTCCTCCATTAGCTTCACACCCGAAGAAAACACCTCCCTATCCATAAGTCAGCGATACACAAGAGAAGGAGCACTCAGTCCTGCATACTTGTGGTCACCTACCTTAAGAGACCAATACAGTTTTCAGGATAAAGAAAGCGGAGTAAAATCCTATGCAATGACAGTTGTTAAAAAACTTACTGAAAGATGGTCTGCTACAGCCAATATAAACTATGACGGCAAGGGAGCAGGTCTAAGAAAAAGCTCTATGCACCTTAGATATGCCGAGAGTTGCTGGGCAGCGAACATTCACATAACAAGAAGACCGGTTGAAATAAAGGGGAGACAGACTTCTGAATTTAGCTTTTTAATAATGTTTGAGTTGAAAGGTTTAGGTCCTGTAAGGTTATATGAACGTTCTGCTACTTCTTAACAAATCAATAGGGATAACGAGTCAGCAGGCTGTTACAAAGGTTAAAAAACTTCTAAAGGTAAAAAAAGCTGGCCATGCTGGCACTCTTGACCCTATGGCTAAGGGACTTCTTCTTGTTTGCATAAATGAGGCAACCAAGATTTCCCCTTTTCTGACGGAGCTTGAGAAAGAGTATGTCTTCAAAGCAAAATTTGGAGTTTCCACAGATACCTACGATGCCGATGGGAAAGTAGTGAAGGTGTTAGAGAGTTTTGAGATTAAAATAGAAGGGCTTGAACGTGTTATCAGAGAATTTACAGGAGAGATAATGCAGATTCCGCCCATGTATTCGGCAGTAAAAGTTGAAGGCAAGCCTTTACATGAACTTGCAAGAAAAGGAATTGAAATAGAGAGAAAACCAAAGAAGGTGATTATCCACTCAATTAAAATAGAAAACTTTGAACCACCATTCGTGACATTCAGAGTAGTATGCAGTAAGGGAACATATGTGAGGTCTCTATGCCACGACATAGGAGAGAAACTCGAAATTGGAGCTCACGTAGTAGAGCTTACAAGAACAAGGATTGGAGAGTTTAGATTGGAGGATTCGATAGAGTTAGAAGAGTTGAAGAGTCTACTGTCAAATAATCTTGAGACTTCAGATTTGAGGTTTCAGCTTCAAAAAAGTATTTTATCAATAGACAGGGCATTGTATTTTCTGCCTTCTATCAAAATGCAGGATAGTCTAATTCCAAGATTTCTTAATGGCAATACCGTTAAAATACCTTCGGGAATAGTCCCGGCAGGATGGGTTAAAGTAAAGGATAATAGTGGTAAAATCATTGGAATAGGCTATGGTAATGGTGTAGTAATAAAGCCTGAAAGAATTATCTGGGAGGAGGGATAAAGATGATTCCGAGATATACGAGAAAAGAGATGGGAAGTATTTGGAGTGAGGAGAACAAGTTTAGGAAATGGCTTCTTGTTGAGATTGCTGTATGTGAGGCATGGGCTGAGCTTGGAAAGATTCCTGAGGAAGCTTTACGGGAGATTAAAGAAAAGGCAGACTTTGATTTAAAAAGAATTGATGAGATTGAAGCAACTGTCAAGCACGATGTGATAGCTTTTTTGACTGCAGTGGCTGAAAAGGTTGGTCCTGTATCTCGTTTCATCCACATGGGACTTACCTCTTCTGATGTCGTTGATACTGCCCAGGCATTGCTTATGAAAGAGGCTGGAGAGTTGATAATGGAGGATTTAAAAAGGATTAAGGAGCTATTTAAAGAGAAGGCATTTCAGTATAAAGATACTATATGCATGGGACGAAGTCACGGAGTCCATGCAGAACCTACAAGTTTTGGCTTGAGATTTGCACTCTGGTATGAGGAAGCAGTAAGAAACATTGATAGACTCGCTTCAGCAATTGAGAGAATTTCAGTCGGTAAAATTTCTGGTGCTGTGGGCACATTCTCAAACATGCCTCCAGAGATTGAGGAGATTGCCCTTAAAAGACTTGGGCTTAAACCTGAGCCTGTGGCAACTCAAGTTGTGCAGAGAGATAGGCATGCAGAGTTTTTAAGTGTTCTTGCTCTTATTGCTGCCATGATTGAAAAGATTGCCGTTGAGATAAGGCATCTTCAGAGAACAGAGGTTTTAGAGGCAGAAGAACCATTCACAGAAGGGCAGAAGGGCTCTTCTGCAATGCCTCATAAGAGAAACCCTGTGGGATGCGAAAACCTAAGCGGCCTTGCCCGCCTTATAAGAAGTAATGCTTTTGCATCCTACGAAAACATTGCACTCTGGCATGACAGAGACATATCCCACTCATCTGTTGAGAGAGTAATAATTCCCGACAATTGCATCCTTGTTGACTATATGCTTAATAGACTCTACGGAATAATCAAAGACATGAGGGTTTATCCAGAACGGATGCTTAAAAATATTGACCTAAGTTATGGACTTTTCAACTCCCAGCGGGTATTACTTGCTCTTGTAGAGAAGGGGCTTACTCGTGAGGAGGCATACAAGATTGTCCAGTCCAATGCTATGCGGAGCTGGAAAGAAGGCATACCATTCATGGAACTGCTTCTTATGGACGAGGAAGTGAGGAAATATCTCAATGAAGATGAAATAAAAGGAATTTTTGAGCTAAACTATTACACAAGAAACATAGACCATATTTACAGAAGAGTGTTTGGATAGAAATTTGAAAAATACGAGGAGGGCGTTTTATGAGTAGAGAGATTACAAAAATTAGAAATGTAGCAATTGTAGCCCATGCAGGTGCAGGTAACACAAAGCTTGCGGAACAGATACTTTTTAAAACAGGGCAAATTGACAGGGTGGTTACAGGTGAAAGCACAGGTAAAGTAATTGACTACGAGCCTGAAGAACTTGCAAGAAACATGACACTGAGTTGCAAAGTTGCTTATTGTGATTACAAAGAGCACAGAATTAATATTATAGATACACCGGGTTTTGTTAATTTTCTTGAAGATACAAAAAACGCTTTGAGGGTCTCCGACGGTGCTGTTGTAATTGTCAGTGCCCTTTCGGGAGTAAAGGCCGAGACTGAAAGAATCTGGAAATACTGCGATGACTACGACCTTCCAAGAGTAGTTTTCGTAAACAAGCTTGACAAGGAAAACGCATCCTTTGATAGAGCAGTTGCAGAGATTGAAAAAGTTTTTGGTCAGGAGGCAATTCCCCTTACGCTGCCAATTGGCGAGGGTCCTGGCTTAAGAGGAATAGTAGACCTCATATCACTTAAAGCCTACGAGCAGGATGGAAAATCAGTAAAAGAAGTGCCTATCCCTTCCGAGCTTTCATCAAAAGTTGAGGAATACAGAAAGAGATTCGTTGAGAAAATTGCGGAGCTTGATGATAGCCTGCTCGAAAAGTATCTTGAAGGAGGAGAGCTCACCGAGGAGGAATTAAGAAAAGGGCTTCATGATGCCTCAATTGCCCGCAGATTCATCCCTGTCCTTGCTGGTTCAGCCTTGCTGGGCATAGGAGTTGATGCTTTACTTGATAGCATAATTCTCACTCTTCCAGACCCACAGGAAAGAGCAAACATATATCCCATAAAAGGTACTAATCCAAAAGATGGCAGCGAAGCAAAAAGAGAACCCTCCGAGACAGCTCCGCTTGCTGCCTATGTTTTCAAAACCACCATAGACCCCTTTGCAGGCAAAATATCATACATAAGAGTTTTTTCAGGTGTGCTTAAGGCTGACTCTACAGTTCTTAATCCCAACACAGGGACAAAGGAAAGGATTGGCCAGATTTACTACATACTCGGCAAAACACAAAATCCCTGCCAGAAAGCAGGACCTGGCGAGATTGTAGCAACAGTGAAACTAAAAGATACTCTCACAGGGCACACTCTTTGCGATGAAAACAATCCGATTCTGCTTCCAGAGGTAAGATTCTCCGAGCCTATTATCTCCTATGCAATTGCACCAAAAACAAGGGGTGATGAGGAAAAGGTCAGCGCAGGGTTACATAAACTTCTTGAGGAAGACCCTACTCTTAAGTTTTCAAGGGATGAAGAGTCAAAGGACATGATTTTAAGCGGAATGGGGCAGGTTCATATAGAAGTTGCCCTTGAAAAACTTAAAAGAAAATTTGGAGTCGAAGTTAACCTAATGGCACCAAAAGTGCCTTACAGAGAGACAATCAGGGCTTCTGCCTCTGCCCAGGGCAAATATAAAAAGCAGTCCGGTGGAAGAGGTCAGTATGGAGACTGCTGGATTCAGATTGAGCCTTTACCAAGAGGTGGAGGATATGAGTTCGTTGATAAAATCGTAGGCGGTGTTATTCCTCAACAGTATCGCCCTGCTGTGGAGAAAGGCATAGTTGAGACGATGAAAGAGGGAATTCTTGCCTACTATCCAATAATTGACATGAAAGTAACTCTCTATGATGGTTCTTATCATCCTGTAGATTCCTCTGAAATGGCTTTCAAAATAGCCGGTGCTCTTGCTCTTAAAAAAGCCTTTATGGATGCTAAACCTGTACTGCTTGAGCCAATTATGAAGGCTGAGATAATTGTGCCCGATGAAACACTGGGAACAATCATAGGAGACCTCAACTCCCGTAGAGGCAAGGTTCAGGGTGTTGACCCACAGGCTGGAGGAAATCAAAAGATAACAGCCCTTGTGCCAATGGCAGAGATGCTAACATATGCCAATCAGCTTCACAGCATGACATCGGGAAGGGGTATATACTCAATGGAGTTTTCCCACTATGAGGAAGTGCCCTCTCATATTGCTCAAAAGATAATTGAGCAGAGACAGAAAGAGCGTCAGGCAAAGGCAGAGGAGTGAATTTAACAGATGCTTTGTATCGCTTCATATAAATCTTCTGACAATTCCGAATTCGCTACGCTACAGCCGCAAAACTCGCTCCTAAGGAGCTCAAACAGTTGCGGCTGTTTCACGCTTCGCTCATCTGGAATTGTTACCATAAGATCTATAAGTCGCTTATTAAAGCATCTGTTAATGCTATATTTCGCTCCCGCAAAATTCTTGGACAATTCTAAGCTTCCTCCACTACAGCTAAAAAACTCGCCTTTCAGGCTCAAACAGTTTTGGCTGTGGACGTTCCGCTTCGCTAAGAATTGTTACACAAAAATTTTAAAAGTCGCTCAATATAGCAATTATTTGTTTGATAAAAAAACTTTTTTGAGATTTTGAAAATTAGAGATTTAAGGAATAGAAAATGAGTAAAGAAGACGAAATAACGAAATTAAGAGAAATAATTAGTAATTGCAAAAACTATTGCGAAAACTGTTGTCCAGAACTTGTTAATCCATTCTATTTAAAGAATATACCCCCTCCTGAAACCATAGGTTACTGGAATGATGCATTCAAAAATTATGATGCTAAATTAATGATAGTTGGGCAAGATTGGGGAAGTGAGGAGTATTTAAAAGAATGGATTAAAAAAAATGGGGGTAAAATTCCAAAACCATATAATGAGTATAGTCCAACCTTTCGTAACTTAATGTATTACCTTGAAAAAGCAAAAATTGATAAGAAAGATATTTATTTGACAAATGCTGTTTTATGCTTGAGAGAAGGAAATGAGAGTTCTGGAAATAAGAACAAACCTCAAAAGAAACACTTCAGGAACTGTTCTCAATTTCTTAAAAGACAGATAGAAATCATACAACCTAAAATTGTAGCCACACTTGGACTGGAGGCACTAAATATAATGCTTGAAATTTTTAAAATACCTAAAAAAGTCAAAACATTAAACGATTTAGCAGGCAAGATTATAGCAGAAAAAAGCGAAGTTTTCCCAAAAATAAAAATATTTCCACTCTTTCATACAGGTATTAAAGGTATGAATATGAGAAAACATCTAAGTAAAAATGACAACATTATTCTTGAAGATTTCAAGGAGTTAAAGAGGTGTTTAGAGGAAACATAAAAAAGCAATTAACTAAAGCACTCTGGAATTTACAAGAATTTCCGGGAGAAAATAAAGCTTCTTTCTTACTCAGCGATTTATCAAGATACGGTATCTCGTGTATAAAAAAAATTCAGGGTGCTTGGAACACTACTTGGTTTGAGTTTTATATTTATGTGAGAGGGAATAGCAAAATTGTCTTAGTAGTAGAACTTCCTTTTGATTTTACCCTTAAAGATGTTGAAAGAAGTATCATCCGTCTTCATGAATATGGAGGAATGATTGCCTCAAATGATAATGAACTTATGGATTATTGGCGTAAAAATATTAGAGAATATTACGACTATGATCATGCAAAGTATTCAGCATTAAAATTTCTTGAAGCACTCAGAAAAAAATTGTTGACAGATATAAAAGAGGTAAAGCATAGATGAAAAAACCGTGGGGTGGTAGGTTTAAGGAAGGGACAGCTAAGACTCTTGAGGAGTTTTCCCAGTCAATCTCTTTTGACAGGAGGCTCTGGCAGGAAGACATTGAAGGAAGCCGTGCTCACGCAAAGATGCTCTGCAAACAGGGCATTATCACTGAAGAGGAGCTAAAGCAGATTTTAAAGGGACTTGCTGAAATTGAAAGGGAAATCAAAGAGGGAAAGTTTCAGTTCAAAGAAGAGCTTGAAGATATACACATGAACATTGAGAGAGCTTTGATTGAAAAAGCAGGCTCTGCTGGTGCAAAGCTTCATACAGCCCGCTCAAGAAACGACCAGGTTGCAACAGACTTAAGACTTTATTTGAGAAAAAGATTGAATGAGTTAATAGAGTTAGCAGAGAAGCTTGGGAAAACTCTGGTTAATCTTGCAGAAAAAAACATTGATACAATTATGCCCGGATATACTCATCTACAGAAAGCCCAGCCTGTGCTTCTAAGTCAACATCTCCTTGCTTATGCATGGATGCTTGAAAGAGACAGGGAGCGGCTGAAAGAGGCTTTAAAGAGGCTCAATCTATGCCCTCTTGGTGCAGGTGCCCTTGCAGGAAGCAGCCTTCCAATTGACAGGCATTTTACCGCAAAGGAGCTTGGTTTTGAAGAACCAATTCCAAACAGCATGGATGCAGTCTCAGACAGAGACTTTGTCCTTGATGTTTTATACTGTGGTGCTATGCTCATGATGCATTTAAGCAGGCTTGCTGAGGAGATAATCCTTTGGGCAACGGATGAATTCAGATTTATTGAGCTACCTGATAAATTCTCCACTGGCTCAAGCATGATGCCCCAGAAAAAAAATCCAGACCCGGCAGAGTTAATTAGAGGGAAAACAGGCAGAGTTTACGGAAATCTGGTTAGCATGCTTACAACCATGAAAGGACTTCCCCTTACCTACAACAGAGACATGCAGGAAGACAAAGAGCCTGTTTTTGATACGATTGACACGGTAAGAATGAGCCTTAGAGTAATTACAGAAATGCTTCCGGAGATAAAATTCAACAAAGAGAGAATGAAAGAGGCTTGCGGAAGTGGCTACACCACAGCTACAGACATTGCAGAGTATCTTGTAAAGAAGGGAGTTCCCTTTAGAAATGCCCATGAAATAACAGGTAAGATTGTGCTTTACTGTATTGAAAAGGGTAAAAATCTCAACGAATTAAGCATAAAGGAATTAAAGAAATTCTCGCCGAAAATTGAAAAAGACCTCTATGCCATACTTAAGCCTGAAGGTTCAATTGAGGCAAAAAGCTCCTATGGAAGCACCTCAAAGAAGAGTGTAAAGGAGCAGATAAGGATGCTTAGGAAGAGGTTGAAGGAATGAAGAAGACGCTGATGCCCTCTTTCGCTCATGAGCTATTTTTGGACAGTTCTAAACTCGCTACGCTAAAGCCGCAAAACTCGCTCCTAAGGAGCTCAAACAGTTGCGGCTTTTTTACGCTTCGCTTCGTAAAGAACTGTTACCCCAAAATAGCTAAATCGCTCAATAGGGCATCAATTTTCCTATTTATATTAAGTTTACTATTCCTTCTTACAGCCTGTGGAAGAAAGCTTGACCCAAATCTTGATGATTATCTCCAGCCAGAAGCAGTTTCAAAACTTACCCTTTCAGCCACCTATGACAAAATATTAATTTCCTGGAGTTATCCTGAAAAAGAAAAAACTAAAATAGAAAGCTTCCTCATAGAGAGAGAAAGCAAAGGAGAGAAAAAAACTCTTGGTTACTACAATAAAGAGACGACCTCCCTTGAGGACAAAGATTTTACCTTCGGAGAAACTTACAGATATCGTATCTTTGCCATAAGACCAAAAGGTATATACAGCAAACCAACAGAGGCTGTAATTACTCCTCAAAAATTACCTGAGGTGGAAAATATTACTTATAAAATTAATCCTGAAGGCGTAATGCTCTCATGGGATGCACAGAATTCATTGACCTATAACATATACCGAGTAAATCAAAAAGGCGAAAGAGTAAAGATTGGCTCCACAGATAGAAACTTCTTTTTAGACGAACTTCTTTACGGAAGCATAAGCAGTTACAAAGAAAACTCTCAATCGGAAATTCCCTATGTTATTACTACTTCTAAATCCTATGAATCAGCATATATGGAAAGCAAAGGCATTGAAACAAAAGTTCCCATTGAATCTTTTACTCCCACAAAGCCTGAAGAAGTTTTCTGGTCTGTTACTGAGCAAGGAGTTTATATTTCGTGGAGAGAGTGCAAGGAAAAATGGATAAAAGGCTATCGAATATATAGAAAAAAGGCAGATGGAAAGATTTACGAACTCATTGGTGAAACAATGATTCCTCTATTCTTTGACGCCGAGTTTAATATGAATACCATAAAATCGCCGGTTTATTATAAAATCACTTCGGAAGCTCCTTTAAAAGAGAGTGAGGCAGTCGAAATAAAAGTGGAGGTGCAGGATGGATAGGATTCTTCTCGGTCACGGAAGTGGCGGCAAGCTTATGCACGAACTTATTAAAAAATATATTGCACCTATTTTTGAACTGCCTTCTCTTATGGATTCTGCCATAGTTTCTCTTAATCATTCAGGAAAAATAGCTATAACTACTGATTCTTATACTGTCTCTCCTATCTTTTTCCCAGGCGGCGATATTGGAGACCTTGCAATTAATGGAACTGTGAACGACCTCGCAGTAGTTGGTGCAGTTCCCCTTTATCTAACTGTTGGCTTTATTCTTGAGGAAGGGTTTGCCCTGTCTGATTTTGAAAGAATACTTAGCAGCATTGCCTCTTCTGCCCAAAAAGCAGGAGTAAAAATTGTTGCGGGAGATACTAAAGTTGTAGACAAAGGAAAGGGAGACGGAATTTTTATAAATACCTCTGGAATAGGAGTAATTCCCGAAGGAGTAGAGCTTTCCCCTCTGAAAATTGAAATGGGCGACAAAATCCTCATAAGTGGCTCTATTGGAAATCACGGAATTGCTGTTATGAGCGAGAGAAACGGCTTCACTTTCCAACCACCTGTCCTAAGTGATACAAGGGCACTAAACGGTCTTATAGGAGACATTATGAGAGAGCATTCGGCCTCTGTAAAAGTAATGAGAGACCCAACCCGCGGAGGTGTTGCTACAACTCTTAAAGAACTTGCAATTGAATCAAATAAGAATATCTTAATCTATGAGCAAGACATACCTCTACACCCCACAGTAAAAGGAGCCTGTGACCTTCTTGGCCTTGACCCTCTGTATGTGGCAAATGAAGGAATTTTTATAGCCATTGTGAAAGCAGAGGCTGCTGAGAAAATTATTGAAATAATGAAGGCTCATCCTTTTGGAGCAGAATCTGCTATAATTGGAGAGGTCATAGGAGATGGAGGCAAAGTAATGCTTAAAACCATTATTGGAGGCACAAGACTTGTAGATATGCTTCCAGGAGAGCAGTTGCCAAGAATATGTTAAAGGAGCCTAATATGAAAAAAAGTTTTTTCATATTTTTACTTTTATTATTTCTACTCTTCAGTGTTCAAGCCCTTACTTTTAGTATTTCATTTGCCCAGGAGAAATTTTTTGTAGACAGAGTTTTAGCTGTAGTCAACAGGGAAGTTGTTACTTGGAGCGAACTTTATAAATACATGGAGTTTATCTCAAGAGATGAAATTAAAAATCTAAATCCTGACGAAAAATTCAAATATTTCAAACAGAGAGAAGAAGAGTTTCTTGAAAGACTTATCGATACAAAACTACAAATAGAAGAAGCGGAAAGATATGGAATTTTTGTGTCCGACAGCGAGATAGAGGCTGCTATTAACGATATTAAAAGGAAATACGGTCTTAATGATAAGGAGTTTGAGGAAAGTCTCAAAAAAGAAGGTATGACTTTGAATGATTACAAGAAGATGATGAAAGAGCAGATAATAATAGGAAGAGCCGTAAATTCATTGGTGAGAAGTAAAATTATAATTACGGACTCTGAGATTAATTCATACATCTCATCCCATCCTGAACTTTCTTGCGAAGAAGAAGGCTATTATGTAAGTCAGATATTCATTAAAATGAGAGACAATCAGGAGCAAGTAAAAGACAAGATAAATGAGGCAATAAAAAGGCTAATTCAAGGAGAGTCTTTCAGTAAAGTAGCCTCTCAGTTAAGCGAGGATGCCTCTGCAAGAACCGGAGGGTCTATAGGGCTACTTAAAAGGAGCGAAATATCTCCCGAACTATCAAATGTTTTTTCAAAAATGAATGTAGGCGGAATAAGTGAGCCTCTGGTAACGGCGAATGGAGTATACATATTCAAACTTGATGGATTGTGCTTCAAGAAAAATTCCGAAACATTGAAAAATTATGTAAGAACAATAATTGAGGACGAAAAATTCAAGAAAGAATACAGACTCTGGATAAGAGGCTTACGGCAGAGAGCTTATATTGAGGTCATGGATTAAAAATGGCAGAGAGACTTCAGAAAATACTATCAGATTTTGGTATCACATCAAGAAGACAGGCGGAAGAACTTATAAAAGAAGGAAGGGTAACAGTTAATGGAAATGTGGCCATATTAGGTCAAAAAGCAGATCCTGAAAGAGACTACATAAAAGTTGATGGAAAGCTTCTAATCAAACCTGAACCAAAAGTCTACTATGCCTTCTATAAACCAAGAAAAGTAATAACCTCTCTATTAGATCCTCAAGGAAGACCGACGGTGAAGGACTTTCTTAAGGGGATAAAATTCAGAGTTTATCCTGTCGGAAGGCTCGATTTTGACTCGGAAGGGCTACTACTTCTTACCAATGATGGAGCATTAGCCCATCAGATAATGCATCCGAGTTCCCAGATAGAGAAGACCTATATGGTAAAAGTTGAAGGACTTATTGAGAGAGAGACTATTGAAAAGTTACGAAAAGGAGTGAAAATAGAAGGACGATTGGCTGTTCCTGTTAGCGTCAATTTAGTAAGAACTCTTAAGGCAAATTCTTGGATAAGAATTACTCTCCATGAGGGAAGAAAAAGACAGATTAGAAAGATGCTTGAAAGAGTTGGTCATCCTGTAATAAGGCTAATAAGAGTGGCAATTGATGGAGTAAGACTTGGTGAGCTTAAACCCGGTCAGTTAAGGCCTCTTACAAAGGAGGAGATAGAACAGTTAAAGAGCAAAACAAAGCCCAGAGACCCAACAAAAAATAAATAATCGGGAGGTTACAATGAAAGGCTTGGGCAAGTTGTGTTTATGTCTTTTAATCTTCCTTGTTTTTACGTTTTTCACTCCGATTACTTCCCATTGTAAAGAACCTTACAGAATAGGAGCCATATTCTCAGTAACAGGAGCGGCATCTTTTCTTGGAGAACCCGAAAAAAATACTGTCCTAATGCTTGCTGAACAGATTAACAAATCAGGAGGCATAAATGGACATCCCCTTGAGGTTATCATTGAGGATTCTAAGAGTGACGAAACTCAGGCTGTTCTTGCAGCCAAAAAATTACTCGAAAAGGATAAAGTCCTTGCAATTATCGGGCCTTCAACGACTGGAGAGTCAATGGCTCTTGTTCCAATAATGACTCAAGCTAAAACTCCCTTAATTTCAGCTGCCGCAGGAGCAAACATAACTCAGCCTGTAAAAGAGAGATACTGGATTTTTAAAACAGCCCAGTATGACACAAGTGCTGTTGAGGCAATTTACACATACATGAAGAAACGGGGCATTAAGAAAGTGGGAATTTTGACAATTACAACAGGCTTTGGAGATTCAGGCAGAAAAGCACTTACAGAGTTAGCTTCAAAGTTTGGAATTTCAATTGTTGCCGATGAAAGATATGGACCGAAAGACACTGACATGACTGCCCAGCTTACAAAAATTAAAGCTGCCGGAGCACAGGCAGTGATTAATTGGTCCATAGGTCCTGGACAGGTAATAGTTACTAAAAATTGGTATGCCCTTAAAATGGGTATTCCACTCTTTCAGAGTCATGGTTGGGGAAGCAAGAAAAATATAGAACTTGCAGGAAAAGCTGCAGAAGGTGTCATAGCTCCTCTTGGAAGACTTGTTGTATGGAACAAACTTCCCGATAAACATCCTCAAAAGGCACTCCTCAAAAAGTACGCTACTGACTACGAGCAAAGATTTAAAGCCGAACCAAGCACTTTCGGAGGTCATGCTTATGATGCATTTATGATTGTAGTTGAGGCGATTAAGAAAGTAGGACCGGATAAACAAAAAATAAGAGACTACATAGAGAATAAGATAAAAAAATGGCCAGGCACAGGTGGAATATTTAATATGTCTCCTAATGACCATTGTGGGCTTGATGTCTCTGCTTTTGAAATGGTTATTGTTAAAAACGGAGATTGGGAGATATTGAAATAGCAGATGACCTTACTTTTACAGTTTCTGTTTTCAGGTTTGACAACCGGTTCAGTCTACGCTCTTGTGGGTATAGGGTTTAATATTGTCTACAATTCTACCTCAATAATAAATCTTGCACAAGGTGAATTTGTTGTTATTGGCGGACTTATGATGTGGTTTTTCCTCGAGGGAATGCAGTTCCCCTTTTCTGTTTCTTTTTCACTCACTTTGCTTACAGCAGCAGTTATAGGTCTTATCATGGAGAGGCTTACAATCAAGCCTCTCCTTAAGAAAGGCGACCTTCTTCTGATGATAATGGTAACTATTGCTATATCAATCTTGATAAGGGGAATCCTAATGTTCAAATTCGGCAAAGACCCTTACACATACCCAGCCTTTACAGAAGGAGAGCCAATAAATTTCTATGGAGCTGTAATAACTCAACAGACTTTATGGGTTATTGGAATAACAGTTCTATGCATAATCTTGCTATATCTTTTCTTCAATAAGACTATGACAGGAAGAGCAATGAGAGCCTGTTCGATTAATATAAGAGCTGCCAGATTAATGGGAATAAATGTATCAAAAGTGGTTATGCTATCTTTCATAATAAGTTCGGTAATTGGAGCATTAGGTGGCATAGCTATAACACCCATTTCTCTTATGGAGTACGATAAGGGAGCTATGCTTTCGGTCAAGGGATTTTGTGCGGCTATTATGGGAGGACTTGGCAGAAACAGAGGCGCTGTAGCAGGAGGATTTAGTATAGGCATACTGGAAGCCTTGACTGCCGGATATATTCATTCCGGATTTAAAGACGCTATAGCATTACTTATAATGCTTTTCATACTCTTTGTAAAACCGGCAGGAATTTTTGGTAAAGCTGAAATCATGAAATTGAGAAAATTCTAATATGAACAGAGAAAACGCAATAGCTATTTTATTATTAACAATTCTTGTTTTTCTCTTCCCTCAGTTGACTACAGACAACTACATTCTTACCGTAGGCATTTTCATAGGAATTAACTCAATAGTGGCAATAGGATTAACCATACTCATGGGATATGCAGGACAGATATCGCTTGGACAGGCAGGGTTCTACGGCATTGGAGCATATGTCTCTGCTATTTTAAGCCTCTCCTATGGTCTGCCCGTTATGCTAAGCATAATTACAGCCATAGCTGTTGCATCAATAGCTGCTACTCTACTGGCCATTCCATCCTTGAGATTGAAAGGTCATTATCTTGCTGTGGCAACCCTGGGATTTGGAGAGATAATTCACATAATTATCAACGAATGGGGGCCTGGAGGCCCTTCTGGCTTTGGAGACATCCCTCACTTCAGTATTTTTGGATATACATTACAGTCAACGGTTGAATATTTTTATCTCATCTGGATATGCATTATCTTAATAATGATTTTCTCTCTAAATCTTCTTAATTCTATGACAGGTAAAGCACTGAGGGCAATTCATGATAGCGAAATAGCAACCTTGACACTTGGAATAAATATTACTTTTCTTAAAATAAAAGTATTCGTTCTAAGTGCTGTTTATGCCTCCCTTGCAGGAGCTCTTTATGCCCATTATGTAACTTTCCTTAGTCCCAGTGGATTTTCTCTTTTCTATTCAGTTTTAGTCCTAATGATGGTTGTGATTGGAGGGATATCGAACATTTGGGGTGGAATTGCAGGAGCAATCATAATTACCATTCTTCCCGAAGTATTGAGAGGCTTCAAAGAATTTGACATTCTCATGTATGGGCTAATTCTAACCCTATCTCTTTTATTTATGAGAAAGGGTATTGTGCCTATGGTTATCGATGTTTTCAGGAATAAATTCTTAATCAAGATAAGAAAGAATGATGCTTGAAATTAAAGATATATCAAAAAGTTTCGGTGGAATAAAAGCTCTCAGAAATGTAAGTTTTAGCCTGAGGAAAAGTGAAATTCACGCCCTTATTGGTCCTAACGGTGCTGGAAAGACAACGCTCATGAATATTATAAGTGGAATAGAGAAAATGGACAAGGGAGATATTGTCTTTAATGGCATCTCAATAAAAGATTTCTCAGCTTACAGAAGGGCTCAAATGGGATTGGCAAGAACATTTCAAAATATAGAACTCTTCGGAAATCTTACAGTTCTTGAGAATATTCTCATTGGAATGTATATGAAAAGTCACAAGGGGTTTATATTATCTGGATTGAATTTTAGGGGAGTAGATGAAAAAACCAAAAGCAGAGGAGGTTCACTCCTTGAATATGTAAACCTGAGCCACAGAAAAGGAGAAATTGCAAAAAATCTTCCTGTAGGGGAACAGAGACTACTTGAAATAGGAAGAGCTCTCGCAACAGACCCACAACTTCTTCTCCTCGATGAACCTGCTGCAGGGCTTAACACGAGGGAGACAAAAAATCTCAGCGAGCTTATCCAAAAAATCCGTAATGAACGAGGAGTTACAATACTCATAGTTGAACACGACATGGAACTTGTCATGGGAATAAGCGATATGATTACTGTGCTTAATTTTGGAGAGGTGATAGCAGAAGATAAGCCCCTTGCAATACAGAAAAACCCTCATGTTATTTCGGCCTATCTCGGTGAGGACTGAAAGATGCTTACCTTAAAAAATCTCGATGTATACTACGGCAAGCTATACACATTAAAAAAAGTATCCCTTCATGTGAAGGGAGGTGAAATTGTCACTCTAATAGGCAGTAATGGCGCAGGAAAAACTACTCTCCTTAATACTATCTCAGGTCTAATCAAACCCTCCAGTGGAAGTATACTTTTTGATGGAGTAGAAATCTCAAGAGACACTCCCGAACATATTGTAAGAATTGGTATTTCTCAGGTGCCTGAGGGAAGACTAATCTTTTCCACCCTTACTGTAGAGGAAAATCTCTTTTTAGGTGCATATGTAAGATACTCATTTAATAGAAAGAGAGAAGTCATTGAAGAGGCCGAAAGAATATACAGTCTCTTCCCCAAATTAAAAGACAGAAGAAAACAGCTTGCAGGAACGCTCTCAGGAGGAGAACAACAGATGCTTGCCATTGGAAGAGCTCTTATGAGTAAGCCTAAACTGCTGCTTTTAGATGAACCGAGCATGGGACTTGCACCTAACATTGCAAGGGAAGTTTTTCAGTATATCTTAGAATTAAAAAAACTTTACGGACTTACGGTTCTACTTGTTGAGCAGAATGCAAAAAATGCATTAAAAATAGCAGACAGGGGATATGTTCTCGAGACAGGAAGAGTGATTCTTGAAGGTAGTTCAGAGAGTCTCATACAAAACAGAGATGTTCAGCGAGCATATCTGGGAAGAGACCTCGATGCAGAGGAAAGAATTTAAGGAGGTATCCTATGATATGGGATAAAGAAAAAGAATGTATGGAAAGGGAGGAACTTCAACAGCTTCAACTTGAAAGACTGCAGTCTACCATTCACAGGGTTTACAGAAATGTGCCTTTTTATCGCCGTATGTTTGATAGAAATGGAATTGACCCCGATAGCTTCACCAGCCTTGAAGACTTAAGTAAAATTCCCTTTACCACCAAAACAGACCTTAGGGAAAACTATCCTTACGGACTATTTGCCGTTCCTCTGAGAGAAGTTGTGAGAATTCACACCTCTTCAGGCACAACTGGAATGCCCATTGTAGTTGGATACACTAAAAACGACCTTAAGATATGGACAGAACTTGTGGCAAGAATTCTTTCTTCAGGAGGCATAACAAAGGATGATGTCATCCAGATTGCCTTCAACTACGGACTTTTCACAGGCGCCTTTGGTTTTCATTACGGTGCCGAAAAAATAGGCGCATCCGTCATTCCTGTATCAATTGAAAACCCCAGAAAGCAGATAAAGATACTTCAGGACTACAAAACTACTGCCCTTATATCAACTCCTTCATATGCTCTTCTAATAGCAAATACACTAATAGATATGGATATTAATCCTAACTCTCTGTCACTCAGATTTGGACTTTTTGGAGCAGAACCTTGGTCTGAGAGAATGAGGCAAGAGATAGAGGAAAAACTAAAAATCACTGCTACAGATAATTACGGACTGAGCGAGATTATGGGACCTGGTGTGGCCGGTGAATGTCTTGAGAAAAAGGGGCTTCACATTCAGGAAGACCATTTTCTCTTTGAAATAATAGACCCTCAGAGTCTTGAGCCTGTTAGAGAAGGAGAGACAGGAGAGCTTGTAATAACAACCTTAACGAAAGAAGCATTTCCTGTTTTAAGATTTAGAACGGGTGACCTTACGAGATTCATTCTTGGTGAATGTTCCTGCGGAAGAACATTCAAAAGAATAGACAGAATAATGGGAAGGACAGATGACATGATAATCATAAAGGGGATGAAAATATTTCCATCTCAAATTGAAACAATTCTTCATGAAATAGAGGGTAGACAACCCAATTATCAAATAATAATTGAAAGACAGGCAGGCGTTGACCATATGACCATACTACTTGAGATGTCTGAGGATATTTTTTCTGATGTAATGAGAGAACAGACACAACTAATGAACGCCATAAAAGACCGCATTGCCTCTGAGTTAGGTATAACAGTCAATATCAAACTTGCAGAAAAGCGTTCAATAGAAAAAATTGGAGAAAAAATAAAAAGAGTTATTGACAAAAGATGAAACGAAGGATTGATAACTTTAGATAAAAATTTTTCATACCTTTGATGTTTGTTTTTTTGCCCTCATATAGCCTAACATAGGGTATGATTAAACTTTTGATAAAAATAAAATGCAGGCTTTTTTCAGAAATACTCTCCCAGTGCATTTCAAATGAAGAAGGTTTCATCTTAATAAAAGAAGAGGAAACTCAAGCAATTAAACCAGACATAATAATAACAGACATATATGAACTAAATGACAGACTGACTGATAAATTCTCTTTCTGTAAGATTGCCCTTTTAGATACAGGACTAAAAAAGGAAGAACTCATCCATAATTTAATAAGATACAAACTAAGAGGTATTATCTCATTCAACACAGAGCTCGAACTCTTTAGAAAAGCACTCAAAGTAATTTATCAAGGTCAGATATGGCTTAGTGACAAACTCATTCAGGAACTAATTAGTCGAGAGAATTATAATAAATTTGGTGGAATAAAGATAACGGAGAAAGAAAAGGAAATAATAGACCTTGTATGTGAAGGACTCTCAAACAAAGAAATATCCTCCAGATTATTTGTTAGCGAACAGACAGTAAAGGCACACCTGCATAGAATTTTTCAAAAGTTTAACATCAAAAGTAGGGCTTCTCTGGTAAAAATTTATTCGAAAAACATCCAATAAAAATTTATCCTCCAATCTTTAGATTCAATCTTTTGCCTCAGAAAATATACTTTCGATTAATTGTCTTATGAGCTCAGATACTATATTCTAAAATCAAAGGCTCGGCACAGGGCAGATGAAAAATAAAAAAAGAGAGGAGGTGAAAAAATGACAAAACTTACAAAAATTATTTTAGCCTTGCTTTTAGTTGTCGGAATACCAGCTGTGAGTATGGCTACTTGCTTTAATTGTAATCCTTGCGGAGCAAATGGATACAATGGTTGCACAGTAGCAGATATTACTCAGGTTGGAGGATTTAATCAGGCCTCTATAGAACAAAATGGAGGTTCCTGGGCATCTAATCTGGCAGTTATTGACCAAAATGGCGTTGGCAATAAAGGGTCTATTGTGCAGTCACCTTTTGCAGACCACAACAAGGCAATAGTTGAACAGGAAGGATGGAATAATCAGGCAAGCATTAAACAAAGTGGGTTTCTCGCTGATTATAACGAGGCCTACGTATCACAGAGTGGTCTTGGTAACAAGTCCTCTGTTGAACAGTATAGCGCTCATAACCTGTCCTCGGTTGGACAGAGTGGAATGTGCAATACTGCATCCATTTTACAGGGAACAACTGGCGGTTCACACTATACTGCCACAGTATCACAGATTGGAGTTGCAAACTCAGCCATGATTCTTCAGAAATAATTTCTGAAGAAATCGGCCTTGTGCTGGGTTTTCAGAGGGGCGGAGGAAATCCGCCCCTTTAAATGAAAAGGAGGTTTAGATATGGAGATAAAAAAAACTTTAGTAATCTTCGTTTTCCTGATATTTACATCTATTTCCTATGCCTTTGATTGTGGCTTCAACGGATACATCGGTTGTTCAGTGGCTGAGATTGAACAAATAGGTATTAAAAATAATGCTTACATTGAACAATCCATATCAAATAAAGCCTCTATTCATGAAGATGGAGTACTGAACATTGCAGAGATTAAACAGTCTCCAAACTCATTTCTAAATATGGCATACATCAGGCAATTTGGGATGGGTAATTTCGCATCACAGAGTCAAAAAGGAATGGCAAATTTATTAAATTCAGAACAGGTGGGTTTTATGAACAGTATCTCCCAGACTCAAGCTGGTCAGAATAATCTTGCCATGGCTTCACAATTTGGAGTAGGGAATAAAATATCTCAAGAACAGTATACTTCTCATAATTCTGCAACGGCTACTCAGATAGGTTTTTATAACAGCCTTTATCAAATCCAAGGATTAACAGGAAGTATGGGCAATAAAAACCGTCAAACTCAGATAGGTTATGGCCTTTTTACAATAATTGTGCAGTGAGAAAAAATGAGAAGGAATATATTTTGCTTTATCGTTATTTTTACCTTTATATGTCTGCTTAGTTCATATTCGTCAGCCCAGATTGAAGGATTAGTAATAGACAGAACGAAAACAAAGATTGGAAGAGATTTTTATGAATTTCTTTACATATCACTGGAGACCAAATTAGAGACAGACGGAAGAGTTAACATAACAGTAGATGAATTTGTAGACCCCCAATTTGGCAGTAGAATATCCGTATCAATCAACGATAATACGGTATATCAGAATTTTATTAGCTCAAGAATTGATGATATAGAAGAGAAAGTCATGGAAGCTACAGAAACAATAAGATATTTTTTAAACAACTGGAAAGAATATGAAAAATACCTCGAAGAAGAGGGCAAAATAAGATGACAAAGGAGATAAGATGGTAATCAAAGCTTCTATAGCATTCTTAATTTTCTCTTTCTGCTTTATGGTAAACGCAGAAAGTAGTGAATTAATGTTTCAGTTTACAAATCCCTCATTTGGAGGAAATCCTCTGAACGGTAACTTTTTATTGCAACAGGCGCAGATGCAGAATAAGTTTAAGGAAAAGACAACGGAGAAATCACTTCTTGAACAGTATGCTCCTATGTATCAGGCTCAGTATCTTAGTGCCCTTCTTGATGAAGCCTATGAAAACAATGGTACAAATCTGCCAGACAGCGGCGAATACATAATCGGTGGATTAAGAGTGAATGTGACAAAAGACTCTGTTAATCGCGTCATTACTCTGCTTGTCACTGACCCAGGCACTGGCCAGCAAACTACTTTTCAGATACCCTACACTCCATGAAAGGAGATAAATTATGTTTGATACAAAAATTCTAAAATATGGCATTCTTCTCATTTTTATTGTATCTTTTTCAGGCTGTATGGCTATGACTCCGAATATAGCCTCTCAAAGAGCTATAAGTGGACCAGAGTATATAACCTCTATCCATAAAGAACTCATATCACTTCCAAAACCTGAAAATCCTATTCCTGTGGCAGTTTACAAATTTCGTGACCAGACAGGGCAGTATAAAGCACCTGGCAATGCGACAAATTTTTCAACTGCCGTAACTCAGGGAGCAACGGCAATTCTAATCAAAGCAATAGAAGACAGTGGTTGGTTTTTACCGGTTGAAAGGGAGGGTCTTTCAAATCTGCTTCAAGAGAGAAAAATAGTAATTCAGATGAGAGACATTTATCTTAATGAAGAGCAAAAAAAGAGTTTCGAGCCCCTTCCTCCCCTTCTTTATGCGGGAATACTCTTTGAAGGAGGGATTATCGGTTATGATTCGAATGTAACCACCGGAGGCGTTGGTGCAAAATACTTTGGTGCAGGAGGCTCTGCAGAATACAGAGTTGACAAAGTTACCGTATATCTGAGAGCAGTTTCAGTAAAAAATGGAGCTGTTCTAAAAACTGTTCAAACCTCAAAAACTGTTCTCTCCCAGATGTTATCTCTGGGAATTTTCAGATTTGTAAGGCTAAACAGACTACTGGAGGCAGAGGCAGGTATGGCAGCTAATGAACCTGTTGAGATGGCCGTGCAAGAAGCTATTGAAAAAGCTGTATATGATATTATCATTGAAGGCACTAAAGCAGGCCTCTGGAAACCCAAGGATATGAAAGAATTTGAAAGGGTTATTAAAAAGTATGAAAATGAAATCTCAAAAGTATCCAGAGAAATTTACAATGAACAAGGGGGTTCAGAACTCAGAAAAGAAAGCAGAGATGTTGGCAAAGAACTTTTTAAATATTAGACTAATGGTGGGATTGATAAATTTTTTTGAGAATATCTTTCCCGCCTTTTTTTAACAGTTCTTCTGCAAGTTGTAATCCCATCTCCTCAACCTGCTGAAATATCCAATTTTCAACAGGATAATCAAAAAACTCCTCTCTTTCTGACTTTATCAGCAAATCTACACTTTCTGGGTCTCCTATTAGTGCAGCTATTTTAAAAACAAAATTTGAGGAAGAGTATCTCTCCATGCTTGCATGACAGGCAAGAGGCACCTGACATCCTCCTCCCATTTTGGATAGAAAAGCTCTCTCTGCTGATACACAGAGGGCTGTTTCAAAGTGATGTAAAGGCTTTATAAGTTTATTCAAATAATCATCATCCACCCTTGTCTCAATGCCTATTGCACCCTGACCTATGGCAGGAATCATAACTTCTTCTGAAAAAACTTCGGTAACACTATCATTAAGCCCCATTCTCTTAAGTCCTGCTAAAGCAAGGACAATAGCATCGAACTCTCCCTCTCTAAGCTTTCTAATCCTTGTATCAACATTACCTCTTAAGGGCTTTATCAATAAATCCTTTCGTAAAGCCTTTATCTGAATTGTTCTTCTAAGACTGCTTGTTCCAACAACTGCTCCTAAGGGTAATTCTCTAAAACTTTTACCTTCTTTGCTTATAAGAGCATCCTTAGGGTCTTCTCTCTCGCATATTGCTGAAATATGAAGTCCTTCAGGAATTTCTGTAGGCACATCCTTCATACTGTGAACAGCAAGGTCAACTTTTCCTGACAGCAAAGCTTCCTCTATCTCCTTTACAAACAAACCTTTACCACCAATTTTTGCCAGAGGTGCATCAAGAATTTTATCACCGGTTGTTTTAATTTTTTCTATTTCAATAATGAGCTCGGGATAAATGGTTTTAAGCCTTTCCTTCACCCAGTTTGCCTGCCAGAGTGCCAGTTTACTGCCTCGGCTACCAATAACTATCTTATTCCTCTTCATCGTCAATTCCAAATAGCCTCCTTGCTGAATAAATAAGCATCTCTTTGTCTTCACAGTTGTTCTTAAGAGCAACTGTAGGATGGTGCATTATTTTATTAGTAATGCTCTGTGTAAGGTATTCGATAGACGAGAGAACCTCTGGAGATAAGTCTTTAAATCTTGACTTAAATTTCTCCATTTCCTCTTGCCTTATCTGTTCTGCTTTGCTCCTAATAGAAACTATCAGAGGCACGCTTTCCAGGGAATTAATCCATTGAAAGAATTTCTCCGTTTCCTCCTGAATAATTCTTAGAGCTTTACTGGCCTCCTTTTTTCTCTCAAGTATGTTAGAGTCAACGACATCCTGAAGGTCATCTATGTTGTATAAATAGACATTGTCAAGGTCATTACAGGCAGGGTCAATATTTCTTGGAACAGCTATATCAATGAGAAATAGAGGTTTATACTTTCTTAAGGCCATTATCTCTCTTAGCATCTTTGCTGTTATTACATAATGAGGAGCACCTGTTGAACAGATTACAATGTCTGCTTTGACAAGATGTTCATTTAGTTTTTCAAAGGGAACTGCCACTCCTTCAAATTCCTTAGCAAGTTCCTCAGCTCTTTCAAAGGTTCTATTCGTTATGTAAACATTTCCTACGCCGCCTCCAATTAGATGTCTCAAAGCCAGTTCTGCCATCTCACCTGCCCCTATTAACAGAATTGATTTTTTTGAGAGCTCATCAAAAACTTTTTTAATCAATCCAACTGCTGCATAGCTTACAGAGACAGGATTTTCACCTATTCGAGTTTCATTTCTAACTCTTTTTGCTGTAAAAAGAGCTTTGTTCATAAGATGATTTAATATTAAAGAGGTTGTTCTCTCAGCAAGAGCTAAATCATAGGCCTCTTTAACTTGACCTGTTATCTGCGGCTCACCTACAATCATTGAATCAAGACTTGAGGCAACTTTAAATAGATGTTCTACCGCTTCTCTGTCTTGGTAAATATAGAGAAATTTCTCAAAATCCCCTTTTTCAACTTTGTGAAAATTGGCAAGAAAGTCTATTATTATTTCTTCAGATGATTTTCTTTGCCCTCCTTCATTGTTACAAAAGGCAGAAACATATGCATATATTTCAACTCTATTACAGGTTGAAATAATTACAGCCTCTTTTATCCTTTCCTCTGTAATTAACTCTTTCAAAGCTTTTCTAACTGCATCCTTTGAGTTAAAAGCCAACTTTTCTCGTATCTCAACAGGAGCTGTCGTATGATTAAGGCCAATAACAATCAAGCTCATATTAATCTATGAAAACTCTCTGTAAGAAGATTTATTCCGAAGAAGCCAATTATTACAAGAAGAAAACCGAAAATAGTAAGATAAGCAGCCCGTTTCTTTCTCCAATCCTCTTTAACTCTTAGATAAAAAATTACGAGATATACAACCCAAGTCATTAGAGTCATCACTTCCTTTGGGTCAAAAAGAAAACCGTGCATAGAATAATACTTAATCAATCCTACAATTAGAGCAAGACTATAAATCGGAAATCCCCAAAATATTAGCTGATAGTTTATCTTATCTAAAACTTCTAAGCTTGGTATCATATTTAAAAAAGCTCGTAGTTTTTTGTTTTTGATAGCTTTTTCCTGAAGAAGATAGAGAATACTTAAAACAAAGGCAAGGCTGAAAAGAGATATTCCAAAAACCGCTGTGAGAGCATGAATATCAATCCAAAAACTCTTCTGTTCTGGCTTTAAGGATGGAATGATTCTTGAGAAAAAAGCACTTATAAACATGAGAGCAAAGACAAGAATCAGGGAAAAGTTTAAAATTTTTGTCTTGTGATAAAATCTTATTACGAGCGAGGTAAACATAACACTCCATGCAAAAAAAGAACTTGCCTCATGCATTGAAAAAACCGGTGCCTGACCAGAGTTAATGTATCTCACAAAGAGGTATACCGTATGCAGACCGAAACCACCTAAGCCAAGTAAGAAGACCGCTTCGTCGAGCTCATTTTTTTTCCTAATTATGCCTACAATGCCAAGAATAAATCCTGCAAAGTAGAGAGTAAGGGCGAGTTCAAAAAATAAAGTTCCCATTAGAAGCAGCCAAGTTCACACTTTCTAATCTTTATTTTCAGTTCATTAGCTAATCTTCCAACCTCGATATAGGGAACACTCAGCTGTTCTGCAATCTTTCTTGCTTCAGAGCAAGTAATTTTTCCATCTTTACTTTTTTCTCTAAGATTTTCTTCGATAAGCTTTCTAATCTGAACTTTCTCAATCTCTGTCATGACTTCCTCCATTAAATATTCGCCTTCTATAACTAAATCAGCTATTTCTAAAATAGCCTCTGCCGAGGGCTTCATGCATTCGGAAGCTAAACCCTTAAGAAATATTATAACATCTGGCTTCATTACTCTTACCAGAGAATTACCTTCAATTACAGCAATGCTGCCTTCCTTATCATCTTGGCTGTGTTTAGTAATCTCATTTTGTAAGCTCTTCGCCACTTCTGGCAGGTCTTCTTCTATGGCCTTCACAAAATAAACAATGTCTGCACCTGCTTTCTTCATTCTCGTCGTATCTTTATTCTCTTTTAATGCATAATGTTGTTCCTGAACAATGGAGGAATAAAGAGTATTTTTAGAGTATTTTATGGCAATTATCTGAATATTGTAATTTTTATTCTTTAAATGTTTAATTAACTTTTCAACAAAAGTTGTTTTTCCTGCTCCGCTCTTTTCAGCGCCTACTCCAATTGTTAAAGGATATCGCATATATACATAACTCTCTTTAGTTAGATAGATTATATGGCAGAGCCATTGGCACAGTCAAATTAATGGAGAGGGATGGTGGGAATTGAACCCACAGGAGAGCTTTTAAAAACCTCCATCGCTGGTTTTGCAGACCAGGAGGAAGACCACTTCCACATCCCTCGAGTAAATTTTATTATAAAATTTTACTATTATTCAAATCGGTTTTATCTATACTTTATCAGTTAAAATCATGATATAATTTATAAATGAGATTTTTGTGGATAATGAACAAAAAACTTATCTATGTGCTTTTGCTTTTTATAATTTTTGCCTATCCTGCATGTGCTAAAAAGGAAAGCGAGTATTATAAGGTTACGGAAATACACGACGGAGATACTCTGACAATTGTGAAAGATTCTTTTTTTGGAATTCTGGTTAAAACAGAAAGGATAAGACTGATTGGTATCGATGCTCCTGAACTTGCACAGGAACCTTGGGGAAGAAAAGCCAAAAATCATCTCAAAAAATTGATAAGAGAAAGTAGTTGGCTTGTAAAGATTGAATTAGATGTTCAGCAAAGAGACAAATATGGCAGAATACTGGCATATTTGTGGGATAAAAATGGAAACATGATTAATTACATGATGATAAGAGACGGCTATGCAATGGTTTACACTATTCCGCCCAATGTAAAATACGCAGAGAAATTCGTAGAAGCCCAAAGAGTTGCCCGTGAAGAAAAAAGAGGGATATGGGGTGAAAATGGTCTTAAAGAGAAACCTTCAGACTGGAGAAAAGCAAATCCGAGAAGTTAAATTATAAATCGATTTCTTTTTAAGTAATTTTTCACTTCTTCTCCTTCAGTCTCAAATCCTCTTTTACCCATTGCTCCGTAGGTTAATCTCTTACCGAGTTCAACGCCTGGTTGATTGAAAGGATTGACACCGTAAAGCATCCCTGCCATGGCGGTTGTTACCTGTAAAAACTGAAAAACCTGTCCGATTGTTGATGCGTCAATCTGCGGTAGAATAATCTTCAGATTCGGTTTTTTATTCATCCATAAAGCCATCTCAGTGGCAAGTTGCTCTGTGTTTATTAACTCCTCAAGGGTATGTCCACCTAAAAACCTTAAACCTTCTATGTCATGGAACTCCTCTGGTATCTCTTCCTGACAACCATGCCTGTCAACGGAAAGGAATAAGACAACCTTGTCTTCAGGCCCTTCCATCCATAGCTGAAGCTGTGAGTGCTGGTCTGTTGTTCCAACAGATGGATAAGGAGTTGTGCCTCTTCCATCTTTACCAAGACTTTCAGCCCACAGCTGGCAAAACCATTCTGATAAGGTTTTTAATCTATCAGAATAAGGAAGGAAAACTACAATTTTTCTCTCCCTTAAAATATCCATCATATAAAGACTTGAAGCAAGACATGCCATAGGATTTTCTCCTATGTTTTTACTGAAAGCCTTCTCAGAAATCTCTCTCGCTCCTTCAAGGAGATATGAGCTGTCTACCCCAATAGCTTCAGCAAGAAGAAGTCCAACTGGCGACAGCACCGAATATCTTCCCACCACATTTCTCGGAATTTCGAGAGCTGGAATTTCGTATTCACTGGCAAGTCTTCTGAGGTTTCCTTTCTCTGGGTCTGTGGTAAATACGAAATGCTCATTTACTCTAAGCTTTCTGTCTCTTACCATTCTCCAAAGTATTAAAAATGAAGCAAGAGTTTCAGAGGTGCTGCCAGACTTAGAGATTACATTTATCAACGTCTTTTTTAAATCTACTATTTCAACAATCTGCTTTAATGTAAGCGGGTCTACATTATCATATATAAAAACCTTCGGTGTCTTTTTAAGATTATGGAAGGGACTGAGAGACTCCATAATTACTCTCGGACCAAGAGCACTTCCACCAATCCCCAGCACTAAAAAGTATTCATATTCTTTGACCCTTTCACCTATCTGCTTAACCTTTTCAATCTGTTGATATGGAAGATTTATGAAATCGAGTTCATCATATTTTTTTTCAGAAAGCAGCAAAACAGCACGTTTTGTGCATTCTTCAATTTCTGAAATCTTAAGCCCCCTTTCTCCTATCTCCTCCTGTAAAACATTAGAAAAGTCAAGCCTCAACACTTTTTGCCTCCTTTCTTTGAGAAGTAGGCTACTACAATAACAATCAAAACAGAAAGTATAATTATTATGGCCAAAACTTTTGTAATCTTAAAGGCCATTATAACCAAAAGAGCAAGTCCTAAGAGAAGATATATCTGCCAGCTCAAAAACTTCTCCTTCTATAATTATGGGGATTAACTCTATTTTTCTTCATTCTGATTTTCTGTAGAGAGCGCTTCTGTTTTCTGCCTTTTTATGTAGATATAAGCTTCCTTTGTCGAAATAATTAGGATAGCTATAAAACCTATCAGCAAACCCTTGATGTTAAACCATCCTTTTATGGCGATAAACCACAAAAAGAGAAATATGGCACCAAGCTTTAAGTAGCTAAGACCGATAACAGTAAGCTGAAACATTGGTTTACCAAAGAATTTCTTTACAGCCCATGCAAGTTCTCTCAAGCTAAGCCAGCTAATAAATCCTCCAAGAATTACATTTAGCGCAACTATTTCATTCTCCCATACAAGATAACTTGCCAGTGAGAGCACTGGCACCAAAATAAGCGTCTGCCTATTCAGTCTCTTGATTACTTCCCTGTCCATCTTCTCTGTTCACCTTCCTTACAAATCTCTGAATTTCTCGAATGCCTGCTACAAAGCCTGCCAATAAAAAAATTAATGAAAAAACTGGAAAAGTGCTTAAAAATTTATCGATAAGATATCCTAACACAACGCCTATTATCACGCAAAGAACAAAGTTTATGCCCAGTGCTGAAGCTTCAAGAATAACCTTAAAAATTGATTTTTTAGCTCTCTCCTCGCTCACCCTCTACCTTCACACTCTGATAATACAAACTCTTTGAGAGAAGTTGCAACTTCTTTGTAAAAATCTGTCTTTGCTTTCTTATAAAGAGCATCGCAAAAAAGGGGAATCCAACGACAAAGCCTTTTTAAAAATTCGATTTGTAAATCTACAAGATTTTGTTCAATTAGATAACTCATAAAAAGAAGCTCCATTGATACGTGGTCTGCCGGAAGGTCAAATTCTTCATCTATTGCTACTCCCGCTGTCCAGTAAAAGTGTTGAACATCATCGAGACTCAAATCAATAGGTATGTCTCTGTAAAGCATTTCCCGATAGTAACCTTCAAAGTTTGGCAGGTCTCCCTCACTAAAAATTCTTATAAAATCCTCGCATATCTCTTCATAGCTTTCATCAATAGGAATATCGGCATATATCTCAAATTCTCTTATAAGCTCTGGCTCTGGAATATCCATTAACAAATATCCGAAAAGCCTGTAAGTTTCTGCTCTTTCTTCTTGCTGCAAAGGGTCTAAAAAGCTCATAGCTCCTTAAATGTTTTATATGCAGATTTTACTGTTTTTTCAATATCCTTCTCACTGTGACTAAGAGAGATAAAACCGGCTTCAAACTGGGAAGGAGCAATATAAATTCCTCGATTTAGCATACCCCAAAAAAATCTCTTAAACTTTTCCAAATCTGAAGTCTTTGCCGTTTTTGCATCAATCACCTCTGTCTCTGTGAAATAACTGCAAAACATTGTCCCTGCCCTGTAAAATCTAACTTTTGCTCCTGCCTTCTTGGCTGCATCCTTAAGTCCCTCTTCAAGGTGAATCATTTTATCTTCAAGCTTTTTATAAGTAGATGATTTTTTAAGAACCTTTAATGTTTCTATTCCAGCAGTCATTGCTAAAGGATTTCCCGCCAGAGTTCCAGCCTGATAAACTCCTCCCTCAGGTGCAACCATCTGCATTATCTCTTTCTTACCACCGTATGCTCCCACTGGAAGGCCGCCACCGATTACCTTGCCGAGACAGGTAAGGTCTGGCTTTATACCGTAGTATTCCTGAGCTCCACCAAAGGAAACTCTAAATCCTGTCATCACCTCATCAAAAATCAGAACTACTCCATATTTTTCCGTTTCCTCTCTTAAAGCAGCTAAAAATTCCTTGTGGGGAAGAATACATCCCATATTACCAACAACTGGTTCAAGTATCACACAGGCTATATCTTTCCAGTTATCCTTGAGAGCATTTCTCAAAGCCTCTACATCATTGAAGGGAAGCACGATTGTCTCAGATGCATAGGAAGAAGGCACACCGAGACTATCGGGAATGCCAAAAGTAGCTCCTCCAGAGCCAGCTGAAACCAACAACCCATCTACGTGTCCGTGATAGCAACCCTCAAACTTTACCACCTTTGAGCGTCCTGTAAAACCTCTTGCAAGTCTTATGGCAGACATTGTAGCCTCTGTGCCTGAGTTAACCATACGGAGCTTTTCTATTGAAGGAAAAGCATTTTTCACAAGCTCTGCCAGCTCTATTTCAAGCTTTGTCGGAGCACCATAGCTTGTCCCCCTTTCAGCAGCTTTCTTGAGCGCTTTAACCACGGAAGAATGGGCATGACCAAGTATTAAAGGTCCCCAGGAGAGAACATAGTCTATGTATTCATTTCCATCTACATCGTAAATCTTTGAACCCTTTGCTTTAGAGATGAATAGAGGATTGCCACCTACTGCCTTAAAAGCTCTTACGGGGCTGTTTACACCACCAGGCAGTAAGGTCATTGCTTTTTTATAGAGTTTTTGCGATTTTTTTGTTTTCATACTCCCTCCAGCAAATTATTTTTATTTTACGAAAAACCTGAAACTTTTAATAATTTCAATTCAATATATGCCGACATAAATATGCCGTTAAAACCTACATATCCTGTTCTTTATGTTCCTTTTCTATACTGTCTTTCATCTTCTCATAACATTCAGGACACATGCCGTGAGTAAAGTCCGCCTCTGTATGCTCTTTTAAATAAGTCTCAAGCTTCATCCAGTAGCCTTCGTCGGTTCTAATTTTTTTACACCATGCACAAATAGGTATTAAACCCTTCAGAGTTTTAATGTTTTCAAGGGCTTTCTGGAGTTCCTTAATCAGCTTTTCCCGATTCTCATCGTATACCTTCTTGTCTGTTATGTCTTCTCCTGCACTTACAGTTGCCAGTATTTTTCCATCTATACCTCTTAATACTGTATTATGCCAAGCAAATAGCCTCTCTCTGCCATCTTTTGTCAAAATCTTATTTTCAAAATATTCAACCATCTCTCTTTCACCAGATATTATACTTTCAAAAACTATTTTAACCTTTTGTCTCTCTTTTTCAGGAATCATCAAATCAAACCAATTTTTTCCAATTAACTCGTCCTTTGAGTAACCAAGTATTTCAGCTCCCCTTTGATTTATTCTCTTAATCCTCTGATTTCTGTCTATAACAACGAAAACTAAATTGAGAACTTCTAAATAGGTGTTTAATTTGATATAGGCATCTTTGAGCTGTTCTTCGCTCTCTTTAAGCTTTCTCCAAAGCAAATTGAAGGGGTCAGTTAGAGCTGTTTTTATTAAAGCCTTATAAATAAAGAAATATGAGATTGCTTTTAAGATATGGCCGATAAAATTAAAACTTCCATAAACACTTACATACTGAGTGAAAGAGAGTTCTGCCAGGATTGTCGTAATAATAGCTAACTGGAGGTATTGAAAGGTAGCTGAAGGGAAAAAGTTTTTATTTTTCCTAAGAAGTATAAGAGCCACAGCTAAAATTAAACATATCAGATATTCACTGTATATTTTGAAACTTGTAAGTCCATGTCCTTCAATGTAACAATCGGGAAAATTTTTAAGTAAGAAGAGTGATATAAAGACAATTACTGTTATTACCGAGTATATCAACATGACCAGATAGAAACTAAATTGTCTTTTAATAAAAAGAACGGCAAAGAGAAAACTCAGACTTTCTAAATATCTCGCAGCAATCCAGAGTTGAGTTGGTAAATCGGCATCAAATCCCACGAATATATTCATGCCCTTGTATGAAAGGGTGTGAACAAGGTCGATTATTATCAAAAATAAATAGGCAACTCCTAAGAGTCGCACATAGCCAAGTTCAATCTTATCTCTTAAAGCAAAAGTTATGATGAATACTGTTCCACCAATTATTATGCTGTAGAGTTCTACAAGGGTATGAAAAAGCAGATAACTGTAGGTGACAGTAAGAGATATAATGACTAAGGCAAGAAAGAAAAAGATAAAATCTTCGTATTTTCTCAAAAAATTAATTATCATTTACAAATTATATCACAAAGCCTGTTATGATAAAATAAAGTATGACCGAAAAGGAAAAACCAAATCCCAATGTCTCTGGCTACAAAAATTGTCTTTTTTGGAGTTTAAAAGATGATACCTTATCCTAATATTAACCCTGAAATACTGAAAATAGGACCACTTTCAATACGATGGTATGGCCTCATGTATCTGCTTGGATTTATCTGTTCTTATCTCATAGTAAAAAGAGAAATAAATCGACGAAAATTAAGTGTAGAAAAAGATTTCATCGAAAATCTATATTTCTATCTCATTTTAGGTCTTCTTGTTGGAGCAAGACTTGGCTATGTTGTCTTTTACAATCTTAACTACTATCTATCTCATCCTCTCGAAATTTTTGCCCTATGGCATGGCGGTATGTCCTTTCACGGTGGTCTCATAGGTGTAATAATTGCTGCACTTTTGTTCACAAAAATGAAAAAATTTGATTTTTTCACACTTACAGATATGCTTGTTCTTACAGCTCCGATTGGACTTGGGCTCGGAAGGATTGGCAACTTTATAAACGGCGAACTCTATGGAAGAATTTCAAACGTTCCCTGGGCTATGATTTTTCCTGAAGGAGGGCCTCTTCCAAGACATCCCAGTCAGCTTTATGAAGCTTTTCTTGAAGGGTTTCTGCTGTTCGTGATACTTTGGTTTTTAAAAGATAAATTCAGTAAATCAGGCATATTATCCGCTATTTTTTTAATTCTCTATGGATTTTTCAGATTCATTGCTGAATTTTTCCGTGAACCCGATGCACAAATAGGTTACATTTTAGGATTTCTCACAATGGGGCAAATCCTGTGTAGTATTATGATAATTTCAGGATTTGTATTACTCTTTTTTAGGAGCAGAGAGTGATTGAAATTACCGATGAATTAATGAATAGACTAAATAAACTAAGAGAACATACATTCTTTGAAATACTTGACATGGCCGGAAGAGTTTTTATTGTCGTCGATTATGATGAAAGCGTTATAATCGGCAAAAGAGGTTTTTTACCAGAAGAAAAAGAAAGAGGGCTTGTCCTTGTATTCAATAAAAAAATGAAATTTAACTGGGACGAACAGGCAATAACTGCTACTTTAGTATTTGGTAATACGCCTGAAAAATGTTATATACCCATAGAGCTTATTGCTGCTGTATTCTCACCAGACTTAAGAATTCAACTTGTTCTGCCAGTGTTGAAAAAAATTGACAAATCAATAGTTGAAGAATCTAATAAATCTTTAAAAGACGATACTGATAAAGGCAAGATAATAGATATTACAAAGAGGAAGAAAAAATGACCAAGCAAAATCAATTAAAAGAACTCATAATAGCTCAGCTAAAACAAAAACTTGGTAAAGTTAAACAGGACATAGAATTGGTAAAAGAACCTCCTCCGGAGTTAAAAATTACAAGTTATGGAATGACCGTTGGATATATCGACATTATTACAGAGGCGGAACTAACAGAAAACAGAATAAACCTTTGGAAAGAAGCTGTCAAAAAAGGTGAGAAATTAACCATAATTGTTCCAAAAGAGCAAAAACTCAAAATAACAGAGCTTCTCTGGAAAGAAGGACTTGCTGAAAAAATTAGTGTAGGAACATACGAATTAACGCTACTTTTGCCTTGAAATGAAGTCTTCTAAGCAGAGTTTTTGTATCTCCTCTGTTACGAAAGTTCCTCTGAGCATTTTTCCTTCAACCATGTAAATAACCATCTCGGCAATATTAGTAGCATGGTCTGCTATTCTCTCAAGATACTTGGCGATGAACATTCTCTTAAGTGCCAGGGGGATTATATCAGGATTTTTTACCATCAATCCGAAAAGCTCATTGTGATTGTTCTGAAGGAGTTCGTCTACCTGGTCATCTCTCTTTATAACATCGTAACATAAGTCTACATCTTCTTTTACAAAAGCATTAATCGTATCTTCGACCATACTTTCAGTTATTTCAGCCATTTTAGGTATGTTAACAAAGGGTTTAAGAAAAGGCTCTTGATTTAACTCTATTGCCCTCTCTGCAATGTTAACAGCAAAATCTCCCATTCTCTCAAGGTCTGTGCTGATTTTCATCGCTGTGGTAATAAACCTTAAATCCTTTGCCATTGGTTGCCTCAGAGCTATAAGTCTTATACACTCTTCATTTATATCAACTTCAAGTCCGTTTATTAGGTTATCTCTCGAAACTACCTGTTTAGCCAGTTCATTGTCTCTATCTATTAGGGACTTTACGGCCTTTCTTATATTTTCCTCTACAAGACAGCCTAATATTAAAATTCTCTCTTTAAGTTTTCTTAATTCGTCATCCAAAATACCCATTTTTAGCCTCCTAATTGCTCTTTAGGTTATTATACAGTCTGAGGATTTCTATTAACAACCTCTGATTTATTAAAAATTATTGTTTTGTCATAAAAATCTTTAATTTAACGGTGATTGATGTTTTGCTCAACATAACGTGATATAAGTGGAAATTTATGTGATTTCATCTTATCTAACACCTCTTTTGCCTTTCTGCTTCTTATTTTGCTAAGGGCATTTGCTATTTCCATAAGAATTATCGGGTCTTCTTCCTCATCAATCATTCTCTCAAGTTCACTTACTGCCTTTTCTAACCTTTTCAATCCTATTATGTATATTATCGTTCTTCTTATCTCCTTTATGGGATGCTTTAAAGCAGATATCAACTTCTCTTCGTAACTTAGGGACTGGTATGATTTTAAATCATACTGACAGTAAGGGCAGATAATTACAAAGTCAGGAATTCCCCTCCAACAGGATGGACAGAAAAAATGAATCATCCTTTTAGCCAAATCTACCGGTTATATAATCTTCTGTGAGTTTCTGAGAGGGAATTGTGAATATTTTTTGAGTTTTATCAAATTCTATAAGTTCTCCTAAATACATAAACCCTGTGTAGTCAGATACTCTTGCTGCCTGCTGCATGTTGTGAGTAACGATTATTATTGTTAATTTCTCTTTGAGGGTCATGATAAGCTCTTCAATCTTTGAGGTAGATATAGGGTCTAAAGCACTTGTGGGCTCGTCAAAAAGGACAATGTCTGGTTCGATTGCAATGGCTCTTGCAATGCAAAGTCTCTGCTGTTGACCTCCCGAAAGGGAGTAAGCATTAGCATCAAGTCTGTCTTTCACTTCATCCCATAAAGCAGCTGAGTTAAGTGCCCATTCAACCCTTTCCTTGATTAATTTTTTATCTCTTACTCCATTTACCCTTAAGCCATAGGCTACATTTTCAAATATAGACTTAGGGAAAGGGTTTGGTCGCTGAAAAACCATTCCTATTCTTCTTCTTAAGTCAAGCAAATCTATGTTTGGGCTGGCTATGTTAATTCTATCGGGATTAAAAATTATACTTCCCTCATACCTTGAACCAGGATAGAGGTCATGCATTCTGTTAAAACACCTGAGCAATGTTGTTTTACCGCATCCACTTGGTCCTATGAGAGCTGTTATTTTCTTGGTTGGGATGTTTATATTTATGTTTTTTAATGCCTTAAAATCGCCATAATAAAAATTTAAATCTTTAACTTCAAGCTTTATCTCACCTTCAATTTTATGACTTCTCTTTTCTGCTTCTTTAGACTTCTCAATAGCTTTATCAGAAGCTCCAAGAAATAAGGATTTGATGCCATCTATAATTGCATTTGTTGTTACCATATGTATTTCCTCCTTACTTTCTGTCTAAAGTAATAGGCAAGAGCATTCATCAAAACAGTCAGTATGAGCAGCACAAATCCCGCTGCTGCCGCATTTATCTGAAAGGCTGCCTGAGGCCGAGATACCCAGTTAAAAATCTGTATTGGCAGAACAGTAAAGGGGGACATTAAAGCTTCCCATATTTTTTCTGGCGAAATATATGGAAACTCCGAAATAAAAGGAGATGGAGGTAGAAAAGCTATAAAAGTCAAAGCTCCTATTGTAACTAAAGGTGCTGTCTCACCTATAGCTCGGGAAGCTGCGATTATTAAACCTGTGAGAATTCCTCCAAGAGAGTAAGGCAGTATGTGGTCTCTAACAGTATCCCACTTTGTAGCACCAACAGCGTACGCACCTTCTCTTATATCCCGGGGAATTCTTCTTATTGCCTCTCTCGTGTTTACAACTATTACAGGCAGCATTAAAATACTCAATGTAAGACCTGCGGTGAGTATACTTTCGCCGAGTTTAAACCTGTAGACAAATATTCCAAGCGCTAAAAGACCATAAATTATCGCTGGAACTGCAGCAAGATTATTTATGTTAAGCTCTATAATTGTCTCAATTTTTCCAATTAGTCCTCTTTTAGTAGCATACTCTTCAAGATATATACCAGCCGGAATTCCGATAAGCAAAGACCAAAATATAGCACCTGCCATTACCAGCAGTGTTCCTACCCATCCCGAAAGAATACCAGCCTTATCTGGGAATCTTGACGGATAAGAATTATAAAAGGAAGGGTCTTTTATTTTCTCAAAACCATCAATAAAAATATCTACGATAAGGGTTATCATGAAAGACACAACCATTAAAAAAGCAAGAAAACCAATCAGTGGAAATAAAATATCCCATTTTGAATTAATCTTTCTGTTTGACATTTAGTAGGCCTCTCTTATCTTTGTTCTTAACCACAGAGCAAGGGAGTTGAAAATAAATGCTATGATAAATAAAGCAAGCCCTACTGCAAAAATTGATAGGTATTCAATTGAACCATAGGGCAAGTCTCCAAGAGCCACCTGCACTATGTATCCTGTCATTGTCTGAATAGGCTCTCGGGGGTCTAAGGTTAAGTTAGGATACATTCCTGCTGCAATTGCTACAACCATTGTCTCACCAATGGCACGAGATGCACCGAGAATAAAACCCGCCACGATGCCAGATACAGCTGCTGGAATAACAATCGTTATAGCTGTTCTTAGTTTAGTTGCTCCAAGAGCATAAGAAGCCTCTCTAATTCGCTGAGGCACGCCTTTCATGGCATCTTCTGCCATAGAGGCTGTATATGGAAGTATCATGAATCCCAGAACAATGCCGGGTGCAAGGGAATTAAAAGCTTCAAGGTCAGGTATTATCTTCTGTAAAATCGGTGTAACAAATAACAGAGTAAAATAACCATAGACAACTGTTGGAATGGCCTCTAAAAACTCAATTATAGGCTTAGCCACTTCTTTTACTTTCACTGAGGCATACTCACTAAGGTATATGGCTATGAGCAAGCCAAGAGGGATTGATACTGCTACTGCAATGCCGGCTATAAGAAATGTTCCTGAAACAAGAGGCCAAATACCAAACTTTTTTGTAGCAAAAACAGGAGTCCATTCTTTTTCAGTAAGGAACTCTTTTATGGAGACTTCTTGGAAAAACTTAATGGAGTCACTCAAAAGCACGTAAACTATTCCTATTGTTATGAAGATAGTAATGAAGCTGGCGGTGAAAAACACCGCCAGCATCAGTTTGTCTAAAAATTTTTTATGGGCTAAACTTGAAAACAATTTCTATTTATCCTCTCAATTAGTGTTTTGTCTCTCTTTTAAGAAGCTCTTCTACAGTAAGACCTACTTCAATGTGTCCACCAAATACTGTTCCAGTTTCCATCTTCTTGAATCTATCAAGAGCCATCTGATATGCCTTTGCAGGAAGAGGAATTGCGCCGACCTGCTTTGTAATTTTGCCTGCATGCTTTAAGTAGAACTCTACAAATTCTTTCACTTCTGGTTTTTCCTTTGCGGATTTCTCATTCACATAGATGAAAAGTGGCCTTGAGAAAGGCTGATATGTGCCATCCATGACTGCTTTTTCACTTGGCATCACGCATTTGCCAGTCTTTGGATTTTTTATTGCTACGGCCTTCACTTTGCCCTTATTTTCCTCAACGTATGTAAAGCCCACATAACCAAGCCCGCCAACATCTTTAATTACGGCGTTCATTATTACATTGTCATCTTCGCTGGCAACATAATCGCCTCTGCTTGCCTTAGCTTTACCTACTGCTGCTTCTGTAAAGTATTCAAAGGTTCCAGAATCCGCACCCGGTCCTGCAAGTCTTAAAGGTCTGTCAGGCCAGCTTGGGTCTACTTGATTCCATTTTGTAATCTTACCCTGTGCTTCTGGTTCCCATATCTTTTTAAGTTGTTCAATTGTCATGCAGTTGTCCTTTATCCAGTTATTCTTTACATTCACAAATACCGAGAGAGCATCGTATGCAACAGGAAGCTCTATATACTTTATACCGGCTTCCTTACAGGCATCCATCTCTTTTTTCTGAATTGGTCTTGAAGCATTTGATATGTCGGTCTCACCTCTACAGAATTTTTTAAAGCCTCCTCCTGTTCCCGATATACCAACTGTAACCTTAACTGCTCCTTTTTTTGCTTTCTGAAAATCCTCTGCTATGCCCTCTGTAATGGGAAATACTGTTGATGAACCGTCAATTTTAATTATTGGTTGTCCGTGGGCAGAGGACAAAAGAAATAAAAGTACAAAAACTGAAAGAAATAAACTACTAAAAGACAAACCCTTTGAAATCTTCATACACTAACCTCCATTTTTTGTTTTTTTATACTTTTAGTATAGAAACTGAATGTTACATCAAATTTACGCAAATGTTAAATTTCTGTTACAAAGAACTGGCGATGTGCTAAAATAATTAACAAATTCAATTATTTAAGGAGGCACTCATGGCAAAAATATTGAGTTTTGCCGCATTAATCCTGATTTTTCTCTGGTCAAGCATTGTCTTTTCGGCTGAAATGATTAATGGAGCAGGCGCCACATTTCCTTATCCCCTTTATTCAAGCTGGGCTAATGACTATCACAAGGCAACGGGAATAAAGGTTAACTATCAGTCAATAGGTTCAGGTGGAGGTATCAGGCAGATTACAGAAAGAACCGTTCATTTTGGTGCTTCTGACATGGCTTTAAAGCCTGAAGAGCTTGAAAAGTCAAAACTCATTCAGTTTCCAGCTGTAATTGGTGGAGTTGTGCCTGTTGTGAACCTTCCAACCATTCCCTCCGGCGGATTAGTTCTTGACGGAACAACAATCTGTGAAATTTTTCTTGGCGAGATAAAAAAGTGGGATGACCCAAAAATTAAGGCACTGAATACAAATATAAACCTACCCTCTAAACCCATAACCGTCATATATCGTTCGGACGGTTCGGGAACAACTGCCATATTTACTCACTATCTGAGTTCTACATGTCCGAAGTGGGCACAGAGTGTTGGGCAGGGAACTTCGGTTAAATGGAGAGCAGGACTTGGAGGAAAAGGCAACGAGGGAGTAGCTAATTACGTGAAAAGAACGCCATATTCCATTGGCTATGTAGAGTTTGCCTATGCCAAACAAAATAAACTTGCCGTGGCAAAGCTTAAAAATAAAGCAGGCCAGATTGTTGCACCAGACATAGACAGCTTTGCAGAAGCTGCCTCTTCAGCAGCACTTGACCCTAAAAATCATTTCTACGCCTGGATGACTAATGCTTCAGGTAAAAAAGCCTGGCCTATAACAGGCGCTACTTATATTCTGTTAGCAAAAGAAAAAGCTGAAATCAACAAGTCAGTAATCCAATTTTTCGACTGGGCTTTTAAAAATGGTGACAACACAGCATTAAAACTTGATTATGTTCCTTTACCACAGAATCTCAAAGACAAAATACGGGCATACTGGAAACAGTACGTAAAATAGAAGAATAAGGGTCTGAAAAGACTATTTTCAGACCCTTCACGAAGCATCCCTTAAACCCATTAATTTAAAAATCCTTACAAGGTCTCGCAAAGCAATCTGTCCTGGTGCTGAAGCTCTATTTAAACTTGCATATGTCACCAAAGAACCAAAAATAGGATTTATTACTCTTGAGGGGATTCCTTTATTACCCATGCCAATTACAATTATTCCATTATCTCTGTGTCTTATTGTAAGCTGAAGCAGTCTCTCCAAGTCTTCCATGGCATTTACCATTGTGGCAATTTTCACTATATCAAATCCCAAATTCCTACCTTTCTCAAAAATTCTCTCCAGCTCCTCTGTTGAGGGTGTTTCTTTAAAGTTGTGATAGGAACCAATTAACTTTAATTTACTTCCCTTTGTAAGCTGCCGAAGAGGTTTAGCCTCTTTAGAAAAAATCTCTATATCAAAGAAGCTACACAATGGCAATACAGACTCATATATGGCAAGTCTATTAATAATCTTTTTTTCACCGCCTTCTTGAGTTGCTCTTACCGTACACAGAATAGGCAACCCGTATTTTTTAATGGCAACTGTGAAAACTTCTCTTACTTTTTCAATCTCTCTAAACATATCAACTCGTAACTCTATCAGGTCTGCTCCCTTTAGTTTCGCTTTTGGCAAGGAAAAAACATCCTCGTCACTGAGCACAACAGCTATGGCAGGTTTGTTTTTGAAAGGCATTTAAAAGTTTAACTTTCAGCTGAGTTTTAATGCAAATGCTTTTTTCAAAAAAAGCTTTAATTTAAGCTCATTCCCTTAAAAATGATATAATTAATGAATGTTTCAACCCCTAAAAATCAGGGATTTCAGAGCATACTGGATTGGACAGGTCATATCTCTAAGTGGCACATGGATGCAGCATATAGCACAAAGCTGGCTTGTGTATGTTATAACTAACTCCGCATTCTATCTCGGTTTAATATCCTTTCTTTCCTCCTTTCCGATGCTTATCTTTACGCTTTTTGGTGGAGTTGTAGCAGACAGGTATTCAAGAAAAAAAATACTTGTCCTTACTCAAATATTCTCTCTTTTTCCCGCTCTTTTTTTAGGAATAATAATCCATCTAAACAAAGTTGAGATATGGCATGTGGCAGTTGCATCCCTTGTGCTCGGAATAGCGTCTGCTTTTGATATGCCTGCCAGGCAGGCCTTTATAACAGAGATTGTATCAAAGGAGATGATTACCTCGGCAGTGGCGATGCAGTCTATGTCTTTCAATATTGCACGAATAGTAGGTCCGTTTTTAGCGGGAGTAATTGTAACAAATCTTAATTTCCATATGTGTTTCTATCTCAATGCAATAAGTTTTCTGCCTTTAATCGTGATTCTCCGCTGGATATCTGAAAAAAACATTCCTGCAACTACTGAAAACTCCTCTGTAAAACATTTTTTTAAGGAGGGATTGGCTTTTCTATTGGAGAGAAAAAGAATTTTGTTTACTATATCAGCCGTTGGCATATTCACTGTCTTCGGAGTTTCCTTTATTCCTGTATTACCCGTTATAGCTAAGGAAGTTCTCGGCAGAGGAGTAGAAGGTTACAGTATGCTCGTAACCTCTATTGGCATAGGTTCTCTTACTGCGGGAACAATAATTGCCATTCGAAAAGATATTCAAGACAAAGAAAAACATATTTTTCTTGCTTCTCTTATTTTTCCTGTAGGTCTATTTGGAATAGCCTTCTCTGAAAACTTTTATCTCACAATTATTTTTGCTTTTCTCCTCGGTATGTCTTTTGTAAATTTCTTTACTGTAAGCAATAGTTTTATACAGCATCAAACAGAAAGCCGATTAAGAGGAAGAGTAATGAGCTTTTTTTCCTTTGTTTTCCTGGGCTTTACACCTTTTGGAAATATGCTCATGGGGGTTTTAGTTGAAAACTTTGGCACAAGAATGGTCATATCCTTGTGCGCCCTTGTATGTATGATATCATCAGTAGTTTTCTTCAAAATCCTTCCGTCCTATTTTTCCAGCGGAAATGAGACCTCTTAAGATTTCAGCTTTGGTTCGATTTATTCTCTCTTTATGGCTTCCGTGCCAGTAAATCTTGCCACATCTTTTACATCTTATAAAGTAACTATTTGACATAGCTACATAATCGGGAATTTCAGTGTCAATGTTAGACTTCTCTACATATTCGGTTTCACCATTACAAATAGGACATCTTGGCATGAGGTCTATAAAATCTCTCAAGTTTTCTATCCTTTGAAGCACTTCTCTTATCTGCTCCTTAAGTTCTTCTGATTTTATTAGCAAAACTTTCTTTAAAATTTTTGATTTCGCAAGTAAAATATCCCTTGTGAGTAAAATTCGGTCTTGTTGTAAAGATATTTTAATAAGTTCTTTGTCATCAAAGTCATTTCTGTAGAGGGTGTCAAAACCAAAAAGCCTGAGCCATCGGCTCAGGCTTCCAAGCATCACATCTGCTACATACTTAGGGGGCTTTATAATGCTCAATTCTCTTCAATATATTCTACCTTACTCTGCTCAATCTGCATGTTATAAAATTCTCCCTGTATCAAAGTATCTCTGTATTCGGGGAAACCTGTTCCTGCAGGAATAATCCTTCCCATAATCACGTTTTCCTTCAGACCTCTTAGTTCATCAATTCTGCCTTCGATTGCTGCATCTGTAAGCACTCTTGTGGTCTCCTGGAAAGATGCTGCCGATACCCATGAGTCAGTAGATAGAGCAGATTTTGTTATGCCCAAAAGAAGAGGTTTTGCCTGAGCAGGCCTGCCTCCCTGGGCAATTACTCTCTCGTTTTCTTCCATAAATACGAATCTATCGAGCTCATCGCCGATAAGGAAGGAAGTGTCTCCTGGGTCTTCAACTCTAACTTTCTTCATCATCTGCCTTACTATTACCTCAATATGCTTGTCATGAATAGAAACACCCTGCAGACGATAGACCTTCTGTATTTCATCAACAAGATATCTCTGTAGCTCTGTAGGACCGAGTATATCAAGAATACTGTGCGGATTAATTGAACCATCTATGAGAGGTTCTCCTGCCTTTACCCAGTCTCCATCATGGACTATTACGTGTTTACCTTTTGGTATCTGATATTCTCTTGTTTCATCGGCACCTCTTACAACTATAAGCCTTGAACCTTTCTGACTTCCCTTGAACTCAACTATACCATCAATCTCACTAACTATGGCTGCCTCTTTAGGTCTTCTTGCCTCAAAAAGTTCAGCAACTCTTGGAAGACCACCTGTTATGTCCTTTGTCTTTATTGTTTCTCTTGGAATTTTTGCAAGAATATCGCCTGGTTCGACTTCATCTCCCTTGTCAACTACAAGTATTGCTCCTGCGGGCAGAAGATATCTTGCTGGAGTACCCGTCGGCAGTTTTGCTGTTTTACCATCCTTATCCTTTATAGTTACTCTCGGTCTGTATGTGGCAGGATAATCAATTATTATCTTGTGAGAAAGTCCGGTAGTAGGGTCTGTCTCTTCCTTAAAAGTAGCGCCCTCTACCAAATCGCCCAGAGCTATCTTTCCACCAATCTCTGTGATGATAGGCGTTGTGTAAGCATCCCATTCGGCAAGTCTCTGACCTGCTTCAACAGTCTGTCCTTCCTTTACTATTATTCTTGCACCATAGACAAGATTGTATTTTTCTCTCTCCCTTCCAGATGCATCTGTTATAGCAATCATGGCGTTTCTGTTTAAAACAACAAGGGAACCGTCTTTTCTTTCAACATAATGGATGTTTTTGAACCTTACTGTTCCATTGCTCTTTGCCTCAAGAACTGCCTGTTCAACTATCTTAGTTGCAGCACCACCTATATGGAACGTTCTCATTGTGAGCTGTGTCCCAGGCTCACCGATTGATTGTGCTGCGATTACGCCTATAGCTTCTCCTATTTCTACGGGCTCACTCCTTGCAAGGTCCATTCCGTAACACTTTGAACAAACTCCAAACTTAGTTCTGCAAGTGAGAACTGAACGAATTTTAACCCTGTCAATACCGGCATCAACGATTTTCTTGGCAAGATTTTGGTCAATTAGCGTATCTCTCTTGACTATTATCTCTCCTGTGAGAGGGTCTTTTACATCCTCTGCAAGAGTCCTTCCGTATATTCTCTCCTCGAGGGGCATAACTATCTCTCCACCCTCAATGAGTGCGGTGATGTAAATACCATCTTTTGTGCCACAGTCATTCTCAGTGAGAATTATATCCTGAGCAACATCAACAAGTCTTCTTGTCAGATATCCTGCATTAGCAGTTTTAAGAGCCGTGTCTGCAAGTCCTTTTCTTGCACCGTGCGTTGATATGAAGTATTGAAGCGGAGTCAAGCCTTCTCTGAAGTTTGCCGTAATTGGAGTCTCAATAATTTCACCAGAAGGTTTTGCCATTAGTCCTCTCATACCAGCAAGCTGCCTTATCTGAGCAATGCTTCCTCTTGCACCCGAATCGGCCATCATAAAAATGCTATTAAAGGACCTTCTCTCTGCCAGCTCTTCTTGGGTAAACTCTTTACCTTCCTCTGCACCTAATTCTTTCATCATTTCATCGGCTACTCTTTCAGTAACATTTGCCCATATATCAATAACTTTATTGTATCTCTCACCCTGCGTAATAAGACCTTCTGCATACTGTCTCTGCACTTCCATAACCTGTGCTTCCGCTTCCTTTATCAGGTCAGCCTTATTAGAGGGTATGTGCATATCATCAATGCATATCGATATTCCCGACTGTGTTGCTATTTCAAAACCCAATTTTTCAAGCTTGTTCATGAATTTAACGGTTTCCCGTTTTCCAAAATTACTGTGGATGTACTCTATAAGCTTACCAAGCTCCTTTTTGGTAAGTTCCTTGTTTATAAAGCTGAAAGGAACTCCTTCAGGAACAATTTCTCTGAAGAGTATTCTTCCTGTGGTTGTCTCGACAAGCTTTCCATCGATTTTAACCTTAATAGGTGCATGCTTTTCTATTACTCCGCTTTGATAAGCCAGTATGACCTCGTCGGTATCGGCAAAAACTTTGCCCGCTCCCTTTGCTTCTCTCTTACTCTTTGTGAGATAGTATATTCCTAAAACCATGTCCTGCGTAGGCACAACTATAGGCTTACCATTGGCAGGAGAGAGCAGATTGCCTACTGACATCATCAAAACCCTTGCTTCAACCTGTGCTTCGTATGAAAGGGGAATGTGAACTGCCATCTGGTCTCCATCAAAGTCTGCATTAAAGGCTGTGCAGACAAGAGGATGAAGCTTTATTGCTTTTCCTTCTACAAGCACAGGGTCAAAAGCCTGAATTCCAAGTCTATGAAGGGTTGGCGCACGGTTAAGAAGCACCGGATGCTCCTGAATAACCTCTTCGAGGGCATCCCAAACTTCAGGACCTTCCTGTTCGACAAGTCTTTTAGCCTGCTTTATTGTTGTTGCATAGCCCTTTTCTTCAAGTTTATTGAAAACAAAAGGTTTAAAGAGTTCTAAAGCCATCATCTTCGGCAGACCGCACTGATGCATATCAAGCTCAGGACCAACAACAATAACAGACCTTCCTGAGTAGTCCACTCTCTTACCGAGAAGATTCTGCCTGAATCTTCCCTGTTTGCCCTTTATCATATCGCTTAAAGACTTAAGAGGCCTTCTACTGCCTGCTTTCAATGCTTTTGAGCGTTTTGTGTTATCAAAGAGTGTATCTACGGCCTCCTGAAGCATTCTTTTTTCATTTCTTATAATTACACTTGGAGCTTTAAGCTCCATAAGCCTTTTAAGACGATTGTTTCTGTTTATGACTCTTCTGTAAAGGTCATTTAGGTCTGAAGAGGCAAAACGGCCGCCATCAAGAGGTACAAGAGGTCTTAGCTCTGGTGGAAGTACAGGAACGATATCAAGTATCATCCACTCAGGCCTGTTTCCAGAAGCCTTGAATGCTTCAACCACCTTAAGCCTCTTCGTTAGCTTTCTCTTTATTCCGCTTGAAGTTGCCGTGTCAATCTTTTCCTTAAGGTCTTTGGCAAGGGATTCAAGGTCAATTTTCTTCAAAAGCTCCCTTATAGCCTCTGCACCCATTCCAACTTTAAATCTGTTACCGTATTCGGCAACTCTCTTTTTATATTCTTCTTCGGTTAGTATATCCTTTTCTTTAAGAGGCGTATCTCCAGGGTCTATGACAATGTAGTCCTCATAATAAATGACTTTCTCAAGTTGTCTTACGCTGAGGTCGAGAAGTAAGCCCATCTTGCTTGGCACACCCCTTACAAACCATATGTGTGCAACCGGTGCTGCCAGCTCAATGTGTCCCATTCTTTCACGCCTTACCTTTGACTGAATAACCTCAACACCGCACTTGTCGCATATGACGCCTTTGTGTTTCATTCTTTTGTATTTACCACAAAGACATTCCCAGTCTTTTACGGGCCCAAATATTTTTGCACAAAACAAACCCTCTGGTTCAGGCTTAAAAGTTCTGTAGTTAATCGTCTCAGGTTTCTTTACCTCTCCAAATGACCATTCCCTTATTTTGTCTGGTGAGGCAAGTTTTATCCTTATTGCATCAAAGTCTCTTGGATTTTTTGGTCTTTGAAACAATGAATAAATGTCTTCTGTCAAGGTTTATCCCCCCAATTTTTTCTTTTTCTCCAGAAGCTCTACATCAAGACAAAGGCTCTGGAGTTCTTTTACTAAAACGTTAAATGACTCTGGAACGCCAGGCTCAAGCACAGGATGACCTTTGACAATTGCCTCATACATCCTTGTTCTACCGGTTATATCATCACTCTTTACTGTTAAAAACTCCTGAAGTGTATAAGCAGCACCATATGCCTCAAGCGCCCATACCTCCATCTCTCCAAGTCTCTGACCACCAAACTGAGCCTTGCCGCCAAGGGGCTGCTGGGTGACAAGAGAGTATGGACCGATTGAACGGGCATGAATTTTATCAGACACAAGGTGATGAAGCTTGAGCATGTACATGTATCCTACAGTGACAGGTCTCTCAAAGGGCTCACCTGTTCTGCCATCGTATAGAGTAACCTGGCCTGATGTAGGGTATCCAGCTTTCTTTAGCATTTCTTTAATCTCTTTTTCTTTAGCTCCCTCGAATACAGGACTTGCCACATGAAGACCAAGAGCCTTTGCAGCCAGACCAAGATGAGTCTCCAGTATCTGCCCTACATTCATTCGAGAAGGAACACCTAAAGGATTAAGCACTATATCTACGGGTGTTCCATCTTCAAGATAGGGCATATCTTCCTCGGGAAGCACCATGGAGACAACACCTTTGTTACCGTGCCTTCCTGCCATCTTATCTCCCACCTGGATTTTTCTCTTCATGGCAATATAAACCTTAACCAACTGATTCACTCCAGCGGGAAGTTCGTCGCCCTTTTTAATTCTGTCTATTTTTTCATTGTATTTTGCATAAATCTGCTTTATGTTCTGTTCAACTTCTCTATTGATTCTGGTAATCTCTGCTTTTATATCAGGGTCATCTACCTTTAGCTTCATAAGTTCGTTTACATCAAGAATATTAACAACTTTGTCTGTAAGAGGTTTTCCTTTCTGACAGAGTACCTTGTCTTTGTGTTTAACATCTTCAAGAACCACTTTTCCTTTTAAGATTTTTCTTATCCTACTGGCTTTTGACTCCTTAAGAATTCTTATTTCATCCTCTCTGTCTCGCTCAATTGCTCTTATTTCTTCTTCTTCAATTGCTTTTGCTCTACGAGATTTTTCCTTTCCCTTTCTGGTGAGTATCTTAACATCAATTACTACACCTTCAATACCCGGAGGCACATAAAGACAGCTTTCCTTGACATCTTCTGCTTTTTCTCCGAATATGGCATATAGAAGTTTTTCCTCTGGAGTTAGAACTCTCTCTCCCTTTGGTGTTACCTTTCCTACAAGTATGTCTCCTGCCTTTACTTTTGCTCCAATTCTTATAATTCCATCTTCATCAAGATTTTTCAAAAGTTCTTCATTAACATTCGGAATTTCCCTTGTAATCTCCTCTGGTCCGAGCTTTGTGTCTCTGCATTCGACTTCAAACTCATCTATATGGATTGAGGTGTAAACATCCTCTTTAACAAGCCTTTCACTTATTAGAATAGCGTCTTCAAAGTTGTATCCACCCCATGGCATAAAAGCAACAAGAACGTTTCTTCCAAGAGCAAGCTCTCCCTTATCCATACTTGGTCCATCAGCAAGAATTGTTCCTCTCTCTACTGTCTGACCCACTTTTACAATGGGTTTTTGGGTCATACACGTTCCCTGATTGGATTTATGCAATTTTACGAGGTTGTATATATCAACTCCACCGCCTTCTTCTGTAACTCTTATAACAATTCTTGTTGCATCAACACTCTCAACAATTCCAGCTCTCTTGGCCACAACAAGCCAACCAGAGTCTCTTGCTGCATAAAGCTCCATGCCTGTACCCACAACAGGTGCCTCTGTATGAACTAAGGGAACTGCCTGTCTCTGCATGTTTGAACCCATCAAAGCTCTGTTGGCGTCGTCATTTTCAAGAAATGGAATAAGTGAAGCAGAAACGCTTACAATCTGCTTTGGAGACACATCCATGTATTCTACTTCCTGTGGAGAGACCATTTTAAAATCTCCTTTTACACGGGCAGAAACAGTCTCGCCAATTATATTTCCATTTTCATCTAAAGGAGTGGTTGCTTCGGCAATTACATAATTTTCACTTTCCAGAGCACTTAAGTAATGAACCTCGTTTAAAACCTTTCCATTGGTTACTTTTCTGTATGGAGACTCGATAAAACCGAAATCGTTTATTCTCGCATAGGAAGCAAGAGAGGTTATAAGTCCAATATTCGGACCTTCTGGGGTCTCAATTGGACATATTCTTCCATAGTGAGTTGGATGAACGTCTCTTACTTCAAATCCTGCCCTCTCACGAGTTAATCCTCCAGGGCCTAAAGCACTAAGTCTTCTCTTATGAGTAATCTCGCTCAATGGATTTGTCTGGTCCATGAACTGGCTCAGTTGGCTGGAACTAAAAAACTCCTTTACTGCAGCCATAACTGGTTTAGTGTTGATTAAATCATGAGGCATTGCGTTTTCTATCTCTGTAATGGTCATCTTCTCCCTTATAGCCCTTTCCATCCTTACAAGTCCGATTCTGAATTGATTTTCAAGAAGTTCACCTACACCTCTTACTCGTCTATTGCCAAGATGGTCAATATCATCTACCTCTCCTTTTCCTGTTCTTAGTGCAAGGAGATATTTGACAATTTCTATTATGTCTCTGTCTGTGAGCACCCTCACATCTATTGGGATATCAAGCCCTAACTTCTGATTAAGTTTAAGCCTGCCCACTGCTGAAAGGTCATATCTCTTCGGGTCGAAAAACAGTCCGTAGAAAAGTTCTTCCGCCGCCTCTTCAGTAGCAGGTTCACCTGGTCTCAGTTTTTTATATATCTCTCTTAAAGCGTGTTTCTTGCTTTCCACTTTATCTGTAAGAAGAGTCTCCCTTAGGGATGGTAAATAGTTGACATTATCTATGAAAAGAAGCTTGAGACTGTCTATTCTGGCATTGATTATTCTGTGAAAAGCCTCTTCAGTAATTTCCTTATTACTATCAACTATGACCTCACCTGTCTCTGGGTCAACTATATCTGAAAGAGTTATTCGCCCTATTATTTCGCTTTTCTGTATTGGTATCTCTTGAATTCCTAATTCCTTCATTTTTTTGAGGGCATATCTTGTAATTTTACTGCCCTCCTTAACAATTACGTCCTTTCCATCCGGTCCCAGAATATCTATCTTTGTTCTTACACCCGCTAAAACTTCTGTAACTACGCGAGTATAGGTCTTTTCGTCTTTAATCTTAATCTCCTCTATGGGATAAAAAATTCTCAGTAAATCTTCATTAGTATATCCGAGTGCTTTAAGAACAATCGTGGCTGGAAGCTTTTTCCTCTTGTCTATCCTTACATAAAGAAGGTCCTTTGAATCAAATTCAAAATCAAGCCACGAGCCTCTAACAGGAATAACTCTCGCTGAATAGAGAAATCTTCCACTGATACGACTTTTGCTTCTGTCTGGAGCAAAATAGACACCGGGAGAACGATGAAGCTGACTTACTATAACCCTTTCAACTCCATTTATTATGAAACTTCCAGTTTCTGTCATCATGGGAAGGTCGCCAAGAAAGACCTCCTGTTCACGAGACTCTTTTAGGAACTTCTTACCATCGTCATCTTTATCCCATATGTTAAGCCGAACTTTAATTTTTATAGGGACTGAATAAGTGAGTCCCTTAACCATACACTCATGGGGAGTTAATTTTGGTTCTCCAACTACATAAGATAGAAACTCTATTGTAGTGGTTCCATTGTAATCGCTTATTGGGAAAACACTCTTTAAGGCAGCCTGAAGCCCCTCGTCAACTCTTTCGTCGGGATACACATCTCTCTGCAAGAATTTTTCAAAGGATTTCCTTTGAAATTCAAGAAGATAAGGCACCTCCACAAGGGGAGGCACCTTTCCGAAGTTTATTCTCTCTCTTAAGGGCTTTATCATAGTTCTCCTTCTCTCTAAAATTTATTGATTTGTTATTACTGAATTTCTATTGTTGCGCCCTCAGCTTCAAGTTTAGATTTTATTGTCTCTGCTTCTTCTTTAGATACACCGGTCTTTACTGGCTTTGGAGCACCGTCTACTAAATCTTTTGCCTCTTTTAAGCCAAGTCCTGTAAGCTCTCTTACCACTTTAATTACCTGAATCTTCTTGTCTCCTGCAGCCTTGAGAATTACATCAAAACTGGTCTTTTCCTCTGCTGCTGGTGCTGCTGCCGCTGCTGCTGGCGCTCCTGGAACAGCTGCTGCAACTGCAACTGGTGCTGCTGCTGTAACGCCATATCTTTCCTCAAATTCTTTAATAAATTGACTTAGTTCGAGAATTGTGAGATTATCAAAAAACTGAAAAACCTCTTCTTTTGTAATTGCCATCTTTTCTCCTCCTTTTTATTGCGATTTTTTATTTTTTAGTGCTTCAAGTGCATAGAGAAGCTTTAAATTTACTGCTTGCATGGCACAGGCCATTTTTGCAAGTGGGGAATTCATGCCACCAAGAAGCATTCCTAAGAGGACTTTCTTGGATGGTAGTTTTGAAATTTCCTTAAGCTCTGACAGAGAGTAAACCTTTCCTTCTACAACTCCCTGCTTTAGTTTAAATTTTTCATTCTTTTCCGCATACTCGATGCTTTTCTTCACTGCTAAAACTGGGTCATCGTAACCGAACACAACACCTGTGCAGCCCTTTAATGACTCCTTCAGCTGTTCCTTGTAAGGTGCATCTCCAAGAGCTATTCCGAACAAAGTATTTTTGCACACCTTGTACTCAGAACCAGCATCCTTCATGTTCTGTCTCAGTTCCGATATCTCCGCTACTGTTAGGCCTTGAAAATCTGTAAGGATGAACGACTTAGCCCGAGACAACCTTTCTGTGATTTCTTCAACTTTCTTTTTCTTGCTTTCCTTTGTGGTGCTCAGAGTATACCTCCTTTCTTGGACAGCAGTGCATGTGAAGGTTTTGTCAATCTACTCTCCCTAATCTCGGCAGGCGGCAGCCCTTTAAGCCTTTAGGCACCTGCTGTCTCAGATTATTAAAAACAGGCAAAGCCTGTTTAAAGCTTCAATTTTGATATATCAACTTTAAGCCCCGGCCCCATTGTCGAAGACATGGAGACTTTTTTAATGTATTTTCCCTTTGATGTAGGTGGTTTAGCCCTTACCACAGACTTTAAAACAGCTATAGCATTTTCCACGAGTTTTTCTCTGTCAAATGATAGTTTTCCAATAGGAACATGAACAACTCCGCCCTTGTCATTTCTATACTCTATCTTTCCAGCCTTAGCTTCTTTGACTGCTTTGCCAACTTCAAAGGTGACTGTTCCGAGCTTTGGGTTAGGCATCAGTCCCCGGGGGCCTAAAATTTTACCAAGTTTACCTACCTGGCCCATCATGTCTGGAGTGGCAATAGCTCTGTCAAATTCAAGCCAACCCTGTTGAATTTTTTCAATTAAATCTTCTGCACCCACATAGTCAGCACCAGCCTCTCTTGCTTCCTTTTCCTTTTCGCCTTTAGCAAAAACCAATACCTTAACCTCTTTGCCTGTTCCATGAGGAAGCACGACAGTATTTCTTACAACCTGGTCTGATTTTCGAGGGTCAATACCTAAATTTATCGACATCTCAACGGTCTCATCAAATTTTGCAAAACTACTTTCTTTAAGAATATCTACTGCCTCCTCCAGTGTATACTCTCTCTGCAAATCAAGCTTTTCTTTAACAGCAGCTAACTTTTTTCCCATCTAACCTTACCCCCTTATTTCAACGCCCATGCTTTTTGCTGTGCCAATTATCATGCTCATGGCTGCCTCTAAAGACTTTGTATTTAAATCTGGAAGTTTAGTCTTTGCAATCTCCTCAACCTGCTTCATCGTTAAAGTGCCAACCTTTTCTTTACCCGTTGTTCCAGAACCTTTAATGATACCAGCAGCTTTCTTTATCAACTCTGAGGCGGGAGGTGTTTTGAGGATGAACGTGAATGACCTATCTTTGTAAATAGTCAAAACTACAGGAATTAAAGTGTCTCCCATGGACTGGGTTTGTGCATTAAACTGCTTGCAAAATTCCATAATATTTACACCGTGGGGACCGAGAGCTGGTCCTATTGGTGGAGCAGGATTTGCCTTTCCTGCAGGAATTACCAGTTTTACTTGAGCAGTCACTTCTTTTTTTGCCATAATTTATTCCTCCTTCTAAACCTTTTCAACCTGAGAGAATGCAAGCTCTACAGGCGTTTGTCTTCCAAATATGCTTACCATTACCTTTACTCTTTCATGCTCTGAATCAACTTCATCTATAAGACCAGTGAAATTGGTGAACGGACCATCGGTAATTCTTACAGTTTCACCCTTTTCAAAGTGAGTTTTAACCTGTGGAGCTCTGCCTTTTTCTAACTGTTGAAGAATCATCTCCACTTCTTCTTCTGGAATTGGAGCTGGTTTTTTGCCACCGATAAAGCCTGTAACTCTCTGTGTTGTTCTTACAAGATGCCAAGCATCCTCGTCAAGCTCCATCTCCACAAGAATATAGCCAGGATAAAACTTTTTTTCCATTTCTTTTTTCTTTTTACCCTTGACCTCTATTATCTTTTCGGTGGGTATTAGTATTCTTGAAATTTTATCTTCGAGGCCTTTAGTTTTTACCTTTTCCTCTATTGAGGCCTTAACCCTTTCTTCAAAACCTGCCATCGTATGAATAACATACCACTGCTTTGCCATTAGCTCACCCGATAAAGGAACTTATAATTTTTGATAATACGAAGTCTACAATGCCAAGAAAAAATGAAATAATGAATACAGTAACAATAACTACCCATGTAGAAGCCATTACTTCTTCTTTTTTGGGGTAATTAACTTTTTTAGCTTCAATCTTTACTTCCTGAAAAAAGTTCTTGATTTTTTTTATCATTTCATCACCTCAAAATATACAAAACAGGCCAGGAGGGATTTGAACCCCCATCCCCCGGATTTGGAGTCCGGTGCTCTAGCCGTTAGAGCTACTGGCCTATTAAGCCTTCGTCTCTTTATGTAAAGTATGACGCCTGCAGTGTTTACAGTATTTCTTTAGCTGCAATTTATCGGGAGTAGTTTTTTTATTCTTTGTTGTAGAGTAATTTTTACCTTTACATTCAGTGCACTGTAACAGTATTATATCTCTCATCGTTTACTCCAGTATGGCTGTCACAACGCCTGCACCGACAGTTCTTCCACCTTCACGAATGGCAAACCTCAATCCTTCCTCCATCGCTATCGGCGCTATCAACTCTACACTTAAGTTCACATTATCCCCTGGCATCACCATCTCTACTCCATCAGGTAACTTTATCACTCCCGTCACATCCGTCGTCCTAAAGTAAAACTGCGGCCTGTATCCATTGAAAAAGGGTGTATGCCTTCCCCCTTCCTCTTTTGTTAATACGTATACTTCTGCCTTAAACTTCGTATGGGGCGTTATACTCCCTGGCTTCGCCAATACCATCCCCCTCTCTACTTCGTCCTTCCCTACTCCCCTCAATAACACTCCTATGTTGTCTCCAGCTCTTCCTTCATCCAATATCTTCCTGAACATCTCTACTCCCGTTGCTACTGTCTTACGGGTCTCCCTCAATCCTACTATCTCTACTTCATCTCCTACTTTTATTATCCCTCTCTCTACTCTCCCCGTCACTACTGTCCCACGTCCAGATATGGTGAATACGTCTTCTATGGGCATTAAAAATGGCTTGTCTATCGGCCTCTCTGGCTCCGGTATGTAGCTGTCTAATGCATCAAGTAGTGCCTGTATGGGCTTGTACTCCTCTGCATTAGGGTCGTTGCTTCCACTCTCAAGGGCCTTTAATGCTGAACCCCTCACTACAGGTATCTCATCTCCAGGAAATCCATACTTGCTTAATAGCTCTCTTACTTCTAACTCTACTAAGTCAAGTAGCTCCGGGTCATCTACCATGTCTACTTTGTTCATGAATACTACTATGTATGGCACTCCTACCTGTCTTGCAAGTAGTATGTGCTCCCTGGTCTGAGGCATTGGTCCATCATTGGCTGCTACTACCAGTATGGAACCATCCATCTGCGCTGCTCCTGTTATCATGTTCTTTATGTAGTCCGCATGCCCAGGACAGTCTACATGGGCATAATGCCTCTTGTCTGTCTCATACTCTACATGAGCCGTGTTTATCGTTATTCCCCTCGCCTTCTCCTCAGGTGCATTGTCTATCTGGTCATAGCTCCTAAACTGTGCCATGCCCTTTAAATTCAAATACTTAGTTATTGCCGCCGTTAATGTGGTCTTCCCATGGTCAATGTGCCCTATCGTCCCCACATTCACATGTGGCTTCTTCCTCTCAAATTTTGCCTTTCCCATTACTCTCCTCCTTCAAAGTCTCTTAAACTTTTATTGTTCTGCTTTTAATGCCTTTAAGCCCATGACCGGGATCGAACCGGTGGCCTCGTCCTTACCAAGGACGTGCTCTGCCGACTGAGCTACATGGGCATAAAAAAGCGGGAAACGGGATTTGAACCCGCGACCCTCAGCTTGGAAGGCTGACGCTCTACCGCTGAGCTATTCCCGCAAATTATACTATAATAGTTAAAATCGCTAACAATCTTCAAATCTTTTTAAATGGAGGGGGAAGGATTCGAACCTTCGAAGGCTGACGCCAACAGGTTTACAGCCTGTCCCCTTTGGCCACTCGGGTACCCCTCCATATCAAAGCTCAAGCCACCAAAGGGATTCGAACCCCCGACCCGCTGATTACAAATCAGCTGCTCTACCCGCTGAGCTATGGTGGCGTTCATAACTTAATAATATAAGAACTTTTCAAAAATATTGTCAACTTCTCAAAAAAGAAGTATAATATACCTAATTTTAACAAAATTTTCAAACGGAGGTAAATAGATGAAGACGAAAGTTAAAGAGATAATGAACACCAAGCTGGAGACAATAAAGCCTGATGCCACAGTTTATGATGCCATTGAAAAACTTGTAGACAAAAGAATGAGGTCTATAATTGTTCTTCCAAAAGATGAAAAGGATGTTTACGGAGTTATAACAGTTAGAGACATAGTTTTTAAAGTAATTGCTAAAAACTTAGACCCTAATAAAATAAAAATAGAAGAAATCGCATCTAAGCCAGTCATAAGCATAGATAAGGAGACAGAATTAGAGCATCTGATAAAGCTAATGGATAAATTTAATATTGCAAGGGTTTTTGTCCATGAAGGAAGGGATATCGTGGGAGTTGTATCTCTCCTTGATGTCCTTTCAGCTACCTTAATAGAAAGAGCAAGGAGATATTAGGCATGCTTGGTAAACTCATATCTGGTGGAAAATTAGAAAAGAAGGTTATTGAAGATATAAAAACTCATATAAAAATCCTATGCTCAGCAGCAGAATGCTTTAGAAACTCTATTTCAACTGACAACAAAGAGGCTACATTTTGCGTAGCAGACCTTGAGAGAGAGGCTGATTCTATAAGAAGAGAAATAATCTCAACAATTCATCAGGGAGCATTTCTGCCTTTCATAAGACCAAATATATGTAGATTTATAGAAATGGTTGACGAAGCCTTTGACAGCCTGGAAGATGCTGCCTTTGAATTCAGATATGTAAGAAGTGACCTTTACAAACTAATCAAGCCCGAGTGTGAAAAAATAGGGAAGATTAACTCATCTATGTGCGAACTATTATTAATTGCCTTTGATACGCTAATTGAAAAAGGTGACCTTAAAGAGAAAAATCTTGCCATAAGAATATATGAAAAACAGGTTGACGACATTAAGTTCGACATTACAGAGAAGCTTAGAACTGTTGAATTAAACAATTTCTGGGACGGGAAAATCATTTCTGACTTTGTTTCCTATGTTACCAAAATAAGTGATTTAATAGAGGACGCAAGCGATTATCTATACATAATTGAAGTAAGCCTTAGGTAATACCGAGTTTTTCATTAGTTTACAAAGGGAGAGAAATGATAGAGGTTGCCGTTGTTGCCAGTTTTCTTATTGCCTTTGGAATAGGTTCTAACGATGCCTCAAATGCCCTCGGCATATGCATTGGCGCAGGAATTGTTAAATTAAAAAGGGCGATACTGCTTTTCGGAATACTTGTTTTTCTTGGTATTATTATTCAAGGTCAAAAGGTTATGAAGACAGTCGGTAAAAATATTGCCGATGTCAATTTAACCATAGTGATTGTGGCACTTACAATATCTGCCGTATTGATAATAATCTCTAACTGGCGAAGACTTCCCCTTTCTACTCATCAGGTCATAATAGGAAGCATAGTCGGTGCTGCTGTTGCTTCTGACAATGCAGTAAATTTGCAGTCTATCATAAAAATATTAATTTCTTGGATAATCTCTCCTTTCATTGCCCTGACTTTTTCTTTTTCTATTTATAAAATCCTTGAAAAGACCATATCTAAATTTCCATTCTTTCAGATTGAAAAACTCTTAAGAATCTTTCTCTTGCTAAGCGGAGCTCTCATATCTTACAATACCGGTGCAAATGAGCTTGCTACAGTCTTAGGTCCGCTGATGCATTTAAAGTTGGAGATTGATAAATTCATCATATTTTCACTGGCCTCTCTAATGGTATTCTCCGGAGCAATTCTTCTCAGTCACAGAGTAATTGAAACAGTTGGCAAGGGCATCACTACCTTAGACCCTTACTCGGGATTTGCCGCCCAGTTTGGTGCTGGTGCCTGTGTTTTATTTTTTACTTTTCTTGGAATGCCCATCTCTACAACTTACTGCATTATTGGAGGAATAAGTGGTGTAGGGCTTACAAAGGGGATTAAAACTGTAAAATTCAGTCTTCTCAGAAAAATTGCAATGAATTTCGTGCTAACTCCATCCTTAGCCTTTATTTTAGGATATCTGATACTTAAACTCACTCTTCTTTATTCGATGTGACGACTACAAAAGCTATGGCGTATTTCTTTTCGTGAGATATGCTTAGAAAAAACTTCTTGTCTAAGCCTGCTACTTTCACTTCAGGAGCTCCTTTTTCATTGTTTAAAACTTCGATAGCCTTTATATTCAATCCATCGGCACCTTTAAGGGCTTTTATCACTGCCTCTTTAGCGGCAAAACGAGCAGCTAAATGAGGAAAGGGATTGGAACGGGAAAGGCTGTATTGAATTTCAAACTCTGTAAATACTCGGTTCAAAAATTTTTCACCGAATTTTTCATAGAGCCTTTTAATTCTCTCCACTTCAACTATGTCTACTCCAACTCCCTCTATCATATAGTTCGGTCACCTACGAAATGACCCAGCTTTTAGGAATAAATATTTTTTCAAAAGTATGTATGGCATACCTGTCTGACATGCCCGCTATGAAATCGCATATCTTTCTGTGAATTTCCTTCTCCGACAATTCTTCTGCATTTAAAAGGTGAGGATTTTCAAGATAATAGTTATAAAGACTTTCAAGAACTCTCTTTGCCTTATTAAACTCTCTTATGACGAGTTCGTTGTAATAGACTCTCTCAAAAAGAAAATCCCTGAATGAATAAATACATTCTTCAATTTCCCTCGAAATTGAAATCTGTTCATAGTCGTTATTAATCGTCGTGAATATAACATCTCTTACCATTGTATCAATCCTCTTTGAGTGTCTATCACCAAAAACTCTAAAGAACTCAGTAGGAATATCACTAAATTTAAGAATTCCAGACCGAATAGCATCGTCAAGGTCATGGTTTAAGTAGGCTATTATATCTGCTATTCTGACAATCTGACCTTCAAGGGTTGAGGGTGCATCGCTCAGTATCTTTCCTCTTCCCTTTGAATGTTTTACTATTCCATCTCTTACTTCGAAGGTAAGATTTAATCCCTGCCCGTCCTTCTCGAGTATGTCCACAACTCGCAAACTCTGTTGATAGTGTTCAAACCCACCAGGATGAAGTTCCCTCAGAATTGCCTCTCCCGCATGACCAAAAGGCGTATGGCCGAGGTCATGACCGAGGGCAATTGCCTCTGTAAGGTCTTCATTTAGCCTCAAAGCCCTGGCAATGGTTCGAGCAATCTGGGCAACCTCAAGAACATGTGTTAGACGCGTTCTGTAATGGTCTCCCTGAGGAGAGAAAAAAACCTGCGTTTTATGTTTAAGTCTTCTGAAAGCTTTACTGTGAATTATCCTGTCCCTGTCACGTTGAAAGGGTGTTCGTATGTCATCCTCCGCTTCTTCCCTGAGCCTCCCTTTTGTTTCAGCGCTCAATTTTGCCTTTGGATGCAGAAAGACTTTTTCAATCTGTTGATACTGTTCTCTTAGGTTCATAAAACTTGCTTTACGGCTTTGGCAAGCAATGGAATTTCTTTTTCCTGTACTGTCCTTGCATCAAAAAGCACAAAATCATCCTTTATTCTCGCAATAACCGGAGGTTCAACTTTTCTTAGTTTTGTAGCAAAATCCTGTGGAGCAATCTTTGTTTTAATTGCAACGACATAGGTCTTTACACCGTGCTCTGGAAGAGAGCCTCCTCCGGGCATTGAAAAGTCTTCTTTTATTAAAGAAACAACGCCTTCTTTTTTAAGGGCTGCCCTTATTTTTAAAGCTCTTTTTCGAATAGAAGAAAGTTCCTCTGTTATCATTCTCAAGGTAGGTATCTTTTGGAGAGCATTTTTTTGATCCAAATAAAGCCTGAGTGTTGCCTCTACAGCAGCAAGGGTCATCTTGTCTACCCTGAGGGCTCGCATAAGAGGATTTTTTGATATGCGCTCTATTAATTCTTCTTTGCCCAAAATAAATCCTGCCTGAGCTGCACCAAGAAGTTTATCACCGCTAAAAGTCACTATATCTGCTCCCTCAGACAAAACTTCCTCGACAGTGGGTTCTTCATAAAAACCGTATTTTTTTAAGTCAATAAGGCATCCGCTTCCTAAGTCTACCATTACGGGAATACCCTTTTCCTTGGCAATAATTGACAACTCCTTAACTGACACTTCTTCGGTAAAACCAATAATCCTGAAATTAGACCTGTGCACCTTCAGTAAAAGAGCCGTATTGTCGTTAATGGCATTTTTATAATCACTTAGTTTAGTCTTGTTTGTTGTGCCAACCTCCTTCAAAACAGCGCCTGATTGCGCCATTACATCAGGAATTCTAAAAGAACCTCCTATCTCTACAAGCTCACCTCTGGATACAACAACTTCTTTGCCTTTAGCAAGAGTATTAAGGCAGATAAATACTGCAGCTGCATTGTTATTTACTACTACCGCCGATTCTACATTTATAACTTTTCTTATAGCCTCAATGATATGGGTGTATCTCTTACCTCTCTGTCCTTTCTCAAGGTCGTATTCAAGGTTAGAATAGGAAGTCGCAACTTCAATAACTTGCCTTATTGCCTCCTCTGGCAATATAGCTCTTCCCAGATTTGTGTGAATTACAACACCGGTGGCATTAATAACAGGTCTCAGAGAGTATTTCCCTTTTATTGCTACTGATAATTTTACCTTTTCGACTATCTCCAGTTCATTAATATCTTTACTGTTTCCATTTAAAAGCTCTTTCCTGAGTTGATTTAGCACCTCTCTTATCGATTCTTTGACAATTGAATGAGGATAATCCTTAAAAAGAGGAGAAAGCTGGGGATTTTTCAAAATTCTGTCGACCGATGGAATTTTTCGTAAGGCGCTGTCACTTTCTGTTTTCAAGTTTACCTCTCAATCTCTTCATAGAATATTTGCATTGCCCTGTCTATTGCTTCTCCATCAGGACATCCACCTTGAGCCATATCTGCTCTACCACCTCCCTTGCCTCCAATCTTTTGAGTTATGTTTCTGAGAATCTTGCCAGCGTCATATCTGTCAACAGCGTCTTTAGTAACAGAGATTATAAGTGTGCCCTGTCCGTTGGTTTTTGAGGCAAGAAGAATAACAGCAGGAGAGAGTTTTTCTTTTATTCTGTCTGAAAGGCTTCTAAGACTCTTTGCATCAACCCCTTCAAACTTAACTGCAAGAGCATTGACTCCCTTTAGCTGCTTTGCTTGTTTAATAATTTCATCTATGTTTTGAGTAAGAAGTTTTGTTTTGAGAGTTTCTATTTCTTGCTGTTTTTCTTTAAGCTCTACAATTAGCCTTTCAACTGCCTTAACAGGTTCTGCTGATTTAAGCAATGCCGAGATTGACTTTAAAGCTTCTCTATTGAAATTAGAGAAACTCAGCGCTGAAAGTCCTGTCACTGCCTCAATTCTTCTTATTCCAGAAGCCACAGAGCCCTCAGAAATGATATAAAAACTTCCTATTTCACCAGTACTGCTACAATGTGTTCCACCGCAGAGCTCTTTGCTAAAGCCAAGTATTTTTACAACCCTAACAGTCTCCTCATATTTATCTTCAAAAAGAGCAATTACACCTTCCTGTAAAGCCTCATCAAGATATTTAGTTTCAACCTTTACAGGCAGGTTTTCAAGTATCTTTTCATTAACGATTTGCTCTATCTCTTTGAGTTCTTCATCTCTTAAGCCCTCGAAATGCGTAAAATCAAAGCGAAGCCTATCTGGTTCTACAAGGCTTCCTGCCTGCTTTACATGTTCTCCTAAAACAGCTCTCAGCGCACTGTGCAGAAGATGAGTAGCAGTGTGATTTCGCATAATAGACTTTCTTCTTTCTACATCAATCTTTGTAAAAACTCTATCTCCCTCTCTTATAACTCCCTCGGCAACTTCTATTCTATGGCTGTGGAGCCCACCTATTTTTTTTGTGTCGTTAACATTTATCTTAGCTTGAGGAGAAATGATAACTCCCTTGTCACCTACCTGTCCGCCTGATTCGGCATAGAAAGGAGTTTCCATTAGGATTATCTCACCTTCTTGTCCCTTTGAAAGCTCTTTGACCCTGTTGCCATCTTTTAAAAGTGCAACTACAGATGTATTCGTCTCAAACTCGGTGTATCCAATAAATTTTAATCTATCGGCCTGCTGAATTAGTTCCCTATAGCCCTCGCTTACAGCAACCTCTTCAATCTTCTGTGCTGCCCTTGCTCTTTCCCTCTGACTGTTTAGGGCATTCTGAAAACCTAACTCGTCTATTTCGAACTCCGAATCTTGAACCATTTCTTTTATCAGGTCATAGGGTAAACCATAGGTATCGTATAACTTAAAAATTTCTTCACCGGGTATGACTTTCGAACCTGAAGCTCTTAGTTTTCCTATTATTTCGTCAAATACCTGCTGAGCCCTGTCGAGACTCTTTAGGAATCTCTCTTCTTCTATCTTTATAACCTTCTCAATTCTGTCTTTTTCATTCATTATTTCAGGATAAAAACTGCCAAGACAACTAACAACGGGGTCTGTAAATCTGTAAAAGACTGTTTTGTCGTAACCTAAAAGTTTTATATGCCTTCCAGCTCTTCTTATTATTCTTCTTAAGACATATCCCCTTCCCTCATTGGAAGGTATTAATCCCTCTGCAATTAAAAATGTTGCTGCTCTTATGTGGTCTGCAATAACTTTTATTGAAATATCGGTTTTTCTTTCTTTGCCATAAGATACATTAAGACAAGAGCATATCTCTGAGATGATAGGTTCAAAAAGGTCTGTGTCAAAATTTGTATTTTTACCCTGCAAAACCGCTGTTATTCTTTCTAATCCCATTCCCGTATCAATGCTCGGCTTCGGAAGTGGTGTTAGTTTGCCCGTTATATCTCTGTTGTACTGCATAAATACAAGATTCCACAGTTCTAAATATCTATCGCAATCGCATCCTACTGAACAATCGGCTCTGCCACAACCAAAATCTTCACCTTGGTCTATTATTATCTCTGAACAGGGTCCGCAAGGGCCTGTATCACCCATCTGCCAGAAATTGTCCTTTTCACCGAGTCGAATAATTCTGTCTTTCGGAACTCCTATCTCCTTTTCCCATATCTGAGCAGCCTCATCGTCTTCTCTGTAAATTGAAACCCATAGTTTTTCTTTTGGAAGCTTAAATTTTTCTGTAAGGAGTTCCCAGGCAAATAAAATCGCCTCTTTCTTAAAGTAATCTCCAAAAGAAAAGTTTCCAAGCATCTCAAAAAAAGTATGATGCCTTGCAGTGAAGCCAACATTTTCAAGGTCGCTGTGTTTTCCACCAGCCCGCATACACTTCTGACAGGTCGTTGCTCTGCTGTAAGGCCTTTGTTCTTCGCCGAGGAATACTCTTTTAAATTGAACCATGCCAGCATTTGTAAACAATAAGCTTGGGTCGTCTTTTGGAATAAGAGGAGAGCTTTTAACTAATTCATGGCCTTTTGATATAAAGTAATCAAGAAAGAGCTGTCTTATTTCAGAGCTCTGCATAAATTAGTCCTCACCAACTATTCGCTGCTCATTGCTGATTATATAAGTAAGCTTTCCATCTATAAATATAAGCCTCGACTTTAGAAGTCCGAGAGAGGATGAATATATCCACTCTTCTCTCTGCTTACCCTTTTCAGGTGTCAGTATTCTTGTTGAGGAAGGCGGACCCCAAGCATATCTTACCTGTTCCTTTGTCATTCCCAGAGCAATTTCACCTTTTGCAATTCTCTCCTGAATATCGGGCGGATAATTTTTAATCTCCTCGTAAGTATACCTTACCCCCTGAGAAGCACAACCAAAAAGGAAAATCACAGTTAATAGAGAGAGTAAAATCCTCATGATGCGTTCCTCCTATAATTTTATTGCTAAAAAATTCAAGTCTTCAGTCAAAATTTTTATTGACACATTCATTTACTGTTTCCCATGAAAAACCTCTTCGCAGTAGAAAACCTGCAATTTTTGCCTTCTTTTTATCTCCTGGCAAATCCCTAAGGAGATGCCTTTTTCGCTGAATAAGCTTTCTGGCTATTAATATTTCATTGATAGGTGGTAGGCTTTCTAATTTGTCTTTTTCAATTCCTCTTTTCATTAAGTAGTGCTTAATGCCCATTTTCCCAAGAAATCTGTCTTCAGCAATTCTGTCTGCTTTCTCAATAAACTTTGAGTCATCTAAGAGGCCTTTTTGCTTGAGATATTCTAATGCTCCATTTATCTCTCTTTCAATATAACCCTTTGATTTGAGTTTCTCCCTTAACTCAGCCTCGGTTCTGTCTTTAAGGCTTAAAAGCTTAAGTGCTGTTTTTAGAATCTCATTCTCCCTTTTTTTCACTTCCATTTCCTTTTAAAACCTTCAAACTGTAAGCTTCGTATACCTTCGACTGAATTTCATTAAGAATTTCAGGATGGGTTTTTAAGTATTCTTTTGCATTTTCCCGCCCCTGAGCAAATCTTGCGGATTTATAACTATACCATGCCCCGGATTTTTCAATAATTCCCTTATCAACGGCAAGGTCTAATATTTCACCGGTCTTTGAAATTCCCTCATTGAAATATATATCAAACTCTGCCTGTTTAAAGGGTGGTGCAACTTTATTCTTTACTATCTTTACCCTTACTCTGCCTCCAATAGGCTCTTGTCCTTCCTTTAAAGTGTCTATCTTTCTTATATCAAGCCTCATGGAAGCATAAAACTTAAGAGCTGTTCCGCCTGGAGTTGTCTCTGGATTTCCGAACATCACACCTATCTTCTGTCTTATCTGATTTATGAAAATCACTACTGTCTGAGACTTTGATATAGCTGCTGTGAGTTTCCGCAAAGCCTGACTCATAAGTCTTGCCTGTAGACCTGGCAAAGAGTCTCCCATCTCTCCTTCTATCTCTGCCTTCGGGACAAGGGCAGCAACAGAGTCAATTACTATTATATCAACAGCACCACTACGGACAAGGGTTTCTGTTACCTCAAGAGCCTGCTCTCCTGTATCTGGCTGGCTTATAAGAAGGTCTTCTATGGTTACACCAAGTTTGGAAGCATAGTTTACATCTAAAGCATGCTCTGCATCTATAAAAGCCGCAACTCCGCCCTGCTTCTGTGCCTCTGCTATTGCATGTAGAGCAAGGGTTGTTTTTCCAGATGACTCGGGACCGAAAATCTCTATAACTCTTCCTCTTGGATATCCACCAACGCCTGTGGCCACATCAAGAGATATAGAACCTGTTGGAATCACTCCAATTCCCTCTGCCTGTGCTCCTGTGCCAAGACGCATTATGGCACCTTTACCAAAATTTTTCTCAATCTGTGATATGGCTACTTCCAATGCCTTTAACTTATCTTTGTTCATAATTCACCTCTTAGAAAAACTCAAAAATGCCAGGCATTTTGTTTTATTATACCATTTCGGTCAATATCTGAATAATTCTAATGCCTTGGTCTTTCCTTTAATTCCTCTTTCTTCAGCCCAGACACTTCCTGTCCATTTGTTATCTCTTCAATGTGACTACAGAGACCGTGCAACATCTTCAATTCCCAGAAAGTAAGACCCGTTCTGCCAAAAAGATGTCTTAGGTTATTCATAATTCTCTCTTCAATATCAGGATTATCAGGTATGTATTTAATATTTTTCAAAACTTCATGGAGTCTTTCATAAAGTTTTTCAAGCTCCTGCTGCTGCACGTAAAACTGCCTCTCCATGTGATAATCCTCTATTTCCTCGCATCTCATTAACTCATAGGCAACTATCAATACGGCTTGGCTTAAATTCAGCGAAGGCTGAAGCTCTGAGGTGGGAATAGTCATAAGAAAACCACATTTCTCTATTTCATCATTAAAAAGTCCTTTGTCTTCTCTTCCAAAAAGAATGGAAACGCTGTTGTTCTGTGCTACTTCGTAAATTCTCTTAACTCCCTCTCTCACGTCAACTATAGCACCTCTCTTTGAGCCCCTTCTTCTCGTAGTTCCCACTACTAAAGCCTTATCCTCTATGGCAGATGAGAGATTTTTATGAATTTGAGCACGTTCAATGACATCCTTACTTCTCCATGCCATCCAGTAGGCTTCATCGGTGAGTGATGCAGGATTTACGAGAACAAGATTGGTAAATCCCATGTTTTTTATAGCCCTGGCTGTTGCTCCGATATTGCCCGGTTCTTTTGGTTCTACGAGAACAAAAGAAATGTTATTTTTCCAGTTCATTTAGAATGGTTCGTTTTCCTGCGCCGATGATTCCTCTAATTCAATCAAAGTCTTCTGCAGTTCCTCTTCGGCAGACTTAAGCTTGCCTTTACAAAAACGGATTAACTCGGTAGCTCTCTTAACCTTCTCAACAAGTATGTCTACATCAATCTCTTGAGACTCTATGTATCTTAGGATTTCTTCCAATTCTTTTATGGCATTAGAATAGTTTAGCTCCGTCATTTTCTTCCTCCTTATTGATGACTTTTCCTGTTATTTTACCTCTGTAAAGCTTTATCTGAATGTTCTGTCCCGTTCTTACCTCTTTCACATCTTTCAATACCTTACCGTTAAAATAGGCTATGCTATAACCTCTTTTTAAAATATTTTCAGGACTTAAAAGATAAACCTTCTCACTTAATCTCTCGAGATGAATTTTTTCAAGCTTGATTAAACTTTCTGTTTTGTTTCTCAGTTTATCTGTAATAGACTTTATTTGAAACTTTGTCCTCGTAAAGTAATCTACTCCTCTTATCTTCAGGCGATTATTTATGTTGTGAAGTGAAGTCTCCGCTCCTCTTACTCGCATGTTAGTCTTCCTGTGCAACTCCTGCTTTAAAGAGAAGATATTCTCCCTTTCAGAATTTACTGTTCTTAAAACACCCGTATGAAGACTTTTCATTATTAGATTAATCTTACTTATTGACCTCTCAAGAGTATTCTGAGCAATTGAAATCAACCTATCTTTATCGGCTGTTACCCTCGCAGATTCAAATTTTAAGACAGCATCAATCTTGTTGAGGAGAGCTTTCCTGATATTTTCAATTCTTGAGTAGTAATCAAAAGCTCTGTCTATTATGAATTTTGCCAATTCAGAAGGTGTTTTGAAGCTTATCGAGGCAACGTAATCGGCAACAGTCTCATCTCTTGTGTGTCCAATTCCTGTAAGAACAGGAATAGGCATTAGAGCAATCTTTTTTGCAAGCTCGTAATCATTAAAGCAATGTAGGTCTACTACAGAGCCTCCACCTCTTATTAGAACAACGGCATCAAATTTTTCATGCTCCCTCGCACACCTCTTAAGTGCCTTTATCATGGAGCTTGCCGCCTCCTCTCCCTGAACATAGGCATCAAAAAGAAAGGTGTGAAATATAAAACCATAAGCGTTTCCCTTTAATATCTTTAAGAAATCCTCGTAACCTGCTGCAGTTTTGCTTGAAACAATAGCAATCCTCTGAATTACAACAGGGATTTCAAGAAGTTTATTTTTATCAATAAGTCCCTCACGGGTAAGTCTGTCTAAGATTTCTTTCTTTTTTAAAGCCATCTCGCCAAGAGTAAAAGAAGGGTCTATCTGTAAGATTTTTAAATTAAAACCATGCTTTTCATGAAAATTAGCTCTGCCGAGAAACAAAATCTTCATTCCCGGTTGAAGGTGAGTGCCTGTTTTAAGAAAAAATGCCTGAACTGTTTCTGAATTACCTTTCCATATAACCGCCTTGCATTGAGCAATGACCTCGCCGTCCTTTTTTTCAACAAGTTCTAACCAGTAATGCCCTGTTTTGTCTACATTAACTTTAGCTATTTCTGCTACAATCCACTGATAATCAGAGTTTTCCTGAATTAAATCTCTAATCTCCGTTAAATAGTCTGAAAGGCTTTGATATGTTACCTCAACATTAAACATTCAGAGAAGCCTCTTTGATTAGATTTTTCATCTCTCTTACGGCTCTTTCCATTCCCACCAATACAGCCCTTGAGATAATACTATGTCCTATATAAAGACCCCTTATTCCCTTTATTGAGGCAATTGGTTTAACGTTATAGTAGTTTAAACCGTGTCCTGCATTTGTCTTAAGACCAATGGAGTTAGAAAATGCTACGGCATCTTTGATTCTCTCGAGTTCTCTTAGCTGGGTTACACCTTTTGTATCTGAATAGAAACCAGTATGAATCTCGACCATATCGGCTCCTACTTCCCTTGCACACTCTATATCAAGCCGGGATGGATTTATAAACAAACTTACAGGGATACCGGCTTCTTTAATTCTTTTTATTGTTCCCTTAAGATATTCTTTCATCTCAATTACATTCAGTCCTCCCTCTGTAGTGAGTTCTTGCCTTTTCTCTGGTACTATTGTTACCATGTCTGGCTTGACTGAAAGTGCTATATTTATCATCTCTTCGGTCATAGCCATTTCTAAATTTAGCTCACAGTTAACGGTTTCTCTTAAAAGTCTCAAATCTCTATCCTGAATATGTCTTCTGTCTTCTCTCAAATGCACTGTTATGCCATCGGCACCACCTATTATTGCAAGGCTTGCTGCCCAGACAGGGTCTGGTTCAAAAGTTCTTCTTGCCTGCCTTACTGTTGCCACATGGTCAACATTTACTCCTAAAAGCACCATGAGAAACCTCCAAAAGATTGATTGCTTTGATTATAGCACGTTTTAACAATTAAACTACCTCTAAAATTTTAACAGGAGTTTCTGAATTTTTTTAATGCTGCTTTTAAATTGCCTTTTTTAGCTTTGATTTTTTAAACTAATTCATGAATTTAAATGAGAGAGAATTCCTTGAGTTATCAAAAAAATATAATGTAATTCCACTCTATAAAGAAATTATCGCTGACCTTGACACACCGGTAGGAGCATTTCTAAAGCTAAATCGTAGGCCTTCATTTCTTCTTGAGAGCGTTCAGGGAGGGGAGAAATGGGGAAGATACTCAATTATAGGCATAGAGCCAGCTGTTTTGATTAAGGCAAATGGCAATAAAATAAACATTCACAAAGGAGAAACTAAAGAATCATATGAAAATGCAGAGCCTTTCACTTTTTTAAAAGAATTCTTCAGTCAGTATATACCATACATAAATCCAGAGCTTCCGAGATTTTTCGGTGGAATGGTAGGCTATATATCCTATGACACGGTCAAACTTTTCGAAAAAGTGCCAGAGCTTTCAAAGCCATCAATAGACATGGCCGATATATTTCTAATGGTGCCAGAGACTCTTTTGATTTTTGACAATCTCAAACAGTCAATTAAAATAGTCTACAATGCTTTCATAGAAGGAAATGTTTCTTTTATCTATAGCAAGGCAATTGATAAAATCAACCAGTTAATATCTGACTTAAAAAGGCATAGCGATGAGAGATTTAGAACGTATTTAAATGTTCCTAAAAGAGAGAGTAAATCCCTCAATACGTTTCATTCGAATTTTAGCAAAGATGAGTTTATATCTGCTGTAAAAAAGGCAAAAGATTATGTTTTAAGTGGAGATGTTGTCCAAGTGGTCATTTCTCAAAGATTTGAAACAGAAACGAAAGCTCATCCTTTTGACATTTACAGAATTCTGAGAATTATAAATCCTTCGCCTTATATGTTCTACATCGATACAGGTAGTGACCACCTTGTCGGTTCATCTCCAGAAATTCTTGTTAGACTCGAGGATGAAAGAGTTATTGTAAGGCCAATTGCAGGAACTCGTCCAAGAGGAAAAAATGAAGAGGAAGACAGTGCCTTTGAACGAGAATTATTAAGCGATGAGAAAGAGATTGCCGAGCACATTATGCTTGTTGACCTCGGCAGAAACGATGTAGGAAGAGTTGCTGAATTAGGCAGTGTGAATGTTACCGAGCTAATGACCATAGAGAGATACAGCCATGTAATGCATATTGTAAGCAATGTAGAGGGAAAGCTTAAAAAGGGACTTGATATGTTCGATGTCTTTATGTCCTGTTTTCCTGCTGGCACAGTAACGGGAGCACCAAAAGTGAGAGCTATGCAGATAATTGAAGAACTTGAGCCAACCAGAAGAGGTCCCTATGCTGGAGCTATTGGCTATTTTGGCTTTGGCGGCAATATGGATATGTGTATTGGTATAAGAATGCTTACAATAAAGGATAATCGTGTGTATGTCCAAGCAGGAGCAGGAGTGGTAGCTGACTCTGTCCCCGAAAAAGAGTATGAAGAAACAGTAAACAAAGCAAAGGCTATGCTCAAGACAATTGATTACTTAAACTATGGAGGGCAGCCACTTTGATACTAATAATTGACAACTACGATTCCTTTACATACAATCTATATCAATACGTCGGAGAGATGGCCAAGTCTGTTAAGGTTTACCGAAACGACAGGATTACAATAGAGGACATTGAAAAACTAAAACCACAAAAAATCATTATTTCGCCAGGTCCTTGCACTCCCTCTGAAGCAGGTATTTCTATTGAAGTTATAAAACATTTTGCAGGTAAAATACCAATTCTCGGAGTATGCCTTGGTCATCAGGCAATTGGAGCGGCCTTTGGCGGAAGAGTAATTCGCTGTCATGAAATAATGCATGGAAAAACATCACTCATATATCACGATGAAAAAACTATTTTCAAAGGAATTCCAAATCCTTTTGAAGCAACAAGATACCACTCTCTAATAGTTGAAAGGGAAACACTTCCCCATTGCCTCACTGTCTCTGCGTGGACATCAAATGATATAATTATGGGATTAAGGCACAAAGATTATCCTGTTGAGGGAGTGCAGTTTCATCCTGAAAGCATACTAACAAAGGCTGGTAAAGATTTAATAAGAAACTTTATAAGACTATGATAGAAGAGGCCATATACAGACTTAGCAAAAGAGAAAATCTTTCGGAAGAACTGCTGCGGGGAAGCTTCATTGAGATAATTGAAGAAAAAGCCTCGCCTGTTCAGATTTCTGCCTTTTTAATGGGTCTTTCAACAAAAGGAGAAACAGAAGAGGAGATTCTCTCCACAGTCAAGCTTTTCAGAGAGTATGCCATAAAAATAAAATCTCCCGAAGGTACCATAGACATTGTAGGAACTGGCGGAGACCGTTCAGGCACATTCAACGTATCAACTGCTACGAGTTTTGTTGTAGCCGGTGCCGGTGTTCCTGTAGCAAAGCACGGAAATCGCTCTGCCTCAAGTCAGTGTGGAAGTATAGATGTACTTGAGGAATTGGGAGTAAAGGTTGACATGCCAATCCATGTGGCTGAAAGATGTCTCTTTGAATGTGGCATAACAGTGCTTTTCGCACCTTTATATCATCCAGCCATGAAAAGAGTTGTTCCTGTAAGAAAGGAGCTCAAAATTAGAACTATTTTTAACATTCTCGGGCCTATGCTTAATCCAGCTGGGGTGAAACGTCTTCTGTTAGGAGTCTTTTCTAAAAATTACATGGAAATAATAGCAAAAGTTCTTATGAAGCTTGGAGCGGAAAACTTAATGGTCGTCCACAGTGAAGATGGCCTCGATGAAATATCTTTAACTGGTAAAACCTACGTAGTAAGAGTTAGAGATGGCAGAATAGAGAATGACACCATATCTCCAGAAGATGCAGGGCTTAAGAGAGTTTGTCTTACCGAACTGAAAGGTGGAGACAAGAGACAAAACGCTGAAATAATAGTCAATATTCTAAAGGGTAAAGAAGGACCTGCAAGAGAAATGGTTTTACTAAATGCTGCGGCAGCTTTACAGATAGCTGGAAAAGCTGAAAACCTACAAAAAGGAATTGAAATAGCAAGAGAGACAGTAGACAGCGGAAAAGCTTATAATAAATTACAGGAACTTAAAATCCTGTCAAATTCAAACTAAAAGATGGCAGAGTTAGGAAAAATACAGAGATTGAGCATTGATGAATTTAAAGGGAAAAGGAGACTCTTCTGCATCCCCAATCTTTTTATCCCTGAAGAAGATGACGAAACATTAAAGGGACTTGTTGAAAAATACTGGTTAGAGGCTCTCCATCAGGTAGAGAAACTTGAACGACTTGGTTTTGTAACTAAAATTTTCATTGAAACAATATTTATTGACGGTCAAGATGCCGTAGACGTAGTAAGGGAGACAAATCCATATCTTTACCCTCTCATTGAGAAAAAGATAAATGAAGGTGCTGTTGTGAAAGGGATTGAAGATCCTGAGACTTTTGGTGAGTTTATTGACTGGGGCAACTGTTTAAGAATCGTAAAAACAGCAACAGTGATGCAAAAGGTATTTGAATACTTTAACAAAGCAACAGAAAAAAGAATAGCAAAAATAAAAGACGTAATCATTTCGAATCTCTATGAGGGCGAATCGGCAATTCTAATCTTGAGAGACCACGACAGAACAAAATTAGATCTGCCTGGTGATATAGAGATATTTCTCATTGTTCCCTCAAGCTATGATGACATTATGAGGTATCTGAGAGACAAACTTTTATCTTAATATACGATGGATATAGAAATTTATTTCTTTCAGATTGTATAATTTCTAATGCTTACCATAAGAACAAAAGAAAATCTGAATAGATTTATAAAAAGGCTGGATAGACGTTCCACCTTTCAACGTAAAATTGAAGCCACTGTCAGAAAAATACTCAAAGAGGTTTTATCAAAAGGTGACACTTCGTTAGTCAAATATAATAAGCTCTTTGATAAACATACGCTACCTTTGAAAGTTAATATAAAAGAGATAAAAGAAAGCTCTAAAAAAGTGTCTAAAGATGTCTACGATGCTATTAACTTTGCAGCCCTTAGAATTCGCAAATTTCATGAAAGACAACTGGAAAGTTCCTGGCAGTATGAAGAAGGAGACATTACTCTTGGTCAGATAATTAGACCTTTGGAAAGAGTTGGAGCTTATGTGCCCGGAGGAAAGGCCTCTTATCCTTCAACAGTTCTGATGAATATAATTCCAGCTCAAGTAGCAGGAGTAAGGGAAATTGCCGTGTGCGTTCCTACTCCAGAGGGAGAACTAAATCCTGTTGTGTGTGCAGCCCTTGATATTCTCGGCATTAAAGAGGTTTATCGTGTAGGAGGTGCTCAGGCAGTAGCAGCAATGGCTTACGGAACAGAAACAATTAAAAGAGTAGACAAGATTGTAGGACCTGGAAATATCTTCGTAGCTTTAGCAAAAAGACTTGTTTTCGGAGTTGTAGACATAGATATGATTGCAGGACCAAGCGAAATTCTCATAATAGCAGACAACTCTGCAATACCTTCATTTGTAGCCGCCGATATGCTTAGTCAAGCCGAACATGATGAAATGGCTTGTAGTGTTCTTGTTACAACCTCTGAAAAATTAGCCCTGTCAGTAAAAAAGGAGATTGTAAAACAGCTTCGGCAGCTTCCTAAATCAAGCATTGCAGAGAAATCCTTGAAAAACTTTGGAGCTATTGTAATAGTAAACTCAATTTCTGAAGCCTGCGAAGTGGCAAACATAATTGCTCCCGAACATCTTGAAATTATGACAGAAAAACCCCGAGAAATTCTGCCATTTATAAAAAATGCAGGAGCCATATTTCTTGGTCAGTGGACTCCTGAACCAATAGGAGATTATGTAGCTGGGCCGAATCATACCCTTCCAACTACAGGAACAGCAAGATTTTTCTCACCGCTCGGTGTATATGATTTCATAAAAAGAAGCTCTCTCATAGAGGTAGGTAGAGATAGTTTCCTCAAATTTGCATCTTATGTTGACTTGCTTGCCAATGTCGAAGGTTTACAGGCTCATGCAAATACGATAAAAATAAGAAAAGATTTCTACGAATAAATTTGACAATAAAGCCTACTTAGTATTATATATCCTCCGCAAGGAGTAGAACTTTTTCCAGCATAAAAGTCACAGCCATCAGCCCTAAAATCGCATTGATTACACAAAAAATTTAGCTTTTCTTCAAGCATTTTTTCTTCGTTTAGACTAAAAACCTTAATTAAACTGTCCAACTCACGGTGGGTAAGGAAATTTTTAATAAAAAAATACCCACCACAAACATCTTCTTCTCTACCAGGCTTATAATAATCACAGAATTTCTCACATATAAGAAAAGTGTAACTACTGTCTTTCATTTGTAACCTCATGAAGCCATCTTAAATAGCTTTCAGAGCCTTTTTTGATTTTTATTCCAATAATTTCGGGGACTGTATAGGAATGAATTTCTTTAACCTTCTCTTCGAGTTTTGAAAACAGTTCGGCACGAGTTTTTACTATCATTAAGACTTCAGCGTCATCCTCTATCTTTCCCTGCCAAAAGTAAATTGAGCGAACATTTTTAACTATGTTTATACACCCGGCGAGTTTTTCTTCTACAAGCGTTTTTGAAATCTTTACTGCTTCTTCCTCATTTGGTGCGGTTATGAATACAACCATAAACTCCATAATTTAATTATATAAAATTTCGCTGAAAACTGTATATCAACCTATCCTTAATGCTGAAAAGACAATTTGTTGAGACGAAATTAAAAAGAAAGGTTTTATTGACGTAAGGGCTCTTAATTTTATAAAATTTCTTTATCCTATCCAGAAGGATAGCTTGAGCCATGAAGGCAGCGTAGCTTTCATGGCTTTATTTTTTGAAGGAATGAACTTTTTATATACAAATAAAATTCAGAAATTCGTAGTTCTATCCATATTTTTTCACCTCTTGCTTTTTCTGACATGGTCAAGTTTTGCAATTCTTAACAAAAACCAAAAGGAACTTGAAATATTTATAATGGAAGAAAACTCTGGCAGCAACAACATTAGAGAAATAAAAAAAACAGACAGACCAATAAATAGAGAGATAAAAAAAATTACCCCCACTATTGTAGAAGAGACAAAAGTTAATTCGCCAGTTGAGCCTATAGTAGCAGAGAAAATTGTTGATACCTCTCATAGCACCGGTCATATTACAGAGAATCCACAAGGAGCAAGAGGTAAATCAAAAGATACGATTATAGATGCAGAATTTGGCACAGCAACAGGGCCTAAATTTCTACACAGAGAAATTCCTGTGTATCCTCAGGTGGCAAGAAGACTTGGTAAAGAAGGAAAAGTTATATTAAGGCTTACCTTAAACGAAAAAGGAGAATTAATCAACATTGAAGTATTAGAGTCAGCACCTTACGGCTTTACAGAGTCTGCTGTGGAAGCGGTTAAAAGGTCGAAATTTTTGCCTGCTACCAAAGACGGCATCCCAATAGCCAGCAGAGCTATCCTTCCCGTAAGATTTGTGCTCAAAAATTAGGCTAATTGACTATTTTCACTAAAATGTATTAGAACAAACTATGATGCGAAGATACTACGCTTTTGGTGATTATTTGAAAGAGGTGTTCGGAAAAAAAGTCTACAAGGTAAATGTAGATGCAGGTTTTACTTGCCCAAACAGAGACGGAACTCTCGGCAGATTCGGATGTATTTATTGCAACAATAATTCATTCCGACCTTCAAACTGCGCTCCCACAAAACCTATAAGAGCTCAGATAGATGAGGGCATTGAGTATCTAAAAAGAAGATACAATGCAAAGGCCTTTCTTGTCTATTTTCAGCCATATACAAACACCTATGCCCCTGTTGATTACCTTGAAAAGCTTTATAATGAGGCACTTTCAACGCCAGAGGTTGTAGGACTTGCAATTGGAACTCGTCCAGATTGTATTGATAATCAAAAACTTTCCCTCTTGCAGAGCTTATCAAGAAAATACATGATAATAGTAGAGTATGGATTGCAGTCCATATACGATAAGTCACTTAAGTTTATTAGAAGAGGCCATAACTATGAAACTTTTCTCAAGGCCGTATACAGCACTCATGAAAGAGGTATTCTCGTTGGTGCACATATAATTGTAGGATTGCCTACCGAAACAAGACAGGAGTCTCTTTTAATGGCAGATGAGATAAATCGTCATCCTTTAAAATTTCTTAAAATCCATCAGCTACAGGTTGTCAAAGATACTCCTCTTTCAAGGCTTTATGAAATAAAGCCTTTCCCTGTTTTTGAATACGAAGAATACCTTGATTTTGTCGTAGATTTTATAGAAAGGCTATCTCCAGAAATAGTTATTCAAAGACTCTTTGCAACTGCACCAGAGGAGATTTTGATTGCACCTAAGTGGAATCGCTCAAAACAACAGATTTTAAACGATATCAACAAACGTTTAGAGGAAAGGAATGCTTGCCAGGGTTCAAAGTGCTCATTTGATAGGTATAGAGCCTTATGCTGTTGATGTAGAAGTTGACATTGCCCAAAGAGGACTTCCCCATTTTAATATTGTAGGACTTCCAGATACGGCTGTAAAGGAGTCGAGAGACAGAATTAAGGCAGCTTTTAAAAATTCTGGTTTTCCCTTCCCAATAAAGCAGATAACCGTTAATCTTGCTCCGGCAGACTTAAAAAAAGAAGGCTCGTCCTTCGACCTTCCCATTGCTATAGGGATACTTGCTGCGGAAGGTCATATCCCACAGGAATCACTTAAATCCTTTCTAATCATGGGCGAACTTTCTTTAGAAGGAAAAGTAAGAGGAATAAAAGGTGCTCTATGCATAGTTTCAAACATAAAATCCGATTCTATTAAAAAAGTAATCGTGCCAAAAGAAAATGCTTACGAAGCAGGAATTGTAGATAATGTAGAAATATATCCTGTCGAATCCCTTGCAGAGGCAGTAGAGTTATTAAGAGGCGAGAGGATATTTAAGGCTTTTAAAACAGAAATAGATTTTTCATACGAAGCAGATGGTTATGAAGACTTTGCAGATGTTAAGGGACAGTTTCAGGCCAAAAGGGCACTTGAAATAGCTGCTGCAGGAGGACATAACGTTTTAATGGTAGGACCTCCAGGCAGTGGAAAGAGTATGCTTGCAAGGAGATTTGCCAGCATACTTCCTCCTATGACAATCGAAGAAGCAATTGAGACTACAAAAATACACAGCGTTGCAGGTCTCATATCTGACGGAAAGGGTCTCATAACAAGCAGACCCTTTCGGAGTCCCCATCACTCATCAAGTGATGTAAGCCTCATAGGAGGCGGGCAGATACCAAAGCCAGGAGAGGTCTCCCTTGCTCACAATGGAGTGCTTTTTCTTGACGAACTACCCGAATTCAAAAGAACTGTTCTTGAAGTATTGAGACAGCCTCTTGAAGACGGTTTTGTAATTATAGCTCGAAGCTATGCAACTGTTAGATTCCCAGCAAGATTTATTCTTATCGGTTCCCTTAACCCATGTCCTTGTGGTTTTTGGGGAGACAATTCAAAACCTTGCACTTGTACACCGCAGATGATTATAAGATATCGGTCAAGGATTTCCGGACCGCTACTTGACAGGATTGACATACATATAGAAGTGCCACGAGTAAATTACAATGAGCTCAAAGATGAGACTCCTTCGGAAAATTCATTAAAAGTGAGAGAGAGGGTAGTGCAAGCAAGAGATATTCAGATAAGGAGATTTAAGTCAGAGGGAATATTTTTCAACGCTCACATGAAGCCAAAGGATATGAAAAAATTCTGCAAATTAAGCGAAGACTGTCATAGTCTACTTCAGACTGCCATGGAAAAATTAGGTTTGAGTGCAAGGGCCTATTCAAAAATTGTAAAAGTTGCAAGAACAATAGCAGACCTTGAAACTTCGGAAGTTATAAAGCCCTCCCACATTGCCGAGGCAATCCATTACAGAAGTCTTGAAAGACAGACTTTTTAGGCGTTGTTATTTTTAATGCATTCAATAAGGTCTGTTGGCTCTGTTCCGATTTTTACGGCCTTAACAGAAAGTATCCTTTCTATGTCTTTGATTGTAAGGTTGTCAATAAAAGTGTCTTCGTAGTCACGCATTGTTATGTCAGGAACTAAAACTACATCTTTTGGCTCTGCATATGGGGCAAGACCCTTTATTATATCTTCACCTGTTAGAAGTCCCGTAACCGTTACGGACTCACCAAACAAATTATTTTTTAGGGGGTAGGCATCAACGGCTATGCCTTTTTCTTTAAGTCTCAATACAAATTCCTCAAGATATGGATAAAAGGATAGCCCTGTAAAAGTTACATATCTCCTTTTAGGCTTAATTGTGGGGATAGAGATTTTCTTTGCCTTTTCAATAAACAAAGGAACCATTCCCACGCCGTTTTCAATTTGTGGAAAATCGTCATAGTTACTAAGTGGTGGAAAGCTATGTTCAGCTTTGATGAAAAATTCATCGGCAAGATAAACAAAGCTATTTCCGTGTTTTTTGCGAAATCTCCTTTGAAGAGGCTCTACGAGTTTTATTGTATCTTTCGCTTTACTTTTATCTACGGGTTTAACACCTCTTTTGTGATATTTGGTTAGTCCAACAGGAACAACAGCCAGAGAGGAAACATAAGGATAAAGTTTGTAAAGTTCAAGAATTGTTCTCTCCAACTCCTCGCCATCATTAATTTCGGGGCATAGAACAACTTGCGTGTGCATTCTTATTTTCATCTTTGCAAGCTTCTTTAGTTCTAACAAAATTGGTGGAGCTTCATAGTTTCCAATCATAGCATTTCTTATCTCTGGATTTACTGCATGAACAGATATGTAAAGAGGGCTTAACTTCATTTTATTTATTCTTTCATAGTCTTCCTTTGTTAAATTCGTAAGGGTTATGTAATTACCATAGAGAAAACTTGCCCGGTAGTCTTCATCTTTTACATACAAAGACTTTCTCAATCCCTTAGGAAGTTGTTCTACGAAACAGAATATACACCTGTTTCTGCACCTTTTTATTACAAAAGGTTCAACTTCGATACCAAGGGGATAGTCACCTTTTAATATCTTGAAATTGAAAGTTTTGTTTTCCCTTAAAACGACAATGTTCAGAATTTCCGAGTCACTGTAAAACATGAGGTCTATCGGGTCTCTTATAGTGTGTCTGTTAATTGATAAAATCCTGTCGCCTTCCTTTATACCAGCTTTTTCAGCGGGAGTGTCGGATATGACACACTCGACTCTTATTCCTTTTTTATTCATTACTTAAACGAATGATTACGTATTGTATGAGGGAGATAACTGAAAGAAATCCCACAAAATAATAGCCATACATAGGCATTGGTGGGACTGGAAAATTTAAGGCAAGAAGGACATAACCGAATATTATAACCTGCGAAGCATTGCTTATTTTACCTAATGCTGTCGGCCTGCTTATTCTTTTTCTTGTGAGATAAAGCTCAAGCCATCCTAAAACAACCAATAAATCTCTCGTTAAGACAAGAATAATAAACCATCTTGGAACAAGTTCATTCATATAGAAGCTCAACATCACGCTTATAAGAAGAAGTTTGTCTGCAAGGGGGTCAAGAAAAATTCCCAAGCGTGATATTTGTTTAAATTTCCTCGCTATTATTCCGTCGAGGCAGTCTGTTAATCCAGCAAAGATTAAAATCTTCAAGGCCATTGAGTAATCTTTTGAATTCATTGCAAAAATAAAAAAGGGAACAACGATTATCCTTAAAGTAGTAAGAAAGTTTGGCAACGTCATAACTCTGTCACTAACTGTATTCATCATAATTTTTGTCTAAGGTATGTTATATGGAATTGGTAATAAACCATCGATAAATTTTTCAGCATATTTTTTCTCCAATGAGAAGTCAAACCGCTCGCATATTTTAAGGGCTTCATGAAAGTAAATCTTAGAGAGCTGTTTTCGTTTTTTAAGATACATAATCATTCCCTTCAACAATTTGCAATAGGCTTTTCCCCTAAGGTCGCTGCATTTTTGAAAATTTCTCTCCGCTTTCTTTATGTAGTCTTCAGCCATTTGAAACATAATATTGTTAGAGTTTTCAGCCTGAAGAATTTTTACCATTGCCATACTCCAAAGGGTATAGGATGAACTCACTATGTCTCCAATTTCATCGTATAGCTTTAGGGCTTTATTAAAACTTTTTTCTCCTTCTTTAAGATTTCGAACCATTCTGTAGGCATTTCCTATGCCGCAAAAGGAATAGGCCAGGCCAAATTTATCACCGATTTTTTTAAATATTTCATTGGCCTTTTTATAGTAATCCATAGATTTAGCAAAGTCTCCATAAATCCTCCAACTACCTCCGAGTCCGCAAAAAGTATAACCGATTGCTTTTTCATCTTTAAGTCTCTTAAACATTAGCAAAGCTTTATTAAAAGAATCAATTGATTTTTTCGCTCTGCCGCCAAATCTCCATGACACACCCTCAGCCCAAAAGGTAAAAGCTATGCCTTTTCTGTCTCTTATGTTTTCATATATTTTACGGGCTTCTCTTACCATCTTCAATGCCTCTTTCCAATGTCCCGTTGCTTTTTTTGATAAGGCAATGCCAACAACTGCATCTGCATATGAAAGCCAATCTTCCAGAGCCGTTGCAAGCTCTAAAGCTTCGGAGTAGAAGTGTTCAGATTTTTTAAACTGTCCTCTAATTCTTAAGAGGTCTCCTATGGCAATTAAACAGTCCAGAATCAAGGAGGGATTACTCTTCTTAAGTGAAGCTTTATATATTTTCTTCCAAAGGGAGAGAGATTCTCTAAAATTGCCTATTTCTCTTAGCTTTTCTGCTTTTTCTATGATTTCTTTCATTTGAGTTCTCTTCTTAGTTCTTTTACAAATTTTCTGTAGTCTTTCTGTCCGAAAAATTCAGACCCCATGACAAGAATATCAGCACCGGCCTGAGAAATATCCCGGGCATTATCAATTTTCACTCCTCCGTCAACTTCAATTAGGGTCTTAAGTTTTTTTGATTGAATCAATTTCCTACTCCTTTTAATCTTATCAAGACAGAAGGATATAAATTTCTGCCCGCCAAAGCCAGGATTAACGCTCATTATAAGAAGAAGGTCTATGTCAGCAACTATCTCCTCTAAAGCATTCAAAGGCGTTGCCGGATTAAGAGAAACTCCTGCTTTTACGCCCCTTTCTTTAATCTGCCAGACTGTTCGGTGAAGGTGCGTGGATGCTTCTACGTGAACGGTAAGATAGTCAGAGCCTGCTTTTATAAAGTTTTCAATATATCTTTCTGGATTGACAATCATTAAATGGACATCAAGTGGAAGCTTTGTAACCTTTCTTATAGACTCTATCACTACAGGTCCGATTGTTATATTAGGAACGAAAACTCCGTCCATTACGTCAATATGAATCATATCAGCACCTGCTTCCTCTGCTAAAGCAATCTCTTCTGCAAGCCTTGAGAAATCAGCAGAAAGTATGGATGGGGCTATTAGGGTCAATTTTATTCCTCCTTTTTACCTGAGCTTACTATTAATCGAACTGACTTTCCACCTTCCTGTGGCTCTGGTCTCTGGGCAATAACTGTTTTTTCTTCGTGTTTTGAACTTACATAGATAATTTTCTCAACGGGAATACCTTTACTGGTTAAAAGCTTTTCTGCTTCGTCCAGCTGCATGCCTGTTACATCGGGTAGCACTGAGAATTTTAAGCCTTTGCTCACTATCACTCCTACTTCCCTTCCTTTCTTGACCTTTGTCTGTGGAGGAGGGTCTTGTCTGCATATTGTGCCTGACTGCATCTCTGAATATTCCTCTCCGTCAATTCTTATGTAAAGACCCCTTTCCTTTAAAATCTGATTTGCCTGAACTATGTCTTTACCCATTAAATCAGGAGTCTCTGTTTTTCCTGAAGATACGAAAACTGTAAGTGAAAGATATCCTGTAATAAAGCCTCCGATAATAGCCAAAAGTATGTAAAAAATTTTTCTCATTCTCTCCTTAGAAGTTTGGCAATAAAGAAACCATCCATACCGTCAAGATGTGGAAAGGTTCGCAATATTTTTATACTACTAAATTCTGGGCGTTTCTGTAAAAAGCTATCTACAACTTCCTCTCCCTCTTCCTTTTCCGTTGAGCATACTGAGTATATGAGAATACCTTGAGGTGAGACAAAAGAGGATACCTTTTCTATCATAAGCTTCTGTGTTTCGGCAAGCCTCTTTATTTCGCTCTCCTCTAACCTGTATCTAACATCGGGATTTCTTCTTATAACTCCTAAAGACGAACAGGGAGCATCAAGAAGGACTCTATCAAAGGTTGCCTTTGTCTGAAACTCTAAAACATCGACAAGCTTTGTTTGAATCTCTACATTAGGTATAAATCTCTTTATCCGCTTTAAATTGTTATGGAGTAGTTTCATTCTAATTCTGCTGTTTTCAAGGCAGAGTATTTTACCTTTTTTCATGAGAGCTGCCGTTAGTATGGTTTTTCCGCCAGGGCTTGAGCAAGTATCAAGAACTGTTGCTCCTTCAAAAGGTTCAAGATAGAAACATACGAGCTGACTTGCCTCATCCTGAACTACCCAAAAAAATGGTGCTTCTGTTAGAGTTTTTCTTATATCATATCCTTGCCCTTCTATAATTAAGCCTGCCGGTGAGTGTTTGGTTGGTCTGCTTTTAAAACCTTTCTTTTGAAAATACTCTGCAATTTCTTCTCTTTCCTCTGGTTTAACGGCAATGCTTATTGGAGCCTTTTCATTATTTGCCTTTAGAAGTTCTACCAACTCTTCTTGTGAAAATCTGTTTGACCACCTTTTTATAAGCCATTCAGGGTGGGAGAAGGCAATTGATAGATTTGGAGGTATCTTTTTTGCCCTCAATTCATAGTCACTGAATACTTTGCTGTTGTGGAAAAATGATGGCAAATCTTCAGTTTCGTATTTTCTTAAAAAAGCTCGTATTATTGCATTTACAACCGCTGGCTTTCCCAAAAAAGCCTTTTCTGTATTTACTGCCTCATTTGTTACAGCATAGGCAGGGATGTTCATAAACATCAACTGATAAAAGGAGCATCTTAGATTGTTGATGGTATTTGAAGATAAGCTTTCCTTGTTTTTATAAAACTCTTCTAAAACCCAATCTATGGCAAAAAGATTTCTCAAAACTCCGTAGATTATCTCAAGAAGAAAGGCCCTATTAACTTTGTCAAACTGGGATAGAGTCTCTTCGGTGAGAGCAAATTTCAAGGCTTTTTTGTTTTCAAGCACCTCTGTTAGTACTTTTACTGCTACTTGTCTTGGGTTTTGTTTTTTAATAAACATTCGACTGCATCCTCTACCTTTTTTAAATTTACTGTCGTATTAAAGCAAGGACCGTGAGGTCTTTCATTTAAAATTCCTATCACAGGGATAGGATAGGTATCAACAACACCGCTTGAAAGGTCCCTTTCACAGGCTACAGCCACAATAGCATCGGGTCTGATATCTTTTACTACCTTTCTTGCAATAGTTCCTCCTGTTGCTATTGATATGAAAACTCCATTTTTCTCAGCAATTTCAAGCAAATCTTTGATTTTACACTTTCCGCATTTCTTACATTTGAAAACATCAAAGGTAAGCCTTATGTCACATTCAGAGTTCTGTATGCAGTGAGGTAGGAGTATTAGAATTTTAGAGGGATTTGTTGTATTTCGCATTACGAGAGAGTTGTTCAATTTTATTATGTAAGACTGAAAGTAAGATTTCTTTGATTTCATAAAAGCACCTAAAAACATTAGAAATGGATATAGCAGTTTAAGTACAACTCCTCTAAGAAAATGAGTCCATACCTTCATTTATCTTTCTTCCAGCAATAAACTCTTTTGCATTCATTACTTTTTTTCCTTCTGGTTGAAGTTGAATAATCTTCAACAAACCCTCTGCTGTGCCAACGATTAGTTCATTTTTTGCCTTTACTATTAAGCCAGGAATTGCATGACCCGGAAGAACTTCTGATTTTATTATTTTAATCCTCTCATTTTTTAGAAAACAGTAGGCACATGGCCACGGATATGTTCCCCTGATTAAATTAAAAATCTCCTCTGCTTTTTTTTGCCAATCAATTCTACCATCTTCTTTTTTTAGCTGTGGTGCATAACTTGATTGCCCCTGTTGCGGTGTTGGAGTAATCAAGCCTTTTCTTAAATTGTTGATAGTTTCAATGACAAGCTTTGCTCCAATTTGCGAGAGTTTTTCAGAAAGAGTAAGACTATTGTCCTCTTTGTCTATATTAATTTCTCTTTGCATAAGAATCGGTCCTGTATCGAGCCCCTCGTCTATCAACATAGTAGTAACGCCTGTTGTCTTTTCTCCTCTTATTAATGCCCACTGGATAGGTGCTGCCCCTCTGTATTTAGGCAGTAAAGAAGCGTGAAGATTAATACATCCTCTTGAGGGTATGTCTAACAATTCTCTTGGAAGAATCTTACCATAGGCAACAACAACGGCAAACTCGGGATTTAGCTCTTTAAGCTCTTTTATTAGAGTCTCATCTTTTATTTTGTCTGGTTGGACAACGGTTAACCCTTTTTCAAGGGCAAACTGTTTTATCTCCGTTGGTTGAATTGCTTTACCTCGTCCCTTTGGTTTTTCAGGCTGAGTTATAACAAGCAGGATATTTTCACCGCTTTCGATTAAAGCTTGAAGCGTGGGCACAGCAAACTTTGGTGTTCCCAAAAATATTATCCCTCTCCCTTTTGATAACATCTCAAATGGACTATTTTTTTGATTTTAAATACTTTCTTCTGAAAAGTTCCCTTTTAAGTGGGCTTATTCGGTCGATTAAAAGTGTCCCATCAAGATGGTCTATTTCGTGTTGTAGTGCCCTTGCAAGCAGTCCCTCTGCTTCAATTTCTATTTCTTTGCCCTTTCTGTCAGTGCCTCGCACCAATACCCTCTCTTTTCTTTTTAATCTTGTTAAAAAACCAGGCAGACTTAAGCATCCCTCTTCTGAGAGAATTTCTCCCTCCGATTGAATAATCTCGGGATTAATTAAAACTATTAAGCCTTGATTTTCTTGTCTTGGAGAAGTATCAACTATGATAAGTCTCTTTGAAATTCCTATCTGAGGTGCAGCAAGTCCTATTCCGTTTGCTTTATACATCGTTTCTATCATATCATCGATTAATTTCTGAAGATTGCCATCGAGAGTTTCAATTTTTTCGGCTTTCTTTTTCAGGATTTCATCGGGATATTTTCTTATCTCAAGTATAGCCATAGGAAATTATAACTAAAACACGCTGAATTTGAAAAATTTTTTAGGATTTTTCTTTACCTCTTCCACAAGTTCTTTGAGTTCATTGACGGTTTGTTTTAAATCTTCCGCTGTTTTCTTATCCTTTATCAGAAGATTAAGAGTTCCTTCGGATTTTTCGACTTCTGTCAGTAACACATTAAGTTTTTCCGACGAAGACAGCAGTTTATCATAAAGAGTGGAGTCGTTAACAAGCTTACCAAGAGTTCCTTCAGATGAGGTAATCTTATTTGAAATTTCTTCAATATTTTTAACACTTCTGTTAACCTTTTCATATAGGTCTTTGTCCCGTGCCAGCATTCCAATGCTCCCGTATCTTATTTCTTTTATTGTCTCCCTTAGTTCCAATACAGAAGTGTTAAGATTGTTATATAGAGTTGGGTCAGATAGTAGTTTTGGAATAGTACCTTCCGATTTGTCAATCTTGCCTATTAAGAGGTCTAACTTGGAGATAAAACTTTCGATTTTATTTAGGGTGGAGGAGGCATTTACCATTATCTCTCTTGCTTCAATCTGGGGATAGCCAACTATTCCCTTTGAAAGGTCTAATGGTTGTGTTGAGTCACCTGTGTATATCTCAATGTATTTATCACCGAGAAGTCCTATGGTTTGAACAGTTGCTTTTGCGTCTGCTTTAAGATACGGCAGAACATCTTTGTCTACCGAAACTTTCACAATTGTTCCGTGACTCATGCTTAGATTTATCTGATTAACCTCCCCAACATCTACTCCAGCAATCCTTACAGTTGCGCCTTTTCTAAGCCCTTTTACATCGGATATGTAGATGTTAAAAGAGACTCTTTCTTTAAGAAGAGACTGTATTCCTCCTGAAAAAAGAATAACGAAAAATATAATACAAATAGTGAGGGTGATTACAATCCCAACCTTAAGAGATGCCCATTTTACCTGTTTTTTTCTGTCAAACATAAATTAGATACGATTTATTATCTCAGCATATTTATTTACCATCTGTTCAATCTCTTTAACTACTCTGTCGTCAGGTTTACCAATGGATACAGGACCGTAGTGACCGAGCTTTGTAAAGCCAAGACAAATACAGCCGTGAATTAAGAAGGCCTTTAGTATATCAAGACAAGCTGTCTCTCCTCCTCCGCCAATCATGCCAGTTGAACAAAAGGCTGCTACAAGTTTGCCTTCAATTTTTCTGTAGTATTTAACGCTTTCGTCGATAAATTTCTTTATCTCTGCTGACATTGTTCCAAAGTAGTTTGGTGTTCCTATTATGTAACCGTCATACTGAGGAAGAGAATCAATGTTTACCTCCTCTACTTTTTTCAAGTCAACATTAAGAGCTTTTCCTTTAAGTCCCTCGGCAATGATTTTAGCCATTTTTTCGGTGTTCCCCGTTCTTGAGTGATAAACTACGAGAACTTTTTTCATAGCAAACCTCCATTACAGAAAAATTAAAGTCTTTTAATACACTACTATGATATAATAAAACAATTATGAAAAAGAAAGCACTTGTCATAGAGGACAATGGACTTGTAAGCGAAACCATAAAGGCCATGCTGGAGTTTTTGGAATTTCAAGTAGACCTCGCAGATAGCGGAACTGATGGAATTAAAAAATATGTTGATGCTAAAAACACAGGACAGCCTTTTGATGTAGTATTTGTTGACCTTGTCTTGCCTGAGATGCACGGAAATATGATAATTAAAGAGCTAAAAAACATAGACCCTCAAGTAAATGCGGTGATATCAAGTGGCTACTCTGAAGACCCTTCAATAAGGGATTATAAAAATCTCGGGTTCAAGGGAGTATTAAACAAACCCTATACGCTTGACGAACTAAGAAACATTCTCAACGAATTGAGTTTACTTTAAACCAGGCAGATAAATTCTGAAGACCGTGCCCTCACCTAATCTGCTCTCTACCTCAATTTTGCCTTCGAGTTTTTCTATGAGATTTTTAACTATGCTTAAGCCAAGCCCTTTGCCTTCCTTTTTGAGAGAGAAGAAAGGGTCAAATATTTTATCTATGTGTTCTTCTGGAATTCCCGGACCTGTATCGGAGACTTTAATCAGAACATAATCACCTCTATTTATTCCCATGATTTGCCCTTCATTTCTTATATTTGATATATGAATTTCAATTAAACCTCCATCCTTCATTGCCTGTTTGGCATTGACAATCAGGTTTTGAAAAATTCTGTATATCTGCCCAGGATTTGCAAAAATATCATAAATATGCCCTTCTGTAACAAGCTTTGATTTTATCTTGCCGTCGTTGACAAGAAAATCAAGGCAATTCTTTGCTATTTCTACAATATTTGCTCTTTCTTTTTTTGTAACAAAATCGGGACTTAAGTCTTTTAACTCTTCTATGATGTTGCTCATAATTTTTGTTGCCTCAATCATTCTCTCAATAAGTGCAAGTCTACTTGGTGTGTTTTCAGATTCTTTAAGAACTGACAGGTTACCTGTTACTGCAAAAAGATAGTTATTGAAATCATGAACAATTCCAGAGGATATCCTTGCAATCAAGTTTGTCCTTTCAAACTTCTTTGCAAGTTCATGACTTCTGATTATTTCGGTAGCATCTTTCATTGTTATCACCTTTCCTAATGTCATATTTTCTACAATAACCGTATTTTCAGAGTATATGACCGGTATTTTTCTATCGCCGGCTTTAAACATTTTGTATTCAGGTATTTCAAAGTCCTCAATAACAAACAAATCACTTAATTTTTTATCTTGAACTTGTTCCTCAGGCATCTGAAGAAGCCTTAAAGCTTCTTCATTTAAATATGTTATTTTCTCTCTATCATCAGTGTATATAACAGCTGTATCCATGGCATTTAATGATATTTTTTTACTTTCAACCTCTTCGGCCAATGAAAGAAAGAGATTTCTCAGATTCTCCACGTTCTTTATGAATATTGAATGTCCCACTAAAGCAAGCAGAATTAATCCAAGGAGAAGTATACTTTTGTAATTTTCATACTTGTCAAGGTAAATGAAGCTCGCCAGATACCACTCAGAAGTAATGTTCTCTTTTACTATTCTTAGAAGTTTCGAATCATATTCAATGACATCCTCATCTATCTGCTTTGCACCAGAGTGAAGCACTTTGTCATTACCAAAAAATCTATGCTCATATAACCTCTGAATCTCCTTCTCCGGAGGATTAAAAATTATCTTACCTTTCAGCTCATCTTTTCCTATCAAAATTGCTCCTGTGTAATGCATTACAAAGGCATCTTCTATTTCAACTTGCTTTTTAAAATGCTCACTTATATCAAACTGAAAAACTATAACGCCGATTATTACTCCATTCTTATACACAGGGTAAGAAATCCTAACATCATCTCTTTTTGTATATAAGCCTCTGCCTAAAAATATGGAAAGCTTGCCCTCTATTGATTCTTGAAAATACTGTCGCATCGACACATCTCTATGGAGCATCACTTCTCTGTATTCCTTTGAACAGCCTGTTACTTGTCCGTTTTTGTTGATAAAAAATACAAGTGCCGTGTTCAGTGTTTGATTTAAGTAGGAAAGATAGTTATTCAGTTCTGTTTGCCCTTTGTCAATGCTCTCAATAAGGTCATTTGAAAGGGCGACAACCCGTATAAAATTGCTGTATAGACTAATTCGGTCTTTTATCTCGAGAACAAGCCTTTGAAGAGTAAGGTTTTTTTGAAACTCATCAGTGGTTCTTACACTTTTTATGTATTCATTACCTATGTAAAGAAGGAGATAAAATAGAATTGTAAAACTTAAAGTGTAGAAAACAAAATTTCTCAATCTCTTTTCATAGAGAGCCTTAAATCTCATGAATAGGCTGGCAAATACAAAAAATGTGGATATTAAATTGAAAATCAAACTTCCCGTTAGGATATAAAAAGATATGGCTAAATTGTATATGCCAAAGAAAACAAAGGGCAGAAAAAGACCATTCCTAATTAGGCCGGGAACAACATTCGAAAGCTTTTCAGACGAGTATTTTTCAAGAAGGATAAGATGAAAATAAGAAAAAGAGATTAATAAAAGACTGAAAAATGGAAAGACTTTGTTCTTAGTGAACAGACAAAGGACAGAAAAGACCACAGGAGCTAAGAGATAGTATACTTTTAGTTTGAGAAACTTTTTGTATCCATAGAAAAGAACAGTTCCAATTGCTAAACTGTTCAGAGCAATTATGCACAGATACATATTTCCAATAAAACTTCTGAAAACAATAAAAATATTGAGAGTAAGATGTAAAAAGATAATAGTGAAAAATTGGGAGACTATGTCTCTGTTCATCTGGTAGCTTAATTTTATTCGCCAGAAGGCAAGGTAGTAGAAAATAATCGCATGGAAAAGAAGAAAAGATACTCTCAGGAGATTTGAAAATTCATCAACAAACAGAGTATTCACAACAAAATCTCATTAAAAATAGTTAGTTTTTTCACAGGTATTTCTAATTTCAACTCCTTTGCACGTCTTAGATTGATAATTTTAACATATTCACGCGCCTCTTCTACTTCAAGGCTTGATATTTTTACTCCCTTTAAAACATAAGAAGCCAGCTCTCCAGCTCTATACCCCATCTTATAGAAATCTACAGAGACACCTCCTAAAAATCCAAGTTCCATAAACTCTCTATTTACAACTAAGTCTGGTTTTTTTATCTTCTGAGTGATTATTGGAGAGACATCTTTTAATGTTCGAATGTTTCCGTTTTTTATGGACATTACAAAAGGAAAGTAGGCGGTAATCTCTTTTCTTCTGTTAATCTCATCAGAAGCTTTTACTAAATCTTCCAATGAACTAATAGGAAAAAACAGTAGCTTTCTCTCTGATTTAGAGTCTTTTAATTCATGGATAACCTGATTTTTTAGAGTTTCACCCATAAAATCCGTAGAATACAGCACAGCAATTTTATCTACCCTCCCAATTAAAACTTCAAGAAGTTCAATTTGTTTGGAAAAGAACAACTTCTCATAAACACCTGTAAAGTTTTTTATTGGTCTTCTGTCATCTAAAAAATTAAACTTTTGATTATAACTCTCTGGCGTTACATTAATACCTGAGAATATAACAGGAATTGATTTGCCCATATAGTGTTTTGCCGCGCAGTTAAAAGCTGCATCATCTATTGTTATTATCAGAGAGGCTTTTTTATTTTCTACGGTTTTTCTAAATTCTTCGCATTTTTCATTAAAATTTTCCTGAGATAATCTTCTCGAATCAAGATATAGGGTAGCAATATTGATATCCTTAAGATTACTTTTAAGTGAATCTACTACTCCTTCAAGTTGGGGTTTTCCGCATAAATCATCAGCATCATAACTCGCTAAAATTACGATATTCTTTTGCTCAGCACAGAAACAGCAGAATATAATTACGAGCAGTGAAAGAATTATGATTTTAAGCCATTTCATTCTTAATAAGTTTTTAATTTAATTTTACAAAAATGTCTTTAAATTTTCATATCCACTGGGATTGAAATCTGGAAAAATTTTTTGTATAATGTAGTCAACATGAATCCAAATACTTTAATTCCCTCTACTGAACCAATTCCGGTGGCTGCGGAAATATTTATTGTCCTTGAGCAGCTTTTTTTTCTGATACACATCGTTATTATCAACATGATTCTTGGCACTGGCCTTATTCTTTTGTATAAGTGGAACAGAAAAAGTAACTTTTTTGATATCAATAAGCCTGTGGCAGGTAAAATACCAATACTATTTGCCCTTGGCATAAACATGGCTATACCTGCTCTTTTGTTTTTACAAGTAGTATTCGGACATCTCTTCTATACCAGTTCTATTCTTATGGGAACTTTCTGGATTTTAATAATTCCGCTTCTTATAATTGCCTATTACAGCTCCTACTATAATTACAAAAAGTTTGAAGTTTCAAAAAATTCAAAGTATGCCCTTGTTTTAATGATTTTTATAATTCTCTATATCGCTTTTATGCTTGTAAATAATTTGTCAATGATGGAAATGCCAGAAAAATGGACAACCTATTTTTCTAACAGAGATGGAACAATTCTTCTTTGGAGCGTTCCCAGCATATATCCGAGATTTTTCCATTTTCTCGTAGCCTCTGTAGCGATTGGAGGAATCTCTTACAGCCTTTATTTTAGTAGAAAGGCAAACTCTGAAGACAATGTCAAAGAAGGACTGAAAATATTTGCCTATGCAACAATGATACAAATAGGCGTGGGTTTCTGGTTTCTTTTAAGCCTTCCTCAGCAGGTCATGCAAAAATTTATGGGACAGGACATAATTGCCACCACCTCGCTACTGTTAGGTATAGTTACTGCCTTTGTAGCAGTTTTTCTCTCCCTTAAAGGTCAGCTTAGGAGCACAATCGTTATGCTCGTTGCGACGCTAATTTTTATGGTTATAAACAGATATAACCTTAGAGTATTCCATATCGGTGAGAATTTCAGCATCGCTCAACTTAAAGTTGAGCCTCAGTGGGATGTTTTTGTTATCTTTGTATTAATACTTCTCATTGGAGTTTTCGTAATATTCTATATGCTTAAGATAGCCTTTCCCGGAGGAGTTAAAAGATGAACTATCCTGTCTGGGAGCTATACTATCTTAACTCTGGCACACTGATAGCTGTAATTGCTGTTCTCCACGTGTTTATCTCTCATTTTGCCGTTGGGGGAGGTATTTTCCTCTGGCTTACAGACCTTAAGAGTGTAAGAGAAGGCAACATAGCCTTAAAGCAGTATGTTCGCAGGCATATCTGGTTTTTCCTTCTTCTTACAATGGTATTCGGTGGAGTAACGGGTGTAGGAATATGGTTTATAATAGCTCTTTCAAGCCCCTGGGCTACTTCTGTATTGATACACACTTTTGTTTTTGCTTGGGCAATCGAGTGGGTCTTTTTCATTGTCGAGATTATATCCCTCCTTGTATACCATTATAAGTTCGACTCTCTTTCAGATAAAAACAGGCTAACGGTAGCGTTTATATATGCCGCATCTGCATGGTTAAGCCTATTCATAATAAATGGAATTATAACCTTTATGCTTACTCCTGGTGAATGGCTTAAAACAGAAAACTTCTGGCAGGGATTTTTTAATCCCACCAATATTCCAAGTCTTTTATTTAGAACGGCCATTTGTATAATGTTTGCAGGCCTTTTTGGCTTTGTCACCGCCGTATTTGAAAGAGAACCTCAACTAAGGTCAACCCTTCTTAGATATTGCGCAAAGTGGCTCTATATCCCCATTCCTTTTCTTTTGATTGCAGGAGTATGGTATTTCTATTCAATCCCCGAAAATGCAAGAATTACAAACTTTGTGCTGAATAAGCAGACAGTAAATGCCGTAAATGTATTCATAGTTGCCTCTATTTCTCTCTATCTTTTAGCTCTAATTTTAGTAATCAAAACATCTCAGATTCTGCAACGCATTGCTGTATTTGTGCTTCTTCTAATTGGGCTCAGCTGGATTGGTGGATTTGAATACATGAGAGAGTATGCAAGAAAACCTTATGTTATCTATGGATACATGTATTCGCCTTCAATATTAGTAGCCGATGAGCAAAGACTAAACAGAGAAGGATTTCTTAGGCATGCCAAATGGGTTACTGTTAAAGAAATAACCGAAGAAAACAAATTAGTTGCAGGACGAGAGATTTTTAACAATCAATGTCTTAGTTGTCATACCATAAAAGGCGTTAAAAATGATGTAGTTGAGAAAACCAGAGGTCTTACTCAGCTTGGCATAATCTCCCAGCTTTACGGTCAAGGGAAAATTCTTGACTACATGCCGAAATTTATAGGAAATGAAAAAGAAATAGAAGCTCTGGCTGCTTTTATTGCAAGCCTCAGAGGTAAAGAACAACTCCATACCGCAGAGTTTAAACCAAAGGAAGAGGAAGTTCAGATACCGTCCTTTGACCCTCAGAAAGACCAATATGTGCTACTTGCATGGAGCAGTCTTGGAGAAAAATGTATCACCGATATTGACAGATGGTTTTCTTTTCTATACCCTGGAAGTTACTTTCAAGCAGTTCTCATAAAGAGGGGTAAAAAACCTGAGATTGTCACTGAAGGGATTGAAATTCATTATGAAGCTCAAAAGGGTTACGAAACACCTTCAAAACATACAGATTTCTGGAAGTATGCCGAATCCCTAAAAGGCAAGAAAATACCAGAAAACATAGGAGTTGCAGGAAAAGGAACAAATGGAGTTTTTGACTATGACAAAGACAAAAATATATTCTATGTCGACGGCGTGCCTGTATTGCCTTACAGAAATGACGGAGTTTTTAATCCTTATCCCATATTTGAGGCAAAAGCAATAGAAAAGGCTACTGGTAAGATTTTACAAACTACAAGATTTGTTGCTCCCGTATCTACAGAACTAAGATGCTTTGAGTGTCACGGAGGAAAGCCTCGCTGGAAGGAAATTTCGGGAATATCGGATGAAACAGCCATAAATATACTAAAGGTTCACGACAGAAATCACGGGACAAAACTTCTTGAGAGTGCCCTGAAAGGAAAACCAATGATGTGTCAGAAATGTCATGAAGACTTTATCGTAAAGGCTGAAGGAATAAAGGGACACAACAGTTTTTCCGCTTCAATGCATGGCTGGCATGCGAATTATATTCCTTGGAAAGATGAAAGGGCATGTAATTTCTGTCATCCCAATGACGCAAGAGGAAATACAAGATGCAACAGAGACATCCACGCAAAAATAGGAATAGGTTGCACCCAGTGTCACGGAAGACTTGACGAACATGCCTCTTCAGTGCTGCTCTCACAAAAGGGCACAAGAACAGCTAAACTACTTTTAAAGAATTTAAAGCCTGAAACTCCTATTGAATCCATCTATCCAAGAAAGCCATGGGTTCAACAGCCCGATTGCCTTGCTTGTCATGAGGGATTTCAGAAGCCCGAAAGAAACGCAAGTTCTTTTAATAAATGGACGACGGATTTTTCAACTCTCTTCAGAGCAAGAAGAGATAACACCGGAAAACTTCCATGTCTTGCATGCCACGGCTCACCTCATGCAACCTATCCGTCTTTCAATGAATACGGCAAAAACAGAGATAATATTCAACCAATGCAGTATCAGAAAACGCCACTTCCAATCTCTTCTGAGTTAAAATGTGAAGTTTGTCACAAAATAAAAATGCAAGGCAATCAACATCACAGTAATATGCTCAGGCAATTCAGGAACAGGGAATATCTTGAACGTTAAGATATTCCCTGTTTTATTATCTTAATTAGTCTCTTTTCTTGGCAGGAAGTATAGCAAGGCCGGGCAGTTCCTTTCCTTCAAGTAGCTGAAGGGCTGCACCACCACCGGTTGATATGAAAGATATGGAATCACTCACACCTGCTTTGTGAACAGCATAATCCGTATCTCCTCCTCCAACAATTGTAAAGGCATAGGAGTCGGCAACAGCATGAGCGAGGGCAAGAGTTCCCCTTGAGAAAGCATCTATCTCAAAAACACCCATTGGTCCGTTCCATAAAATAGTTTTTGCATCATGAAGAGCTTCTGTAAAAAGCTTTACCGACGCAGGACCTATATCGAGCCCCCTCCATCCAGGAGGAATTTCCTGAACAGGAATTATCTTTGCCTCAGCACCGCTTTCCATGCTTTGAGCAATTACCACATCTACGGGCAGATAAAATTTAACCCTATTTTTGCGAAGTTTATCCATAATTCTTATGGCAAAATCTAACATATCGTTCTCTACAAGAGAGTCTCCGACCTCATACCCCATGGCTTTTATAAATGTAAAGGCCATTCCTCCACCTACAATTACCTTGTCTGCCTTGTCTGCAAGATTTTCAAGGACCCCTATTTTACCGCCAACCTTTGCTCCTCCCAGTATTACGACAAAAGGTCTTATAGGAGACTCTACAGCACCCTTTAGATATTCAATCTCTTTTTTAAGGAGAAATCCTGCTGCAGAGGGTAAAAACTTGGGAATTCCTACAATTGATGCATGAGCTCTGTGAGATGCTCCAAAAGCATCGTTTACGTAATAATCTGCCAAGGAAGACAGTTCCTTTGCAAATTTCTCATCGTTCTTCTCTTCTTCAATGTGAAATCGGAGGTTTTCAAGCAGTAAAACATCTCCTTCCTTCATCTTAGATACCATCTGCTCTACCTGCGCACCAATGCAATCGGGCGCAAAGAGCACTTCTTTGTTAAGAAGCCTCTGAAGTCTTCTTGCAACGGGTGCGAGAGAAAACTTAGGGTCTACCTTACCTTTAGGTCTTCCAAGATGGGAGGCAAGAATTACTTTAGCTCCTTCATCAATGGCGTAATTTATTGTTGGAAGAGTAGAACGAATTCGTCTGTCATCAGTTATCATTAAATTTGCATCAAGGGGAACATTAAAATCCGCTCTGATAAAAACTCTTTTTCCTTTAAGAGGCAGGTCTTCTATTGTCATCTTATCAAAGGAGTTATTAAAAGGTGCCATGTTTCCCTCCTTCTTTAGATTTTGCTGCTAATATAAAGGATAAGGTCTCTTACCCTACAACTGTAGCCATACTCATTGTCATACCAGGCAAGAACTTTTGCAAGTTTTCCTTCAATTACTTTAGTGACAAGGGCATCAACAATTGAAGAAAAATCTGAACCGTTGAAATCTATCGATACAAGGGGCTCGTCAGTAACAAGAAGAATTCCCTTTAGCTCCTCTTGAGAGGCTTTTATAAGGACATCATTTATCTCTTTTTCCGTGGTTTCCCTGCTTAATTGAACAACAAGGTCTACAAGGGAAACATTAGGAGTTGGCACTCTAATGGCAAGTCCGTCAAGCTTGCCTTTAAGCTCGGGAAGAACTTTTCCTACGGCTTTTGCTGCACCTGTTGTTGTTGGAATCATAGATAATGCCGCTGCCCTCGCTCGTCTAAGGTCTTTGTGCGGTAGGTCTAAAATTCTCTGGTCATTGGTATAGGAGTGAACAGTGGTTGCAAAACCTCTCTCAATTCCGAAATTTTCATGTATAACCTTTGCTACCGGTGCAAGACAATTGGTCGTGCAGGAAGCATTTGAAATAAGCTTATGTTTTGAAGGGTCAATTAGATGGTGATTGACACCCATTACAACGGTTATGTCTTCCTCTTTTGCTGGCGCTGTAATAATAACCCATTTGGCACCAGCTTCAAGATGTTTTGATGCTCCTGCTCTATCTGTAAATCTTCCTGTAGATTCGACGACAATGTCAATTTTTAGGTCTTCCCATGGAAGCCTTTCAGGAGCAGTCTCAGCAAATACCTGAATTTTTCTTTCATCCACATAAATAGCGTTATCTGAGGCTTTTACATTTGCAGGAAATCTTCCATGAACAGAATCGTATTTTAGAAGATGGGAAAGTGTATATGCATCGGTGAGGTCGTTGATTGCAACGATTTCAATTTCTGGGATGCCATAGCAGGAACGGAAAAAAAGTCTTCCAATTCTACCAAAACCGTTAATGGCAACCTTTACTGACATAATAACCTCCTTTAAAGGTTTTCTCTGAAGCTATTTATAATCATGCCTGTGAGGAGTTTAGGATAGAAGTATGTTGATTTTGGAGGCATTCTAAGTCCTGCAAGGGCAACTCTCTCTATGTCCTCCACATCTGTTGCTCTGAGGAGGAAAAGGGCATCACATTTTCCTTCCCTTATCATTCTTAGACCTCTTTCTATATCAATGTCGTAGCAGACTTCTCTTTTTGGAAAGATTCTCTGCAAAATTACCTCTTCAAGAATTGTAACGTCAAGTTTTCTTAGTTCTTCGGGTAAATGCTCTGGCACAGGGCCTTTGTATCTAAGAATGTAAGCTTTTGAGTTGATGTATAAACCAAAATGACAAGGCCCCATTTGTTCGATAATATCAAGAAGGTCTTCGGAAGGGCTAACCTCAGTAATGTCAAAGAGGTTCTCATTTGCTTTGAGAGCTTCTCTTATTGGCATGGAAGTGCTCACCATTCTGTGTGTAGGTAGAATAAGATATCCATCATCTTCAATATTAGATAGAAACATTAAAACATAGTTCCATGCAGCATCCTTCTGATTGGGATAAAGAGCGGACATCTCTCTTTTAAATTCAAGAGCCACCTCATACCTGTGATGTCCATCGGCAATAAAAATCGGCTTTTCCCTAAAGTCCTCAACTATTGCATTAATATCAGTATCACTGCAAATCCTGTAGAGTTTATGAATATTTCCATTTAAGTCTCTTGCTTGAATAAACGGTGAACTTTGATTTTCAATAATCTGAGAGGTTATTCTTTTTTTTGAGCGATATATGGAAAATATAATTGATGTGTTGGCCATGCATGATTTCATAAGGTTCAATCTGTCTGCTTTTGGTTTTGCATAGGTCTGCTCATGAGGATACACTCCTTTACCAAGTTCCTCAAGCTTAATTAATCCAATTACTCCCCTTAATTTTTTAGCCTTGTTTTTATACGAATACTCGATTTCATAACCATAAAAACAGGGGTGTTTATCTTGAATAAGAATCCCCTCTTTTAGCCAGCTTTCAAGATATTTGCGTGCCAGAGTGTATTTATCCTCTTCTTTTGAGTTTTTTCCGTAATCTATTCGAACTACATTGTAAGGACTTTTTTCATATAGCCTTTCTCTGAGTTCTTCTGAAATTATGTCGTAGGGCGGACACATTACATCATGAGGATTTACCTTCTGTGGATTGTAGAGAATACCTCTGAAGGGTTTAATTATAGCCATAGGTTTTATGATAACATTTAAAAGGGTTGTAGCTCAACAGAATATTTGTGTTATACTCAACCTATGAATTTGATTACTAAAACCATATCTCTGCCCAAGGTAGGCAAAACAAGAATAACCTTTTACAGGGATAAAAGGAGAACCACCAGAGATAAAAGCACTTTTTCTCTTCCCTTTGATGTTCAATTAGGAGATGATACTTTTTTAGGGGAAATTTTATACAGTCCTGAAATGCGAAGCTGTCGAATAATGTGGAGCGAGTATCCAGAGGATAAATCAGTTGCAGAAGAGGTGGAGAGTTTTATAAAAGAATTTCTGTTCGGAACAGTATTAGCAACAACAGAACCCATAGAGCCTGAAGAGGCAGAAGAAATAATGAACTCCCTGACAGAGGCTATTATCTCATACTTAAGATATTCCATCTCTGGTGAAGGGGCAATGGTGATTGAAATTCCCATTATTGGAAGAGAGTCAAAAATGCTAAAAGTAATTGTGAGAAAAAAAGACAGTGGCGATTATTTTATAACCGATGACGGCTTAATTCTAAGAAGTTTTAGACCTCACGAACGAGGACAGAGAGATAGAGTAGTATTCGCAGCAAAAAGATTGGGAATAGAAGTGAGGGAAGAGGAGCTTTACCTTGATTCACCCCCAGAGGATATGGGCAATAATCTGTATAAATTTATTCAGATGATTTCTGCCGTGTATCTTTTCTATCTTTTTTAAAATTGACTTGTTAAGAGACAAAATTTTAACATTCATAATATGAGCAACTCCGAGTTTGTCCATCTGCATCTGCACACAGAATACAGTCTATTAGATGGAGCAATCAGAATTGGTGAGTTAATTCAGCAGGCTAAAGCCTATGGCATGCCTGCGGTAGCAATAACTGACCACGGAAATCTTTTTGGTGCCGTAGAGTTTTTCAAAAAGGCCAAAAAAGCTGGAATAAAGCCAATAATCGGCTGCGAGGTCTATGTTGCTCCCCAAAGCCGTTTTGACAAGGCAAAAATTAATAAAGACCCTGGCATGCCTGAAGAAGCTTCCTTTCACCTTACACTTCTTGTAAAAGATGAAGAAGGCTACAGAAATCTAACCAGACTTGTGACACGCTCATATTTAGAGGGATTTTACTATAAACCACGCATTGATATGGAGCTTCTAAGCCAACACTACAGGGGACTTATTGCTCTTTCAGGATGTATAATGGGAGAGATACCTTACAACATAGTTCACGAAAATTTTGAACGTGCCGAAGCTACGGCAAAGGGTTTAAAAGAGCTGTTCGAGGACAACTTTTATCTTGAACTTCAATCAAACAATTTACCTGAACAAAAAGTTGCAAATAAAGGATTGATTGAAATTTCAAAGAAATATCAGATTCCTATCGTTGCAACCAATGACTGCCATTATCTTCATAAATCTGATGCAAGAGCCCACGAAATACTTCTATGCATACAAACGGGAAAAACTATTAAAGATGAAAAAAGGCTTAAATTTCAGACTGAGGATTTTTACTTTAAATCACCGGAAGAGATGTATTCGGCTTTTTCAGAAATACCAGAAGCATTGGAAAACACTCTTTTTATTGCTGAAAAATGTAACTTCAATCTTACTCTCGATGGATATCGCCTACCAAGATATTCCCTGCCAGAGGGAATTGTTGAAGAACAGTATCTCAAAGAACTCGCTTACAAAGGCCTAAGGGAAAGATTCAAGGGAGAGCCTCCTGAGGAATATAAGGAAAGACTTGAAAATGAACTTAAGGTAATAACAGAAATGGGTTTTTCATCATATTTTCTAATAGTGTGGGATTTCATAAATTATGCAAGAAGCCAAAAAATTCCTGTAGGTCCTGGTAGAGGCTCTGCAGCAGGAAGTCTTGTGGCCTATGCCCTTAAAATTACCGATATTGACCCAATAAAATACGGCCTTCTTTTTGAAAGATTTTTAAATCCCGAGAGAATAAGCATGCCAGATATAGATGTAGATTTCTGTAAAGACCGAAGAGAAGAAGTTATAAAGTATGTTTCTGAAAAATACGGAAAAGAAAGAGTAGCTCATATAATAACCTTTGGAACAATGCAGTCAAGGGCAGTTGTAAGAGATGTCGGCAGAGCCCTTAACATTCCCTATGCAGAGGTAGATAAAATTGCCAAGATGATACCTTTTGCCTGTTCATCGCTTGAACAGGCAATGACACTTGAACCAAGACTAAAGACCCTTTACAGTAAAGACGAGACAGTAAAAGAACTAATCGACATTGCCATTAGGCTGGAGGGGCTCGCAAGGCATGCCTCTCAACATGCCGCAGGAGTTGTCATATCTCCAGAGCCATTAGAAGACATAATGCCGCTTTATAAAAATCCAGGAGATGAAAACATAATAAGTCAGTTTGACATGAAAGCCTTAGAAGATGTTGGACTTTTGAAGTTTGATTTCCTTGGATTGAAAACTCTCACTGTCATTGATGATACGGTTAAATACGCCTCTTTGCAGGGTAAAAATATAGATTTAGAGAACATTCCCCTTGATGACAAAGAAACTTATGAACTTCTATCATCTGGTCAGACAATAGGTGTTTTTCAGCTTGAAAGTAGAGGTATGCGGGAACTTCTTCAGAAGATGCAACCAGAGAGATTTGAAGACCTCATTGCCCTTGTGGCTCTTTACAGACCAGGCCCATTAGGAAGTGGCATGGTAGATGATTTTATAAAACGCAAAAAAGGAATAGTCCCTGTTGAGTATGTGCTTCCTCAACTAAAGGAGATTCTTGATGAGACCTACGGAGTTATTCTCTATCAAGAGCAAGTTATGAGGATTGCAAATAAAATCGCCGGTTTCACAATGGGACAGGCAGATGTATTGAGAAAAGCCATGGGGAAAAAAATTCCCGAACTTATGGCCAGCCTAAAGGAAGAGTTTATAAACGGAGCTCTAAAAAATGGAATTTCCAAGGAAGCTGCTGATTCCCTCTTTAATCTAATGGCAGCTTTCGGTGAGTACGGCTTTAATAAATCTCACTCTGCCGCATACGCATATCTTTCATACGTTACAGCATATTTAAAAGCTCATTTTCCTGTAGAGTTCTTTGCAGCAAACCTCTCAAATGAAATGGGAGACAGCAACAAAATAGTGAAATTTATAAATGAGTGTAAATCTTGGGGAATTGAGATTTTGGGACCGGATATAAATGAATCGCAAAGATTCTTTACCGTAAGCGGAGATTCTATAAGATTTGGCCTTGAGGCAGTAAAGGGTGTTGGTGGTGCTGCTTTAGAGTCTATTCTTAAAGAAAGGCAGAAAGGTAGATTTAACTCAATGGCCGAATTCCTTAAGAGAGTGGATACAAAAAAGGTTAATAAAAAAGTGGTAGAGTCTCTAATCAAAGCGGGAGCTTTTGACTCCCTGTATCCATCAGCGAGAGTTGCCCAGGCAAGAGCATTGGCAATGGACGAATTTTTATCCATAAAAAATAACACGTCGAAAACAGGATTGTTCTCTATTCAGGAGAATGTAGAAGAGTGGGATACAGCAGTACTTCTCAGTGAGGAAAAAGCATCCCTTGGATTTTATCTTTCTGGACATCCTCTAAAACCCATAAGACCAGCGCTTAATAAGAAAAACATATCTACGATTGCCGATATTTTTGAGGCGGCAGAAGAGGATTTTGAAGATGAAGTTGAAAACTCACAAGAGGTAACCATTGCAGGAATTATTGATGAAGTGAAAAGCAAAGCAAAGGAAAAGGGAATTACAGGCTACATAACAATTGAAGATGAAACAGGAAGGTTAGAGGTTGTTATTCATCCAGAGCTTTTCAAGAAATACAGCGAAATTTTAAAAGAGAAAAATACCATATTAATAAAGGGTCTTATTTTTAAGTCAAATGATACCACGAAATTTCTTGCAAGAGATATCGAAGACCTCAATAGAGCAGACTTGAAAATAAAATACGAGATTACCGTTGACTGTTCCGATGAAAAAGAAGCACAGCAGACTCTGAGAGAGATAAGACAGTACTTAACAGACCGAATTAATGGAGAAGGTAGTGTATTCATCCGTTTAAATTTATCAGAACATTATGTTACTATTTTAAGTCCTCTTGAACCATGCATAGATTTTGATGCAAAATTAGAGAAAATTAAAAACTGTAATATGAGGATAATATGACCTACTATCTTGATTTTGAAAAACCAATTCAAGAACTTGAGACAAAAATTGAAGAGCTAAAGAAACTCTCTGACGGAGGTGATATTGATTTAACTCAGGAAATTAAGAGAATAAACAAAAAACTCAAAGACCTCAAAACCGAAATATTCTCAAATTTAACGCCCTGGCAGAAAACGCAACTGGCAAGACATCCAGAAAGACCATATACCCTTGATTATATCTCTATGATGATGGATGATTTCATAGAGCTTCATGGAGACCGAAGATTTGGAGATGACCCTGCAGTTGTTGCAGGAATAGGCAAGATTGACAACTGCTCAGTTATAATCGTTGGACATCAGAAAGGCAGGACAATAAAAGAAAGAATATATCGTAACTTTGGACAGGCCCATCCAGAAGGTTACAGGAAAGCTCTGAGGGTAATGAAAATTGCCGAGAGGTTTAAAATACCCATTGTTACCTTAATAGATACGCCCGGTGCATTTCCAGGAATAGGTGCGGAAGAAAGAGGACAGGCCGAAGCCATAGCAAACAATTTAATGGAAATCTCCCTACTTAAAACACCTATAATAAGCATTGTAATAGGTGAAGGTGGAAGTGGTGGAGCTTTAGCACTGAGCGTATGTGACAGAATTTTCATGCTTGAACACTCAATATACTCGGTCATATCTCCTGAGGGTTGCGCTGCAATACTCTGGAAAAAAAACAGTGACGTTGGCGTGGAAGATTACGCCAGAGCTGCTTCTGAACTGAAACTGACGGCAGAAGACCTTAAAGAGTATGGCATAATTGACGACATAATTCCAGAACCTCTGGGAGGTGCTCACAGAGAACCACAAGAAATGGCAAAACGAATTAAAAATAAAATTTTAACAACAATTAATGAGCTTCAGAAAGTATCTGTTGACGAGCTTATACAGAGAAGATACAAAAAATTTAGGAAAATTGGTAATTTTTGGTAATAATATCTACTTGTAAAGCAAAAAATCTCTGAATTTATCCGGCAAAATCCATTCAACCCCCAATTTATCAGCCCAAATGATAAGTCCTTGGTCTCCGGTAACCAGTGTTCCTTTAAGCTCAAAGGATAGAAATATTAAGTCCACATCCTCTTTACTGTCAATAATTCCTTCTCTGAGTGCTTCTCTGTATTTTTTTCTAACATCCTTTATAGTTTCATCAATTCCCTTTTGAGAAACACTTTTTACAGCATTTTCGGCAACCCTCAATCCTTTGTTTACTCTTGTTCTGATTTCTTCAACTAAGTCATAGAAAAATATTGAAGGACAAACAATTCTGTGTTTATTGGGAGATTTAATTCGTAAAATAGAGTAAAAATCCGAGGGAATTTTTTTTTCATCAATAAAATTTAACAGCTCTTTGAAAACAGAGGAAGGCATGTAGAAATCAAATTTTTTATTCTCTTTTGCAAGCCTGGTGAATTCTTCAATGGCATTTTCAGGACTTTTGCCAAAATATTTTCTTACATCAGGATTTATGAAAACGCTTGTATCGAGAACAATTTTACGTTTACGGGAAAAAAAAGATATCATTTAATCTCACAGCCCCGAAGGTCAACATCAAAACTATTCCATTGATTGCATATACTGCATCTTCCTGACCACTCATCAAAGGAAGAACTACATTCTTTACATATGTAAGTTAAATTCGAAACCTTTGCTTCGGGGCAGAGGGACTTAAATTCTGCCACTGCTTTGGTAACTTGATTTCTTCTAAGATATAGATATCCCTTTATACAATGAAGTTTTGGCGTTGAGCATACAGCAGGGTCAATAGAAGAAAGTGTATCTATTGCATCATCTATCATTTCAAGCCTGTAGTAAAGCCTTCCCAGCAAAAATTTGAGCTCTATGTTTTGTTGTTGTTCATTAATGGCTTTTATGTAGAACTGAATTAAACGCTTTGGGTCTCCCATACTTATTAAAAGGTCTTCCAGTCTGATTAAGAGAAGATTAGACTTTAATTCTCTAAAAGATTTTTGTAAAAATTCTATGGCTTCCTCCATTTCTCCTCTTGCTATCATTACCTCTGCCATTCCTAATTGAGCAGGTATGAAATCTGGATTAGATTTAATTATGCTTTCAAATATCCTTCCTGCCTGTTCCAAGTCTCCAGATTCAAGATTTGTTCTCGCATACTCGTAGCTATATCCTATAAGTCTTCTTTCCTCCTCTGTCTTTTTAAATTCAGGTATGAGTTTTAAAATTTTTTTCTGAAGATTTATGAGGTCACTCCATCTTTCAAGCTTTTCAAGAATTGTTCGCATCTTATAGTGAGCAGTAAGATTGTCTGGTTCGAGATTTGTTATTTGCTCTATATACTTGAGAGCCATTTCATTTTCATTAATTTTTTCCATAACATTCTCTAAAGAAAAAAGCGGAACAATGTTTTTAGGGTCTAACTCATAGGCCTTTCTGTAGTATTTTAATGCTGTTTTATAATCTTCCTCTTTTACTGCTAAGTCTCCAAGCCTTATTATCGCATCAATGTGGTCTGGCTCCTCTTTAAGTATCTCCTGCAACGCCTCTTTAGCTTCAGTAATCTTTTCCCTCATAATAGCATTAAGGGCTTTTGCATAAAATTCTTTTATTTTCTCCTCTCTTTTATGTTTCTTCTGAATCTGCAATCTATTTATAAGATTTGAAGTGTCTCTTATGAAAAATACTATAAAAACAAAAAAAGCACCAAAACTTATTGATAAGAGTACAAGACCTATTTTAGGCATTTCATAGGAAGCGCCAAAGGGAATTTTAAGAACAACGGCTTCTTTATTTTCCATTGCAAAAAGTCCGATAATAGTGAGAAAGAGAAGTATAAGAAAAATTAAAAATTTCGACATAAATACCTCGCAAACTGGCAATTTTTTAATTATACCTTAAAGAAGTATTAAAAATTAATACTAATTGACAAACTGATGCTATTGTATGTTATTTTTATCTATCGACTTTTATTTGGGGCTGTAGCTCAGTTGGGAGAGCGCTTGAATGGCATTCAAGAGGTCGGGGGTTCGACTCCCCTCAGCTCCACCAAGTAAAATCAAGGTTTTTTGAATTTTCAACTATCCCCTCTCCTGCCTGACTGTGATAAAATTGTGATAAATTGTGATATTCAACGAATTAACTGCCTTTTCCTTATGTGCCTTTGATAAGTGGCTGTATTTTAAGGTCATTTTAATGGTTTTGTGTCCTAAAAGTTCCTGAACAGTTTTCAGGTCAACTCCGTTCATTACAAGATGGCTGGCAAAGGTGTGTCTTAAGTCATGAAATCTGAAATCAGTAATTCCTGCTCTCTTGCAGGCTGTCCTGAAGCTTCTTTTAATGTCAGTCAATCTCTTTCCTGTGTCAGGGTTCAAGAATACATAATCAGAGTCAAGCCTTCTGCTTTTAATGAGGTCTCTGAATAAGAACTTAAGAGTATCATTTAGAGGAATGTCTCTTCTCTCTCCGTTTTTGGTCTTCTCAAGGTGGATATAACCATGCTTGAGGTCAATCTGACTCCATGTGATGCCCAGAATTTCTCCCTTTCTCATGCCAGTATTCAAGGCAGTGATAATGATAGGCTTTAAGTGTGGTTCAGCTGCATCAATTAGCTTCTGGCATTCCTCAAGGGATAGGAACCTCAATCTTTGAATTTCTCCTTTAAGGGGTTTTACTCTTTGCACTCTCTTAAGGGCTTCCTCTCCTGTCAATTCCCATTCGTAAGCTTTTCTCAGTGAGTGTTTGATAGTGGCAATAATTCTGTTTACACTGGCTGGAGTTCTGCCTTTCAGGAGGTCTCCCTGAAGGAGTTCAAGGTCTCTGGTGGTAATCTGGTTGACAGGTAGTTTTTTAAACCACTCAGGGATAACTTTGAAGTAATATTTTTTACTCTGGTGAGAAGCCTGCCTCTCTGAAAAAGGTAAATAATGATTCTCAAAGAATTCACAAAAAGAAATCTGATTTTCAACTTCCTTAACAGGATTGTCAAGTTCAAGAAGTGCTCTGGCATAAATCTCTGTGGCTTTTTTTCTATCTGAGGTTTTGGTTGAGAATCTGAATTGTTTTCCATTAACTGCGATAGAAAACCACCAGATATTGCCTCGCTTATACAATCCCATGTTCTGCCTCCTTTCGGCTCAGAACATGGCCTACCTGCTTGTCAATGAACTGGGATAAGGTAGGATAGAAAAAAATCATCAGGCGGGTCAAGACTCCTTGAGTGCTTTTTGGATTTTTCTTTTAATAGTGACAACAATATCGTCAACTTCAGGATTTCTACTCAGTCGGTTCTGAATAAATTGGTCAATGTCTTCTTTTCTGAATCGGATTCTTTTCTGCAGTCTAACGTATGGAATAATTCCCTGTTTGATATAGTGGTAGAGGGTTCTTTTTGTGATTTTGAGAATTTGAGTTACTTCATTTGGAGTAAGTAGTTCCATTTACACTCCCTTAAGTGAAAAGGTTTTATTGCAGGCCTTGCAAACATATCTAAGCCTGCCATTCACTAACTTCCGTGCCATAACAGTTTGACAATGTGGACACTTCCTTAGTTGAGCATTGCTTTTATTAAGCACTGACTTAATCCACTGGTGGCATTCCTGAGCAGAGGCAAACTCTGGCTCAGGTATGCCGTAGTATCTGGCTAAAGCGTTTGCGATAGCAAAGGCTTTTTGGTTCATTTTAAAAACCTCACATGAAAAGTAATAAAAGAAATAAAAATATGAATGCTATTCCAAAAGTCTTTTTCGCTTTCAACTTCGTGGCCACTGGGTCAATGTTCAGTAACTGACAGTATTTCTCCCATGTGAACTCTCGGCATTCCTCTGCTGGCAAACTGCTTCTGTAAATCCAATAACAAAGATACTCTTTCATTTGCCCTCCTCTATTAATTTCTTAGAAAGGTTCTTCAGTCTGTTCCTTTTCTTTTCTCTCTTTTACAGTTAGCCACCCGTCCCAGCTTGAACTTATAGGGATACAATCAAGTTTTATCGAAAATCCCTTTTCCTTTTCTAATAACACTCCAATCTTAGCCCATTTTGCTTTTTCTCCATTTTCAGTTACTGTGCTGTCAACTTTTGCCAAAAGGTCATAAACTTTCATTTTTTATTTCCTCCTTTCATTTGTTTTCTAATATATTTAATGCAGTTCTAATTACATATAGACTACTTTTTTTCATTTTTGTCCCGTTTTTTAAAAAAATTTTAAAAACTACCTTAGTGCAAATTGCTATAAACTTGTTGAAATTGTTTCAACAAGTTTATGAGGCATTTATGAGGCATTTATGAGGCATCATTTTTAAAAAAACAAAAAATACAATTCAAAACATGCGTATTGAGTTCGTTTTCGACTATCTCAACTTGAAAAGTTTTTGAATAGTATTGAAAACAAAAAAAACACAATTTGTGTAGTATTTTGTATTGATTTTCTTTTTCTTTTTTTCTAAAAATGATGAAAAAAACATTACCCATGCGAGTGCAGGCATCACACTCGCATGGGTGGAGTAAGACAACTTTCTGAGCTTTAAAACTCATTAGGTATTTTGTATCTCATTTTGATATATGAGAAAAAAAACATATACAACAACAAGCATCACTAAAGCCGTGATCGCATAATCAAGAGTTACAGAAAGTTCCAAAGCCGTAGCCGCCCTGTCGAGTTCTGCTGTAGCTTCATTTATCCAGTATCTTTTCATTTTTTAACCCTCCTTTCCTTATTTTTTTATAACGGCGGAAATTTCATATATATGCGTCTGCTGTTTCTCATCCCTGCATGTCATCGTAATTTTTTCGCTGTAGAAAGAGTTAGAGCCTTTTTTCAACTGAATTTTCTGAGCATTTTCTTGTTGATCCATTTCGTCTGCGATTTTTCTGAGGAATTCTTCAGAAAGTAGCTTTTTTCTTGCCTTTTCAATGTTTTCTGCTGTTATCGTAGTTTCATAGACATACGAATTCGAGTATATTGGATTGTTGAACTCATACGTGACCGGACATACTATTGAAGTTGACTTTGCCATTCCTACTCCAAGTTGTGCGTTTTTTCCTGTTTCTGCCTGTGCAGTTGCAATTAAAAAAACTACTGCAACTGCTGCGACTGCGGTTAAAATTTTCTTTTTCATAGTTTTACCTCCTTTTTGGTTTCTAATATATATAATGCAAATTATTCTGTTTCTAAATTAGCATCGTAAGTTTTTATCGTTTCGTTTTCATTTTTGCAAAACATTTTTATGTTTTTTACTGAACTTTGTTGAAACTCAGGCAAAAGAAAAACGATATTAAATAATCTCTTTCTAAATTCTATAGAGTTAAATTTTTCGTTTGCTTCATCTACGTTCCTAAAAAAAAGAACCGTGGAATATGTTGAATCTTCGCATAACAGTACACATACCACCCTGTTTGTATTTTTATATAGACTTATGATAGCTAACAAAACTACTACTAAGATTGTTACGATTAAAATTGTTCTTTTTCTCATCTTTATCCCCCTTTTTTTAATCTATATTTACTCAATTTTTTTTCTGTTCATCATTTTTAGAAAACCTGAAAATGTCATTTACTTCAAAACTATTGTATTTTGTTGTCATCTTTGAAAAAACAAGCGATGACATTGCTGCGGGATAAGAGAGCATCTTGATAAAAAAATGCAAATCTGGAAGGCTTGCAAACTCTGAAGGCATAATGAGCCGTTTGATTTTTTCCGTTTTTGAAATTGAAAAGCCATCCCTCATGTCGTGCGGTCCCATACTGAGATTTTGAGTGTTCTCCAAAATTTCAACATCTCCGAACACTTTGGACATGTATTCACAACTATTTGGATCGTTCAATGCAAAACTCACGATTGTGTTGCAGTTGTTTGTGATCGTGTAGGTAGTCTCTCTTGAATATAGTTTCTGTAGCTGTGATATATCTTGTGTAGCTATCCAAACTGATGCTCCCTTGGACCTACCTTGCTCTAAGGTTCTGACTACAGAAGGCAACCTTTGAAGTGCTGCAAACTCGTCAAGAATGAAAAAAACACGTCTGTCTTGCGATTCAGTCATTGACAATAAATGTTTTAAAGCAATATCGATAAACAAGCTAAGGGCTGGCTTTAAAGTGTCTCTCAGATTTGCATAATTTGTGATGAAAATAAAACCTGGCTGGTCATTTTCAAGCCATTTTTTGATTGAAAATTCACTACTTAAATGAGTCATATATTGAAAACAGTTTGTATACTGACGCATGGTTGAAAGCACATCTGAAGCCACTTTTGAACCTTGTTCATAGCCCTGGAGGTAGCCTTGAGCCCTTTTAGCCGCTTCAATTCCGCTTGCTACTGCCTGCTGCATGAGTTGAATCATCTCAGGTTCTGTTTTTGTGACATGTTCCCATATAGCTTGATTTGATTCATTTCCTGTGACTTTCAAAAAATACAAAATACTTGAAAAAACGTCTCTCGCCGCATCAACCCAAAATTTGTCGTTTTGGAAGGACTCGGGTATCATTGATGTAGCAATAGAATCAACATCAGGCTGCATTTCAATTTCAGAAAAGAGGCACCAATTGACACTACGGCGGTCAAGCGGATTAAAAATTATATCAGTTGCTGGATCGTAAAAATATGAAAGATAGTCTCCTTTAAAATCGTGGATGATTGCCTTGGCTCCTCTTTCTCTCAACACTTCTAACACTTGATTGAGCAATGTAGTTTTGCCCGTCCCGGGTCTGCCTGTGATTAGGAAATGTCTTGTCTCTGCCCATGGAGGACTACTATTTTTCCTATGTTCAGTAGTGAGTTTTTGGCAATTCGAGCAAGTTCAATGTCGTTGTGCAAAATCTCATTTGCGACCATTTCATTGAGCTGCACTTCATGAATCATCAAACTGCCTCGGCTGTATTGCTGCTCGTCAATCTGTTGTGTAGCTTCTTCTGACATTCTTGATATACGTCTATATGTGTATATCAAAATTGGAATCGTGAGCAAAAATAAGTATATGTAGTTCGAAAAAAGATATCCAAAAAAACCTTTGCTACTGAAAAAGTGAAAAACAAAAGCAAAAAGCAGAATAAACAGTTGCTGCATCCACAAGCTCGTTATAACCGTTTGTTTGACGCGGTTAACCTCAAGCCTAAACTCAGTAGAAAGTTTTTCAAAGCCTCTATATTTGTGCATGCATTACCTCCCAAAAATAGACTCGTAAAAAGGAAGCAGAGGAAGCGGTAACGCAAACAAACCCAAGATAATTCGTCTTGAAACTTTCTTGAATACACTTTCATTTTGCTGCTCTATGTAGTTGTTTTCTTTTTCATATATGTCTTTCATGAGTGCATCATATTGAATTTGGTACATTTCAGAACGTCGGGGATCCTTAAACTTGTCTGCTGCTACATACTTTTGGAAATAGGCATATGCATATATATGCTCTAAACATGATTTATCGACGGGAATATGTCTATCAAATAACGGTACCCGTAGAAGAAACTTTTTGTCATCAGAAGAAAAAGCTTTTTCATGACAAATTGAATATTGTGTGTCTTTTATGATTACTCCACCTGCAAGATATGAAAAAATCAGTACTCCCACGACAAAGAAAAATAGAAATCTTTTTTTCGTCTCGGTCGCAAACGTAAGAAAAACCGTAATGGCAAAAAGAATTGAAGCCAAAAACTCGTAAACCACTATACCAAACTGCCTTAAAAACACTATTATTTTCCTCATTTTCAGCCTCCTTTTTAAATTTAAAACTCTCTTTCAAAAAGGTAATCTGTTCTTTTCATCTTTTCGATATCATTGCTTGGGGGGTCAAGATATTCAATAGTTTTCACGTATTCATACAGTTTCTGAAAGTCATTTTTGGGGTCACAAAAGAAATACAGTATAGCTCTTTTCGTCTCGTCGTTGGTGTTGAATAAAAGTTTTTCAGTGTTAAAATGTCGATATTTCTTCTGCAAGATTTGAATTATCTGGTTAAAACTATTCATTTTTGGGTATTTTTCTAGCTTGATTTTTTCTTTCCATTCCGGTACATCTCTGTCACAGATGAAAACTACTTTTTTCTCCTCTTCAACTATTTTCTCTATTTCCAGTTTTTTCTTGTGTTTTTCAAATGCGTATTTCATTGCTTTTTCTCTGCTTTCATCTGTAGCTTGATTTTTTTGCAACAGTGCAAGATGTGTTTCAAAATCGTTGTCGTTGTGAAAAACTGAAAAAAGAAGCAAAACGGTGATAAAAGCGACTACAATCAGAGCTATCACTATGAGTGTTTTTCTTGAAAAACTGGAAAAAAGCCAAAAAAGATTGTTCAAGTGTTTTTTCAATTGCTGTATTGCTCTTTCTCTTCTTTCTTTTTTTCTTTTCTTTTTTTCTATTTTTTCTATATCTTTACTCATCTTGTTCCTCTCCTTTTTGTTTTTTTTGTATCTTTTTCGTGTATCGTCTCAAGCTTTCAAGTTCTTTCTGGAGTTCAAGCGTGTGTTCTTCTATTTCATTGAGCTGAAAAAGCATAGCGTCTATCAGTGTGATTGTGTCGTCAAGTCTGTTTCTCACTTCCAGGAGTAACTCCCTATCACTGCTTTCAAGTGTTTTGTATCGTTTGATGATTTCATCAATTACCATCATCTACCTCCTTTTAAATCCCGTATTTTTCTTTCAGTTTTTCATAGATTTCTTTCATTTTTCCGTCTGCGTTTCCTGCTGCGATTTCCCTCTCCACCTCCTTGCCGAATTCTGCGTAGAAATCCCTTTCTGTCTCCCTCAGAACCCTCTCCAATTGCTTCATTTTTTCCTTGATGCTTTTGACGTTTTTTTTCATACTACCTCCTGTATTTTCTCGGTTTCATGTTTCATGAAATTTTCAGAATCAAAAAAGTATGCGATACAAAAAAAACTGTGCATAAAATCAAAATTTTTTTGCAGAAATTTTTGGATTTCAACATCGTTCTTTTCTGCTGCAAGTTCGTGTATGCGTTTTTTCAACTGATTCTCTTTTTCTGTGATACTGCTATCCGCTGCAATTTCTTTCGCTATCCCTTCCACTTCCCTCAAAAACTCCTCGATTTTTTTCTCCATTTTTGCCCTCCTTTTTGTTTTTTTTAAGTGCTCTCATGAGCACCTCTATATTTATTAATGCAACTTATTCATTCAGAATTTTCTGCAAAATTTGCTTTGCAACTTTTTCAAAATTTTCATGCTTCTTTTTGTCAAAAAAGAATTCATTTGACAAAGCAAGAAGACACTCAATTACTGCTGCTGTGTTTTGCTTCATCATAAATAGAATTACCTCCTCAGAAAGTGTTGAATTTTGCGGTTTTGCTGGCTGTGGTTCTGAGAGGCTTTCAATCTTCTGGATGAGCTTGTTTAACAATTGTGTGTCTTTCATTTCTTGCTTGATTGAGTTTTGCAAAAGTTCTGCCGCAAACTTTGACAAACTTTTACCTTGTGATTTGCTTAATTTTTCAAGTAAGTCATAAAGTTCATCTGTTACTCTTGCTCTGATTACTTGCGACATATTTATTACCCCCTTTTTTATTAATTACCTACTTATAAATAATGCAGTTTCAGGGTGTAGACAAATGGCTACATTTTGACTGAAAGAAGTTGTCTACATATCTAAAAGCTTGCTAATTCTAATCAAATCAGGGATTAAAAATAAGGAATGTAGACAAAGACATTTAATACTATCAAGGCTTTTTGCACCAGGGCGGTGCGTGGTGTATGCCATTAGAAGCGGGCGAGAGGAACTGCATTAATACATACATGAGGATATAACATTTTTAGGGGGTAAAATATGGTAACTTTAACAGTTGTAAATGATAGCAAATATTACACTCACTTAAAAGAGGATTCTCATGGTCTTGAATACTACTCAGAAAAGGATTCAGTTAAAGGATTCTGGCAAGGTGAACTTGCTAAGAGAGAGGGCTTAGAGGGTAAGGAAGTAACTGAGCAGGATATGGAAAAAATCAAGGGACTTTCTAACAGTGAAAGGTTGGGTCTGGATGTAACTTATTCTGCATCAAAATCCGTATCACTTGCATATAGCTTAATCGGTGATGAAAGAATCAAAGAAGCACATGAGAAAGCAGTTATGAAAGCAAATGAATATCTTGAAAAAAATCTCGCTTGGACAAGGCAAGGTCAGGGTGGGAAAGAGGATGTTCAGGCAAGTGGGGTAGCAATAGCAAACTTCACTCATTTCACGAGTCGTGAACATGACCCTCAACTTCATACTCATTCGGTGGTATTGAACTCAGTAATCCGTAGTAGTGATGGAAAGATAACTGCACTTGAACCACGTGTGATTTTTGAACATCAGAAAGCACTGGATCAGATATACAAAAATGAGCTTGCGAGGAATCTGCAGGAACTGGGATACAAAATTGAAATGATAGATAGGAATGGCAATTTTGAAATTGTAGGATTCAGTCAAGAGGTATTAGACAAATTTTCAGAAAGAAGAGAGCAAGTTGAACAAACTTTGAAAGAGTTAAAAGAGAATGGAAAATTTCAGGGGTTAAATGAGAATGAATTAAGGGATATAGCAAGAATAGACTCAAGACAATCAAAGGAATTTCTTTCAAAAGAGGAACTAAATCAAATTTGGGATGAGAAACTCTCTGAACTTGGCATAACAAGAGAGCAAATAAAAGAGAGTGTAGAAAGTGCAAGACAAGACATAAAAGAACTCTCAGAGAAAAAGCAGTTTGAAGCTACAAAGGACTATGTTAGACAATCGTATTCAATCATACATGAAAATGAATCTGCATTCACTAAAACAAAACTCTTTGAAATTGCACTCAGGCAATCAATGAATGATGCGGTAAAAGGTCAAAAAGTAATGACTGTTTCAGATATAGAAAAAGCATTCAATCAGTTGCAAAAAGAAAGAGAAATAATACAGGTCAAAGGCACTGAATATTTCACAACTCAAGACATGCAAAAGATAGAGAAAAGTGTAATAGATTTCGTGAGGAAGACAAATGGAACTGAGAAGGAATTTGTTTCAAACAAAGAAGTGATAGACAAAGCAATTAAGGACTATGAAACTCAGAAGGGTTTTCAAATGACTGAGGATCAGAAAAAAGCAGTATATCATATAGCAATGTCAAAGGATAAGGTAATAGGCATTCAAGGCGATGCTGGCGTGGGGAAGACAACTTCTTTTGAGTGCATCAAACCTCTCCTAGAAAAAGAAGGTTTTGTAGTTCGTGGACTTGCACCAACTGGCAAGGCTGCGGAAGAGTTGTCTAAGGTTGGAATAAACTCTCAAACCGTGGATAGCTTTCTCATGCAGTTTGAAAAGACTCAGATAGTGAAAGACATAGAGAAGTATCGTCAAGAGTATGAAAAACTCAATCAAAAGTTTGAGAATCGGTCTTGGTCTGCACCACCAAGTTTGTTCGATAAGTCTGAAACATGGCAATCTCAGATAAAGAACTATATAGTCAATGACATAAAACAAACTTTCGGGCTAAAAACAGAACAGAAAGGTGGGTGGGGGTATGAATACAAAGACAAGGTATATGTGATTGAGAAGGATGGCTGGAAAGGACAAATGATAGTTGAGTATGGACAAAGGTTTCAGACATATAGAGAGGTAAATGTATATCTCAAGGATGTTCAGTCTGGAAAAATAAGCCATACAAGATTTGTTCCTGTAGGTGCTGGCATAAGCATAAAAGAGCATCAGAAGGAATATCAATCTCCTGAACGGGTCATTCAACATGGCAAAGAAGTCTGGATAGTTGACGAGGCATCAATGCTGGGTTCAAAAAAAATGTCTGAACTAATGAAAACTGCAAAGGAAGCTGGGGCAAGGGTAGTGGTGGCGGGGGATACAAAACAGATGCAGTCTGTGGCTCAAGGTAAGATATTTGAGGAAATGCAAAAAAGAGGTATGAATACAATAGAAATGACCCAGAAAGTAAGGCAAACTGAGGAAAGATACAAAGAAGTGGTAAAAGAATTCAGTGAAAAAAGATTTCAGGAAGCAATTGAAAGGCTTGATAGCTCTGGAAAAGTGCATGAGGTTCAAAATAAACAGGATAGGATAGAGGCAATCAAACAGGAATATTTCAAAAGTGACTACAAAAAAACTCATATAGTATCGGCTACAAACAGGGAAAAGAATGAGCTAAATGCGGTCATTCGAGATGAATTGAAGAATCAAGGCAAAGTAAACAAAGAGGGGTATGTTTTCACTGTGAAAGAAAGCAAAAATCTCAGTGCAGAGGAAAAGAGGTATGCTTTTTCATACCAAATAGGCGATTCAGTGCATATAGCAAGGCAAGACATGAAAGAAATGGGTATATCTTCAAAAGTGAATGAGTTTCAGGTCAAAGGCATAAATAGCAAAGAAAACACAATAACAATAAGCAATGGCAAAAATGATTTTCGGGTCAATCTAAAAGATTGGGGCGATAAGCTTTCAGTGTATTCTCAAAAGCAAATAGAAATTTCTAAGGGCGATAAAGTCATGACTCTCAAGAATGACAAAAAATTCGGGGTCAAAAATGGTGAAATGTGGGAAGTGAAATCAGTTGACAAAGATGGAAATATCACAATCAAGAATAACAACAAGGAAAAGAGTTTCAACATCAAGAGCTACAACTACATAGATCATGGCTATGCCTCAACCGTGCACAAAAGTCAGGGTATGACAACGAAAAAAGTGATATATTCCGTATCAGAAAAGACAAACTATAATGAAATGTATACTGCAATGACAAGAGGAAAAGAGGGATATAGCATCTACACTGCAAATAAACAAGAAATGTATAAAAGCATGCAAAGAGAACAAGAGAAAACAAGCTCACTGGAAAGGGAATCAAAGACTCAAACAGAACACTCTCGTTCAGCTGCAGCAGCTGAACAATCCCACTCCCTCGGACGGGGGCGATAGGGTGACACTTGGGGAAGTAGAAAAATCAAGGGATTGCACGAATGGGGGGGTGACACTTGGGGAAGGAAAAGGTGACACTTGGGGAAGTAGAAAAATCAATAGTTTAGAGCATATCTCTTGCATAAATGATTGATATTATTAGGATTGCAAAAAAAGGGGTTTTTCACTTTTTTTTTAAAAAAGGTGACACTTGGGGAAGGCTTGCAAAAGGTTTTTTATAATTTTGTTCTTACAAATTTATATTTTTCAAGCATTTTAATATAGTCCCTACCCCTATACATCAAGCAAAATCAAGAATTCCTATGGTGGTAACAGGGGTGGTAACATTTTTGCCCTTGATATTTCTATATTGTTACCACCTCTATTTTTAAGGGTATAAGGTGGTAACAGGTGGTAACACATTGATACTACTGGATTGTTACCACGTAATGACAAAAAATAGGGGTAAAATTTTCCCAAAAAAAAATTTTTTTAAAAAAACTGAAAAAAGAAAAATATACGAAAATGGTGGAAACGGTAGTAACAAATGGGGAATAATAAGGCTAACTCGTTGAAACTCAAAAGTTTTTTAGTGTTACCACCTCTTAAAAGGGGTCAGTTTCCTGGGGCTGAATTGAATCTAAAATTTTAAACCAAACCTTTTTTATCTTACTTGCTTCTCTGACTGTTCTTTTGGCGAATCCCATAACAGTAAGACATTCTGCGATTCGCATTTGTTTGGTTTTATCGAGGTCTTTCGGTGGAATATAGAGAGCTTTTTCGGCTATCTCAACTACCGTTGTTTTTTCTATTTTGTTTTTTTCTATATACTCCGATATAATTTCTTCCCATTCATCATGCCTGCGTGCGTTTTCTTGGATCTCTTGAGCTTCTTGCTCATCGACTTCCCAATATTTGTAGCCTTTCTCAAGCTCCCATACCGCTTCGCCAAAAAGCTGTTCTCTATACTTTTCTATGTATTCTATATTTGCTTTTCCCCGAGCCTCAAGAATCCAAAATCTTGTTCCTCCTGTGGGGTCGTCATATATAGTCTGGTCATTCGTTGTGCACGTAAAAACGCTTCTTCTCGGGAAGTCTTTCATGTGTCTTGAATATGGCGGTCGAAATCTATCCACCGTACTTGATATTATTGCCTTGATCCGATTTCTGTCTGCCTTACGCAAGGCATCCATCTCAGGAATCTCGGCAAGCCATACTCCCTGAATCGCCATGTAGAAGTCTTTTTCAGTGGTGATTGAGACATTGATTTCACGATGAAACTCTTTACCTAAAGCCATCAAAGCCCTTGATTTCCCTATGTTTTGAGCACCCTGAATAACTACTATGTTTTTCTGGAAGCACCCAGGGCAAAAAGCCCTGGCAACAGCAGAAACAAAAAAGTTTTTTGAGACAGTGATACTATACTGAGATAAAGGCGTTTTAAATACATCGTAGAAGAATGTATGAATTCTCGGAATTCCGTCCCATTGATGTTTGCATAGTTTAAGGAACTCTATTAGTCGGTCTCTTTTATTAGAGTATGCTATACTTTCTATAGACTTCTGGAATACATCATCTGGAATTCTCTTGTTTATTCGTTTTTCGAGTTTTGATTGAATATATATTTCTACTTCTCTACTGATTTCCCTGTCGTTAATAAATATTTTAATGTAAAATTCATCATAATCTATTTTTATGTTGTTTTCTGTACAAAATTCAAATAAAAGTTCGGTCACTGTAGGAATTGTTATTTTTATTTCTTTTTCTTTGCTCTCGGAAAATACTTCTTCAATCTCCTCAATTCCAAGCTCTTTTAAACCTGAAATGCCCTTAACTTCTTTTCCGGCCTCAAAGTCCTGATATGTATGTCTTACTCCAGCTATCCGCATACGAAGTTCAGTATCTCCTGAAGCTATCTCAGATACAATCGCTATTGCTGTGTCTATGTCAATTCCATTCTTTGCGAGTAGTCCAGCTGTGTATATACATATATTCTGTCTGTCACCGTGCTTGTAATGCCTTTTTATTATTTTGCTGAGTCTATCTAAATCTATTTTTTGTGTTATTCTTTTCTCTCTGCTTATATTGTTTCCGTGTCCATTGCCATTCCCTTGTTCTGCTATACCTGCAACACTTAGGCAATTCTTTAAAAAAAGATGCATACCAATATCATCTATTTCTAAAACTTCGGGATTAACCACTTCGTAAATTACGTTTTTCTGTAATCTTTCGTGATATATCCTGCTGCCTGGCAACATTACAAGATCATTCTCACTTCGCAATATTTCGAAACCAAATTTTTTGATCAAGTTAACACTTTTAAGTGTTTTTTGTGGGTCATTTATATATATATGATACCCTTTACCCGTTCTAACGTTGGCTACTTTTTCAATTTCGTCTATATCTACAGAAAACTTCTCGCAAAATAGGTTTACATCATCTATATCAATTACAGCCAGCCAGCTTGGAAGAAGTAATAGAGCACTGTTCTCTATTTTTTTAGCGTTTGCTATCTTTTTGTCGCTTTCAGAATTATATTTGTGAATCGGAATTTTACCATTAGAAGGAATTATTATATAGCCTGATTCTCTTAGTTTCTGGCTTAGGGATGAAAAAACTATATGAATATTTTTCTCTGCTTGAGCTTGCTTTACTTGTCTTAAAAAATCATTCAATTTTTCAACAGAACTTGATATAATTTCAAACTCTATCATTTTACACTCCTTTCTCTTTTTTCCCTTTTTTTAAGCCATTCCTCTACAGCTTCCCGAACTATTTCCGATAGAGTTCTGCCTGATTTCTGAGCTATATCGAATATCTTGTTTCTTACTTCCTCTTTCATCCTAATATTTGTTCCTTTTCTCTTCATTTTTATACCTCCTGTATTTCAATGTTTTACTTTTCTATATATAGGGGTTCAAAATTCTCCTTTATTTTGCAAGGGAAATTTTTTCAAAAAAGCACTCCCTGCCTGCTTTCCCACTTTTCTTTTTCCTCAGATGTCTCTTTTTCCTGCTCTTCCTGCTCTTCGTACAGTCCGAACAGCATTGCTTTTGCGGGTTCGGGTCCTACTGTGCGACAGATATCATGCCACTGCTCGATTTCGGTGTATCTCTGTTCGTTTTCTCCGATGCATTCAAAAATATCCACTTCCTCGCCATCTTCATTGCAAATGCTTGAAATCGTATGATTTTTGAAGCCTATGTCACGAAGTTTTGTCCGAAGTGCCCATTTGACTCCTACATCTTTTTTCTTGCCTGCTTGGGTGGGGATGTTTTTTCCTTGTAGCCAAAATTTTTCGATGAGAAAAAGTTCTATTTCGCTTTTTCTATCCTCGTCGAGACTACATTCGCATCTACAAAGTGCAGCGTTGAGGTATTTCTGTAGCCTCTTGAAGTCTCCTATTTTTATTCCACCTTTCATTTTTACCTCCTCATATTTAATTACCTTTTCAAAAACTTAGTATTTTCAATGTTTTCAGAAATTACTGTTACTTAGTAACTTTAGTTTATTATGTTACTAAGCAACATGTCAAGTGGATTTTATAAAATTTTTAATTTAAAATTTTTATAAAGCTATAAAATTATGTTACGATGTAACAAATATGTTATACTTTTGCATTATATATAGTAGGAGGTGATGAAGATGACAATAGCTGAGAGGTTGAGAGAAATTAGAAATATTCTAAGTTTATCCCAAGAAAAACTGGCTAACTTTCTTAAAGTAAATCGTAGCTTTTTAGCTCAGATAGAAACTGGCATAAGAAAACCCTCTGAGCAGACTCTGTTGGTTTTGGAAAAAGAAACAGGCGTATCCAAAGATTGGCTTGAAACTGGGCGTGGGCTTATTTTTTCTGATTACAGAAAAGGCTTAGCAAAAATTAGAGAAAAAATTAATTTAAATGAAACACTCTCTAAATACGAAATTGAATTTATTTTGAATCTCATTCAATTATCTTGGTCTACTGGCGGCTCTTTGCCTGCAAATCCTATTTTCATCAAGAATTTAATTTCCATATTTGAATATGTGTATAAAAATTGCAAAATAAAAAATATAAACTTTCTTGGTGGTGATAAATATTTTGTTGATTTTATTACTAATCCAAACATACCAAAAACCGTCAAAGATTCTAAAACGTATATAGCAGATAAATTAGTTGTTTTATTTAGAGATGGTGAGTTTGAATTATCTAAAAAGGATTGTGAAACTATCAGCTCTCTTTTACTGCCATGGGGGTATTATGTTGGATTATCTTATGTTGAAGATAAAAAGCAAAGAAAAATTAGTAGTATAGACATGGATATAAATATAGAAGATGTAGAAACAAATATAATTTTAGAAAAAATTGATATTCCAAAACTAAAACAAGAAAAAGAATTTGAAATACAGATATGGGCTACTGCAGAAAATTTAAATTCTAAATATAATTATGGAGCGTATAGTCTAAAACTAAAAGAGAAGCAAATATACATACATATGACAATTTTTGACTTAGTTGAGTTTATTTTATTACTTAAAAAAATTTTTAAAACACAAGAAAAAGAACAGGAGAATAGAGAATACAGAGTAGGTAATTTTGTGATTTCTCGTATCAATGCAGAAGGTTCAATACAATACTTATTCAGAAAAGTTTGTGATGAGGGTTTTATTATTGAATTATATTTTGAAAAAGAGCAGTTTAAAATTTTTAGCCAAACATTAGAGTATTTTGAAAAATACTATAAATTTATCACTTTTGCAAAAAAAACTTATATCGATAGATTTGGCTTTGTCTAAAACTAAAAACTCATGTCAATTTTTGTCAACTTTTGACAAATCTTGTCAAATCTGTCAAATCTGTCAAATCTCTTTTGACAACTTTTGGCAAATGCTGTCAAATCTGTCAACTTTTGGCAAATCCTGACAAATCTTGGCAAATCTGGTTAGACCTTATAGCAAATTGCCATAAGGTCCGGGGCTGGAGGTTGTTGAAATAATTTCAACTATTTATAACAAAATTTTAATTTTGTTATAAATAATAATAATTTTTAGCCTTAAAATAAGCAATTTTATTTCTAAATTCTTGACTATTTATAACATTTCTGTTAACATATTGCAATGCTTGCTATAAAAAATAATTCCTCACTTATACCATCTCCACAGGAAGGAGAGATATACCATCTTACTGAGGATGAACTTAACAGGCTTACCGTAGAATTTCAGAAATGGTTTGAGGAAAAGAGAGGCATCGTAAGGGTAAGATACTGGCTTGTATTTTTATTCCTGAGATACACAGGAGCGAGAATCTCAGAAGTTTTAAATATTGATGAAACTCGTGATATAGATTTCAGAAACTCGACAGTAAGGCTTGTTACACTTAAAAGAACAGGCAAGAAAAAAGGACAGTATAGAATTATCCCTATTCCTGACAGGCTTATCTCTGAATATCTGAGAACTGTGAAAATATATCCCTCTTTAGAAGGTAAGATTTTTAAAATAGAGAGAAATAATTTTTTCACTGTATTTAGAACTCTTTGTCTAAAAGCAGGAATACCTCAGCAGATAGCACATCCACATGTTTTAAGGCATACAAGAGCGATAGAGCTACTAAGAGCAGGTATTCCTGTTACAGCGGTCCAGCAACTTATGGGACATGCAAGTTTAAATACAACTGCAATGTATTTGAGATACAGTAATATTGAGATACAGGGATTGATGAAAAGCAAGGGTTTGATATAATTAATTTTTCTGGAGGAAACATGAGAATTAAATCATTTTTAATTTCTTGTTTATTAATTTTAATATCTCTAACAGGCTGTGCTCCTAAAGGTGGAATCTTTGCTTCAAACATGGATCAGGCTTTACTTCCTGATGGAGAAGTTTTAGAGTCAAGAGAAGCCTATATAAAAGCATTAGGGCTTGATAAAAATCCTGAAAAACCTGATGTAGTTATAAGTATTGAGCCTTACTACTTTGATATTTCTGCTTCTCCCAGTTTTATACAACCGGGGAAAAGAGGTAATTTGGATGTTTGTGTTGCAAAAGCAATGAGAAATGTGATACCAACAGCGGTTATTTTGTTTGATGGATATGACATACAAAATAAATCACATTTGAAGTATAAAGCAGTAAAAATCAAAATTGGAGGAGATGCTTTACTTGTAAAGCGAAGTGAACTTGAAAACAGTCCTTTTTCCAGTTATTTTGTTGAAATACATGGACAAATTAAAACTTTAAATAAAGAAATACCTTTTAAAACAGGTACTTATCAAGCAGGACCATTGCGTGTAGGAAATCCTATAGGTTTATATGATGCTAACTGCTATTTTATAGCTAATAAAATAGCAGATGTATTAATTGAGGAAGGAGTTCTTACAGAAGACAAAATTAAAAGACCTAATCTTTCTAAAGAGTTTGAATATATTTTGCAGACTAAATAACTGTTGAAATTATTTCAACAGCGGCTTTTTAATTTTTTCTTGACATAGTGTCAAAATGTCACTATACTATGAAAAAATATGACATACATTCCAAGAGATTTAGGAAATATTGTTCAAAAGGCTTTAAGAGAGATGCCTGTTGTAGTAATTACGGGCATGAGGCAAACAGGAAAAAGCACCTTTTTACTCAATGAACCTTTTTTGAAAGAGCGTCCTTATTTTAGTTTTGATGAATTTGTTTATCTTGAATCTGCAAAAAGAGAACCTGAGCATTTTCTAACTCAGAGTAAAATTATGACAATAGATGAGGCCCAAAGGTGTCCTGAGATATTCACGGTAATAAAAAAAATTGTGGATAAAGATAGAGTACCCGGAAGATTTTTACTTTCTGGTTCTGCAAATTTTGCTTTACTTAAGAATCTTACCGAAAGTCTTGCAGGAAGAGCAGTTTATTTAAACATGTCTCCCATGTCCCGAAGAGAGATATTTTTTAAAACAAAAGAAGAGCCATTTTTAATGAGGTTTTTTAGAACACAAAAAATCGAAAGCTTCACTGTTACAGAAAAAATAAAGAATGAAGACATAATAAAAGGAGGATTACCACCTGTTGCCCTTGGGCTATCTGAAAGAGTCTTATGGTTTAAGGGTTATGAGCAGACCTATCTTGAAAGAGACATAAGACAGTTTAGTCAAATAGTGAATTTAATTGCATTCAGGCATCTACTGAGCCTTGTTGCTTTAAGAACTGGGAGTATCCTTAGTTTAAGCGAGATTGCAAGAGATGCAAAACTTAATGTCTCAACTACCTCAAGATATCTTTCTTTACTTGAAGCATCATTCATAATAAGAAGAATTCATCCTTATCTAAAAAGTAAAGCCTCAAGACAAATTAAATCGCCAAAGATATACATGAGTGATTCAGGATTAGCCTGTTATCTTGCAAATGTTGATTCTCTTGACAGAGAACCTCTAAAGGGAGCAATTTTTGAAACCTATGTTGCTCAAAACTTGCTGTCAATAATAGAATCGAAATGGCAGGAAGCAAATCTGTATTTTTGGCATATACAGGGAAGATATGAAGTTGACTTTGTAGTTGAAGCTCAAAACAGATGTATAGCTATTGAAGTCAAAGCAGGGGAGAAATGGGAAGACAGAGAACTTGCAGGTCTTAAGGCTTTTGTAAGTAACACAGAAAACTGCATTGCAGGTATAGTCGCTTATAATGGAAACAATATAATAAGGCTTGGTGAAAAACTCTGGGCAATTCCCTTGAGTGTTTTGTTGTCATGAAAGAAATATAATCGCAAATTCTGTTTCTTCTACATTGGTTGAAATAATTTCAACAGCACTCAATAAACCAATCCTGCAAAATAAAGAGGAATTTTATTTCTTACAGGCAAGTCAATTTCATCAGTTAATACTATATCTGAATTTTTAATTTTCTTACTTTTTCCTCCTATTTCAATCTTAATTCCTTTAACTATGTAATCACATTCTCTTTCATCATAGCAGGCAAAAATTTCACCATATCTTTCAGAGAGGTTATAGACAGCAAAGGCTTCTCTCGCAGTTCCTACATCACCATCAAAACAGTAATAATAAGCTGGATCGGTAAGTAGAATTTTTGAACCTCTTTTAAAACCGTTTTCTTTTGTTTTTCTTTTTATAAGTTTTAAAATTTCTGTTTGTTCCATTACTAAAAGCAGTTCGTAAAGTTTTTCCTTACTTATCTGCCAGTCTCTACAAAGGGAAGATATATTAAGAGTTGGCACTGAACTATAAAGAAGATGACCAAGAACAGCTCTCATTAGCTTTAAATGTCTCTCTCCGATAGTTTGCAAAAACAGAGGTATATCGTGAAATAAAGCTTTATCTAAAACTAATTTAAGTCTTTCACAATAATCTCCCTCAAAGAAAAAAGGTCTTGTGCCTGAATTGAGGTATTCCCTAAAAGCTCTAAGGAGTTCCCTTGATTGAACTTTAGAGAAAAAATCAAATTGTTGTTCAAATAAGTCTATAGGTTCAATTGAAATTGAATGTTTTAGACACAAATACTCTCTGAATGAAAGTAAGGGAATTCTCTTAAAAACAAACCTGCGTGAAAAATCAGCTGAACCTGATTTTAGCATAAGACTACTACTTCCACTTGCCCAGATATAAAGGTCAGGAAAAGAATCATAAAGAGCTTTAAGTTGCACTGCCCAATCCTTTGCATATTGAACTTCATCTAAAACTATACCTTGATATCCTGCTTTAAATACTGCTTCAGTAAGTTCATAAATGCTTATATCCGTAACTAACGGATGGTCAACTGATACATACAGAAATGGCTTATTTAAAGTTCTATATAGCAAAAAAGTGGTTTTACCAACTCCTCTCTGTCCATAGATAATTAAGCCTCTTGAATGGTCAATGTCTAAATTTTCATAATAAGGTCTAAGATTTTTAGGAATTGTAAGTTTAAGCCTGTGATGAATTAATTCAAGTTTTTCTATAAGACTTTTTATGTTTTGCATGGTTCTATTATAGAACTAAAAATAAAAAAATTCAATATTTAGTTTTATTTCAATATTATAATTTAGCAATAAATTGTTATAATATTTAAAATTAGTAATCTAATAAAAACAAATTTCGGAGGCGTTCTATGAATAAAACTTCTATTGAGTGGTGTGATTATACATGGAACCCTATAACAGGATGTTTTCATCCCTGTAGGAATACTTACTGCTACAATACAATGAAAGCTACTTCTCCATTGAATAGATTTGGAGCAAAATATAAAACTAAAAATGGTTCTTTAGTCTATGAGAAAGACTGGAAAAGTAGGGAGACAGGACAGTGCCACATAGCAGAGAAGGGAGAAATTTATCCTTACGGATATGACCCCACCTTTTATCCCCACAGGCTTGATGAACCTTTAAAGGTGACATCCTCTCACGGATGAATCCGTGAGCTTCCTGCTTCAACGTGGTAACTTACATGAATATAGGGATTATGTCCTAATATCCGTGCAGAGGTTATCCACTCCACAGGCGTTACTTCCGCCCAGTCCAGGCGTAGAATGTAAAGATAAAATATTTAAGTATTGAACCTCTACTTGGACCTGTTACCTTTGACCTAAAAGGGATAGATTGGATAATAATAGGTGCTCAAACAGGTAAAAATCCTTTTATTCCTAAAACAGAATGGATAAATGAAATTATCAAACAATCAAACAAATACAACATACCTCTATTTTTCAAAGAAAATATCAAACGATATTCAAACTATTTTGTTCAACAATTCCCTTAGTGGAAAATTTTTCCACCAATAAAAAAAGCCCGCTTATGACTCTCTTAAGAGAGACTTCTCTGCGAGCTATGAGAGTAAAAATGTTATTACAAAAATCGATGATGGTATTATAAAAGGCGATACTGGTATGATGAAAGACGACAAAAAGGAATTCCTTTATCTCCTCTTTTGACTATCAAATTTAACTATCCATTTTTGACTATACAAAATTGATAGGCAAAAGGATAAATTTAAGATAATATAAATTATCTTAAGCAATTTAAGATAATTTTTATGGAAAAAGTGGGATTTATACCTTCAAAGCTAAAAAAGAAGCAAAGGGAGGTATGTGAGGTATAGGTTTGATAAAAAAAAGCATCTTTTAATCGATTTTATGAAATCAGATAATTATTAGAAAATTATTGAAAAGCAAATTTTTAGTTTGATATTATATTTCAATTAATTAAAAATTTTTATTGACAATATCTTAAAATTGAGATAAAATTATGAAAAAGAAGGTTAGAATAATATTCCACAAGAAAGTGGAGAGTTTTATCCTAAATTTGCAAGAAAGAGACAGAAATAAAATTTTTCAAGTACTAACTATAGTAGAAGAACGAAATTTAAAAGTTTCTTCAGAATGGTTGAAAAAAGTGACTGAAAACCTATGGGAATTGAGAGTAAAAAATTTTCGTTTTCTTGGTTCAATTGAGGATGATATATTTACAATCTGGAATGGATTCACAAAAAAAAGTATGAGAATTCCAAAAAAAGAAATAGAATTAGCCACAAAAAGAATGAAAGAGGGGATAAGATGAAAAGTCTAAAAGAACTTTTAGACAAACAATTTAAGGATAAGAAATTCAAAGAAGAATTTTACAAAGGGCTTGAAAAAACAAGAATTGCTGCTGAAATTGCTTATTACAGAGAAAAAAGAGGGATTACTCAGGCTCAGTTTGCAAAACTGCTTGGAACTTCTCAATCTACAGTAGCAAGGCTCGAGGATCCTTTTTATGAAAACTATTCTTTAAACACTTTAAGGAAAGTAGCCAAGGTTTTAGATTTAGAGCTTATTGTCTCACTGAGAGAGAAAAAGGAACAAATTCAGGATGAATTTATTCCTAAAAAAGAGGGAGATGTTATTTATATCACATGGATCCCAAAAAATAAATCTGAATTTTCATATAAAGCTGTAAAATTAGGTAATAAAGATATAAACTCCATTATTACAGGAGAAGCTATTGCAGGTTAAATTTAAAATAGAAACGATAAGACAGATTGAGTGTTTTTTCGCTCTTAATCCTGAATTTAAACCTGAAAAGGGCAAAAAGTATGGAATTGCATTAGGATTTGACATTTCTTTCAAAAAACAAAGAAAAAAGATTGCTGTTATTTTTAAATTTTTCTCTGAAGAAAAAAATCAGCCGTTTGTTTTTAGAATAATACAACAGGGAATATTTGATTTTGAAACTGTACCAAAAAGTGAAGAATTAGAAAAAATAGTTCATATAAATTGTGCCTCTATAATGTTTCCCTTTATAAGAGAATCAATAGCAGATTTAACAAGAAAAGCTGGCGTTCCTCCATTAATTCTTGACCCGATTAATTTTGTAGCTATCTATGAGGATATGAAAAAGAAATCAAACAAAAATTGATGAAATTTCGCCATGAAGAATTTTTACAAGGAAATTTTAAGGCAAAAAGCGTCTCTAAAACGATTCTACGCAATTAGATAAACATAGTCTATAAATGGTATAGCAATTTGATTTTTTCTATAATATCTGAAGCTAAAAGTATGGAATAACTGGTAGTCTTTTCTGGATTACTAAAAGTGTCATCGTAATCAGCTTTATTTCTTTGTTGTCTTAATTTTTTAAGAAAATCTCCAATTTCTCTTTTGGTTATGTCATTGCTATTTAAAAAATCTTCTATTACAATTTTATGAATTGATTGATCCTTTGGCAATTTTTTCCCTTCTTTATGTTTTAGATAGTTTCTGCAAATACAGAATGCAGAATAGTATGCTCTACTTATGGAAGAACGTAACCTTGCGTGTTTAATAGTTTGATTAGGATCTTTTGATTGACTTTCAAGTTCTATTGCTAAGCTTAAATACTCTTCCCAGTTAAAATTACTCAAATTCAACATTTATTGATAATCTTTTTAGGATATCAAAGGGGAGATTCAAGAACCATTTTGAATTAAGTTGTTTTATTTTAATATATACTTCATCAGGATATAAATTAGTTTGAATTATGATAAGTATTTTTTTATAGTCGGGTACTTCAGGATCGGTATCGACTTTAAGAAGCAAATTTGTTGAGTCTCCAAATATCTTTTTTATATTTATATTTGCTTGTTCTAAATATTCATAAAGTGATAAGTTTTTATAGAGATATTGATAAACTTCTAATTCATCAGGAATAAAATACATGTTTTTTAAAGATTCTATTTTAATTTTATTTTCAAAATCGCTCTCTGTAAAAGTTTCATTGCTTTTTTCAATTATTTTACTTTGAATTAAGAAGAATTTAAAAACAGATTTTAGGGCATCTACTGTGATTTTATTGAGGGAAGCCTGTGGAAAACATTTATAGTATGAATTTATGTATAAATCCAAAATATCTTTTTTAAAAATAGAAGATTGAGTATTTTTAACTTCTTTATCAAATTGATATATAATCTTTTCTGTTGATGACGAATTTTGGGTTACATACATTGTATTCATTTCTTTTTTTAATTAAAAAATTTTTCTATAATTTCTAAAGATTCTGCTTTTCTGTTTATAAAACTGTTTACGTAATCTAATATTTCTTTAATTGCTTTGTCTTTAATCTCGTGATGGAAGTTAAAATTAAACAATATTATATTATCATGAACTGGTTCGAAAACTATTTTGAGAACGTATGGAAACTTTTTCATATAGATAATTCCGCCACACTTGGTTTCTGTTTTATCAAGCAGAGAATTAATTTTTTTGTCATTTATTACAATGTTAATTTCGGGTAGTTTTTCATCTTCTGTAAATATAGCTTTCCACATAAAATTTAGCCCTAAAGCTACATAAGGTATTTGTGGTAGCAATTCTATATAACCTACTACAAAATTGTTTAACGAGTTAATTATTTCCTCGTTATAATTCTTAGCAGCAATTTGCAATCTCTGATAATCAACTGTAAGAAATAAATTTTCAGATTCAAAAATTGAAAAACCAGGAGTATGAGTAAAATTTTGTGGCTCTTCTTTAATTAATTTATTATTTTGAAGCCACTGATGTGTCACTATACTGGGATTATGAGCATTGGCAATTAATACGATATCTGCTCCTTCTAATTTGATGTCCAATTTTTTACCCTCTGAGTTTTAATTTTTAATATTAACATAAAGGCAAAAGATAAATGAATATAGGTCAAGGCAAAAAATCGTCTCTAAATCGATTATACGCAATGTTGATTTAATTCACTGTTTATATCTTATAAACCTTTTACGATTTTCTGAATCTTTATCTCCCTTATAATAAATTTCTAAAAATTCTATCCTATCTTCTTCTTCAAAATAAGCATAAATAACTCTTATGCCTGATTGAACACCTTTGCCTTTTAAGGCTTTACAGGAAAATTTTTTTGCTTTATAAATTTTTGGTGATATTATGCCTGTATCAGAAATCAAAACAATTCCTTTATTATCAATCTGTTTTTTATGAAAAAGAAATAATTGGGCTTTTATAAATATTTCAAAATCCTCTATGAGAGTTTTATATTTTTTGAGAAGATTTTTAAAATCACTTTCAAATTCAGGAGTGGCATAAATTTCTTTAAATAGTTTAATTTTCTTTAGGATCTCATTTAAGCTATAAATCAATTAAAAGTATCCTCTCCATAATCTCTAACTGAAAATTCAGGGGTTCTATAGAATACTGTTTCATAATCTATTATTTCATTGTCTTTGGTTACTAACCACGGTACGTCTTTATGAGAATACTCACTAATTTGAAAAGCATTTAAGTCAGATAGCCTATCTAAAACACTGTCTATCATTTCAAGTTCATGAGCTTTAAGAACTGATAGATCAGGTTGTCTCAGTGGTAAATATTTGGTTTGAGGATACTGAAAATATTCATGTTCAACTTTCACTATTTCCTTATTTTCAATCATGTTATCAACGATTTTTTTAAATTCAACTGGAGTTGGACCGTAATGATTTTTTATATAAGTAGCACCTATTAACTGCTCTTCGTATTTTTCATAAAAATTGAAGTCAATAAAATACAAGAGTTTATATAAAACAGTCTCTCCAATATTAGGCTTTGAACCAACTTTATTTAAAATGTATAACAAAACTTCTTTAAATTTTTTAAGATTTTTCTGAGGAACGCTTATTCTAATGTCTGATTTAGATGATTTATTATTTTCAGTCTGAGGTAGAATAACTTCAGGCATTTTTGCTTTTCCAGTTAAAGTATTTAAATCAGTATTTAAAATTTTAGATAACTTTAAAACTTCTTCTAAAGTTAAATTTTTCTCTCCATTCTCTATAAGTGATATGGATGATCTTGATATCCCCATCTGCTTTGCTAACTGTTCCTGAGTTAAACCTAATTTTTCTCTTAATTCCTTAATCTTTTTACCTGTTATTTTGTTTATGTTTTTCATTATTATAAGTATAATAAATGTTAAAATTTATGTCAATATTTTGTTAAAAATTTTAACTACAATTGAGAAAATTTTAAATAGTGTTTTCTATTTTGAAAAGATGTCAAAATGTTACTATAAGGTTGTTGAAATAATTTCAACAGGGGGTTTTTTATAAAAAGGTTTAAAGAGGGGGATATAAAATATAGGTGAAGGGCAAAAAGTGTCTCTAAAGCGGTTATATGCAATGGTGTAGCCATTAATTTTTCCTGTATAGTTGGATAAAATATAATCAAAATAAATAAAAGGTAAAAAAAAATGACATTATCGTCATCTATATTAAACAAAAGAGAGTCTTCAGATCCTTTTATAACTCCGATTGTAACTCAGGAAATAGCTGATAGAGTCACAAATGCCACAATAGAGTTTATATCAAAGGTTTCAAAAATTCCTGGTGTAAAAAAGATAGCTTATAAGCCAAAAGGAAATGTAATTACCATCTGGACATTTATTAATAAACCAGATAAATACATACAATTTTCAGTGTATGAAATAGAACAGCAAATAATGGAAAAATACCCAGAGCTTATATTTGATTTTACAATAATTTTTAAGGGCAAAAAATCTCCCACGGGTTTTTATGAACAGGTGATATCCAAATAAATTGGCTACTGAAAAAGAGCATATCAGAAAAGCTACTTATAAGGTTAAAGGTAAAAAGTCTAAAAACTATTTTGGACAAATGTGATAACGAATGAATTTCAATGTGATAAAATATCTATTAAATCTGGAAACAGGTAAATCTTTCCCTTTACTCCCTTAATAGCAAAGGATTTTAAAATTCCCATCCCAACAAACTTAGAGAGTAATCGTCTTGCAGTAGGTTCTTCTATATGCAAATCTTTACTTTTAAAAATAGGCTTTGAAAACATTGTTTCTAAAACTTTATCTGTATAAGGTGATTTCATTTTTTCAGTTTTTTCTTTTATCTGTTCTCTGAGGTAAAGAATTTTATAAATTAATCCTTGAGTCTCTTTGGCTTGATTTTTAAGTGAAATAAAGAAAAATCTCAGCCATTCTTCGTATTTTCCTGTTTTATCAACTTTTTTTAGGTGATTAATATATTCATTCCTGTATTTCTCAAAATAACCGCTTATGTATAAAATTGGTTGAAATAAAATTTTTTTCCAATATAAATACAGGGGAATTAATAATCTTCCTATCCTTCCATTTCCATCATTAAAAGGATGTATTGCTTCAAATTGATAATGAATTATTCCAATTTTTATCAATGGATGTTCCTTATTTTCTAAGAGATATTTTTCAAGGTTTTCCATATATTCCTGCACTAATATTGGTTCAGGAGGGACATAATCTGCCTTATCAATAGGGGCATTTTCTACTCCAACCCAAACAATATTCTCTCTGAATTTACCTCTATATTGTTCTCCTCTTGTCCCTTCGAGTAAAATCTGATGAGTCGCTCTAATAAGATTTAAAGTTATTGGTAGTCCCTTGTCTATTTCATTAGTCGCTAATAACATTGCTTTTTTATAATTTGCTACTTCCTTTGTATCTGCATATTTGGGCAAACCTGTTGCTTCAAACTCAAATACATCTGATACAGTACTTTGTGTCCCTTCAATTTTTGAGCTAACTGTAGCTTCCTTTGTAATTAAAGGAGCAATCAGTATGGTAGGATTTGGAAGATTATTTTGTAATCCATTTAAATTCCCTAATTCTAAAGCAGCTTCCGTAAGCTCTTTATAAAATTCTGTTGGATTTATTCCAACAGGTAACTTGGATGGGTGATGATGCTTTATCATAGTTTAATTATATTACAATCCGCTCAGAAAATCAAAAAAGTGAGCGGAAAATTACTCTTCCGCTCATAAGTGATCGCAAACCACTGGTTGAGATTAACTCAATCTTCCAATTAGCTAATTTATCGGTGAAGTAATGTTTCCTTACGGAAGGGGACTTCCCGGCAGGAAAGTTAAAGATAAAATAGAAGAACCGCTACAGTCTATTAAAATTACACCATCCCTCTTTGCCAAATCTTTGACCCTATCAGTAAATCCATTTTTGCTAAATAAAATGTATTTGTTTTTCTGCCTTTTACCATTTTAGAGTATAATCTATTAAGTGATTCTAATTCATTTTTTCTGTTAACAAATTTTAATTCTCCCATAGTATAATCCTGTTTAGTATAATCATAATTATACTTAAAAGATGTTTAAAATGCAAGAAATTTTAAAATTATTATTTATAAAAGAGAAAAATATAAGTGAGTTTTCTTTATAAAAAATAAACATTGAAATAACCTTAGTGCAAATTGTCATAGGGTAGTTGAAATAATTTCAACCGGGTTTCTTTATAAATAGGGGGCAAAAAAGAAAATAATTAAGATATAGGTCAAAGCAAAAATCGTCTCTAAAACGATTCTACGCAATGGTGGATTGTTTGGTGGAAAATTTTTCCACCATTTTGCCTGAATCATCCTGTATATAGTGTTTTGAGCTCTAAGGATTCTTTAATTTTTTCAAAATCCATATCTTTATGAATAATTGTAGCTTTATTTTCTACGGCAATAGAAGCAATAATACAGTCTATTGTTTTTCTTACAGTATTACCCTGTTTTTTACAACTTCTGAAAATTTCTGATGCTCTAATATAGGTTTCTATTCCTTTTGGTTTCAATACTGGGAAATAAAGAAGATATTCCTTTGTAAGATTGTAAAGTTTATCGTCTTTGATGCCCTGAAGAATTTCAGTCAATATTATTTCTGTTATATAAATTTCCTCTTCAGAATTGATAAGTTCACGCAAAGTTTTACAGGCGTTTGTTTTTTCTCCTCTGAGAAAATCAATCCAGACACTTGTATCAACAACTAACAAAACCTTCCCTCTCTCATTTCCTCAAGATTCCCTTCCCATTGAACTTTACCTTCAAGTTCAAGTATTTTTTTCCTCTTTAGTTTTTTTACAAGTTCACTGATTGCAAAATTAACCACATCTTTTTTAGTTTTCATCTTTGTTAATTCCATTGCTTCTTTTAAAATTTGCTCATCTAATTCAATGTTTGTCCTGTGCATTTAAAGCTCCTTTATATTTTATACACATATTATATCATTTTTTTGTGTATCTCAAAAACTTTCTAAAAAATTCAATAAACATCCTTATTGCAAATTACCATACGGTTGTTGAAATAATTTCAACAAAATTTGATATGATTTTTTGAAATTTGGTATGATTATTTCATACCATTATGGAGGTTTACTATGGCAAGTGTAGTAAAAAAGACAATTTCATTACCTAATGATTTAGCGGAAGATGTTGAGAGAATTGCTAAAGAGGAGAATAAAACAGTTAGTGCAGTAATTCAGGAGGCAATAAGATTAATTAAAAAAGAGAAATTTAAAAAAGAATTTTATGAAATTCAAAATTTCTGGACTGAGAAGGCAAAAGAGCAGGGGATTCTTACCGAAGAAGATTTAGAAAGGTATCTTAGTTGAAAGTAGTTTTTGATACCAATGTTTATATTTCAGCTTTTGTTATAAACGGTAGCTTAGCTGAGAAGGCTATTCTAAAGATATTGAGAGAGAATTATAGTCTATTTATTTCGAAGGAAATAATTGACGAGATTCTTTCAGTGTTTGCAAAAAAATTTAGTTATGATAGAGAGTATTTAAGCAGAACTGCCTTGTTTCTCTCTGAAATAGCAGAAGTTGTTCAGCCAACAGAGAAAATTGATATTCTTAAGGATAAAGGAGACAATAAAATTATTGAATGTGCAGTGGCAGCAAGGGCAGATGTAATTGTATCTGGAGATAAAGAATTGTTATCACTCGGCGAGCATAAAGATATAAAAATAATAACTTTAAGAGAATTCTTACAAATTAATTTTGAATTTATATTAACCTTATAGCAATTTACCATAAGGTTGTTGAAATTATTTCAACGGAGGGTCTTTATAAAAAAGATTAAAAATTTATTAACTTTTCAAAACATGCTCAATTATTTAGGTAAGATAGTGTGATAAAACTGTGATAAACTTATCCAAAAACTGTGATTTTTCACAATCAAAAATCAAGCAAATAAGCCATGTTCTGAGTTTTGTTGTTTTATGGCATTCAAGAGGGCGGGGGTTCGACTCCCCTCAGCTCCATTAATGTTTTTAAGAGTTTTTAATAAAGGACATCTTGCTAAAAACCTACTAATACTGTTTCAGTAGATTTTCATTCTGTTAAAGACTTCGCTTCAAAATAACCTAAAAACTTAATTTCAAGGAAAGATTAAAAACAGGTATCCGAGATTTTAATTTTAAAACATAGAAATATCTTTACGAGCAATTTTTTAATTGTCGAAGTTTATCTTATAAATGTAAAAGAAAGTTTAAGAATCAAGGACTGAAAGATAACCCTCAGATACTCTTATATTGCACCAGCTCACAAGAAAAATGCAGTTCAGGTTATAAGTCAGATAGTGGGCGGAAAATCAACTATACAAAAACTACACATTTTTGGTTCTTAATTAAGATGCCTACCCTGAGCAAACCTTTGATTTTATTATATGGAGCTGATGGGATTTGAACCCACGACCTCCAGAGTGCGATTGAATTCTTAAAAATTGAAAATGGCTTAAATGCAAGGTTTCCTGAGTGTAAGAAAATCCATTTTTGGGACAGTTTATCACAATTTTTATCACAGTGAACATTAGTTCACTTAATAACCAAAAAGGGGGTTTAAAATGGAAACCTTAGCAGTTAAGAACCAAAGTAATGAAGTGGTTTGTTCTTTTACCTTTGATGAGTTTGATAGGCTTAACGAACTTCTTACAGATGTTGAAGCCATACTTGGAATCTTTACAGCACTTAATCCAGATGACCCAGACCCACTTGATAACGGATACATAGTAAGATTATCAATTAAAGGGCTTGATGCTCTGACAGAAGCTTACAACATTCTTAACAAGAAGTAACAAGATAAGCCGATGGGGTTATCCCGAGCCTCATCGGCTTTAAAAAATCCATCCCTGTTTGCTATACTTTTTACATGAAGCTAACCGTAATCATAGAAAAGGATGAACACGGATATTTTGCTTACTGTCCAGAACTCAAAGGATGCCATACTCAGGGAGATACTTTTGATGAAGCTATGGCAAACATAAAAGAAGCAATTGAACTATATCTTGAAACACTTACAGAAGAAGAAAAACAAGAACTCTTAAGAAAAGAAATCCATACCTCTACCGTAGAGGTTTAGGTTGCCAAAGCTTCCACGGTTAACTCCACAGGAAGCCGAATCCCTTTTACTTAAAGCAGGCTTTCAACTTTTAAGAACCAAAGGAAGCCATAGAATCTACATGAAAGAAAAAAGGAGAGTAGTTATCCCATTCCACTCTGGAAAAATCTTACATCCCAAAAATAGTAAAAGAAATATTTGAAGCTTTAGAAGATGAATCCATTATGCCTTAATGTTATTATAGTTTTTGATTGCCAAATTGCCAAAATGCAAAATCACTTTATAAATCAATCGTTTACACTGGCAAAGTGTATTTTGCCAGCTTTTGCCAGATTGCCAGAACTGGCTAAGGCTATTTGTATATAGATTTTCATTTCCGATTTTCTGATTTTTGATTTCATAAGAAAAGTTTTTATTATCTCCGAACTTGCAGAAATAGATGAAAACTTAATCCGTGCTGAACTGCATTACATTGATAGGGCTAACTTACTTAAAAGAAGAAAAGAAATTTACGAAGCATTGCATCCACTATCTAAGCCAGAAGAACAAAGAAAGAAAGGGATTGAAACAGTTCCGTGACGAAACAATTTCGCTACGGGAAGAACAACCTACATTTACAGAAGACACAGCTAAAAAATCCAATCTTACCCAAAGGCAAATACAAAACTACATTCGCATAGCCGAATCACTTCCAGAAGATGTTAAAGAAGTTGTTAAAGAAGTTGATTTGCCGATGAATGAGGCTTTCGTTCACTATAAGCCAAAATAAGCTTACTTTATGCAATGGGATTTTTATATGGGTAAGTGTGAAAAAGTGGCTCTAAATCGATTCTACGAATTTGTAGGTTCTTCCTGCGGGTTTCACTGCGGGCGAGCAAGCCTGCGAGAATTCGTTACTGTCAGAAAAATTTTTTAGTTAACTTTATATAATGCACAATTAATTGAAAATGCATTATATATTTTGGTATAATTTAAACATGAAAAAGCAAAGGAAAATCAGATACTTACAGGTAAGGTTACCAGAGGAAACTCTACTCAAGTTAAAAGAATCTGCTGAAAGAAGAGGTATCTCTGTTAGTGCATTCGTAAGGCTACTCATTATTAACCAGCTTGAAAGAGAAAAGAAGAAAGGAGAGTTTGAACTATGAAAACTCTTTTTATTGAAGGGGATTTAAAAAATGCTTATGCTGAAGTTGTTAAAGCTGTTGATGAAGCCAAAGAAAATCTTATCTCTGCTTGTGGGTTACTCTCTTCTTTATCTCGTTCGATTAGTGGAAAAACTAATAAAGCAATTGAAGACTTTCAAGAAGCAAAAGCGATACTTGAAGAAATGAGAGATTTCACAGATGATGACTACAATAAAGCACTTATTGATGAACTTATTGAGGACTTCAATGTCAAAGCTGTTACTCTTAAGAACTTAAGTATTTACTTTCATAACTCAGTTAAGTTTGTAAGCAGTCAAATTAAGGAGTTAGTAAGTGATTCTTGCTCTGATGTTTGTTAGCTTAGTTGTTGCTTTGGTTATATGCATAAGCGAGATTGCCGATTAAAAAGTGTTTGGGTCCTTTTCAGAGCTTTAGCGTGCGGGCGGGCAAGCCCGCAGCGTTTGTTTACGATTTTGGGGGTTTGAAAATGGGAAACAGAGCAAGTAAAAAGATACTTAAAGCCGAAACAAACAGAGAAGTTGAAGAGAAATCAATCACAGAAGAGGCAGTTGATGAACTAAGAAAGCTTCTCAGAAGTTCTGACCCTAAGCTTAAAATAAGAGCTATAAGCTTGATACTTAGACATACGGAAAAGTTAAAAAGAAAAGCCTCTGATGATATTGATTACATCGGCATTGTAGAGGAGATACTTAAAGAGAATGAGCAAAAAAGTTAAGTATCTTTGAATCTTTTACCTTCTTTAATCAAGCGACTATGTTCGAGTGCGTTTGTGTAAAGCTCAAGATTCTCTTTAAACCACTCCAGAGCAAGCTCTTTCGTAGTAACCCATCTTTTTCCAAGTTTTCTTATCGGCAATCCATTTTTTTTGTGGTATTTGAGTAAAGTTTTCCTGCTTAGCTTGACCATTCTTGATAACTTTTCAATGCCAAATATGACCATAGCTTGATTATAACAGCTTTACTGAAATCGTTTCTCTTAGCATGCTTTACATTTAGCCTCATCAATTTGAACGATTAAAAGCCAAAATAAGCCTCTTTTAAAGGGTGAACCATATTCTCATATGGGTTAGGTTAATTCAGTGCCTCTACGGAGCTTTAAATTTTTAAGTGGGCTTAAAGATGTATGAAAGTTGTGATATTATCTTAGAAATCTAAATTTTGCATATGTAAGACTTGATTAAAAGCTTTTTGCTATAATTTTGTAGTAACCTCTCAGAACAGCTGAGAGGAAGAGGGAAAAGGGAATTGGAGAAGGCTGAGGCAAAGGACATAATCCAATACTGGAAACAGAAAATAAAAGAATATTACAAGCCACTTAATGCTGAAGGAATCGCAACTAAAATAATCTTGACTTACATATCAGAGATTAAGTTAATCACGATGTGGAATATTTTTTGCACTTTAAGATTTATGCTTTCAGAGCTTCCTGTTTATCTATTTCCAGTTAAGGCATTGAATACCTTCCAAAAAGAACTTGACAGAGTTAGATATTTAAGTTTTCAGGATAAAAAAGAGATATTAGAATTTATTGAAATTAAAATAAATAAAGCAATCAATAAGCAAACAGCATTTGCTAAAGAATACAGAAAAGTTAAGAGCCTAAGAAGATATGATTTTTCATACAGATATAATTTCCCTGAAACAATTCTTTCAGAGGCAAAAAACAGGGCTAATTTTGCTTTAGCGTGTTTGTTTTATTTCTTTCATTATGAGCTTCCTGAATTTATAAATTCATCTGAACTTAAGGAGAGAATAAAACAGATAGAGATATCACAAGGCTTTGAGTTTGACCCTTTTGATAAAGTTCCGTATATAGAACTGGATGTAGGAATCTTTCTTGATAAAAATGACCATAAAGATTCAAGAGAAAATAAAAAGTGGATTATTGTCATCGGTTTTATTTACGAACAATTAGGAATTGAGAGAGATAAAGAAGAAATCTTAAAAACACTAAAAAGATATGGGGTTCATATATCAGCTGTTTATTCTTACATTTATGATACATTCCCACATGGGGAATTTCCTTTTGCAAAACTTCCAATGCCAAGTGGTAAGCCTGTTTTTGATGAGAAAGGTAACTACTTAGGAACGAGATTCATATTTTTTGATTAACCTACTCATTATATAGAACTATATAAAACTCAGACAAAAAACATCATTTTTTAAAAGTTTTTTCAATTTTTCGTCCATACTTCCTTAATTTATTTCTTTTTTAAAATCAAAAAAACGGGACAGGAGGAATGGATGAAGCAAAAAACCAACCCAAAAAACTTCAAAATTGCCGACCTTTGGCTTGCCTCAGCTTTAGCTCTCACTTTAAAAGTTGACCCAGAACTTACCACCGATGGCGATAAAGTTGTTTTTAATTTTCCTTTTACGGTGGAAACATTAAAAGCTTTAGATGGATTAAGCACTGGAGAGATAAAGTTTGACTACATCAGCTATTCTGAAAAATTCAGAAATCTTAAACACCAAATGATGAACTTGAAAAAATTAAGGGCAGGCTCAGCACCTGCCTAAGTGAAAGGGGGATAAGTAAGTGGCTACTTACAATTATAACGGAAATAGCATTAAAAATCAAGAACTTTCATTGCATCATCAGCATTTAGAAGATTTAAGAAAGAGCGGTTTATTTGATGAGACCATCCTAAGGGCTGACATCAAGAGCGTTCCACCAGCTGAAATAAAGAAACTACTTGGTTTTGAGCCACAAAAATTAATTTCGGCATACATAATCCCATATCAGAACACTAAAGGTTTTTTCAGGCTTCGTTGCTTCTATGAAGATGGTTACTCAGGGGCTAAATACTTGCAAAAGAAAGAATCTGGAAGCCACATTTACATTCCACCAGATTTAGATGTTTCAGCTTTAAGAAATTCTGAAATTCCATTATACATAACAGAGGGGGAAAAGAAGGCTTTAAAAGCATACCAAGAGGGTTTGCCATGCATTGCAATATCTGGGCTTTGGAACTGGAGCAATGGAAAGGGGGAGCTTATAACTGATTTTGACCAGATTGAGCTTAAAAGTAGAACTATCTTCTTAGTTCCAGATAATGATTTTACGAAGCAAAATAAGCACGGTTACAAGAAAAATCTTGAGCAGGCTTTGCAGAGACTCGCATTAAAACTTATTGAAAGAGGAGCTGAGGTTTATCTGGTGGAGCTTCCACAATCGGATGAAAAGGTGGGACTTGATGATTTCTTATGTAAGTATTCTTTAGAGAAGTTTAAAGAATTACCCATAAAGCAAATTGTTTTAAATGCTGAAAATTACAAGAAAGCTATTCATATACTTAAAAGCGGAGATGTTCTTTCTTTCATTATTTCGGAACTTTCAAAAAATTATGTTTTAAGACAAAAGGAATTAAATTTGTGTTATCTTGCTTGCCTACTTCCAAAGCTTGGTGAAAACTATACCGTTATTGTTACTGGTGAGAGTGCTGTTGGTAAATCATCTTTGGTTTCAACTGTGTTTAAATCTATACCAGAAGCTTTTAAGCTGGTTTTTCATTCAGCATCATCAAAGGCTTTACTATACAGAAATAAGGACTTGTCAAAAACGGTTCTCTGGATAAATGAACTTTCAGGAGCAAGTGAGATTATTGAACTTCTAAAAGGGCTTATGACAGAAAAACAAGCTTCTCACGGAACTGTGAACGACTCAAAAATAGGCAAAAAGTATCAACAGCTTTCAATAAAAGCCGATGGTTTGACTTGTTTTATAACCTCAACACGGGAGACTTTTCCAGAAGAATTAGCAAACAGGGCTTTCATACTGAATCTTAAAGCAAATGCTGAAATCATTGAAGCTATAACAAGGCTTCAAGCCGAAAAAGCTAATGGTAATATAATTGAAAGTTGCGATTATGAACTGTTGAAAGAAATTTACAAAAATGTAAAACCCTATCAAGTGAAGATTCCTTTTGCAAAGGAAATACAGAAACACTTAGATAAAAGCAAAACAAGAATAACAAGAGATTTTCAAAAAATTTTAGCTTTAATCAAAGCTCACGCTTTACTGAATCAACATCAGCGTGAAATAAAACATGGCAAAATAATAGCCAACGAAGAGGATTACAAAGCAATTTACGAAATTTCCGATTTAGTTATTGAATCATTCTCAGAATTAAGAACCCACCATGTGGAATTTCTCAAAGCATGTGAAGATTGGATAACAAGAGCAGATATTGCAAGACTACTTGGAAAGACAGAAAAAACTATTTTGAACTACTGTAAGGAACTTAAAGATTTCATAGAAATTGAAGGCAAGGGAAGTGAACAAAAAATCAAATCAGTTTACATTCCAGAAAACCAAAAACCACTTCCACACCCTAATATTATATTTCCGTTTCCCAATTTCCCAAATTCAAATTCTTTAGAAAATTCAAATACTTATACGGGAAATTGTGAAATTTCCGATAATTTCCGATTTTCTCAAAATCAATCTGAAGACCCCAAAAACGGGAAAACGGGAAATTTTGGGAAAAATGGCAATTTCCCGTCTAATTCATTGAAATATAAAGAAAAAATGCAAATCGGAAAATCGGAAACGGAAAACTATATATATGATGAATTTTGGTTAAGGGCAAACTTTGATGATATAGAAATTTTGGATGAATAGCTATGAAAGCTTTAATTCTAAAAAGCTTCAATCTTTATGGTAGAGAGTTTAAAAAAGATGAGGTAACAGAAATTCCTGTTTCAGCATTTAACAAATTGAGTCTTAAAGGGCTTGTTAAACCCTACTTACCCGATGTTTCAGAAGATGAGTTGCCATTTCTTAAAGCTGAATTTGAAAAAATTTATGCTGAACACATCCAGAGGCTTTCTGAAATGCCACTTACAGCATCAATAATCAAGGAGCTTTATCCAGAACTTTATCAAAAACTAAGAGAGCTTGAAGTAAAGATGGATGAGGCATGGCTTACTTTTGATTATGAGGCATTCACTGAAGCTTTAAGAGATATTGAAGAAATAATGCAAGTTTGCTTTATCCATGATGAGGGATAACAATGTTTTTAAAACGCATCCATTGGATGCTAAATAAAAAAACAAGGGGGTTAACAATGAAAGCAAAAATTGCACTCTCGGAGGAACTTCAAGAGAAAAAGGCTTGGATTGAAAAAACTTTCCCTTTAAGAGATATTGAATCTCTTAGCAAGTTTTTCAATGTATCACCAGTTACAATTCTTGATCTTAAACACAGGTATCCTAAAATGCCATGTGAGCAGACACCAGATGGTTTTTACTGCACTGATGTAATTGAGATGCTCAGATTCTGGGTAGCCTATACAAGAGCTAAAAATGCTCATTCACGGTATCCTACTATCGTATGGTATGAATATCACACTAATTTTGGACCATTTATGAAGGATATTCCCCCAATTGACTCTTACAGATAACATGATATGCAAAGATTATTAACCATAAGGGAAGCTTGCAGTCTTCTTAAGGTCTCCCAAAAAACCCTTTATCGCTACCTTAAGGATGGTAAGCTTCCCTTTGTTAAGCTTTCAAATAGAGCAGTGAGAATTAAAGAAGTGGATATCATGAATCTTATCACAGAAAACACCATCATTTATGAACCAACTGAAAGAACTGAAGAAGTGGCAAAAAAAGTTCTTGAAAAAATTCTAAGCAGGGGTTAAATTATGATTAAACCACTGTTCTTTGAAAAGCTCAGGAAGCCTTGCATTGCCATTGAAAGGGGGTAACCAATGGGTTTATTTAAGCGTGGCAATGTATGGTGGGCTTCTGTTGTTCATGATGGCAAACAGTATCGTTTCAGCTGTAAAACTTCCGATAAATCAGAAGCTCAAGCCGTATATGCTAAAGTGTTATTGGAACTTAAGCAAGGCAATGTAAGGAAAAGGGAAAGTAAACCAGAAAAGCCAAAGCTTACCTATGCCGAATACTATGAAGAACATTATCTTAAATGGTGTAACGGCAGGCAGGCCTTTTATAACAAGATGAAAAAATATGCACTCAACAGAATGCCAGAATGGTTTAAAAAGCTGAAGCTAACCGATATAGGAACTAAGGAAGTGGAACTACTTCAGAACTACTATATGGAGAAAAACCTATCCGTTGCTACCTGTAACAGATACATAAGCATAGTTAAAGCTTCCTTTACCAAAGCTGAGGAGTGGGGATTAATCACTGAACAACAGCTTAAGGCAGTTCGGAAAGTGAAACCACTTAAAGGAGAGGTAAGCAGGCTTAGGTTTCTTTCTGAAGAAGAAATTCAGAATCTTTTATCACACTGTGATAACTACCTCTACCCTATCGTTTTCACTGCACTTAATACAGGCATGAGAAGAGGAGAAATTCTTAATCTAAAGTGGGATAATGTAGATTTCAGAACTGGATTTATCTATCTGGAGAAAACAAAGAACGGATACCGTAGGGAAATACCCATGAATGAAAGCTTAAAAGCACTCATGAGGCAACTTTACACTCAAAGAAGGCTTGATACTGATTACATATTCATTAACCCTAAAACAGGAACAAGGCTAACGGAATTTAAAAGAAGCTTTGCCACTGCACTTAAGAAGGCTAAAATAAGGGATTTCAGATTCCACGATTTAAGACATACATTCGCAAGCCAACTTATCATGAAGGGAGCTGATTTAAAAACGGTGCAGGAGCTTTTAGGGCATAGAACCTTAGCAATGACCCTTAGGTATTCCCATCTTTCACAATCACACAAAAAAGAAGCTGTAAAGTTGCTTGATAAGGCAGTTTATCACAATTTTTATCACAATTTTATCACAGTGGGCTATAAGTGAGATTATCCAACCTTTAAAAACCCTTGAAAATACTAATGGAGCTGATGGGATTTGAACCCACGACCTCCAGAGTGCGATTCTGGCGCTCTCCCAACTGAGCTACAGCCCCGATTTGCCCGATTTGTTTTATAATATCATATTTGAAAAATTTAAAGGGAGGAGCGTTGAATGAACTGGCAGGAAGTAAAAAAAGTTGCTAAGGAAAAACTAAAACCCTACTGCCGTGTCTGTCCCGTCTGCAATGGTGTCGTGTGTGCTGGAGAAGTGCCTGGAATGGGAGGCGTTGGCACTGGTTCTTCTTTTAAGGCTAATATTGAGGCACTAAATCGTTACAAACTTAATCTATCAACAATTCACGAGGTAAGACAGCCTGATACAACCTTTAAACTTTTTAATGAAACTCTTTCTATTCCTGTTATGGCAGCTCCAATTACAGGCTCTACATACAATATGGGTGGTGCAATTACTGAGGAAGTCTACTGCGAAGAGGTAATTTCAGGTTCTCTAATGGCTGGCACTATCGGATGGACAGGCGATGGAGCAGACCCTCTTATGTATGGAAGCGGAATAGAAGCCATAAAGAAAAATAATGGAAAGGGAATTCCAATAATAAAGCCAAGAGCCAAGGATGAGATTATAAGGAGAATAAAGCTTGCCGAAGAGGCAGGTGCTATTGCAGTAGGAGTAGATATTGATGGCGCTGGCTTAATTACAATGGCATTGAAGGGACAACCCGTAAGTCCCAAGTCTCCAAAAGAACTCGAAGAACTTGTAAAGTCAACTAGTCTCCCATTTATTCTTAAAGGCATAATGACTCTTAGGGAAGCTAAGATTGCCTATGAAATTGGTGCAAAAGCGATTGTCGTATCCAATCACGGCGGAAGAATACTTGACCATACACCTGGCGTAGCCGAGGTTTTGCCTGAAATCGCTGACAGCTTAAAAGGTAAACTCACAATTATCGCTGACGGAGGAGTTAGAAGTGGCGTTGATGTGCTCAAAATGTTGGCTCTTGGTGCAGAGGCAGTGTTAATTGGCAGACCCGTTGTGGTTGCTGTATTTGGTAATGGGAGAGAAGGGCTAAAGCTTTATTTTAACAATATTAAAAATGAACTCTCTCAGGCTATGCTTCTTACAGGTGTAAGTTCTGTAACAAATGTTCCGAGGGATATTTTAAGGGTCTGATAAAGCTCTGCTCAGGCATATTGCCTGGGCAGCTATTCCCTCTTGTCTTCCAATAAAGCCCATACCTTCGTTGGTCTTGGCTTTTATATTTACTTTTAACCCGAGTTTTGCAAAAATTTTTTCCATCTTAGGGATATAGCTTGCCATTTTAGGCTTTTCTGCAAATATGGTGCAGTCAATCCATAAGGGCTCAATATTGTTTAATCTCAAGAGGCTTAAGGTTTTTTCAAGTAAAAGAAGGCTTGATATGTCTTTGTAAGAGGGGTCTGTATCGGGGAAATGTCTACCGATGTCTCCAACACCTGCAGAACCTAAGAGAGAATCTATAATTGCATGGATAAGAACATCGGCATCGGAATGTCCTGAAAGTCCCTTTTCATAGGGAATTTCAATTCCGCCAATTATTAGTTTCCTGCCCTTTTCAAATCTATGGCTGTCGTAGCCTATACCTATCCGCAGAGAATCAAAAAGGTCTGTTTTTTTGTTAATTAAGCTTTTCATTCTCTCTACATCTTCCTTTTTTGTTATTTTAAGGTTGTCCAGGTCCCCCTCAGCTAAAGCTACTTTTCCACCGTATCTCTCTATTAAAGAAGCATCATCGGTGCCTAAAAATCCCTCCCTGTAGGCCTGTTCATAGGCCTTAAATAGTTTCTTGTACCAGAATGCCTGAGGTGTCTGCACTGCAATTAAGACTTCTCTGTTCAAAGTTCCGCCAACAATCTTTTTGCTTTTAAGCCATTTTATCGTATCTGTAAGAGAAATGCCCGGTATTACACCATCAACAGAAAGGTCAAGAGTGTTGATTACTCTATCTAAAAGCTCCTTTTTGAGAAGAGGTCTTGCGGCATCATGAATTAGGACAATTTCAGTATCCTCTGGCAATAATTTCAAAGCATTGTAAACAGAATCCTGCCTCTCTTTGCCTCCTTCTATGATTCTCTCAACCTTTGTTATGTTGAATCTCCTTATCTCATTTTTAACTCTGTCGAACATCTCCTTTCTTGTGACTATCCAGATATAGTCAATTTTTTCTGAGCTTTCAAAAGGTTCAATAGCCCAGATAAATAAGGGTTTACCCTGTATTTCGGTGAAAACTTTATCGGAAGAACCAAATCGTTTTCCCTTGCCAGCGGCAACTATTATGGCTCTTACTTTCATTTTAAAAATTTACTCAGTATGCTCTTCCTGATTATCTATTCGGGGTTTACCGAAAATCATCCTTCCCGTGCCTGTCTGTAAAATGCTATGAATTAGCACATCAATGCTCTTACCTATGTATGGTCGTCCTTCCTCAACAACAACCATTGTGCCATCATCTAAATAGGCAACTCCCTGGTCTTGCTCTTTCCCTTCTTTTATAATGAAAAGCCTTAAAACTTCTCCTGGCAACACTGGCGGTCTCATGGCTTGAGCAAGTTCATTTAGGTTTAGCACAGGCACTCCTCTGAGCTGCGCAATTTTTATGAGGTTAAGGTCGTTTGTTATGAGCGTTCCTTTAAGTCCTCTTGTAAGTTCTACAAGTTTTATGTCAACTTCTTTTATTTCTGGAATATCCTTTTCAATTACTTCAAATTTTATCCTCTCTGCTCTCTGAATTCTCTGGAGTATGTCAAGAGCTCTTTTACCTTTTGCCCTCCTTAAAGGGTCTGGGGAGTCGGCAATATACTGAATCTCTCTTAAAATAAATCGAGGTATTAAAATAGTCCCTTTGATAAAACCCAGCTCCACCAAGTCTGCAATTCTACCGTCGATAAGCACATTAGTATCCAAAACTTTAGGCTCATCCCATAGCGATTCTTTTTTTATTACTGTTAAAAGGTCTGTGAGTTTTATTTTTTCAGCTTTTTTATAACCATAGATACCACAACCATAGATAAAACCAGTTGTGATGAAAAATGCTACGGTCTTTAAATTTGTTGAAAAAATAAGAAGAGGTATACTAAGGAGTGTTCCCACAAGAAAGCCCGAAAAAACTCCAACAAACGTAAAAAAAAGCTGTGACGAAGACATCTTTTTAATGCTTTTGAAGATTAGAATTGATAAGATTAAGCTTCCTAAGACAATTAGCATACCATCAAAATTTACTATATCTACTCCTTTAAATATCCAGCTAAAAAAAGTAGCTCCGACTGTTATAAGAAAAAGCAGAATTAGTATGCTCATGACGAAGAGATAATTGTATAAAATTTTTTTCCAGCCCTGTTGATTAGGACTAACACATCGGTTCTTGTGATTTTCTGTATCGCTCTTTGGAAGTCTGAGACAGTTGAAATTCTTTGTCTTTCAATTTCCATAATTAAATCTCCCTTTCTTAAACCAGAATTTTCAGCGGGAGAACCAGAATCAATTCTGTATATTACAACTCCTCGCTCTTCAGGGTCTACACCAATCTGTTTTGCCATAGAAGGGTCAAGGTCAACCACAGACAAACCCTTAAAGGGACTTTCTGAAGTTCCCTGATTTTTCTTCGCAGTTTTTGTCTCATATGATGCATCAAAGGGAAGTTGAGCAATAGAAGCAGTAACAGTGAAAATCTGATTGTCTCGCCATATTTTTATGTTAACTACTGAACCTATTTTACTCTGGGCTACTAAATTCCTTAACAAAGCACTTTCAGAGACTTCCCTTCCATCAAACTCAATTATTATGTCGCCTCTTTTAAGTCCAGCCTTGTAGGCAGGGCTGTTCTTTGTTACGTCAGTTATAATAGCGCCTTTTGGTTCCTTAAGATTAAATCTCTCTGCCAATTCAGCGGTAAGGTCCTGAACCATGATACCAATCCATCCTCTTATTACCCTCCCCTCTTTAATGAGGCTATCTTTAATAACTTTTGCCATGTTACTTGGAACAGCAAATCCTATTCCTTGATATCCACCTGTTCTCGAAAATATAGCTGTATTTATACCAATTATCTCACCTCTTATGTTTACAAGAGGACCACCTGAGTTGCCGGGATTAATGGCAGCATCGGTCTGAATAAAATCCTCATAATCGGCAATTCCCACGTCTGCCCTGCCTGTAGCGCTTATTATTCCCATAGTTACAGTATGAGTCAAGCCGTAAGGATTACCAATAGCTAAAACAAAATCTCCCACCTGAAGCTTGTCTGAGTCTCCCCAGGGAGCAACAGGCAAATCCTTTGCTCCAATTTTGATAACTGCCAGGTCTGTTTTGGGGTCAACGCCTATTACGGTTGCCTTAAAAGTCCTCCTATCATAAAGAGTAACCCTGATATCATCTGCCTGTTCTATGACATGAAAGTTTGTAAGCAGATATCCATCTGATGATACCACTACTCCAGAGCCCATGCTCATCTCCTTAAATTTCTTTCCATGAGAGTTGCCAAAAGGAGCAAGGAATTCAAAAAGTTCATCAAGAGTTGGTGGGTTCTGAACAGTTCTTGTAGTTGAAATATTTACAACCGATGGCGATACAGCTTTAACTATTTCGGAAAAACTTTTTACTGGCTCTACAATGTCTCTGTATATTGGAATGGATTGTTTAGGAGCGTTAAGTGTATAAAAAATCAATACTCCCGCTATAATTCCTGCGGAGAAAATCAAAAGTGCTATTATTTTTCTATTTCTCATCTCATCCTCTTTTGACGAGTTTTCTCACGTCTCCAACCCTAAGTGTAATCTTATTTGAGTCAAGATATTCAAGAAAATCGAGCGAATATTTTCTCGTTGTATTTAGAAGAGTTCTAAACTCTGATACAGTCATTTCCTGTTTTTGCAGGAAGAATTCTTTAAGGAGTTTGAGCATTTCCTCATATTGCTCCCTTGTAATATAGAGAGAATCATTAATTCGAACAATTTTGCCCTGTTTGACCAAAACTTTTAAAATATCCGTGAGTTTTGCTTCTGGAATTCTTAGGATTTTTGCAAGTTCTTCCTTAAAAGGTGGTTGAAATTTTCCTGCTGTGATTTGCCTTATTAAGCTTCTTTCTAATGCCTCATCAATTTCTTCTTTACCAGCAGATTTCAGTCTAACCGTATTTCCATCCAATGATATTTCTTCTATCTTCGATAAGAGCAAAAGTATTTCAGGAAACCTTTCAACCCTTAGTTTTACTCTTAATTCTTCCTTTGGAACTCCCTCTTTAAAGGGATTATCACGATGAAAATCATTTAAAAAACTAATAACCGAAGACTTGAAATCTTTAAAAACGTCTGAATGGAAGAAATGATTATTCACTCTTACAATTTTTCTTCCTCCAAGAAGTTTCTCTAATGAACTTTTTATATCATCAATGTCTGCACTAATCCATCCTTCAAGTTCATTCAGTGCGATACCGTTCATTCCCTTTCTCTTTATTTTTATTTCTATGCAGTCGGCAAGGTCTCCTTTAGATAGAATTTCGAGATGCTCATAGGGGATGTCCTTTTTTCTTCTTGGTGGCTCAGGGTCAAGAACTATTCCGCCTCCAAGTGTTTCAAGTGGAGAAAATCTCCTTATTATAAATCTATCCTTTGCCATAGCAACTACAGGGCTTTCTAATTTCAAATGGGCGAAGGCAGAATCGCCCGGAGCAATTTCTTCTCGTCCTATGAGTTTTACTTTCCCGATAGTCTCGGAAGTTGTAAGATAAAAATGAACAGGAGCATTGTTTTTTAGGGGCTTAGCATCTTTGAGCAGCCTTATTTCTACTTCAATGTAACTGGTTGGCTTAAGCTTGCCCTGAACTGTAACTATATCGCCTCTTTTTAAGTCTTCTTTTGAGATGCCTTGCAGATTAATCCCCACCCTCTGACCTGCACTTACCTCTTTTTGAGGCTGTCCATGACTCTGCAAGCCTCGCACTTTTGATTTAATGCCAGTTGGTAGAATTTCCACATTGGTCTCAACAGCTACTTTTCCGCTGAGAACTGTTCCCGTAACAACTGTTCCGAAACCCTTAAGAGTAAAAACCCTATCTATAGGCATTCTGAATATACCTTTTGTAGATTTTTCGACAACTCTAAGGGCAAGTTCTCTTATTTTTTCTTTTAGTACCTCTATGTTAAAACCTGTCTTTGCAGATACAGGAACAATCTCGGCCTTTTCAAGAAAAGTGTCCTTCACTGTTTCTCTTATATCTTCCTTAGCAAGTTCTAAAGTTTCTTCATCTATTAGGTCTGCTTTATTGAGAACAATTATTCCAGACTTTATTTTAAGAAGGTCACAAATGGCAAGATGTTCCCTTGTCTGTGGCATAACTCCCTCGTCAGCAGCAACAACAAGCATCACTATGTCCATACCGCCTACTCCAGCAAGCATGTTCTTTATCAATCTTTCATGGCCTGGAACGTCAACAATGCCAACTACAACATCGGGATAGGTAATGTTAGCAAAGCCGAGGTCTATAGTAATGCCTCTTTCTTTTTCTTCTTTTAGTCTATCAGGGTCTACCCCTGTGAGAGCTTTTACTACGGAGCTTTTTCCATGGTCAATGTGTCCTGCTGTTCCGAGGATTACTCTTTTCATCTGACAAGTTCAACAAAATTTCTTATAAGCTTTAACCCCATCTTCTGAGATTTTTCAGGATGAAACTGAGTGGCATAAATATTTTCATGTATGAGCATTGAAACAAAGGAAACTCCGTAGTCTGTCTGTCCTGCGACAACTTTGTTGTCATCAGGAACTACATAGTATGAATGGACAAAATAAAAAAATGAAGAATCAGAAATTTCTTTAAGAAAGGGACTTTTTTTGCTTAATCTTACATTATTCCAGCCCATGTGCGGAATTTTGTATTCTCTGGGAAGAGAAAACTTTATCACCCTGCCTTTAATCAAATCAAGCCCTCTACACAGACCAAACTCTTCAGATTCTGTAAATAAAATCTGCATTCCGAGGCAAATTCCCAGATAAGGCTTGCCTTTGTTAATTTCTTCTTTTATAATTTCGATAAGTCCTAACCTTTCAAGATTTGCCATACAGTCCTGAAAAGCACCTACCCCGGGTAATACAATAGCTTTTGATTTTCGTATTTCATCGGCTGACTGGGTAACACTAACTTCTCCACCTACAGCTTCTATTGCCTTTGTGACACTTTTTATATTTCCCATTCCGTAGTCAACTAATGCAATCATGGGTTAATTCTACCATAAAACAAAGAGTTTTTTTAAATTTTCCAGCTCTCTGTATGGTTTAAATTCTGCTTCATCAAAAGTTTTTATCTTAATTTGTCCATTCTTATTTTCTTCTATCTGTATTGCTCCATCAAGGTCTGTTCTATAGATTTTACACTTATTCTTAAGATGTTCCACCACTTTCTCGTGTGGATGTCCGTAAGGATTATTTTTGCCAGCAGAGATTACGCAGATAGTCGGAGATACAGCATTATATAATTCGTCATAAAAAGAGCACTTACTGCCGTGATGTGGTATTTTTACTATGTCTGCCTTAAGATATGAAGCAGGTATACTACTCAATGCTTCTATGCCAGCATCAGAGCCAAAGAGAAAAGTTTTATCATAACATTTTAAACTCAAAACGAGGCTCAATTCATTACTGTCCTTTGAAACAGAAGAAGTATAGAACTCTCTATAAGGATGTAATACTGTAAAAGTGCAGTTGCCAAATTTAATTAAATCCCCTCTTTCGAGATGGCGCATATTAACTGAAAAGGGAATATTATAATTGATATAGCCATTATCCCATATTTCTCTTACGTTAAATTTCTCTAAAATTCTTAAAAAACCTCCTGCATGGTCTTTCTGTTCGTGAGAAATAATTAAAGCTTGCACCTCTCTGTAACCTTTTGCTTTTAGATAAATTTCTACTTCAAAGCCTGTTTTACCTGTATCAATAAGAAAAACTCCTTCAGAGGTCTCTATCACAGTAGAGTCTGCCTGACCTACATCGAGAAAAGTTATTTTTGTGAGTTCTCTCTTGGAACTATTTAAAATAAAACTTAAAAAGGCTGAAGCAAAAATCAATAATAGTGCAAAAACGATTGCCACTTTTCTAAGTGACTCCTTAAAAATGTAATGGCTAAAGGTTAATACAAAAACCGACAAATAAAAAATTACTACTGAACCCAAGGTTATAGGAGGAATTGAAATAGAAGAAAGGCTAAAAGAGGCAAGAAAATGGATTAACTTAAAAGAAAAACCTGCAATTGTATTTACAATTTCTGGAAAAGGATAAATTCCTGTAACAAGATATATGAAAACAAAAATTATATTTAGGGGAAACAGTATCATTCCAATTAGGAGTCCTGCTGTTAAATTGGCAATAGGACTGATAAGAGAAATATAGTGAAATCTGTAAATAACAATGGGTGCAGTAATAAAAGATGCCGATAAACTTATAAGTAAGCTTAAAATAACATAAGATAAAAGCTTGTTTTTAATCGTGCTTCTAATCTCCTTATAAAAGTCTGTTACAAAACCAATGGCCAGAGTGGCGAGAAAACTCAACTGAAATGATATGTCCTTAACTGCCGACGGTTCTATTATTAGAATTAAAAAACAAGCAATGCAGACACTAACTATCCATAAAGACTTCCTTTCAGACAGAACTCCGGTCATAAAAAATAATGCCATTATAAACGCTCGAGTGGAAGGATAACTAGGTTCTACGAGGAGATAATAAAACAAAAGAACGGGAAAACATAGAATAATACTTAACTGATAGGGCTTAATGTAAAGGGTCATACGGACAAGCAATCTGTAAGGCATCAGTCGAATAGCCATCCCGAAAATAATGAAAAATACTGTAAAAAGCAAGCTAAAATGAGCACCAGAGATACTCAAAAGATGAATCAGGCCTGTTTTCTGGAAATCCTCTCTTACTTCGCGTGAAATCTCATGCCTTACTCCTGTGGTCATTGCAACCATCACTGAAGATGTTGGCTCGGCAAGCTTTTTACTTAACTCTTCTTTAATTCTATCTTTAATCCTTTCGAAAAAGCCTGCCCTTCTTTCCCCTTCATCAAATATCCTATTGGCATAACAGAATTTCTCTTTGTTAAAAGAATAAGGATTTTTATTTGTTCTCACGATTTTGCATTCAACTCTATAAAGCCTGCCTTCCTTGAGTTTTTCTGTCGAGTATACTTTAATAGCTTGACTATCAATAGTTTTAAAAAAATAAATATTGTGGTAACTTGAGGCAAAATATCCTGTGAAATTAATATCTCTATCTTCTGATATATTTTCTCCGTTCCCTTTAATACCGTAGAGAAAGCCCAAAAAAGCCAACATCAAACAGACAATTGCTATCTTATACTTTCGATTTAAAAGATTTACAAAAAAAGGTATTAAAGCAATTGAAATAGAAATAACAGGAAAATATATAAAAAATAATCCGCTTAAAATACCAAGAATGAGCGAAAGCAAGAGCTTCATATATTTTCCTTGCAATTTTTCTTCTGAATATAAATCCCTTTTCTGTATAATAAAAAATTATGGAGCATATTATTACAGTCTTTGAAGGCAGGCAAGTTCAGGCTTTCTTTACAAAGAAATTAGAAGATTTTGAAACATTTAAAAAATCTCTTCCCTTCAAAGTTTATCTTCCCATCCAAAAACATACAGATTGGGTGCATGTTTTAGAAGGAAACTTTATCCCTCAAATAGCAGACGCTATCATAACCAATAGAAAATCAGTTTTAATAGGAATAAAAACAGCGGACTGCGTGCCAATCTTAATATATTGTCCTGACCAAAAAGTAATAGGAGCTGTTCATGCAGGCTGGAGAGGAACTGCAAAGGGCATATTAAGAAAGACCATTAAAAAAATGATAGAAATTTACTCCTGTAAAAAGGAAAACTTCTTGATTGCCATAGGACCTCACATCAGAGGATGCTGTTATGAAGTAGGAGAAGAAGTCATTGATGCTATGAAATCGCAGATATCCAATAATGACTATATAATAAGCAAAAATGGTAAATTCCATATCGATTTAGGAATGGCAAATGTTATTCAGGCTATTGAAGAAGGATTAAAAAAAGAGCAGATTTTTACAGTAGATGACTGCACTTATTGTAAAAGCAATGAATACGCCTCTTACAGATTTCACGGAAAAGGTGCAGGCAGACAGTATGGATTTATTGGAATGTTATAATAAACAAAACGGGGTGTAGCGCAGTCTGGTAGCGCGCACGGTTCGGGACCGTGGTGTCGGAGGTTCAAATCCTCTCACCCCGATAAACAAAAAAGGAGAGCCTCAATGTTTAAAAAAGCTTACTATTTCTGGTTTAGCTTTTACTTTAACTAATCTGCCTCTGGCAGTTTAGTCTCGCTAAAATTTTAAAGGCAGACAGGTCAGGGGCAGATAAAGCCCCTCGTCTTGTCTGCCTTTTTTATTTAAAAATCATAAAAAGGAGGTTTAAAGATGGTAATCGTAATGAAACCTGATGCAACGGAAGAACAACTTAAGGAGGTTATATCCAAAATTGAAGAACTTGGATACAAACCTCATGTTATCTACGGCGCAACGAGAAATGTTATTGGAGCAGTAGGCGATGAGCGAGGCAAGTTTATTCTTCAAAGCTTAGAAGTTATGGACGGTGTTGAGGCGGTAATCCCCATATTGAAACCTTACAAGTTAGCTTCAAAAGAGGTAAAAAAAGAGAAAACTTTAATTAGAGTGGGGGATGTTGTGGTTGGAGGCAGTGAAGTTGTAATAATAGCAGGTCCCTGTGCTATTGAAAACGAAGAACAGATTTTGAATACTGCGCTGGCTGTTAAGTCAAGGGGTGCTCATATTTTAAGAGGTGGCGCATACAAACCAAGAACTTCTCCCTATTCATTTCAGGGTCTTGGCGAGGAGGGTCTTAAACTTCTTCAAAAGGCTGGAAAACTTGCAGGTATGCCTGTTGTAACAGAGGTTGTAAATCCAGAACATGTTGACCTTGTCTGCGAATATGTTGATGTTTTGCAGATAGGCACGAGAAACTCTCAGAATTTTGAACTACTAAAAAGGGTGGGTCAATCTCAAAAACCTGTAATTCTAAAAAGAGGAATGGCTATGACCATTAAAGAATGGCTAATGAGCGCAGAGTATATTCTTAGCGAAGGAAACATGAATGTGATTCTTTGTGAAAGGGGGATACGAACCTTTGAAACAGCTACGAGAAACACCCTCGACCTCTCAGCAGTGGCAGTTCTTAAGGAGGAGACCCATCTTCCCGTTATTGTAGACCCATCCCATGCAACAGGATATGCTAAATATGTAGTATCAATGGCATGCGCTGCCGTTGCAGCTGGTGCAGACGGATTAATGATAGAAGTTCATCCTCAGCCAGAAAAAGCTTTCTCTGACGGACCCCAGTCTCTTAATTTCGATGCTTTTTCAAATTTAGTGGAAAGGGTTAAAAAATATGCGGTGCTAAACTGAAAAACTCAGCGGTAACGAATCTTCATTGCTATTATTGCCATAATAAGCAGCAAAGAGAAAAAATTCGCTACAATAACGGGTATTTCTTTTATCAAAATACCATAGATGAGCCATAATGTTACGCCTACTGCAAGAAATATGAACATGGCAAGGGAGATATCTCGCGCTGACTTTGTTCTGTATATCTTTATTGCTTGAGGTAAAAGGGCAGAAGTTGTTATTATTCCTGCTATAATTCCCACAAGATTGCTTATTTTTGTTGCAAGCTCCATAATTTATATTGTATTATTTTAAAATATTTTCACGAGAATAAAATGAGAGAAAACAACCAAATAAGACTTGATGTGCAAAAACTGAAAAAAATTCCTACCCTTTCGCATACTGCTGAGAAAATTCTCAAGATGACTTCAAAGGAGACAACCCACTTAGATGAGCTTGTGAAAATAATTGAAAACGACCCACCTATCATGTCAAAAGTTCTCAGTATTGCAAATATCGTATATCTTGGCAATCTAAAACCTATAACCAATATAAAAGATGCTCTTCTTAAAATAGGCTTTAATACTCTAAAAAATATTGCCTTAAGTATCTCTATATTTAGCCTTTTCAAATATTCAAAGGAAAAGGAAGCAAGCTACAAAAGACTTTTCAGACACTCTATAGCTACAGCCTCGGCCTGCCAGATTATAGCAGAGAAATATTTAAAAGAAATGCCAGAAGATAATTTCACCGCAGGAATGTTACATGACATAGGACTTTTTGCTCTTTATGCTATATTTTACAGGGAATTTTCCGAAATAGAGCAACTATTGACAGAGGGAGTTAGTCTGAAAGAAGCAGAAAAAAAAGTTCTTGGAACAACCCACGGAGAAATAGGCAAATGGCTTTTAACCTTCTGGGAACTACCAGAAATTTTCCATGATGTAGTCCTATACCATGATGACAACCCCGACAAATCTATACTTTATAAAAAAGAGGTTGCTTTAGTTCAAGTTGCAAATTATATAGTCTATGAATTGGAATATACACCCTTTTCTACAAAGACCGAATTCTTTATTAACAAAGAAAAAATAAAGGAGATTCTCGAACTCCCTTCCATAGAAAACTTAATCGATGAGCTAAAAGAACCTCTAAAAGAGGTTGCCTGTTTATGAGAGATTTTTTATTAACCTTAGCAAAAAATTTGAATATTGAACAGGCTGAAGAATTAAGTGATAATAAACTTAAAGAGACAATTCTATCAATAATTGAGAGACACCATCTCATTGAGCAATCTCTCTTTCAACTAAGTGAATCCTTTGCCTGTAATGCCGAACTTTCCTTGAGGATAATTTCAACAATAAGTAGAGTGGTGGAAAGAATATACTCTGAAAGAAATCTATATGATTTTATCACCTACTGCTTCGATGAGTTCATAAAGTTTCTCCCTGCAGAAAACATCTCCTTCATGGAGAAGCATCCTGATTTTGACTGGCTTTTAATAAAATCTGCCTCAGGAAAGCTAAAATTCAGAAAATTTAAGGGAAAAATCTTTAACATAGAGACTACACTTGCTGGAAAAGCCTTTCAGACAGGCGAACCCATATATGTTTCCAATACAGAAAAAGATATGAGATTTGACAAAAAGTTATCCGATTTGCCAATCAGGTCTGTTGTGAGTGTTCCGATAAAAATTAAAAATGAAATAATAGGTGTAATTAACTTCTCCCATCCCCATGCAAATGCCTTTGATGAAGCAGCCATATTCTTTTTTGTTTCAATCGCAAATTTATTTTCAGTAATTCTGACTAATTTCAAACTATACCGGGAGATATTAGGCTTTAATGAAGTTTTAAATAAAGAAGTTGACAGGACAACTGCCGAATTAAAGAAAAAAAACAAAGAACTCTATAAAGCCTCCATCACTGACCCTCTTACAGGACTTAACAACAGACGATTTTTCTTCCAGAGGCTTGATGAAGAATTTTCAAAATTCCTACGATATGGTAATAGTTTCTGTCTAATTCTATTTGACCTTGACAATCTAAAATTCATAAATGACACCTACGGTCACTTTGAGGGAGATAGATTGATAAAAACCTTCTCGAGAGTTCTGAAGAAAAATAAGAGAAAGGAAGACATTGTGAGCCGCATTGGCGGAGACGAATTTGCCTGCATCATTTTTGGTGCTTCTGCGGAAGGTTCAAAAAAATACGCCGAAAGGATAAAGGAGGAATTAAAAAGTTCTTATTTAAAAGCTAATGTGAGCGTTAGCGGAGCTGTGGGATGTATCGGCAAGGGAGTTTCTTTTAAATTTTACAGAGACTACAAAGAATTCTATAAAGATGTAGATAAAACACTACTGAAAGCTAAGAAAATAAAAGATTCCATACTTCTAATTGAAACAAATTAACCAAATATGATAAATTTTAAACTTAATGTGAAGGTCTTTGACCTTATCACCACGCACGCTCCAAAGGCTCTCCGATGGTCCCGAAAGGGTTAAGGAGAAGGAGCGGAGGCAATAACCAAATGAGGAGGTAATGATGGCAGTAGTAAGTATGAAAGAACTTCTTGAAGCAGGAGCACACTTTGGACATCAGGTAAAACGCTGGAATCCCAAGATGAAAAAGTATATCTTCGCAGAACGGAACGGGATTCATATTATTGACCTTCAAAAAACTGTGAAAGGCATTGAAGAAGCCTATGAATTTATCAAAGAGGTAGCTTCTCGAGGAGAAGGAGTATTGTTCGTAGGAACAAAAAAACAGGCTCAAGAGGCTGTTGCAGAGGAGGCAAAAAGAGCTGGAGCATATTACATAAACCATCGATGGCTCGGAGGAATGCTCACCAATTTCTCTACAGTAAGAAAAAGTGTTGAGAAATGGCAGAGAATAGAACAGATGAAAGGAGATGGAAGTTTATATCTGCATACAAAAAAAGAAATAGCAAAATTAGAGAAAGAAAGACAGAGACTCGAAGCCAACTTAATAGGAATTAAGGATATGTTAGAACTTCCAAAGGCTATTTTCATAATTGACATAAAAAAGGAGAAAATAGCTGTAGCCGAGGCAATAAAGCTTAATATTCCCATTGTGGCAATTGTTGATACCAACTGCGACCCTGACGTAGTTGATTACGTAATCCCCGGTAATGATGATGCCATAAGAGCGATAAAGTTAATAACAGCAAAGATGGCAGATGCAATTCTTGAAGGTAAAGAAATTTACATAAAGAAGCTTGAAGAAGAGGCGGAGAAAGCTGCAATAAAAGAGAAAATACTCCAAGAAGAGGAGTATCAGAAATCGATGGATGACTACATAGAACAGTAAAGGAGGTAATAAAATGGCAGTAACTTCACAGATGGTAAAGGAATTAAGAGAAAAAACAGGGGCTGGAATGATGGAATGTAAAAAAGCCCTTGAGCAGGCAAATGGTGATTTTAATAAAGCCATAGAATATCTAAGACAAAAAGGACTTGCAACAGCACAGAAAAAAGCTGGTAGAAGCGCCACAGAAGGAATAATAGCCTCGTATATTCACATGGATAAAATCGGAGTCATGTTAGAGCTTAACTGCGAAACAGACTTTGTTGCAAGAAATGAGGAGTTTAAACAGCTTGCCAAGGATATTGCCATGCACATTGCCGCAGCAAATCCGCAATATGTAAGCAAAGAAGACATCCCGCAAGAGGTCATAGAAAAAGAAAAGGAAATATATAAAGCTCAGATAACAGGGAATAAACCACCACAGGTGGTAGAAAAAATAATTGAAGGAAAACTCGAGAAGTTTTTCGAAGAAATGTGCCTTCTAAATCAGCCTTTCATAAGAGAGCCCGAGAAAAAAATTGGAGACCTCATAACAGAAAAGATTGCTAAATTCGGAGAAAATATAGTTGTAAGAAGATTTGTGCGTTTTCAGGTAGGACAGAGTGAGTAAACCTTTCTACAAAAGAGTGTTGCTAAAATTAAGTGGCGAAGCCCTTATGGGAGAAAAGGGCTATGGCATAGACCCCAACACTCTTAACTATATGGCTCAGGAAGTTAAAAAGGCCTATGAAGCTGATGCACAGATAGCTGTTGTTATCGGTGGCGGAAATATTTTCAGAGGAATAGAAGCGGCAGAGCAAGGCATGGAGAGAGCTACTGCTGACTACATGGGAATGCTTGCAACTGTGATAAACGCTCTTGCCCTTCAGAATGCCCTTGAAAAAATAGGAGTAACTACAAGAGTTCAATCTGCCATTGAGATGCGAGAACTTGCAGAGCCATATATAAGAAGAAAGGCCATAAGACATCTTGAAAAGGGAAGAGTAGTAATTTTTGCAGCTGGCACGGGAAATCCTTATTTTACAACTGATACTGCCGCCGCCCTGAGAGCAATTGAGATAGGTGCAGATATCATCCTCAAAGGAACAAAAGTTGATGGAATTTACTCTTCAGACCCGATGAAAGACCCTAAAGCAAAGAAATTTGAACGTTTAACCTACATGGATGTAATTAGAAACTCATTGAAGGTAATGGATTCAACTGCTATTACACTTTGTATGGATAATAATCTTCCTATTGTTGTTTTTAGCATACGAAAAGAGGATAGTCTTAAAAAAATAATTTTAGGAGAAAAAATAGGAAGCATTGTTTTAAGAGAGGTGAAAGATGATGCAGGAGTTCAAGAAGAAAGCTAATGAAAAAATGACTCATGCAGTAGAGGTTTTTAAAAAAGACCTCTCTACCTTTAGAACAGGCAGAGCGTCTCTTTCGATTCTTGACAATATAAAAGTAGACTACTACGGAAGCATGGTTCCTCTTAATCAGGTGGCCACTCTCGGAATTCCCGAACCCAGAATGATAACAATACAACCGTGGGAACAAAGAATGATTGGAGAGATAGAAAAGGCAATAATGAAATCTGACTTAGGGCTTACTCCAATAAACGATGGAAAAACAATAAAAATCAACATTCCTCCACTTACAGAAGAGAGAAGAAAGCAACTTGTGAAGGTTGTAAAAAAGAGAGCAGAAGAGGCAAGAGTCGCCATAAGAAACATAAGAAGGGATATAATTGAAGAGATAAAAAAAGCGGAAAAAGACAAAAAGCTCAGTGAAGATGAATCCCGTAGAGCGCAAGATGAGATACAAAAAATAACAAATTCTTTCATTGAAAAAATTGACCAACTTCTTGAACAAAAAGAGAAAGAGATAATGGAGGTTTAGACCTAAATGAAAATTGACAGTGAGAGAAAAGATAGACTTAAAAAGATGCTCAACAAGATGAAGGAGCAGATTCTGCAGGAAGCTCGAGAGGAGATGAAAAAATTTCAGACAGGAGAGAAAAGACAGATTGTAGAAGCAGTTATGGATGATGCAGACTTAAGCGCCATAGACCTCTCAGAAGACATAAGTCTAAAGCAATTAAGCACTCACAGAGATATTCTTAAAAAAATTGAAGAAGCCCTTAGAAAAATTGAAGAAGGAACATATGGCATCTGTGAGATGTGTGGAGATGAAATATCAGAGGAAAGACTTAAAGTGCTTCCCTTCGCAATCTATTGCAGAGACTGTCAGGAAAATATAGAGAGAATGGAAAAATTTGAATCGGAAGAAGGTTAATAAAAAACCTTCTCAAGAAATAAACCCTGGGGAGGAGCAGTTCTAAGCGGATTTGGTCTCCTCCCTGTCTTTAAAGCTTCAATTATTGTATTCTCTGATAGAGCTCCTCTTCCTAACTCAACAAGACAACCCACTATATTTCTAACCATGTATTTTAAAAAGCCATCTGCTTCAATACGAAATTTTATAAAGTTTCCGTCAATTTTCATATCTAAAAAACATAGACTATTAAAAAGCTTGACAGTCAGGCTATGGATAGTTCTAATCCTATCTTTAACCTCCGTGCTTCCCGAGAAAGCTGTAAAATCGTGAGTTCCCTTAAAAATCTCTGCTGCCTTCTGTATTAAAGATAAATCAAGGTTACCTCTAAAGTGCCATACAAATCTATGCAAAAATACAGGACAGAATTCATCGTTACAGATATAGTAAACATAAGCCTTCTTCTTCACAGAATACTGGGGATGAAAAGTATTCTCAACCTCTTCAATATCTATTATTCTTATATCAGAAGGCAGAATAGCATTGAGGGCTTTTTTAAGGACATTCGTTGGCAAAAAGTTATTCACTGTAAATGTAGCTATCTGTCCAAGAGCATGCACTCCTGCGTCTGTTCTTCCAGCCCCTCTAATTTTTATCTCCCTTTTAAAAATTTCACTCAATGCCTCTTCTATAATGGACTGAACAGTTTCATGCCTTTTCTGTCTCTGCCAGCCAGAGTAAAGGGTTCCGTCATACTGAATTGTCAATTTTAACTTAGGCATAGTTTAAAATTATAACATCTCTGCTAAAATATTCTATGCACAAGACAGGAGTTGCCAACCTTCCCCTTCACTCTGGAAAAGCACCGCATTGGCTATTCAAAAGAATGAAGTCACTTGCAAAATCATTAATAGAACTTATGGTTTTGGAATTTGGAAAAGTAGAGGTGATAAAAAGACTTTCAGACCCCTTCTGGTTTCAATCTCTTGGATGTCTGTTGGGATTTGACTGGCACAGCAGTGGTGTTACAACTACTGTTACCGGAGCTATTAAAGAAGGAATTAGAGGAATGGAAGGAGAATTCGGTCTCTTTGTGGCAGGTGGTAAGGCAAAGAGAGCCCTTGAGACTCCTCAGGAGATTTTACTCTATTCTGATCAGTTTGGTCTTGATTCAGAAAATTTGCTCAGAGCAAGCAGGCTCTCTGCAAAGGTTGACAGTGCCGCTGTTCAGGACGGATTTAATCTCTATCATCATACGATTTTCTTTACCTCCGAGGGCAAATGGTGCGTAATTCAACAGGGAATGAATGAAACTCTCGGCATGGCACGAAGATATCACTGGTTGAGTCTAACTCTTGAAAACTTTGTAGAAGAACCCCACACCGCCGTATGCTGCGATGTCAGAACAGAAACGCTTAATTTTACAACAAAGGAAGCCTCGCCTCTAAGAAATGCCTCCGTTGAAATATCCAGAGAAACACCTGAAAAAGTGATAAAAGAAATTATAAAAATAAAACAACTCCATATGCCACTTAGACACAATATAAAAATTTCAGACATAAACCCTGAAAAAATTTATAAAGTTCTACTCAAGACCTATGAACAGAGAGTCTCCAACTTTGAATCTCTTCTTTTAGTAAGAGGAGTAGGAGCAAAAACTCTAAGAGCCCTCGCTCTAACAGCAGAGTTAATTTACGGAACTCCATTAAGTTTTAGAGACCCTGCCAGATATAGCTTTGCCCATGGAGGAAAAGATGGAACTCCCTATCCTGTTGACAGAGAAATATATGATAGAACCATTGAGGTAATGAGAAAAGCTATAGAAAAGGCCAAAATTGACAGAGAAGACAAGATTAATACTCAGAGAAGACTATTAAAAATTCTTACTTTAACTTAACCTCCTGAGTTTGTCGAGTCTGTTTAAAAACTTGTAACCTATTAACATTCAATAAATTACAAAACCTAAAATTTTTCCATCACCTCCATCTGTCATTCCGATTGCTTCATTAACATCAACCTATCATTTCCAGAATTTGAAAAACTGATGTGGATTTAGAATTTTATCTAATCGATTGTAATTTGAAACACCCAAATGCTAAAATTCAAACGAAGGTTCTTTAAATGAAATTTAAAAAATTTTTAATTTATTTTACCGTTTTTACTTTTACTTTACTATTTCACTCAATTTATGTCTATGCTCAAGCAAGTATCAAACTATTCTCTCCTCAAGGTTATGTCAAAGGAGTAAAGCAGGTAAAAGTTGTCTTTTCAGAACAGATAGTTACTTTTGGTGACATAAATGCTCCACAGCCCTTTGACATAAATTGTGACCTAAAAGGTAAAGGAACTTGGCTTGATGAAAAAACATGGATTTATGATTTTGATAGAGAATTTTCTGCAGGAGTTAAATGTGAATTTAACTTAAAATCCGATATAAAAACTCTTTCTGGCAAAGAATTAGTAGGACAGAAAAATTTCCAATTCAATACAGGTGGACCATCAATAATTCAATCATTTCCGAGTGAAGTTGAAGGAATTGATGAGAATCAGGCTTTTATTCTCCAACTCGATGGAGAACCAGATGAGAACTCAGTGTTATCAAATGTTTATTGTGCAATTGAAGGAATTAACGAAAGAGTTGGAATAAAAATAATCAAAGGAGAGGAACGAGAGAAGATTTTAAGTGCCTACGGTTCAAAAGAATCGGAACTTAAAGACCAATTTCGAATAGTAGTTCAGTGTAAAAGAACTTTTCCTAATAACGTAAGAGTAAAGCTTATATGGGGAAAAGGAGTGAAGTCCTCATCAGGAATTGAAAATCAAAGGGAACAGGTTCTTAATTTCAAGACAAGAGAAGCCTTCACGATAAATTTAAGATGTCCAAGGGAAAAGCCAGACTCTGGATGTATTCCCTTACTTCCAATTAGAGTTTATTTCTCTTCATTAGTACCTATAGATTACGCTGAAAAGATAGTACTAAAGGGTATAAAGAAAACATACAAACCCTCAAAGTATGAAAGTGATTCCTTTGACGAAGATGACAAAAAACCTGAATTTGTAAGGGAAGTTATCTTCAAAGGTCCCTTTCCTGAGAAAGCAACTTTCACATTGGAAATTCCAAAGGATATTAGAGATGAAGTTGGAAGGATACCAATAAACATAAAAAGTTTTCCCCTTAAAGTGAAAACAGAGGAGTATCCACCTCTGGTAAAATTTTCATCTCGCTTTGGCATAATCGAACTAAAAGACCCTACACTTCCAGTAACCCTTAGAAAAATTGAACCTCAGATTAAAACAAGATTGCTCAACATCGGAGAGGAAGATAAGAAGGAAAAAACTAAAGTAAACGGAAAATTCCATAAAGTAAATTTAGAGAAAGAAACTAAAATAATTGAATGGCTTAAAGTTGTCGAAAATGCAAGCAGAAGAAAGCCTATTTTGAAAAAGGTGTCAGAAACAAAAGAGTTTTCCTTACCAAAACCGCATGCATCAAAGGACTTTGAGGTTGTCGGTATTCCCCTTAAAGAAGCAGGTTTTTATGTTGTAGAGCTTGAAAGTGAGATACTTGGCGCATCCCTTCTTGGAGAGAAAAAGCCTATGTATGTTCAAACAGCTGCATTGGTCACAAATTTATCAGTCCATTTCAAATGGGGGAGAGAAAACTCTCTTGTCTGGGTTACTACCCTTGAAGGAGCAGAACCTGTCAAGGATGCAGAGGTAAAAATTAGAGATTGCTCAGGTAAACTCATATGGACAGGCAAGACCGATTCCAATGGATTGGCTTATGTTAAACAAAACTTACCACAACCTAAATCTTGTAAAGCTCCAGAACCAAATGAAGAAAGTCACTTAGACTCAAAGCAACTCAAGTCTTTGAGAGATATTTATGAGGGATATTTTGTTTTTGCAAGAAAAGACAATGATTTAAGCTTTGTTCACTCAAGTTGGGACGATGGAATAGAACCTTGGAGATTCAAACTTACAGAAGCGTGGGATTATCAAAAGGTAAAGGCACACACTATATTTGACAGAATGCTTCTTAGGGCAGGTGAAACTCTCCATATGAAACACATTATCCGAAAGAGAACTATCTCAGGTTTTGAATACTTAAGTGAAAGGGAATTACCAAATACATTACAGATTCAGCATTTAGGCAGTAACCAGTCCTATGAATTTCCAATTAAATGGGATAAAAATGGTGTTGCCGAATCAGTTTGGCATATACCAAAGGATGCTAAGCTCGGCAGTTATGAAGTAATTTTATATAGGAAAGAACCCAAGAAGAGTAGAGATAATTTTGAAGAAAACACTTTTTCATCAGGGATTTTTAGGATTGAAGAGTTTAGAGTGCCTCTAATGAAAGGAATAATCAAACCTTCTTCAACACCTCTCATAAATCCCTCAAAATTAGATTTAGACATTTTTGTTGGCTATCTCGCTGGAGGAGGATTTAGCAATGGAAATATAAAAATCAGAGCTAAGCCCTATAAAAAGAGACTTTTTTTTGATGATTATGAGGACTTTGTCTTTTCTAATGGAGAATTAAAAGAAGGAATTTTCAAAGATGAATCTTTCACTGACGAAGAATCTCAGATAGAAAGGGCAGAGCAAAAAATTTATTCCAGACATATTGTCTTAGATAATACGGGCAGTTCAAAAGTTACCATTGAGGGACTTGCAAAAATTTTATCTCCCGAGGACATGCACGTAGAGATAGAATTTAGAGACCCTAATGGTGAGATTAATACTGTATCAACAAGAATACCCATTTATTCCTCATCAATTTTACTCGGCATAAGTCCTGAATCCTGGGCAGCTTCAAAAGAAAATTTAAGATTTAAAGTTTTAGCCTTAGACCTTCAAGGAAAACCTTTATCAAATGTTCCTATAAGAGTTAACTTACTTAAGAAAAAATACTACTCCCATAGAAAAAAATTAATCGGTGGATTTTACGCCTATGAGCACATGACTGAGATTAAGTCCTATGGAGAGATATGTAAAGGTATAACAGACCAGTTAGGAATTCTTACCTGTGAGGTAAAATCTCCAGTTGCTGGAAACGTAATACTTCAGGCTTATGCTAACGATGAAAAGGGAAACCCCGCAGTTGTTCACAGAGATTTATGGGTTGTAGATAAAGAAGATGCATGGTTTGATATTAGTGACAGCGATAGAATTGACATACTTCCTGAGAAGAAAAGATACTCTCCCGGAGAAAAGGCAAAGGTACAAGTCCGAATGCCCTTCAGACAGGCAACAGCTCTTATTACTGTTGAGAGAGAAGGAATAATTGATGCATTTGTAAAAAAAATAGGCAGTAAAAATCCTGTAGTTGAGATTCCTATAAAAGATAACTATGCACCTAATGTCTTTATTTCATTATTGTGCTTAAGGGGTAGAGTTTCCGATATAAAACCAACTGCCACTGTAGACCTTGGAAAACCGGCATTCAAACTTGGTTATACAGAGATAAAAGTAGATTGGGACTCCTATGAATTAAAAGTGAATGTTTCAACTGACAAAACCGTATACAAAGTAAGGGAAAAAGCCTATGCGAAAATCAGGGTAACCAAAAAAGATGGAACTCCCTTAGGTGAAAAGGGTGAAGTTACAGTAGCAGCTATTGATGAAGGACTCCTTGAATTGATGCCAAACAAGAGTTGGAGACTCCTTGAATCGATGATGGGGAAAAGGGCAATCGAAGTTAAAACTTCAACTGCCCAGATGCAAGTTGTTGGCAAAAGACATTTTGGACTCAAAGCACTTCCACAGGGAGGTGGAGGAGGAAAACAGGTTACAAGAGAGCTCTTTGATACGCTTCTTCTGTGGAAAGGAAGAGTTCCGTTAGACGATAAAGGCGAAGCAACAGTAGAAATACCTCTCAATGACTCTATCACAAGCTTCAGAATTGTTGCAGTTGCCCATAGTGGAAAGGCAGCCTTTGGAACAGGTGAGGCTTCAATACGAACAACTCAAGATTTAATAATATTTTCAGGACTGCCTCCCTTTGTAAGAGAAGGAGATAAATTCTTCGCAGGCTTTACTTTTAGAAACACATCAGATAAACCTATGGATTTAACGATTTCTGGCTCAATGAATGCTAATCCTCTAAGTGAACAATCAATAAAACTTGAACCTGGAGAGGCAAAGGAAATAGGCTGGAATGTGACAGTTCCAAATTCTATAAATAATCTTCAATGGGAAGTCTCAGCCTTGGACAAAACAGCTAATATATCAGACAGAATAAAGGTAAAACAAACTGTTGGTCAGGCAATTCCTGTAAGAGTTTATCAGGCAACGCTGAGACAAATAGATAAACCACTATCAATTGAAGTTGAAAAACCTGCAGAAGCTCTCCTTAACAGAGGAGGGCTGAGAGTCTCTTTGAGCAGTAGAATATCAGAAGGACTCTATGGTGTAGAGAAATTCATGAGGGATTATTCCTATACCTGTCTCGAACAAAAAATATCTCAAGCAATTGCTCTTCAAGATCAAGCTCTTTGGCAAAAGACAATGGCTGAATTACCTTCTTACTTAGACTCAGAAGGTCTTGTTAAATACTTTCCATCAATGCTTCATGGTAGTGATTATCTTACTGCTTATGTTTTATCTATATCACACGAATCAGGTTTTGAAATTCCTTTGAAACTGAAAGAATCAATGCTTGAAGCGTTGTTAGCCTTTGTTGAGGGAAGAATAAAGAGAGCTTCTCCTATTTCAGCAGTAGACCTAACTATACGTAAACTGACTGCTTTAGAAGCATTATCAAGATTTGGTAAGGTTAAAATTGAACACATGGGCACTCTTAACATGAACCCTAATCTCTTACCTACATCAGCAGTCCTTGACTGGATTAATATTCTAATTAGAATGCCTGCTCTTCAAGACCGTGATAAGAAATTGAATGAGGCTCAAAACATTATTCGTTCAAGGCTTGATTTAAGAGGAACTAAGCTAAGCTTCTCATCAGCTTCAAGGGATAATCTTTGGTGGCTTATGATTTCAGAGGATTTAAATGCTCTAAGAACTATCCTAACCTTTTTAAATTTCAGGGATTGGGAAGAGGACATTCCTAAGATTGTCAATGGTTCAATTGGAATGCTTAAGTCTGGACATTGGAACACAACAACTGCAAATGCCTGGGGAGTTCTTGCAGTAAAGAAGTTTTCAGAAAAGTATGAAAAAACAGCTATAACTGGTGAGACGATTATTTCATTAAACAAAGAACAAAAAAATGTCTCTTGGGATAAAACTCCCAAGGGACAGTCTATCAATTTCCCTTGGCATAAAGAAAAGAGAAATCTCTCAGTTGAACACAAAGGAACTGGAAAACCATGGGTTACAATAAGCAGTCTATCAGCAATACCTTTAAAAGAGCCTCTGTGGAATGGTTTTACTGTCAAGAAGAGAGTAATACTAATTGAAAGGAAATTGAAAGACAGATGGAGCGTTGGCGATACTCTTAAAGTATCCCTTGAGTTTGAAGCCAAGTCAGATATGACTTGGGTAGTTGTAAACGACCCTATACCTGCTGGAGCATCTATTTTAAGGGTTGGACTTGGAAGGGATTCGGGAATACTAACGGACAAAATTAAATCAAGATGGCTATCTCCTGCCTATGAAGAACGTTCCTTTGAGGCTTATCGGGCATACTATGAATATTTACCAAAGGGAAAATGGACTGTCGAATACATAATCAGACTAAATAATGCTGGATTTTTCAATCTGCCTCCTACAAGAATCGAAGCCCTCTACTTTCCTGATATGTTTGGAGAATTACCTAACGGAAGATTTGAGATTGTGAAATAAGTTTAAAAGAACTTCCCAAGAGATTCTTTTAATCCCTCGGGAAGTTTTAATTATTATAATAAACTAAATTTCAAGTGATAATTAGTAACAATCATGATTCCTGTCAACTCTAAAGGATGATATTTTATCATTCCAGTTACTATTTCTTAAGTCTCTGAGACACAATGGAGCTTTACAATTTCCCTTCCAAGTTTGTGATCTTCCTCCATAATTTACATGTTCATAAACTGTAACCATTACCTTTGCTCCTACTTTGATAGAGCTTATTGTATCATTCCAATTAATGGTCTTTTTACATATTGGATTATAAGTATTACCAACTAAACTTGAATAATTGGAACCAATTTTAGCACCCATCCAGCATCCACCATAGTTTATATGTTCAAAAAATATCACCTCATCTTCATTAGGTTCTCTTGTATTAGGATCACAGGACTGTGCAAAGGAAAGTGAGGAAATCATAAAAATTGAGAATAAAATAATAGAAATTTTTATAAATACTTTCATTTTTATCCTCCTTTCTTCTGAATTTTAAAGATAAAAAACTGCTAAAATCTGCAAAAGGTTAATTTTTCATAGAGCCTCCTTATCTTTTATTTAAGACTGTTCTCAGACTTAGCCTCTTGAAATTCAAGGAAGCATAAGCTGTTTACTAAAAAATGACTCGAATTGTCATTTTAATTTAGTAGAAAATCCAAACATCTACATGTCATTAATAACAATTCAAGATATCAATTTTCATAGAACAGCCTTCCATTGTTATTCAGAGTATATATAAAAGTTTTAATAGCGTCAATGTATCTAATAGCATTATTAAAAAATTTTATATCTATTATGAGCTTGCAAAAAAATTTGCTTGATGATAAAATTTTGAAGGAATTTTTATGTTGATATTCCTATTAATTCTTACATTTTTAGCTTTTTCAATTAATGCCTATGCTCTTCCTACTTTTGAAGAAGTAAAAAGCTCCTATAAAAAGTCTGATGTCTATCTACTTGACCGAAACGGAGAGATAATTCATGAACTTAGGATTGACCATAAAATTAGAAGACTTGAATGGGTTGATTTAAAAGATATCTCTCCATCACTAATCAAGGCAGTCATAAAATTGGAGGATAAAAATTTTTATGAACACAGTGGTGTAGACTGGAAAGCATTAGGTAGCGCATTTATTGAAAATATACTGGGCGAAAAAAGCCGTGGAGCAAGCACAATTACTATGCAGCTTGTATCATTATTAGATAAAAATTTAAAACCAAAGGGAAAAAAGCGAACCTTATCTCAAAAAATTGAACAGATAAAAGCTGCCCTTGAATTAGAAAAAAGCTGGACAAAGGAGCATATTCTTGAAGCCTATCTAAATTTAGTCTCCTTTAGAGGAGAGCTTCAGGGAATAGCCTCAGCCTCACAGGGATTATTTGGGAAAGAACCTTCAGGACTGACAGAGATTGAATCCCTCTTACTTGCATCATTAATACCCTCTCCAAATTCATTAATAGAAAAAATTGAGAAAAGGGCATGTTTGCTGTCTGAATCTCTTAAGTGGAACATTAAATGTGATGAAATAAAAGTATTAGCTCAATCTTCTATATACCGTCCCTATCACATAAAACATACTGTCTCACTTGCTCCTCACGTGGCAAGGAGACTTATTAGAGAAAATAAGGATGTTAAATCTACATTAGACAAAAAATTACAAATTTTTGCATTACAAACTCTTAGACACCATCTTAATCAACTTAGAGCTCAAAATGTTAATGATGGTGCAGTCTTAATAGTCGACAATAAAACAGGTGAGATTCTTGCCTACATAGGAAATTCTGGAACAAATCCGAGCACAATACATGTAGACGGAGTTCTGGCAAAAAGGCAGGCAGGTTCAACGCTTAAACCATTTCTCTACGGTCTTGCTATCGAAAAAAGACTTATTACAGCAGCCTCACTGATTGAGGATACCCCTCTTAACGTTACAACAGAAAGGGGCATATATTCTCCAAAGAATTATGACAACGAATACAGAGGATTAGTTACCGTAAGAACAGCCCTTGCCTCATCAATTAATATTCCTGCAGTGAGAGTATTGATGCTTCTGGGAGAGGAAAATTTTGCTTTGAGACTCAGGGAATTGGGTTTTGAAGGAGTAAAGGATGGAGAATATTATGGTCCATCTATGGCTCTTGGAACAGTGGATGTAAGCCTCTATGAACTTGTGAATGCCTATAGAACTCTTGCTAATAGAGGAAAATGGAGCAGTTTAACTCTAACTTTTGATAGGACAGCCTTAAAACAGAGAAAAGTGATGGAGGAAGATACAACATTTATAGTCTCCCATATACTTTCAGACAGAGAGGCAAGGAGTGAGACCTTTGGATTTGAAAATCCCATATCAACAAAGTTCTGGACTGCAGTGAAAACTGGAACGAGTAAAGACATGAGGGATAACTGGTGTATAGGTTTTTCTGAAAAATACACAGTTGGAGTATGGGTTGGCAATTTCATAGGCACACCTATGAAAAATGTATCAGGTGTATCAGGTGCTGCACCTATATGGCTTGAGATTATGAATTATCTTCACAGCAATATCCCATCCCGTCAGGCTAATCCACCCAAAACAGTAGTTAAAAAAAGAGTTCTTTTAAACGATGACTCTAAAGCAGAGAAAGAAGAATATTTTCTTAAGGGTACAGAAATTGAACATGTATTAACACTCAAAGATAGGGGTCAAGATTCACCAAAGATAGTCTATCCTTCATCGGATACAATCATTGCCATTGACCCTGATATTCCAGAAGAAAATCAGTATGTAACACTTAGTTATAAACCACTAACAGAAAAATATGAGTGGTTAATCAATGGAGAAAAAACAGGTATAAAAACCCCTCAATTTTTATGGCAAACAAAACCTGGAAGTTATAGAATAAGCATAGTTGACAGTGAAAATAAACTCATCGACTCAGTAGAATTCATAGTTAAATGATGAAGGAGACTAAAACAGACTTTTATAAAAGAATTACGAGATTATCGCGGTGTATTACCTCATCAGCATATTTATACCCAAGAATTTTCTCAATTTCCGAAGATTTTTTTCCTTTGATAAGCCTTATTTCACAGGAAGAATAATTTACCAATCCCTTAGCTATTTTATCTCCTCTTTCATCAATACAGTAGACTGCATCTCCCACATCAAATTCTCCCTCTACTTTTTTAATACCTGAAGGCAGCAGACTCTTTCCGTTCTTTAAAAGAGCTTTAACCGCTCCGTCGTCAATAATTACATTTCCCTTTGCCCGTGTTGCATAGGCAATCCATCCTTTACGGGAGGTTACCCTCTCCTTTACAGGCTCAAAATATGTGCCTACATCTTTTCCTTCTATAACGGCTTTTATACTTCCGTATTTTCTTCCGCTTACTATATGAACGGGAATACCGAAAGAGGTAGCCTTTTTGGCTGCGATTACCTTTGAATACATCCCTCCTGTTCCGTAACCTGTAGAGGCAGGTTTTGCAATGGTCTCGATTTCCTTTGAAAACTCTCTAACATGCTTTATTATTTTCGCATCAGGATCTTTTTTAGGGTCAGAAGTATAAAGCCCTTGAACATCTGAAAGAATTATTAAATGATTAGCTTCAATCAAACCAGATACCAGAGCAGCAAGCTGGTCATTGTCTCCAAACTTTATTTCGTCTGTAGCCACTGTGTCATTTTCATTGATAATTGGTATAACACCCATCTCAAGAAGAGTCAGAATAGTATTTTTTGCATTTATATATCTTACTCTATCGCTTAAATCATCTCTTGTCAGTAGAATCTGAGCTATATGTTTCCTGTACTTCAGAAAATACTGCTCATACATCCACATTAAAAGAGGCTGGCCTACTGCAGCAGTTGCCTGTTTTTTTCTTATTTCCTTTGGCTTACTTTTCCATCCCAATTTTTTCAATCCCGAGGCTATTGCACCAGAAGAAACCATAACAATTTCAAGGGATTTATTAACAAGCTCAGAGATTTCTCTTGCAAAAGAGTGAATTCTCTTTCTGTTTATTCTACCGGACTTATCTGTCAGAAGATTACTCCCTATTTTTACTACAACCCTCATTTTCTACTCACTTTCTCAACAAGGTAGTCTAAGAGTTTTTCAATACCTTCTTGTTTTACAGCACTTATCGAGAAAAAATCAATATTTTTTTCTTCACAGTAGCTTTTTAATTTCATAAGTCTTTTACCTTCAAAGGCTAAATCGGTTTTCGTTCCTACAACAGCAAAGGGTTTTTTGAGCAGGGCGGGATTATAAAGTCTGAGTTCTGACTGAATTTTTTCAAAATCATCAACAGGATTTGAGTTAACATAATCTGATACATCAACAAGATGAAGCAACATCGAGGTTCTCTCAACATGTCTCAGAAACTGATGCCCTAATCCAGCTCCTCTATGTGCCCCTTCAATCAGCCCAGGTATGTCAGCAACAACAAAGCTTCTGTTGTCTCTATGTTTAACAACTCCTAAAACTGGTGTTAGAGTGGTAAATGGATAGTCGGCAATCTTCGGACGGGCAGAACTTATAACAGAAATTAAAGTAGACTTTCCTGCATTTGGCAAACCTATGAGCCCCACATCGGCAATGAGTTTGAGCTCAAGAATAATCCATCTTTCCTCTCCGGGCTCACCGGGCTGAGCAAATCTTGGTGTTTGTTTGGTAGGTGTAGCAAAATGGGCATTTCCTAATCCCCCTCTTCCACCCTTTGCAACAATAAACTCTTTTCCCTCTTCGTCAAGGTCAGCTAAAAGCTCTTCTGTTTCAGCATCTTTTATTACAGTTCCTACAGGCACTTTAATTATGAGGTCTTCGCCATCTTTGCCCTTCATATTGCTTCCTTTTCCATGCTGCCCCCGCTTCGCTTTGTAAGTTTTCTGATATCTGTGGTCAAGAAGGGTATTCAACTCTGAGGAAGCTCTAAGGATTACATCGCCTCCTTTCCCTCCATCCCCACCATCAGGACCACCACGAGGGACATATTTTTCCCTGCGGAAGCTTATGCAGCCTCTTCCACCATCTCCTGCTTTAACATATATTTTTACAAAGTCGACAAATTGCATATAGGATAAAGCGGGTGGAAAGACCACCCGCTGATTTTACTGGGCGGGTTGAACAACGGGATAGACGCTTACCTTAAGTCTTTGTTTGTCTTTTCTTTCAAATTTAACTACACCGTCAATTAAGGCATAGAGGGTGTAATCAGAGCCAACACCCACATTGGCGCCAGGATGAAACTTCGTTCCCCTTTGCCTTACAAGAATGTTTCCGGCTTTAACGATTTGCCCACCAAATCTTTTTACACCAAGTCTTTTTGCTTTACTGTCTCTTCCATTACGGGAACTTCCAACACCCTTTTTATGTGCCATTTTATCCTCCTACAATCTCTTTTATCCTTATTTTAGTATACCATTGTCTGTGTCCTTTAAGCTTCTTAATGGCCTTCTTTGAAGGTGGTCTGTATACCATAACTTTGTCTGCTTTCTCTTCATCAACGACTTCAGCCTTCACCTTAATACCGTCAAGATAAGGATTTCCCAGTCTTATTCCATTTTCAGATTGCAGAAACAAAACCCTATCAAAAATGACTTCCTGCCCTTTCTCGAGATTGAGTCTGTCTACCTGCAAAAGTTCTCCCTCTTTTACTCTGTACTGCTTGCCTCCTGTTTCTATTATTGCATACATCTGAGTCACCTCCCTCAGGGAATTACTTTATTTAGCGGATATTCTACAAAACCTGATGCTCCTGCATCTTTGAGTTTTGGCAGTATTTCTCTTACCTTCTTCTCATCTATTATAACCTCTAAGGCATACCAATTTTCATCATAAAGCTGCGAGATTGTTGGAGAGTGTAGTGAATTAAGCAGGCTTAAGACCTTTTTTAGAGAATCTTTTGGCACGTTCATCTTAAGTCCAACTTTTTCCTCTGCAAGAAGAGCTCCCTGAAGAAGCATGGCCAAATTTTGCATCTTTTTTTTCTTCCAAGAGTCACGCCACGAGTTTTTATTCGAGATGAAACGTGTTGTCGATTCAAGTATAGTATCAATAACGCGAAGTTTATTGGCCTTCAATGAACTACCCGTTTCAGTAAGGTCTACAATTGCATCGGCAAGATAAGGTGGCTTTACTTCTGTTGCTCCCCATGAAAAATAAACATCCGCTTTAATTCCCTTTGCCTTTAAATATCTCTTTGTAAAACCCATCAGTTCGGTAGCTATTCTCTTGCCCTGTAGGTCATCAACAGTCTTTATTGGTGAGTCTTCTGGCACAGCTATTACCCATCTGACAGGCCTAAAACCCTCTTTTGCATATCTTAACTCTGCGACCTCAACAACATCTACGTTCTGTTCAAGTAGCCAGTCATAGCCAGTAAGTCCACAGTCAAGATATCCCTCTTCAACGTATATGGGAATTTCCTGTGCCCTCAAGAGCATACATGATATTTCATCATCGTCTATAATGGGATAATAAGACCTATGGGAGACATGTATGTTAAATCCCGCCTTCTTAAAAAGCTTTAAAGTCGACTCCTGTAAACTTCCCTTTGGAAGCCCTAATTTTAAATTTTTTTTCTCATCCATATGCTAAAAACCTCCGATTAAATTCAGAAATAATAGTTTAAAACGTTTCAAAAAAATCCGTCAACTCTTTAGAAAAGATGAGGAGAAAGTTTTAATGAAAGCCTTAAAAAAACCTTATTAAACCTTAAACTCCAAGTATTGTCTCTCTTTAAACTCCTCCTTTTTACCGTCGTTCCAGTTCATAACAGGTCTTAAGTAGCCTACGACTCTGGAGTAAATCTCACAGCTTGAACCACATTTGGGACATTGGGAGTGTTCTCCTTCCACATATCCGCACTCTGAGCAGATGCTGAAGGTTGGGGTTATACTAATATATGGGAGTTTATATTGCTTGAAGACTTGTTCTATAAAGGCCTTGAGTTTCTCAGGATTCGGATTTTGTCCCAAAAATAGATGTTGCACCGTTCCGCCTGTATACTTACTCTGTAGCTCGTCTTGATGGTCAAGAATATACTTTATAGACTCTGTAAATCCTACAGGAAGCCATGAGGAGTTTGTATAGTAAGGGTGTTCACTACCCTGTGTTATAATGTCTGGATATTTCTGCTTATCAATCTTCGCAAGTCTGTAACTTGTTCCCTCTGCTGGTGTTGCCTCAAGATTGTATAGATTTCCGGTTTCTTTTTGGAAATCAATAAGCCTCTCCCGCATAAAATCCATGACTTTCAATGCAAAGGCCTTTCCCTCCTCTGTCCAAATTCCCTTAGATTTGAACCACCGGGCATTTGCAATTGCCTCATTCATTCCAATTATGCCTATGGTAGAGAAATGATTCGCCCAATAGGCTCCTGTTTTCTCTTTTACTGAGCTTAGATAATGTCTTGAATAGGGATAAAGCCCTGCTTCTGTAAATCTCTCAAGCACCTTTCGCTTTATTTCAAGAGAGGTTTTTGCTATCTCCATAAGCCATAAAAGCTTATCAAAAAACTCCTCTTCGCTATTACTTAGATAACCAATTCTTGGAAGGCTAATTGTTACAACGCCAATTGAACCGGTTAACGGATTAGAACCAAAAAGTCCTCCGCCTCTGTGTTTTAGCTCTTTAGTTTCAAGCCTTAGCCGACAACACATTGAACGAGCATCCTCAGGACGAAGGTCAGAGTTTATATAGTTTGCAAAATATGGTATTCCATACTTTGCCGTTGCCTGCATTATTAGGTCTACAACTGGGCTATTCCATTCAAAATCTTTTGTTATGTTGATTGTAGGAATTGGGAAGGTAAACACTCTTCCCTTTGCATCGCCCTCGGAAAGCACCTCAAAGAGAGCTTGATTGAACATGTCCATCTCTTTCTGAAAGTCTCCGTATGTGGCATCCTGAGGCTTTCCTCCGATTATCACTGCCTGAGAGGCAAAATGTTCAGGCACTTTAAGGTCAAGAGTGATATTACTGAAAGGGGTCTGAAAACCAACGCGAGTAGGTACATTGAGATTGAAGACCCATTCCTGAAGTGCCTGTTTTACTTGCTTATAATTCAAGCCGTCATAGGCAATAAAGGGTGCAAGAAGAGTGTCAACGTTGCTGAAAGCTTGCGCACCTGCCGTCTCTCCCTGGGTTGTATACAAGAAATTGACAATCTGACCCAGTGCAGGCCTAAGATGCTTAGCAGGCCGAGATTCAACTTTACCGGGAACTCCACCAAAGCCCCGGATAAGCAAGTCCATCAAATCCCATCCAACACAATAGGCAGAAAGGGCATTCAGGTCGTGAATATGCATATCGCCATTTATATGGGCTTCCCTCACCTCTGGAGGATATATTTTGTGTAGCCAGTAGCTTTTGCTTATTTCAGAGGAGATATAATTGTTAAGCCCCTGAAGACTGAAACTCATATTTGAGTTTTCACTAATTCGCCAGTCAACCTTGCTAAGATAGTTGTCTATGAGCTCAAGTCCACCCTGACGGGCAATTTCACGCATTCTCGCATGCTGGTCGCGGTATATTATATATGCCTTAGCTGTTTTCCTGTAGGGACTGCTTAAAAGTATCTCCTCAACTATATCCTGTATTTCCTCTACATGTGGGTCTCGGTCTCTGATTAATTCCTCCGCAAGCAAGAGGACTTTTATCGTAAGCCTTTTTGCCGTATCATAATCAAACTCGCCCGTTGCTTTTCCCGCCTTTGAAATGGCTACAGTAATTTTTTCAGGGTCAAAGGGGACAATGCGGCCGTCGCGCTTTATTATATTTTTAAACATCCTAAACCTCCCTTTTACGCATAGCCTTTGCAGCTAAAACCATATTTTTTAGTGATGCCACCGTCTCCTGCCATCCTCTTGTCTTGAGTCCACAGTCTGGGTTTATCCAAAAAAGTGACTTATCAATCAGACTGACAGAACGCTCAATAATCTCAATCATCTCCTCAACAGAGGGTACTCTTGGAGAGTGAATATCATAAACTCCCAATCCAATGCCATGGTCGTATCTGAAGTTCTCAAAGGCAGATAAAATCTCTCCTTTGCTTCTTGAAGCCTCAATTGATATCACATCAGCATCAAGAGCATAAATCCTGTCAATTATCTCATTAAAGTCTGAATAGCACATGTGAGTATGAATCTGCGTAAAGGGAGATACATCGGCTGTGGTAAGTCTAAAACTATTTATGGCCCAATCAAAATACTCATCCTGCTTGTTTCTCTTAAGAGGCAAACCTTCTCTGAAAGCAGGCTCGTCAATCTGAATAATTTTTATACCCCTCTTCTCAAGTTCCAGCACTTCCTCCTTTAGAGCAAGAGCTATCTGGTAGGCAATCTCGCGCCTTGATATATCCTTTCTTGGATAGGACCACTGAAGAATTGTCACAGCACCCGTCATAATTCCCTTCACTAGTCTTGGGGTGAGAGATTGAGCGTAAAGGGTTTCCTCAACTGTAAGAGCTTTGTCCCTCCATACATCTCCGTAAATTACCGGTGGTCTTACACATCTTGAACCATAAGACTGAACCCAGCCATTTTTAGTTATCGCAAAGCCTTTTAGTTTTTCAGCAAAAAACTCTACCATGTCTGTTCTCTCAAACTCTCCATGAACAAGCACATCTATGTCAAGTTCTTCCTGAATTTTTACAGCCTTTTCAATCTCCTGAAAAATAAACTTTTTGTATTCCTCCTCAGTTATCTTACCATTTTTATAATCTGCCCTGAATTTTCTTACTTCCTTTGTCTGAGGAAAGCTTCCTATGGTAGTTGTAGGGAAAAGAGGCAGCTTGAGAGAATCCATCTGCATTCTGTATCTCTCTTTAAATTCGGGTTTTCTTAAAATAGCTTTTTCATCAATGCTTGAGATTTTGCTCCTTACCTCTGCCTTTGAAAATATCTCATGGACTATACTTTTCCTTGCGGGCAGGGCTGCTCCATCATTAATTGCTCTTTTGAGAATGGTTAACTCTTCAAGTCTCTCATTGGCAAAGCTTAGCATGTTAAGTATATCCTCTTGAATATGTCCTCTCTCTGCCTCAACAGTTATTGGAAGATGAATTAGTGGAGATGAATTGGAAAGCATAATCTTATCGGTAACTCTGAAAAGTCTCTCCAGCATGCTCATAACAACAGTAAAGTCTGTCCTCCAAGGGTCTCTTCCCGATACAACTCCAGCAATGAGAACTTTATCGGATGGAAATCCAAGAGTTAGTATATTTTCAAGATTTTCCTTGCCGTCTACAAGGTCAAATCCAAATCCATGGACAGACAGAGAGAAAACAAGTTTTTCATATGCTGAAACCGCTTCATAATAAGTTTGAATATAAACTTTTAAAGTAAGGCCCTTTGTCAGCTCCCTGTAAAGACCTGTTAAGAGTTCTATCTCTCGCTCTTCCATATCCATTACCATTGCAGGTTCATCAATCTGTATTTCTTCAACTCCTGCTGCATCGAGTTTTATGAGGAGCTTTTTATAGGCAGGCAATATTTTTTCCGATAATCTTTCCACTCTATCCATATTTAACTTCGCAGACTTCAGATAGGTAAAAGGTCCCACTATGACAGGTTTGGTTTTTACGGATAGACTATCTCTTAGCAAAGCAAATTCCCTAAGGGGCTTGTTTTCCATAAGCTCAAACTCTTCATCCTCTATTTCTGGCACAATGTAGTGATAATTCGTATTAAACCACTTGGTCATCTCAAGTGCTGGAAGCTCTTGAGTGCCCCTTGCCATAGCAAAATATCTATCCAAGGGGTCTGAAATTCTGTTAAATCTCTTAGGTACAGCGTTAAACATCACTGAATGGTCAAGAATAAAGTCATAAAGGGAAAATTCATTAGATGGAATGAGGTCAACTCCAGAGGATTGAATGACTTTAGCATTCTGGATTATTAAAGAATTGGCAGTCTCTAAAAGTTCTACTTTTGAAATCTTCCCGTTCCAGTAGTCTTCCAGAGCTTTTTTTAGTTCTCTCTTCGGACCGATACGGGGATAGCCAAAGACAGTGGTTTTAATCTTCATCTGCTCCTCCCACGAGGCATTTCAGAAAGCCAAAGGCTCTCTGACTGGATAGGTCTTCCGACTTTGGGCTCACTTCAACCTACTTGCCCGCCTTCCCAGAGAGTTGCTCTCCAGTGGCATGCGTGGGCTTTCGTTCCCAACACGGCTGCGGGGCAGCGGAGGATTCTCACCTCTCTTCCCTTAAAATCCAGCAATTTTGAGCTTAAGAGAATTGGGTTTGTCTTGTCAAGCTGTGTTAAAATTATCCATGTTTTATAAAATAATAGCCACTGTTTTTTTCATCGGTTATTTCCCCCTCGCACCTGGAACTGTTGCTACCGTCTTTGGCCTGCTATTTCTTTGGCTTCTGAAGCCATCTTACAGCACCCTTCTGGCAATATTTTCACTCTCCCTTATACTTGGAGTTTTTGCTTCTGAGAAAATCGAAAGGAAACAGGGCGAGAAAGACCCGTCCTGTATAGTAATTGATGAGTTTGCAGGATATATGGCTGCAATGCTTTTTATTCCAATAAATCTCAATACCCTACTTTTAGCCTTCATAGTCTTTCGCATTCTTGACATTTTTAAGCCTCCTCCAATAAGACAAATAGAGAGGAAACTACGGGGAGGATTAAGTGTAATGATGGATGATGTAGTGGCAGGACTTATAACAAATCTTTTGATAAGAATACTATTGGGAGTATAATACTTTCATGAGACTTTTTTTGGCCATTGAGATACCCCTTAGCATAAGAGAATTTCTCGCAAGTTTAATTGAGCCTAAACAAACCATTGATGGCATAAACATTGTAAGCAAACAAAACCTTCACATCACTATTAAATTTCTGGGAGAAGTTGAGGAAAAGCTCATTCCTAAGATTAAAGAAATCCTAAATCCTCTATCAAGAGAGTTCTCGCCGTTTAAACTTAAGATAACTCGGCCAGGAGTTTTTCCAGATAAAGACAAACCCCGTGTAATATGGATTGGCACGGAAAATAAAGAAGTTCTGAAAGACCTTGCCAAAAGAATTGATGAAAGCCTTAGTGTTATAGGATTTCAAAAGGAGACAAGAGAATTTAAGGCACACATCACTCTTGCAAGAGTTAAAAATTATAAAAATGGAAGATATGTATTTGAAAAATTAGTTGATAAATACAGACAACTATCCATAGAGGACAGACAATTTGAGTTCTCTGTAGAGGAATTTGTTCTAATGAAAAGCACCCTTACACCCAATGGCTCGATTTATGAGGTTATCGAAAGATTCAATCTTGGAAAATCCTCTTAATATTCTATCTTCTAAGAGTGCTTTTGCATCTGTTATAATATTTTTAGCGCCCATAGCTCAGTAGGATAGAGCGTCGGACTACGAATCCGCAGGTCGGGGGTTCAAATCCTCCTGGGCGCATTTTAAAAAAACAGCGCAGAGAAATCAAGGTGAAGATAGGAATAATCGGCGGAAGCGGTTTAAGTGAATCGGAAGTCCAAAAACAAAAAATCGCAATCAAAACTCCCTACGGCGAGCCTTCCTGCCCATACGAAATAGAGGAAATTAACTCAAAGAGTGTTTTATTTCTCCGGAGACACGGTGAAAAACACAGCATACCTCCGCATAAAGTTAATTACAGAGCCAATATCTACGGTTTCAGAGAACTTGGTGCAGAGAGACTTATAGGTCTTTTCGCCGTAGGAACTATGAACGAAGAAATTCCACCGGGAAGTATCGTCATTCCTGACCAAATAATAGATTTCACTCAGGGAATGAGAAAAAATACTTTTTTTGAGGAAGGAAGAGTAGTTCATATTGACTTCACCGAACCTTTTTGCAAAGAACTCAGAGAATGCATCATTGAAACAGCCCATAGACTTAATTTATCAGTAGTGCCATCAGCAACATATGTGTGTATAAATGGCCCCAGACTTGAAACAGCGGCAGAGATAAAGTTTTACAGAACCACCGGAGCAGATATCATTGGAATGACACTAATGCCAGAGGCTTCTTTAGCAAGAGAAATGGAACTCTGCTATGCAGCAGTGGCTGTAGTTGCCAATTATGCTGCGGGAATATCCAAAAAACCGCTTACAGTAAAAGAGGTTGTTGAGGCAATGCATGAATCTCTGGATACTGTTGGAATTTTAGTCAAAGAGACAATAAAAAGTATTCCCACAAATAGAAACTGTTCTTGTAAAGATGCTCTTAAGAACGCTTCTTTTTAGCATAATTCTTTTTTTCTCCAGTAGTCTTCTTCATGCTAATGAAATAGCTGACCTCATAGTTGTAATAAAGTCAAAGAGAGTGATGTTTCTCATGCGAGAGGGAAAGATACTTAAGACCTATCGCATTTCCCTTGGAAAAACACCTGTTGGCAAGAAAACCTCTCAGGGAGATGGGAAAACACCAGAAGGGAGATACTACATTGAAAGCAGAAATCCGAATAGCAATTTTTACAGAGCTCTAAAAATATCTTATCCAAATGAAACGGACATATTAAATGCAACCAGAGCGGGTATTAATCCCGGAGGCGCAATCATGATACACGGACTTTCAAAAAAAGTTGAGTATCTGGGTAAATATCACATAATTGATGACTGGACAGAGGGCTGTATAGCTGTAACCAATGAAGAGATGGATGAAATCTGGAAAATGGTTCCCGATGGAATTCCCATAGAAATTCTTCCATGAAAGAAGAAAAAATTGAATTAAATGAGGCTTTTCTTAAAGCTTTGGAACTTGCCGAAGGCTCTAATAAAAATATATTCATAACAGGTAGAGCAGGAACAGGTAAATCAACTTTTCTGAGTTATTTCAGAGAGCATACTCGTAAAGAAATCGCTATACTCGCACCAACAGGAGTTGCAGCGGTCAATGTTAAAGGTCAGACAATTCACTCATTTTTCGGCTTCAAACCAGACATAAACATTCATAATGTAAAAACAATAAAACCAAAAAATTCTAAACTCTATAAAAACCTTGACACTATTGTCATAGACGAGATATCAATGGTAAGGGCAGACCTTCTTGACTGTATTGATGTTTTCTTGAGAAAACACGGAAGAAGAAAAAACACTCCCTTCGGCGGTATTCAGATGATTTTCATAGGAGACCTCTATCAACTTCCTCCTGTAGTAAGCTCAAGAGAACAAGTTATTTTCAAAGAACTCTACAGTTCACCATATTTTTTCAGTTCTAATGCATTTAAGGAATGTGAATTCGAGTTTATTGAACTTGAAAAAGTTTACAGACAGTCTGATGTAGTTTTCCTTGACATTCTTAATAGCATAAGAAACAACACTGTTACAGAGGAGCTTATCAAAAAAATAAACACTCGAGTTAAACCTGATTTTGTGCCAGAGGACAACGATTTTTACGTATATCTTACAACAACCAATAAAATGGCAGAGGCAATAAATACAGAAAAACTCTCAAAGATAAAAAATAAAGCCTTCAAGTATTTCGGCATAGTAGAGGGAGAATTTACAGAAAAAGACCTTCCAACTTTAGCAGAGTTAGTTCTAAAAGTTGATGCACAGGTGATGCTTCTTAACAATGACAACAAGGGCAGATGGATTAATGGTGATATAGGGAGAATAATCGGCATAGAACAAAGAAGAGGAGAGCCAGACATAATATTAGTTGAGCTTACCAATGGAGAAGTCATAGAGGTTATGCCTTTCACATGGGAGATGTTTGAATTTTATTACGATAAGGAAAAAAAGAAGATATCTACGGAGGTAACTGGAAAGTTTACCCAATACCCTCTCAAACTTGCCTGGGCAATAACTATCCATAAAAGTCAGGGATTAACCTTTGATAAACTAATTATCGATATAGGCAGAGGAACATTTTCTCATGGTCAACTTTACGTAGCCCTTTCAAGATGTAGAAGCCTCGAAGGTCTTGTTCTTAAAAAACCTCTTTTAAAAAAACACATTCTCCTTGACAGACAAATCGTTCAGTTCCTAACTCAATTTCAGTATAAACATTCAGAAAAGAGGCTTCCTTTGAAAGAAAAGATTGTTCTAATTGAGAAAGCTATTGAGGAAGGAAAACATTTAGAGATAGTGTATCTTAAGTCTTCTGATATAAAGACAAAACGGATAATAAAGCCGATATTTGTCGGCCCAATGGAGTATGGAAACAAAAATTTTTTAGGGCTTAGAGCGTTCTGCTTGATGAGGAACGAAGAGAGAAACTTTAACGTGGAAAAAATTTTAGAATTAAAGCAAACCATTTAACTATCTGAGAAGGTCTCTCAAGTTTTGAGATAGGTTTTTATCAAGAGTCATTAAAGTTGACAACTCCTTGTAGGCTTCATCTCGTCTGTTTAAGAGATAGTATAGAATACCTTTCAGATAGTGCATGTAGCTACTATTAACCGTAGAAGACTTCTCAACAAGCCTCAGAGCACCTTCAAAATTTTTTTCTATGACATATATGCCTGTAAGTTTTATTAGAACCTTCTCATCCATCGGCATTTTTAAAAGATATTGTTTTGCCTTTGCAAAGTTTCCAAGCCTGTAGTTAAGAGTGGCTAATTTATCTAAAAATTCCAACTTTTCAGGATAAAGCTTTGTCAACTCATCATAAAAATACAAAGCCCTCTCAAGCTGACCTGCTCTCTCATAACTCTCTGCAAGACTTAAGAGTTCAATCTGGGGAGTTTTTATTACCTCTACTTCAGGAGAGGGTTTTAGAGGAGAAGGGAGAATTTTGTCTATCTTTGCGAATATATCCTTTTTACTGTCAAGGAGAATCCTGACGTTTAAATCCTTATCTATTCCCTCTAAATGAAAAGGGACATTTTTTCGGTCAGAAAGGTCAACAATCAAAAGAACAATTCCTTTTTTCTTGTCTAAAACTACAGAGTCTTTTACAGGATAGTAGACACCATCCTGCACTACAATCATGGTGGATTTGGGATGGACAATCCACTTTTTCAATGGTTCCGATTTGCTAATGAAAATATTTTCTCTATGAGTTGGAAGAATTTTGTATCCTTCTAACGGTTTTAAGTTTTCATCTACTACAAATACATAATAGGATGAATCTGCAAAGGACAGTGAAAAAAAGTTGAGCAGCAAAAACAAAATTAAAGGGATAATAGACATAACATTATTTTAGCATATATTTTTTAACCTTTGAGGTTGCTTATATTGGTCACATTCAACTTTTAACTGTTCATCTCATAGAACACTGTTCTTTTTCCCAAGGTCTATATCCTCTATTATCATACCATCCAGCATTTTTACAATTCGCTCTGTTTTCTCAGTTAACTCTAATTCATGTGTGACCATTATGACCGTCTTTCCCTCTAAATGTAGGGAGCAAAAAATATCCATTACAACTGCTGTGTTCTTAGAGTCTAAATTTCCCGTTGGTTCATCAGCCACAATGACAATAGGGTCATTGGCAAGAGCCCTTGCAATTGCCACTCTCTGCTGTTCTCCTCCAGATATCTGAAAGGGCTTTCTTTTTTCTTTTCCTTTAAGTCCCAGTTTTTCAAGAAGAATAAAGGCTCTGTCAGTTGCCTCCTGCCTTGTTTTACCAGCCTTTATCATTGGAACCATCACATTTTCAAGAAGACTGAACTCGGCTATGAGATAATGAAACTGGAATATGAAGCCAAATTTTAAGTTCCTCACCTGTGCTATCTTGTGCGAATCCTCGAAATCTACATTTTCTCCTTCTACAATTACTTCTCCGCTTGTTGGCTTGTCTAATAGAGCAACTATATAGAGGAGAGAGCTTTTACCAGAACCAGAAGGACCTATTATGCTTATAAATTCTCCCTTATTTACTGATAGATTAATGTCTTTGAGAATCTCCTCATCCCTTATCCTTTTGGTTATACCTTTAAGCTGAATTATGCTCAAGCACTGCTCCTGAATATGTCTACAGGGTTGAGCTTTGATGCCTTATAGGAAGGATAAAAAGATGCAAGAGTGGCAAAAGAAAAAGCAAAAAGCACTCCATAAAGAAAATAAATGGGGTCTCTGTCAAGGGCAAAACCTTTTGTCCTAACAAGTCCTTCCACTCCAACATTGACAGAGGCAAGAAACTCTTGTAGAAGATATCCTAAGAGACAACCGAGGGTAGCACCGAGAAAGCCTATTGTCACTCCATGAAATACAAATATTTTTATTATATCGGCATTTTCATATCCTAAAGCCTTAAGAATTGCTATATCTCTTTTTTTCTCAAGAACGGTCATCATGATTATATTGAATATACCGAAGGCTGAAACAACAAGAATTGCAAAGACAATCATATAGGTTATGTAGTTTTGAATTTTAAAAAGCTGTAGAAAATTCCTGAAAGCCTTTTGCCAGCTTTCTGTGTAGTATCCTGTATCTCTGTTTATCCTCTCGGCAACTTCATTAGCTCTGTAAACATCCCTTATCTTAAAGATTATCTCATTTACTTCGTTTGTCTTATTTAAAATGGTCTGAAGAGTCTTTATGTTCATGTATATTCTCGTCTGGTCAAGCATTGTTATTCCAGAATCAAAAAAATCAGCTACTTTAAAAAGATGGGTCACGCCATTAGGCGTGGTTATTACGACCTTTTTACCTAACTCGTCAATTCCCAAGTCTCTTGCAAGAAGTCTGCCTATGACTATGCTGTCTCTGTCGGTGATGAGACTATCCAGTCTTTTGTTAACAATAAACTTATCAATCACAGAGGCCTTTCTCTCAAGAATAGGGTCAATTCCTACTAAAGTTGCCGATTTATCGATAGTTCCATATTTCACTATTCCCTGTCCTGTAAGATGAGGAGCAACTCCAATAATTTCCCTGTCTTTGTCATATCTGGCAATTAAAAACTTGTAATCTACAATCTTGTCTTTTAACTCCTTTGGTTTTGCTCCGTATACATGAAACTGCACATCCTCTCCGTATACCTGCCTTATTATTCTTCCCCTGTCAGATTCGTCTTTTACTTTAAGAGTAACGTGTGCATTGAGGTCTAAGGCCTGTTCAATAAAATACTTCTGAAATCCGTTCATTAAAGATGCCATTGCTATGAAGGCTGCAACACCTATGGAAACTCCAACAATTGCTACAATGGTTTGCCTTTTTCGCTCAAAAAGCAACTGCATTGTTACAAAGATAATATGCTTCATTTCAATAAAACTTCCTGCCCTTCCTTTAAGCCGTCTTTTACAAAAAGGTATCCGTTGTATTTTTCCGGTGATACATCAACCTTCACTGTCTTTTTCTTACCCTTTTCTATAATATCTACATATCCTCTTTTGTAAGCTGCATCGGGAATAAAAAGTCCTTCCGCTTCTTTTATAATTATATTCGCTTCTACTGTAAGCCCAAAAAATATTGTTCTTTTGTAATCCACCTCTGCCTTGACCTTTACTGTCCTTGTCGTTCTGTCAGATTTTCTCTCAATTGTCCTTATTTGACCTTCAAAGGTTTCTCCTGGGTAGGAATCAAGAGTGATGTATACCTTCATGCCTTCCTTAACCATAGGAACATACTCCTCATCTACAAGAAGAACAGTCTCAAGATTTTTATCATTTCCAACAGAAAACAAAACAATACTCTGTTGCATGGGATTCACATAATCGCCAGCATTTAAAAATTTCCTCAGAATTGTTCCGTTTATTGGGGATTTGATGTAATATTTATCAAGCTCTGCTCGCAGTGCCTGAGTTTTTGCCCTTAGACTCTCATACTGATAGGTTAAGTTTTTTATTGAATCATTATAGATACTTACCTGTCTTTCATAATCTCGACGTGCAACCTCATACTCTCTCTGTATTTCATCAAATTTTTCTTTCGATATCAACTCCTCTTCATAAAGGGCTTTTCGTCTGTTGAAATTTTTCTCCACATTTTGCAAAACGGCCTTTTTTATCTCAATATTATGAATTAACTCTTTTCTAAAATCAGAATCTGGTTTTAGCCTATCTTTTACAGAGTCAAGTTGAGCCTGAAAATCCTTAAGATTTTCCCTTACCGTGTCATTGCTTATTACAGCAAGAATCTGCCCTTTCTTTACTTCATCTCCCTCTTTAACCATTATTTTCTCAATATATCCTGAAACTTCTGATTTAATCTCCACACTATCTGAGGAATCAATGTAACCAGAGGCATAAACAGACTGAACCATCTTTTTCTTCTCTACTCGGTATTTATTCACTTCCCTCTTAGGCCAAAAAACAAGGGCAAATATGATGGATAAGAAAATAAGAACGATAAGAATAATAATAGTTTTTCTTTTTAGCTGAAATTTCATCTGCTCAATTTTATGGTTTCACCGGCTTTGATTTTTATTAATTTTGCCTTTGTTTTCTGAAGAGAAAGCTCTTTCTCAAAATCTGAAAAAGTGCCTGTAAGAACGGGGAATGTGCCATAGTGCATTGGAATAACTGCCTTGGGCTTTACATATTTCACAGCTCTTGCAGCCCTCTTAGGCCCCATTGTAAACCTGTCTCCAATACAGACCATCATTATGTCTATTCTGTAAAGCTCTCCCAGTAGCTTCATATCCTCAAATAAGTCTGTGTCACCGGTGTGATACACAGTTGGTCCATTTTTTATGGAGATAACAAAGCCGCCGGGATTGCCAGCATATATGAGTGACTTCGGATTGCCTGTTGTCTCAAGGCCTGAACTGTGAATCGCAGGAACAAATAAAACCTTCACTTCACCATCAAGCAGAGTTATCTCTCCGCCGAAGTTTCCCGTTGTCTCATAGCCAAACTGACTTTCCGGAAAACCTCCATGCAAAACCATTGCCTTACCCAAGTCATAGGTAGCAACAAGCTTAGCACCTGTCTTTTTTGCTATCTCAACAGTATTTCCTATATGGTCTCCATGGGCATGGGTGAGTAAAATGAGGTCTACCTTGCTTAACTCTTCAAGCTGCTTCTTTCCCTCTGGATTGACGGGATTTGTAATCCAAGGGTCAATCAGAAGAACCTTGCCAGCAGGTGTTTTAATCTTAAATGCTCCGTGACCATACCATGTTATCTCTGTTGATGCAAAGGCAACAGCAGGAAGGAAAAGAAAAATAAATAGGACAACTAATTTTCTCATAATACACCTCCTAAAATTTGAGACTACTCGAAATCAAATAATCCTAAGTAGTTCTCTTAATTCCTCAAGAGTAACTTCATACTTTTCTTTGCAGAAAAAACACTCTACCTTTACGGTCTCTCCTTCGTCTATCATTTTACTAATCTCTTCTTTTCCGAGAGTAACAATAGCATTTATTACCCTGTCCTTTGTGCAAGGGCAGGAATAGCTTATCTCTGAACGATTTATCACTTCTACAGGCAACCCTACTGCTTCCTCGAGCATGTCAAAAGCATTCATGCCACCCATTATCATTGACGTTACGGGTCTAACATCTATTAACTTCCTCTCAAGAAAATCTATTATTTCTCTTCTTGTATCGGGCATGGTCTGTATCATGAATCCTCCTGCTGCACCAACAGAGTTGTCAGGCGATACAAAAACACCAAGTGATACTGCAGAGGGAATCTGTTCTGAAATATTTAGATAGTATGCAAGGTCTGTGGCTATCTCTCCTGTCTGAAGTTCTACACTGCTTTGATAATACTCTCTAAGCCCCAAATCCCTTATTACATTTAAAAAACCCTTTCCTACTGCTCTTCCTACATCTATTTTTTCTCCTTTAAGGCCCATGTAAATATGAGGTCTCCGAACATATGCCCTTGTTCTGTAGAGCCAATCAGATTCTGCTACAACCTCCTCAAGAGGTCCATCTCCTCTTACTTGAATCATTACCTTTTGCCTGTCTTTCAATGTTGATGCCAGCAAAACAACTCCAGCAATAAGTCTACCCATAGCTGCCGTGGCAGTAGGCCAGGTGTCATGAATTTTCTGGGCATGGCTTACTGTTTCAGTACAGACTGTTGCTGCAACAAGAACATTCTCATCTTTAATTATTCCCTTTACTATCTCATCCATCTATGAAAACCTCCACAGTCTGACCTTTTTGGAGTTCTAAAGTTTTTTCTGCTGAGTCTTTATATGCGAAAATTTCCAGAAAACCATTGCTGTTTACTAAGGCAGCAGGCTTTTCAGGAGATTGAGCGTAAAATTTTACAATAGAAAGCCTGTGCTCACCTATACAAATCTCTCTAATTTTCTCTCCTTCTATCTTTATATTTGTTATGGCATTGCCAAACTTGTCAAAATAAATAATCTTGCCCACTATTCTATTATCTATTCGCAAAGGTTCATCTATATTCAGAATAATAGGTTCTTTAACGGGAGTTCCAAGTTCCCTAAAATCATGCCCCTTTGAAAGCCATGCAGCAGCCGGAGCAAAAAGGTCTCTTCCCTGAAAAGTAGGGCTGTTTTTTTTCAAGACAAATTTTTCGTTTTCAATTGTAACTGCTTCATAATTATTTTTAAACAAATAGCTCAAAACTCCATTGTCGGGAGCAAGAAAATAATGTCCCCCTGAGCTTACTGCTATAGCTTTTCTTTCTGAGCCAACCCCAGGGTCTACGACAACAACATGGATGCTACCTTGAGGAAAATACTTAAAACTTTCATTAATTAAAAAAGCTGCTTCTTCAATATTATGGGAGGAAACATCATGAGTAATATCAACAATTTTTGCATAGCGATTAATTGTCAAAATTACACCCTTCATCTGTCCCACAAAAGGGTCTCTGTAGCCAAAATCAGTTGTAAGAGTTATTATCTTACTGTCTGAATGTTCCAATAAGCTCATTTATGTCTCTTATTTCTTCAGCGACCAAAAATTTCTCAATTCCTTCAATAAGCTCTATGGTAGCGCGGGGATTTATAAAGTTGGCAGTTCCAACAGCCACAAAAGTTGCACCGGCAATAATAAATTGAAGAGCATCTTCGGCAGTCATAATACCGCCCATTCCTACAATTGGAATTTTTACCACTCCTGCCACCTCCCATACTGCTCTTACTGCCACTGGTCTTATGGCAGGACCTGAAAGTCCTCCCGTAGGAGTTCCCAAGAAGCTTCTTCTCGTTTTTATATCAATAACCATAGCTGGTATGGTATTTATCAAAGAAACGGCATCGGCACCCTCTTCTTCGCAAATCTTTGCCATTTCTGCTATATCTGTAACCTGAGGAGAAAGCTTTACTATTAAAGGCTTCCTCACTTGCTTTCTCACCTCTTTCACCGCTTCTCTCAAAAGTTGAGGATTGATACCCATTCTTCTCCATTCGCTCTTTTTATTCGGACAGGATACATTCATCTCTAAAGCATGGACACCATCGGTTTGCTCAAGACGCGTTGCCATTTCCAGATATTCATCAAGATTTTCACCGAAGAAATTTACAATTATATTTGTATTAAAACGTCTTAAAAAGGGGAGCTTTTCTCTCGCAAAAGCCTCATATCCAATGTTCTGCAAGCCTATGGAGTTTATCATTCCACAGGGAGTCTCATAAATCCTCGGAGTTGGATTTCCTTGCTTCGGATTAAGAGAAAGACCTTTAACAACTATGCCACCGAGAAGATTTAGGTCAATAAAAGGGGAATACTCAAGGCCATAGCCAAAAGTGCCTGATGCTGTTAGCACAGGATTTTTGAAGGTCAGATTACCAAGTTTTACCTCAAGCTTTGGCTTCATAGTTTTAACTCTCTAAGTTCGAAAACAGGTCCTTCTGTGCAAACTCTTTGCATTCCATTTTTTGTCTCAATTACACATCCCAGGCAAGCACCTATGCCGCATGCCATTCTTTCCTCTACAGCTACAAAGCATTTGTTTTCTCTTTCTTCTATGATTTTATCCAACTCTTTTATCATTACCATGGGACCACATGCATAAATAGGCAAATTAAGCCTTAAACCTCTCTCTTTAAAAACCTCTGTAACAAGCCCCTGATAACCCACTGAACCACACTCTGTAGCGACACACAACTCCTTTGATAAATCCCTGAGACTTTCATAGAATAAAACTTCCTCCCTGTTTCTCACTCCGTAAAAAAGATAGGCTCTTTGAGGAAATTTCCTGAGGAGATAGTAAACTGATGCAAGGCCAATCCCTCCAGCAATGACAATAAAATCTCCCTCTGGAGAGGGATAGCCCCTACCAAGAGGCCCTGTTATTGAAATTTGTGCATTTTCTTTTAGTTTGCTTATGAGAGAAGTGCCTTTGCCCTTTATCCTGTATAGAAATTTTAGCTTATTTTCCTCTGCATCAAAAATACTGAAAGGTCTTCCCAACAGCGGGTCAAATCTCTCATTTGTTCTAAGTATGTAAAACTGTCCTGGTTTCGGTTGCTGAGCAAAGGCAGTTTCAATGGATATCAAAAAAATATCTTCTTTTAACTTTTCATTTGATATTACCTTTGCTTCAGTAAACTTATTCAAAGCTTATGGAGATTATTTCGTAGTTCAAGATTTTAGCAGGAGCTTTAACTGTTATCTGCTCGCCTACTTCTCTACCTATTAGAGCTTTACCTACAGGAGAGGTTACTGAAATTTTACCATTTTTTGCGTCTGCTTCATCAGGTCCTACAAGATGGAACTCCTTTTCCTCTTCAGTGTCAAGGTCAAGGACTCTTACTTTAGCACCAAAAGCTACTTTTTCTTGATTTATCTTTGAAGGGTCAATAACATATGCTCTCGAAAGCTTTGCCTGAAGTTCCTGAATTCTGCCTTCAATAAAGGACTGTTTTTCCCTTGCCGCATGATACTCTGCGTTCTCAGACAAGTCCCCATGAGCCCTTGCTTCAGCAATGGCTTTTATAATAGCAGGACGCTCGACTTTAATAAGTCTGTCCAGTTCATCCTTGAGTTTCTCATATCCTTCGGGAGTCATTGGAATTCTATCCATTAAAACTTCCTCCTTCAATTAACCATTTGTAGCTGATAACGTTGCCTATAAGTTTTAATTTAGCAGAAAAAAGCGAAAATTGTCACTACAGAGAAATTGAACCAGTGTTCTTATTTTTTAATTCACTGTATTTTCTACGAGATACTTTACTATCTCGTCAGCAAACTTTCCTATTACTTCTTCTGTAGTTCCAGCGAAAACAGTACCTCCCGATGAAAGGGCTTCTACACGGAAACTGCCTAAAACATTGCCCGATGATACTTCAATTAGGGATACTTTGCCAGCTATTTTTGCCCTTCCTGCCATTGCACCAAAAAGAAGCCTTTCAGATTTTGAAACTTTTAATAATTCATCAATTTCGACTTTAATGTTTAAATCAGCGTCGTTAATTTTTTCTGTTATTTGGCTAAAAATATTCGTATTCTGAAGCTTTTCTTTCAGGATTTTTTCTATCTGCTGAATTTCATTTTCACTCTCTTTAATTGATGTCACTACTGTTAGAAAAGCTCTTTTTTGTCCTTTTATCTTAAAATCTGTCTCTGGCTTTATTAAAGTCTGACCAGCACAAGAAGTTAGCACAAAAAGAAACAGAATTAATAGACTATATCTCCTTTTCATGGATGAATCTCCATTTATAAATCTGGTCTTTTATTGTTTGAGCATTCGGCGAGTTAGGAGCAAGCTGTAGATATATCTCCATGTTTTCAATGGCCTTTACATAGTCAGCTATCTTTTCATATACTAAAGCCTTATTAAAGTAGATTTGAGGATTGAAAGGTTGAAGTCTCAACGCTTTGTCAAGTTCAACTATTGCTTCTTCAAATTTGTTGTTTGTAAACAAGACCTCGGCCTGTAAGTAATGTTTTCTTGCCTCATCTCTTAATTCTACGAGAGAAGGATTCTGAGAAATAATCCTTCCAATCCTGTTTCGAATTCTTTGAGCCTTATCATCATCAGAAATATCGATTAATTTTCCATACTCCCTTAAAGCGAGAGCATACTGGCCTGCTCTTTCATATTCGATTACCCTGTTTTCAATTTTCTCCAGATAGGGTTTGACAGTCAGGAAAAATTCTTCTCTTGTTTTTGATGTAATAAGTAACGCATCTTTAGTATTTTTATATAAATCAATCGCTTCTTCAAACCTTCCTTTTTTTGCAAAAGCAATGGCCTGAAGTATTCTGGCATAATGACTATCTTTGAGCTTTTCTGTCTCCTCTATTACTTTTTCATTTTTCCCCTCTTTTAAATCTAAAAGTGCCTTTGCAAGTCTTAAATAACTATTTTCAGGAGATATTTTCTCAGCCTCCTCTATGTGTTTTTTGGCCTTTGAAAAATCGTTCATCTCAAGAAAATAAATGGCAAGAGCACCCTTGTAGGATACTGCAGCAGGTTCTGTGTAAAATTTTACCCGAGTGAGTTTATAGGTCTGCAATTCTTCTGAGTCACTTTTTTTAATTCTAAGAGTTACCTCTGTTCCCTCTTCACCTCTAATTTTTTGAATAATATCATTTATAGGAAGTTCTAAAGTTGATTTTCCATCAATCTCTACTATTTCATAGCCAGGTTTTATACCTGCCTTTTCTGCGGGGCTGTTAGGTTCTACTGAACTTATCTTTGCATATTCCTCTTCCCTTTTAGAAATTTTAAGTCCCACTCCTGAAAAGGTTAACTTCTCTAATGCCTTTTCTGCTATTTTTATTGCTTCCTCTGTTTTGTCTGTCTTAAAATGAAGAACCGATAGTGTCAGAAACGCATAGCAATCGTCTGGTCTTAGTTCAAGGTATTTTTTAATCCATTCAATAGCTTTTTCAAACTTTCCTCTCTCTATATAGAAATTGATAATTTTATCAGCTAAAATAGCACTCTTAGGTGCTAAAGATATAGCATGCTCAAGTTGTTTAAGGGCATCCTTGTATTGCCTCTGTGCTAAATAACATTTATGAAGAAGCAAATAACCTTCTGAATCTTTAGGCTCAAGCTGGACATACATTTGTGCTGCTGCACAAGCCTCGGCAATATCATTTACCTTCAGAGAAAGATTAGCCACCACCTTGTATGGAAAAGACTTGGAAGGGTCTTTATTTATAAGCTGTTTTGCCTCTGAAATCTGTGTTTTTGGGTTCATGACTGCCGCATAAATTCCATCAGTAGCATTTTTTACTGAGTTTAGTAATGCCTGATAGGCAGTATTGCCCAAATCCTTTTCGTCAATATATGAAAAAAGGCCAGACTTTGAGGTTTTACCAGAACCATCGCCATAAACAGGAAGGGCTAAAGCAATTAAGTCACTATCATAGATTACAAACTTAGTCCTTGCGTTTACATCTAACACAACTGGAAGGCAACATTTCTCCTTAAAATTAATATTGTCCACTATTGCATTTATTATTAGTATGTCATTGGAACGAATTAAGGATGACATATCTCTATCATACTTAACCTTCTGAAACATCTGATTAAAGTATATCGGCAGAACCTGTTTCATAATATTTCCTACAGGAAACTCGACAGTATGAATAATGCCAGCATTGTAATTGTAGTCTGTTGCGCTGTAAACCTTCGAATCATCAATAATTACAAATGCTTCATAGGGAAGCTTTTTTACCACAGGAGTCTCTTTAGGCGGTTCAATGTTAAAAGGTTTAAGGGTCGTTGTTTTTCTTATGGGCTCACAGCTTATTAATGTGAATATGAGAATTATAAAGATAACAAACTTAAATAACTTCATGGTCATCTTCCTCCCAGCCATTTATATACTATTTTTTGAGCAGTATTCATCTCATTTTCTGTTTTCTGCCAGAAATCCTCTTTATCACAATTCAATCCAAAGAAGTCACAGGCTTTTTCTGTTTCTGTAAGAAATTTATCTAAAGCTGTAAAAGCAACTTTTGTGTATATTTTTTTACCTATTCCAAATACTTCCTGAGTAACAGTAGGCATTGGAATGAGGGAGATGCCGTAGTCAATGGTCTCAGCCGCTGCTTGAACAGCTCCTTCTGTTTTTGCAGTAACAGCAATTTTTACAATCGGCAGGCCTCTTTCGTAATATTTTGAGCCCCAATTTTTTCCATATTTTTCATCAAGTTTTTCAATAAGTTTCCCACCATAATCATCAATCTTTTCTTCAATTTCCTCTATTGCCTTTTCCTGAATTACATTTCCAAAAATTTTATTCATATCAGAAACATTTAAGACAAAGAGGTCATTACTTGAAGGTTCTTGCTCTGGTTTAGCTGAGGGTGCACTCTGCCACTGAAAAGGTGTAAGCTGACCTCCAAGGGTCTGAAAAGTCAAGGGTGAACTGCTCTGGTTTGATACACTTTGCATTGCTGCTTTTGCCTGCGTAATAAGAGAGTTATATTGGGCAAGAAGCTGCTTTTTCCGCTCCTCCTGCCTTTTCTGTTCTTCAGCAAGTCTTCTTTGCTGTTCCTCGTATTCTCTCTGACTTCTATTATCATAGGCTGATTTATTATCAAAAGCACTACTAAAGAGAGAACTGAAAAAGCCGCTTAGAAATGCTCCCATTAAACCTATTGCCATCTGTTGTGATGTCGTGCCGTAGGAAGGAACATAGGGAATGTATGTTGAAGAGGTGCTACCTGAAGAACCACTGCTTATGGGTGTACAACTACCACAACCTACACATCTATACCTTACACCTCCATAGGTTATCTCTCTTACCTGACCAGCAGGAATAAATGTTCCATCGGGCATCTGACTTCCGTCACATGACATACCAGGCGTAGGAATGCTTCCTGCCAAAAGTAAAGTAGGGTCAGATATCAAGCTTAAGATTATTAAAAAAATTAAAACTCTCTGCCACATGGCAGCCCTCCTTAAAAGGTTTGTTTAATATCAATAACTTTCTCTACGTGAAAGCTGTAATTTTTTAAATCATCAATATTTGCAAGTTCCATAACTGCATTGACAGAGTTGAAAAAAACATAGAGGCTCGTGCCCTTAAGATAAATCTGCGGATTTTCCGTCTGTAAAAATTCTAAAGCAGAGTTGTTTTTTATCAAACCCACGCCGTTTGAAGTTTTATATATTAGCCCAACCTTATCGTTATAGAAAAGCTCCCTTATTTCCTGTCTTGGATGTTCATAGAGATTTTTTAATTTACCCTTCATATACTCCTTTATGCTCTTTCCTGTAGAAAAGAAAAGATATTCACCTTTCCCTGTTAATGCATTGATAGGTTCATTAATAATAGCGATTTTTTTAAAAGACATCTTTGAGTTATCAAAAGTATAAATCTCATATTTTTTTGTCTTAGTGTTAAAGACTACCGAATAAATGCTGTTTTCTCCTTGAAAAAGCTTAGCATTAGCAGAAGGCAGGGATGCAATGGCTTTTATTCTTCCGGTAGGCATATTTTTCATTTCTCTTTCTACTTCGAGATAGCCAATTTTGTTGCCATTCGAAAAAAGCATTACACCATTTTCAAGGCATAATGAGTCCTTTGTAGGCTCTTTCAATTTTATAAAATAGCCCTTAATAGGATTAAAAATAAGAGAGTTTTCGTATATGGCAATAGGTTCATTGTCAAAATTAATGAAAAATCTTATCTTTCCACTTTGCTCCTTCCTTATTTCTTTAGTATCTGGTGGAATTATCCATTTTATCTTGACATTACTGCTTTCAGGCAAAATCAAAAAAGTTTTTGGAAGGAAACTTTTATTTTCAGCTTCTGCTATATTTAAAATAAAAAAAAGGGCAAGGATTAAAATAAATTTTTTCATGATAGAGTGTATAAATTTTGGTGGGAAATCGTCAAGAGAAGCTAAAAACGTAAAAAATCAGAGGGGCATAAAGCCCCTCTTGGCTATTCAATCTGAAGTTTTCTCTCTTTTGTCTTTGCCTCTTCAGTCTTAGGAATTCTTATCTCGAGAACACCGTTTTCAAATTTTGCCTTTGCCTTGTCTGTCTGAACCTCTACAGGCAACCTGAAACTCCTGGAGAAAGAACCATAAGAACGCTCGTATCTGTAATAATTCTTCTCCTCAACTTTCTCCTCTTTTTTCTTTTCGCCGGAGATTGTAATGTAGTCATCTGTTACCTTTACTTCGATGTCCTCCTTATTTAGCCCCGGCAATTCAGCCTTAAGAACTAAATCGTCTCCTTCCTCGTATATATCAACTGCAGGAGCAACAACATCAGCCTCTGCCTTCAGCCTTGGAAATATAGAGCCAAAAGTGGAAAATGGTCTCTTCCAAAACTCCTCGAAAAGTCTTTCAATCTCCTCAAAAGGAGACAAAAGTTTGGGTTCAACCCTGGCTACATCTTTTGTTTCTTTTCTTGTCATGGTCACACCTCCTTTAGTGTGATATTGATACTACATGACTAAATATAACATCTAATTTTTATATTTGTCAAGAGGTTACAAAATAGTTTTTATATGCTTTGTATCAAGAAATAATAACTCTTCCGTCTCCCTCGCTTACCACCCTTCCGATAATCTCAGCAGAACTGACACCCTTATTCTTTAGAGAAATTAAAAGCTTCTCTGCAATATCTGATGGCGCTGAAATGAGAAGCCCTCCCGATGTTTGAGGGTCAGACAGAATATCAAGCATTATAGGGTCTACACTACCTATCTGAAGAGACTTTGAACAGTAGTTTACATTTCTTCTTCCACCGGCAGGAACAATGCCCATTGAGGCAAAGTCCTTTACTTTCGGAAGCATTGGAACTTTATCCTTGAAAATCTCTATCACAACTCCACTTGCCCTTGCCATCTCAAGAGCATGACCAATAAGTCCAAAGCCAGTTATATCGGTGCAAGCATTTACACCAAACTCCATCATTGTCTCAGATGCAATATTATTAAGAGATGCCATTGTTTTTGTGAGAATTTCTGTCGTATCTTCGTCAAGAAGCTTTCCTTTCAAGGCCGTTGAAAGAATTCCCGTGCCGATAGGCTTTGTGAGTATAAGAAAATCGCCTTCCTTTGCACCTCTGTTGGTTATAAACTTTTCTGGGTTGACAATTCCTGTTACTGATACACCATACTTTATTTCAGGGTCTTCAACGCTGTGTCCTCCAACCATTAAAACCCCTGCTTCTTTGAGCTTGTCAGCTCCACCTTTTAGAATTTCTTTTAAAATATTTCTATCTAAATCTTTTATAGGGAAACATACAATATTCAAAGCCAAAATAGGCTTTGCACCTACACAATATATATCACTTAAAGAGTTGGCCACTGCAATCTGTCCGAAATCGTAGGGATTATCCACAATGGGAGTAAAAAAATCAATGCTTTGCACAATTGCTAAGTCTTCTCTTAGGCGATAAATAGCCGCATCAGACCAGTCCTCTGAGCCAATCAGAAGATTAGAATCCGTTGGAAGCTCTAAACTCTTAAGTATTTCCTCAAGGTCCCCAGGACCTATCTTTGCTGCTCAGCCCGCAGCTTTTACTTTTTCTGTAAGCATACATACTCCTTATAGTTTTTATCAATAGAATATATAATTAAATTCTATCATAATTTCATCATTAAGTATTTAGCTTAAAAAATAAAATACCAAGAGGAGGCAAGGTTAAAGATACACTAAACGGCCTATTATGCATTATTATTTGCTCTGAGTAAACGCCGCCCAAGTTTCCCGTGCCAGTTCCTCCATATTCTTTTGCATCACTGTTTAATATTTCTCTCCAGTAACCCTCTGAAGGTACTCCTATTCTGTAGTTATATCTTGGCACAGGAGTAAAATTGCAAACCACTAAAACCATGTCTCTATCTAACTTTCCCCTTCTTATAAAGCTTATGACACTCTGTTCGGCATCGCTGAAGTCAATCCATTCAAAACCAGCAGGTTCAAAATCAAGTTCATAGAGAGCTGATTCGCTTTTGTATAGATTGTTTAAATCTTTTACCCATCTCTTCATCCCCTCATGCATTGGAAACTGAAGAATATGCCAATCAAGACTTTTTTCGTGATACCACTCGTCCCACTGAGCAAACTCTCCTCCCATAAATAAAAGTTTTTTACCAGGATGAGCATACATATAACCAAGTAGAAGTCTGAGATTGGCAAATTTCTGCCAGTAGTCGCCAGGCATTTTGTTAATCAAAGAACCCTTGCCGTATACAACCTCATCATGTGAGAGAGGAAGGATAAAATTTTCAGTAAAGGCATACCAAATGCTAAAAGTAAGCTGACTTTGGTGGTATTTTCTGTAAATGGGGTCTTTTGAAAAATAGGAGAGGGTATCGTGCATCCATCCCATATTCCACTTCATACCAAAACCAAGCCCGCCAAGATAGGCAGGCCTCGAAACTAAAGGCCAGGCCGTAGACTCTTCAGCAATGGTTTGAGTATCTGGAAACTTATCATAAACTGCTGAATTCAGGCTTCTTAAAAACTCTATTGCTTCCAGGTTTTCCTTTCCGCCATATTTGTTAGGAATCCACTCTCCCCGCTGCCTTCCATAATCAAGATACAGCATTGACGCTACAGCATCAACTCTCAGTCCATCTACATGGTATTTATCAAGCCAGAACAGTGCTGAACTAATTAGAAAGTTTCTAACCTCATTTCTGCCGTAATTAAAAATGTAGCTATGCCAATGAGGGTGGTATCCTTTTTTGGGGTCTTGGTGTTCGTATAAGTAAGTGCCGTCAAAAAAACTAAGCCCATGAGCATCATCGGGAAAATGAGAAGGAACCCAATCGAGAATAACGCCTATTCCATTTTGATGAAGAATGTCCACAAGATACATAAAATCCTGCGGAGTTCCGTATCTGCTGGTTGGTGCAAAATATCCTGTTACCTGATATCCCCATGAACCATAAAAAGGATGCTCCATAATAGGCAAAAACTCTACATGAGTAAAGCCCATTTCTTTAACATACTTGGGAAGCCATTCAGCCATCTCTCTGTATGAAAGGGGTCTGTCTCTCTCTTCAGGCACTCTTCTCCATGAACCGAAATGAACCTCATAGATTGAAATAGGTGACTTAAGACTATTAAATTTATATCTCTGTTCCATCCACTCTTTATCATTCCATACATAATCTAAATCCCATACAACCGAAGCGGTCTTTGGAGGAGTTTCCCAGAAAAAAGCATAAGGGTCACCTTTCTCAACACTGTAACCATATTTAGAGATTATGTAATATTTGTATCTTGTCCCTTTATCTATGCCGGGTATAAAGCCTTCCCAGATTCCTGAGCCATCCCATCTTACAGAAAGAGGATGTGACTGCTTATTCCAGCCATTGAAATCACCGAAAACAAATACTTTTTCGGCATTAGGTGCCCACACTGAAAAGTAAACTCCCCTTAAGCCCTTGTATTCTACCAAATGAGAGCCTAACTTTTCATAGGCGGTAAAATGATTGCCTTCCTTGAAAAGATAGATATCAAAATCACTAAAAATCGTAAAATCATACTTAACTATGCTTTCACTCACAGAAATATAATATCACAAAATGGTTATTTGACTAACTTAAATCTTTACTTTTTCCTCTCTGGCAGTTGAATTTCAAGCCATCTGCTCACATTTAAAGTTTCATTGCTCTCTTTAACATTATTTATACTGTCCACCAATGCTCTTACTTTCACTTTCTGACCTGCCATGCTTAAAGGAAAATATATAGGCCATGTAATGTCTGCATAAAATTCACCTACTCCAGAGCGTCTCAAACCATTTGTGAGTAATAAGCTTATTAAATAATTAGTCTTCATTCCCTCCTTTTAATTCCCTAAAAACTTGTTTTCTATTAATATGTTACGAAATCCCTTGTAATTGTATCTCCTGTCCAAGCTTCTGTATCTTCTATTGTAAGGACAACTATTGTGTATGCGTTCTCTGGTAAATCAAATGATTCAGGCAACTCTACTAATATCCCCATTCCTGCTAAAGAAGAGGCTTCTCCACTAACTGGGATACCTGGAATAGGCGTTGGGATTCTATAGTATGCCGCAGAGTTGCTATTGCTATACTGTACCTTTACCAATACATACTGAGCATATTCCGTAGTAAGGTCATAGGGAGAGATATTCTTTATCCTAAAACTTAGACTGCGATGGTTTCGGCTCGGAGTGGTGCGAAGCTCACTTAATTTTAAATTTACTCGTTGCGCTGGAGGTACTGATTGGAAATATACCCAGTCTGAACGCTGGCTCGCAAAAGGAACTGCCCTATTGTAAACATAATAATGACAGAGCCGATAAGTGCCTTTACTGAAACCTCCTAAAGAACTTGCATTAGTTCGAGGAATCAATGAAAAACTACTTTCTCCTTCAGCAATGGTATGCTCAATTTTCTCTACCTCTTGCCATCCGTTGTTGGTAAATTTCTCTATTACAAAGTAAATCAAAGTCTGTGCTGGAATCCCATCTCTCCAGCTTACGCTTAAAGGTTTACCTATTCCAATCCTTGCACCCTGAACCTGAGATATAACTTCTGATACTTGCCCCTGGGTTTGGGTAATATTTATAGTTGATATAGGATGATTTAGTTGCAAAGTCTGTGGTTTAAAACCAGTCAAATCTTGCTCAGCAGGTGTGCGACTAGCAGGTGGTATATCCTCAGGTTTATAAAGGGTGATATACTTGGGTTCAGAATAGACAAAATAATTCTCAGTAACTTTATCTCCTTTATACTGACAGCCAGTCTCTGGGCAAATCAGACATCTCTTGCCTGGCTTTTCAAAATAAACCTTTGCATCGGCATAGGCCCAAATTCTGAATGTCTTACCTTCAGGCTGAGGAAAAATATTTCTGCAAGAACGATTATTTAAGAAATCGTTTAATAAAGAAAAATTGGCTGAGACACCATCCCGCGAGTATCCTATCGAGCCTGTATTGTCTGCAGTGCCTATTATTAAAGACTGTCCTGCCAAAGAAAATGGAGAGAAACGATGATAAAATCCAATGAAACTTACTGAACATTTTGTATCAAAATTATTCGCATCCTCAATTACCAGATAAAAATTGCTAAAGTAAATTCCCAGTGAACAGCTTTCATCCCAATGTTGCCTTTTTTTACCTGCTGCAATTGAGATATGAGAACCAAAAGATTCCATCTTAAATTTTCCTTCGCTATTTGCAGTAGCCTCAGGAGTGATATAAATCCCTGCCTGAAGTTGCTGGTAGCGAGAGGCTGGAGGCTGGACAGTTCTATTCTCCTCTGGTTTTACAAACCAGTAAACATCAAAGCTATTGGTTGGAATAACCCTTCGGGTGGGGCTTCCCCCTTGGGGACCCGTTACCTGCTGGGTTGCTGTCTGGGTTCCTGAGGCAATAGTTGCTCTTGTCCCTGTGCCTCCTTGTGAAGAAGGTTTCTCTATGGTTACCGTACCTGTAACCTTAAACTTATAAGTCTTCCAAGGTTCTACCTTTGTAATTATGCGATTACGCTTTAGATAATCAAAAATCTGTCGGTAACTCACGAAATATATTGGTGGCTGATTCAGCCCTCTGCTGAATTCATCAATACGTCTTTCTCTGCCTGCGTCATCCACATAAACTATCTTTATATTAATCTGCTTGAAATCCTCAATAGCAAATATATTCCACTCAAGACTCAAACCATAGGAGTCTGAATTAATATCATATTCTAAAGACAATTCATTATATACTGGAGAACTCTGAGCTCCTAATCCAGGACACCACAAAATATTTAATACTTCAGGGAGTTGAGTGGAGAGGGGAACCATCTTACCGGATGAGGTTGAAGGAATTCTCTTCTGAGTTTCTTCAATTTTAGTCTCTGATTTTAACTCTGGTCTGGATTCTTGTGGTAGTTTGCTTTCTTTCATAATCATTTGTGAAGAAGAAAACTGCGGCATGAGTTTTTTCTTTAAAAGATTATTCTGAGAATTTTTGTCTGTAATGTTTTTAAGTTCACAGATAACTGTTTCTTCTTTTTTCAAAATCAGATTAGTATTAATTTCCTTTCTTTTCCTTATATTTAACTCTCTTGCAGGGTCAATTCTGTTTAATTCTATTTCAGGACTACTTCCCAAGGAAGGAATATTAAAAGAAACCTTTATTTTTCCATAATCACTCTGAGAAATGCTTCCCTGTAAAAGCCTCAAAACAATCCATATTTTATTATCTTTATCTAAATAAATATCACTTATTTCTAAGTCATAAAACTCTGTTTTTGTTCCCTCTTGCCTCTGAACCTGACTTGAGGATGGTTTTGTAACAGGTTTTTGTTCTTCAGGCTTAGATGATGAGGGATTTTTAATTGTTGATTCTGAAGACTTCTGTAAAGGTTTCTGCTCAGAAAAAGAGTAATGAAAAAATCCTATAATTATTACCAAAATAACTGTTATAAAAGCTTTAAGACTCATTTAAATCTCCTTTAATATTCTATAGGAGGCGTTTAGCCTCCTATAGAAGTAAAAAATTTTAATATATCATTACATCACATTGATGCACTGTCTTAACATTGTTGGAAGGATTAGAGTCAGTAACAGTGCCTATTATATCTGTTCCAGGAAAAGGTCTGATAGGTTTTACTTCTGCTCTTATACCCGTTGACTTTTTTACAAGAACTGGCCTGTCAACCATTGTTACATCAACTACCCATGGATTTGTGGGATAAGGCTTTATACTGGAAATAGTTTTTGTCACTGTTACAGAACGTCCCTGTCCAAGGTCATAATAGGTAATTTTAACCTCAGCGCTGACCTCTACTCCACCACTTCCATTAGAAACAGTAACTATTATTTTGTTCATATAAAAAGCATCTACATCATTTAAATCACAATTAGTCTTACAGTTGGCTGCATAAATATTATCCACGGCAAGATCAGTCTTATAAGATATGGGAGGCTTAAGCCCCGGAGTAACTGGTTTTTGAACCTGTTCTTTCATTTGCATTGGTTGTTCTGCAAAGGATAGAGAAAAAACAAAAACAGCACAGATAAACATTAATGATATGATTGTTACTAATTTTTTCATCTTTCTTGCCTCCTTCTTTTAATTATTAAATTTTTAAAAATCAACTCTTTTCAAATGACAAGTTATTTAAATACTTAAGCTCCTTTCTGACTTTACTTTCTTCTCTCTGGCAGTTGAATCTCAAGCCATTCACTCCAATTTAAAGCTTCATCGCTCTCTTTAACATTATTTAGACTGTCCACCAATGCTCTTACTTTCACTTTCTGACCTGCCATGATTAAAGGAAAATATATAGGCCAATTAATATTGGCATAAAATTCGCCCACTCCAGAGCGTCTCAAACCATTTATAAATGGGTCGTCTGTCATAACTTCCTGTTCTGCTCCCGGAGGTGAAGGAAGTTGTTGCATGATTGAAACCTTGAATCTCTCCCTTGCATCAGCATTACCACGGTTTTCTATGCGAAATTTTATCCTTGCAATGATACATTCACCTCTGCAAGCACTTGCAAAACTTATATAGGGAGTGCCAACAAGTTCAATTCTCCCTCCTACAATTATAAGGTCTGGCATCGGAGGTGGTCCTATCCTCTGCTGTGTCGAGTCTGAAGGTTTTACTGGTGCTGGAGAGACCTCTTTTGCTTTTTCACAAAAAGCATTGGAATATAAAAATATAGTCAATAACAAAAAAATTATTAAATATTTAATCTGCATTCCGCCCCTCTTTCCATTTTTATCTTTGCTTCATAGAAAAAGTGCCACTACAACATTTGCCTGCAGTTGCTGTGTATGTCCCATTTATCACTTCCCACTTCCCTGTAGTGGTCTTACAAATTTTTGCCTTCACTTCATGAACACATTCTGCATCAGGAGTTCCAGGTACTCCCTTTGCTTTTCCTGTGAGCATACAGCAATTACTCCTTGGTATTGGCGTTACTGTACCTTCAAATTTTGTCTTTGGAGCGCCTGTTGCGATATCTAAAACTTCTCCATAGACAGCTGAACCACAATCTGTCTGATGAATTATCATCGTAAATTTCCCAGGCTTAGGACCATAAGGGCAGTTTGGTGAATCTTTTGTTATTCCATCATATGTGCCACCTATACAACATCTAAGTGGCTTTAGTGTCATCTTCTCCTCTGCATAAATAAATCCTGCTAAGCTTAAAACCAATACTACTACTAATAAAATTTTGATACCTGTCTTCATCTTAAACCTCCTTCTTTTTTTACAAATTAGTAATCTTCCAAAGTTAAATTGTTCAAAAATTTTTTCTATCTTTCATAGGCTCCCATATCAAATCCTTTACCCTGTGGTCTTTGTTTGCCATCCAAATCTATTAATGGAGCTTTATCAGATGTGCCTCTATCTATGGCAGGGCTTCCTTCTTTAAGATGATAATCTCCATTTGAACCCCATGCTGGTAATATAAAAAGGGGATTACCATAGATATTTCCCTCACCAAGTTTTCCAATGTTTTTCTGAGTATAATTTCTTCCTCCATGCTCAAGAACAATCTCTGATTTTGGAAGATAAAATAGATTATGGTCTGCTTCAAGTTTTACTGAATTTCCAATATAAATCTGAGAGTTAGGACCACGACCTGAAAATATAGAATTTCTAATAAGAAGTCTCACAGGCACATTTACTCCGTACTGAACATACATGAGATAGTTTCCACCAAGTGTATCATCTACTGTTACATTTATAATTTCAAATGTTGAATTTGGTTTTTCCACCTGGTCAATCACAATGGCTGCCCAGGGTGTTACCTCACTTTTCCCATCACCTCTTCCATAAATAAGGGTATTCTCAATTATGCTTCCTGTGCCCCATAGTTTAACTCCATCGCAGGAATTGTTTGCTACTACACATTTTCTAATAACTGTATTTTCTGCCTTTGAGTCTATGCCATCTCCATAGTTATGCTCTGCAATTGTATTTTCAATAAGCACAGGACCTGCTGAAGGTTCTATGCCAAAGCCATCAGGACGGTCATAGGGACGGTTTGAACCATCTCCTCCTTGATAGTAATGCCCGCTATAAGAGAGTCTACAGCTCTGGATTTTCACATTTTTCCATCCACCATGCATTCCTGCAGGACCTCCCAGTGCTCCAAAACCGCAGTATTCTATTCTGCAATTTATAATCTGAAGGTCATCTACATCTTGAATATTCATACCAAACTCATCAATATGATGAATATATAAATCCTTTAAAACAATATGAGAAGCAGGCTTATTTAATATTTCTATGCCATCTCTGAAGAAAACGGAACCACCCTTTGCAGATGAGTCATGGGTGATTTCAAGATTTTCGATTCTAACATAACTTACACCTGATAGATTAATGGCTGTTAAAAGATTATCTCTTCCTGCAAGAACTGGACGAGCTTTTTCATCTCCTTTTATGACTATCCAGGCATTCTCTCTGCCAGAGGAAGGTTTTATAATGTCATCTTCATATTTTTGAAGAACATACTTGCCCGATTGAATAATCAGTGTATCACCGGGTTTCAGTTTTCTTGAACCATACCCAGGTGTAGCCCATGGCTTTTCCTTTGTTCCTGGGTTGGAATTGCTTCCACTTGGAGAAACATAATAAACATTACCTGCAAAGGATAGAGAAACTAAAACAAACGTAAATAAAAAGTTTACTATCAAAACTTGCCATGTCAATTTTTTTAATATCTTTAACATCTTCCTCTTATCTCTAAAATTCTTTAAATCACTTTAAACTTTCTGACTTTTCATTGTTAGATTCATTTGACTCTTTTATCCAGTTTTGAGAGTCAACTGTAACTGTGTAAGAAACCTTACTCATATTTCTATTTATTACATCTCCCACAGTAAATGAAGCAGTTTCTCCAGCACTAAGTGGTTTACATTTATCTTCATAAATCTGCTTCAAAACTGCTCTATCACCAAAAAAATACGAACCATTTACCTTTACAAGAAAACACCCGACTGGGCATTTGACTTTACCTTCGCTAGTTAATGAATTTTTAGTAGGTATTGAAGAGGTATTTTTGACAGTAACGGCTATTTCCAAAAATATTTCTGTAGGTGTTTGTTTTACTCTTTTAATAACTATCTTTTCAACTATAAGGTCTGCTTTGTCAGAAGTTAAACTCTTTTCCTCTGCTGATAAACTGCCTGTTGAGATAAAAACTGTAAAAATCGTAAGGAAAAAAATTTTTTTAAGCATTTTTATACCCCCTTAAATTTTTAATAACTAACTACTGTTAAAAAACTTAATAAAAATCACCTCCCTTCTTGTTTTATAAATTAGTATGCTTTGTCCCTCAATTTGTTCAAAAAATTTTTAGCCATCTTACTTTTCTCTATTTCCTCTCCCCTTTTACAGCCCGAGCTTTACTATCGTAGCTAACAATCCCTATCTGCTTTCCGTCTTTATTATAAAAAGTGTAATTTATTGATGATAGTTTGCCATCTACATATCTTCTTTCTATCTTCACTATGCTTCCATCGTTATTTCTCATACTTTTTGACCAGATAAGGCTTCTTTCCTGTTGAGTCTGTTCTATTCTGCCTGTCCAGTCACGATTAGCAGGATCAGTAATCTTTGCAGGATTAAATCCCATTGATGCAGCTTGCTCCGGAGTTGGTAGATTTCTTCCGCAGAAATCAATGTTTCTGCCTCCTCTTGAGGATGAAGAATCTGAGGGATTTATAATAGTTCCTCCTTTATCTGTTTTGGAACTTTTCTCCCTCTCATAGCCTGATTTAGTAGATTGAGAAGGATAGGTCTCTGTTGGTTTTGGTCCTTCTGAAGGTACAGAGCTATCTGGTGAGGGATTTATTCTACTCCACTTTAACTTTGTTGCTAATCCCTTTTTCTCTGAATCATCTATAAAACTGAGATACTCAGGCAGGGTTGGTAATACTAAGCCAGAACCTGCATTTATGATGCAACCACCAGCTATTCCTTCAGGGTCACAATTTCCTCTGACTCCTACTCCTGAACCTTTGGGGGATGAAGGACTTGACTTTGTCCAATCAGGAAGTTTATCAAGCAACCATGACCTTGCTTTGCCTAAACCCTCAGTAAGGGGATTATTTTTTTCTTTTTGAGTATTGGTAGTAATCTCAGACTTTGGAGCTAAACTTAATGTATGGTTATCTCCTATTTGAATTATGCAACTTTTATCTGAAGTATTTTTAAAAGTTGTCGTTCCATCAGAATTAGCAATTGCTTCAACACACTTTTTCCCTTCTCTGTCATATCCCTCATAGCAAACATTTTGAGAAGAGTACGATTCTATTACCTGTGAACTTTCTCCTTCCATTATCTGCCCTTGTCTTCCTACAGATGTAGATGGTTTTGTGGGTAAACCTGTAACTTCTGAAGCTCTCTTTGGACTGTATTTTTTCATTCCACCTATGGTTTTTTCCATACCTTGACATGGGTCATTTCCTATTGCAGGCATTGAAAAACCGATGGATAAAATCGCCTTTCCAATTTCCTTTGAAGCTTCCCCTTCGCTAACGTTATCTTTCTTGTAGAATTTTTCTATTGACTCCGTTTGAAGTGTGAATAAAAATACAAAAGTAAAAGAAAAGATTATGAAGGATAGACCTTTTCTAAACATGCTAATCTCCTCCTTTACTCTCCCCCTCAGGAAGTGAAAACCTTCCTGAGGGGGTAAAATCTACTTAAACAGTGCGTTTATATCTGTACCGCTTCTTTCCATTTGATTGTTGTTCAAGTTACAGTCATCCTCATCTCTTTCCTCCTATTGATTTTTTAGCTTTAAATCGTAAGGTGCATTTATTATTTTTATCTTACTTGGGTTTATTGGTGCTTTATCAAATGCTTCTCTGCATTCAGCCTTTTTGGTATCTATATGGAATATTAAATGATATTCTCCTGTGGTTGGATTAATTGTTCCGTAATAATTAGAGTTTTTAAAACATTCTCTTGGCATTACATTCCCTATTACATCACGTGCCTCAGCAAATACCCTTGCATCCGCAGGAAAACGGATAATAGAGCCGTCTGGTGCTGTTATTTTGCCATAAATATCAAAATGCCCGAGATCAGGAAATACTGTTTGTGAAGGTGGATGGGCAAAGGTAGCATTGTTAAAAATTAATAAAACTACAAGGATAAAAAGTGATTTTAAATAAGGGCGAATCTTTTTTTTCATTGTTTTCTCCTTTTAATTTTTTATTTTCTCTCTAAATCAATATGTTTTACTCCTATAAAATCAATGTTTCTAAATTCTCTGCTACGAGCATGGGGAATAGCAAAATAGTCAATGTTTTGGAATTCTCTACTTCGTGCATGTGCTATGGCAAAGTAATCAATGTTCCTAAATTCTCTGCTTCTTGCATGGGGAATAGCAATATAGTCAATATTTGTGAACTCTCTACTACGTGAGTGGGGTATAGCAATAAAGTCAATGTTTCGAAACTCTCTACTTCCTGATGCAGATGATGGCTGTTGGTTTTGGGGAATAGCTATAAAGTCAATGTTTCGAAATTCCCTACTCTTTACAGTAGGTGGTGGTTGTTGTTTGGGGATATTCTCATTAACCTTTGGTGGCTGAGGTGTCCCTTGCTGTTGCGGTTTTGGAATGTTTTCGTTAACTTTTGGCGGCGTCACATTCAACGTTTGCTGTCCGATGCTATCCTGAGCGCTGAGAGTAAAGCAAAAGCAAAAAACGATAATAATAAATAACATTCTGTTCAATCTTCACCTCCTTCTTTTTTTATTTCTTTTTTTTAAAAAGTATACTTTAAATCCCCAATTGTTCAAAAAATTTTTTTAAAAAATTATGGTGCTAATACCTCTACAAATTCTGAAGGCGAACTCTCCAATCCATTATTTAAACAATGGACTACTCTGTATGAAATCCTGCCTTTTGGAGACAGGTTTGTATCAATAACTTCTTTGGAATCTGTCATCGGGCCTGCAAGCACAACCCATGGCAAGTTTTCAGCTCTTTTTACCTGGACAACAATGGCAGACCCTTCTGGTGGCTTATTAAACTTTATCTCTGCATGAAGATAGGGCTCTTTTATAAGTCTTACAGAAGGCTTCTCAGGCTTTGGTATTTCAGGAGCAGCAACACTCACTCTTATAGGACTTGAAAGTTCGCTTCTATTTCCAGCCCTGTCAATTGCCACAAGGCGATACCAGTAGTCATTTCCAGGCTCAACCATTAAATCTTCAAATTTTCGCTTATCTGCTGATAAAGGCTCACTAATTACAATACCTGTCTCTTCTGCTGAGGCACTTCTTAGAACAATGAACTGAAAGGAATCCTCCTCTGGTATTGATGGCTCAAACTCTATAGTCACCCTTCCATTGTCTCCTATGATACTATTAATTATTGGCGAGGGAGGTGGAATTGTATCTCTCAGAGTTACTTCCACAGTTTCACTGGGCTTACTTTCCAGACTATCAAAGGAAACAGCAATCACTCTGTAACTTATCCTTCCAGAATTCTGCTGTCCCAGTTCGTCATCGTAAAGAGTCTCAGGAACAAGTCTACCATTGAGTCTTGACCATTTTTCAGAGCCTGAAGCCCTTCTCTCTATGAAATATCCTGCCACAGGGAATTTTACAGGATTCCATGTAAGCCTTATCCTTGTTCTGCCTACATCTGCCTTTAAGCCTTCTGGTTTAGGTGGGTTATCAGAGCTTGGCTGTGCCATCATTACCCTTGAGGGACTACCTAAATCTCCCCTCTGTCCCACTGAACGAATGCGATAAAAATAGGCAGTGCCTCCAAGAACATTATTATCATCATATTTGTAAGAATCGGCTGAAAGCATTTTGGGTGTAATTACCTCATAGGGACCATCATGAAGATAGGAACGCTCTATTATGTAACCTGCAGTTAAGGAATTCTTCCTTGGCTTCCACTTAAGTTCAACTCTGTTTTTTCCCTCTATTGCTATGAAATCTGTTGGTGGATAAAGAGCTTCTCTGTCTGGCACATAAAGTTTTACTGAAACAGCTTCACTTTTTCGTCCGAATATATCAACGCTGGATACTCTATAGGTTACTTCCATCTCTTTAGAAACATTAACATCTAAAAAGGAGAAACTATCCTCAGCCTTTCCCTTTGCTGCAATCAATGGCTTTGGGGTAAGAATTTCCATGCTTCCATCGCTTCCTTGCCGTTCTATATGGTAGGCAACAATAGGAACTATTTGCTCTTTTAGAGCTCTTTGCCAGAGTAGTCTTACGCCTTCATCTGTTGCCTCAGCCTTACAATTCGAAGGAGATAGTGGCAATGGTGAAGCTTCATTGGGGTCTAATGGCTTTGTCTCAAAGATTTTAAAAACCTTACCGACTTTGTCTAAAGCCAATAATCTGTAATTTCGTTTACCTGGAATGCCATCTTTATCCTTATAACTCATGCCAAGAGCCTCTGCCAAAACTGGATTTTCAGAAGCCTTAATTCCTAAGAAAATCCTTATTCTTATCAAATCCTCTTTATTGATGATTCCCTGTTTTGCCCTTTCTGAAAGGGTTTTTACAATCTGTGCTTCCTTTGGGTCTAATTTATTTAATGCCTCTGTGTTTACGGCAGGTGCTAAGTTTTGTGCTATAACGTTTGATTTACCACTCATTACTCTTTCAAGTCTCCAGCCACCTTCTGGAAATTTATCTTCAGGTAACCAGAAAAGAGAAATTGTTCCTCTGCCGTCTGAGACTGCCCAGAAACTGCTTTTTTCTTTCGTATTTTTCGGAGCTGCCTCTATATTTACAGCAAAGATTAATCCTAAGACAAAAATTACTGTGATTAATATTTTTTTCATATCCCTTCCTCCTATAAGCTGAAGCCTGCACAAACTTCATCTACTTCAAAATCAAAGCATGCCTCTGTATTCATGTATAAAGGCAGAGCTCCCATATTTACATTTACATTCACTGAAGGTCCGATACAGACCTCTCCCACCCAGAAATCAGCACAAACATCTGCAGAGAGAGTTGCTTTTGCAGTTCCTGAAACTTTAAACTCTGGGACTTTAAAATCAAGTCCTGCTTTTAGACTTCCTGTGACCTTTCCGTATACAGGTCCTGGATTTGTTTTTAGGTTAACTGATAAACCGCCACCTATCTTGTATCCATCGCTACCTATGGTGTTGTATCCTTTCGTATCAGATACGAGGATAAAAACATTTATAGGGTCATTCTCTGAGCCTGCATTTATATACCATTTATCCTTGCCAAAATACAGATTAGCTGCATAGTTATCACCCCCATGATGTGGTATATCCACTTTTACCAAGCCTCCCAGTAGGTCCATACCACCGCCAAGCCCTCCTGTAAAAGTTCCTCCTGCATATTTAAAGAATCCTGTGAAATTAGCCAGACTAAAGATAGAGGCTTTATAATCCATTCTTGCTACTTCGCCAAGTTTCACTGTGAATTTTCCATCAAGTGTCCATATAACTCTATTAGGTGAACCTACCATCATACCTGCCATGTATATAGTTTTACCATCCGCCTTCGGAGTGGCTGAATTAAGTGAGGACTGGACTAAGGAGTATTCGTCAAAATTATATCCCAAACCAGCTGAAATTTGATAAAGATATATATAGGGCGGATAAATAGCTACACCTGTTGAGCCAAGGTCATAGGTTAAACGAGTTAACCAATAGTCATCATCACCCATATATCCAAGTCTAAATTCGGCTTTTAGAGCTGGCCCACCAAACATGCCTAGGTCAACACTGCCACTAAATCGGTCGTGAGGGCTCGAGTCTGCTGCCGCAAGTAAAAGAGGTTGCGAATTTAAAGCGTAAAGTTTACCTTCCTCCATTACTTCAGGATTTACATCTGTAACTGAGAGTGTATCTATTGATTGAGCATCTACAAGATAACTTTTAATGCCTTCACCTTCAGCATTTCCTCCCGAAGGACCTGTATAAACAGGATTAATATTTGACTCCACAGTTGGTTGTGCTGGTGGAAAGGCTACTTTTACTGTAAAAGGCTCTACAGAAGGACCGCTTCCTGAATAGTTTGCTCCCTTTATGTTGTAGATGACTTTAATATCAGTTGCTGGCATTGCGGGAGAGTTAGAGAGTCTAATTTTTGTGTCAAAAGCAAGATTAAGCTTTGAATCTCCCCCTGGAGGTGCATTCAAATTAAGAGAGCTTATTTCAAGATTAGTCTTTCCAAGTTTTGCAGGCATGCTTCCTAAAGCAATTTTTTTGTTAGGATTTGCATTTTCATCAAAGTAAGCCCTTCCACTCATACCAAATCTCATTTCAGGCACAGATATGGTCTTTGAATTAAAGGCAACACCCTCTGCCTTGAATGAAAATTTTGTATCAGCAATGACTCGCCATCCTCCTTGGTCTAAACCAAAGCGAAACTTTTCAGCGTAGATGCTTATAGGACCAAAGTTTCTCGTTACAGGAGAAGCCTTAAGCCCTGCAAAATCTATCACTCCTTCCTTTACTGACTGAGATTCTATTGCAGTTGCTTCACCTTTAAGATTTACATTAAGCCAAGGAACATTAATATCCAGATAATACTTTGCATTTACGTACCCGCCTTTTACCTTTGCATCTATCCAGTTAATGCTAACCGTTCCTTCTCCTAACTTTTGTGCCTTTAGAACATTATCCATTTTTATCTGTCCGCAAAGTCCGTCATCCTTTATTACCCAATCATTAACAGGCACTGTTAATGATGCAAGATTCATCACATAGGGCTTTAGTTTTGCATTGCCCAAGTGAATACCAACCCATTCCTTTGCCCCTGAACCGCAAAAGCTACCGGGTCCCTCACCTTCATTTCTACTTAAATCAAAAGCTATATCATTGGAGCTTATTAAAAATCCGCTCCATCCTATGGCACTTTCAGGTAGAGAATCTTTTTTATACCAGTCCCCATTTGCATAAAGCCTTGATTTTAAACCTTTCCACTCATGGACATCCGTAGTTCCCGGCTTGTGTAAGTTTTTGTTGCTAAGGCTTAAATTCAAAGTTGCATCCATCTTCTCCCCTGCAATACCTTCAATCAAAGTGATATTACCAGTTATTCCCTGAGCATTTATGCTATCTGATAGAGGCTTGCCTGTGAGCTTTGTTCCGCTTTTTACATTAACTCCATCAGGCACTGCCCAATTGTTGAAATCAACTGCTACTGCGTATTCACCTGCTGAAGAAGCACTGTTGTTTAGATAAGCTTTGAGTTTTCCAGAACCAGAGTGAACTCCTCCTTGAGATTTCAACTTTGTCTGGTCAAGGTATATTTCATAACTTCCATCTGCTACAGGAAAGACAAATTTGCAGGGCTTAGTTGAATCAGCCTCAACAACTTTATAAAACTCTCCGTCGGAAACATAGAGTGGAGGTTCCTTAGCAATGGTCAAGCTTTGCATCTGAGGCTTTTGTTCTAAATAAACCACCGGTGGAGTATTTGAGCTGGATTCTTTTGAAGGACTTATAAAGCCAACCTTCATTTTATTCAGAGCAACCTGATTCAGAGTCATATTGCCTATGGTGATGTCTTCCTTTTTCATGTTCCCTATAACCTTAGATATCGTTTTTGCAAACTCAGGATTTTTAATATCTGGAATAACCTCTGCCTCCATAAAAAGTCTCTTGACTCCAACAGTGTCTGTATTAAGGAAGGGAGAGTTGAATATTTTAGAATCTACTATTATATTGTCTTCTGTCCATTTGGTTGGATCACCTGTTCTTGGTTTAGAACTGATACTGACAACCTCTTCTCCGATTACTTTTTTAAGAGTTACATCCGTCCACTTTATACGAACCTTCCCAGTACCATAGTATTTAAGCACTGCCTGTGCCTGAAAGGACTTATCACAGGTAGAAGTGGTAGAGGAGTCTTTTTCAGAGTCCGTTCCCGTTGGTTTTGCTTTTAAGTCCTGAACCTTAGTTTTGTCTACTGATACTTTTCCTTTTGTAGTATCCTGTTGTTTTACTATCTTAGTAGCTTGAGATGCTGCCCTATCTTGGATTGTAGATGTTTGTCCCTGTGTGACTGCTCCCTTTTCGGGAAATTTGATTTCTATGGATTTTAAGTTTAGAGGTCCGAAGGCTGCCATGTCTTTGTAAGGGTCAATAACTACCTCATGGCAGTAAAGCATAAAAGCACGTTCAGCAACCTGAGTTAAATCGGATTTACTACTTCTTTTAAATCCTAAGGTCAGATAGTAAGAATTCATACCTCCACCATCAACGCCTGCTGCAAGCTCTGAGGGATTTATATGTTGTAAATCTTCCTTTGCGAGCTGATATATTCTAATTTTGTATACACCCGTATCTGCATATTTATGCTGAACTCTGTTTGCCATATCTGTTGTTGAGGGTAACTTCAGAGTAGACTCACCAAGACTGCTACCACCTCTCTGAAAAAAGCCAAGGGAACACATATTAGGATTTGCCGGTATATTCAAAGTCTCAACTGTTCCATCTCCCCAGTCAACAAAAAGATTCTTAAATTCATACTCTCCAACATTAAGTTGACATCCTCCCTTTTTCTCTCCTGGTATATTATTGACCTGAGCAGAATAGGGCGACTTGGAAAGATTTACTGTTCCAGTGAGAACAAAAATATCTCCTGGATAATTAACCATTTTTACTTGTGTTCCACCTTTGCCTGCACTAACATTGGTGAGAGCAAAGGGAACATTTTTATCTAAAGGACAAGCACCTAAGCCATTGGGAGACATTGGGGTTTTAAGAGGCCATCTTTCGGAAATCTCCACTTCTATCTCTAAGACATCATCCCTTTTACCTTTATTTTCAATTTCCGTAGATGCAGACATTTTACTTTGAGATGATAACCGCTCTAAGTTATTTTTTTCTTCGCCTGTCTTGCTATAAGCTCTGTATCCAGCCACTTCCCATAAAAGGTCTGCCTGTTTAATAAGTTTATCCAGTTCTGATTCCTTTTTTTGTGAAGCACCAGAGGAAGAAGTTTGTCCTGATGGAGGTCCTGATTTTATTAAAGATTGCTGCTGTGCTGCAGGAGATAAGGATTGAGCCTCCACTGCTTTGCCCTTTATTTTCGAGAGCAATTCAGCAAGAAAAGCAGGGTCTGGTCTGTAGAATTTAGAGGGCATTTTAACCTTCATACCATTGTATAGGAACTCAAGAGGATCAATTCGTTTTTTTATAATCACATTACCGCTTTTATCAACTATTCTCAGTTCAAACCACTCTGCAAGCCCTGGATTTTGTTCTCTCCAGGTGAATACTGTAGAGTCATCAAGAAAAGGCATTTGTGGTATTTTTACGTGGTCAGGTCCATCTAAGAAAGGATTTGGTTTTTCAAGAATTATCACACCTTTAGAAAAAACTTTGCCTATTCCATCAAATTTAGGTGTAATTTCGGTCAATATCTTTTTAGGTGGAGAGGCAATTAATAAAGAAGCCTGCGTATCTGTCCATGGTTGACTTGTATTAATGCGGAATTGAATCTGTCTTGAGCCTAATTGGGCTTTTGAAGAAACTTCAACAGTTATCTTGCCTGTAGAAGGATTGACAATATTGAATTTATCCTTTATGCTTATCCCTTCTCCAAAATTTAGCTCCATTGACTCAATGAAATTATTACCTATAACTGTTAGTTGATAGATCCTGCCTTGTTCAAGTTTATTAGGGGAGGCATTAAATATAGAGGGCTGCATAGTAACAGTAGGCGTAACTTTAGGCTGGGGAGCTGTCGGTGGTTGTCCAGAGGGCTGTCTCGATGTGGGAGGAGGAGCAACAACTGTTATAAAAGCTGAGGTTCTGTATACAGAGTTTCCGTAATGGATTGTTAAATTACGTCTTCCTAAGAATGCCCTTGGAGACACGCTAATGTTAACATTAACTGAATTATCTCCAGTAACAGTTTGTCTTGTTATCTCTATACCTTCTCCAAGGGAAACCTGCATGCGAGGGCTAAAATTTCTTGTAGTGAGATTAAGAGTATATGATTGACCTTGAACTAAGGTTGAGGGAGAAACTGAAATTATATCAGGGACAGAAGTTCCTCCCGGAACCATTGTTGCCGGTGATTGAGCAGAGATTTGATTTGATGAAAGGAAGAGAGATAGCAATGTAAAAAGCAAAAAGCATAAAATCGGAAGAGTTAGGCGTTTCATTTTACCTCCAAATTTTGAAGATTTTCTAAGCCTGCCTATCCTTGAAAATCAAGAACTTGCAAACGGGTTTATCTACTATTAATGCCTATGTTAGTGAAAAAATATAATTATCTCTCTTATAGATTATTCGCATCTATTGAGAGAAAAAATTCTTCTTTTCTTTTCCTAATCGCACAGAGGAATTCCAAATAATTCCTCTTCCCATCTGCAAAGATTACCTTTGAAGGTTGGGAGTTTTTTACTGTTTCCTTTTTCACAATACAAAGCTAAAAGTCCACTAACATAGGCTGAAGAAAGAGAGACCCCTGAGATGAAATTGTGTTTATCACTCGGAAATGTGGTAAATATCTTTTCAGCAGGGGCTAAAACTTTTGCTTTTTCTGCTATTTCTCGTGAAGGATAGGGATTTCCCTTTTCGTCAATCCCTCCAACAGAGATTACCTCTGGATGAGAGGCAGGAAAGGTTATTGAGTTACCCATTTTTGAGGCAGGTGCTACTACAAAAATAGCTGCCTTTGCTGCAGAATCAATTAGTTTGCTCAACAGACTGTCATAATTAGAAGAGCCAAAGCTCATATTTATAACTCTTACATTTTTTTTTACAGCTTCATCCATAGCCTGAGCAATACTTAAACTGGTGCATCTACCTTCTGCTTTTTCTCCCAGTTGGCTACAAGCCCTTAAAGCGTATATCTCTGCTTCGGGTGCAACACCACAAATGCCGAAGTTATTAATATTTGCTCCTATTACACCCGCCACAGCTGTTCCGTGAATCTCTCTCTTATAAGAGTCATTTTTTACAAAGTTTTTAGTGAAAACTACTCTGTCCTTTAAATCCTTGTGTTCAAAATCAACACCTGTGTCAATAATTGCCACTTTTATGCCTTTGCCTTTATAAAAATTATGTAGTTTATCAATTTTCATCAGGTCAAAGGCATATTGAAGTTTTCTCATTGGTTCTGAAAAGGTCTGAAATATAAAGTTCGGCTGGGCAATAATTATCTTGCTTTCACCTTTAAGCTGGTCAATTTTCTCAAATATGTTCCTTTCAGTTCTAAGGAGAACAACAAAAGAATCAGCCGATTCTAAAGGAAAAAAATCAAGAACCTCCAAGTCATATTTACGCTTTATTTCTTCAATAAAGCCCTCTGAGAAATCAGATTTTGAAAGAGCAATAATTATCTGCCCAGGAACAAAAGCACTTGCATTAAATGAGAATTCCCAAGCATTACTCTCTCCCACTGTGTTGTTGCTTTCATCAAAGCCTATGACTTTCCAATAATAAGTTTTACCAGGCTGGAATATCTTTTTAAGAATAAACTCTGGCAAATTATAAAATGCTTCCTTTGTATATGCAGAGAATATTGGCTTCGAATCTTTGGTCTCAAAAAACTGTATAAGATAAAGCATTGTCCCATCAAGTTTTTCCCATGTGAATTTCTGAGGGTTAAAGTCAAGCTTTGTGCGGTCTTCGGGATTGAGTAGCTTTATTTTAAATATTTCCTTTACTTCCTGAGTTGTTACAAAATAAAGGGCTGAGGGAATAGGAATGTCAACAGAAGGGTTTGTGATAACAAATCTAACTGTATGAGTACCTGCTTCAAAAGTAGGCAAAGGAGGTATGGTCGGTGTCTGAAGAGTAACTTCTCGTCCGTAAGTTATATGTTGATTTACATAGCTGAGAATTCTTCCATCTACTTCCCAGTAGCCTTTAAGTAGCCCTGAACCTGTAAACTTAATGTCTGCAAAAGCTTTAAGTCCCTTATAGTTTTTTGGTATTGTAATCTCTGCACGACGGTTTTCAAAATAAAGCTCTATTCGCTTGATATCAAAATCAGCTGCTGCATCAGAGGTAATAGTGAAGGAGACAGAAGAAGAAGGATTTGCTGCTCCAAAACAGTTTTGAGGATTAAAAATTCTCTGATAAATTAATTTATTTGAACCCCCTTTGATGGCTCTTTCAATAACAGAGACTGGAATGCTGAGATACTCGGAAGCAGTAATTGAGGAAACTCCACTTGGTATGTTTATAGTTAAACTCTTTGAATTTGTAGCAATTTGAGTACTCCCTGAAAAAAATATTCCGCTGTTAGAAGTTAGATAACATGGAGTATAATTAGGAGCTGTTATATGATAATTCACAGTCACAATACTTGCCTGTCCTCTTGGAATATTGCTTTTGCTTACACTGGCAGTTACACCTGCGAAAGATAGAGAAACAAAAAGAAAAATGATTAAGAGCAATATTACAAAGCTAATTTTTTTCATTCTCTTCCTCCTTAAAATGAAAATGGTATGTTAGTTGTAAATACAAGATAAAGTACAAATTCATCATTATTTGAAGATGGATTTATCTTATCCTTGATTTTTGAATAAGTCGCCTTTAAAGCTAAAACTGGCTTTGCATAATCTTTTATGAATTTAGCAAGGTCATAGGCAATCTGAGCTGTTCCGCTTAAATTTCTGTTATTTGATGAGCCATCATTGGCTTTTGTAATCGTATATGTACCTGCTAAATCAAAAGATGCTCGCTGGTCTAAAAATTTAGTTCTAAAGTCAACATTACTTGTGTATGTGTCTGTTCTCACGCCTGTAAGCTTTACCTTTGATTGATTGAGAGAAAAACTTGTGCTTATGGAGTAATTAACATCTGTATAGACAGGTGTTAGAGTATAGTTTGTTGAAGTACTGTCATTATTTGATGGAGTTTTATCATTCATTGAAGACAGAGAAGTTGTGAGCCCTATATTAAATTTATCTATGCTGTAGTTAATCCTGCCTGCTATGGTGTCTGTCTCAAGATGTATTTTTTTCGTTGCTTCTGGCTCTTTAGTGCTTTTCTGTATGGTTTTCTGATAACTCAATCCCATAGGAAGTTGAGGAATTTTGTTGAAGGCATAATCGGCAGTAAATTGGGTATTGTATATTCTTGGAAATAGTGCATCTTTTCTGACATTGTCATTATATCTTGAGAGGAAAAGATTTAATGAGTGCCAGTCCCAGTTAGCACCACCCCTCAGACTTAATCCCTGTCTGTCTTTCTGTATTGTGTTACCAACTACTTGATAATCTCGTCCAATGTATTCATACATTGCCTCATAGGTGTATCTATCTATATTGCCATAAAACTTTGCTCTGTAGGCTTTATCGCTTTCTTTGCCAAATTCATCGGAGACATCAGGGTCGTATCTTGAAAAATCAAGCTCAAAATCAGTGTTTAGTTTACTTTCAAAAAAATTAGAAGTCATTAAAACACCAAAGACCTCTCCTTTTTTATTTCCTCCAGCTCCTGAAATTCCAAAACCTGTTGATGGTTCACCTCCCGTAATGTAAACGTTTTTAATCTCCATTTTTTTATCGAAAAGCTTTATTCCTGCTGATACACCTTTTATATGGTCTTCCGAGGAAGTTTCAATACCTGTACCGCCTCTTCCACCATAGACAGCCTCACTTTTAACAGTAAAGGCACTCAATTGAAAAATGTCGTATTCAAAACCAAATAAGCCACCTTTTCTTGAAAGTCCTGAAATTGTATAAGGCGTTTCTGTAATCTGAATATCTCCTATATTTGCCTTTGCCTTGAATAAATCTTTGCTATACTGTCCTGTTAATATCCAATTAACTACTTCTAATCCTTTTTTCTGAGGTGCTCCGAGAGGTTTGTTTTGGTCAAGATATCTTAAGTTGGTGTTAAAGTTGAATTCCCATACCTGACTTTTCAATTTTGTTTGAGAACTCAAATTTCCTTCAAGCTTTGATGTAGGCGTATTTGTAAAATCTTCGGGTCTTTTAAGAATACCCTGATATATTATGGTTGCATTGTTATTTGAATAGGCCTCATCAAAAGCCTCAGTGTGTTTGGTTTTAAATGAAATTGTTTTCTCAATTGGATTGCCTTCTCTATCTTTCGCAGTAATGGTTAAAGTATGATTACCTGGTGGTACAATATTAAATGGTTTGAATTCAAAACCCTTTTCAGTGAATTTAATTAATTGAGTAACATCTGTGCCGTCAAAAAGGACAACAATAGATTCGCGCTTTAATGAATCTTCAAGTTCAACTTTAAGCTCTGGTTTTTTTGATATAATTTCTAAACCTTCTTGAGGTGAAATAATCTTAACCTGTCCTCTTGATTCCTCAGACCAGCATAAGGAAAAAAAGACCATTAAAATTCCTACAACTAAAATCGATAAAGCCATCTGCACCACCTCCTAAATTTATCTCAACTTCTCAAAGCTGTCGATGGTTACAAATGGCTTCATATCCCATTCTTACATCTGGCAGCTTTTTTGAGCTAACATATTATACATTAATTTTCAATATATTCAATCACAATGTTTCCACCTTCTCCTATAACATTAACTACTCTGTAAATATTAAAAAAATGATTATGGGTTATTAATTCTTCAATTTTATTCTCGATTATTGTCCTGATTGCTTCTTCCATAAGCTTTGATTTTATTCTTTTTATCAATTCATTTTTAATTTTTTCATCGATATCTCTTTCAAGTTTTTCAGATAGAAGAGTATCCCAAGCACCAACAAAAGTACCTCTTACATCAGGAATAACTTGAACATCTGTATATGTAATTTTCCCGTTCCTTAATCCTGGTAAGAAATATACGGTAATATCAAATTTTGTAAAATTATAATCTGGAGCTGTTGCATCATGCCACACTCCCCAAGTATATTCATAACCCCTAATCTCTGTACCGCTTGTCTCAAAACTTATTCTCAATTTAATCTTTCCATCTTCTACGGAGAATAAATCTCTTCCCGAAAAAGCAGCGTTCACATTGTTTATAAAACCTCTATAATCATATATGTTCTTTGTATAATCAAATCTTGGAATGGAAAAAGTTTCCCTTCTTCCCATTATCTCCACATATGAATCATTTGCTTTATAGGGATTATGGGTCAAAGTTGCACTTGAAGAACCATCAAAATTGTTTAATCTTATAGAACCTGTGAGTAACCCTCCGAAAATTGATATAAGATCATTATTAATAGTTAATCTTTTTCTTTCCCATTGATGTTCATAGGTATCGGAATCTCGCTCAAGAGGCACTCTATATATTGGATTAATACCAACACCTATCAGAAGAGCATCTCCACTTAAAGCTTTCCCTCGGTCTGGTAAGGTTGTCTCACCTAACTGAACCTGTTCACCTGCTCGGATGTTTAAATTAGTGGTTGTAAATTTGCCAGAAGCTAATGAAGGTCCTGATAAGCTATTAATTACATTATATTCAACCTGTATAGGGCTTGAGGTGAAATCTGCATCACCTGTATTTTTCGCAAGGAATTTTATCTTCATTGTTTTCTGATCCACTAAAGGTTTAACATTTTCTATTTTTGGTTTTTTTACACTTATAATTAATGCATTTTTTGCTTCTAAAGTGCGACGATGGAGATTTCCTGCTTGGTCAATATCTAATCTAACAGGATCGATAGCTGAAATCCTCAAAATATATTTTTCTGTTTTGGAAGGTTTTATTGTTTTAGAGCCCTCTATTGTAAAGGATTCATTTCTATAATCTGTTCTGGAAAGAGGAATTTGGCCAATATCTGGGGTTATTTCAAGTTTTAAACCTGAAAGATTGTTTCCACTAATAGTCCATCTAAGAGTCACCTCCTCTCCGTAATTAATAGTAGTTGACGAAGCTGAGAAGTTAATGATATTTAGGCTATATGGACTGCTTATACCTGGCTTAGGTTTTTTCTTTGTTTCCGGTGTAACTTTAGGTGAAATGGGTGTAGTTTGTTGGGGAGTTGAATATTGCTGAGATGGAGGTCTCTGAATTTTATCACTCTGTGCATAAGCTAATATAACTATAGTAAAGAAAAGAAATACTGCTGTTGTTGAAATTCTTAAAAGTTTCATTTTAATTCCTCCTTTTTTCTAAAACATTTCCCTTTACTTTGTAATATGGAAGTTAAATCTGGGACGTTTCTCAGATTGCCCTTCTTCATTAATTAATAGTCTTATCAAAACGTCAAAGCCCTCCTCGGGAATATCTGGAGTGATTGAGAAAACAGCAGGTCCAAAATTACATAATACACCGGTGGGTGAATAAGTAGTATTTGCAGTAATAACTACATTTCTGCAAGAATAAAAACCTGCACCAGATATCTGTGCTACTACAATGCCTTGTCTATTACGAAGCATGATATCATGTCCTTTTACTATACTGCCTAATTCCACTCCAAATTGTATTACATCAACATCAAAAGCAAAATTTCCTTTAAATTCCTTGTTACCTTTATTCTCAAATTCCATACAAAATGATATATTCGGTCCACATCTATAAATACGCTTTACAATTAGTTCAGATTTTACAGGGATAAAGCGAGAAAATAATTTCCTTGATTCGTTATTGTTTTTGTCTTTCTCTTGAATTTGATTGGAAGGGTCAATTCTTACAATAACCTCAGTTTTACGGTCTGCAGGGTCTTGCCATACCTTTTGTCCTGTGTTCCAATTAATTTCTCTGTTTGGATGAGTAAGTGCTCTCTGAGGGTCAACAGTTGCAAGCATGTTTTTTGTGGATTTGCCGTCTATTGTGAGCTCTATAAATGCCTGATTACTACTTCTTTCATACTCTGATGCTTTAATTCCAGATTTCCCAATATTTTTTATTTTTACTATTATGTTTCCGGCGCTATCCTCAGAAATTTCTGATACGATTAAGTCTGGCATTAGGTCTCTCATCTGGTCTACCTTTGTCGGTTGATTATCTCCCTTAGGCTTGTGAGTCATTGGGCCACTTTCTGCAAAGACTGATGAGGCAATAAGCAAGGATAAAAGAACTACAAAAACCTTCGAATAAATAGATACAAGACTTTTTCGCATACCTTTTCCTCCTCATATTTTTTAAATTAAAGTAAATTTTGACAAGAATTTTGTTCAAAATTCTTTAAAAAATTTTTTAAAGGAATTTGAGATTAAAAGAGGGCGATATTATAAAGAGGGTTACTCCAATAATAGAGTAACCCTCTCCTTACGCTATTTTCTTAGATATTTAAAGGAAGGGGCAGGTCTTCCTACAAAACAAGAATTGTTGAAACTATATTTTTTTATAATTGCTAATGCTTGTCTTGCTTCCGACTCTTTATTACCAAAATCAAACAGCAATTGACTGCCAGTAACTATCTTCCAGCTGTTACCTATGTTTTTTAGCTCCAGAGTTTCTAAATTGATAAATACACAGTCATCAGTTTCAAATGGTCCATAACGATATGGTCCGGCAGGAGGAAGTCCTGAAATTAGCAAGTAAGAAAATGAAGGATTTGGTCTTCCCACAAAACAAGATTGGTTCATTTTGTAATGTTTTATTATTCTTAGAGCTTTCTCAGCCTCAGATTTTTTACTGCCAAAGTCAAATAACCATTGACTACCATCAACTATCTTCCAGCTGTTACCTATTTTTTTTACCTCTGCAGTTGTTGGATTAAAAGATACACAGTCTTCTTTAACGGAAGTTTCAGGATGTGGACCAGGCTCAACACATTTAATTTTAAAATGAGCCTTCTTTGATTCTTTATCTTGGGGATAAACAATTTTTATTGCTTCCCATCCCTCATAGTCTGACAATGTTTTTCCACCGAGAGTCCATGTAGTGCTCACATTTTTTGAACCATCCTTTTCAAAAAATATTGTCTCAATCGGTGAATACGCTCCGTCACTCCTTATAAACTTATACTGAACCTTGAGTGGCGGTCTTTTTAAATTTTTGACTGTAATTTGACCTTCAAATTTTATAGCTGCTGGACATTTTCCTTTGTAGGCTTCAGGAATTGCTTTAAGTGAAGCTTCTATCTCTGGTTGTTGAGCACTGCCTATCCCTGCAGATAATATTAAGGCAAATACTAAAATTAAACTTACTAATAATCTTGTTTTCATTTCTCCTCCTTTTCATAATCTTTTACCTTATCAAAAAATCCAGCAATCAAAAATTACATAACCTTCCTCTTTTCATAAACCTCCTTTCTGTTTTTTAATAGACAAATAAATAGAGACGAAGAATCAGTAAGAGTATTTTCAATCGAATTAACTGAATAAGTGTAAAAAATGTAATTTTCATTCTATGAAAAAGTAATATTTCAGATTTAGATTGTTCAAAAAATTTTTTATAAATTAACAGGCAGGCTCGGCAAGAAGAACTATACCACTTTTTCTTAAAATATCTAAAACTCTATCCTTTTTCTCCCTGTCCTTTATTCCAACAACATAAAGACCTGTTTTAGAAGGACCGTCAATTATTCTACCATCTATTTTTTTTAAAAGTTCTCTAATCTCCTTTTCCTTTACATCTTCTTTAAAAACAACATTTATTGCATAGGCTGTTTCAGCCTTAATTTCTGCGGTTGAAAGAGTTTTGTATTCATATTTTAAATTGAGAATGTAAAACAACAAACCAATAATCACTAAAAATTGAAACATTATAAAACCAAAGGAAAATTTTGGATTCAGGCTAAAGATATTCCATATATATTTTCTTCTTCCCCTTATTCGACTGCTTATTTTAGGATAGATATTATTAGAAGGCTCAGGAAAATCATTTTTTATTTTATCATAACCCCTTTTAACACCGTTCCAGAAATTTAATTCTTTTTGAAGTGCCGGTTCATTACTTAGAATATTTTCTATTTCTTCTCTTTTTTCATCTGAAACTAATCTCTTGGAATACAAAGGCAACATTTCTTTGATTTTTTCTAATTTCTTAGAAAAAGGCATCTTTGTTTACCCCCATATTCTCAAGTATTTCTCTTAATTTTTCCTTTGCGTAAAAAATTCTTGTTTTCACTGTATTTAATGGAATATCAAGTATTTTTGCCACTTCTTCATAGGTCAGTTCATGTATAAATATTAAATCAAGAATCTCTCTATGCTTTAAAGAAAGCTTTTTCAAAGCAAGATAAATCAGCTGTTCTGTTTCGTTTTCTGCTGTTAATCTAAACTGTTCAGCCTTTTGATTTTCTGTATCTTTTAATTCCTCATACCTGTAATCTCTCTTCTTTATTTCATTCATCGTTAAATTTCGGGCAATTCCTAAAATCCATGTTAAAATCCGTGAATCTCCTTTAAATCTCTTTGCAGACAACCATACTTGTGTATAAGTTTCTATCATAAGGTCCTCAGCAGTTTCTTTGTTGTTAACAAAGTTAAATATGTATTGATAAACACTTCTTGCCGTAATATCATAAAGTCTCCTCAACGCCTCCTCATCTCCATCTACAATCTGCTTGATTAATTTTTGCTCCTCATTCATTAGTAATACTAACCTCACAAAAAGTTCAAAAACTGGAAATATTTTGAAAAAGGAGGGTTAAAAAAGTCAATAAAGACCTTTATGAATCTTTTAGTAGTATTCTTACAGCTTCTTCTGGTGAATTGACTTGAATTATTCCCCTTATATCCCAGGTTTTAAGTCCAACCACCCTTTTGCCTGTCTTTAATGCAAAGGCTATCTCACTTAAAGTCCCGTACTCTCCACCAATAGCGACTAAAGCATCAGAGGCTCTCACAATAAGAGCGTTTCTCATTTCACCCATGCCTGTAGGAATTGGAATTTTCACATAAGGATTCGCATCTTCTTTGCTTAACGTAGGAAGAATGCCAACGGTAATTCCTCCTTTAAAATACGCACCCCTGCAGGCTGCTTCCATAACTCCTCCTAAACCACCTGTAATTACAGTGATTCCATTTTTTGCCAGAAGCCTGCCTACCTCCTCTGCTAATCTAATTAATTCTTCATCTGCTTTTCCTGCTCCAATAACCCCAACCGTTTTCATCTCATCTCCACTACTGTTACAGCATCTCCGCCTTCATCGGTATCTCCCTTTCTGAAAGCCTTTACTGCCGGGTGGTCTTTGAGGTAATCTCTTATAGTATCTCTCAAAATTCCTTTTCCTATCCCATGCAATATCAATCCAAAAGATGCCTCGTTTAAAGAGAGTTCATTTAAAAATCTCTCCAACATCGAGATTGCCTCATCAACCCTCATGCCTCTGAGGTCAATTTTTCTTGGATAAATTTCTAAATCTGTCTGTTTTCCATTAGATAGAACTGTGTTTTCTTTGTGTGTTTGTTCTTTATCTATCAATATTTTTTCTACTTCATCAATGCTTGCTTCTATCTGTGCCTTCTCTGTTTGAATCTTTACTCTGCCTTCCTCAATACTTAGAACTTTTCCAGAGAGTTTTAGCTTTCTTAACTTTACAACTTCTCCTACTTTTATCTCCTCTTTGTCTTTCAGTGCCTCCCCTTGAAATTCTCTTGAAAGCATTCGTAAACTCTCCGATATCTCTTTAAGTCTTCTCTTATCTGCTCTTTTTGCTTCCTCATAAAGAAAGTTTATTTCCTTTTTAAGTTTCTGAATCATCCCTTCAGCCTCTTCTTTTGCTTCTTGCATTAACTTTCTTTTCTTTTCTTCTATCTTTGCATTTTCAATTTCAAGTCTTTCTTTTTCTGTTGCGAGAGATTTTTCTATCTTTTCAAGCTCGGCAATTTTGATTCTGTATTCTTCCTTAGTTCTCTCAAGTTCTTTCATTAGCTCATATATATTTCTATCCCCTGTTCCCTTTAGTTCATGGGCTCTCTTTATGAGGGTTTCTGGAAAACCATATTTTTGAGCAATTTCAAGAGCATAAGAGGTAGTCAGATTGCCAATGCTTAATCTATAGAGAGGGGTCATAGTATTCTCATCGAACAACATCGCTCCCACTTCCATTCCTTTATCTGTTGCGGCAAAGAGTTTTACCTTGCTTAAATGGGTTGTAACAAAGGTGAGAGACCCCCTGTTTTTCAACTCCTCAATTATTGCACAGGCCAAAGCAGCACCCTCCTCAGGGTCTGTATTGGTGCCTATTTCATCAAGAAGAATGAGACTTTCGCTGTTTGCTTTTTCGATAATTTCTTTAAGCGTTATCAAATGGGAGGCAAAGCTTGAAAGATGCTCTTCAATAGAGCCTTCATGAGATAGATCTACATAGATGGCGTCCACAAAAGGAATAGTTGATGAAGGACTTGCGGGTATTGGAAGTCCTGCATTAGCCATTGCCGTTAAAATTCCTATGGTTTTTAGGGTAACTGTTTTACCTCCAGCATTAGGTCCGCTGATTACAAGAACTTTTTTATCGGAAAGGTTTAAATTAAGGGGCTCTACTTGATTTTTTGAAATCATTAAAAGAGGATGTTTAGCTTCAATCAGGCTTATGAGCCTCTCATTAGTAAGAGAAGGAATGTTAGCGCTAAACCTATTTGAAAAATGATATATGGCGTTCATTTTGTCAAGATATACAAGAAGGGTAAATTCTCTTTCTAAGGTGTTGGCAATTTGATGGATGTAGTCAGATAGTTCTCTCAGAATTCTTATCTCCTCAACCCGTTCTTCAATCTTCAACTCTTCAAGCTTCTTAGAGAGTAAGGATATCTCCTCTGGTTCAACAAAGGCCGTGTCTCCAGAGCGGGAGACGTCGTAAACTTTACCCTTTACCTGTCCTTTAGAGTCCATTCTCACAGGAATAACCCAACGGTCATTTCTTTTGGTTATGAAACTGTCCTGTAGAAAAATGACAATATCTTTTCTATTTACAATTTCTTCCAACTTCTCCTTAATTCGTTCTTCCGTTATTCTTATCTGCTTTCGCAGATATTGAAGCATTGGAGTGGCTGTATCAAGAATATTGCCATCCTCATCTACTGTCCTTTCAAGCCTTTCAAGAAGATAAGGTTGCCCAACAGAGAGGTCATTCCCAAGAATTAAACCTATTTTTTGAGCCAAAGCTGGAAAGTCAATCAGCTGATTTATACAGGAAGAAACTCTATCTAATACTCTTAAAACTCTAAGAAATCCTGTTAACTCCCATGCCTCGAAAAAAGCACCTTCCTTTGAAGCACGGCTTATTAAAGCTCTTATATCTGGAAAGGAGGAGATGGGTAGAGTTCCTCCATTGTCAAAATATTTCTTTATTGATTTAAATTCTTCGAGCCTTTTTTCTGCTTCCGTTATATTATCAGAGGGATGAATATTTTTTATCTCTTTGATTGTTGCTTCTGAGCTTGCAAATTCCTCTATTAATGTCAGTATCTTATAATAATCTAAGGCTTCAAGAACTTCCTTTTTTATCAATCAAATTTCTCCAGAAGTTTCCTCTTTTTTTCATCGATAATCTTAGAGAGTTTTTCAATCTGATTTATGATTTCCTTTTTTGCATCTGCACTGAGTTCTTGTCCCTTTTCCTTAATGTCTCTCATTTTTTCCTTTAATGTTTCCGAGAGCTCTTCAATCTCTTCATATAAATCCTCTGCTGCTCTAACAGTTCTTTTCTTAATCTCCTTTGCTTTCTTTTTTATGTCTCTTCTGGTTTCCTCTCCCGATTTAGGTGCATAAAGCAGTGCAAAAGCTGCTCCTACTAAACCACCAAGTAAAAATGCTGCCAAAACTTTTCCCTCTTCTCTCATTTGAGCCTCCTTTTTGCTTGTTTATTTAATTTTAACACTTTTAGATAGGTCGTTCAATTAACAAGTCATCCAGAGGCTAAGCCGAAAGGGCTAAGCTGCTCGAAAGAAAGAGATTCCTCGTCGCTTACGCTCCTCGGAATGACATATGGATAAAAATCTGAGTAGGTCTTGCAAAATTGGTTATAATATATTTTCAGAAAATAGAAGAAAAATTATAATCATAAGGAGGCTAAAAATGGAGTGTAAAATCGAAAGAAACAAGAAAATATGCACTTGCACATATGAACCATGCGAAAAAAAGGGAATTTGTTGTGATTGCTTACATTATCACAGAAAGAGAGGAGAACTACCTGCCTGTTACTTTACTCCTGAGGTGGAAGCGACTTATGACAGAAGTATAAAAAGATTTATTCAGATGCAGCAAGGCAAGAAGTAATATCTTCAATCAAGATATGGTCAGTATTTTTTACAGGCTGACCTAAATTTGCCTTTGCAATCTTCATGCCGCCACGAAAAACATAGGAACGACTTGTGGAGAGAGTAATGCATCTTTTTGAATAAATACTTTTTCCAGCAAGAAAAGGGTCATGCCCCCTTATAAAACACTTTGCATTCATTTTATTTAAAAATTCAGTCAGCTGCTCCTCACTAAACTTCGGTATATCAAAGCCCCTAAACATAGGAGATATTTGTGCATCTGCCCAAAGAATGTCTACTATCAGGTCTTTTCTTGATTTATCATCAATGGACTGCCCATGCAGTGGAAAACCTGCATGGGCTGCTATTATTCCATTGCATGTTTTAAACATTAATGGCATCTCTTTGAAAAAATCTATAGCTACCGCATGAATCTGCCTTCCATAAGTGCCAAAAATATCAACAAGACTTTTGTCAAATTGATAGGGATAGCAGAAAAAAGCATAATGAGCTTCATGATTCCCTTTTAACAGAAAAACTCTTTTTGGAAATTCAATTTTTAAAAGGCAGAGATAAAGAAGATTAAAAAGAGAGCCCTCGGGTTCTGGTTCTCTGTCAATGTAGTCTCCTAAAAATACGAGATATTTATCCGCTTCCCTCAGAAATCTATTGGTAATATATTTTGTTACAGAGAAATCGCCGTGGGTATCTCCGACAAAAACTACTTCTCCTTCTGTTGCTTCCAATCGGACTAATGGAGGCTCTAAAGCAAGAATTCCAGCTCCTCGTAGGAATTTTTCAATTATCTCATCAGGCTCTAAATCCCTCACAATGTCCTGATTATAGAGAACCTCCGAAAGCATCAACTATCTCCCTATTACTGCCGTCTGTAGCAATGTGTCTTATGAAAGTTTTTGCCTCTGTTGATTCTATAGATTTAAGAGCAGCAACTATAGCAATCCTGACAGCTAAGCTTTTTTCAACATTGAAAGCTTCAATCAGATATTTAACTGATTCAGGCATTCCAAGTCTGCCGAGAGATTTTGCTGTAGCTTCTCTAACCAACACTTCCGGGTCTTGTAGCCCCTCTTTCAAAATCTCCATAAGCCTTTTACTTGGAGAGAAATCTCCAAGCGCCTCGGCCACATAAGACTTCAGAGAAGGACACTCGTGATGGAAGAAATGGTCTTGGAACATCTGTAGAAGCGCTTCCTGAGCCTGGGGTGTTTTTATGTAACCAAGCATTCTTATAGCTCTTATCCTGTATCTCCAATCATATCCTCGTGCATCAGCGAGCTTTACTACCGTTGAGAACTTTTCAGAAGCTTTAAAGTTTTCAAGGAAAAGAGGGTCTGCAATCTTCTCTCGCCAGTTTGGCACATCAAGTTCTTTTAGTAGGTCATCAATGCCATAAGCAAATGAATTGTTTGAGATAAAGGTGATACAAAGTAGAAAAATTAAAACTATCAGTCTCCTCATGAATAACCTCCTATGCTTAAAGTTATGATTTAGGTAAAGGTATTTTTTCCAAACCATTGTTTATAATAAAACTATGCAGTGGAAAAAAGAAAGAAAAGAAGTCATTAGATTTGCCAAAAGAACATACAAAAAACAATTGGTAACAGGCCTAAGTGGAAATCTCAGTCTGAGAGTTAATGAAGACTTCATAATAATAACTCCCCGGGCAAAATGTTATGAGAAATTGAGCTTAGAAGACTTGGTTGTTTTAGATTTGAAGGGCAATATTATTGAAGGGCAAAAAGAACCCTCATCAGAGAAAAACCTTCATCTTGAAATATACAGAGTTAGAGAAGATGTAAGGGCTATCATTCATACACACTCCTCTTATGCCAGTGTTTTTGCAGCTCTTCAGATTCCAATTCCTGTGATTCTTGATGAACAAACTGAAATTCTTGGAGGAACGATTGCAGTAACTAATTATGCTCCCTCTGGCAGCCTTGAGCTTGCAAAGGAAGCAGTAAAAACACTAAATAAAAGCAAAGCAATTCTCCTTGCAAAGCATGGGGCTGTGGCTGTAGGTTCTTCTCTTGTTGAGGCTTTTCATGTATGCGAATTGGTTGAAAAATTAAGTAAAATCTATCTATTTATGAAGCTTGTTCAGGAAAAAATTCCTTTTTCAAGATAATTTATAACATAATCCCTCACTGCCTCTTCTAAAGAAATAGTCTCCGCATTATATCCTGCTGATTTTATTTTTGAAATATCCGCTTTTGTATAATACTGATACTTACCTCTTAGAATTTCTGGCATATCAATATACTCAATGTTTGGCTTCATGCCAAGAGCTGAAAAAACTGCAGTAGCAAGGTCATTCCATGAACGAGGGATGCCTGTTCCTATGTTGAAAATACCGTTTTTATCGGCATGTTCAAGAAAAAAAAGGGTCATCTCAACAGCGTCTTTAACATATATGAAATCTCTAAGCTGTTCTCCATCTCTGTAGTTAGGATTGTATGACTTAAAGAGCCTTATCTTTCCCTCTCTCTTTATCTGTTCATAGGCCTTAAGCACCATGCTCCTCATATCTCCTTTGTGACCTTCCCTCGGACCATAAACATTAAAATATTTAAGACCAACTACTTTATCTAAAAAGCCATTTCTCAATGCCCAACAGTCAAATATCTGTTTCGAGTATCCATAGGCATTAAGAGGTCTTAATGATAAAATTAGAGAATGGTCATCGGAAAATCCTAAAGAGCCGTCTCCATAAGTAGCAGCAGAAGAGGCATAAATGAATCTTGCATTATTCTCAATCGACCAGATAGCAAGGGTTTTGGTGTATTCATAGTTGTTTTCCATTAAAAATTCCACATCCTTTTCAGTTGTGCTACTTCTTGCACCGAGATGAATTATTGCCTTAACAGAGTTTTTAAAAAGCCCTCTTTTTATATCGTCAATAAATTTATTCTTATGAATGTAATCCTCAAAGCGAAGGTCGACAAGATTTTTCCACTTTTCAGAACTGCCGAGATTATCAACTATTATAATTGCCTCTTCACCGAGTTCATTAAGCCTTTTTACTACGTTAGCCCCTATAAATCCTGCTCCACCAGTTACAACAAGGTATTTCAAGGGATTACCTCCTTTCCTTATCTGTAGGCTTTTAATCTTTCTATGGAAGAAATGACAGAGACATCTCCATCTTTATATAACCTTTCATAAATAGCAAGGGCTTCTATGTATTGACCTCTCTTCTCCTTTATTAATGCCATATTATAGAGAGCTTTCTTATTGTTACTGTCAACGGAAAGCAACTTTTTCAAACTCTCTTCAGCCCTGTCAAGCTCTCCCATTTTTGCTTTTATAACAGCGTAATTAAGCATAATATCTCTGTCACTTTTATCTGTTTTTATCGCCATCTCAGCATAGTGATTGGCCTCGTTAATTTTATCTGTCAAAAGATAAAGAACAGCAATTTTATTGAGAATCCATGCTTCTACTCTACCGGAACGATTTACATATTCCTTGTATTCCCGAATGGCCTCATTTAAAAGCCCCTTATGTTCATAATCTTGTGCCCTGTAAAGATAATCTGCGAAAGGAAAGGGCTCTATTTGAGAGAGAGCAACCTCTTCATTTTTACTATTTACCACTACTTTAGATGAAACTTGCATAGCAGAAGTCTCTTTTTTCTCAGTCTCTCTCTCCACTCTTGCTTCTTTCAAAGAAGCAGAGACGGGTTGCTGCTTAATCTTAATCTCCCCATTATTTAAGTGTATAGATTGACTTAGAGGGCTTGATTGAGACTCTATTCTTTTGTAATTTGTATTATAAAAATAAACAATAAGAAAACCGACTAATACCATCACAAATGATATTCCAAGAAGGATGAAAAAATTTTTTGATGGTTTCTTTTTTCCTGCTATTCTTATTAAACCGGGAGGCAGATTTTTTTCTGAACTGTTTAACATTTTTAATAATATACACGATTCAAATGGGCTTTTTAAAGGGGTAGCAAATTTTAGAATAATTTTTGTTATAATTTTTTATTATTGTCGTTTTCTAATTTTCTATCCATAGGTAAATTAAAATAAAGGAGGTGGGATAATTTAGAGCAGGAGGAAGGAAGCCTTAACTGCCAAGATGGGCGCCAGGGTAGTTGAGGCATATGCCGAGTGGCGCAACCGGCCTCCCTAAGAATTTTTCTTGTTCGATTTGTGGTATACTTTTTGCTAAGAAATTAATTAAAAAACCAAAGGAGGTACGGTTTATGAAGCATCTAAGAAGTAACAAAGGTTTCACACTCGTAGAACTCGCCATTGTCCTCGTAATTATCGGAATCATCCTCGGAGCAGTTCTTAAGGGGCAGGAGTTGATTAATAATGCTAAGATGAAAAGAGCTTATAATCAGTACAGAGAAATACTGGCTGCAGTTTATACTTATTATGACAGATATGGATTTTATCCAGGTGATGACCCAAATGCAGCAACAAGATGGGGAATCAGTGCCGCTACAGGAGGCACATTAAGGAATGGTTTAATAGAAACTTATACTCAAGCATGTGCAACAGGTTCAACAGCTGAAAGCTGCAAGGCATGGCAACATCTACGAATATCAAATATAATCACAGGACCAACAGATAATACAAATGGAACTGTAGCACCAGCCAATGCTTATGGAGGTAAAATAGGTATCGGATATGCTACTTTTCAAGGACTTACAACAATGTGGATAGGTTTTGACAATGTTCCAGGAGATGTATGTGCAAGCTTAGACCAGCAGTATGATGACGGAGTTTACAATACTGGAAGCATAAGAGGTAGTGGAAACTATAATACTAATCCAAATACAACATATGACCTCTATTTTAGACTATGATAAAAAGGGGAGACTAAAGCCTCCCCTTTTTTTGCAATGCTTCTTCTTATTGGAGTTATTTTAATCATAGTAGGTTACATAATCCTGTTCTCAGTGCCAGCTGATGGAGCATATGAAAAGCTTATGAATCAAGCAATCTGGGGGATTGGTATAAGTATTGTAGGTGGAGTTTTATTGATGATATACGTTTATAAGCGAAGTAAATAGGTTTAGGAGGCTTTAGAAATATCCTTGCCCATGAATATATAAAGATTTCCGATGAAGAGACATATAGAAACTTTAGAAAGATGCTATAGATTATTGATGAGGTCATAAGAAGCTTTGAGGGAAAGAGCGTTCATAACCACAGAGGATAAGTTAATTAAAGTTTTTATTCCTTCAGAGAGAGACCTTGGGGAAAAAATCCTCACTTTCCTCTCCAATAAAGACTTGATAGAATTTCTCAAAGAAAAAAATATAAGGCATGTCTCGTTGTGTAGCTTTTATCCTGAACTAATCTCACTGAAGATACCTCTTCCTTTTACCGGTAAGAACGTAAGAAATAAAAAGATAATTGAGGGATTTCTTAAAAGCGAACTTAGCAAAAGATACACATCGGATACAAAAATTGCCTATTACTACGAAGTTATAGAAAAAAACGAAAGGGCATGGATAAGGTTATATGTAATTTCAGAAAAAGATTTAGAACTTATAAATGCCTTAATTTTACAAAAAAATGAAATAGAAGGTAATTATCCCCTTTTTATGCTCATTAGGTCTTACCTTGAGGCTATTCAGAAAATTGACAATGCCTGTCAGATTTTCTGCCTATTAGCAGAAAAATTTAGATATCTTTTTATATTTGATGGTTCAGAAATGATTTTTCAGAGAAGTTATGAATCTGGGGAAAAATCAATAAGTGACGAAGATGTAATAAACATAAATATGACCTTAAGTTATGCCATCCAGAATCTCAGAGTTAATCCTGAAAAGATAGTATTTATCGGTGCAAAGGAGAGTGATATTACTGGTATCTCATTATCTGTAGAGTTTCTGCCTTTTGAAATAAAAAGTATCAATGAAGCACTAAAAATTTTTGAAAAAAATTTGAGAGGGAAAGAACTTCTTACAGAAGAATATAAAAGCTTCAAAAAAAGCAAAAAGGCTCTTTCATATGCCTCATTTTTCATTTTACTATTAACCTCTTTATTTGCCCTTAATACAGCCACTGTCATTATTGATATCTCGAAAAAATCACAAGAGATAAACATTCTTAAAGCTCATTCAAGTTATGACAAAGAAAAATTTTTGTTTCTTAAGAAAGACATCGATGAATTTAAAATGAACTCTCTGCCTCTACTTCAGCTATACAATGAAAAAAACTCAACGCCTGAGATTAAGGCAATCATAAATACAGTTGCTGAAACATCGAATATTAACTATTTACAGATAAACTCTATTGAAATTGAAAACGCAAAACCTCAGAAAATTAAGATTTCAGGTAATATTAAAGGGAAAAACTTCTCTGAAAATCAAATGATTTACAACAATTTTATAGAAAGATTAGAGGGAAAAGGCCTTAGAGTATCCCTTTCTAAATGGGAGCTTGCAAAAGGCGAGTATTCTATTGAGGTAATTAATGAAAAATAAGAGGTTTTAATGAAATTTGCACCTAATTACAGGGCTCAACTTTCGAACAGTTTTCTATTATTTGCGTGCTGTGTTTTTTTACTTTCTGTTTTCATCTCCCTTTCGATATATCTCAAAAAAGTCTATTCAGATTTAGACGAGGATATTAGGAAAATTAAAATGGTGAATGCGAAAATTCAAAGCCTTGAGAATTTCAAAAAATCCATGGACAATCAAGCAAACCTTGAATTATGGCGGAAAGAAATCTCATTTCCAAATTTTTTGGACAGACTGAATTCCAAATTTTCTATTCTAAAATTAGAATTTTCAGCTCCAAAAAAGGAAAAAAACGAAATAATCTATGAACTCTCCGTAAAAGGAGAAGGTGAGTTTTCGAAATTTGCTGAGATACTCAACTTCATTGAGAGCTGGCAGTATCCTGTTCCTATAATCAAGTCTGTAACACTTAAAACAAAGGATGGGAAAATAAATTTTGAGATAAAATTAGAAGTAAAAGAGATTGAAAATGCAAACAGGAATAAAGTTTAAAATTTCTCTGATAATATTAATTTTTTCTGTTATTCTTCCATTTGTAGTCTCCAAACTCTCTATCTCTAAATTTTCAAAAGAATCCTACGAGGAGATAATATCTTTTGAACTGCCCCCGAGTTTAAATACTACAGCGAAAAAAGAGAAAGCAGACTTAATCTCAGACCCCTTCAGACTAAAACAAAGGGTAGATACCTTAGAAAAGGACAAAGCCGCTCCCATTCTCACGATGGTTTATAAGGGAAAACAAAGATATGCCCTAATCGGAGAGAATTTTTTAAAAGAAGGAGAAAAATTAGGAGATTATAAAGTTAAAAGAATACTTTTAGACAAAGTTTTATTAGTTGATAAAAAAGGAGAAGAACTATGGTTAAAATTAGAAAATTGATGATTTGCCTCATTCTACTCAGTCTTTTAATCTCCTGCAACAATACTTCCCTAAAGAGCGATATTGAAATTCCAAAAATTCCCCTTCCCGAGAAAAAGCCAGAAACTCCTCCTTCTGTAACTTCAAAACCTGACTTTAGAATCGAAAACCCCCAAATAAATCCCCTAACACTTAAGAGAATATCTATCAATGTAAGAGCCACTCCTTTAAGGGATGTCCTTTTAGTTGTAGCCAGAGATGCTGGATTAAATCTTATTCTTGAGAGAGATGTAGACCCTAACATTCCTATCACAATAGTTCTTAGAAATGTAACCTTGCAGGATGCTCTTGATGCAGTAATAAAGTCAACGGATTATTTTTACAAAATAGATAGAAACGTTCTTACCATATCTGCCACTGATACAAAAATATTTCATCTAAACATTTTCCCAGTGCATCAAACCTATACTACTGAGGTAGGTGGTGATATTCTTGGAGGAGTAACAGGACAGCTTACAAGCTCAGGTGGGTCAACTGGTAGCGGTGGAGGCGGAACTGTTTCAACGGAATTAAAAGGTAATGTCTCAAAAACTGAAAAATCCGATGAATCGGCCTATAAATTCTGGGATGCTATTGAAAAAGCTCTCAATTCAATTCTAACAGGCAAAAGTTCATTTCAGTCAGCTACCACGACGACAACAACAGCTTCTGCTCCAGCAGGTCAAGTAACACCTACAAATATTACTCAGCCCTCTTTTCAATTGCCTCAGGAATATTTTGTGATTAATAGACTTACAGGCACAGTTATGGTTACTGCAACGAAGAGAAATATGCAGAAAATAGAGCAGTATTTAAATACGATTAAGACTGTAATGAGTAGGCAGGTTTTAATTGAGGCTAAAGTAATAGAGGTTTCTCTCTCAGATTCCTTAAAATACGGCATTGACTGGTCATTCTTAAGAGAGTGGTCACACGGAACTCACAACTGGAGTATCGGAGGCAGTTCAACAGACTTTACCTCTGTAATTCCATCTACCTCTCCCTATACTGATTTAAGATTTTCCCTTACCACAACGGCTATCAAAGACTTTTCCGTCATAATAAAGGCCCTGTCTCAATTTGGTGATGCAAGAACTCTGTCAAATCCACGTATAAACATCATGAACGGACAGACTTCTTTGCTTACAGTAGGAAGGAATTTTACTTTCATTTCAAAAGCCGAAAGCAATGTGACAACAGCAGCCGGCGGAACACCTGTAATAACATACACTGTTGAAACAAGCAATCTACTTTCAGGGCTTATAATTGGGATTGTTCCTTACATAGATGACAGAGGAGAGATTTCTCTGACAATTACTCCTGTTATTTCAAATCTGATAAACATAAAAGAACAGACCTTCGGAACTACAGGAGCTCAGACAGTAATTCAGCTTCCCACCGTAGACCTAAGAGAACTGAGTACAACAGTTAAAGTAAAGGATGGAGAAGTTTTAATCATTGGCGGACTTATAAAGAGAGAAGAAAGCCTTACGGAGAATAAAACTCCTATTCTTGGAGACATACCTATAATAGGCACTCTATTTAAGGGGCAGGACAGAACAAAAAGTAACACAGAACTTGTAATACTCATTCAACCGAGGATAATATCTCAATGAGACTTGGAGACCTCTTAATTCAGAGAAATTTAATAACCGAAGAACAGTTAAAGATTGCACTGGCTGTTCAGAGGATTACAGGGCAGGTTTTAGGAAAAACACTCATATCCCTCGGATTTGTAACTCCCTCAGAGTTAGCAGAAAATCTTGCTTTGCAGCAAGGGCTTGAATACTTAAGCATAAAAAACTATCCCATCGAACCACATCTTCTTGACACATTCTCCCGTGATACAGCCCTAACTGCTAAATTTCTTCCTCTTGCCGAAGAAGAAGACTATATAAAAATTGCCCTTACAGACCCGGGAAACATAGTAGCCATTGACCTTGTAAGGTCAACAACAGGCAAAAAAGTCAAGCCATACATCACAGACGAAGAGGGCTTTCTCGATACAATTGAAAAAGCTTACTACTTCATGGAAAATCCTACTGAAAAAATCATCGATGAGGTCACAAGAACAGTCATAAATACCAATGCTGTACCAGCAGACAGACTTCCTCAGCTTGTAGAGGCAATCCTTGCAGAAGCTATAAGAAGAGATGCCACAGATGTTCATATTTCAACAAATGCAGATGTATTAACAGTTTTCTACAGAGTAGATGGTATGCTTCAGTTTGCCTTTGCCCTTCCAAAAATTTTGCATAGCGGCATTATATCACGAATAAAAATTCTTTCGAGGCTTGACATAGCTGAACAAAGGCTTCCTCAAGACGGAGCATTTCTTTTTGATTTTCTTGGGAGAAAATACGACATACGAGTATCTACAATACCTACAATAGATGGTGAGAGCATGGTGCTAAGAATACTTTTCGGCGGCTCCGAGGAAATATATAGTTTAACAAGACTTGGATTTGGTGAAAAACTCATCTTAACCCTACGAAATCTAATAAGGAAACCCTACGGTATCATGTTAGTTGTAGGCCCAACTGGCTCTGGAAAAAGCGCCACTCTTCATGCCTTGCTCAGAGAAGTGGACAGACTTCGTAGAAGTGTTATTACCATTGAAGACCCTGTTGAATACAGAATATCCTTTGCAAAACAAAGTGAGGTTAATGAAAAAATTGGATACGATTTTGCTATTGCCGGACGAAATTTTATGAGACACGACCCCGATATTATCCTTCTCGGAGAGGTTAGAGATGAAGACACTGCCCGAATAGCTATAAGAGCAGCTATAACCGGCCATCTCGTATTAAGCACACTTCACACTAACGATGCCGTTAGTGCCATCCCAAGACTTTTTGACCTTGGAGCAGACAAATTTCTTCTTAGCTCTGCTCTGCTTGCTGTGCTTAGCCAGAGACTTATTAGAAAAATTTGCCCTTTCTGCAAAGAAGAGAGAGTTCCTACTGATAGAGAAATTGAAATTTTAAGCTCCTACGGTCTAAAAACAGACAAAATTTACTATGGAAAAGGATGTAAGGCCTGTCGTAACACGGGCTACCTTGGAAGAACTGCCATCGGTGAGATTATGACGATAAACGATGAGCTAAGAGACATGATTTATACAGGTGCATCCTTTAATTCTCTCATTCAGGCTTCAAAGAAAAACGGAATGATTCCAATGAAAATGGACGGACTGAAAAAAGTAATTGAAGGTGTGACAACTTTAAGAGAAGTTGAGAGAGTTGTAGGATGAATGTTTACATATATAAAGCTTTGAACAGAGAGGGTAAAATTTTAAGGGGTCTCATAAAAGCTGAGAATGAGCAATCAGTCATGCTATCTCTCAATCTTAAAAATCTTTATACTGTATCGGTTTCAAAGGTGCCTCATCTAATACAACCAATACTATTGACTTTATCAAAAAAAGTAAAACTAAGTGACCTCATTGAATTTTCAAAAAATCTCTCCATAATGCTAAAGGCCGGCATACCTCTTACTACAGCACTAACAGACATAGGAGAAAATTTGTCTACCGATAAATTCAGAAGAGTCATCATTGACATCAGAGACATGGTAGAGAAGGGAATATCCTTCAGTGATGCCATAGCTATGTTTCCAGATGTTTTTCCACCTATCTTTCAGCATTTGATAAAAATAGGTGAAGAAACAGGAAAGCTCGATGAAAGTCTTGAAAACCTGGCAGAACACTTTCAGAAAATTGAAGACCTTAAAACTGCAATAAAAAGAGCCCTCATTTATCCAGTATTTGCCACTGTGGCATCTCTCGGAGCAATGGGCTTCTGGATAGTTTATGTCCTTCCAAAGATAGTTATGGCAATGAAGGATATGGGTGTAAAAATACCTTTTATCACAGAGGTTCTATTGCAAGCAGGAATATTATTCCAGAAATTTTTCTATCTTTTTCCAGTTTTCATTTTGATTTTACTGATTTTAATTCAGATATTCAAGAAAAACGAAAGATTTAGATGGATAAGAAGCTATCTTGCTTTTAATGTTCCGATTATTAAGCAAATACTATACACTCGTGCTGTAGCACTCTTCTGCGAGCAGATGAGAATACTTATAGGTGCCGGAGTTCCCATTGACAGAGCTTTTGATATGACAAGAGATATAATAAACAATGAAATAATGAAAAAGGCAATAGAAAATGCTAAAGAAAAGATTATGAGTGGTGAAAGAATCTGGCATTCACTGAAGGAGCAAAAAATTTTCCCCTCTCTGCTCGTAAGACTAATAGATGTTGGCGAATCCTCTGGTAGACTTGAAGAGCAATTAGAATTTCTAAACGAATATTACACGAAAAGTTTACATGAATACTCAGCACGGCTCGGAAAAGTAATAGAACCAGTAATGATTGGTGTCATTGGCCTTTTCTTTGCTATTGTTATCGTAAGCCTTCTTAGTCCTGTTTATGATCTCATATCAAAAATCGGGAAAGTTTGATGGAATATCTTGAATTTTATAAATTAAAAGAAGACCCCTTTGGAATTACACCAGACCCTGATTTTTTCTATCCTTCAAAATGGCATACGGAGGCACTTCAGTCAATGGAATATCTAATAAAAAAGGGCGAAGGCTTTATGCTTCTTACAGGAGACCCCGGCACTGGTAAGACTACATTAATAAGAAGATTTCTAAATAGTCTCGACAGCAAAATCGCACCTGTCGTAATCTATAACTCTACATTGAATCCTTCAGAACTTCTTAAATATATCGTTAAATCAATCACAAAAAGAAGGACACTATCTGAAGCGGAAGATAAAGTCAGATTATCTGATTTGCTTTGCAAAGAACTAATGAGAAGAAAAAAAGAAGGAATTAAAAATCTCGTAATCATTGACGAAGCTCAGGACTTACCTGAGGCGACGCTTACAGAATTAAAACATCTCTCAAACATCGAAACTGACAAGGAAAAGCTTATTCATTTCATTCTTCTTGCTCAACCATACTTTGAAGATAAGCTCTCAAAACCTGAATACTCTCAAATAAATCAGAGAATCTCTCTGAGAGTTCGGCTCTATCACTTTGATAAAGAAGAAGTGGATTCTTATATAAAATTCAGGATTCAACGGGCAGGAGATGTTCCGATTTCCTTTGAAAAGGGTGCTGTAAAGAGAATATACAAGGCTTCAAGAGGTATTCCAAGATTAATAAATCTTATCTGTTCAAGAGCCCTTATGGTTGGATATCTGGAAAGCTCATATTTAATAAAAAAATCCTATGTAAATTCAGCAATTGAGCATTTAAACCTAAAATAAAAAGAAAGGTTAGAACGCATTTAAATGTCGGAAAAAAGCTATTACGAACTAAAAAAACAAAACAGAAGAGTTCATCTTGCCAATGAGAGAACTTTTCTTTCATGGATACGAACAAGCATAGGCATCATGGCCTTTGGATTTGTTGTTGAAAAATTTGGACTTTTCTTGGAACAACTTTACTACCTAACAGGTAAACAAATCAATGTAAATCAGGGTAAACATTCAACAATACTCGGTGTGTTTCTCATATCACTGGGTGCACTCATGGGATTGCTTGCCTTCGTAAGATATAAAAAAGTGGAAAGACAAATTGACACAGATACTTATAAGCCTTCTTTAATACTTGACTTGCTTCTTACTATTACACTTCTTTCGGTAGCTATTTTCCTGATTATTTTTCTAATCCACAGTCTATAAAAGCTCTAAAAAGGGAATATTTTGGGAAGTTTAAGTCCTTTTCCGTGTTTCATTTTTTTTATCAGTTTTTTCATCTCGTTAAACTGTTTTATAAGTCTATTAACTTCAACGACAGAAGTCCCGCTTCCTTTAGCAATTCTTAATCTTCTACTTGTATTTAAAATTTTTGGATTTTTTCTTTCCTCGGGCGTCATTGAATTTATTATGGCCTCTACTTTAACAAACTCTCTTTCATCAATCTTTATGTCCTTCATAAATTTATTTGCTCCCGGAAGCATGGAAAGAATGTTTTCAAGGGGGCCCATCTTACGCATTTTTCTTATCTGCTCTTTGAGGTCATCGAAGGTAAACTCTTCTTTCTCAATTTTTTCCTTCAATTTCTCAGCTTCTTTCTGGTCATAGGCTTTTTGAGCCTGCTCTATCAAAGAGAGGACATCGCCCATTCCTAAAATTCGGTTTGCTATACGGTCTGGATGGAATTCTTCAAGAGCATCTATTTTCTCTCCTACGCCTATAAGTTTGATAGGCTTTCCCGTAACTTCTTTAATAGAGAGGGCAGAACCACCTCTGGCATCTCCGTCCATCTTTGTTAAAATGACACCGTCTATTCCTATCTTTTCATTGAAACTCTTTGCTATGTTTACAGCATCCTGTCCTGTCATGGCATCAGCTACAAAAAGAACTTCATGAGGATTTAAAATTTCTTTGATTTCCTGTAACTCCCTCATTAGTTCTTCATCAACATGCATTCTTCCTGCTGTATCCACAATCATAGGGTCCATTCTGTCAATTAGAGCCTGCCTTAATGCTTCTCTACAAAGCTGCCTCGGGTCTTTTATATCATATGAGTAAAAAACAGGCACATCTATCTGTTTACCAAGAATAACGAGCTGGTCAACTGCAGCGGGTCTTTGAAGGTCTGCTGCAACAAGCATCGGTCTTCGGCCTTGTTTTTTAAAAAGTCTTGCAAGTTTTACAGAGGTTGTAGTCTTACCGCTTCCGTGCAAACCCACCATCATAATGACTGTTGGAGGATTTGCTGCTAACTGAATTTTTGAACTACTACCACCAAGAAGTTCACAAAGTTCATCGTAGACAATCTTTATAACCTGCTGGGCTGGAGAAAGACTTTCGAGAATTTCTCTTCCTACAGCCTTTTGTCTAACCCTCTCTATAAAAGACTTAACAACTCTGAAATTAACATCTGCCTCGAGTAAAGCAAGCCTTATCTCTTTCAAAGCAGCGTCAACATCTTCTTCCTTTAGAATTCCCTTGCCTTTTAATTTTTTAAATACTGCCTCTAATTTGCTGGTAAGCGCATCGAACATTTATCGATTTCCTGTTAAAAGATTTTCAATTTCTCTATTAAGCAGTCCAAAAATATCCTTCGTTATTCCTCTAAACATCTGCACTACTTCCTTTTTCTCATTTAATATCAAAAAGTTAGGAAAACCATATAAACCAAATGTTTTCTTGTATTTAACATCAGTGACATATATAGGATAGGTTATCTGTCTGCTTTGCATAAACTCTTTCAATTTGTTTGTGCTTTCAATTTCATCGCTAAACAATATGCCAATAACTCTCACACTGTCTCTTTTAAACTTCTCGTGAAGTCTGTTTATATCTGGAATTACATAATCACAGGCAAAACATTTCGTAGAGAAAAATTCAATCAAAATAACCTTTTCTTTAAAATTGTAAAGACTAAATGTTCTGTTTTCTATATCAATGAAATTAAAATCAGGCGCAATCGTGCCTTTCTTAATTGAACCTTCTGTCACTAAAGGCAGCAGACAGATAAATAAAAAAATATTAAAAACTAATTTTTTCACAAACTAACTGTTGAGAATAGTATCTATTTTACTCTTTAAAACCGATTTTGGAACGACTCCAACAATCTGGTCAACTCTTTGTCCATCTTTGAAAAACATTATAGTTGGAATACCCATTATACCATAACGGGTTGCAATGTCTGGATTTTCATCGGTGTTAAGCTTACCAACTTTAATTTTACCTTCATATTCCTTGGCAATCTCTTCTATTGTTGGAGCTATTATTCTGCAGGGACCACACCAAGGAGCCCAAAAATCAACAATTAAAACTCCTTTTGAGTTTAATACTTCCTTCTCCCAACCAGAACTGTTAAGTTCTAAAATTCCCTCTGCCATTTTCACCTCCAAATATTTTCGCTTTAGCTTTAAATAAACAACTCTTTTAAAATAAACCTTTCATTTTTATTTTGTCAATTTTTGAGGCTCTTCGGAGGTAGTGTAAAATTTTTTATGTGTAAAATTGACAGAGCAATAAAAGAGGGTGTATCCTCCATTAAATTAACCAAAAATCAAACAAAGAAAGGAGGAATACACCCATGAAAGAAAAACCTTTAACTAATTTAAGATTACCAGATTTATGGAAAGAATTCAACAGTAATTTTAATGAATCTTTCTGGGAAGAATTTGAACAAAAAATGAAGTTAATGAAGAAAAAGTTTATTGAATTAGCATTGCAAGAGGAGATAACAGCACTTACAGGGGCTCAAAAATATGAAAGAACCCCAGAGAGGGTCTACCGTAGGAATGGATACTGGAAGAGATACATAATCCTGAAAGATGGAAAACTTCAGATTAACATGCCCAGACTAAGAGAGAAAGGTTTTCAAAGCAAGATAATTCCCAGATACATAAGAAGGCAAAGCCAGATAGATGAGATACTAAAGCAGATATTTATTTATGGAGCATCAACACGACTTACAGCTAAAGCCTTAAAACCACTTATTGGAGAAGTATCAGCTCAAACAATATCAAACATAGCAAAAAGTCTTGATGAGGATGTAAAGAAATTTCATCGGAGAGAAATTAATGAAAAGTATATGTATCTATTTTTAGATGCCATAGTTCTTAAGATTAAGACAGGTATAGGTTCTAAGAGCAGGGCTGTTTTAGCGGCATATGGAGTAACAGTGCAGGGGATAAGACAGATAATAGACTTCAGGGTAGTAGATACAGAAAGCGAGAACAAGTGGACAGGATTTTTACAGAATCTTCAGACAAGGGGATTAACAGATGATACATTAAGTCTGATAGTAACGGATGGGAGCAAAGCTCTTGAGAATGCAGTAGACAATGTATTTCCTCTTGTATTGAGGCAGAGATGCTGGGCACATAAAATGAGGAATGTAGCGAAATATCTTAGAAAGAAAGATGAAAAGGAATGTCTTTTTGAAGCTAAGAAGATATATAGTGCAGAGAATTTAAAAGAGGCAAAGAGAAATTTTCAGTTATGGGAGAGCAAGTGGGGCAGACTTTATCCTAAAGCAGCAGAGTGTATAAGAAAGAACTGGGAGCAATTGACAGCTTTTTACAAGACACCTAAGGCATTATGGAAGAAGTTAAGGACAACAAACATAATAGAGAGGGCATTTAGGGAAGTAAGGCGAAGAACTAGAACTATGAGTTGTTTTAATAATGTTGAAAGTATTGAAAGAATAGTTTTTGCAGTGATAAGCCATTTAAACGAAAAATGGAGGAATACACCTATTTATGAATTTACACAAAATTATTGACATTACCCTCTTCGGAGGCAGGATATAAAGTCCGAGCAAAAAACAAAAATAGGAAAATTAGGTTATTGAACTAAGATTTTTAATTATTTCAGATATAAGTTAAATCTAACTTAAGAAATGGCTATTCTGAAAACCCTTGAAAATATTTACGGGGTGGACGGGACTTGAACCCGCGGCCTCTTGCGTGACAGTCTAATCTAAAATTAAGAAATGGCTTGTATGCTTGATTTGTCAGAGTGAAAATTTGTCATTTTTACCCCTTTTAGTCACAGTTTAGAGACAGTTTTGTGACTGGTGGCAAATTTTTGCCATAAAATAATCCACCATTGCGTGGAATAGATTTAGAAATGGTTTTTTAGCTTGACCCCATAAATTTTTTTAACTCTTTTTCTGGATCAACGTTCTTTCCTCTTGTTGCCATGCTGCCTCCTTAACTTTTTAAATTTTACCATAATTTTTATACAATTTTCCGGCTAATCCCCGGGAACCCCAACCCCCACCACGATGGAGAGGACTGTAAAGAGTGGGGGCACCAATTATACTTGCAGGATGAACTCCCCCTCTATAAATGAGAGAAAAGTGGCAGACACATCCTTTTGACAAACAGATAACGTATGTAAAACCTAAGTTTTGAAAAAAGGCAAATTTAGTGAAGGCTGAAACTAAGAGAGTAATAAAAATATGCTCTTTTTTCACATCTGCTGTGACCCCTGTAGCCTCTATCTCACGGCTAAGCTCAGACAAATGGGGATATCCTTCAAAGGATTTTTTATAATCCTAACATACACCCCTATCAAGAATTCGGGGCAAGGATGGCTATCCTTTAAAAGATCTCTCGCCTTAAAGGCTTTGAAGTGATCTGGGAAAAGATTTATGGGTTAAGGAATTTTCTTGAGGAAGTTTTCTTTCAATGGGAGAGGCCAAAGAGGTGTGAACGTTGTTATTATCTAAGGCTTGAGAGGACAGTTTACTTAGCCAAAGAAATGAGAGCCGAAGCTTTTTCTACTACCCTTTTACAGCACCCCTTCAAATATCATGAACTCAACAAAGAAATAGGGAAGAATTAAGCTTTTGTTACAAAGTCCCTTTCTTTTATGAAGAATGGAGGTAAGGCTACAGGGAAGGTAGAGAACAAGCTATCTCCCTTGAAATTTACCGTCAAGAATACTGTGGTTGCATCTTCAGTGAGGAAAAGCGCTTTACTAAAAATTTTCAAAGGGAGATTCACAAATCATTTTAGCTAAGCTGACCTTGAAAAATTAAAGAGGAAAGCAGCAAAGACTATCATAAGGAAGATAATTACTAATGAGACCCCGATAAAGGACTTCTCTATGCCAAGGTGTAAACCCACAAACCCAGAGATTAGGGGTCCGGTAGTATGTCCAATGTCCATTACAGACCCTAATATCCCCATAGCTGAACCTCTTGTTTCCCTTTTACTTAAGTCTGCAATGAAGGCAGAGGTGGCTGAAGTGACTATGGATAAACTCAATCCAAAGAGGATACTTAAAAAGAGTATAGAAATAAAGGACTTAAAAAGAGAAAAGCTACCAATACAGATTGCACCAAGGAAGGAGCCTAAAAGGATTTGAGGTACTCTTCCGTATTTGTCTGAAAGCCTTCCCATGATAGGTTTAGTGAGAGCAAGAGTGATTATCTGGGCAGAGATAAAAATTCCAATCTCCTGAACACTAAGTCCTATTTGTAGGGAGTACAGAGGGAGGAAGGTCTCAAAGGTGCCATAGGCAAATAGAATAGAAGCTTCCACTGCAGCAGTAATCATAATGGGTCTATTTGATAAAAGAAGTCTGAAGGAAGCAAAAATCTCTCCCCACCTTTTATCAGGCTGAGGAGAAGCTTTTCCTTCAGAAGGAGTAACAAAGGTTCTAACTTCTGGAATTTTTAGAGCTACTAAAAGGGCAAGGGTACCGGTTACACCACAGAGGAGATAAACTAATTTAAAACCAAGTTCCGGATTATAAGATAAAGTGCCCAGGATAGCACCTCCAGCAGTAGGGGCCAGGAATCGTCCTCCTAAGTTTGCCGTTGAAAACCAACCAATATTTTCTCCCCTTGCCCTCGGAAAGAGATCAGCAATAAGAGCCATAGCTACAGGGACAAATATAGCTGTAGCCAGACCATGATAAAGTCTTATAAGGGCGAGTTGCCATAGCTCAGTGACTAAAAGATACAAAAAGGGAGCTGAAGCAAAGACCAAAAGAGAAAAAAGGAGCATTTTTTCTCGAGCAAACCTGTCTGAAAGGAGACCTGCCGGGATGCTTGCCACTATACCTGTAAAAGCAGAAATAGAGGCAATAAAACCAATGGCAGAGGGATCAGCCCCAAGATAAGCAGTAAAAAGGGGCAAAACTGGACTTTTAGAGATGGTAGAACTAAAGATAGCTAAAAAACCAACTACACATAGAAGTCCAAATATGCTAATGAACATCTTATATTTTCTTTTTCATCAGGGCCTGTATTTCCTGATGATATCGGAGATATCTTTCAAGAGTCCTTTCATTTTTACCGTATTTAGGAATAGTTTTCAGGATCTCCTCAAATCTTTCCTCTGCCTCTTTTTCCTCTTTTATCTCCACTATACCGTCGGTGATGATATCTACGAGCCTATCAGCATAGATGACAATCCTTTCCTCCAGTTTATATAAAGTGTAGTCCTTTACTGGTAAGCCTAACTCTCTTGCTTCCTCTGCAGTGAGCCCTCCTCTTATATGTTTTTCCATGATAGCAAGGATCTCTTCTGGAAGTCCGAGGGTCCTCCCGATTTCTGCACCAATCATTCCGTGTTCAATGGCATGAGTTTTTGCCTTTCCAAGGTCATGAAAAAGCCCTCCCCTACCAATTAACTCCAGGTCAAGGTCTATTTCTGGATGGACCTCTTTAATTCTACTGGCTATCTCTAAAGCCTTCTCTGCCACTTTAATACAATGTTTTATATCTGCCTCACTCACCCCAGCCTCTCTAAGTAGCTTCAGATCCTCTTCCCTAATACTATAGCCCATAGCCACAACCCTCCTCAATTTTATTTAATCCCAAAATAAGAAAGGGCCTCTGCCATAGCCCTTTCAAAATCCATCAATATCTTACCTATCTTCACTTTTACGTCATCATGAAGGTGCTGGATATACTCTTGAAGACCCTCCTTGCCAAATCTCTCTTCAATCATCTCTCCGTATTCATAAATTTTGGTGATATCATGCCTTTCAGCCTTTTTCTCTGGATCGCCATCAAGCCACTCGTGAAGCTCCCGATAATCTTTACCCGTCCTCTCCCTGCTAATCTTTACATGTTCTTCAATTGGGGGCATCATTCTCCTTCTTATGGAATATTTATTTATGTAGTAACATATGTTATAAATTTGTCAAGGGGTATACCACATCGATGAATTTCTTGATAAGCCATGCAGAGGTCATCCTATCTACAAAGGGCATTAAAGAGAACCCTTCTAAAAATAAACCTTATTTCATTGCATATTCAGAGACCCAAAGGTCGTGAAGATTATAGAAGCTTGTAGCGTAGATTTTTCCTTTGTATCTCTGCGGAAGCTTATAGGTTGACTTAGCCTTAAGATCCTTCGGGGTAAAAATTTTGTTGCTAAGAGTATTTCCATTTTCATCCACAAGGGTATGTCTCAAAATAAAATGAGCTACAGTCAATGTGAAAATTTTCATGAAAATTGACCCACTTCTATTTTTATCCTTTTTACTCCTTTCTTTTTCTCAAAAAGTTCCTTCATTCTGTAACTTTTCTCTGCTATAAAAAAGGGATAACAGTGATGCATTAGTCTATCAAGTATTGCTGATGCTATTACTTCATCACCACTCTGTCTCCATTCTTACAAAGGTTTGTTCGTTGCTGTCAGATTTAATCTTGATTATTACAAATTGAAAATAGAATGGGCAAATTACATTAGACAAAGTCCAGAAGGAATTCATAGAAAAGATTCTTCGCTTCGCTCGGTATGACAAATAGGACAGGCTGCTAATAGGTTGATCTTATTCTTCCAGTCCTTTTATCAACTATCAACACATCTATCAAATTATTATTCTTATCTCTAATTTCCGCCTGAAAAAACCATTTACGCTCTTTAATGTTGTCTATAACCATACCTTGATTTTTAAAATATTCATTCAATATCTTTCGTGCATCCTCTGTAGTATTGACAGCCTTTTTCGCGCCATACCACCCCGATCCTTTCCCCGGACAATAAGAACCATACGGAGGCTTCTGATAACAACAGTTTATTGCCTCAATGGGCAATGCCGAAATAAAAAAGTATGTAGTAAAAATTAATAAAGCAAGCTTTTTCATTTTATATCCATTACTCCCTTTTTCATTTTATCAAGGAGGGAAAGGAAGAGAACAGCTCCTTCCCTCCTTAGATTAATTCTCCCTTTTAAATTTTACCAACCGCACATAGGGCAACCGCACATTCCAGGTCCCATCATGCCTCCGCCCATATGACCGCCCATCTGGCTACCTCTGTGACCACCCATAGGACCGCCAATTCCATACTTTTCAGCAACTGCCTGAATCTTTGCCTGAAGGTCTATAATTTCCTTCCTAAGTGTGGTAATGCGATTGATATCAAGGGTTGGCTTGCCATACTCATTCTGAAGTTCCAGTTGTTTTGTGATCAATTCATCCCTTAGGGGAAGTGTCTCTTTCTGGAACTTCTTAATATTTTCGATATTTGTACCTGTACCATGACCCATTCCATGACCCATTCCATGACCCCAACCTGGCCACCATGCGTAAACACCTGCTGCAATAAACAATCCTAATGCTACTAACAAAACTGTTACTACTACACTTCTTCTCATTTCCTTCTTCCTCCTTTCTCTTTGATTTTATAATTTAATCATATAAAAAAGATTTGAATTAACTTCGAAGGAATTATGAAGAATTGTGAATTCACTGGTAGAACATGGATTTCTAAGAGGGTTAAATATTATGAGAAGGAATATAGACCTTAAAAATAGCTCCCTTTCCGTATTCGCTCTTTACCTCTATCCTTCCTTCGTGGGCATCTACAAGCTCTTTAACAATAGCAAGTCCGAGTCCGAGCCCATCTTTAAATGTCCTGTAAAATCTTTCAAATATAAAGGGCATATCTTCCTCTTTTATCCCCTGTCCTGTGTCTCCAACCTCAATAAAGGTCTCCGAACCCTCTTTACCAGCCCTTACCCAAACCTTTCCACCTCTATCTGTTGCTTTTAATGCATTACTTATAAGATTAATTAAAATCTGGCTAAGTCTGTCAGGGTCGGCATATATCATTAATTCATTACCGCACTGAAGTTCGATGAGAATGCCTTTATCAATAGAGAGCTTGCTGAACCTCTCCATAATGTTTCTTAAAAACGACTTAAGCTCTATTGACTGCTTTCTCAGAGAGAGCACACTCGCCTGTGCCTGAGAAAGCTCTTCTATTCCATCAAGGATATTTTTAAGCCTTCCTGTTTCTTCGTATAAAGACTGAAGATGTTCATTATTCACAGGAATTAGACCATCTATCATTCCTTCAAGCTCTCCCCTCATAGCTCCCAGAGGAGTTCTGAGTTCGTGGGCAATATTGGAAATAAGTTTTTTCCTGAGAGACTCCTGTAACTCAAGGTTTTGAGCCATCTTGTTAAATGCCATTGACAACTGTCCTATCTCATCACTGCCTTTGACCTCAACCCTGCTTTTTAAATTTCCTTCGCTGAGTTCTTTAGCAGCAGAGGCAAGTCTTTTAATAGGATTTGTAAGTCTCTTTGAAAAAATTATGCTAAGAATAACAGCAACACCACCCAATCCTAAAAGAGAAATTATAAGAAACCTGTTTGACCTCGCTATGAAAAGGCTCTCTTTCTTTGGTTTCAGGAATTTTACTTCAAGAATGCCGATTTCCTTTCCTTTTAAAAATAAAGGATAGGGGACGAAACTACTACCCTCTTCTGCTTCCCTAAGTTCAGAAATAGAGATAACACGTTTTTTTACAAGAGGAGAAAGGGTACTTAGTGCCTGCTCCGTATCTGTTATAAGTTTGCCGCCGCTATCGTAGATTCTTATCTCAAAACCCAACATTAAAGCCCATATTGCATCTTCATCTATAATCTCCCTGTTCCATCCTGAATATTTCTCATAGGTGCCCTCAAGGTCTGCTATTATCCAATAAACCCTGTCTTCAAGTTCACCTTCCAGATATTCCCTGAAGTCTTTTATCATAAGTTCTCTTAGGAATAGGGCTGCAGAAAGGGCGATTAGAGAAACAGATAGAAGCAATAGGAGAAATTTTATCCTCAAACTCTTAATCATCTTTTAAGCCAAATTGAAGGATTCTTTTACCTAAAGGTATATCAGGTTTGCTTTGAAGTTTCATCTTTTTTACCAATGAATCTATATCCCACGCCATAGATAGTAAGTATGAATTCTGGATTCTTTGAATCATCTTCCAATTTCTGTCTAATGTTTTTAATATGGGCATCAATGGTTCTTTCATAACCTTCAAACTGATAACCAAGTGCCTTTTCAACAAGCTCATCTCTTGTAAAGACCCTGTTGGGATTAGATGCGAGAATATAGAGGATTTTAAATTCAGTTGGAGTGAGATTAACCAATTTTCCTCTTTTTTTAACCTGATAACTCTGTCCATCAATTATTAGAAGACCGTTATTGAAACTTAGGGTTTCTGTATCACCAAAAACTGCCTTCTGTGACCTTTTTAGAACAGCCTTAATCCTGTAAACCAGTTCTCTTGGACTAAAGGGTTTAACAACATAATCATCTGCTCCAAGGGCAAAACCTGCGATCCTTTCTTCTTCTGAGGATTTTGCTGTGAGCATAATTATAGGGAAGTCGCCTATTTCTTTTAGCTCCTGAAAAACCAACTCGCCACTTATGTCAGGCAGCATCAAGTCAAGAATTACGAGCAAAGGTTTTTCTTTTAAAGCTGACCCTATAGCATCTTTGCCTTTTTCAAAATGCATTACTCTGAAGCCAGCACTTTCAAGATATGCCTTGACAACACGAGCCATTTTTTTATCGTCTTCTACTATAAAAATCGGCTGAATCATTTACTTCAACAACCTCGATGAATTCAAAAACACAAGCACATCAGGCATTACATGGGCTACTGCTGCAGCCACCGGAGAGAGGATGCCTACTGAGGCAAGGGAGACGCCCACTAAATTAAAGATTATACCAATTGCAAGGTTTTGCTTTATAACTCTGAAGGTCTTTCTTCCTATCATCACTGCCTCAGGTATCTGTCTCCAATCATCCCTCATTAGTACAACATCCGATGCCTCTATTGCAGCATCAGAGCCACCAGCACCCATTGCTATCCCAACATGGGACTGTGCAAGGGCAGGAGCATCGTTTATCCCGTCTCCGACCATAAGGATTTTTCTGCCCCTTAATTCCAATTCTTTTATGGCATTAAGCTTTTCTTCAGGCAGTAGTTGTGCCCTAACATTTTCAATTCCGAGGGATGTGGCAATTGCCTTTGCTGTTAGTGGATTATCTCCTGTAAGCATAATTATGTCTTTAAAGCCAAGACTTTTTAAAGAGTCTATCGCTTCAACACTTCCCTCCCTGATGATGTCTGCCACACAGATAACACCGCAGACTATATTGTCATGGGATAAAAGAAGGGCTGTTTTTCCCTCTTCTTCTTTCTGATTTATATATCTTTCGATCTCTGCTGGAATAGTTATATCAGAGCTTTTCAACATCTCCCTACTACCAATGAGTATCCTTTTGCCATTCAATATTGCTTCTATACCCATTCCAGGAACAACTCTATAACCCTCTGGTTCTGGAATGGTAACTCCCATTTCCATCGCCTTCTTCATTATAGCCTTTGCAAGGGGATGTTCGGAGTATCGCTCCATTCCAGCAGCACATGAGATTATCTCTTTATCATCATGCTCTGCAAAGCCCTTTATATCAGTTACAACAGGATCTCCTATTGTGACCGTCCCTGTCTTGTCCACAACTAAGGTATCAACTTTAGCAAGTGCCTCGAGATATCGTCCTCCCTTTATGATAATACCCTTCTTTGCAGCCTTTCCCATGCTCGCAATAACTGCAAGGGGAGTTGCTATGGCAACGGTGCATGGACAGGCAACAACAATCACAGCAATGGCATTTGTTATTTTCCATGTTATTAAAAATGTGATGATTGCAATTGCTAAAATTGCAGGAGTAAAGTATGCTGCAAACTTATCGGCAATTCTTTGCACAGGCGCCTTTGATGTTTCAGCCTCTTCAACAAGCTTTATAATCCGAGCATATGTTGTGTCCTGTCCCGTATGGGTAACCTTTATAAATAAAACACCAAGTTGATTAATGGTTGCTGCATAGACTAAATCTCCTTCCTTTTTCTCAACAGGTATCGATTCGCCAGTAATAGGAGACTGATTTATTGAGCCTCTGCCTGAAATAATTATTCCTTCAACAGGAATTTTTTCTCCTGGTTTAACAACGACAATATCCCCTTTCTTTACTTCTTCAATTGGAATTTCTATTTCTTTGTCACCTCTCTTCACCCTTGCTGTTTTGGGCGCCATGTCGATTAGATCCTTTATGGCTTTTCTTGATTTCTCCATAGTAAAGGAATCTATGAATTCTGAAATCAGCATAAAAAAGGCTATTATTGCAGCAGAACGAAATTCTCCTATAGCTGTAGCAGCAACAACACCCAAAGACATGAAGACATTAACAGTAATAGCCTTTTGTCTCAAGTCTATGTATGCATGCTTTATAAGTGGATAACCTCCGACTACACTTGCGATTATTGATAAAATATCGATTGGTAAAAGCCTTTTTGTTATTCCTGTAAGACTTAGCACAATCAGGAGAAATACAAACCCTATTCTTATTAGATCAAATGTCCACTCACCTTTAAAGAATAATCTTTTTGAGGCTTCTTCATTTTTTGATAAAACCTTGTATCCAAGATTATTAATTGCGTCTATAATTGATTGCTCCTTTATTATTGAAGGATCAAACTGAATATCTACCTTTTCCGCTCCGAGATATACCTTGATGCCTTTAATGCCATTATTAAGCATCAATGCCTTTTGTATCTTCTCTGCACAGGTAGCGCAATCAATGCCTTTTACTTTAAGATTAAGTTTCTTTATATTGTCATACTTGGTCATTTTAAAACAGAACCTTCTTCTTCAATATGTCTTAAGCACTAATTGAACAGGTTCTTTATATGTTCATCATCGAGGGAATAAAAGACCATCTTCCCTTCTTTTTTATATTTCACAAGCCTCATATTTCTGAGGATTCTCAACTGATGGGATATTGCAGACTTCGTTGTCCCCAGAAGATTGGCAATATCGCATACACAGAGTTCCTCTTGCGACAATGCAAATATTATCTTTGTTCTTGTAAGGTCTCCGAGAACTTTAAATGTTTCAGCAATTCGCTGTATAGTAGCCTCATCTTTCATCTTTTCTTTGACAGAAAATACTCTCTCTTTGTTAATGTAAGCTATTTCGCAAAGTGCTGTTTACCTTCTTTTCACCTAAAAATCTCTCCTGTTACTACTGCTCTAATAGTCCGATGCTCTAAATACAATAAAGTAAGCATGAAACAATATTTGTATTGTCCCTTCTACTGACTTAACAGCATGGATTTTTCATATCTAATAGTTGACAACCATTCAAATATTATTTAATACTGATAAAGAAAAAATGGATTAGTCAAGAAAAATCTTAGAATTCGTTCATATTCCTGTTTTTTTAAAAATAAAAGTCTCTTTTCGCTATATCCACAACTTCAAAGTTTAACTAGACTATTTTGCAATTTTTGTAATTAAATTACTGAGGCTTTGATTCGGATCCAAAGATAGATTAAAAAAGCAACTTTAGGGTCTCTGTCCAACAACAGAGGAGATTCCGGTATATTCAAAAACGAACCTTTCTGGAGTGTCCGTGTAGTTTCCACCCTGAAATCCTTCCCTTATTGTTACTTTAGTAGACTCTCTCTCTTTTTTGGCTACATCTTCAAGCACAACAATATGCTGATAAAGGGAATCCTTTTAGTAATGAATTTTTTCTATTCCAATTGCATTATTCAAAGGCGATATTAAAAAAGACAAAACTGCAATTATAATTTTCAACATATACCCCTTCCCATCAAGGGATAGAGCAATAAAGTGTTCAAAATTGAAAATTCTGCAGAATTCTATGAACAACATTATTTAAAGTGGTGTAAAGGTAGACAGTCTTATTATGCATCTAAGAAGTACTTTTTGAAAGTCCTGCCAGAATGGTTCAAAATTATACGATTAGATGAGATAAAAACAAAAGAATTAGAACTTGTTCAGAATCACTTTATGGAATTGAACTATTCAGTCGCCACCTGCAACAGATACTTAAGCATCATAAAAGCTTCCTTCACCAAAGCTGAAGAATGGGGGATTGTCAATGAGCAACAGCTTAAAGCTATAAGAAAAGTCAAACCGTTGAAGGGGGAGGTCAGCAGATTAAGATTTCTCACAGAGGAAGAAATTGAAAAACTTTTGTCAAACTGCGACAAAGAACTATATCCAATTGTAGTAACTGCGCTGAATACCAGTATGCGTAAAGGAGAAATTCTAAATCTCAAATGGGATAACATAGATTTCAAAACCGGTTTCATCTATCTTGAGAAAACAAAAAACATTTATCGTAGAAAGATACCGATTAATGAGACTCTAAGTAAAATGCTCAGACAGCTGTATGCTCAGAGAAGGCTTGACAATGACTACGTTTTTGTAAATCCTAAGACAGGAAAAAGAGTGACAGAGTTTAAGCGGAGGTTCATCAAGTCACTAAGAAAAGCTGGGATAAGAGACTTTAGATTTCATGATCTCAGACACAAATTTCGCAAGTCAGCTTATTATGAAAGGAACGGATTTAAAAACATTTCAAGAACTATTGGGACACAGAACTTTGACCATGACTCTTAGGTATTCTCATCTATCGCAGGCACATAAAAAAAGAAGCAGTAAAACTACTTGATAAAAAAGTTTATCACAATTTTTATCACAGTGTTTTATCCCAGTAGATGGAGAGGCTCTGAAAACCCTTGAAAATATTTACGGGGTGGACGGGACTTGAACCCGCGGCCTCTTGCGTGACAGGCAGACATTGAATTAAAAAATGGCTTGCATACTTGATTTGTCAAAGTTAATTTTTTAGATTTTTTTATAAATTACTACAATTTTACTACACTAAATTGTAGTAAAACTAATACAGTCAATACTCCAGGTTAGTTTTTTTATTTCTGGCTTTTATATAAATCATATCAAGTTCATTCAGTTTTGTCTTTGCAGGCTAAATAAGGCTCTTTTTCAGCTCCATCCACATGTTGTAGGCTGAGCAGTTTATTACTATATCTGGCTCTATCTCTTTTATCAGGCTGTAGACTTTGTTAAAACCTGTTATATCAAGGTCTTCCCTGCTAAAGGCATTGATACTTATTCCATTTTTCTCAAAATACTCTATGAATTCAGTTGCAAGCTGCCCTTTTGCACCTGTTATAAGAATTTTCATCGTCCTATCTTTTTAAAAAATTAAGTATTTCCTTTTTGAATAACTCAAAATCTTTGAGATTTTTTCTTAAAATTGTAACAACAATCTCGGGCTCTATATTTTCATAACAGAAATCAACCAACTTTATCCCTCTCTTTAAATATTTGTTTCTCTCTGTATTGAAAATCAAGAAAATTTCTGACCGTAAAGGATTCAAATTTATGCCTCAAAAAGGGATCTCTGTCTATCAGTATTTTTTTTTGATTTTAGTATTCTTCCCGAAATGGCTATTGGAGCAGTATTAAGCACCACAAGGTCTACCTCTTCAGTGCCGAGGAAATCTGTTATCTCTGAATAAAATTCTAAATAGTCAAATTTCTTAGGATTTCTTACATATATGGCTATATCAACATCTGAGAATGGAGAAGGTTTTTCTTTAGTAAGACCGCCAAAAAGATAGGCAAATATTACTTCAGGATATCTTAGGAAAAAATCTTTAAGTCTTTCAATGCGTTCTCTAATATCATCAGGCAGTTTTTTAAATCTAATCATAACTTTATTATATCGATTCCAACTTTATCAGGTATGAGTATTTATCCAAATATCCTTTGGCAATAGATTCAAGAAAGATTTTACATTTTATGCAGCAGTCAATACTCTGTCTTCAAGCCGCTGAACCCTTGTTATTAGATCATCAATTACCTCTTTTTGTGAGAGAGCTTTATTGAGGTCTCCTCTTATGTTAGCTACTTCAATGTATAGATTATCAATGTGCTTGTTCGTTTCATCAATTCGCTGGTTATTTTGCATTATTTCAGTTTTAAGTTCAACCCTGAGCTCATCAATTCGTTTGTTTGTCTCATAAATTGCCCGTCTTATATCTCTGAGTTCAGATTCAATGTTTGACTGTCTTGACTCTATTGATTGTATCCCTGCATTAATTGATTGAATAGCAAGTGCAAATCCTGAAAGTTGTCCAGATACAGTTGCCTTAAAATCTATCAACTCTTCCCTTATATCTCCTAAAATTAAATCTCTTATATTATCAACTACCTTTTCCCATTCCATATACTCCTCATGAAATCTTTTAAAAATTTTAACACAAATCGCTCAACCCTTATAAACTCTTTCCCAGTATACAGGTGTAGTTTTCCCCTCACAAGGAAGTCCTGTTAACCAGACACAAAATCTTTTATTTTTTGAATTCTACATTAATCAATTATGCTCCTTAGTTCCTCTTTCCATTCTTTAATCTCTATATTCAACTCCCTGCTTATACTCTCGTTACTCATAACCGACCACCTCGGTCTCCTTGCAGGGAGGTTAAAGTCTCCTTGGTAAGCTGGATAAATAAGCTTGTTTATGCCCTTTTGCCTCATGTATTCCTTTGCCCACTCGTAGCGCGAAGCATAACCTGAATTGGTAAGATGATAAAGCCCTGTTAAACCTGCATCAATCGCCTTCATTGTTACTTCAACTATGGTTTTCGTTGAAGTTGGAACAGAAAACTCATCAACTGCAATTCTTAATACTTCCTGAGTTTGTGACCACTGCTCAAGTTTGTAGAGAAAGTTTTGTTTCCCCTTCCCGTATACCCAGCTTGTGCGAAAAATTAAATAGTTTTCAAGAGTTTCCTTAATAAAAAGTTCTCCAAAAAGTTTGCTTTTTCCGTATTCGTTTATCGGATTTGGCTTGTCTTCTTCTGTATAAAACCCGAGCTTTTCTCCATCAAATACATAGTCTGTAGAGTAATGGATAAGTTTTGCATTTACTTTGCCTGAGGCTAGGGCAAGATTGTAAACTCCGAAGGCATTAACCTTGTAGGCTAAATAAGGCTCTTTCTCAGCTCCATCCACATTGTTGTAGGCTGAGCAGTTTATTACTATATCCGGCTTTATCTCTTTTATCTGGCTGTAGACTTTGTTAAAATCTCTTATATCAAGGTCTTCCCTGCTGAAGGCATTAAAATTTATTCCCCTTTTCTCAAAATACTCTATGAATTCAGTTGCAAGCTGACCTTTGGCACCTGTTATGAGAATTTTCATTTTTTTCCAACAGAATTCATTAATTTTTCAACAAATAATAAAATCTCATTAATTGAGTTTCTCACTGCTTTTACATTTTCCCAATTTATGTTCATGTATCCATGTATAGTCTCATTTCTGCATCTTGTAAGAGGCGCTATCTTGTATACTATATCACCGGTAAATTCAAAAGTTACAAGAATAATGTCCTTATAAGTTTTCGGAATATTTCTCTTTTTAAACCTCAATATATTCATTGAAAGATCAACTATGGCAAGTATTATATCGTTAAGGCTTTTATCAACAGCTCTTCTTAATATTGGATTACTTATGTAAAGCTCTCTATCCATATCATTTGTAATTGTCTGAAAAAATTCTATTTCATTTTTAATAAATTTTTCTATTTGGACTATCTTATCTAACAAGGTTGACAAGTTTTAGTTCCTCAAAAAGATGTACATATTTTATGCGAGCATCATAGAGAGTTTCTTCATCGTTTATTATGATTGGAATTCCATCTGTTGCTTCAAGAAAAATTTCAGGGTCTATATCATCACTGTCAAGATAACATATATCTACTTTATATGGTTCCAGGGCATCCATGATTTCAAATCTAACAGAATTTTTAACTTCGTCTGATAAATTTTCAGCAAAGTATATTCCAATATCTATATCTGAGTATTCATCCGAATGTCCTCTGGCAACAGAACCAAAAAGATAGGCAAACTTTATTGAATTTCCATATTTTATCAGTATGTCTCTGATTTTTGATAATATTTTCTCTTTTTCAATTAATTCCTTCATTTCAGGTTCTTGTTCATTTTTAATTTTTATAAACCTTTCCCCAGTATTCTCTCAGATAATCAATCTTTCTTTCAACCCAGTCTATGTTTTCAACATACCACTTAACTGTCTTTTTTAGTCCTGTCTCAAAATCTGTCTTTGCCTTCCAACCGAGCTCCCTCTCAATTTTTGTCACATCCATTGAGTATCTATAGTCATGCCCCGGTCTGTCTTTTACAAACTCAATCAATGTATGAGGTTTACCAAGCAAGTCAAGTATGCTCTTTACAACTTCAATGTTTCTCTTTTCAATTCCGCTTGCCACATTGTAAATTTCTCCGTCTCTGCCTTTTTCCACTATCTCTATCACTGCCTCTGCACAGTCTGAAACATAAAGCCACTCCCTGATGTTCAATCCCTGTCCATATACTGGAATTGGCTCATCTTTCAATGCTTTGACAATTACCACAGGAATAAGCTTTTCAGGATACTGCCACTGGCCATAGTTATTGCTCGGTCTTACTGTGATTACCGGTAGTCCATAGGTTCGTGAGTATGCCCTTGCAAGCATGTCCTGTGCTGCTTTGCTTACAGAATATGGTGAGTTCGGACATAGGGGTGAGTCTTCCCTAAATTTCCCTACCTCACCAAGTTCACCATACACTTCATCAGTTGAGATATTGATAAATCTCTGAACTTTATGTTGTTTTGAAAGCTCAAGTAAATTAAGCGTGCCTTCAATATTTGTTTTTATGAATGAATGGGGGTCAAGTATGCTTCTGTCAACATGGCTCTCAGCTGCAAAGTGAACTACTATGGCAGGCTTTTCTCTTTCAAATACCTGTTTCAGTGAATTAGCATCTGTTATGTCAACCTGATAGAAATTTATACTATCCTTTACTTCCTTAAGTCTTTCAATGTCTCCAGCATAGGTGAGGCTATCAACAACAACTGTATTATATCCTTTTGTTACAGCCTGACGAACAAATTCACTTCCTATAAATCCTGCTCCACCTGTGACGAGTATTTTCATGTATTTTCTCCGTATACAAAGTTTATTTCCGCATCTTTCAATAAAGGTGCCTGCTGGTCTTTTGGTGACAGAATTGGCTCACCATCTATAGGCCATTTTATGTTTATCTCAGGGTCATTCCATCTTATAGCTCTGTCATGTTCTGGTGAGTATTCTGATCCTGAGACTTTGTATATTACCTCTGCTTCCTCTGAAAGTGTTAAAAATCCGTGGGCAAATCCTTTTGGTATCCAGAGCATTAAATGGTTTTCTTCAGAAAGCTCTACAGCAATGTATTTACCGAATGTAGGACTTCCTCTTCTTATATCAACAGCTACATCAAATATCTTCCCTCTTATGCATCTTACAAGCTTTCCCTGAGCTCTGGGATTTAGTTGATAATGCAGTCCTCTTAAAATTCCCTTTTTTGATTTGGAGTGATTGTCTTGAACAAAGTCTTCATCTATTCCTACTTTCTCAAAATCTGACTTTTTATAGCTTTCCATAAAAAATCCACGTTCATCGCCAAACACTTTTGGCTTTATTAAAATTACTTCTGATAAGTCTGTTCTTATAAATTCAAAAGGCATGAAATTCAATCTTTTATAATTAGTTCTTCTGGTGTTTTCCTATAAATATCTGTTTTATCAAAATCTTTGTCAAAGCTTACTAGTGTTAAATTATATTTTTTAACAAGGAAATACTGATAGGCATCATCGAAGTCTAAATTATACTGCTTTATAGTGTTAATTAATTCTTTTATATCATTAGGAACAATAGATAAAATCATAACATTGGAATTTATTAAATCTTCCAAAAATAAATTTGCTTCATTAAATTTTTTAAACTTGGTAAGTATTAGTAAAATAGAATGTAAGGAAAAATCTGAAACAGCAATTAAATTTGAATCTACAATTTTTAAAAATTTTGAAGCTTCTTCGCATTTTTCTTGGTCAAGTAAAATTTCTAGCCATATATTAGTGTCAACTAAGTATTTAATCAAAGATATGTTCTCCACTCTAAAGCTTTTTTTTGAAGTTCAATGGAAGTATATTTATCCTTATACTCAGATAATCCACCTTTCCAATTTAAACTTAATTTTCGTTCTTTTTTAGAAGATTTATATAATAAGTACTCTACAAAATCTTTAACCTCTCTTTTCATATTATCTGGTAAGCTCTCTATTAATTTTAATAATTCTTCATCTCGGACAGTTTCCATTATTTGACTCCAATTTTTGGTTTTTAATTAATAATAATATAATTTATTCTACTCTTGTGATTCTACTCTCGTACTATTTCTAACAAGTATTTGCCATACTCTGTCTTTTTGAGTGGTTTAGCAAGTTCTAAAAGTTGCTCTTTTGTTATCCAGCCGTTTCTGTATGCTATCTCTTCTATACAGCCAATCATAAGACCTGTTTTCTTCTCTATGGTTGCTACGAATTCTCCTGCTTCAAGGAAGCTGTCGTGTGTGCCTGCATCAAACCATGCAAAGCCTCTTCCAAGAAGCTTTACTTTTAGTCTTTTTCTCTTTAAGTACTCTTCATTTACAGAGGTTATCTCTAATTCTCCTCTATGAGATGGTTTTACTTTCTTTGCTATGTTTACTGCCTCTTTATCATAAAAGTATATTCCTACAACTGCATAGTTTGATTTTGGGTGTTTTGGTTTTTCTTCCAAAGAGATAACATTTCCATTTTCATCAAACTCTACAACTCCAAATCTTTCTGGGTCCTTTACATAATACCCAAAAACATAAGCTCCGCCTTCTTTTTCTATTTCTTCTTTTGCCTGTTTCATGATTTTAATTATATCATGCCCAAAAAAGATGTTATCACCAAGAACATAGCATACTGAATGGTCTTTTATGTAATCCTCTGCAAGAATCAGTCCTTCTGCTAGTCCATTTGGCTTTTGCTGAACAACATAGTTTATATTCATTCCAAGCTTTGAGCCATCTCCAAAGTGGTTTTTAAAACTCTCCAAATCCTGATGATTGACTACAAATATGACATCTCTGATGCCTAAAAGCATTACTATAGATAAAGGGTAGTAAATCATAGGCTTGTTATAAACAGGTAAAAAGTGTTTATTCACGACTTGCGTAACAGGATAAAGTCTCGTCCCACTACCACCTGCTAAGACTATGGCTTTCATTGTTTGTTTTACCTGAGACATTTTATTACATTCCCAGCAAATGAATAATATATGATATCACAAATTTATGGTATTATAGAAAAATCAGGCGATTTCGGAGGAATTATGCCATATCTTCTTATTGCCTTTATTTCATCATTCCTTTTATGTTTATTTCTCGTAAAACTAAAACACAAAAGCCATCTTGACAGTCTTAGCGGAGTTCAGAAGTTTCATAGCTGGCATGCTCCAAGAACAGGTGGACTTGCAATATTTCTATCTCTTATTTTTGCTGGTATCGCATTTTTTATTGCAGGTAAAGATTTTTCTGATAAATTTATTCTCGTAATTATCTCATGTGTGCCTGTGTTTTCAGGAGGATTTATTGAGGATATAACAAAAAAAGTGAGTTCAAAAATCAGGCTTTTATCTGCATTCTTATCTGGCATTTTAGCATGTTTTCTGCTTGATGCAAATCTATTAAGAGTTGATATCCCTTATTTTGATGATGTCCTCAAGTCGTCTTTCATATTTTCACTGCTTTTTACATCCTTTGCACTGGCAGGAGTTTCAAATGCAATAAACATAATAGACGGATTCAATGGTCTTGCATCAGGCGTAAGCATTATTGTTTTTTTATCATACGCATATGTATCTTTTTTAGTTGGTGATAGTTTCCTTCTCTATCTTAATCTCTGTATTTTTGCCTCTTTGATGGGATTTTTTCTGTGGAACTATCCTTTTGGCAAAATATTTCTGGGTGATGGAGGAGCTTATACACTGGGATTTCTTGCAGGCTTAAATGGCATTTTACTTGTTAAATATCATACACAGGTCTCAGCATGGTTTCCATTTTTATTGCTTATATATCCTATATGGGAAACCGTCTTTTCAATATGGAGAAAAAAATATGCTCGAGGGTTAAGCCCCTTTAAGCCAGATTCTATTCATCTACATATGCTGATATATAAGAGAATTGTAAGACCAAAATTCAGAAAAATAAAAAAAAGGCTCAGGAATTCACTGACCTCGCCTTATTTGTGGATAGTTCAGATATTGTGTACGATTCCTGCAGTTTTGTTCTGGAGAAATACAACAGTTCTTATAGGATTCTGCATTGCCTTTGCATTGTTTTATGTATGGTTGTACTTCAAAATTGTAAAATTTAAAACACCGAAAATTTTAAGGTTTTAATACATCCTGATTTTATCCTGGAAAATGGCAAATTTTTGTACAAATGTTATACTACTTAGAGCTTTTTATTCTTTCAGATTGCAAGAAGATTAAAGCTTTCCCTATAAGCTGGATAGATTAGCTTGTTTATTCCCTTTATCCTTGCCCACGTTTTTCTCCTGTGGTTACTATTTTAAAATGTCACATAGATAAACTAACCTTAAAAGAGGAGAGAAAATCTTTGAGGGTTAGGGTATGAAAAGAAGGTGTATTATTACGGAGGGCACTGAGAAAAGCACCCAGGGTGGCACCATACCTGAAACTTGAAAGAAGTTAATTTTTCAATGTTTTCTCCCAATCCCATGCAGTCTTGATTATAAATTCAAGGTCGTCATATTTGGGCGTCCAGTTTAACTTTGACTTTATCTTGCTACAGTCAGCAACAAGCTCAGGTGGGTCTCCAGGTCTTCTTTCAGTTTCAATAACTTTAAAATCTATACCTGTAACCTTCTTTGCTACTTCTATGACCTCTTTTACTGAGTATCCATGACCGTAACCACAGTTAAAGACTTCACTTTCACCACCCTGAAAAAGCCATTCAAGAGCAACAATGTGAGCATCAACAAGGTCAGTTACATGAATGTAGTCTCTTACACATGTTCCATCACGGGTGGGATAGTCTGTGCCGTAAATCTCAAGATGAGGAAAATCACCTTTTGCACACTTTAGAGCTCTTGTTATAAGATGGGTTGATTCTTTATATGCCTGTCCAATCTTTCCTCCCGGATCTGCACCAGCCACATTAAAGTATCTTAAAGAGATGTATCTTAAACCATATGCTAAGGAAAAATCCTTGAGTATCATCTCTGACATCATCTTTGACCTTCCATATGGATTAATTGGTATAAGCTGAGAATTCTCACTTACAGGCACAATTTCAGGAATACCATATACAGCTGCAGTGGATGAGAAAATGAATTTATCTATATTGTTTTCAACAAGAATTTTTAAAAGATTTAGTGTGTTTTCAGTATTGTTTTTGTAGTACTTAGCAGGATTCTGAACGCTCTCAGGAACAACAATTGATGCGGCAAAATGAATTACTGCATCAGGTCTGAAATCCTTAATAATTTGCTCTATGCGAGAAGTATCAGCAAGGTCAACAACCTCAAGTTTTCCATAAAGCACAGCCCATCTGTTTCCACTTGAGAGATTGTCAATTGTCAGAATTTCGTATCCCAGCTCACCAAGCCTTTTAACACAGTGACTTCCAATATATCCAGCTCCACCAGTGATAATAATTTTTCTTCGCATTCTTAATCAAATACTTTGTCTTCTAACCTGTGGAGTCTTATCATAATATCATCAACTATCTTTTCCCACTACATATAGTCTTTCTAAAGTCTTTAAAAATTTTAACATAAGTCGCTCAACCCTTATAAACCTTTTCCCAATATTCTTTCAGATACTCCATCTCTTTTCAACCCAGTTAATATTTTCAATATACCACTGAACTGTCTTACTTAATCCTTCTTCAAAGCCTGTCTTTGCCTTCCAGCCAAGCTCTCTCTCAATTTTTGTAGTATCCATTGAGTATCTAAAGTCATGCCCTGGTCTAAAACAAGACTTTTTCCATCGTTTTTGCCTCTACAACAGGAATCTTTGTCATGCAGAAACTTCTATTTCCTGAATTCCTATAAATTTAGGTAAATCATTTAATTCCTTATATTCTTCCAAACACAACTCCAATACTTCTTTTAAATTTTCTCGTAACTCATCCAATATATCTGCCTGAGTATGAGCTCCAGGAATTCCTGGAATAATACCAACATATAGTTTTGTTTCAGGATCCCATTCAATATAGGCTATAAATCTTTTTTTATTTTCTAACACTTTATTACCTCATATAAACAAAATTATTCTCTACCTCTTTTAATTCTGGCAATCTTCCTTTTATGCATCTAATAAGCTTTCCCTGAGCTTTTGGCTCAATTTGCCAATTCAAGAAGTTCTTCTCTTGTAATCCAGCCATTTCTGTATGCTATCTCCTCTATGCAACCTATCATAAGCCCTGTTTTCTTCTCAATGGTTGCCACAAACTCTCCAACTTCAAGAAAACTATCATGGGTTCCTGCATCAAACCAGGCGAATCCTCTTCCAAGAAGTTTCACTTTAAGTCTTCCTCTTTTAAGATACTCCTTATTTGCGATTGTTATCTCAAGCTCTCCTCTTAGTGATGGCTTTATGTTCTTTGCTATTTTAACTGCCTCATTATCATAGAAATACATTCCTACCACTGCATAGTTTAATTTTGGTTTCTTTGGCTTTTCCTCAATTGAGATTACTCTGCCATCTTTATCAAACTCAACAACTCCAAATCTTTGAGGGTCTGATACATAGTAGCCAAATATCTATGCTCCGCTGTTTTTTTCTACTTCCCTCTTTGCCTCATTCAGTATCTTTAAAAGATCATAACCAAAATACGCTTGTTTGTTTTTATTTATATTATAACCAATTTTTAAACTTTGAACTTTTAACTTTAAACTTTGAACCTTGAACTTTGAATCACCTGAAGGGTGTTGAATCACCCAAGGACACTGAATCGCCAAAGGCTTATTCTTAAAACGGGTAGCAGCAAGGAGTCTCTCAACCTTTTTTAACCTTGCTCCACCACTCAACTAAAAAGGCAAGAAAAACTCCTGCAAAAAGCGAGCTTATGGCTGATACCGCAATAATCAACTTTCTCTTAGGAACTTCTTTCAGTGTATCCACAACTTCAGTTCCCAATTGAGAACCACAACTATACCCAAATTTGCCGATAGAAGTTTAAAAATTTGGTTCATCTCCCCTTTAGTTGCAAATGATTAAATAAAATAGTGGACATTACGAGTCCTGCTTGGTAGAGTAATTTATCCAAAAAACTCTTTCATAGGAGACTCTGCAATGTCCAATATAAACATTAAAGCATTTTTCAAATTTAGTAAATTAAGGCTTATGGCTTCCATGATGTTGAATATTTCTCTATTAATCATATAATCATAAAAGGTGCTTTCTTTTTGCAACTAAATATGAGATGAACCAATCATTTTAATTAAACTCAAATACCTTTCTATTACTATCTCCTCGCTAAATCTATCCTCAACAAGCCTCCTTCCCTCTTTCCCCATTTTTAATCTCTCCTCTTGAGAAAGCTCAAACATTTCAAGCATAGCTCTATAAAGACTCTCAACATCTTTTGGTTTAACAAGAAAACCATTTATACCATTCAAGCAAGCCTCCCTGCATCCTGGAGCATCGGTTGTAATAATAGGTTTTTCCATAGCCATTGCTTCAAGAAGGCTTCTTGGCAGACCTTCTCTATAAGAAGGCAAGACAACGCAATCACAATTACACAAAAAAGGCCTTATATCCCTGGCAAAAGGTAAAACTTGAATAAAAGGCAGTTTTTTAATTTTCTCAAGCTCTTCTGTTGAAATAGATTTAGGATTTCCCTCATCCAACCCGCCAAGAAGCCAGATTTCAAAATCTTTTCTTTTCTGATAAAGAATCTCTCCTGCTGAAACGATTTCAAGAATCCCCTTATCTTTGAGAAATCTTCCAACAAAAAGAAAGATGAATTTATCTTTTTCTATTTCCTTACACTGAGAAGGTGAAAAATGTTCTGTATTTACTCCTTCTCCAGGAATTTCAACTACCTTTCTTTCTGGCACAACTCCATTTAACTCTTTTCTATCCTCTGGATTTAGAAAAATTACAAATTTACTTCTTCTGAAGGAAAGCCAATATAAAAATTTTACCAGTTGAGCCAACCCCCCTCTCCTCACAAAAACATATCCAAGTCCGGTAACCACATTAATATAGGGGATTCCGAGAACACTTTCTGCAAACCCTCCATAAATATTTGGTTTAATGGTGTAATTTATAACGAGGTCTGGCTTAATTTTTTGAAACAGCCGAAAATATTCCCAAAAAAGCTTTAAGTCTTTAAGAGGGTTTTTGCCCTTTCGGGAAAGATTTTTAACCTCAAAGCATTCAAACCCTTCCTTTAAAAGCTCTTCTGTATACTCATCTCTTGGAGCGACTGCAATTACTTCGTATCCAAGACTTTTAAGTCTTCTCATAAGCCCAAGGCGGAAGTTGTAAAGAGAAAAAGAGGTATTGGACGATAGAACAATCTTAAGCTTTCTCAAGTTTATCTCTCTTTTGACTGAGTAAGTTTGCAAAAGACAATGCTATAAGAGTATGGACGAAAACATACCTTTTTCTGTATATAGAACCCAAATTGGGCTCAGAAATTACATGTAGCCAAACAAAAAGAATGCAGGATAAGATTATGAGGTAAACATCCAATCGTTTGCGAAACTTCCAGAGAAAAAATGGAAAAGTAAAAAAGCCAAACCAGATTATAAGCGTCTCAAAGGGAGTAATATAGCGTGCAAGTGTGCCTCCTGGAGTGCCTCCTTTTGTAAACCAAACATCTGGAAATGGTGAAAAAAAGCCCAAAAGTAAAGCCCTTGGTGTGTATACTATGAAATCGCTTGCCTTCTGAGGCATAAAATCTAAGTCCACAGCACCAGCACTTCCCTTCATGACATGCTCAATGATATAATGCCTCGTACGTGCAAGCTCGTAAAGAAGCCTGTCAAACTTTTCAGGTATCCACCATTCTTTTTTCCAGTTTGTTTGTGTTTGTGTTTGTGGTTGTGGTTGTGGAGCTAAAGCATGCGACAGCAAAGCAAACATTAAAAAGAACATGAAATTTATATGACCAACTTTATGGGGGATTGATTTTGTTTTGAGAATTTTGTAAAGAAATACAATCAATAATAACACAAATAATATAAAATTCAAATACTTCATAGGTATCATCATATGTTCTCTTCCCAAGTAAATTAGTAGTATTCCAAGTGCGCCTATAGGCAAAGACAGCAAGAGTTTTTTTGTGTTATCTCTTAAAGCCAGCACAACAGAGTAGAAAAACAGAAGAAAACCTAAGATATAAAGCCCATCTCTGTGTATTTGTGAAACCCATGTAAGAGAAGACGGAAAAACCGCAAGTGGAATGCTTGCAATCAAGGATTGCTTAAAACCAAAACAAAACTCTTTTAAAATAAGGATTAATACCACTCCTGCACTTGCGTGAAGAAAAGCGTTGTAAGGTAATATTATCCAAGGTTCATGAATACCTGTTATAGCAAAAAATAAAGCGGTTATCCCTGTCATTATTTGACCGTCAACAGAAGGTTTTAGGCTCCATACGAGCCATCCTTTTTCCTCAATGTCTTCCACAACTTTTAGAGCATTTTGATAAAAACCTATCCAATCTCCACCTACCATTAAACCGTGTCCCCAGTGAGCGCTTGGAAAAAGGTAGGGAAGAAAAACCTTTTGCACTAAGATGCCAACAAGCAGGCTATAAAAGAAAAATCCTAACCAGACCAACGCAATTCTTCTCATAGCCATCTCTCTTTCCAAAGCTCAAAAACAAACAAAAGCCAAAGCTTGTTATGATTGATTCCTTTTTCCTCAAAATACCCCTTTAGCAACCGCTCAACCTCTAAGGAATTAAAAATCCCCTCTCTTTTTATCTTTTCGAGATTTAGGTATTCCAAGTAGAGTTTTTTAAGCTCTGTCTTAAACCACTCATAAACGGGAACTCCAAACCCCATCTTTGGTCTTTCAATAAACTCTTTGGGAACATACTTGTAAAGCACTTTCCTCAATAGGTATTTACTCTTGCCATTCCTGTATTTATACTCCACAGGAAGCCTTAAAGTGAATTCAATTATCTTGTGGTCAAGTAATGGCTCTCTTCCTTCAAGGGCAACAGCCATGGTAGCCCTATCAACCTTAACAAGTATATCATCGGGAAGATAGGTCTTAAGGTCGTAATACATCATGTATGTTAAGTCATCAACAGGGACATTATCAAGACGAAAGGTCTGAGTTTCAAGAAAAGAACTAAGACCAAGGTTTAAAAGGCCCTCTTCAAGAAAATATTTATTGGACACATCGTATTGGCTCTTTATATCCCTGTGCTTTAAAACATTCCTAAGTTTTATGTATTTATCCCTGAAGTTAGTCCACTTTGGAAGCATAAAGGAAAACCTTTTATAAACTCTTAAAGCAAGGTCTGGACTGATTAAGTTTAATGCAAAGGCAAAGGCAGAAAGAAAAGGGATTTTATTAAGTTTTTTTATTCTTCCGCCAACTATTCTATACTGGGTATATCCACAAAATTGCTCATCTCCTCCATCTGCAGAGAGAGAAACCTTGACCTGAGATTTGGCAAGCTTTGAGACAAGATAGGTGGGTATGGCAGAAGAATCTCCAAAAGGCTCATCGTAAATTTCAGGAAGGTTTGGAATTATCTCGTAGGCTTCCTTTGGAGTGCAGTATAGCTCTGTGTGGTCTGTGCTAAGATAGTTGGCTATTCTTCTGGCATACTCTGCCTCGTTGTAATCTTTCTCATAAAAGCCTATGGTGAAGGTCTTTAAAGGCTTCGTGCTTTCCTTTTGCAAAAGGGCGCAGACTGTAGAGCTATCTAATCCACCACTAAGGAAAAGACCAACAGGCACATCGGAAACAAGCCTTAGTTTAAAACTTTCCGTGAGAATACTCTCAAGCTCTTTCGCAAGCTCTTCCTCTGTGCCTTTTAGCTTTTCCTCTTTTAAATAATCCTCAACCTTCCAATAGGCAAACTTTAAGAGCTTGCCCTTATCATCAACTATCAGAAAGTGCCCAGGCTCAAGCTTGTAGGTGTCTTCAAATATGCTATATGGGGAAGTAATATAGCCATATTGAAGAAACAAAGAAAGGGCCAAAGGGCTTAACTCTTTTTGAAACTTTGGGTGTTTATGAAAGGCTTTAAGCTCAGAAGCAAACATAAAAAGACCATCTTTATTGTAATAATAAAGAGGCTTTACCCCAATCCTGTCTCTACAAAGTATAAGTTTTTTCTCTTTTTTATCCCAGAGGGCAAAGGCAAACATACCCCTAAAGCGATGCACCGCCTCAAAACCCCATCTATGAAAGGCTTTAAGAATCACTTCAGTGTCTGAGTTGGAGAAAAATTTATAGCCCTCTTTTTCAAGCTCCTGCCTTATTTCTCTAAAGTTATAAACTTCCCCATTGTAAGTAATCACAAAATTTTCAAATTCCATAGGCTGGTGTCCTGCGGGAGAGAGGTCAAGAATGGAGAGCCTTCTGTGGGTAAGGGCAAGCCCATAGGAAGGTTCAAGATATACCCCTGCATCATCGGGACCACCATAGGCAAGAGAGTCCCGCATGCTTATGGCAACTTCTTCTAAAGAGTATTCACCCTTATAATTAAAGTCCCAAAATCCTGCTATTCGGCACATTTTCAAAGCTTCCTAAATATGAATTCGTTACACCCAGTATTTGCTTTCCTTAAACTTCCTAAAAAACCTGCTTTTTTGTCTTTCCCACAGGGCAATCTTGTAGGAGCTTTAATAAGTTCAAAACCTAAATTTTCCACAAAAGCCTTTATTTCATCAAAGCAGGCAAATTCATACGGATAACCTCCAATCCAATCTACAGCATCATAAAAAACATGCATACCCCTTTCCTTTCTTAAATTAAGAGTTTTTCTTCTAAATACATACCCTAAAACGGCATAACTTCCATATATCAACTCAAGTAAAGGCTGTATTAACTTATGTTCATTGTAGAACTTTTTAATTTTAAACCAAGTGGGAGAGCTTGGAGCATGGTTATATATTGCTATAATTAAGTATCCACCTTTTTTAACAAGTTTAGCAGTATTTTCTATGGCTTTATACATATTTCCTGTGTGATGCAACACCCCCCAAGAGTAAACAATATCAAATCCCCTTTTCTCAAGCTCAATAACTAAGTTATCATCCAAAATATTTCCCTGAAACCAGCGCCAACGAGTTAGGTCAATTTTATATTTATCTTTGAATCTATTTACCAAAATTTCCAATGCTTCTAAGCTTTCTCTATCTATATCAAAACTTACTACTTCTTTACATTCAAGAAGATAAGCAGATAAAGAAAATAGTCCTGAACCATATCCTACATCAAGAAAAGTTGAGCCTTTATAATCTTCCTTTGATAAATACTTTAACAAACTATACTTTGCTTCTTCTACCACTTTATCATCTACTATCTTTGAAACATAATTCTTCCAGTTTCTGCCAAAGCGAAACATCTTCATAAAATTTCCCTCCACTCTTCCACGATTTTCTCTATATCCAACTCCTTAGCCCTCTCTACAGCCCTTTGAGCATAACTCCTTCTCAACTCCTCATTTTCCAAAAACCTCCTTACCACCTCAACCCACATAAGCTCCCTCTCTTCAAGAGGCTCGTTTGCTTCTTTATATTTTAGCTCAAAAGTAGGCATAAGCACTCCATAGCTTGCAAACTCAGGCTCTTTGGTCTGCTTTTCAAAGTCTGTCTCTGGTGCAAGAATCTCCCTTGGACCAGACCTGCAATCAGAAGAAATTACAGTCACCCCGCACGCCATAGCCTCAACAAAGGCATTAGGAAAGCCCTCCCAAAGGCTTGGAAAGACAAAAAGCTTAGACCTTGCTATAAACTTGAATGGATTTTTCTGAAAGCCAAGCAAGTAAAGGTCAAAATCATCGGAAAGCCTGCCTTCGTCCCATACAAAGGTTTTTAGCCCAAGGTTTTGAGAGAGTTTGACAAGATAACCTTTTAGCTCTCCTTCTCCAAGTATTACAAGCTTTAAGTTTGGAAAATCTTTCTTCAAAGCCTTAAAGATTCTAATCAAATACCATTGACCTTTCGGCTTGGTCAGCCTTCCCGCGGTTATTAAAACAGGATTATTAAATATCGGCTCATATTCATTTAATAAGGCTTCCTTTTTCTCCTGTATTTCGTTGAAATAGACTGGATTATAGATTACTTTTATTTTCTCCCCTGGCAGTCCATAAAACTTTTCAAGCTCGGCTTTTATAGATTTTGAAACTGTAATAATAAGGTTTGCCTTAGGATAGAGTAGTTTATTAAAAAAATTATAAGGGTGCCAAGAAGGTCTTCCATACCTTTGCGACATACGGATAGAAATTACAGATTTATGCTTTGACAAAAAGGAGGCAACTATATTTACATAATTTGCCCTTTCAAGCATAGAAAGAACAACATCTTGAGCCTTTAACTTTTTTGAAAGTCTTAAAGCATATATAGGTATAGAGAAAGTTTTGTAAATAGAGCTTGTTTTTGTAGTATGATTGGAGAGATATTCAATTTTTTCTTCTGGAATTTTATACTTCACTTCCTTTTCCAGAAGGAAAATTTTTTTGAAGTTTAAGGCTTTAAACAGATTCACTGCAACCCCTTCTGCACCACCACCAGAAAGAGAATTTAGAGGAAAATTAAGCATCATTACCTCCAGATGAAACAAATGGTTCAGTTAATCTTTTATTGTATTCATCCAATCTTTTAACAAATTCTTCTTTTTTAAAGAAGAAAGGTTCGTAGGTTCCTATTACGACATCTAATTTTGTTCTTTTTAATTTATATAAATATTCTAAAATCCATGGCTGTTTTGTAGTAATTATAATCTTATATATGAAAAGTTTGAATTTTGAACTCTTATTAACAGGTAGCTTTCCAGATTTAGCACAAGATAACAGTTCATCTAAAAATACTTTAGCTTTTTCAAAGTCTTTTTTAATAGCAGTTTGAACGATGGCTCCAAAGTATTGCAATTTACCCACACATTCATTATTAAACTGAATACCGTTCTTTGATAAAAAGTTTTTTATTGCAGTTTCATAATTTATAGCTATTTTATCTTGGTTATTCATCGTAATTGAACTACCGTGCCTCCTCCAGAATCCAAGTATATAAGTATCCTTATAAAACCTTCCTACCTTTGAAAGTCTTAGCCATGTAGGGAAATCAACTAATCGTATTTCTTTTGGGTCTTGAATAAATTCGCCTACTTTTTCTAATGCCTCTTTCTTAATCAAAGCAGTTTGCGAATAGATGGGGTTATAACCATAAATAAGGTAATCAAAGGCCTCATAAGGAAGATTAAAAGGTTCAGTTTTAATAAGTGAAACTCTATACCTTTGTAATGTTACCTTTTCTAAATCTTCGTGGATATAACCTACATTACCATGAAGTAAAACCACATCCTTTGGTAAATGTTTGATTATATTTATTTGCCTTTCCAATCTATAATGTGGCCAGACATCGTCCCCTTCTAAAATTGCAATCCATTCTCCTTTAGCAATTGATAGAGCTTCGTTATAAGTTTTGTCCAAAGCCAAAGGTCCATAATTATAATCGTGTCTTATAAGTTTTATTCTTGGAACTTTATCTATATATGATTTTATAATGTCTACGGTATTATCTGTTGAGCAATCATCAACAATTATCATTTCCCAATTAGTATAGGTTTGACACAATACTGACTCTATACATTCAGCTATATATTTTTCGTGATTAAAAGTAGGTGTTATTATAGATATCATAGGATTGCCTTTCATTGCACACTCCTCAACTCTTCTCTCCACTCTCTTACCTCCACACCCAACTCTTTACATATTTTATCATTACTCATAACCGACCAGCGTGGTCTTCTTGCTGGCAAATTAAAGTCAGCCTGATAGGCTGGAAGTATGAGCTTACTTATCCCCTTTATCCTAAAATACTCCTTTGCCCATTCGTAACGAGAAGCATAGCCTGAGTTTACAAGATGATAAAGACCTGTGAGTCCAGCATCAATTGCCTTCATTGTTACTTCAACTATGGTTCTTGTTGAAGTTTGCACTGAAAATTCATCTACTGCGATTTTCAAGACATCCCTTTCTTTTGCCCATTGTTCAAGCTTATAAAGGAAGTTCTGCTTTCCTCTTCCGTAAACCCAGCTTGTTCTGAAGATTAAGTATTTATCAAGTATCTCCTGAATAAAAAGTTCGCCAAAAAGTTTGCTTTTTCCATATTCATTTATTGGATTTAGCTTGTCTTCCTCAGTATACACTCCCTGTTTCGTTCCATCAAATACATAATCAGTGGAGTAGTGAATCAGCCTTATTCCTTTGTCTCTACATGCTACTGAAAGATTATAAGCACCCAGTGCATTTACTTTATAAGCCTGATGAGGCTCTTTTTCTGCTTCATCAACATTATTATAGGCAGCGCAGTTTATGACAATATCTGCATTGGTTTCTTTTATGACTCTGAAACATAAAGCCATTCTCTTATGTTTAAACCCTGCCCGTACACTGGAACAGGCTCATCTTTTAATGCTTTAATGATTGTTACAGGAATAAGCTTTTCAGGATACTGCCATTGCCCATAGTTATTGCTCGGTCTTACTGTAATTACAGGCAATCCATATGTGCGTGAGTATGCCCTTGCAAGCATATCCTGTGATGCTTTGCTTACAGAATAGGGTGAGTTTGGACAAAGGGGTGAGAATTCTGTAAACTTGCCTTCTAATCCAAGCTCTCCATATACTTCATCTGTTGATATGTTTATAAATCTTTGAACTTTATAATGCTTTGATAGTTCAAGTAGATTCAATGTGCCTTCAATATTGGTTTTTATGAATACGCTGGGTTCAAGAATGCTTCTGTCAACATGGCTTTCCGCTGCAAAATGAATCACAATCTGGGGTTTCTGTATTTCAAAAACCTGTTTTAATGGCTCATATTGAGATATATCAGTCTGATAAAACTTTATGTTATCTTTTAGTTCTTTAAGTCTTTCAAGGTCTCCTGCGTAAGTTAATGCATCAACAACAACCACCTCATAACCTCTTTTTACAGCCTGACGCACAAACTCACTTCCTATAAATCCTGCTCCACCAGTAACGAGAAGTCTCATTTATTCTCTCCTGCGCATAAACCGATTAAATTTTGTTTAATATTTCAATAAATTCTTCAACGCTTAACTTTATCTCTCTTTAAAATTTCTCTAAGTAGAGGAATGGCTAAGTCTTTACCTTTATGATGAGGGATCGTGGTTGTCCTTCCATCAAAATGTTTATAAAATGCATGACTACCTCTTTGTCTAATTTTCTGGAAGCCAAGATAAAACAAGACTTTTTCCATCGTTTTTGCATCTACAACAGGAATCTTTGTCATGCAGAAACTTCTATTTCCTGAATTCCTATAAATTTAGGTAAATCATTTAATTCCTTATATTCTTCCAAACACAACTCCAATACTTCTTTTAAATTTTCTCGTAACTCATCCAATGTCTCTGCCTGAGTATGAGCTCCAGGAATTCCTGGAATAATACCAACATATAGTTTTGTTTCAGGATCCCATTCAATATAGGCTATAAATCTTTTTTTATTTTTTTTATTTTCTAACATTTTATTACCTCCCTATACACAAAATTATTCTCTGCCTCTTTTAATTCTGGCAAAATTGCATCTTTTTTTGATAGTACTGGCTGGGACAGTGGCCATTTTATACCTATTTCAGGGTCGTTCCATATTATGCCTCTATCAAGCTCTGGAGCATACTCTTCAGTGCACTTATAAATTATCTCAGAATCCTCTAATGCTACAAATCCATGGGCAAATCCAGGTGGAATCCATAGCATATGTTTATTTTCCTCTGAAAGCTCAATTGCTACCCATTTTGCATAAGTGGGTGAGCCCTTTCTTATATCAACTGCCACATCCCAAATTTTTCCTTTTATGCATCTAATCAGCTTTCCCTGAGCTTTTGGCTCAAGCTGATAATGAAGCCCCCGTAAAACTCTCTTTTTTGATTTTGAGTGATTGTCTTGAACAAAGGGATAATCTATCCCAAATTCTTTGAATGTAGATGTTTTATAAGTTTCCATAAAGAATCCTCTATCATCTTCAAAAACCCTTGGCTTAATCAAGATAACCTCAGGAATTTCAAGCCTTATAAATTCAAAATTCATGAAATCTCCCCTTTAGCAACCTTTTCCAAATACTTTCCATATTCTGTCTTTCTTAACGGCTTTGCCAATTCAAGAAGTTCTTCTTTTGTAATCCAGCCATTTCTATAAGCAATTTCCTCAACACAACCTATCATAAGCCCTGTTTTCTTCTCAATGGTTGCCACAAACTCTCCAGCCTCAAGGAAGCTATCATGAGTGCCCGCATCAAACCAGGCAAAGCCCCTTCCGAGGAGCTTCACTTTAAGGCTACCTTCTTTTAAGTATTCTTCAAGAACTGAAGTTATCTCGTATTCTCCTCTGTGTGATGGATTGACTCTTTTTGCAAGCTCGGTAGCCCTTTGATCAAAAAAGTAAAAACCCATTACCGCAAAGTTAGACTTGGGATTTTTAGGCTTTTCTTCTATTGAAAGCACTCTGCCCTCCTTGTCAAACTCAACTATCCCAAAACGCTGAGGGTCTTGAACTGCATAACCAAAACAAAAAGCTCCCCCTCTTTCTTCTACTTCTTTTTTGGCGCTTTTTATCTCCTCCGCAAGATTGTGACCATAGAGTATGTTGTCCCCAAGAGCATAAAAAACACTATGACCTTTTAGCCACTCCTCCGCAAGCAAAAGCCCTTCCGCAAGACCATTAGGCTTTTTTTGAATTATATAGGTAAGGCTTATTCCAAGGTGGGAGCCGTCACCTAACAGCTTTTTGTAAACCTCTAAGTCTGAAGGGTTCACAACAAGGGCTATTTCTCTTATATGTAGCAACATGGTAATTGACAAGGGATAATAAATCATGGGTTTGTTATATATAGGTAGAAAGTGCTTGTTTATCGCAATGGTTACAGGATATAGCCTTGTCCCTGAACCTCCTGTAAGTATAATAGCTTTCATTTTAGCCTCCGCTGTTAAATTAATATTATACATTAGGAATTATTTATAGAGTTGCTATCTACTACTATTACCTGATAGTTTGGATAATCACTTCAAAGAATTCTTTTCAAACATTCAATCTTATTGGTATAACCGTTGTAGTTGAGAAGAATAACATAAACTTTAGGGCTTATCATCTTTATCTACCTTCACAAAAATTTTCTTTAAATCTTCTAAAAACTTCTGTGGCTCACTTTTTATAACCTGTCTGTAATAATCAAAGTCTTTATATCTGTCTTCAAAATTTTCAAAACAGTCTTTTATCTTTTCTATTATTTTAGGAATGTTTTCTTTTTTGTCATCAAATTTATACTCATCAGGTATGGGAACATCTTCAAAAAAAGCAGCAGAACCCCGCTTTCCTGTAATAACACAACAACCGAGTATTGCTGCTTCTCTTGGAATTCTATCCTTACCTGGATGATTACCAAAATCTATATAAACTTTGGCTCTTTGGAGTGTTTTTATAACTTCCTCTCTACTCATGTTAATTAACGGAACGAATTTTATATCTTTTGCTGAAGAGATTATTTTTTTAGTAAAAGCAAAACCTTTTTTAGGGTTATATGCTACTATGTTTTCTTTTTTAGATAAATCCGTTTGAGTTTTTAAAAATTCAGGATTAAGATACTCCGAAAGGTAATATAATGGCTTTAACTCTTTGAACCAGTCCACACCTCTGTAGGAATTTGTCATATAAAATTCTGATATTTTTAGTAAACTGTCGTATCTATAATCATACTTTTTTGCGAGTTTTTTCAAGTTATCTTCTGTAAATATATCAAATAATGGTGGTTTATTAAGTATTGTCATTACTTTATTTAAAACCCTTTTAAAAAAGAAATCTTTTTTTGTTATTCTGCTAAAGTAGTAGTTATCTACACTTAAAAACCAGACACCTTTTCTAATGTTTTTATATTTGGACAATAACGATAAACCACTCAAAACTTCTGGTACAATTAGAATGTTATCTTCAATATCTTCTTTTTCTGATATTTCTACTACATAAGGAACATTGTAAAATTCATACTCAGGATGCACTGGACTTTTAAATTTTTTAGGATCAAAGTTGTAATAATACATGAAAGCTTTTATATTCAAATCGTTTATAAGATGGTAACATAATTGATGAAGTAATTCTGGCCCACCAGTAGCATTGTTTGCTGGGCATGCAATAAAAAACTTTGTATTTGAGTAAACTTTTATGCTCATATTGATCACCCTAATCACTACAAGATTTAACTTTTGGAGTTTTAATAAAGCTATCTATACAAGCCTTTATATTTAAATACCAAATTTTTAGAGGTAATTTAGTTGTTAACAAAAGTTTTATAAGCAAATAAAAAGGATATTTTTTCTTGTAGTGTAGTTTATAAATCCATAACCAATTTCTAATATTATAATAAAACCTCCAATCATATGTTTCACTTGCGGAATAGTTCGTTTTAGTTTTATGGAAGACTACGCTATCTTTAACATACACCCCCAAATATCCATTTTTTGCTATTCTTAACGTATATTCTACATCATCCGCCCAAATAAAAAACTCTTTTATTGGCAACCCTATTTTTTTTACAACATTTTTGTTGAGTAAAAGTGACACAAAAGATGCAGATTCTACCAATAGAATACCTTTATTTTCATAAAGATTAAAAGGAATACCATTAACTAAAGGCTTTACGGCTGGAATGTTCATAATGTGAGGTGTTTTATCTATCCATAGAACTTTACTACAAACAAAACCAATACTTAAATCATTATTCAAGTTATTAATCCTCTCTATCATATGAATTAATGCTTCATTAGTAGGAATAGTATCATCATCCATCAACCACAGCCAATCATATCCTTTCTCATAAGCTCTTTTGACTCCTTCGTAAAAACCACCTGCTCCGCCTGTATTTTCATGCATTCTCACATAATGCAATTTGATAATTTCTCCATTGGTTAAATTCGTTATATCAAATTCCTTCTCCCATGCTTCTGATAGATTCTCAGGTGGTAGCTCTTTTATATACCTCTTTTCTAAAAGTAATTCTGGAGTCCTATCCGTAGATGCATTGTCTATTAGGTAAATTCCTTGTATGGGCCTTGTTTGTTTTTTTAAAGCTTCCAAACATTCAAGTAACAAATCTTTCCTGTTGTAAGTAACAACTACAGCACAAACACTATCTTTCATCTTACACTCTCTTCAAATACTTCTAAAGATCTTTTTATCACATCATCCATATCATAGTATCTATACTCTGCAAGTCTGCCTACAAGTATAAGATTTTCAAATCTATCTGCTTCTTCCTTATATTTGTTATAAAGCTCTTGGTTTTCTTTTGCAAAAACTGGATAATATGGTATATCTATATTGGCTTTGTAAGCTTTTGGAAACTCTTTTAGTATTGTGGTTTTTTCTGATTTGGTTGGGTGTATATGTTTAAACTCTGTTATTCTTGTAAAATCGTAGTCGTTTGGATAATTTACAACTGCAACTTCTTGATAGTATTCCTGCTCTACAGTCTCAAAACTTAGCTCTAAACTTCTATATGGTAAATATCCATATTTAAAATCAAAAAGTTCATCTATCATCCCTGTAAATATTAGTTTTCCTTTAAACTCTTGTCCCATAAAATAAATTTTTTTGCTTTGAAAATCTACATGTAACACTTCCCCAAAATCTGTGTTAAGCATAATTTTAATATTAGGGTGATTTAACATTCTCTCAAATATCCTGGAGTATCCTTCGTTTGGTATAGCTTGGTATCTATCATTAAAGTATCTATTATCTCTTCCTATGAAGATAGGGACTCTTGCAGTAACTTCAGGATTTATTTCCTCTGGTTTTAGACCCCATTGTTTTGCCGTGTAATTTTTAAACACTTTTTCATACACAAAATCAGCTAAAAACTTCAAATCTTCATCACTTTCTTTTTTAAGTTCAAGGATAGGTATTTTTGCTCCGTAGCTGTATTTCTTTAGCAGTTTTTCAACAATCCTGTTTGAAAGAAAACTCGGAAAAAGCATTTCAATAGAGTTAAAGTTAAAAGGTATAGGCACTTTTTTACCATCTATAAAAGCCAAAACTTTATGATGGTATAATATCCAGTCTGTAAAATTAGACAAGTAATCAAAAACTTCTTTATAGTCTGTATGAAAAATGTGCGGACCGTATTTATGAACGATTATATTATTTTCATCTTTGTAATCATAGCAATTACCACCAATATGATTTCTTTTTTCTATTATCAACACCTTTTGATTTAAAACATTTGCAATCCTTTCCGCTATAACAGAACCTGCAAATCCTGAACCTACAATGATGTAGTTAAACATTCTTGACCTCCAAAATTTTTATTCCAGTATTCTGCAAATATAAAAGCATGGTAATAGTAACAAAATAAGCTAATATAATAAGATGCACAAACACCATCACTTATAGAATTCACCTCGTAGATAAACCAACCATTCTTCAATCCAGCAGAAAGACCTGTTATGCCTGAACCAAGAATTAGAATTTTATTTTTCATTATTCCCACGTTTTTTATAAACTGCAAATAATGTACAGCTTAAATTTGGTCCATTAAAAATATCTGACACACCTAAAACATCAAAAAACTTAAAGAATATAAGTAAGATCAAATGCTTTAAAAATTTAAGATATTTATTTTTCAGATTGGGTTTATTATAGTACAGCCAACAGCCGATATTAGCAGGGAATCCTGTATTATAACCAAAATTTAATCTATCAAAACCGCAACTATTAAATAATTCATCGAGTTCCTCAATAGTATAACCGTCCCTTAAATGTCCAATACTGTAGTGAAATTTTCTACCAAAAAACTTTGGATATAATGGAGTAGGTACAGATACAATAACAATTGCATCATGTTTTAAGTGTGAAATACAATTTGCTAATAGTTCTTCTGGATTTTGAATATGTTCTATCACATCTATTAAAAGAACTATATCAAATTTGAGGTGATTTTTTTTTATTAAGAAATTAATAGCATCGTCCTTGAAAAATAATATTTTGGCATCAGCTTTTAATTTTTTTAGAATTATATTAGCAGTATTTATAGAATCATCAGAAATATCACATCCAATGTAATTTAACTGTATTCCTATAATTTTACACAGCTTATAAAGTTCAAAGGCATTTATGCCTGAACCACAGCCTCAAAAACATTTACATATCCAGTCTCCCTGTACTTATTTAGATGTGTTCTCAAGAAGTAAAATACAGGTTTTAATCTAATATGCGTATGTAAATCTAGTATACCGAAAAATTTTATCAATAATTTAGTAATTGTGTTTTTTGAAATTAAAAAATAATAGCTACCTATTGGCATTTTAACAAACCCTCCTTTCTCTTGAATTTAATATAACTTAGGAATAAAACATTTATTTCCGTCAATAACCAGCTGATACTTACTCCAATATGTTTTAAGTCAAATAAGCCTACAAATATCAATACAAAAATTATATCCAATATGCTACAACTAATTATTAGCCTCGCCCATTCCTTTATAAATCCAAATCCAAGTAAGAATAAAGTTGCATATATAGTGGCTACCCCAATTATAAAAGGCAAAAATGCTAAAATTCTTAAAACAATTACTGATTGCTGATATTGGCTACCTAAAATTATGTTAATAACTGGTTCAGCAAATGCAAAAAGTAAAAAAGAAGCAATAAAAGTTCCAACACCAATAATTTTTACTATCTTGCTAATAAATCTTATTGCTTTATCTTTTGACTCGCTAGCAAGTTTGCTAATATGTGGATACACGGCTTGAGATACAGGTGTTAATATGCCTTGTATTGCTTTCACTATCTTTTCTGCTGCAGAATAGTATCCAACAATCGTGTTGTTTGTAAATAATCCTAAAATAAAAGTATTGCTTGTAGTATACAAATTTATTGCTATCATAGAAATAAAAATATACCATCCTTCTTTCAACTCTCTCAATATATTTTCAAATCCAACAAATTTAAATCTTATATTCCAATCCTGATAAATTATCCATAAACTCAAAACCCCAGCCAATATAAAACCAATAGAACTTAACAAAGGAACCTTCCAATAATCAGACTGCTGATTTACAAAGATAAATATTGCTATCGTAAATAAACTCTTTGCTAAAATATTTAAAAATGTTATATACTTCATCTTCTCCATTCCTTGAAAAAACCAAACCGGAAACAAAACCTGTCCTACCACCATCCCAAAACTCAAAAAATAAACCTTCCAATCTTCTCTAAATTTATCAAAACTGAAAACTAATATAGAGAGTAGTAAAAAACTTAAAATTAACAAACCAAACTTTATAATCATAACTGAACTAAAAATTTCCTGAACTTTCTCTTTATTTTCTCTATTAATAGATATCTCTCTTGTTGCAGACAAATTAAAACCATAATCAGTCAAAATCTGAAAATACATAATGGTAGCCGTTGCAAAAGCAATAAGTCCAAATTTTTCTACCCCCAAAACCCTTACAAGATAAGGAAATGTAATCAAAGGTAACACATAATTTACAAGTTGTAAAGAACTCAAAGATATAAAATTAGAAATTAGCCGCTTTTTATCCTCTGTATTAAAAAGCCTTTCCATAAGGCTAACCGATTTCAAAGGCACTGTCCTCCAAAAAGCCTACCTTGATATTAAGAACAATAACTCCTCTCTCCATTCTCTTATCTTCACGCCCAACTCTTTGCATATTTTACCATTACTCATCACCGACCAGCGCGGTCTTTTTGCTGGCAGGTTAAAGTCCGCCTGATAGGCTGGAAGTATAAGCTTGTTTATGCCCTTTATCCTAAAATACTCCTTTGCCCAATCGTAACGTGAGGCTTAACCCGAGTTTACAAAGTGATATAGCCCGGTAAGACCTGCATCAATTGCCTTTATTGTTACTTCAACTATGGTTCTTGTTGAAGTTGGCACGGAAAACTCATCTACTGCGATTTTCAAGACATCCCTTTCTTTTGCCCACTGCGCAAGCTTGTAAAGGAAGTTCTGCTTTCCTCTTCCATAAACCCAGCTTGTTCTGAAGATTAAGTATTTATCAAGTATCTCATGAATAAAAAGTTCGCCAAAAAGCTTGCTTTTTACATATTCGTTTATTGGATTGGGTTTGTCTTCCTCAGTATACACTCCCTGTTTCGTTCCATCAAAGACATAATCCTTTGAATAATGAATTAAATAAGCTCCTATATCTCTGCGAGCAAAAGCTAAATTAGCAACACCAATTTTATTTTATTTGGTGCAAAAAGAGAAATCGCACAGTTTCTATAAATCATTGACCACTACAAAAGCTTCTTTTCCCATTCATAGGCTGTTTTTATGATGTAGTTAAGGTCATCGTATCTTGGTTGCCATCCAAGTGTGCTTTTCAGTTTTGTGCTTTCTGCTACAAGTTGGGGAGGGTCTCCGTCCCTGCGTACTGTTTCTATTACTTTGAAATCCACGCCTGTTACCTTCTTTGTTGCCTCAACAACTTCTCTTACAGAATATCCATGCCCGTATCCACAATTAAAAATATCGCTTTTACCTCCCTGTAAGAGATATTCAAGTACCAGTATATGAGCATCTGCAAGGTCGTCTACATGTATGTAGTCTCTTATACATGTGCCATCCTTTGTGGGATAGTCTGTTCCGTATATTTCAAGATAAGGTCTTTTGCCAAGTGCTGTTTTTACAGCAACAGTTATAAGATGCGTGGCATCTTTTCTTCTCTGCCCCAGTCTTCCAGAACTATCAGCACCTGCTACATTGAAGTAACGAAGAGATACATATCGGAAGTCATTTACCTGAGCCACTTCGTTTAGCATTCTTTCAACCATTGCTTTAGAATCTCCATAGGGATTTATCGGCTTAAGTGGAGCGTCCTCATTTACAGGGCATTTTTCAGGTATGCCATATACTGCTGCAGAGGAGGAGAATATAAAGTTTTTCACGCCATGTTCAAGGCATGCATTCACAAGGTTAAGGGTATTGCAGAAGTTGTTTTTGTAGTATTTAACAGGATCTTTTACTGATTCAGGCACAACTATATAGGCTGCAAAATGCATTACTGCATCGGGTTTAAATTCTTTGAATGTCTGATTTAAGGTTTGTATGTCTGATAAATCTGCCACCACAAGCTCACCATAAAGCACTGCTTCACGATGTCCATAGGAGAGATTGTCATAGGTAAGAACACTGTATCCCCTTTCACCAAGCATTTTAACTACATGACTTCCAATATAACCAGCTCCGCCTGTAACAAGGACTTTCATGTTGTTCTTCCTCCCTGTTTTTATCACATCATAAATTTTCATATCTTTACCCAATGCTCCGCCTCCTCAGTTACATTAGCACAAAGGCAAATGTAACCGAGCAGGATAAAAATTAAGCCAGTTCTACTTCAGAGGCATCTATTTTAACACTTACGGATCTCTGAAGTATATGTATTGAAAGAATTAAATAATGCTGTTTTTCCTTTTTCTTAAGCACGCCAACAACACCCTGAAGTGCACCATTTTTTATCCGTACCCTCTGTCCTTCTTTGAGGTATGGATATGGATCTATTTGTCTTTTGCTCTCTATTGCTTTTTTAAGAGGCTCAATCTCTTCCTCTGGCACTGTTGCTGGTTCACCTTGCAGGTTTTTAATAAAATTTACCACACCAGGTGTTTTTAAAACCTTAAGCATTAAGTCATAGCTTTTTTCAATGTATACAAAGAGATAACCAGGGAAAAGCGGGAATTTGACAAGCTTTTTCCTGTCTTTCCATCTTCTTAGCCTTTCAACTGCTGGAAGAAATGCCTCTATGCCTAACTTTCTAAGCCTTTCTAAAACCTTAAACTCATGTCTTGATTTCACATAAATCGCATACCACTGAAGCCCTAACTCTGCCATAAATAGTAAACCTTCGTCTTAATATTATTTATTTCTGCGATCTCTTTTTCATCAAAGGTTGCAACAAGCACTGCATCAAAATCTATTTTGTTTATCTCCTCTTTTGTGTAAGCGCGGTAGTTAAAAATTTTTTTCTTGTCTCCATTAAGACTAACTATTCCAGCAATTTTTATTGGTAGCCCTCTTGATGAAATTATGCATAGCTCTGCAAGCTCTCCATTACCCCATAGAACAACTCGTTTTACACCTGATTCAATCATAGCTTTGTATGTCTGGTCTATTTTTTGTTTGATTTCTTTGAAATAATTAAAAGACCTTGCCATGTAATTACAGGTAAGGCGTGCTTTTTCTATAAACCCTTTTGGTGTGAGAATATACTTTATTCTTTTGTTATCAAGATTTTTAATCTTAATGCAGCCTTTCTTGTAAAGTCTTTTTATGTATGAGTTTGTAAGTCCAAGAGCTATGCCAAGCTTTGATGCAAGGTCTCTCTGAGTAATTGTGGGGTTTTCATGAATATGCTCAAGAATACGCATTGATATTTCATCTGATAGATGTGTTTTGTTCATATTTAAAACAATAACATTAAAAATAATTGATTGTCAAGCATTCTTTGATTATGTGGTTAAAATATAAAAATGTTTATACTGAACTCTTTAAATACTGGACACAGGGAATTTGCAAAGGTGTAGAATCTCTTATACTGAACCCTCAAATAGTGGACGCGATCAGTTTGTAAAAGTTAGACTTTTTAGTAGAACCTCTCTAAGGGTAAAGTATCTTTTCATGTTATCTTCCGTAACTATTAGTTTTTCTGGCATGGAAAGTCCCCCTTCGTAAAAAGTTTTTAAGAACACAACGGGGGATTGTAACAGAGATGTGACATTTTAAATTATTAAAAAGATGTGACATTTCAAAATTGAATCCACAATACAGCTACAACCCGTTGATTTTTCTTTACTGATAGAGTAAAATATTTCAAAATATAACTAAAGGTATTAAAAATGTCATTATCAGCACCTATATCAAAAAAAGAAAAGTTAAATCCTCTAATAACACCCATTGTAACTCAGGATATAGCTGACAGGGTTACAAATGCTATCATAGAGTTCATATCAAAGGTAGCTCGATTTCCTGAAGTAATAAAAGTAGCCTACAAACCAAAAGGAAATATAATTACAATATGGACATTTATTAAAAAACCTGAAAAAAATCTGTTATTTTCCATTTACGAAATAGAACACCAGATAATGGAAAAATTTCCTGAACTCATATTTGATTTTACAGTAATCTTTAAAAACAGTGAGTCTCCAACAGGATTTTATGAACAAATAATTTCAGAATAAAGTTGGCTACAGAAAAAGAGCAAAATGATTTTTCCTTACATTGTCAAAAAAAGTATGTAGAGTTACCCCTACAGCCCCGGTTGAATGCTATTCTTTACACATGCGTGTTTAATTACCTGCTTCCAAATCATCTTCTTTCAAGGAATGATAACCATCGCCTTCAATCCCAAGATCGGTATCCGTTACTATTGTCCACAAGAAATTTACAAAAGGAAATAAATATCTCCTTCTTCTTAAGTTCATTCGACACCTGTACTGCACCCCAATTTTGAGAAAAATTCTTACCCCTTTAATTTGTAAAAGTGGGTCAATTTTCAGTGAGAATTTTCACTTTTCTAACTTCTTGAGTTCTTTTATAATAAGTTGCTTTTCCTTTTTCAGCCTTTTTATCTCATTATCATAAAACTTAAGCCTATCCCAATGTTGCATTTCATTCCCTTTTAACATGCTCTTCTTTAATGATGAACCTAAGTATTTGAATATAAACCTTCGGGCAGTAGGATTGAAGGTAGCTCTATACCAATAAGGACCATGAGGACAATAAGGACATTTCTTATTTGCACAATTAGCAAGTTTAAGCACTAACTTGTTATTCTTTAATCCATCACCTCCAAATTCAGCTCTAAACAAGTTACAGAGTTGTTCCATCTGATGCTTAATAGCCTCAAGTTCAGTAGTAAGAATTCTAAAATTTTTCATTTTTTTTCATCCTCCATTTCATTTTATTATCTACTATATGCAAAATGAATATGCTCATTTCGCATATAAAAATATTATACAAACCTCTGAAAATACGAAATGTTGAATTTCATTTTGCAATACTATATGTAAAATGACAAGTTCATTTTGCATACTGCGAATGAAAAAATTTTTTACAAAAAAGTGCCAAAAAATACTTTTCAGAAAAATAATATTTATATTTATCCTTTTGATAAAAAAAAGATAAAAAAATATCCCTTATTCGTTATATCAGGATACAGTTAATCGGAAAAAAAATAAAAGACAATGAGGTTATACTAATTTATAGGAATTTGCCTTGGGCAAATTAATCAACAAAAAAGGAGGAATGGATGAGTAAAAACAACATGGGGAACATTAATGATGAATTAGCCGATTTCCTGTTAGCTTGGGACCCTGATAATCCTGATATAGAGATTGTAGATGAGAATGGAGAATTAATTACAGGAGAAAGAAGAAAAAAGATAATGGAATTCATAAAAGACCAAGTGTTGAATAGCAGATTAAGATATGATGCGTAGAAGATAAAAAAACCTTCTAACAAAGGAAACTCTAAAAAAGAGAATCCTTTGTTAGAAGGTTTACTGGTGTTAAATACTAATTTAATCACTTTTTTAAAGGGTTTTTGAAGTTTCGTAAAAAAGGTTAATCTTAATTGAGAAAAAAATTAAAAACCTATTTTTTATACTAAAACTAATATATTTGATCTTTGACAAGAAGAAAAAAGGCAATAAAATAAACAATACAAAAGAAGGAGGTTGCAATGAGGGCAAAAACTAATAAAAATAATTTACAGGGACATGACCTTGCAGAACTTTTGAATATATGGTCTGATACCGATGAATCTGAGCTATATGCAGGAGATGGCAGAAAAATAGAGGGTGATGAGAAAAAAGAAATAATGAGCATAGTAAGAAAGATGATTTTAACATCTCCAATTAACTATACATGTAGCATAATAGATATAGAAAGATATAGAAAAATAAAGAAAGAGAGGACTTATGAACAATGATAGGAAAAGATAGATTGAAGAAATTATAAAGAAAATAACGGAAATTTTAATCCAGCAGATGAGAGAGACTGGCGAATATTTCATGAAAAAAGCATTAGAGGAAGCTTAAAAAAGGCTAAAGAAACTTTAATAATGATTTAGGATGTTAAGAAAACAATGAAATAATAAATTAAAAAAGAGAAAGGGAGATTTTCTCCCTTTCTCTTTTTAGACATAGTTAAGTTGTTGAGTCAAAAACTAAATCTCTTATTTTTTTTAATCAACTGCCTTTTTGTAAAGTTTACAGAGCCTATAAATGTCTTAAAACCTCATTTAGGGATATGAAAAAACTTTGATTAAGATTTTTCATTTCCTAGCCTACTTTGTAGTAGAAAATTAATTTAAATATTACAAACATTATGAGCGCAAATTTTAGCACTTGACGATAAATTACCAAGGTTTAATTTTAATATTTATTATAAAGACATAAAGGAGGAATTAACATGAGAAAATTATATTTTTTTATTCTGAATTCAGAAATGCACAACGATGTAATTGAAATTTTAGATTTAATTCCCCAAACATTGCGAGGTAAATTTATAGTAGATGTTATAAGAAGTCATTATGCTTATGAAGAAATTATAAGTAAAGATGAAAACTTAAGAAAGACAATAAAAAGTCGAATCTCAACAGAGCTAATAAATAGTCAAAGTTCACCAGAAAAAAATTTAAATCTCAATGATAAAAGGTTTCTTAATACTTCAGAAGCTTTAGAAATCAAAGAAGAAAAACAAGATAATCTTAACGATAAAGAGGGAGAATATGTGGGTATTGACATAGGTTCTCTTTATACCAAAATTTCTCTAAATGATAAGGATTTTTGTTTTAAGACTTTGGTTGAGCCTTATATTCATACTGAAAAAGTCTTTAATGATCGTTTTTCTGTTATTAGTGTTAATGGCAATAATTATTTAGTAGGTCCTGATGCTTCACCGAGAAGAAAATTGACTGAAGATTTTGTAGGGACAGAACCTTACTTCGCAATTATAGGATATTGTATCAATAAGTTAGTCAAACAAGGGATAGCAATAAAAGGAATAGGATTAGGGTTACCACCTTCTGTGTATGATTCTAAAAAAATATCTCTTTTAAAGTATCAGTTGAAGACATTGGAAATAAAAACAAATGGAAATAAAATTGAAATCCCTGAAAAAATTGAATTTTTGCCTCAAGGATTAGGAGCATATATTGATTTTGCATGGAAATACAGTGATATAGCCAGAAAAGATACAATTGTTATTGATATTGGCTACTATACTCTTGATATGGTTTACATTAAAGATGGTGTATATATTTCTAAAATGTCTAGAAGTTATCCAGCAGGAATGGAAATTTTATATAACAAAATAATTGATGAGTTCACAGTTAAATATAGCGATTTTATTAATGATGTTTATGTAGATTTGCTTTTAAAAGATGGTAAATTTACATATTTTGGAAAAGAATATAAGTTTGATGTTCAAGAATATATTAGTAGATTTTATTTACCAGAAATAGAGAGCAGACTTAAAGATTATGTGATAGAACTAAAAAACAATGGATATAAAATTGATCAAGTACTTTTAACTGGTGGTGGTGCAGTTTATTTGAATGATAAAGTTGATGGAGTATATATATCAGATAATCCTCAATTTGCAAATGCAAGAGGATATAAAATATATGTTGAATATGTTGAACGAAAATAAAAAACCAAGGTTAATTATGAACCAAAAAAATGAAAACAAGGTTAATTTAACTTATAAAGATATTCAAACCAAATCAGAAGATGTGTCATTTGCCTTTTTCTTAGTAATTGCTTTGTTTATTACTGGAATAATATATTTTTGGGATTCAGTCAAAAAATTTTTTCCTGAATTAGGGACACATCTTTTAAATCTCGATATTAATACCATTGCTCACATTGTAGGTTTCTGGATAGCGATTAACTTAGGAGTACTGTTTATTTTTGGAGTAATATTTGGTTTTATTCTTGAAAAAGTCTTTTGCAAAATAACTGAAAGCACTTTTTCACCAAAAAGATTTTTATACATTTTCTTAAAAATGCCAGAATGGATAGATAGGACATTTAATGCTTTTTTTGATAATTTTGGATTAACTTACAAAAATTTTTTAGACGATAAAAAAGCTAAATTATTATGGGACATATATACAGATATGAAAACAGGCTACATATCCAACTGGTATTCTCTGCTTTTACATGTTGTAACTTTAGTTAGTTTTATGTTTCCTGTTTTGTATTTTTATGTAAAACCTATCAGAAGAAATATCTCACATAACGCTTTTATGGTTTATTGCTACATGTCAAAAAAGAAAAATTAAAATCCTTTAAAAAATAAATTCTTAATTTACCTGCTTTCACGAACAGGGATGAAACTGGAAAAACAAGGCACAGGTATCTATTCAGTGTTGGCAGGCTTGAAGATTTCCTGAACACAGAGTCATTTAAAAAACTTGCAAAGAGAGCATTGGGGCAGGAAGAACCAAAGCTTGAACTTAGAAACATCTCAGAGGGAAGAATACTCAACTATGGACATTGTCTGATAAAGAAACTCTGGGATAGATTGAGTCTTGATGGATTTTTCAACTCTGTGACAGAAAAGAAAAGGGCTTGAAAATTCTCATGAAATTTGACCCACTTTTCTCATGAAAATTGATCCACCCCTCTATTAAAATAACCCCTAAAACAGAGGAAAAGGAGATGGTGATAAGCATGAAAGATTGGCAGTGTTCAGATAGTGCTTGGATTACTAATAAAGATGGAATGTCCTTCTAAAAATATAATATTTAATATGAAACCAAAAGTTCCTAAAAAACCTGTTTCTACTGTTCATCAACAGCGTCTCCCTTTGTTTTGTAAAAAAACAAAGTTTGAAACTATATTTGGAAATATAGAGCTTTCAAAAGAATTAAGCCAAACGCACAAGGATATTCTTGATGCTATGGCAACCTGTTCTATCAAAAAAGGCAAAACTTTAGAAGGAAGAATGTTCATTGTTTTTGACATTCGGGAAGTTTTAAAATTTCTTGGACACAAAAAAATAACACATCATAAGTGGTTATCTCAAAAACTTGATGACATGATGTCAACAATAATCAAACTTCAATACACTAAAAACGATAGAATCTATAAAATTCACTCTAACATCATCAACAAATTTGGATATTCAGAGAAATTTAAAAAAGAAAATATAAAAGAAGGAACATTTGGAGAAGGTTGTTACTATGTTGTGGTTTTCTCAGAAGAATTCACAAAACTTTACGAACACGATACTGTTATCTATCTCGATAAACAAACTATAAAAGCCATCGTGGATGTTAGTAGCGATTTTGTTAAATCAGTTATAAGGTTCTGCATGAGTCATCAGCAATGCAATATGAAACTTGAAGACATAATGTATTATCTTGGCTACGAAAATATATCAGAACGACATAAGCAAAGATTAAAAGCAGAAATCTTAAAATACAAAAATTATCTTGAAGAAAATTTCAATATCATCGTCAAACAAGAAAAAAATCAAATCACAATTTTCTACAAAAGCAATTTATCAGTTTTTTTGCCTGAATAAATAATCCAATTCAACTAAACTCACTCTATAAAGAACACTAACCATTTATTTTTGCCTTAGCTAATTGCTAAATCATAAACAAATATCCTTATAACGCTCAAATCAAGTAAAATCAAGCATTTCATAAAATGTTGTCTTTGATATGTATTTTTTGCTTATTTTTCAATAACTTAAATGTAAGTAACATAAAGCCTTGAAAAATAAAGAAAACGACATATTATGATACGGAGTATGACATGTTATGATACGGTGGCGACATGTTATGATACGGTGAGCGACATGTTATGATACGGTCGCCAAGATTAGGGTATATATATAACCCTAGTAATATAAGTTATGCAGGGGGGTATCTCAATTTCGCATATATTATATATATAGGGGTTATAATAATAACCTTAGTTATTCTTTAACCTAGGTATAAATTTGTCCTACAAAGAATTAGTAAAAGACTTATTTTTTTGGTTTAGTTCTAATTTCACTAGTGGAACACTCTTTTTTTGACAAAACTATTTTATTGTGATTGGTTCTTAATATTTATTAGAGGCAAAATACTTCTCTTAGCCTTTCCTTGCAACTCCCTGTTTTCCCTCCGACAGGGAGTTGCCCCTCCCCTTAAAAAAAACATAAAAAATGAAAGTTTTTACATAAAAAAACTCAAATAAACCCTTCTTCCCCTTTGTTAAAAACAAAAACCACCCCAAGCAAAAAAAATCTTTGTAAAGCAAATAAAAAAAAGAGGAGGAAATCCCCCTCTTTTTTTACTTTTTACCCTGAGATATGCTTTCCCTTTAAGGGAAAGCAGAAAAATTCAGAACAGGTTAATCCGGAAATTTCTCTATAATTGATTCCTCTACTTTGTTGAGTTTATTAATAATAATATCCTTGATTTTCTGGAAGTGATCATGAATCACAAGCATGTTTTCTTTATCTTTTATTGCAGAAAAACAATTCTCAAACTTTGTTAAAGTCTCTTCTACATCTGTTAAAAGAGATTTAATAATTGTAACAGTGTATTCAAACATCTGATTATTAACCATTTCAATTTTTTCAGAAAGTTCTTCATAAAGTTTCAACTTTTCTCTTTCCTTTTCAGCAATGATAGCATCTTTATCTTTAAGTTTTTTTTCTAAAAGTTCTTTGTTATGAGATAGAATTTTGATTTGGTTTTTAAGTTCTTCTACTTCTTTTTTTAATTCTTCGTCTGGCTTGAAATTTTTAAGCTCTAATTCTTTTTGTTCAATTTTTTCCTTAAGAATTTCAAGTTGTTTTTTTGTTTCATTGAGTTGATTGTTTAAATTTTCTTTTTCTAGTAAAATAGAATTTATTTGATATTCAAGTTCTTTTTTTTCTTGAATTAATTTTTCGTCAACCACTTTTTTTTCTATGATTTCTTTTAAAACTTCAACTTGTACATTTTCTTTTTGCTCTAAAAGTTCTTTTATTTTTTCTATTAACTCAGGAAAATTTTGTAAATATTTTACTGTTTTTTTAGATAGATTTAATTTTTGAGCAATTTCAGAAAGATAAGGAGAAACCATATTTTTTTTAGATAAAATAGTGTTAATTTTGTCTAAAATTACAACTTGTTCAGTATTTGTATAACTATTTAGGGAAAAGTTTTCAGCAATCCATGCTTGGACAATTTCTTCTTCACTTGGAAAATATCTTACAAAACAGGGAACAGAACCTAATCCAAGTCTTGATGCGGCTATAACCCTTCGGTTTCCTGCAATACGATAAATCTTTCCATTTTCCTCTGTAACCAAAATCGGTTGCAAAATATTCATCTCTGCTATTGAAATCATCAACTTTTGTATGTCTTCTTCAGTAACAGCAAAGATTTGATTTTCTTCTAAAATTTTCAACGCAGGATGTGGTTCAAGAGTTTCTGGATTCAAAAAAACTATTTGCCCTTCTTGGTATTTTGTCATTCTTGCCTCCTTTAAAGTTTATTTTTTTTCATTAATTCCTTTCTTGCCTCTTCACATCTATCGTGCAAGGTTAATTTATCCATACGCATAACACTCTCTATTGTGAGGTTTAAAAGAGGTAATAAATCTTTGAAATTGAGAATATAAAACATTTTTGCGGCTTTTTCATCTTCTAAAGTTAAATTAATTAAGAGATTTATTAATTTTAACTTTTTATCTTTGAAAATATTTATGTGTTTGATGTTATATAATTGTGCGATATAATCTAAATAATGTTTTGTTAGTTTTCTTCTTTCGCAATAAGACTGCAAAACACAATCAGGTTTAATGATAATTTTTTGTGATTTCAATTCTTCGCAAAGTCTTTTTACATGTCTATATTTGTATCCTTTAGGATTTTTTACAATGTTTTCTATAACATTAATAAGTGCAGTGATTTTGATGTCATCAGAAGGTAACGAAGCGATAAGAATTAACCATCTTAATTTAATAACTTTTTTTAAAAAATCAGGTTCTCTAAAACGCAAAAGCATTGTTATGCATTCTGGAGGGAGGTTATTAATGAAGCGTTTTGCAAAATTACCATATGCTTCCTTTAAAAATTTTTCTGCTTGTATTTTTTCTATTTGTGTTTCTGTCATCATGTTATAATATAACACCCTCCTTCTAAATATTTTTTTTAATTACAAATTGTTCACTATTCAAAAAGTTGTATCTTTCTCAAAAGATACAAAAAGTTGTATTTTTTCACGAAGAACAACTTTCTGTTCTTCCCTCACGAAGAACAACTTTCTGTTCTTCCCTCACGAAGAACAACTTTCTGTTCTTCCCTCACGAAGAACAACTTTCTGTTCTTCCCTCACGAAGAACAACTTTCTGTATTTTTTTTTACAAAGAACAATAAATTACCCAAACCTTATATCATCTATTGCTTGCAGAATATTTTTTATGTGTTTGATGTCTATCTTTGTTAAGCGGGAAATTTCTTCTATTGATTTGTTTTCCTTGTGAAGCTTTACTATTTCTATTAAAATTTTTGTAGCCTTATTATTTTTGCAGTTTGTTATTTTTGCTACATATTCTATTGTTCTTGACGCAAGAAATTTTATATAGTCAGAGTAAGAATTTGTATAGTGCAGTAAAGCAGTATTTGCCATGGCAGGAATAGTAGAAATATTAACAGTTTCAAGTGAAACAAATTTATTCTCTTTGCCATATTTGGAGAATTCAGTTTTTAAACATTGAGCAAAATGATTTGCAAATGTGTATTTTGTATTTTTATTGCCATTTTTGCTATTTCCATTGGTTGCTCTCTTGGGCTGATATGTTGATTTTGCAGTGTGATAGGCAATAAATGCAATATTAACGATTTCCTCTGCTGTACATTGAATTTTCATCTTGTTTTTAATTGTTATCACAAGTCCCCAATTTTGAACAAGAAAGCTTTTTGCAGGGCAATGTTGCATAGAAACTAAAGATTCAGGTTTGTTAATAGCATTGCTTTTCATTTTTTTTTACATTCCCCCCCCCATTTTTTTATTTGTGTATTTCTGTTAATATAATATTATTTTGTACAATTCAGTTATAATAAAACTTAAACTTTTAACAAAAAATAAAATCAAATTTGATTTTGATATTAGCATATTTGACTTAAAAAGTCAAATTAAAATTTTTTTAAATAGTTATAAAATTATCTTTGCTTATTTTGTGTTTATTTTAAGCAAGCAAAGATAAAAATTATGTGAACCATAAAAGTTCACATAAAAAATATGGAAAAGAGAGGTAAAAAAATGGAAAAGCAAAAAATTATTAATGAAATTGGAAGAAAAATAAGGGAATTAAGAAAAAAACATAATTTGACTGCAATTGAATTATCAAAACTTGTAGGATTAAGTCATGCTACACTTTTAAGAATTGAAACAGGAAAAGTAGAAGCAGGAATAACAGATATATTAAAAATTTGTAAATATTTCAATTTAGATGTTAATTATTTTTTGACAGATACAAAATTATATACAACACAACAAAATCTTGTCTTTGTTCCTTTGGTGGAAGGACAAATTTCAGCAGGAAAGGGATTGATGGCACAGAATCATATTGTAGATTTTATTCCTTTCAGCAAGGAATGGTTACAGAGAAAGGGAGATGTAAGCAAAATGGTGTTGATTCGTGTATCGGGAGATAGCATGTATCCTACTTTGCAAAATAATGATCTAGTATTAATAGATACATCTAAAAGACATATAGACTCACAGGGTGGTATTTATGCGATAGCAATAGAAGATGAAATTCTGATTAAACGAGCATGTTATGTTTTTGAGGAAACCAAACCGGGAATACTTACTAAAAAAGTGAAAATTATTAGTGATAATCCTGTGTATGAACCACTAAAGTTTAATTTGAAGGATGTAGTAGTAAATGGTAAAGCTATATGGTATGGTAGGGAACTATAAATTTCAATTTTTAATTTCAAAATTTTCTTCTTGTTGACTTGTTAAAATAAAATAAAACAATAACAAGGAGGAAAACTATGAAATTTAAGTTTTTTCTTTTGTTCTTGCTTATAGGTTTTCTTTCTGCGTGTGGTCCTATTATGCAGACTGATTTAAACAAAGCATTATTGCCTGAAGATTCAAATCCATGTACTGATAAGGGCAGAGAATGCTATGTTAAAGCATTAGGTTTTGACAAAAATTTTGAAAATTCTATTGTTGCAATTACTGTAAAACCATATTTCAAAGAAGTAAAAATAACTGTTCCTTTTTGGGCTCCAAACAAAAAAGGAGATTTTGATTTATGTGTTGCAAAAGCATTAAAACAGGTAATTCCTAATAGTGCTATTTATTTTGAAAATAAACCTGATGTTTTTATTCGTTATGAAATCAATGATGTCAATATAAATACAGATGGATTATTAATAAAAAGATCAAAATTAATTTCTGGACTTAACTCTTGGTTCACAGAGATTTACGGAAAACTCTATATCAAAGATAAAGAATTTGAATTGAATGGTGCTGGTGCAAAATCAGGAATATTAAAACTAGAAGATTCATATTACACAACTTGGAATGCATGCTTGGATGTGGCAAACAATATTGCAGATGTTTTGGTTAAAGAAAATTTATTAAAAAGTGAAGATGTAAAAAAAGCAGAAGTAGAAAAATAGAGACAGGGACAACCCCCTGTCTCTATTATGTTTTTGATTATTTTGTTGTAAATGGATATTTGTATTTCATCAATTCTTGACTTGCATGGTGGAACATTTCTTTAAATATACTCCAATACCTTGGGTCGTCAGCATGAACCTGCACTACTGCATCACTAACAGATGGATTGCAGGATTGTGTTTGAGATGCACCACCGCAAAGAACTGCTTTTCTCATATCTATTCTTGATACAAATACACTTACACCACCCGGAGTATTTTGTACATCGGGAGTTAACCATTTTGAAAATGTCTCATCAGCAACTCTTTTAGCATCGCCACTCCAAGCAGACGAAGGGTCAAGTTGATATTTTGAATATATAAATGGAGTAAACTGTGCAGTAACACTTGTTGTAGGATTAAATCCACTTGCTACTAATCCACCAATTCCACCTATAGCGGCTCCTGCGGCAATATTTGTTAAAGCACTACCAAATGCAAAACTTCCAATACCACCAAGTAAAGCCCCCAGTACTAATCCCCCAAGAAATACCGCAAGACCTGTCCATCCTGATTTTGTTCGACTCCATTGGTAAATTAAAGTTTCATCCACAGGAAAGGAGTGATTCCCTTTCACTTTTATAAAATCATACCCTGTACTTCTTATTGAGTTACCGGGATTCATAGTAAATTCACCATAGGATTGACTCACCCTCTTTGGAAAAACGACCAGATATTCAGGATATACATAATAACGAACAGTTGTTGTTACTTTTTTTCTGAAAGCAGATTTTGATGTTGAAGTGCTAACTTCTTGTCTTACCTTAGGAAATATTATCACTCCCACACCAGCCTTATGCAATTCCATTGTTAATGCTACAAAATTGTAAAAAGCAGGTTCACTTATATTATTAAACATACCATTATTCTGGTCAAAATCAGATGCAGAAACTTTTTCCCAGCAAGGATCATCGTTTAGTCTCTGAAACCAATACAGGTCCGCACGATTGTAAACTGAAGGGTTGCCTACAAGCATTCTCAAGGATACTAAAGGATTAAATACTGCATTTTGTGCAGAAGTTTTGTCATATCCTGCATCAAGATACTCTTTTACTTTTATGTCATATTCTACAAATTTTCTTTCCACTTCATTAACAACATCTGCACCCGGACTTTGAACAGTACCAAGTGGATATTTACTGCTTTTTTGAGCATTACAGGTAGCATCATTATTCGGATTCCAATTAAGAAACGCAAAATTATAGAGAGATGGTCCCAAAGGATGATAAAAATTGCGTGGAGTGATTCTTAAAATTTCACCTCTTACCCATGCCCCCGCCTGCCAGATACGCATGAGAAAAATATTACCTGTGGCTTTTTCTCTTTCATACTTTGCAAATACAATTGGCGATGGATTTTCACTCAATGGAATAAGAGTAGAAACTTGAGATGCGGGCAACTGAAAATATACTGCTTCTTCTTTGCCCAGCAGTCTTGTATAACTGAACACATCAAGAAAATCAGGTTGAGACATATCTGTAGCACGAGGTACTTGTGAGGCAAAAGCTTTTACATCAAGCACAGGAGAAACAAGAAACATAGAAACAACGATTGGTAATAATATTAATGTAGATAGTTTTAACATAAAAAACCCCCTTTTTGTTTTTTTATAAAATATTATTTCTTTTTTTTACAAACATATCTATAACAAAAGTTCAGTTTTGTTATAGATAGCACCTGTTTTGTATCACTTTACATTTTGATTTTTTATTTTTTGTTGACTTATCTATAACATTTCCTTTAGCATAATGTTATGCTTGTGCAAAAAAATAATTTTAACCCTTTACAAAGTGTTTCTATTCAAGAGGAAATATATCATCTTACAGAAGATGAACTTAACAGGCTCACATTTGAGTTTCAGAAATGGTTTGATGAAAAACGAAGTGTTTTAAGGGGTAGATACTGGCTGGTTTTTCTATTTCTTCGTTATACAGGGGCAAGAATTTCTGAAGTTCTGAATATAGATGAAACAAGAGATATAGATTTCAGAGCATCTACAGTTAGACTCATCACTCTTAAAAGAAGTACCAGAAAAAAGAATCAATACAGAATTGTCCCTGTTCCCGACAGAGTTATTTCTGAGTATCTGAGATTTACAAAGCTTTACCCCACACTGGAAGGTAAGGTTTTTAAAGTCAAAAGAAACAATTTTTTTGTTGTCTTCAGAGAAATTTGTAAAAAAGCTAACATCCCAGAAAATATTTCTCATCCACATGTTTTAAGACACACCCGTGCAATAGAACTTCTCCGTGCAGGAATTCCTGTAACCGCAGTTCAACAACTGCTTGGTCATGCATCACTAAATACTACTGCCATGTATTTGAGATACAGTAATATTGAAATTCAAGAAATATTGAAAACAAAAGGATTAATATAAACAGTGAAAGTGGAGGAGGTTTTTTTATGTTAAAGAAAGAAAGTCAACCAGATGTTGAAACAAATGTTACAGAAAACATAGAAAACAAAAAAGATTTATCAGAAGAACTGAATAATCAAAAAGATAACCCAGAAAGGATTGATGCTAAATCTGATCAATAAAAATTCTTTAAAAAAGAGAAATACATTTTTTTACAGAAGAAAAATTAGAAAAAATCAAAATTTCTTCGTCGCTCACGCTCCTCGCATTGACCTGATTGGATACTTCTTATAGTCACAAAATAAATACTCCCTGCAAGGACCAAATCGGACGCTTATTGTAATGAACAAATTCGTGACTCAACACAATTAACAGATTGTAGTAAATCTGGCAATGATTAGATGGGTAATCTTTGCAATGAAACCATCATCAATTTCACGAAAATATGAGCTTTAGCTATCACAAATACTCGCCGAATTAGATAAGAAATTCGTAAAACAGGGCTTCCTGTGCTCTAAATCGTCTCTCCATATCTATATTTCAGGTCAAAGTAGTAGCTGTAATAAAACTTTATCTCTGGATAAAACTTCTTTAAATACTCCTCCACATCAGGTTGTATTGTGTAACTCACCACAAATCCTTGCACTTCACCTCTTAGATATTGTCTTACCCTTTCAATAATACGACTGAATTTTTCTATATCTCTTTTACCTAAATGAGCCTTGCATTCTCCTATGAGATATACTGTCTTTCCATCTCTCTTACCTTCAACATAGATGTTAAGTTCATCAAATTTTCCATCAGGATATACTATGTTTTTTCTGCCAAAGTTCTTTACCTTTATTCCGTATTCATCCTCCGCAAACTTCTTCATCAGTGGAATTATCTTATCTTCAAGACCATAGCCTACTGTGTCTGCAAGGTTTCCAAGCATTTTCCTTGTTTCTCTATGCTCTGAAGCAAGCTTCCTTATTTCTTCTTCTGTTCGTTTCTGGGCTTCTGCAAGTTCAGCAACAGTCTTTTCAAGTCTTGTGAGTCTCTCTTCAAATTTCTTCTGTGCTTCGGCTAGCTCATTCAATCTCTGTTCAGTCTTCTTCTGTGCCTCAATTAGCTCTGCAACTGTTTGTTCAAGTCTTGTAAGTCTCTCTTCAGATTTATTATGTGCCTCAATTAGCTCTGCAACTGTTTGTTCAAGTCTTGTAAGTCTTTCTTCAGATTTCTTCTGTGCCTCGGCTAGCTCTGCAACTGTCTGTTCAGTCTTTTTCTGTGCCTCGGCTAGCTCTGCAACTGTCTGTTCAGTCTTTTTCTGTGCCTCAGCTAGCTCTTTAACTATTATTGCCAGTTCCCGTATTTCAGCCTTCAGGGCCAAAAAATCCTCTTTTTTTACCATCTCCCCGATCGTCTTATCCAGACTCTTAAGTATCTTAATAAGACTTGACCTAAGGGCAGGTTCAAGTTTCTCTAATTCTTCAATGATTTCTATACTGAAAAGCATATCTTAATATAAACTGTTTTACTAAATATTATCAATAAGTCTTACATTTATCAAAGAGACTTTACTTTTGATTGTTCAGGCAACCTGAACCTCTATGGTTGAAGTAAACACCTTTTTTCTTTTAATTTCTTCAAATTCTTCAGGAGTTAACGTCTCAAGATAAAGTTCCACCGCTTCTTTGATGTTTGCAATTGCTTCTTCGAGAGTATCACCTTGACTTATGCACCCTTCAAGTTCAGGACAGTAAACAAAATATCCTGAAGAGTCTTTCTCTATAACTATGGTAAGTTTCATATATAAAGTTAAAAAAAATAGAATAAAAAAATCAATGTAAATTCCTCTCTTGGATAAATCCTTATGATTGTTGTGACATCCTCTCACGGATAAATCCGTGAGCTTCCTGCTTCCACGAGGTAGCTTACACGGATACAGGGATTTCTCCCTAATATCCGTGCAGAGGCTATCCTCTCCACAGGCGTTACTTCAGCCCAGCCCAGGCTTAGGATGTGGTCAGGGTCCACATCAAACCCTTTCTTTAACATTACAAGCGATGCATTCCAGTCCCTGTCTGCTAAAAAACCACAACCTGAACAACTAAACAGTCTGTCAGACAGAGACATCTGTTCCTGATAACCTAACATGAAACACTCTCTGGTAGTTGGTTCAACCCTGTCAATCAGGATGGTCTCAAGACTGGCACTCAGCCTTGATTTAATTGTTCCCACACCTGATGAGTGAACCTCACTACCAAAGAGTTTGCTCCATGCTTTGACTGGATCGTCCTGATAAACTACTGTTTTATATTTCTTAAGAAACCCTATAACCTTATTCTGACAATCTCTGCGTCTGTTCACTATTTTAAGCATTTCTCTACGCATAAGTTCGTTTATCTTCTGTCTGTTACGAGAACCTTTCTTTGCCCTTGAAAACCTGCGTTGAAGTCTCCTGTATCTATCTGTTTCTTTAAGTTCAAAATCTATGCATATTCCATTGGATAGGTTAAGTTTGTTCGTTATACCAAAGTCTATTGCAATCGGTTTATTGAATTTTTCATTATTAACAAGTTTAATTCTACCTTTTTTGTCATTGATAGCAGTTATTTCTTCATCTCTGTTTATATAGCAGGTTACATGTAAATAAAAGCCATTGGCTTTTCTTATAAGATTGGCATTGGCTATTTCTACACCATCAGGTATCTGATGTAAGCCAAACACTCTGAACGAATCAAGCCTCTGAATGTGCACTCTGTTGCGATTGAAATCCAGTCTATAAGTTATTTCATATTGCTTTAAAGGAACAGAGTTTACAAAGCGTTTTGGTTTAAGAATACCTATCCTGTTACCATTGAGTTTCAGATTTTTAAGACTTTTCATGTTATCTACCAGACGGTCCGCTATTTCCTGTTTTACCTGAGAACCAAGATGGCTTAACATTCTTGTTTCAAATCTATCCTTAACTTTGATTTTAACTTCCGTAAGTTTGTTAGCAGTTTTGATCTGTTCTGGATTGAATAGTAAATAGTTATACAACCACTTGGATTCAAGAAAAACAGAGTTTAACAGAGTTTTCTTTCTGTTGGTTTTTGCCTGTATTTTAAGTTCATAGGTTACAGGTTTTTGAGTTTTTCGTTTCTCCCTGGTTTTTATTAAAGAGTCCTTAATTTTTTCTTTCTTGTCTGTAGTTATCATTTTCCTTTTTGTTCTTCTATGTATAGGAACTATTATTTCACTTGAAACATTACCAGCAGTAGCAAAAAAATAACTTCTCGTCCATAAAGTGGGAAGTTTGGTCACTAAAAAAGAAAACTCTTTCCTTAACTGATTTGATGTCTTGCCTTTTATTGCTTTCACAACCTGATGTGGGGATTCTTTAACATTGAATCGTGAACTACTCCTCCCTTACGGAAGGAGCTTCCTGTTTCAACGACACCGACTTACCTGAGTTACTCAGGCAGAGGTCAGTATCTCCACAGGCGTTAGGTTCGGACTGTTCCAGCCCTACCTTGAGTATGTTCAATGCTGCATTGATGTCTCTGTCAATCTCTAATCCACAATTCGGACAGATGTGTACTCTGTCTGCTAATGTCTTGTCCACATAACTACCACATTTACTGCAGAGTTTACTTGTGCCATTGGGATTTATAAACACCGGCAGTATGCCCCTGAGCATTACACTCTTATAGGTGACATACTGCACAAGTTTGCCCCAACCAGCATCATGTATGGCTTTCGCTAAATTGTGGTTTTTTACCATTCCTTTTATGTTAAGTTTTTCCAGGAATATAAGACTGTAATTCAAGACAAGCCATAATGCTAGTTTATGTAAATTTCCATTGTCAGGTAGTATAGTGGTAGTGTCTTTTTCTACCGTTATGCAAATAAACCATTTGTCTGATCTTTCTCTCTTAAGAGTTACTGTTTTGGCTTTTGTTACATCCAGGGCTCTATGATATCTGATTTTTACTTTACCAAAACCAGGAAGAGTTATACAGGCAAATTTGTGGTTTACAGGGTTAATTTTTACTACCTGAACCTGTTGTTTTTTGCTGTTCATCCAGACCTGTGGAAAGGTAAATGAATTGTATCTGGATAACTTCTTTCTCTTTGGATAACCTACCTTTATCTTTTCGCCGTTTTTCTTTCTTCTAAGGTCATCAAAAAACTTCTGATATGCTTTATCAACTCTTCTTAAACAATCCTGCAACACCTGACTGTGTATCAGCCTTAGTTCAGGATTAGTTTTCTTAAGTAGTGGTAGTTTATTCTGCTGTTCTGTGTAACTTAAAGTTTTTTTATTATCTTTATAATAAATTTTTCTCTCCCCCAGAGCCTGATTGTAAAGGTTACAGAGAATGTACAACCAGTTTTCTGCTCTGTATTGTTGTAAATCAGTTAGATATGCTCTATACCTGTATGTGAGTAGTTTATTCTCTTCCCTGGCTTTCGACATAGTGTTTTATATCCTCCAGAGTTACCTGCCCTGTGGATGCTATAAAATACGAATCTGACCAAAATTTTCCATTCCACAAGTACTGCTTAAGATAATCTCCAAACTCTTTCCTTAACAGTCTTGACGATACGGATTTCAATGAGTTCACAAACCTCGATGGTGCAATTGATGGTCTGGACGAAAACAAAATATGAATATGATCCAGATCTGTTTCCTGCTGGATTACTTCTATCCCAAATGATTTTGCTACTTCCAGAACAATTTCCTTTAGCCGATTGCTTACTTTATCTACTAAAACCTTACGCCTGTATTTAACACACATAACAAGGTGGAACTGAATTGTATATATTGAGTGGCTCCCTTTGTCTAATTTGTATTTCATGGTTTTATTATAACATGCAACTGAATATTTCATCTGCCTTTCATCCCCTTCCTTACGGAAGGGGACTTCCCGGCAGAAAAGTTAAAATCCGTGGCTTTCTTGGTTGAACTTTTGTAAATTTTCATGAAAATTGACCCTGGTTTTATCGCGAAAATTAACTCACCCTATTTCTGTTGTACAAAAAATTTATATTTTCAAAAATAAAATCCAATATTTTCAATGAGTTATAAAATTTAATTGATAAACTCAGGTGATTGGTTATGATCATGAGATACTGGCATAAACAAACGAAAAGTCAGAGTAAATCTTGACTAATAAACTTTAAGTATATGCATGCTCATTTTCAATCAAAGAGCAATTCAAAATCCCTCGGAGATAAAATTCTGATTCTTTTGTATTTTTTAACAGAAAGCAATTCAGTATCACCTGTCACTATATAATCAGCATTGCTTGCCACTGCACAGGCAATTATATTGTCATCATCTTTATCCTTACAGATTCCTGAAATAGTTAGACTGTCTTGAATTACGTCAGTAACTGCTTCATTGATTATATCTGTTGATGAATTTACCTCGCCCTCCTGAGAATCCTTGAACATAGACCTTCTGTAACGAGTGCTGCTATATAAACATTTGTATCAAAAACAACTCTCACGATATTTTCTTAAAGACATCTTCTTCTGTAACAATACCAAGTTTTTTTGCTTTTGAACCCATCCTCTTTTGGAGATCTCTGAGTTTCATTTCCCACAGAAAAAGACTTAAAGATTCTTTAACAATATCACTCTTATTTCTTCCTGTCTTTTTTGCAAATTCATTGAGTTCCTTTAAAATCTCCCTGGATAGACTAACCGAAATCACGGACCTCATGTTTCACCTCCTTTATTACAATACACTACAATATAAGATTATCTCAAGTTTTCCCACTGTTTTAGGGGTTATTTTAATAGAAGGGTGGGTCAATTTTCATGAGAAAAATGGGTCAATTTTCAGTGAGAATTTTCAGTTAGACCAATATTTCACTGGACAGAGAGAAGAATAAGAGGGCACTTTGTGATGTGTTTCATAGCCTTTTTACTTGAGCGAGCCCTTGAGATAGAGATAAAGAGAGCTGGAGAGAGCATCTCTCAAGACAAAATCAGAGAAGCTATAAACAGGATGAACTATGTAGAGATTGAAGTAGATGGTAGAAAAGTGTATATAAAGACCAGACTTTCCCCAGAAGGGAGAAAAATCCTTAAAGCAATAGGCATGAAAGCACCCTCCAACATAGTTTCAGAAGAAGAACAAGCTTAAGCAAACCATTGACAGTCAAAGCTTTAGAGGCAGTTGTAGTGGTAAAAATTTTCTTTAATATTGTAAAAATCTTTTATTTTCAATAATTTTCAAAATTTAACTGACAAAGTCAGGAAAAAATAATTTTATATGGTTACCCTCTGATTTTTTTAGTTTTTTTATTAGAACTTTTCTCTTCTTTGTCCTTCGATGATTCATAAATGGCAACAAAATTTACAGGATCAAGAATTAATGGAGGAAGTCCTGCTTTTCTGGTTAAATCAGCTATGGATTCTCTGATAAATGGAAATATAATTGATGAACAGTTGATATGAACTATCCTTTCAAGTTCTTCTTTCTCTGGTATTTTATCAAAAACAAATATTCCTTCAAAAATTACCCTGAAAACAAAAGGCTGGTTTTCGTTTTCAGATGAAAAATTTAAAGTTACTATTACTTTTTCCCCTTTTTTATTAAATGATATGTTAAAACTTAAACCAATCTTATACTTTTTATTTTTTTCAGGCTTAAAAACTGGATTTAAAGCAAAAAAACATTCTCTCTGTCTGATGGTTTCTATGCTGAATTTTGGGTTAAATTTAGGCTGCATTTTCTTTTTTTATCTGATATTGTCTTGAATTTTTATCTTTATTGATTAACCTGTTTATTCTAAAACTGTAATCATTTTTAATCTGTGGTATCCAGGTAATATAATAAACATTCCCTGTAGACTCATAATTATCCAGTTCAATTTTTTCTTCTTCAATATTTTTTTCTCTTAAAGATACAACAAGCTCAAGATCAAGTATTTTTGCTACTTTTCTCAAAGTGTTGATTGAATAATTTTCATAATTAGGATTTTCCAGTCTTGCAATTGTTGATTGGGAAGTATTAAGTAACCTTGCAAGTTGAGACTGAGTGAGTCCCTTTTTTTCTCTGTAATAGGCTATCTCAGCTGCAAGACGGGTTTTTTCAAGTCCTCTATAAAATTCGGCTTCAAATTCCTTATCCTTGAATTGTTCTTTTAAAAATTCTCTGAAATTTTTCATATTTCATCTCTCCTTTTTCGAGCAATTTCAATTTCTTTTGATGGAATTTTCATTCCTTTTTTAATAAAAATATGCAAAATTATAAAAGTGCTCTTTTTCATAGTAAAAATTAATCTGTATTCTTTTTTTATATGACATACCCTTAATTCCCACAAATCTTTTTCTGCTTTTATTTTTTTACACCAGCCAGATGATAAATTTAGTCCCCTTTCTTCAACAATCTGTATACATTGTAAAATTTTGTTGACCTCCTTCCTATGTTGTTTCTTAAGTTCATTTAAATATTCTTCTACTCTGTTATGAAATACTACATTGTACTTTTTCATAATTTTATCTCAAAAATGAGATTTTGTCAATGCTCTGTCAATAAAATATAAAAAAATTATAACATTAAATTTTTCACAGAATAAAATACTAAAATTGAAAAGGTTGTGTAAAATTTTTTCCTGACTTTGACAGTTAAAAATTTAAAATCCTTTATTTTCAATATGTTAGGGCGAACCTGTTCTGTTTACTCCACTACAATTTCTCTGAGGATTACTGGCGGGATTTTTACTCCTGTGGTTTTAAATATCTGATTAATTTATATATCGCTATCCTTTTTTTGACCAATTCTGCAAATTCAAAAATCTCTGAGATAATGCTGTCTTGGTTAGACTGATATAAAATAAAAAATGCCAAAGAAACCGAATATAGAAAATGAAGCACTAAACAAAAGAAAATAAAAACCTCAGGGTGTTGCTGAAAAGGTACTCAATATCCTCAAAATACTCAATCTCAATGAACAGGACAAGCATCCCACAGTAAAAGAGCTTGCTCAAATCTGTGAAGTAAGTGAGCGTTCCATCTATCGTTATCTATACATCCTCAATCAAGTCGTTCCCATAAAAGAGTAATGTTAACATTGTCAGATAGTCATGGACTTAGCTCTGCCATAAAAGCCCTTTTCCCAAAAAATGACCACCAACTCTGTTTCATTCATATGCAAAAAAAATTAGGAAGAAAACATGTCAAAACAGGACGTTAAGGCTTTTTATGAAGAACTGTCCAGAGGCAGTAAGGAAACAACACATCTAAACAACAAATATAGTGGAAAACATAAACAGCAGATTAGAACTTGTACGAATGAATACAGGAGGGGATTTTCAATCAGTGAGGACAGCTGAAGTTGCGATATATGTTACATTGAGCAGAATAGAACAGACAAAATGGAAAAATCCTATGCCTCTGGTAAAATCCTGCTCTTTATGAGTTAAGACAGATGTTTAATGCTAAATTTTTTGGGGAGACACAATTTTCTTGACAAGTCTCTATATGCAACATCAAAATCACATGATGAAAAAGTCCTTACCCTACCTTTACCCGTCCTGAGATGTCATGTCAGGACAGTTAAAGCACGGTTCAGAAAAATTTAAGGTAAAACCCCTTATGGCAATGTTGCCATAAGGGTTATTGAATTGTTATAGTGATGTGGAATGTAATTTTTTCTATTATCGTTCTAGGCAGTGTAAAATTTTTTATGTGTAAAATTGACAGAGCAATAAATGAGGGTGTAGCCTCCATTAAATTAACCAAAAATCACACAAAGAAAGTTTGATAGGTTTAGGATAGATCATTTTTGCATGTTCCATAAAGTATTCCATAAAAGTTCCATAAACGTTCCATATTTTGCATAACACACAATTTTTTAAAAGTTTATATTTTATGGGACACTTTATGGAACGTTTATGGAATATTTTATGGAACTATTTTTTTAAAAAATTTTATAAAAAACTATAGATAAACATGGTTAAAATAAGGAGAAATCACCTTTACAAAAAAAACCGAAAAAATCTTTTTTCAATCTTCAATCTATAATTTCTTCTCAAAACCACACTCTACCTGTTGCAACTGTTGCAACAGGGTCCTTTCATGCAACTGTTACTTGTTGCAACTTTTACAAATAAAGAAATTTTATGCCTAAAAAATAATATTTATTATGAAGATTTACCGGTTTTGTTTACATAGTACATACAGCGTTGTTGAACACCAATATGAAAAACATGATGGACATGGATATCATAAAGTACTTACCAGAGAAAAATTTTCTATCGCAAATAAAATTTTATCATTGGCAGATATCTATTCAGCATTAATGAGCGATAAGCCTTACAGATCATCTTGCGATAGAGCCCTGATATCAAGCAATATCCAGAACCAAACTCCTCGTTGGCTTGAAGCCGAATTTATAAAAAATTTAATTGAAATCAAAAAATTTGAAAACAGTCAATATGTTATATAAAAGAAGGAGGTAAAATTTATGGAACTTTTAACAACAGATGATGTTGCGAGAATGCTTAAAGTTAATAAAAGAACTATTTATTACTGGGTTGAAAGGAAACAAATTCCACACATAAAAATTAACAATAAACTCATAAGATTTAGACCAGTTGACATTCAGGAATTTATCGAGAAAAATCTCGTTAATTCTGATGGAGTTGATGAAACTGTTGACGAAGTCGTTGATGAAATCCTTTCAAAAATCAATTCGTAAATATTTGACTCTTATGTTTCCTATTTCTTATTCTATTGTATCTCTGTTCTTTGACAAATCAGGTATGCAAGCCTGTATGGAGGTTATATATGGGCTTGTATAAAAGAGGTAAAATCTGGTGGATTGCCATTACAATTGATGGCAAGCAAAAATGCTTTTCTACAAAGACCAGTGATAGAAAAATTGCTGAACAAATTTACGCAAAGGTATTACTTAAACTTGATAATCAGGAATCGAACCTGCGTCAACAGATTGTAAATTATTGATTTCATTGCATTTTATTTTTGTTTCGGATAGAGTTGAAAAATCCTTTCTTGATTCTTTTAATCCTTTTTTATTTGTAAACTTCTCCTCTATAATCAGTTTTGTCAATGAAAATTACTCTGTTTTCTTTGTCAATTGTAAATATTATTCTCAATTTTCCTTTTCTTATTCTGTAATAACCTTTCCATTCTCCTTTTAGTTTTTATATATCAAGTTTTATGTTCTCTCGCTTAACCTTCAAAATCAATTTTTTTATTTCATTTTTAATTTCGTCGGATATTTTTTCTCTCTCAATAAAATCTAAGGCTTCATTGGAATACTGAATTATCCATTTCATATAACAATTGTTTCACTATAAACAGGCTTTTTTTCTCGGGAAGGAGCCCCATATATTTGTATAATATCTCTCATTTCTTCATCAGAAACATCTGGTACATTATTTAAAAATCTTTCTAAAAATTCCTCTTCAAGTGCTTCTCTAACTGCCATTTTAATCATTTTAAAAGGTTCCTCTTTTTCAACAGGTTACATTTAAACCTCTAAATTTTGTTGTATCATAAACCTTTCGACCCTGTCACCAAACACTCTCAGGATTTGTAATTACCACCACTGCCTGAACCAAGATATCCATATTTTTGCTTTTTAACTTCCTATAGTGAATTAATCTTTTCTTCAAATCTCTATTTTTTGTTTTCTTCAATTTTATTGTCTACATTCTTTGCTTTTTCTTTTAACAATTTGTATAAGGCAACAAAATTTACAGGATCAATATTAATGGTGGAAGACCTGCTTTTCTTGTTAAATCTGCTACGGATTCCCTGATAAATGGAAATATAATTGACGAACAGTTGATATGAACAATTCTTTCAAGTTCTTCTTTCTTTGGTATACTATCAAAAATAAATATTCCTTCAAAAACAACCCTGAGAACAAAAAGCTGTTCTTTTTTCAGAGAAAAAATTAGGGTTACCTTTACCCTATTACCTTTTTTGTGAAATGATATATTCAGACTTAAATCAATCTGATACCGCCTGTTTTTTCAGGTTTGGAAACAGGATTCAGAGCAGAGAAACATTCAATCTGTCTGATATTTTCTATTTTAAATTTAGATTGCAATTTCCAGTCCTTCTGTATCATTAATGGTTTTTTATTTTAAGTTTTTGTCAGTCACTACTTTGTAAACTTTTTTGTAATTCTAAATCCTTAATTTTTTGGCTCTGTTTTTCAAACTGCTTAATTTTATCCTTTATCAAAATTTGAATAACAAAAGGATAAGCATCAAGAATCCTTAAAAGATTATCCATGGGTCTGCTCTGACACAATTGCCCTGTTTCGTATCTTGCAAAACTCTTTTTCCCTCCACCAAGAATTTCTCCCATTTTCTCCTGAGAAAGTCCAAATTTTTTCCTGATATTTCTTATTTCTTCAGGTGTAAGTAATCCTTCAACCTGTCTTTTGAATTCTTTTAATTTCTTGCCCGCTGATTTCAAGGTTTTTCTGTCAACAATGGATTCACCACATACATTGCATTCATGAATTACATAATCAGGTATTGTGATTGTTTTACCTTTGTAATTAAAAACTTCTTCTGTAACTTTTTTAACCAACTTACCCTTTCCACAAAAAGGACATTTTTTAAACTCTTGCATTTTATATTTCCTCCTTTTTATATTCTTTAAATTGAACTAAAATTGCTTTATTTTCAAAAATTTGAATTTTTATATAAATTTCAATGTCGTTTTCATCATCTTTAAAAATGTAGACATCCTGCCATAGTTCAGGAAATCTATCTGAAGGCATTGATTTGTAAAAATTTTTGTTTGATAATTTTTCAATAACATCTGTAATTTCATCTTCGTCCATATAACCCAGTTCACCTGCTCCCTTAAATGCAGTATTTGTAATACATCTCTTCCCAGGATTTGAAAATAAATTTTTAAATTTGCAAAGCCTCATAATGAGGCTTTTTCTTGGGTGCAGGTTTTTTCCTCGTTGCCATTTAAATAATGATAACATATCTCAATTCCTCTATTAAAAATAGTATCAATATGATACTATCATGCTACTAAAAGTATATAAAATTGTCAATAGATAATTATTCTGTCTTTGCAAAAAAGCGGGAGTTAGCTCTGTACGGCACTCCAATTTTGAGGACACTTTTTAGCCTTTCAACTTGTAGAGCTTTAAGCAATATTTCACTTATCCTTTACTTTTGCTTCTTCAAAGTTTTCAAAAGAGTAAGCATTTTCCTGAGTTTATAGCCAAATGTATCACCTCATTAAGCCAGATTAATTCCTCCTTAATTGTGCTAATTACTCTTTCAGTGTCGGCATTCCCCTTCGGATTGTCTTAAAATGTAAATATTTGTTCAATCCCAAGCCATACTGTCAAACCATTTTCTTTTTTCATTTATACCCCTCTCTCCTGATTTTTTCTGTTCTGCTGAAAAAGTTTAAACTCTACAAACTGATCATGTCCACACTTTGATAGGTTTAGGATAACCACCTTTACTAAAAAAACCGAAAAAATCTTTTTCAATCTTCAATCTATAATAAGGTAGTGTAAAATTTTTTATGTGTAAAATTGACAGAGCAATAAAAGAGGGTGTATCCTCCATTAAATTAACCAAAAATCAAACAAAGAAAGGAGGAATACACCCATGAAAGAAAAACCTTTAACTAATTTAAGATTACCAGATTTATGGAAAGAATTCAACAGTAATTTTAATGAATCTTTCTGGGAAGAATTTGAACAAAAAATGAAGTTAATGAAGAAAAAGTTTATTGAATTAGCATTGCAAGAGGAGATAACAGCACTTACAGGGGCTCAAAAATATGAAAGAACCCCAGAGAGGGTCTACCGTAGGAATGGATACTGGAAGAGATACATAATCCTGAAAGATGGAAAACTTCAGATTAACATGCCCAGACTAAGAGAGAAAGGTTTTCAAAGCAAGATAATTCCCAGATACATAAGAAGGCAAAGCCAGATAGATGAGATACTAAAGCAGATATTTATTTATGGAGCATCAACACGACTTACAGCTAAAGCCTTAAAACCACTTATTGGAGAAGTATCAGCTCAAACAATATCAAACATAGCAAAAAGTCTTGATGAGGATGTAAAGAAATTTCATCGGAGAGAAATTAATGAAAAGTATATGTATCTATTTTTAGATGCCATAGTTCTTAAGATTAAGACAGGTATAGGTTCTAAGAGCAGGGCTGTTTTAGCGGCATATGGAGTAACAGTGCAGGGGATAAGACAGATAATAGACTTCAGGGTAGTAGATACAGAAAGCGAGAACAAGTGGACAGGATTTTTACAGAATCTTCAGACAAGGGGATTAACAGATGATACATTAAGTCTGATAGTAACGGATGGGAGCAAAGCTCTTGAGAATGCAGTAGACAATGTATTTCCTCTTGTATTGAGGCAGAGATGCTGGGCACATAAAATGAGGAATGTAGCGAAATATCTTAGAAAGAAAGATGAAAAGGAATGTCTTTTTGAAGCTAAGAAGATATATAGTGCAGAGAATTTAAAAGAGGCAAAGAGAAATTTTCAGTTATGGGAGAGCAAGTGGGGCAGACTTTATCCTAAAGCAGCAGAGTGTATAAGAAAGAACTGGGAGCAATTGACAGCTTTTTACAAGACACCTAAGGCATTATGGAAGAAGTTAAGGACAACAAACATAATAGAGAGGGCATTTAGGGAAGTAAGGCGAAGAACTAGAACTATGAGTTGTTTTAATAATGTTGAAAGTATTGAAAGAATAGTTTTTGCAGTGATAAGCCATTTAAACGAAAAATGGAGGAATACACCTATTTATGAATTTACACAAAATTATTGACATTACCTCTATAATTTCTTCTCAAAACCATACTCTACCTGTTGCAACTGTTGCAACAGGGTCCTTTCATGCAACTGTTACTTGTTGCAATTTTTACAAATAAAGAAATTTTATGCCTAAAAAATAATATTTATTATGAAGATTTACAGGGTTTGTTTACATAGTACATATAGCGTTGTTGAACACCAATATGAAAGTCATGATGGACATGGATATCATAAAGTACTTACCAGAGAAAAATTTTCTATCGCAAATAAAATTTTATCATTGGCAGATATCTATTCAGCATTAATGAGCGATAAGCCTTACAGATCATCTTGCGATAGAGCCCTTTTATCAAGCAATATCCAGAACCAAACTCCTCGTTGGCTTGAAGCCGAATTGATAAAAAATTTAATTGAAATCAAAAAATTTGAAAACAGTCAATATGTTATATAAAAGAAGGAGGTAAAATTTATGGAACTTTTAACAACAGATGATGTTGCAAGAATGCTTAAAGTTAATAAAAGAACTATTTATTACTGGGTTGAAAGGAAACAAATTCCACACATAAAAATTAACAATAAACTCATAAGATTTAGACCAGTTGACATTCAGGAATTTATCGAGAAAAATCTTGTTAATCCTGATGGAGTTGATGAAACTGTTGACGAAGTCGTTGATGAAATCCTTTCAAAAATCAATTAGTAAATATTTGACTCTTATGTTTCCTATTTCTTATTCTATTGTATCTCTGTTCTTTGACAAGTCAGGTATGCAAGCCTGTATGGAGGTTATATATGGGCTTGTATAAAAGAGGTAAAATCTGGTGGATTGCCATTACAATTGATGGCAAGCAAAAATGCTTTTCTACAAAGACCAGTGATAGAAAAATTGCTGAACAAATTTACGCAAAGGTATTACTTAAACTTGATAATCAGGAATCGAAAACTGTTACTTGGCAGACAGAGACAAATCAAGAAAGTATGCTTACTTTTGAATCCTTTTACAGAGAACACTATTTGCCATGGTGTTATAAAAGACAAAACTATTATCATACAAAAAAATACTATCTCAAAGTCTTGCCAGAGTGGTTTAAAAAGTTAAGACTGGTTGATATAAATAATAAAGAAGTTGAAATGTTACAGTCTTATTTTATTAAACAACAATACTCAACTGCTACCTGTAACAGATATATTTCAATTTTAAAAGCTAGTATGACAAAGGCGTACGAATGGGAACTGATAAGCGAGAAAAAATTAAAATCAATCAGAAAAGTAAAACCTCTTAAGGGTGAAAATAAGCGACTCAGATATCTTAACTCTGAAGAAATCCAGAGATTACTTGATGCCTGCGATAAGCACTTATACCCGATTGTTTTTATCGCCCTTCATACAGGCATGAGAAAAGGAGAGATCCTCAACCTCAAATGGGACATGATTGATCTTAAAAACGATCTCATATTGCTCGATAAAACAAAAAACTGCGAAAGAAGAGAAATTCCAATTAATAAAGCACTTAAACAGGTTTTACTACAGTTGCACGCTCAAAGAAGACTTGATACTGACTATGTTTTCGTTAACCCTGATACAGGCAAAAATTACACATACATAAAAAGAAGTTTTGCCACTGCTTGCAGGAAAGCAGGTATCAAGGACTTCCACTTCCACGATCTCAGACACACTTATGCGAGCCAGCTTGTAATGAATGGAGTTGATCTTAAAACAGTGCAGGAACTTTTAGGGCACAAAAGTTTAACCATGACACTCAGATACGCTCATCTATCACAGGCTCATAAGAGAGAGGCAGTTAAGGTACTTGAAAAACTACATTACTACAATTTTACTACATTTTACTACAGTGAGGGATAAGCAGTTTTTGAAAACCCTTGATTTTATTGGCGGGGTGGACGGGACTTGAACCCGCGGCCTCTTGCGTGACAGGCAAGCGTTCTAACCGTGCTGAACTACCACCCCATTGGCATGGGCGGAACAGGTATCGAACCTGTGACCTCAGCCTTGTAAGGGCTGCGCTCTCCCATCTGAGCTATCCGCCCGTATTTTTTAGACTAATACAATGATTGCTAAATTGTCAAGAAATTCAACTCTTTCCTGAACACTATTTGCTTATTAGAGGATAAAATTGTATAATTTAAAAGAGCATGAAGCTCTAAAAACCTCATGAAGAGGTTTATATCCCTATGAAAGGGAGGTGTATCATGATTAAGAAAATATCAGGAAAGGCCATGCCCACCTGCAAATGCAAAAGTTCCTGCTAAGTCTCAAAAGGGGGAGAGTCTTCTCTCCCCTTTCCTTCTTTAAGCATACTGTGCAATAATACAATATGCTACAATTTGTAGGAATATTACTTTTCATCTTAATTGTCCCCCTATTAGCCTTAGCAGATGAAAATATCCCATATTTTAATTTTATGGCAGGATACTACTCTGCAATAAATGGTGATACCAGTAGAGCAATTAATTATTATGAGAAGGCGCTAAAGAGTGACCCATCTTCAAAACTCCTCAAGGTACTTCTCGCAGATGTTTATTTAAAATCTGACAACACTGAAAAGGCAAAAGAATATATTGAAGAAGTTTTGAAAGAAGCTCCTGAAAACAGAGAAGCCCTTCAAGTTCTCGCCTTTATCTATGTTAAAGAAAAAAAAGCTGAAGAGGCTATACGCATTTACGAAAGAATCCTCGATAAAATACCTAATAGAATTGAAACCCTAACAAGAATAGGCAATCTCTATTTATCTACAGGAAAACTCGATAAAGCGATTGAAACATTCTTAAAAATTCTCAACGAAGATGAAGACAATATTATGGCTTTACACTTCATAGGAGTTATATACATAGAAAAGAGAGAATTTGAAAAGGCAAAGGAAGCCTTTAAAAAAATTATAGATATAAATCCAGAGTATGAGCCTGCTTACACAAATATTGGAATAGCAGAAGAGCTTTCAGGAAATTTTCAGTCGGCCGAGTCGTATTTCAAAAAGGCACTACAACTAAATCCTTCAAATCTTTTTGCAAGAGAAAGGCTAATTAACTTATATTTTTCACAAAAATCCTACAACCAAGCAATTGAACAATTAGAAACGTTAAAAAAACAAAGAAGCGAATCAGAACAAATCATAGAAAGACTTGCCCTTCTGTATTTACAGACAAAACAGTATGATAAAGCCGTAGAAGAGCTAAGTTATCTTTTGTCAAGGCATCCAAATGATTTAAATTTGATGTATTACTTATCACTCATCTATCTTGAGACTGAAAAATACAGTGAAGCTGAAAATCTTTTGAGGAAAATAATATCTATAAATCCAAGACAGGTAAATGCCTTTTTAAATCTTGCCATCCTCTATGTAAAGCAAAAAAAATTAAACGATGCTTTAAGCATCTATGATGAAATTCTACAATTCTCTGAAGAAGTTCCTGACATTTATGTATATGCTGCCGAGATAGCAATAGATTTGAAAAATTACAATAAGGCAAAGGAATATGTTGAAAGGGGACTTCAAAAATTTCCCGACAACGTTGAAATAAATTTCATAGCTGGCGTTCTCTATGACAAGTTAAATCAGTTTGAAAAAGTGGAAGAGTTGATGAAAAAGGTTATAAAACTTAAACCTGACCATGCAGAAGCTTTAAATTATTTAGGATATAGTTATGCAGACAGAGGAATAAACCTTAAAGAAGCTCTTTCTCTAATTGAAAAAGCCATAAAATTAAAACCTCAGAATGGTTATTACATCGACAGTCTTGGATGGGTTTACTTCAAACTCGGCGATAAAGAAAAGGCTTTAAAATACCTGCTTGAAGCAATAAGTTATGTAAAAGATGACCCTGTTATTCTTGAACACCTTGGAGATATATACAAATCTTTAGGGCAATATGAAAAAGCCATTGAAGCATGGCAGGAATCACTTAAATATCATGAAAAGGAACAAGGACTTAAAGAAAGAGTTGAGTTAAAAATAAAGGAAATAAAGCCTTTGATTAAAAAATAATGTTCATCTTTAAGTCACCCGCTAAAATAAACTGGGCTCTATACGTATTAAAAAAAAGAGTTGACGGATATCATGACATTGTTTCACTTATCAATACTGTAAACCTATACGATACGTTAATATTTGAAAAATCTTCTTCAATAGAGGTTCATTGCAACTATCCAATCAGAACAGAAAATAATCTTGTTTACAAAGCTGCAAAGTTATTACAAGAGTACAAACAAATAAAAGAAGGAGTAAAGATAACCGTCAGAAAAGAAATTCCCATAGGCGCTGGCTTAGGAGGGGGTAGTTCCAATGCCGCAACCACTCTGAAAGCTTTAAATGAATTATGGAAATTGAGTCTAACCTTAGAGGAATTGAACAACTTGGCCATGCAAATAGGTAGCGATGTTCCATTTTTCCTAAATACTCCACTCTGCCTTGTTGAGGGAAAGGGAGATAAAATAACACCACTTAAAATTGAAAAGACTTATCATCTTTTAGTTGTTAAACCTTCCTTCAGCATTTCTACGAGATGGGCATATGAATCATTCGATGCAGAAAGTCAATTGACAGAAAATTATGAAAAGATAAATAATAATATTTGGCTGTTGTATAAACAGCTTTGTGAAGGAGTTATTGATAATAAATGTCTTTGGAATGACCTTGAGCAAGCAGTAGTTAAGAAGTACAGGGAGATAGATTTTTTAAAGAGGAAGCTTCTAAGTTCTGGGGCAGTAGCAAGCCTAATGAGCGGAAGTGGCTCAACTGTATACGGAGTTTTTGAAAGCAAAGAGTCAGCAATAGCTGCCTCGAAAGAATTCATCGGATACTGGACGAGAGTTGTCCAGACTTTAGTTTAGGAATAGAGTTTTAAAATAAGTATAATTGGGGAGTCGCCAAGCGGCAAGGCAGCGGATTTTGGATCCGCCATTCGCAGGTTCGAATCCTGCCTCCCCAGTATAAAAAACCCTCGGGCAGAGGGTAATTTTTATTATGAGGAGAAATATAAATGCCAGATGGAATACGACTGATAACAGGAAATGCGAATCCTGAACTTGCCAAAAAAGTAAGCGACTACTTACAAATTCCAATTACTGAAACTACAGTTAATACCTTTAGCGATGGCGAAATAATGGTGCAGATTAAAGAAAATATAAGAGGCTCTGATACATTTGTTATTCAGCCCACCTGCACACCTGTAAATCAGAATTTAATGGAACTTCTTCTCATAATAGATGCTCTTAAAAGAGCCTCAGCAAGACGAATTACTGCTGTAATTCCATACTATGGGTATGCAAGACAGGACAGAAAAGTTCAACCGAGAGTGCCTATATCTGCCAAACTTGTAGCCAACCTTATTAGCACTGCAGGAGCCAACCGAGTGCTTACAATAGACTTGCATGCAGGACAGATTCAAGGTTTTTTTGATATTCCCGTTGACCATCTCCTTGCAATTCCTGTAATGCTTGATTATCTGAAAAAAAATGACCTTCTTAAAAATATAATTGTCGTATCCCCCGATGCAGGAGGGGCAGAGAGGGCAAGATTTTTTGCCAAAAAAATCAATGCTCCCCTCGCAATAGTAGATAAAAGAAGAGACGCTCCCAATGTTTCAAAAGTCATGCATGTTATTGGTGATGTAAAGGATAAAGACGCACTTCTCATTGACGATATGATTGATACGGCAGGAACAATAACTCAGGCAGCATTAGCTTTAAAAGAAAAAGGCGCAAAAAGGGTCTTTGCCGCAGCAACCCATGGAGTTCTCTCAGGCCCTGCCATTGAAAGGTTAAACAATTCTGTCCTTGAAAAAGTAATAATTACCGATACAATACCCGCTGAAGATAAAAAACAACAGTGCCCTAAAATTGAAATACTGACCGTTGCTCATCTTTTAGGTGAGGCTATAAGAAGAATTAACGAAGAAACTTCAATCAGTTCATTATTTGTTTAAGGAGGACTAAAGCATGGAAAAATTTATTCTTAATGCTCTAAAAAGAGATGGAAAAGGTAAAGGTGCAGCAAGGCAACTAAGAAAAAACGGTTTTATACCATGTATAGTTTATAAAGGTGGAGAATCATTACCCCTTCAGATTCCTACCAAAGAAATGCTGCCCTTCATGAACATCGCAACAAGGGAGAAATTGTTTGTTACCCTAAAATTAGAAGATGCTGAAAAGCAGGCAATACTTCAAGATTATCAAGTTGACCCTTTAACAGGCAAACTATTACATGTAGATTTTCTCGAGGTAAGTGCAACAGAGAAAATCAGAGTTACAATACCCGTTCTTCTTGTAGGAGAACCCATTGGAGTAAAACAAGATAAGGGAATTCTACAGCATGGCATATCAGAAATAGAGATAGAAGCCATACCAGAGAAAATTCCAGGACATATAGAGGTAGATGTATCCCAACTTGGAGTTGGAGATTCTATACATGTGAGAGACATAAAATTTGAAGAGGGAATTAAGATTATATCTGACCCTGACGAGGTCATAGCAACCGTTACTGTTGAAGAAGAGGAAGAAATTGAAACATCAGCCGCTACAGCAGAACCAGTAGAGCCTGAAGTTATAAAGAAAGGAAAGAAAGCTAAAGAAGAAGAACAAGAATAAATAAATTGAATGACTCTTATAATTGGATTAGGAAATCCTGGGCGAAAATACAGCCAGACACGGCACAATGTTGGTTTCATGGTAATTGATAACTTGGCTAAAAGATACGGTGTGAGTTTCGTTGAAAAAAAGGAATATCTAATCGGAATTGGTCATGTTGATAGCAGGAGAATTGCTCTTGTGAAACCTCAAACCTATATGAACTTAAGCGGATTAGCAGTCAAAAAATTAGTTGACAAAACCATACTTGAAAATTTACCACAATCAATCATCGTCATTCATGATGATCTGGATTTACCGGTTGGAAAAATGAAAATAAAAAGAAATGGCTCTTCCGGGGGACACAAAGGCATTCAGTCCATAATAGAAAATCTGGGCACTAAAGACTTCATCAGAGTAAAAATAGGCATTGGAAAAGACCCTGGAATAGATGTTTCAGACTACGTATTAAAACCTTTCTCAAAAGAGCAAAAGCCTTTAGTGAAAGAAAAAATTTTACAAGCAGCCGATTCAGTTGTTACAATTCTTAATGAAGGCGTTGATAAAGCCATGAATATCTACAACCGAGAGGATGCATGATGCTTGCGGCAATAATATTTATTCTAATATTCTTTGCACCCGAACCATCCTATGCGTGGGGGCCTCTCACTCATGCTTATTTATCTCAACAAGTATTTAAAATATCACATTTACTACCGGTCTCGCTGATTCCTATAATAGAAAGCTGTAAAGATTATTTTATTTACGGCAATATAATTCCAGACACAATTTTCGGCAAAAAATATTTACCACAAGAGAAAAATCCTCACACATGGCAAACAGGCTTTAGCTTGCTTAAAGGAGCTAAAAGCAAAGAAGAAAAAGCCTTTGCATACGGTTTTCTTACTCATTTAGCTGCTGATGCTATACTGCACCATGATATAAAAAATTTAAATCCCCTCCAGCATGTAATATTTGAACTCAAAGCCGACCGAATAGTAGACAGATATTACTGGCTACAAATCATGACTATTAACAAAAGAGTGAGGAAAAAAAGTGACCACTTTTTTGAGCAAGCTCTATCAAATCCCAGTATATCAATTAAAACCTCAAAAAAAATATATAAATCTCTTATTTTCCTATCAGCATTCAATGTAGGAGAGCTCAAAAATCCAGAAGCCTTTGATATATTCCATTTAAAATCCATTACTGCCATGCTTGAAGTATTAAACAGCGAAGAAAAAGCCTCTATTACAGAACTATCGCCCCACAATTAATGAGAGCTTGAATCTTTCTAATTCTCTTAACGTCATCAACTCCGTATAGCCCTATCATAATGGTTATAAAAAAATAGGGGGCATTCATAAAAATGCCCCCTCTGTGTAAAGGAATGAAATAAAATTACTTCACAAAAGGATTTGCATAGAAGGTAATAAGAACAAATACGAGAACATAAATGACAAGAGATTCAATTAATGCAAGACCAACGATAAAGAGAGTCATTAATTTACCAGTAACTCCAGGATTTCTTGCAGAACCTTCAAGTATGCCTCTTAGACCCTGTCCCATACCAGCTCCACCACCACCAGCAGCTGCACCAAGTCCAATCAATGCACCAGCTGTTGCATAACCGTAGTAGTTAAGCTTGGCTGGATCTGACTCAGCAGCAAATACTGCTGATGCAGTTAAGACAACAACAAGAGCAGCAAAGAATACTACTAAAAACTTCCTCATTCTACTTCCCTCCTTTCTTTATTGTTATTTTAGTGAGACTCCTCAACAGCACCTGCTATATAAACTGCTGTAAGCAACATGAAGACATATGCTTGAAGCACGCTTACCAGAGTACCCAATGCTAAAAAGGCCACAGGAACTATAAGAGGAGCTAAAATTCCAAGAACCATTAATAGAAGATGTTTACCAAACATATTTCCAAAAAGTCGGACTCCCAGTGTAAGAGGTCTGGCCAAGTGAGTTATCCATTCAACAATAAACATAAACATCATAAATGGAATAGCATAAATGCTTCTGATAGGACCAAGAAAATGCTCAAGATAGCGAATACCGTGAACCTTAAATCCCATAAACTGATAGATAAAGAAAACAGGAATTGCCATGGCAAAGGTCATGTTAACATTGGAGGTTGGTGATTCAAAACCAGGGATAAGTCCAAATAGATTGCATACTAAAATATAAATAAAAAGTGTGCCTAAAAGAGGCAAAAATTTATCCCCCCAATGCTGTCCAATGCTCATCAATGCCTGGCCTCTTAAAAATTCCATGAGTATTTCCATAATGTTCTGAATTCCAGAGGGAACCATTTTGAGATTGCTCTTAACAACGAGCGCAACGACAATAATAATTCCCATAGCTAACCAAGAATAACTCACGAAGGGCGGAATAGAAGGGAATAACATGTGCAAAAAAGTTGGTGCTTCCACGCTAAGCCTCCTTTCTATTGTAGTTTAAGTTATAATACATAAAAAACTGTCAAATGTCAAGAGCTGAAGAATAAATCTTAAGTTGCCAATTGTTTTCTATATCTATTAAATTAAAAATATGAATGAAAAGATTTATACAGAAGAAAAACACGAAACATCGATAAATCTTCCTCATCTTTACAGAGTTTATCTGCTCAATGACGATTACACTACAATGGATTTTGTTGTTCATGTTTTAATGACAATATTTGATAAACCAAAAATAGAGGCTACTGCAATCATGCTCCATGTTCACAGGCACGGCAAGGGTCTTGCTGGAATCTATACAAAGGAAATTGCTGAGACAAAAGTGCATCAGGTAGAGACACTTGCACGAAGTCACGGTTACCCATTAAAATGCATTATAGAAAGAGATGATAGATAAAGATTTACAGATAATAATCACTGCCACTGTAGAAGACGCCATAGAAAGAGGCCATCAATATCTAACGGTAGAGCATCTTACCTATGCTATTTTGCATGACGAATATGGCACAGAGATAATAAGAAACTGCGGTGGAAACCCAGAAAAAATCAAAATAAGCCTTGAAACATTTTTAGACCAGAACATACCGAAAAAAAAGGGAAGAGGTCAAGCCCAGCCTACTGTAGCTTTTCAGAGAGTTATGGAGAGGACATTAAATCATATAAAAGCAGCAGAAAAAAAACAGGCAGATGCAGGCGATTTTCTTGCTGCAATTTTTCTTGAAGAAGAAACCTATGCTGTAAGTCTCCTTAAATCTTATGGCATCACCCGCGTAGATATCTTAAATTACATATCCCACGGTACGCCTAAACAGGAATTTGAAGAAACAGTCACGAAGGAAGATAAAAAAATAGACCCCCTGAAAACTTTTACCGTTGAACTCACCGAAAAGGCAAAAAAGGGAGAGATTGACCCTATAGTGGGAAGAAAAATAGAGCTCGAAAGAGTTGTTCAGATTTTATCAAGGCGTAGAAAAAATAATGTAATCCTTGTAGGTGAGCCAGGAGTAGGCAAAACAGCAATAGTTGAAGGCCTTGCTATTAAAATTGCAAAAGCGGAAGTTCCTTCCCATCTGAAAGATTTTAAAATATACGCACTTGACATGGGTTCGCTTCTTGCCGGGACAAAATACAGAGGAGATTTTGAAGCCCGAATGAAAGGTCTTATTAGCTCTCTTTATAGGGTTAAAAACTGTATTCTCTTCATTGACGAGATACACACCATCGTAGGCGCTGGTTCCGCAAGTGGTAGCACTGTCGATGCATCAAATCTTTTAAAACCCATTCTGATGGAAGGTAAAATAAGATGTATTGGAGCAACAACATACGAAGAATATAGAAATTACTTTGAGAAAGACCGAGCCCTTTCAAGAAGATTTCAAAAAATAGATGTTTTAGAGCCAAGCGAAGAGGAAACTTTTGAGATATTAAAAGGTCTTAAAAACTATTACGAAGAATATCATAGCGTAAGTTACACTGACGAAGCCTTACATTCTGCCGTAACTCTTTCAGCTCGATATATTAATGATAGATTTCTACCAGATAAAGCCATTGATATTATAGATGAAGCAGGAGCAGTTGTAAGACTTTACAACGACGATAAGGTTGTTGACAGTAAAGTCATAGAACAAATCATCTCAAAAATAGCAAGAATTCCCTCTCAGGAAGTAACCTCTAATGATATAGACAGACTTAAAAACCTCGAGACTGAACTCAAGGCTCAAATATACGGACAGGATGAGGCTGTAGAGTCTGTGGTAAGAGTAATAAAAATCTCAAAAGCTGGTTTAAAAGAGATTCAAAAACCTATAGGCTCATTTCTTTTCACAGGTCCTACAGGTGTTGGCAAAACAGAGCTTGCAAAACAGCTTGCAAACAAACTGGGAATTGCTTTTTTGAGATATGACATGAGTGAATACATGGAAAAACACTCTGTAGCAAAGCTCATTGGTGCTCCTCCTGGATATATTGGATTTGAACAAGGTGGGCTTCTTACTGAAGCAATAAGAAAAAATCCCCATTGCGTGCTTCTACTTGATGAGATAGAGAAAGCCCATGAAGACATATTCAATATTCTCCTTCAAATAATGGACTATGGCACATTGACTGACAACACCGGCAGAAAAGCTGATTTCAGAAATGTAATATTAATAATGACCTCTAATCTTGGAGCAAGAGAGCTGGAAAGACCTGTCATAGGATTTGGAGACAGAACCAAAGACCAGTTAAAAAAGAGCAACGAAGCTATAGAGAGACTTTTCAGCCCCGAATTCAGAAATCGTCTTGATGCTGTTATAACCTTTGCGCCACTTCCTGAAAATATTGTTATAAAAATTGTAGAAAAATTTATTAACGAATTGAATGAACAACTTTCAACAAAAAATATCCACGTCAGGCTAACCAAAAAAGCTAAAAAATGGCTTGCCAAAAGAGGGTTTGACACTAAATTCGGTGCAAGACCTCTTCAAAGATTAATCCAAAAAGAGATAAAAACTCCTCTTGTTGAGGAGATTCTTTTCGGTAAACTTACAAATGGTGGAGAAGTGGTCATCAATATCGTTAATGACTCAATAAAATATAAAATAAATGACCGTCTTTCTACTGTCTGATGAATTAAGCTTTCCAAATCCCGAACTATCTGAACCAGATGGTTTACTTGCAATAGGTGGAGATTTATCTCCAGAAAGACTAATTCTTGCATACGAAGTCGGAATTTTTCCATGGTATAATGAGTTGCCCATCATGTGGTGGTCTCCTCCCAAAAGACCCTTAATTTTTCCAAGACTTTTCAACCTGTCAAGAAGTCTGTATCAGATATTAAAAAAAGACATCTTTAAAGTTACTTTTAATAAGGATTTTGAAGCTGTAATAGATTTTTGTGCCCACACAAAAAGAAAAGACTCTTACGGCACCTGGATTACCGCTGAAATGAAAGAAGCCTATATCGTACTACACCATCTCGGATATGCCCAATCTGTTGAAGTATGGAGAGAAAAAGAGCTTGTAGGCGGACTTTACGGTATTAGTATTGGAAAAGCTTTTTTTGGAGAGTCCATGTTTTCACTAATCAGCAATGCATCAAAGATAGCTCTTGCCTGTCTTGTTGAGTTTTTAATAAAAAATGATTTCTATTTTATCGACTGCCAAATAACCAATGAACATCTTCTGAGAATGGGCGCAATAGAAATTCCTCGATGTGTCTTTCTTAAACTTCTGAGCGAGGCCATACAAAAAAATTTTATAATAGAAAAATGGAGTTATGAGAAAATATCCACCAAGCATACAGCCTTGTTTTTAAAAAACAAATTAATCAAAAGGAGTCTTTAATTATGAAGTTGCTACTATTTGATATAGACGGAACACTTATAAGTGCTGGTGGAGCAGGTACGAGGTCTTTGAATAGAGCCTTTGAAAAAGTTCTTGGTATAAGAGAGGCCTTCGTGAACTTTGAGATGGCAGGTAAGACAGATATTCAGATAATAAAAGAAGGGCTAAAACTACACGGAATAATCCCTGAGAAAAATCTTATAGACGATTTAATTGACAGCTATCTTATGTTTCTTCAGGTTGAAATCAATAATAACTCTAAACATATCAAGCCAGGCGTAGTTGATTTTATCAATTTTATGACCGGTAGTTTTTCCTATCCCATGGGATTACTTACAGGAAATCTTGAAAAAGGTGCTCGAATAAAACTCGAACCCTTTGCGCTTAATTCTTATTTTCCTTTTGGAGCTTTTGGTAGTGACCATGAAAACAGAAACAATCTACTGCCCATAGCAGTTGAAAGATATGAAAAATTTTTCAAAAAACCCATTAACTTTAGTGATTGTATCGTTATAGGCGATACTCCAAGAGATGTAGCCTGTGCAAAACCTTACGGTGCGAAGGTAATCGCTGTTGCCACAGGTCCATTTACAAGAGAAGACTTACAAAAAACAGATGCCGATGTGGTAGTTGAAAATCTTTCGGAAATAGATAAAATTCAAAAAATTCTTTTTTAAAATGGGAAAATTTCCTGTAACAGAAAAGAAAGAAAATGAGCTCATTCGTGAAATGGAATTCTTAGGAATTAAAGAGGTCGATATTGAAGAAAGATTTATTAGATGCTCAGGTCACGGAGGACAAAAAGTAAATAAAACATCAACAGGTGTATATCTCAAACATATACCCACCGGCATTGAGATAAAATTTACAAAGGAACGCTCCCAAGGACTTAACAGGTTTTTTGCAAGACGTTTACTTGTAGAGAAAATTAAAGAAATCAAAGGAATAAAAACTAACAAAATAGAGATAATAGAGAAGTTACGAAAAAGAAAACAGAAAAGCAGAAAAAGAAACAGGGAAAGAGAGGGCATTTAGCCCTCTCTTTTATCTCGGTATAAGTTTTGTTGCCAGTTGAATTCTTATAGTAGCTCTCTCTAAAGCAGCCTGAGCTCTTGCATGGTCAATGTCAGCCTCACCAGCCTGTGCCTTCCTGAGTCTTTCCTCTGCTCTCGCTAAGGCAGCCTTGGCCCTCTCTACGTCTATCTCTTCAACCCTTTCAGCACTTCCAACCAATACTAAAACTCTGTCGTTTAGAACCTCACAATAACCCCTATTAATGAACACATAATGAGTCTGCCCATCCTTCTTATAAGAGAGAGAGCCGATTCTTAAGGCAGTCATAAATGCACAGTGTCCAGGGAAAACTCCAAAATCACCCTCTGCACCAGTGGTATATACCTCATCTACTTCTTCATTTATTAACTCTCCGTAGGGTGTTATAACTTCTAATTTGAGCTTATTGTCCATCATACACTCCTTTAATTAGACCTGTCTTGTGTAACCAAGCTTCTTAGCTTTCTCCTCCACCTCTTCTATTGGACCAACCATGTAAAATGCCTGCTCTGGCAGGTCATCATATTTACCATCAAGAATTGCCTTAAAGCCTTTTATTGTTTCATCAAGCTTGACATACCTTCCCGGCGTTCCTGTAAATGTCTCTGCCACATGGAAGGGCTGACTTAAGAACCTCTGAAGTTTTCTTGCTCTTGCAACGGTAAGCTTGTCATCTTCTGAAAGCTCTTCTATACCGAGAATTGCAATAATGTCCTGCAATTCTTTGTATCTCTGCAGCACTGACTGAACACCTCTTGCAACCTGATAGTGCTCATCACCAACTACTCTTGGGTCAAGAATTCGGCTTGTTGAGTCAAGAGGGTCAACGGCAGGATATATTCCAAGCTCGGCAATCTGACGGGAGAGAACGACTGTTCCGTCAAGGTGAGCAAAGACTGCGGCAACTGCTGGGTCTGTCAAGTCGTCTGCAGGAACGTAAATTGCCTGCATGGAGGTAATAGAGCCTTTTGCTGTTGTGGTAATTCTTTCCTGCAAAGCACCCATTTCTGTAGAAAGAGTTGGCTGATAACCAACTGCTGAAGGCATTCTACCGAGAAGTGCCGAAACCTCTGAACCGGCAAGGGTGTATCTAAAGATGTTGTCTATGAAGATAAGAACGTCCTGTCCTTGGTCTCTAAAATACTCAGCAACAGTAAGGGCTGTAAGAGCAATACGGGCTCTCACTCCTGGGGGTTCGTTCATCTGTCCGTAAACAAGGGCAACCTGAGGCAAAACGCCTGAGTGCTTCATTTCAAGGTAAAGGTCGTTTCCTTCACGGGTTCTCTCACCAACACCTGCAAAAACGGAGACACCACCGTGTTTCATAGCAATGTTGTGAATCATCTCCATGATAACGACTGTTTTACCAACGCCTGCACCACCGAACATTCCCATCTTACCGCCTCTTACGAAGGGGACAAGAAGGTCAAAAACTTTAACACCTGTTTCAAACTGCTGGGTGGTTGGAGACTGTTCGGTAAACTCTGGAGCTGTTCTGTGTATAGGATACATGTCTTGGGCTTGAACAGGACCTGCCTCATCGACAGGTTCACCAGTAACATTTATAATTCTTCCTAAAACAGGTTTACCCACAGGCACTTTTATAGGTGCACCTGTATCGACAACTTTCATTCCTCTTACTAAACCATCGGTAGAACCCATTGCTATTGTTCTTACTCTGTTTTCACCGAGATGCATTGCGACTTCAAGGGTGAGATGAATCTCTGGAATGCCTTTTTGAGGGTCTCCAGGTTCATCTATTTTTAATGCATTCAAAACCTCGGGAAGCTGGCCTTCAAATTCGCAGTCTACAACTGTTCCTATAACCTGTACTACTTTACCTACGTTCATAATTTAAAACCTCCTTTATTCTTTTTTAAAATTTTATCCTTCACTCTGCTTTAAAGCTTCAACACCACCTACTATATCCATAAGCTCTTTTGTAATTGATGCCTGTCTTACTTTATTGGCAATTAAGGTGGTCTTTCTAATTAACTCATCGCAGTTCTTTGTTGCATTGTCCATGGCTGTCATTCTTGCTGCCTCTTCTGCAGCCTGAGATTCTAATAGAGCCCTGTATATTTGAATTTCAATGTATATAGGAAGCAGCATGGCAAAAAGCTCCGGTGCTCTTGGCTCGTAAGTGAAAGGTATAAATGTAGGCTGTTCAGCAGGCTCTGAATCTATCCTTCCAATTGGAAGTAATCTGTTTATTACTACCCTCTGGGCAATAACTGATTTAAATTCATTAAATATGACAACAACCTCATCTACTGCTTCGCTTACGTAAGAATTTATCATCTCTTGAGCTATTACCTGAGCATGAGTATATTGAAGTTTGCCCGATATTCCTGTCCAGACATTTTTGAGCTGAAAATCTCTTCTCTTAAAATAGTCTCGAGCCTTTCTTCCAACAACTGATAGAACTATATTAAGTCCCTCACCCTTAAGCCTGTTTATTTCTTTGTGAGCTGCCCTCAGTATGTTTGTATTGAAAGCACCACAAAGTCCCTTATCCGATGTGATTACAAGCACTTCTACAGTTTTAACAGGTCTTCTTAAAAGAATTGGAGGCACATCACCTCTCATCTCTACTGCACCAGCAAGGTCTGCAAGGACTTGCTGCATCTTTGTAGCATATGGCCTATACCTCAGCATGCTATCCTGGACTTTACGGAGCTTTGCAGCCGCCACCATCTTCATGGCAGAGGTTATCTTCTTTGTTCCCTGTATTGCCTTTATTTTCTTTCTTATATCTCTTAATGTTGGCATTTAACAGCTCCTACCTTCAGATTTTATTTATTACGGCTGAAAAGTCTTCTTAAACTCTAAAATGGCATCGGTTATCTTCTGTTTTAAAGAGTCATCGAGCTCTTTTTTCTCTCTGATTTCTTTTCTTAAGTCTTCCTTCTGACTTCTGATAAAGCTTAAAAAGCCCTGCTCAAAAGCCTTAATTGCTGAAACAGGTAGCTCATCAAGGTGTCCCTGTGTTCCCGCAAATATCAACATAATCTGGTCTTCTACTGGCATAGGAACATATTGGTCTTGTTTAAGAAGTTCAACCATTCTCTGTCCTCTTTCAAGAAGCGCTCTTGTTGCTTTGTCAAGGTCTGAAGCAAACTGGGCAAATGCTGCAAGTTCTCTGTACTGGGCAAGGTCAAGTCTGAGCATTCCTGCAACCTGCTTCATTGCTTTAATCTGTGCAGCACCACCAACACGGCTAACAGAGAGACCGACGTTAATAGCTGGACGGACACCTGCATAGAAAAGCTCTGGTTCAAGGTATATCTGACCGTCTGTAATAGAAATAACGTTTGTTGGAATATATCCAGAAACGTCTCCTGCCTGGGTCTCTATTACAGGCAATGCTGTAAGAGAACCTCCTCCTTCAGCATCGGAGAGTTTTGCTGCTCTCTCAAGCAGTCTTGAATGAAGATAGAATACGTCGCCGGGATAAGCTTCTCTTCCTGGTGGTCTTCTAAGAATCAGGGAGACCTGTCTGTATGCATAAGCCTGCTTAGTAAGGTCATCATAGCAAACTAATGCGTGCATTCCTTTGTCTCTGAAATATTCACCCATTGCACATCCCACATATGGAGCAAGATACTGCATTGATGCTGGTTCAGAGGCAGTTGCTGCAACAACTATTGTGTGGTCCATAGCGCCATACTTTTTAAGGGTCTCAACAACCTGAACTACGCTCTGACGACGTTGACCACAAGCAACATATATACAAATGCAGTTCTGCCCTTTCTGATTGATGATTGTATCTAAAAGAATGGCTGTTTTTCCTGTCTGACGGTCACCGATGACAAGCTCTCTCTGGCCTCTTCCTATTGGAATCATGGCATCTATTGCTTTAATACCTGTCTGAAGAGGCTCTTTAACTGGCTGACGCTTAATGATACCCGGAGCAATTACGTCAACCTTTCTAGTGGCCTTTACATTAATCGGACCTTTCCCATCAATTGGAATACCAATTGCATTGACTACTCTTCCGATTAACTCCTCTCCAACAGGAGTCTCCATAACTCTTCCAGTTCTCTTTACAATGTCACCCTCTTTAACAAGTCTGTCATCACCGAACAGGATTGCACCTACGTTATCTTCTTCAAGGTTAAGAGCCATACCGTAAACGCCATTTGGAAGCTCAAGCATTTCAGAGGCCATGCAGTTGTCTAATCCGTAAATTCTTGCAACACCGTCACCAATCGATGTGACTATTCCTACTTCGCTGACATCAGCTTTCTTCTCAAAGTCAGCAATCTGCTTCTTAAGGTACTCACTAATTTCTTCCATCTTAAGTTCCATAGTTTCTCACCCCTTTATAAGCTTATCTCTTAAAAGACCTAACTGGCCTTTTATACTTAAGTCATACATTGTGCTTCCCACTTTAACCCTTACTCCACCAATTAGTGAAGTATCAATTTCGTACTGCAACTCCACCTCTCTGCCCGTGATAGACTTAAGAGATTCAACAATTTTTTGTTTCATCGCCTCCGGAAGTTCAATGGCTGAGGTGACCACACCTTTAACCTTTTTCTTTGCTTCCAAATAGAGAGCATTGATGTATCTGACAATCTCACTAAGTCCTATCAGAACTCCCTCAACGCTCAGAAAGCTGAGGAACTTCTTTGCCTCCTCTGGAAGTGACAGCTTTTCACACAGATAGCTTATAGCTCCCACTCTCTCCTCATCGTTAAAGGATGGCGATGTGAGCATGTTTCTGAACTGTCTTTCTTTCTGCATCAACAAAGCTACAGCCTCAAGCTTCGCAACAATTTCTGGCACCTGGTCTATATTGACCAGACTTAAAAATTGTTTTGCATACTTTTTTGCCTTTGCTCCTCTGACCTTTCTCAATTTTTCCGCCCCTCTATTATTTTTATTGATTCCTGAAGAAGCTTTTCCTGCTCTTCAGGAGTAATTTTTTCCTTCAATTTCTGTTCACTCAACTGAATAGCAAGTTCTGCAGCCTCGAGCCTTAGAGCATCTTTAGCCATTTTCAACTCAAACTCAATATTTGTCTTTGCCTGCTCGATAATTTTCTCTTTCATTTTGTCAGTCTCTTGCATAATCTGTTGTTTTTCCTGTTCACCTATTTTTTTAGCAGACTCTATTATTTCCTGAATTTCTTTATCCTTCAATTTAAGCTTATCCTCAACCTCTTGAAGAGCTTTTTGGGCAAGCTCTTTTGCCTCTTGAGATTCTTTTATGCTTTTTTCAATAAGCTCTTTTCTCTGGGCAAGATAATTTTTGATTGGTTTACCTAAAAATTTGACTATAATGAATACCAGTATAGCAAAGTTAATGGTTTTGAAAGCCCAGTCTTTTAAACTGCCTCCATGCTCTCCTCCCTCTGCTGCATAGGCAGTCACTGCACTTAGAATACAGATTGTTGAGATAAGAAGTATTAGTCTTTTCATATTGCCTCCATTATACCTTTACCAATTTGTTTACAATCTCTTCAGATAGTCTTTCAACTTCTTGCTTAAGCGCTGCCCTCACCTTTTCTGTCTCAGCCTTAATCTCTGACCTTGCCTTTTCAATCATCTGAACTGCCTCTTTTTCAGCAGCCGATAGAACCTCTCTCTGATAGGCCAATGCTTCTTCCCTCAGGGAATTAATAATCTGTTTAGCTTGCGCCTTTGCATTAGCAAGGTCAGCATTCATCTGTGCAATGGCCTGTTCTTTTTTCTCTGTCATTACCTGAGCATCTTCCAGAGCACCTTTAATCATCTGCTCGCGCTGCCTGAAAAGCTCCATCATAGGTTTGAAAAGGATTGCATTGAGGATAAACATTAGGACAAAAAATTGAATCATTAGGACAAAAAACCAGTTGTTAAACTCTAACATACCCCACCTTCTTTCTGTTAGATTTTTTGATGCTTAAATTCAACTGCATGACAAGATACCATATACAGCTTTTTTTGTCAAGAAATCGTTAATTTTAAATTTTTATGGTTTTATTAAAATTTTCTTATAAATCCCTGTGAATCACAATTGGATTGAGCGAAAGGGTTTTTATAAAATCTCCTATCTCCTCGGCAATAACGACAGACCTGTGTTTCCCTCCAGTGCATCCTATACCTATTGTAAGGTAGGCTTTACCTTCTCGTTTATATCCTTCAATAGCAAATTTTAAGAAGTTTTTTAATCGTTTTAAAAACTCCTTTGTTTCTCTCTGTTTGAGAACAAAATCCTTAACCTTCCTGTCCTTTCCTGTAAGCTCCGTTAATTCGGGAATAAAATATGGATTAGGCAAAAACCTTGCATCAAACAAAAGGTCTGCATTTGAAGGGATTCCTCTTTTAAAGCCAAAGGACAAAATTGTAACCGAAAGGGTTCTGAGCTCTCCACCGTAGATTGATGAGATTAAAAACTTTAGTTCGTGGGGGTTGAAGTTCGATGTATCGATTATTCTCGTTGCAATGCTTCTGAGAGGCTGAAGTAAGACTATCTCTTCTTTAATTGCTTTTAGTAGTTCATTATGAAGAGAGAAGAGGGGATGAGGTCTTCTTGTCTCTTTATATCTTCTAAGTATTGTTTCATCGTCAGCTTCAAGAAAAAGAACATCTGTTTTATAACCTTTTTTTGTCCTTTCAATTAGCTCTACTGATTTACCAAGAAATTGATAAAGCCTTATGTCAATTCCAATTGCAATCTTTTTAAAATTTCCGTATTTTTGTAGGATTTTTAAAAAATCTGTTACTGCCGGAGGTGGTAGATTGTCAACGCAGAAAAAGCCTATATCCTCAAGCGTTCTTAAAGTAACAGTCTTCCCTGCTCCTGAAAGTCCTGTTACTATTACTAAAATTGGTTTTTTTCTCAAAAATCAACCTTTCTTATTTGGCAGGCTCAATTAAACCAAAATTCCCGTCCTTCCTCTTGTAAACGACATTTACATCACCGCTAAAGGAATTGACAAATATGAAAAAATCTTTGTCAAGAAGCTCCATCTGGTCAACGGCTTCTTCAGGAGTCATCGGCCTCAGGTCAAACTTTTTGTATTTTACAATTCTTTTGGGTAGTTCTTCTGTCGAAGTTGTCGGAGTGAATTTATTTGATTCTTTTTTGTTTTTATTTTGAACTTTTTCCTTATACTTTAATATTTGCTTTTCAAGCTTTTCTACGACTTGGTCAACGGCTGAGTAGAGGTCTTCCGTTTTTCCTTCTGCTTGAATTAAATGTCCATTTACCTTTACAAGTACGTCTATTTTGTGAGTAAATTTTTCAGTGCTTATTGTTACTGTTGCCTCTGCTAACTCATTTAAAAATTTTTCAAACTTTCCAACTCGCTTTTCAATATACTGTCTCAGTGCCTCTGTTACGTCAATATTTTTCCCCCTGATGTTGATTTTCATAACTGTCCTCCTTAATATTTTTTTAACTTTCTTAAAGGCTTAGGTGGTATTTTTAGCTCTTCTCTATATTTTGCAACAGTTCTTCTCGCAATATCTATACCCTGCCTCTGAAGCATCTCGGATATCTCCTTGTCAGACAAAGGTTTCTCTGGATTTTCATCGTTGATTATTTTTTGTATTAACTCTTTGACATGAGTTGTTGAAACTCCTCCGCTGATAGATGAGAGAGAATTGCTAAAGAAAAACTTATAACTAAAAAGTCCGTGTTCACAGAAAAGATACTTATTAGATGTAACTCGGCTGATTGTGCTCTCATGTAAACCGATGTCGCTGGCAATATCCCTGAGATTTAAGGGTTTAAGAAAACTAACTCCTTTGTCAAAAAATTCCCTCTGAAACTTTATTAGGCTCTCTGTCACGCTGTATATGGTCTTGTTCCTCTGTTCAATGCTTCTTAAAAGCTCTACGGCACTCTTTAGTTTTTCGCGAAGATACTTTTTTTCTTCTCCTTGCAAGTATTTTTCATTAATCAGTTCATTGTATAATTTGCTGAGTCTTAGTTTTGGTATGCCTTCATCATTTAAAATTATCTGATAATCTCCTTCCACCTTTTGCACATAAACATCTGGAACAGGGATACTTATAAGGGTTTTGCTGAAATTCCGACCTGGCCTTGGTTCAAGTTTTTCTATTATCCTGACTGATTCAATTATTTCTTCCACTGGCACGTTGATTTTTTTTGCTATTCGGTCATACTTTTTCTTCTGAATATCTTCAAGATGCTCTTCTATAATTTTTTGAACAACGGTGTTTGCTAAACCAAGATTCTTTAACTGTAAAAGTAAACATTCTTTTATATCTCTCGCACCTACTCCTGGTGGGTCAAATTCCTGCACCAGTTCAATTGCTCTTTTAACTTTCTCCGTATCAACTTCTGCCAGAGATGCTATTTCCTGTTCGGAAGCCTTCAAATATCCGTCTTCATCAATATTTCCTATTACAATCTCTGCAACTGCTCTCAGGTCATCGGGAGCTTTACTCAATCTCAACTGCCACAAGAGATGTTCCGTAAGGTCTGCCTTGGTTGAGTAGAATAGTTCAAAGGAGGGCTTATCTTCAACTCCTGGGTTAAAGTATCCTAAGTCTCTTCCGTCATCGGCTCTCTCTGAAAAATAATCATCAATAATTACCTTGCTAAGCCTATCAATTATTGTCGAATCCTCTGTCTCTTCTATTTCATTAGAAACATCTCTGTCCTGCTCTATCGATATTTCCTCTTCCACTTCTAAAAGAGGATTTTCCATTAATTCGAGCTGAATATACTGACTAAGCTCAAGTTGCGGTAGCTGTAGTAATTTAAGTTGTAGCTGCAATTGAGGAGTTAAGGCAAGTTTTTGGGTAAGTCTCAGGTCTGCTCTTTGTTCAAGTCCCATTTACAGTCTAAACTCCTCTCCTAAATAGGCCTCCCTTACAGAAGGGTTGTCAATTAAAACCTCAGGCGTTCCCTCTGCAAGCAGAGAGCCACTATGAATTATAAAGGCCCTATCGGTAATTGATAGGGTTTCTCTCACATTGTGGTCTGTGATTATAATACCAATGCCCTTTTCCTTAAGCTTTTTTATTGTTCTTTTCAACTCTACTACAGCAAGAGGGTCTATTCCTGCAAAAGGCTCGTCAAAAAGCATGAAAATAGGCTTTAAAGCAATAGCTCTTGCTATCTCAGCCCGTCTTCTCTCTCCTCCCGATAGTTTATATCCTTCTCTGTCAGCAAACTCTTTTAAATTAAATTCATCAAGAAGGGTATTTACCTCTTCGTCGATGTTTAACTTTTTATTTTTATCCTCTCCATACTTAATTTCAAGAACAGCTTTTAGATTTTCACGAACTGTAAGCTTTCTGAAAATGGAAGGTTCTTGAGGAAGATAGCCCATTCCAAGTCTTGCCCTTTCAAAAATTGGAAAAATAGTAATGCTTTTGTCGTCAATGAAAATATTTCCACTGTCTGGCCTCACTATTCCGATAATCATGTAAAAGGTAGTGGTCTTACCAGCCCCATTGGGGCCTAAAAGACCGACAACCTCACCACTGCTAACGCTCAAAGAGACTCCTTTCACAGCTTCTTTCTTGCCAAAGCTTTTTTTTAGATTTTCGACTTTAAGGATATGGTTCATTTTCCTGTTTTTCGCTCTTTAAGATATACTCTACTTTTTTCTACAAGAGAACGGTCATCTTTCATAAAGTAAGTGATTTTCTCTCCCGTAACAAGATTTTTCCCATCCGTTGCTCTTGGTTCACCCGTAAAGACGACTCTCTCTTCAGGCTCGGGATAGTAAGTAGCTTTATGAGATGTAATAGTTCTGTCTCCTCTGATTAGCTTTATGTTCCCAATGGCTTCAATAAGCTTGATATTACCGCCTTTCTGTTCATCTTCATAGTAAACTATCATCTTGTTAGCAAGGAGGGTTGCATCTCCTCTTTTAGCCACCACATTACCCTCAAAAGTTGCTGTTTTAGCTCGGTTATCATTTATGAGGCTCTGAGATGTAATGATAATTGGCTCAGGCGAGTCTTTCTTTTCCTCTGCAAACAGATTACAAGCAAGCAACAAAAACAACATAAAAATTAAGCTATTTTTTAGAGTAAACAATTGCTCTTACCCCCTCTCTTAATTCTATCAAATCAGCTTTTGCAATACCTGCATTTCCCTCAATAATAAATCTATTTCCCTGAATTTTTAGAGGTTTATCTGAAATAAGCATTTTTTCCTTTCCGTTCCACTGAGCTTCACTTCCATAAACTGTAAGGTCTTTCGAATACCCCTCTACTTCCTCTCTAAGTAAGATATCACCAGAATCAGTGCTGTATATTCCCTTTTTTGCCTTAACAGTAAATTCTTTTTCAGGAAAAAACATGGAGAGGCTTTTTAACTCTAAGGTTTTGGCATCCTCATTCATCAAAGCTTCTTTTGCATAAAGTTTCAGCTTAAGGTCACCATCTTTTTTCTGCATAAAATAAACATCCTTAAAAACCGATGCCTCCATTGATAGTTTCACTTTAACAGACTCCTCTTTATCTAATAAGCCAATTATAAAAAATATCCCCACTGAAGATATTAATAACAGCAGAATAAATAGAACCTTTTTCATCTCTGTTTAAATATACCACAAAAAAGTTTGATATTGCGATGAGACAAATTAAAACTCGAGATTATGCATAGAAAGGGATGTGAACATTAATCCTCATAATTTGTCTTTATCTGCCTTATTTTATCAATGTTCTCATTAAAAATATCAATTAATTTTGGGTCAAAGGCCTTTCCGCTCATAAGATTTATATAGTCTACAGCCCTTGTAAAATCCCATGCCCCCTCAAATCGCTTCTCAGAAGTCAATGTATCAAAGTTATCAGCGATGCTTACTATTCTTGCCCATATTGATATCTCTTCCTCCTTCTTGCCCAAGGGATATCCTGTACCATCCCATCTTTCATGATGTTCAAGAGCAATAACTGCCGCCATCTTTAATAGTTCTATATCATCGTCGTATAAGATTTCATAACCAATCAAGGGATGCTTTTTCATGATATCCCACTCATCGGGGTCAAGATTTCCCGCTTTAAAAAGGACACTATCGGGAATTCCTATTTTGCCCATATCGTGCAAAGTAGATGCTAAAAGTAGAGTGTCACATTTCTGTTCCTCTATGCCCAATTTTTTAGCGATAAGAGCCGAAATTAACCCCACCCTCAAGAAGTGGTTAGGTGGCTCAGGGTCTTTATAGACCGATGCTTTAGATAACTTTATAAGTATTTTTTTATAGGCATCTTGAATTTTTTCCTGTAAAATTTTTGCCTCGATAGTAGTTGAAGCAAATTCAGATAAGAGCCTGACTAATTTTAAATCCTCTTCAGTGTAAACACCCTCCTTGTTAATAAACTGATAAACTCCTATAATTTTCTCCTTAGAGTCAAATAAGGGAATCGCAAGAATGTTCTCTGTCCGATATCCAGAAAGCCTGTCTATGTCTGGATTGAAGAACTCTGAACTGTAGGCATCATAGGTTAAGTATAACTCTCCTTTTCGGGCAACATATCCGGCAATTCCTGAATCAATAGGAATTCTGATTTCTCCTATTCCATGGGCAAATATTGAATATAATTCTTTTCTTTCTTCATCAATCAAAAAGAGACTGCATCTGTCTGCCTCTATTAGTTCCTTTGCAAGATTTGACAGAATCTCGATTAAATTGTCTATTCGTTTTTCCTTTGTGATATTACCTGCTGCTTTTAAGAGAACTTCGAGCTTATCCATTAATCCTCCACGGTAATTCTGAATATCTCTTCAATGGAAGTAACACCTTTCATAACTTTACTAAGGCCTGATTGTCTCAAGGTAAGCATACCAAGCTTTACTGCTTCCTTTTTTATTTCATCGGCTGAAGCTCCTGACAGGATTAGCTGCCTTATTTCTTCTTTTATTGGCATTACTTCATATAGGGCAACCCTGCCTCTGTAGCCTGTTCCATTACAGTCAGGACATCCCGAGGGTTCATAAACTTTGAATTCTCCGACCTTGTCCGCCGGAAACCCTATCTTAATTAGAGCATCTTTAGCTATATTCTGTTCTCTCTTACAGGTCTCACAAAGTCTTCTTACAAGCCTCTGAGCTACTATTAGAACAACCGATGAGGCAATTAAGAATGGCTCAATTCCCATGTTTATTAGTCTTGTAATAGTACTTGGTGCATCATTAGTATGAAGAGTGCTTAAAACAAGATGTCCTGTAAGGGCAGCCTTGATTGCTATTTCAGCTGTTTCAAAATCTCTTATCTCTCCAACAAGAATTATGTCAGGGTCTTGTCTTAAAAATGACCTTAATACCTGTGCAAACGTTCTGCCTATCTCCTCATGAACCTGCACCTGAGTAATTCTGGGCAGCGTATACTCAACAGGGTCTTCAACGGTCATTATGTTTACATCTGGTTTTCTCAATGTCATGAGTGCGGAATATAGAGTTGTTGTCTTGCCTGAACCAGTGGGGCCTGTGACGAGAATCATTCCGTAGGGTTTTTTTAGCGCTTCAAGAAAAAATTTTAAAGAGACATCTTCAAAGCCAAGTTTTGTAAGGTCAAGCTGAAGTGAACCCTTCTCAAGTACCCTCATAACAACTTTTTCACCAAAAAGGGAAGGCAATGTGGAAACTCTGAAATCTACTTCTTTCTTTCCTATTCTCATTTTTATTCTTCCATCCTGCGGCAGTCTTCTCTCCGAGATATCTAAATTGGCCATTATCTTTATTCTTGCCACGATGGCATTCTTCAGTTTAACAGGCAAAGTAATTATGTCATGAAGCACCCCATCGATTCTGTATCTTACATAAACATTGTCTTCGAAAGGCTCTATATGTATGTCGCTTGCCCTACGTAATACAGCATTTCCAATTATTTGGTTTATTAGTTTTATAAGAGGTGCATTTATTTCTTCATTTAACTGCTCTTTCTGTTCACTCTGTGAAATTGAAATATCCTCTTTTGTTGCACTCTCAACAAGTTCATGAACTTTCTCATCAGTATAAGTTCTCTCTTCACCAAGGATTTGATTTATAGCTCTTTTTATCTCTGTTTCTTTGCCAATGTAAAGCCTAATTTTGTATCCGCTCAAGAAAAACTTCAAGTTTTCAACAGCCATCTCATCTGAGGGGTCAGAAAGAACTACCGTAACCGAATTACCCTCTTTCTTAACAGGAAGAAGTCTGTGTTTTCTTATTATATCCTCTGGCAAAAGCCTGTATACGGAATAGTCAATCTGGGAGATATTTGACTGAAAAACTGGATATCCGTAAATATCACTCAATGCCTCAATAATCTGTTCCTCTGTGGCATATCCTGATTTTATTAAAGCAGCCTCTAATCTGATACCCTCAATTTTTTGAATCGCCTGAGCATCGAGAAACTGTCTTTGGGATATTATCCCTTTCTTCAATAGGCATTCAGCCACATTGGTTGATTTTGTTGTCTGGCCAGACATTTTAGCTAATATAGCACAGGAGCAAAATTGTGTCAAAGTTTTTAAAAGGATTATACTATTTTATTAATCTCATAAAGGAGGGAAAGTGATAAGGGTTAGATTTGCACCAAGTCCTACAGGACATTTACATATTGGAGGAGCAAGAACAGCGCTTTTTAACTGGCTCTTTGCAAGGCATCATAATGGCAAATTTATTTTGAGAATTGAAGACACTGATAGATCTCGTTCAACGGAGGAATACATTGAATCCATAATTGAGGCAATGAAATGGCTTGGGCTTGACTGGGACGAAGGTCCTTTCAGACAGACAGAGAGAATGGAAGTATACAAAGCCTATGCTCATAAGCTTCTTGAAGAAGGCAAAGCCTATCGTTGCTACTGCACTCCAGAAGAACTGGAAGAAAGAAGGCAACAGGCAATGAAGGAGGGGAAGCCTCCAAGATATGACAGACGCTGCAGGGAGATAAAAGAAACTCTTGAAAAGCCTTTTGCCATAAGATTTAAGATGCCCCTTGAGGGTGAAACGGTTGTTAATGACCTTGTAAAAGGAAATGTCACCTTTAAAAACAGCGAAATTGAGGACCTTGTAATTCTAAGAAGCGATGGCACGCCAACCTATAATTTCTGCGTAGTTGTTGACGATTTTGAGATGAAGATAACACATGTAATAAGAGGTGAAGACCATCTTAACAATACTCCGAAGCAGATACATATTTATCATGCCTTAGGAATGAATCCACCAGAGTTTGCCCATATTCCTATGATACTTGGCACTGACAGAGCCCGCTTAAGCAAGCGTCATGGGGCCACATCTGTTCTTTCTTACAGGGATGAGGGATATCTCTCAGAGGCTTTGGTAAACTTTCTTGCCCGTCTTGGGTGGTCTTACGGAGACAAAGAGATATTTACAAGAGAGGAGTTGATTAAATATTTCAATCTTGAGCAGGTTGGAAAGGCAAATGCCATATTTAATGCTGAAAAGCTTCTTTGGCTTAACAGTGAGTATATAAAATTAACCCCTGAAGAAAAGCTTCTTGAACTTGTTAAACCTTTTTTGATTAAAGAGGGATATTTAAAAGAAGGAGAAACACTGGATAACGACTGGGCATGCAGGGCTATAAAATCTCTTAAGGAGAGATGCAGAACCCTTAAAGAGCTTGCCCATGCCATGAGATATTATATTCTTGATTATGTTGAGATAGAGCCAAAGGCAAGGGATAAGTATATAAACTCTGAAACAATTCCCATTCTTAAAGAAGTAACAGAAAAGCTTGCAGCCCTTGAAGAATTCACGCAAGAAAGAATTGAAAAGATATTTATGGACATGGTAAATGAAAAGGGATTAAAGCTCGGACAGGTTGCTCAGCCTGTAAGAGTTGTTATGACAGGTAGTACTGTGAGCCCTGGAATATATGAGGTTTTGGAGATTGTGGGTAAGGAAAAAACATTAAAGAGATTAAGGAGGGTCATAGATGCCTCTTGATAAAGAGTTGCTTGAAATTATAGTTTGCCCAAAGTGCAAGGGAGATTTGATTTACGAAGAAGAAAAAGAAAGGCTTGTTTGCAAAAACTGCTCTGTTTATTATCCCATAAGAGAGGATATACCCATTCTTCTAATTGAAGAGGCTAAAAAGCTTGAAACTCAGTAATGATAACTCTTCCCATGAATAATTGTCATTGCCCTGTAGAGTTGCTCAAGAAGTAATAGCCTTGAAATTTCATGGGTAAATGTTAGAGAGGAAAGGGAAAGTCTGAAAGAAGCAGCTTTAAAAACTGTTTCATTTACTCCATAGACGCCTCCAATTACGAACTGAGTAAGTGATTTATCTTTTATAAAATCGGCAAATTCGAGAGAGCTAAGGCTTTTACCGTCTCTGTGCAGAAGAATAAAATCACCTTTTAAGGAATTAAGAATCGTTTTTGATTCTTCCTCTATGACTTTCTCCTTATCTCCATGTCCTTCTTTAAGCTCAATCAGCTCAACTTTTGCAAAGGGACTTAGAAGTTTAATGTAATGGTCTACGCCCTCTTTTATGAACTTTGCCTTTGTTTTACCGGGGTAATATATTTTAAATCTATACAAGCTCACTCCAGCATCTTAAGGAATTCCTCATATGAAAGGGTTTTTACTCCCAGAGCCTGAGCCTTTGCAAGCTTGCTTCCCGGCTCTTCACCAACTAAAAGATAGTCAGTGTTTTTTGAGACTGATGAAGAGACCTTGCCACCTGCTTTTTCTATCATTTCCTTGACTTCCTCTCTTGGTTTTGGGAGAGTTCCTGTTATTACAAAAGTTAATCCTTTAAGAGGAGAGGGCTTTTTTTCTTCCTCAAAGTCGGGGTTTTCCACTTTAAGCCCCATCTTTTTTAATTCCTCTATCGCTTTCAAATTCTCTTCGTTATTGAAAAACTGCTCAATTGTTTTCGCAGTTTTTTCTCCAATTTGTGGGATTTGGACTAACTTTTCTGCCTTTATGTAATACAAATCTTCCAGTTTTCTAAAATGTTGCGCCAGAAGCTTTGAGGCATACTCTCCTACCTGACTTATTCCAAGGGCATAAAGAAGTCTTGAAAGTGTAGTTTTTTTGCTTCTCTCTATTGCCTCAATCAACTTTTTTGATGAAAGTTCTGCAAAACCAGGAAGTCCTTTTATGTCTTCCTGCCTTAGTTTGTAAAGGTCTACGAAATGTTTTATGATTCCTTTATTGTGCAAAAGCTCAACTGTCTTGTCTCCAAGTCCTTCAATATTCATAGCTCTACGAGAGATGAAATGTTTTATGCGTTCTTCAACCTGAGCAGGGCAGTTAAAGTTAATGCATTTTACTGCTACCTCTCCAGGCTCTCTTACAGTTTTTGAACCACAAACAGGGCAGTGTTCAGGTATTTTTACCTCTTTCTCTTCTCCTGTTCTTCTGTCTTTAACCACTCCAATTATGTGGGGAATTACCTCACCAGCCCTTTCAACAATTACATAATCACCAACTCTTATATCCTTTCTTTCCACCTCATCCCAGTTATGCAGAGTTGACCTTGACACAGTAACTCCACCAATCTTTACAGGTTCAAGTATGGCAACAGGAGTTATAACTCCTGTTCTTCCAACACTTGCAAGAATGTCTCTGAGCTTTGTAATTCCCTGATGGGCAGGATATTTATAGGCAATTGCCCAGCGAGGTTCTCGGGTTTTTGTGCCAAGCTTACGCTGCAATTCAAAACTGTTTACCTTTACAACAGCACCGTCTGTTTCAAAGGGATAGCCTTGCCTTAGTTTTTCAATCTCTTTAATTGCCTCCATAACCTCCTCAATGCCTTTCGCAAGTTTCACATAGGCAGGCACAGGAAATCTCCCTTTTTTAAGCCACTCAATAAACTCTATCTGACTTTTAAACTCTATACCTTTTACATATCCTATTCCATAGCAAGACATATAAAGCTTCCTACTTGCTGTTATGGATGGGTCAAGCTGTCTTACAGAGCCTGCGGCAGCGTTTCTTGGATTGGCAAAAACAGGCTCGCCCTTTTCAATTCTTTCTTTGTTTATTCTTTCAAATTCATCAATATTTAAGTAAACTTCTCCACGGATATCTATTTCTTCTGGAATTTTCTCAACACCTTCAATTCTCAATGGAATAGCCTTTATTGTCTTTATGTTCTGAGTAATATCTTCACCAACATAGCCATCACCTCTTGTTGATGCTCTGTAAAGAAGTCCATCTTTGTAAGAGAGTTCTACAGCCAAGCCATCATACTTTGGCTCAACAGTGTATTCTATTTCGTCATTAATGCCAAGAAGCCTTTTAACTCTTGCATCAAAATCCCTTAGCTCTTCTATTGAAAAGGCATTATCAAGGGAAAGCATTGGCTCACGGTGCTCAGCCTTTTCAAATTTTTCAGATGGTGCTGCACCTACTCTCTGAGTTGGTGAATCTGGCAGAATATAGCCCCATTTTTCTTCAAGCTCCTTAAGACTTCTCAGCATCATGTCGTATTCTTCATCGGATATCACAGGGCTATCAAGCACGTAGTAACGGTAGTTGTGATAGTTGAGTTCTTTGACAAGTTTTTCAATCTCTTTTTTTATATCTTCAGGTATCTGCTTCATTAAAAACCTCCAGAGAAATCTTAAATTAATCCCATTTTTTCTAAGTATTCTAAACTCTTTATAATAAAATCTTCTATTTCCATGGGTTCTGCAGGTAAATGCAAATCCGGATTTTCAAAAGGATGTTCGTGATAAAATCCTCCTTCTTTGTCTATACCATAAACTCTAATGTCAGAGATAACTAATGCAAGATTTGTTTTTTGTTTTCGGGTGTTTATATATATTTGGATGAAAATTTCTAATGAAAGCCCTATTCTTGCAATTAAAGAAAAATCAGAAAAATCTAAATGAAAAATTTTTAAATTGTATTTTTCTGCAAGATTGTCTATTAAACTTATATATTCTTCCATTAATCATCTATTTTTTCAATTTTTCTGAGCTTTTCGGTAAGAGTTCTTAAAGATTCTAAGGCATGCTCCCACTCAATTGCATCTTTTTCCACATCCCAAGAAAATCCTTTTTCCTTTACGATATTTTTCTTCTCAAACTCTTCAAAGCTCATACCATATTTTTTTTTCATTTTTTCGTCTATTAATCTATAAAGAACTATTCTTCTTCTGTATTCATTTAATGCCATTTCTTTAAGTTCCTTTTCTGTAATCAGTTCAGTGAGTTTCATCTTTTTCCCTATTTATTATAACAATTCAACAAAAAGTTTCAATGCTTCTTCAGTGGCCTTTATTTTATTTGATAGCCTATCACCCTGTAAATTCAATTCTTTGATATAGACTTTTTCAGGAGTTGCAATTGCAATATAAATTAAGCCTTTTGGCTTTCCCTCCATCACATCAGGACCAAGATTTCCCGTTGTAGCAATTGAGTAATCAGAACCAGTAAGAAGCCTTATTTTTAATGCCATTTCCTCGGCCATCTGCGAAGAGATTACCCCATAATCGAAGACTTCCCTTGCAACTCCAAGAAGTCTAAGCTTCATTTCCGTTGCATAGACTACCATTCCTCCAAGGAAAACTTTACTTGCCCCAGGAATATCAGTGATTGAGGAGGCTATTAGCCCACCCGTGCAAGACTCTGCAGTTGAGAAAGTTTTGCCAATCTCGATGAGTTTCTGAATAATTATAAAGGAAGTAGAATTTGAAAAATTCATGGTTAATTATAACAAAGCTTGAAAATAAAAAAGGAGGGATAATTCCCTCCTATAAAATATTATTTAATGAGTGACTAAGCGCCTTTTCTCTTTTCTCCTAACTCTATGTAACTTCCGCCAAAGTACGTATAAATTAAATCTCCTGCATCAATGAGTTCTCTTATAGCTGCCTTGGTGTCAGCATCTGAAATTCCCTGCTGTCTGAAATGCTTTATTAAATCTGCTTGTTTATATTTCTTCTTTCCTGCTGACTGCTCAATTAGCTGATAAATTGCTTTTTTGAGTTCCTCTTTCTCCATTTAAAAATCACACTCCTTTCATAAAAATTGAGGAGAGGATTAACCCCTCCTCATTATTTATTTAGTCCACTTAATTTGTGCTGTTGTTCTAAAGGTCTTAAATGCGTATGTCCAGTCATCAATATGCTGGAATGTGAATGGTAAGCCAGTTACCACAAAGAATTTCTCCCAGCCAATTCGTTCAATCCATTCACCTACTCTCTCATGTTTCTTTGCTCCGGCAATATAGGCATCAAATATTTTCTTTGTTGCCTTTATAACTTCAGGCCATCTTGGTGGAGTGTTTGGTAGATAAGCAACGGCAAGCTTTGAGAACATAGGTGGTTTTCTTAAGTTACCAACTTTTCCACCAACAACTATTGCAACACCGTCATTCTCAGGGTCTGCAATAGGAAGGGCAGGACAAACTGAGAAGCAGTTACCGCAGTACATGCATTTCTCAGCATTAATCTTTATAGATTTCTTTGCAGGATCAGGTGTAATTGCTGCAGTTGGGCATGAAGCCATCGTTGTTGGAAGCTCACAGAGGTTTTTGAAGTTGTCATGGTCGATTCTTGGAAGTTTTCTGTGAATTCCGACATAGGCAATATCAGAGCAGTGAACAGCACCGCACATGTTTGTGCAGCAAGCAACAGCAAATCTCACTTTATTTGGAGTATCCTTTGTTGTAAAGTAATCAGCAAACTCATCCATAATAGCCTTAACGAGAGCAGATGCATCAACTGCTGCTGAGTGGCAGTGAATCCATCCCTGAGTGTGAACTATATTACTTACTCTTGAGCCAATTCCTCCAATCATATATTTCTTTGCAGCAAGCTCATCCATTAAAGGCTTCACTTTGCTCTCGTCGGATACGAGAAATTCTATGTTATTTCTTGTGGTAAATCTGAAATATCCATCGCAGTATTTTTCAGCTATATCTGCAATCTCTCTTAATGTATCGGTTGATAAAAGTCTGGGTGAAGCAACTCTTACTGACCAGATTTTATCACCAGAATTTGCTATATGAACCATTAATCCAGGGCTTAATATTTCATGAGTTTTCCAGTCTCCATAGTTTTTCTGGATTACTGGTGGTAAAAAGTTTTTGTAATGGGGTGGTCCTATATCTGTTTTCCTTTGTTTTACGTCTACTACATCGGGAATTACATAAGGCATAATTTTTTACCTCCTTCTTTATTTTGTGTTTTTATTATTTTAAATATTCTTCCCAAGGCTTCTTTTCAAGGTCCTCTTCTGTCCAGAACCAGAATGGGTCATTTCTTGGCTCTTTAACCATTTCTGGTGTTGGCTCAAGTCCACATACTTCAAGGAATTCTCTCATGCCACGACGAAGAATTAGCTCACCAATTCTCTCTCTATTCTTTCCATATTCATTCCACCAATCCCACATGTTTCTTATGAGGTCTTTAATTTCCTGATATGGAGGCTTCATTTCCATAAATGGAACTATTACCCATGAAAGGGTTGCACCGATAACAAATGGTGCTTTAGCACCGATAAGGATAACCGCTCCAAAGGGTGGTGTTGGCTTTAATGCACCTGCAAGTTTTGTAATACAGTGCATACAGTGTAAGCAGTCGCTATTATTTATAGTAAGAGTATTACCATCCCATGTTATACATTTTCCAGGACAGAAATTGACTATTTCCTCCTGAATGTTCATGCCTTTCTTTGCATAGTCTTTCACTTTGTCCTGATCTATTGCTATGGGGCCTTTCCATGTTCCAATTATTGAAAGGTCTGCACGGGCTATTGATGCATTACAGTCAACGGGACAGCCAACGGTCTTGATTTTAAACTTATATGGGAACTGAGGCCTGTGAAGTTCGTCCTGAAACTCTTGTGTTAAATCATAGGTAATATCAAGGGTATCAATCATTGACCATTCGCATCTGGCTGGTCCTACACAGCAACTTGGAGTTCTCATTGCAGAACCAGAACCACCAAGGTCAAATCCATTCATACTAAGAATTGTAGCAAGAGGCTCAAGATTGTCTGTAACAGTTCCTAAAAAGATTATGTCTCCTGTGGAACCATGAAAATTTGTAAGCCCACTTCCATATTTGTCCCACAAATCACAGAAAAACTTCATTGTTTCAGAAGTGTAAAAAAGTCCTGATGGCTGATTTACACGTACGGTGTGAAAGTGAGCAACCCCTGGGAATTCGTCGGCTAACTGGGAGTATCTTCCAATAACTCCACCTCCATAACCTCTAACACCGACTATTCCTCCGTGTTTCCAATAGGTTACCTTGTCTCTAAAGCTTTTTTCTAACTGTCCAAGTTCATCGGCAGCCATTGCATTTTTTGCAGCTGCTTTTTTCATTTCCGTAACGAAGCTCGGGAATGGACCCTTTTCGAGCTCATCCAACAAAGGTGTGTCATACTTCTTCGTCATAATTTCCTCCTGCTTTTTAAGATTTTTTGAAATTATACCATAAAATTTTGTGTCTATCAACAGTAAAACAGTTGTAGCTATTTGGTCAAATAAAAAAAATTTATGCTCACATTAAAGCTTTTAAATTGAAAATAGGCTAAAATATTTTAATGCAGATTAAATGGATTGAACTAAACGGATTTAAATCTTTTCCAGATAAGATAAAAATAGAACTTAACAGCGGAATTACATGTTTTGTAGGCCCTAATGGAGCAGGAAAAAGCAATATCGTCGATGCTTTCAGATGGGTTCTTGGAGAACATAACCCCCGTATGCTCAGGGGAGATAAAATGGAAGAAGTCATCTTTCAGGGGTCTGCTTCAAAAAGAGAAAAGGGTCTTGCTGAGGTTTCACTGTTTTTAGTGCTAAATGAAGAGTCAAACAACGGAGAGTCATCTAATAGACAGGAATTAGAAATCAAAAGAAAGCTTTACAGAACAGGAGAATCTTATTTTCTGATAAATGGGAAACAAGCAAGACTTAAAGACATTAAAGAAGTTTTTGTCTCTGAAGGCACGGACATAAGAACATACTCAATCATAGACCAGCATAAAATAAGTGAAATTTTATTCAAATCCTCCCAAAGAAAAGCCCTACTTGAAGAGTGTGCAGGAATTTCTCTGTATAAAATAAAAAAAGCTGAGTCAGAAGGAAAATTAAGTGCAGCCAAAGAAAATTTACAAAGAATTGAAGATATCCTCAGCGAATTAGAAAAGCAATACCACCTTCTTGATAAACAAGCGAAACGGGCTGAAAAATATCAGAAACTCCTCACTGAACTCACAGAACTTGAATTAAGAACATCTAAAACTGAGAGTATGTCACTCATTGAAGAATTGAAAAAATTACAGGACGAATTAGAAAAGCTTGACGAAAGAAGTATGAATTTAAAAAAGGCAATTTCTGAGGTTAATATCTCAAAGGATAAATACAGAGAAGGCATCACGACTCTTGAAAAGAAGATAAAAGAGACAGAAAAGGAAGTTAAGAATAAAGAATTTGAAAAGGCAAAGCACGAAAAAGATGCGGCATTGCTTGTTCAGGAGGAAAAAAATCTAAAAAGCTCAATAGAACAAATGAATCAAGAAAACTTACAAATTATCGCAGAAATAGAAAAACTCCAAGGGGATTTAAAGGAGGGGGAGGCAATTATAGAAAAAACCGAAGAGATAATAAAAAATCTTCAGGAAGAGATAATATCGCAAGAGGAGGAATTAATAAAATTCCAAAACACTCTCAAAGAAACTGAGAAAATAATAGAAACTCAAAGAAAAAACCTCTTTAATCTTACCACAGAAATGGCAAACAAGAAGAATTTATACAATAACCTAAAGAAATCTTTAGATAACAACCAAAACAGAATCGCTTCACTTCAAGCAAGAAAGATAGAGTTGAGCGAAAAAATTAAATTAATCGAAAGGGAAATCGAAGGAAAAGAGCTAAAGATTGAGGAATTTGAGGAAGAATCAAAAAAACTTCAAGATAAAATCACAGATATGAACGAAAAATTAATTGCCGAAGAAAGAGAATTCGAAGACAACAACAGAAAATTAATAGAAAAAAAGAAAGAAGAGGCAACCATTGCGGGCAAGATAGACGCTCTGGTTGCAGAGTTATGGAGTGAGGAAAAGGATGGAAAACTTCTTTTCGAATACATAGATGTTTCAACAGAAGTGGAAGAATTATTAGAAGTCTTTCTTGATGAAAAACTTAGAGCCTCTGTAATAGATGATATCTCTGTTATAAAGGAGTCAGATAAAAAAAGATTTTTCTTCCTGAAAAATAATGCAAAAAATGAGGTATCCTCAGCCTATTTAGAACATGATTTAAAATGTCTCGGAAGCATGGTCAAAATAAAAGACCCAGATATTGCTGCAAAATTCCTTGAGAACACCTTTGTCGTTAAAGACATAGAAACAGCTGTTAATTATCAAAAGCTACTTCCGCAGGCATTTTTTATAACTGAAGCTGGAGAGGTTTTATATCCAGATGGCTTTATAAAAAAGGGTAAAAACATCAATCTGCTCAAAAAGAAGAGAACTCTTGAAGAGTTGGAGAAAAGAAAAATAGAGATACAAGAGGAAATAGCTAATATTGAAAAGTCTATTGAGCTTAGCAAAAACAAAAAGGAGAAATTAAAAATAGAGATTGAAAAAACAAAAACAACGATAAACAATCTAAGTAACGAACTATTTCGATTAAAAGAGAGCAAGAAAAATCTATCGAAGGAATTAGAGTTAATAACTCAAAGATTGAGATTCATGGAAAAAGAAGAGCGAGCCATAAACAACGAGATAGAAGAACATAGAGCCTCCATTGAACGACTAAAAACAGAAATTCAGAACCTTTCATTCAGTATTGATGAAACAGAAACAAAAATAGAAGATTTAAAGAAAAGTCAAAATGAAGCCCTAACAGAGAGAGAAATTAAAAAGGAGATTTTATCTTCGAAAAAGATTGAACTTTCAACACTTAAGGAGAAAATTAACAGCAAAAAAAGCGAAATAACGAGAATCAACGAAGATATTAGGAAATTACAAGCAAAAAAGGCAAAAAATTTAGAAGAAATCGAAAGAAAAACAAAGGAAACAGAGAAAAATCATCTTGAGCATAGGGAAAAAACAAATCAAATGAAGAAACTGGAAGACAAAATTATAAATTTGAATAAAGAGTTAGAGTCTCTTTCAAATCTCTTATTTGAGGAAAAGCAAAAAAACATAGAAGTTGAAGAGAAATACAAGTCCTTGAATGAGGAATTACAAAGTCTTACCTCAGCCATTGGAGAGAAGAAATCAAAAGCGAATGAAATAAAGATTAAACTCGAAAACCTATGGAGAGATATAAACAATCTATACGGAAAAGATATAATTCAAGAGAATATAGAACCTCTTGAAGATTTAGCTTTATCAAAAATAAGAATAAAACAGCTTAAATCTCAATTGAGAGAAATAGGCTCTGTTGATACGGAAATTTTGAGAGAGTATGAGGAGATAAAGGAAAGATATGAATTCATGTTAAATCAGCAAAAGGATATAAAAACATCCATTGAAGAGCTTGAGATGGCAATAAAGAAAATAAACAGTCTTACAAGAAAAAAATTAAGAGAAACTTTTGAGTTGCTCAAAGAAAAATTTAACTCAGTATTTCAGGAGCTTTTCAACGGTGGTAAAGCAGAAATAGCTTTAACCGATGAAAACAATATTCTTGAATCTGAGCTGGAAATGAATGTTCAGGTTCCAGGCAAAAAAATGAGCAATATCAATCTTCTATCTGGTGGAGAAAAGGCTCTCACAGCAATAGCTTTCATCTTTGCCTGTCTATCAATAAGGCCTTCACCTATATGCATTCTTGATGAAGTAGATGCTCCTCTGGATGACCCTAACACTACAAGGCTTTGTAGGATAATAAAAAATTTAAGCAACAGTATGCAATTCTTAGTGATAACGCATAATAAATTAATGATGGAAGCTGCCGATTACATTTATGGAGTTACTATGCAGGAACAGGGAGTATCAAGCATCATCTCTCTTGAGTTAAAAGAGGCTGAGGTATACGCATGAAAGACTTAAGTCTCCTAAGTGGCATAGAGATATCGGAATCAAAGGAAGACCTGATTTGTTATAGCTACGATTCATCCTATGCCTCTGGTATTATGCCAGAACTTGTAGCCTGGGTAAAAAATACCGATGAAATCTCTCGAGTTGTTAAATGGGCAACAAATAGGGGGCTTAAAATAATACCAAGAGGCTCTGGCACAGGAATGGCCGGTGGAGCTATTCCTATCAGTTCAAGGAGTATAGTTATCAGCCTTGAAAGAATGAGAGAGGTGCATGAAATAAATTCAAAAAATTTTACAACCACTGTTAGTGCTGGAGTCATAAACGGAGATTTACAAAAGGAATTGCAGATATACGGCCTTTTCTATCCTCCAGACCCTGCCTCACTTGATTACTGCTCAATCGGAGGTAATGTTTCGACAAATGCTGGAGGTCCCAGAGCTATAAAATACGGCGTTACGAGAAATTATGTAATGGAGATTGAAGTAGTCCTTTCTAATGGAAGCATTGTATCACTTGGTGGCAAAACGGTAAAGCGAGTTGTCGGTTACGAATTAAAGGAACTTTTCATTGGTGCAGAGGGAACGCTTGGAATTATTTCAAGAATAACCCTTAAAGTGCTTCCCGAACCAGAGGAAGTGTTGACTCTCCTTATAAGCTTTAACGAACTTAAAAATGCCGGAGAATGTATCCCAAGAATAATGAGTCTCGGTATTATTCCGAGAACACTTGAGTTTCTTGATAGCTCTTCCATTGAGCTTATCGAAGCTGACAATCATATAGGTCTACCAAGCAATATAGAGGCAATGCTTTTAGTTGAACTTGATGGAGAGATAACCTCCATTAAGAGACAAGCGGAGATGATAGTAGATACGGCAAGAAAGTTAAAGGCCGATGTTCAAGTAGCTACAGATTACTACGCAAGAGAAAACTTATGGAAAGCTCGCAGAAGTATATCGCCCTGCCTATTAAAAATGAAAGATAGGGAGAAGATAAATGTTGATATTGCTGTGCCCATTGATAATCTTGCTTTAATTCTATCTAATCTAAAAGAGATTGCAGAAAGAGAGAAAATCCCTATCGTATCCTTTGGACATGCAGGAGACGGAAATATCCACGTAAATATTTTAATAGAGAGAAATAATGAGGCGAGCAAGCAAAAAGGATTTGAAATTGTAAAAGAGATTTTTAGCAATACAATAGCCTTAGGTGGTGCCATATCAGGTGAACATGGAATAGGGATTACTAAAAAGCCCTACCTTGAAATGCAAATTTCAAGAAAAAACATTGAACTGATGAAAGCAGTAAAGAGAGTTTTTGACCCGAAGGAAGTAATGAATCCGGGAAAAATATTTTAAAGCCCGTAATCCTTTATCTTGTAGTAAAGATTTCTAAGAGATATTCCAAGTAACTTTGCTGCCTCTTTTTTGTTACCACCTGTTTTTTGAAGCGCCTCAACAATAGCTTTTTTCTCTATGCTTCTTAGGTCTTCGCTTTCTATAAAAGACTCTTTCTCGGGAACTATATCTACCTCTTCGTTATTAGAAAGAATAACTCCTCTTTCAATCATATTTTCAAGCTCTCTTATGTTTCCAGGGAAATCATATGATTTGAGAATTTCAACTGAACGGGAAGAGAATTTTTTACCTTCCTTGCCCAATCTTCTGCATATTTTGATTAATAAATATTCGGCAATTTTTCTTAGCTCTTTTCTTCTCTGCCTTAAAGGAGGAATAGTTATAGGAAATACATTTAGTCTGAAATACAAGTCTTCTCTGAACTTGCCAGCTTTTACCATCTGCTTAAGGTCTCTATTGGTTGCTGTAATAAATCTTGCATTTGTTTTAATTTTTTCAAGTCCACCAAGACGCTCAAAACTTCTATTTTGCAATACTGTCAAGAACTTTGCCTGAACAGACGGAGAAAGCTCTCCTATTTCGTCGAGAAACAAAGTTCCGTCCTTTGCAATTTCGATTTTTCCAGGTTTTTGTCTTAACGCTCCTGAGAATGCCCCTTTTTCAAAACCAAACAGTTCCGATTCAATCAGTGTCTCAGGGATTGAAGCACAGTTTATCTCAACAAAATCACCCCTTCTGCCACTCATTCGATGAATCTCTTTTGCAATAGCTGTCTTCCCAGTTCCTGTCTCACCGTAAAGTATAAGCGTAGTGTCTGTCTTCGCTACTTCTTTAACCATCCTGTATACATCCTCCATTCCAGCAAAAAGAATCTCCTCGGGAATTTCATCTGTCGTTATTGTCTTACCATTGATGTTCCCAGTATCTTTTGGAGAAGATATGATTTTTTCGACCAATAATAGAAACTCCTCTGGCGATGAAAGAGGCTTCGTAATATAATCAATCGCTCCCTTTTTTATTGCCTCCACTGCAGAAGGTATTGTCCCAAAAGCTGTGATGATTATAAAGGCACTATCAGGTAAAAGCTTTTTTACCTTCTCAATAAAAGTAATTCCATCCATACGGGGCATTTTCAAGTCTGAAATTACGAGATGTGGAGAAAAACTTATTACAGAGCTGATTGCCTCTTCGGGGTCATGAAAAACCTTTGTAGAATACCCCTCTTCATCGAGAATTGTCTTTAGGAAAGTTGCAAAAGATATATCATCTTCTACTATAAGGATTCTGGCATTGTCAGACATACCTTTGTGCCCTCTTCAGTCTTACTGCTTATTTTAAGTCCGATGCGTAGGCTCTCACAGAGCTTACTAACGATGGCAAGACCTAATCCCGTTCCCCTGGGCTTTGTTGTAAAAAATGCTTCTGTTGCCCTCTTAAGTGTTTCTTCGCTCATACCAATTCCGGTATCGGCAATTTCAATTTTTATTTTACCACTGATTTTACGTGCTTTTATAGTTATTCTTTTTTGATTGGAACTTCCGACAGCATCAACGGCATTTTGTATTATGTTTGTCAAAATCTGCTTTAACTTATCTCTGTCAGTTTTGACTTTCAAGTTTTCTAAATCTCTTTCAATTATGAGATCATTTTGCTCTATAAAAGGTAAAAGAGTTTCCTCAATAAGTTCTTTGAGATTAAATTCGTCAATTTTAAGATTTTTATGTGGATTTGCATAGCTGGAAAGCTCATTACTTAGACGCTCAAGTCTCAGACTTTCCTTCAAAATTACATTAAGATAGTCCTTTATTGACTTATCCTCTGTTTTCTTTAATAGGTATTGAGTAAAGCCTTTTATACTTCCAAGAGGATTTCTAATCTCATGCGCCAAGACCTTTGATAGAATTGACAGATTTTCGAGTTCCTTCATCTTAATCTGCATCTTCTCTATCTTATGCATTATTAATAGGGCAAAAATTCCAAAGAAAACTATTAATAGGGCCGATAAAAATATAAAAATAAGATGCGTTCTTGTAGTTCTTAGGAGGAGTTCCGCGGGATAAGTATGGAGAGCTACTCGTAGTATGTATGGACTGCCAGATTTTTTTATTTTAGTATCTGAGACGAATACCTCTTCTCCTGTTCCAAGAGTTATCTTGTGATAATAGGGACTTGAGTAGGTTAAAATATCTGCGATATCATCGGTTTTTTTGCCTATCAACAATGGATTTGAGTGAAGTATTACTTCACCTTTTTCATCGTAAAGAGCAAGAAATGCTATGCCTTCCCATCGGTCATCAAGAAGCATTTCAGACATTATACTTTTTCCTTCGATTTTCAGTTGCTGAATACTCAAATTTTGAATAAAACTATTCAAGGTTACCGTTATGCCGAGTGCTTGCATTCTCAATGACTGCTCCGTTGCCTCTAAGGCATTTTTATACAAAAAATAGGCTGTTATTATGAGACTTAATGAAGAGATTAGGACTATCAGGGATATGAGTATTTTTACTCCCGTGTTTGTTCTCTTGATAACTCCACCTCTCTGTAGATTTCTGCGGGATTTTCTATGTATTTGGGCGAGATGTGAAGTATTTTCAGCTCCTTTACTCCCGCTTTTTTAGCAATCTCTCCTGTAATTTGAGCGGTCAGATGATTTCGTTCAATTGCTCTATCTAAATCTTTACTTAGAAAATAGGCTTCGCAGAAAAGCACATCGGCGTCTTTAACAAAACTTATAACTCTCTTCACATTATCCTTCTGCGGCGATATATCCATTACATAGGCAATTTTCTCGCCCTTTGTTATTTTAAGAATTCGGAAAAGTTCCTCTATGTTTATTCTTCCTTTAGGAGTTTCAATTTCTATGCTCTTTTTTCTATTTTTTGGCTTTAAATTCTTGACGGGGTCATATTTATAATGAAGTTTTAGTTGTTTTTTTAGTTCGCCTAACCAAGGTCCTACATTAAGACCTGCCTTCTGAAGTTCAACCTTATTTATATTTATATGATAATCTTCCTCTAACGAATATGCTACTACAGGAATGCCGTGAGACAGAACAACTGCTCTTACCTTAAATAAGGGCTCTTCAAGAATTAAGCCATTCTTAAATGGCAAACTTCTGACTTCCTCAATCTTAAAACCATTCGATGCAAGGAATTTTGCACCAACAATCTCCCGTCCAGTAATGGCGTAAACCTCTATCTTGAGAGGATATTCGGAAACAAGATTCCACGTATATCCCCTCAACTTTCCATTAACACACTCAATTATATTCTCTGGGCCGTAAACCCTTAAAGGTTCACTTCTTCTAAGAATTGCCCTTATAACCTGGTCAAAACCTATGAAGTGGTCAATGTGAGTATGGGTAACAAATATATCACTGACCTTCAAAAGTTCATTGAAAGGTATTTTCCTTATATCACCAATGTCGAAAAGAAGAGCTCGTTTCTCCCTCAAAAGTTGAATAAATACACAGGGGTCTCCAAAGGCATTGTTAATTACTTTGTAGTGAAAAAGTCTTGCCACAATGGTATAATTATACAAAATTAAGGATAGATTTTATTAATCGGAGGATGCCATGTCAGAACTGAGAAGAGACCCCGTTTCAGGCCGATGGGTTATTATAGCCATTGAGAGAGGGAAAAGGCCTTCAGACTTTACTCCACTAAGCCAAAAGAGAAAAATGATGGGATTCTGCCCCTTTTGCCCCGGTAACGAACACACTGCCCCAAATGAGATTATTGCTTTCAGACCGCCCAACACAGCACCAAATACGCCTGGCTGGACACTTAGAGTTGTCCCCAATAAATTCCCTGCCCTCCAGATTCATGGTGAACTTAACAAAAGAGGAGAAGGAATATACGATAAAATGAACGGCATCGGTGCCCATGAGGTAATCATTGAAACTCCTGACCACTTAGCATCTCTTTCAACCATGTCCCAGAAAGCTGTTGAGGATGTCCTGTGGGCATACTACTTCAGAATTACCGATTTAAAGAAAGATGTTAGGTTTAAATATGTCCTAATATTTAAAAACGAGGGAGAATCAGCAGGAGCTACTATTGAGCACTCCCATAGCCAATTAATAGCCCTTCCTGTTGTTCCCCATCATGTAACCGAAGAGATGACTAACTCAAAAAGGTATTTTGAACTGCGAGACAGATGCTTACTGTGTGATATAATAGCCCAAGAACTCGAGACAGATAAGAGAATAATTTACCAAAATGACTCTTATATAGTTCTTGCACCATTTGCACCAAGAGAACCCTTTGAAACCTGGATTTTGCCGAAAAGACACGAATCAAAATTTGAGCCCAAAGACAAATCCTTTGCATTACTTGCAGAAGCACTACAGATAACTTTAAGAAAACTCGATGCTCTCCTTGAAACACCGCCTTATAACTATGTCCTTCATACCTCTCCTTTTAATGATGAAGTAAATGATTATTACCACTGGCATATTGAGATTATTCCCAAATTAACTAAAACTGCTGGTTTTGAATGGGGCTCTGGCTTTTTCATAAACCCTACACCTCCAGAAGAGGCAGCTAAGTTCATGAGAGAGGCAAAAATATGAAGATAGCAATTGTCTCTGCCGAAGCCCTTCCTTTTTCAAAAACAGGAGGACTTGGAGATGTTGTTGGTGCACTATTTAAGGAATTACTGAAAGCAGGCATAGATGTAAAACTATTTCTACCCTATTATCGTATAACAAAAAATAACCTATTAGATAATACAGAAAACACAGGAATTGTATATGGCGTGACTATTGGAAAAGAAAAAAAATTTGGCGCTGTTCGAAGCCTCAGAGCAACGATTGATAGCGAAGGTGAACTAACTTTTAAACCTGACAAAGCAGGAAATATTTACTTTGTGGAACATAATGATTTCTTTGATAGAGACCAGCTTTATGGAACAAGTTACGGAGAATATTTAGATAATGCCGAGAGGTTTATCTTTTTTTCAAGAGCAATCCTTGAAATGTGTCGAATACTCGATTTAAAATTTGAAATAATTCATTGTCATGACTGGCACACTGCTCTTATTCCTCTTTATCTGAAAACCCTATATAAAGAATGTATGTGCTTTGAGAGAACATCCACTATTCTCACTATTCATAATCTCGGATATCAAGGAGTATTTCCGAGAGAAAAGCTCGAATTAACGGGATTTGGTTGGGAGATGTTTCACATTGACTGTTTAGAATTTTATGGAATGATTAATTTTCTTAAAGCTGGTATTTTCAATGCAGATGTTATAACTACCGTAAGCCCAACATATGCAAAGGAAATACTAACGCCAGAGTATGGTTTTGGACTCGACGGAGTATTAAAAAAAAGGCAGGACAAATTAATAGGAATTTTAAATGGTATAGACTACAACATATGGGATCCAGAAAGGGATGTTAATATAGTAAAAAATTATGGAATGGGCAATTTTAATGATAAAATTCAGAACAAAGAAGAACTCTTAAAAATAACAAAATTAAAATGCCCAATAGACTCTCCTCTCATTGCCTTCATCGGAAGAATGGTCACCCAGAAGGGTGTAGATTTACTGGCTGAAGCAGTGCCCAAACTAATAGAAAGGGGGATAAATTTTATCTTTGAAGGCACGGGTGAACATTATTATGAGTCAAAAATCAAGGAACTTGAAAATTCTTTCCCTAAAAATATTTATGCCTTCATAGGCTTTGACGAAGTGTTAGCTCATAAAATTTATGCTGGCGCTGATGCAATCATAATACCATCAAGATACGAACCCTGTGGGCTAAGTCAGTTAATAGCAATGAGATATGGAACTATACCCCTTTGCAGAAAAACAGGAGGTCTTGCAGATACTGTTGAAGACGGGATTACGGGCTTTCTTTTCTCCGAATATAAAGTAGATGAACTCATATCAATGGTAAATCGCTTCATGGAAGTTTATCAAAGAGAAGAACAGTTTAAAGCAATGATACTGAATGCAATGAGCAAAGACTTTTCTTGGGAAAAAGCCTGCCTGAGATACATGGAGTTATACAGGAGCATAAGGTAATGAGAGAAAGGCAGGCATTATTTGAACTAATTAAACTCCTTGAAATTTCTGATGATATAGATATTCTTCTCGAAAGACTTATATACCACATCTCCCAGCTAATGAATGCACAAGGTGCAGTCTTAAGATTGTTAAAAAATGATTTTTTATACGTAGAGGCGACCTATAACATTGATACGGATAAAACCATTACAGGTCGGGATGAAGGACTTTGCGGAGAAGTTATCAGAGAGGGAAGAGTAAAAATTTTTAATGCCGAACAATTGAAAAACAAGGAAGTTGACATCCCTGCCTACTCTGCCATATGTATACCCCTAAAGGTTCAGGAAGAAGTAACGGGAGCGATAATAGTATACAATAAGATTGATTCCGAAGAAGGCTATGCTGAGTTTTCTGAAGAAGACATATCTCTTGGAGAGCTATTCTCTGGCGTTGCCTCTCTCATAATTCTCAAATCTCTCCAGTTCAAAGAGTTAAAAGACAGAGAGACCCAGACAGTCAAAGCAATGTCGCAAATTGAAGAACTCAGAAGCTACCTTGAAAGTCTCATACAGAGCTCTGCCGATGCAATAATTGCAACTGACCTTGACAACGTTGTAACAGCCTGGAATCAAGGAGCGGAAAACATATTTGGATATCAAAACAGTGAAGTTATTGAAAAACCTTTTCCTGTAATACCCGATTTTCTTCATGACGTTGAAAGATTTTATTTTGAAAGAGTCAAAAATGGAGAGACACTAAAAGACATTGATACGGTTATGATGACCCGAGAGGGCAAGCTTATCGAGGTAAGCCTAACCATGTCTCCGATTAAAAACTCTAAAGGTCAGATAATCGGAGTAAGTAGAATAATCAGAGATATAACAGAAAAGAAAAAACTCGAAAGAGACCTTATAAGACGTAATGAAGAGTTGACAAAAATACTTTTTGTAAGCTCTGCTGTAAGGAGCACTCTTGAGCTTAACAGTCTCCTCAGAATGATTCTCACTGTAATTACAATGGGCGAAGGACTCGGATTCAATAGAGCTGTTCTGTTTTTAATTGACGAAGACGAAAATACGCTAAAAGGTGTAATGGCTGTAGGTCCGTCAAGTTATGAAGAGGCATGGCAGATATGGTCAAGCATGGCAAAGGAGAAGAAAACCCTATTTGATGTGCTTGATGAACTCAGCAAGAAAGAGTTTGAATCGGATAGCTTTCTTGAAAGGCTGTGTAAAAACATCTCCATTCCTCTCGATGAAAATACTCCCATTGTAAGAGCTGTTAAAGAAGGCAAAGTTTTCAACATTAGAGATATTCAGAAGGAAGATGCAGATACAATAATCGTACAGCAGTTGGGCAGTCAGGCCTATGCTGTAGTGCCACTTATCTCTAAAGATAAGGCGATTGGAGCTGTATGGGTTGACAATTTTTATACAAAAAAGCCCATAACAGACCAAGATATAAATTTTCTAAAAGGCTTTGCTGACCAAGTGGCAGGAGCAATAGAAAATGCAAGAGTATTTGAAAAAATCGAACAGGCCGAAAAAGAACTTGAAATGCTCTTCAACTCTATCACTGATTTGATATATTACACCGATGACAACTTTAACATAAAAAAAGCCAATCGTTCTTTCTTAAATAAACTTAACTTAAAAGAAAGCGAAGTGCTTGGAAAAAAATGCTTTAAATTAATCCATAAAATGAATCAACCACCAAAAGACTGTCCCCATAAAAAAGCTTTAGAGTTGGGTAGAGCTGTAGTAAATGAAATAGAGGAAAATTATCTTGATGGTGTCTATTTACTGTCAAGTTCTCCCATATTTGACAGAGCAGGCAATCTAATAGGCACCATAAGTGTGGCAAAAAACACCACTGAACTTAAAAATTTAAAGGAAAAAATCTCATCAATGGAAAAAATGGCAGCCTTAGGTGAGATGGCGGCAAAAGTTGCCCATGAGATAAGAAATCCCCTTCTTGCCATTGGTGGATTTGCAAAAAGACTAAATAAGGAAATAACGGATGAAAAATTGAAAGAATATATTAGAGTTATAGTGGAAGAAACAAGAAGGCTCGAAAAAATACTCAATGAAACGCTAAGCTTTGTAAGACCCCAGCCTTCACCAAAGATATTTTTCAAAATTAACGACTTAATAGCTGATATAGCTAATCTCACTGAGGCAACTCTAAGAGACAACAATAATAGATTGTTTATACATGTTGAAGAAGAGATTTCCATCTTGGGCAGCTATGATAAGTTAAAAGAGGTTTTACTTAATCTTGTAAACAATGCCAATGAAGCGACGAAAAATGGAAAAATAACTGTTAGAGTGAAAAAACAACTGAAAAATCCTGACGATGAACAAGGAGAAGGTGAATTTTGTATCATTGAAGTAGAAGATACAGGCACAGGAATTTCTCGAGAAAATCTAAAAAAAATTTTCAACCCCTTTTTCACCACAAAAATAAGCGGAACAGGCTTAGGACTTCCAATTTCAAAGAAAATAATTGAAGAGCATGGTGGTATAATTAAAGTAGAAAGCGAAGAGAATAAGGGAACCATATTTAGAATTTATCTGCCAATTATTAAGCAAGGAGGTAATGGTAATGAAAATAATGGTAGTAGATGATGAAAAAAACATTCTTATGCTATATCAAACAGAGCTTGAAGAGGAGGGATATGAGGTAGTAGCAGCAAATTCGGGCAAAGAAGCTCTTGAACTTTTTGATAAAGAAAAACCTGATTTGGTAACCCTTGATATAATGATGCCTGATATTGACGGCATTCAGGTTTTAAGACAGCTCAAACAAAAAGCTCCCAATACGCCTGTGATAATGCTAACAGCCTATGACTACAGAGACGACTTCTCTGTATGGGCATCGGATGCATATGTAGTAAAATCCTCTGATTTAGGCGCTCTAAAAGAGACAATTAAGCAAATTGCTGAAAAGTTTGGAATAAAATGAAAAAGCTTGCCATAGCCTTTCTTTTTATATTAACATTTCCCGTTATGGCAATCGGACAGCTTTCGGAAGAAGTATTTAAGAACGGTATAAAGCTTATTACAATAGAAGACCACTCGTCTCCTGTGGCTACTTTTCAAGTATGGTATAAAGTAGGCTCAATTGATGAAGACGAGGGGAAATCAGGGATAAGTCATTTACTTGAACACCTGATGTTCAGAGGAAGCAAAAAATATCCGGGAAATGTGTTCTCTAAAATCATTCAAGCCAATGGTGGAGTTGACAATGCTTTTACCACTAAAGACTATACAGTCTACTTTCAAAAACTTGCTGCATCAAAATTAGGCATATCTATTGACCTTGAGAGTGATAGAATGGAGAATCTTTTATTGCAAAAGGAAGACTTTGAACTAGAGAAAAAAATAGTGCTTGAAGAACGAAGGCAAAGATATGAAGACAATCCTGAAAGCTTGCTTATCGAAGAGGTTATAGGTTTAGCTTTTAAGGTTCATCCCTACAGAAGACCAATAATCGGCTGGACAGAAGATATTAAATCAATTACCTTTGAGGATATAAAAAATCACTATCGCAAATACTACTGTCCTGAAAACTCATTCATAATTGTAGCTGGAGACATAGATAAAAAAAGGATAACTGAAGAAATCAGAGAAAAATTTGAAAAAATCTCTTCATGTAAAAATAAATCGATGCCTAAAATTCTTTATGAGCCAAAACAGTATGGAGAAAAAAGAGTAATAATTAAAAAACAAACTCATCTTCCCATGTTAGTCCTCGCATATAAAGTGCCTGCCTATCCTAATCCAGATAGTCTATCTCTCGAGATATTAAGCACAATCTTAGGAGAGGGGAAAAGCTCAAGACTTTACAGAAAATTAGTTAATGAGACTGGATTAGCAGTAGATGTAAGCAGTTCAAACTCACCATTAAGCAGAGACGGATTTTTATTTTTCATAGTTGCCTCTGTAAAGGACGTTGAAAAAATTTCAGAAGTCGAAAAAATCATTAAAAATGAAATAGAAAGGCTTAAAACTGAAAAAGTATCTGAAAGAGAACTGGAAAAGGCAAAAAATCAGGTAGAAGCTGCTTTCCTGTTTAGTCAGGACTCTGTTTTCGGTCATGCATTGTTAATAGGCAGATTTGAAATTCTTGGCAACTGGAGAATGATTGAAAAATATAGGGAGGAAATTGCAAAAGTCTCTCCTAAAGACATACAAGATGGAGTTAATAAATATTTAAATGAAGAGAATTTAACCGTAGGAGTTTTGCTTCCGCAATGAAGTTAAGGCAAATCTTCGTAATATTTTTAATATTTATTTTTTTTCTCGTAAACTATGTTTCGGCAGGAGAGGAAGAAATGAAATTTAAAACTATACAACTGACAAATGGTGCTAAAATTAAACATCTCTATCGTAAAAACATTCCCATTGTGTATATGACTGTTTTGATACCCGCTTCACCATTGCAGGAAGTAAAGACCTCTCAAGCATATCTCACAGCCCATCTATTAACGCATGGCACAAAAAATCGTTCAGCCAGGCAGATAGAAGATGAATTAGACTTTTACGCCATATCCATTGATAAAAAAGTTACCTATGATTATACAATACTAACTGTTGCTACAACTAAAAAATATCTAAAAAATGCCTTAGAGCTTTTCTTTGACGTTCTAAAAAATCCAGACTTTCCTGAAGAAGAGTTTAAAAAAGAGGTCTCTATACTTGAAAAATCCCTACTTCAGATGGAAAAAGAGCCTTCCTTTATAGCAAACAAAAGGTTCCTATCAGAGCTATTCGACAACCATCCATATGGAAGACCCGTTGAAGGATTACCGGAGAATTTAAAAAATCTAAAAAGGGAAGACATCTTAGAATTTTACAATAACTTTTACAAACCAGACAGAATGATTTTTTCATTCGTAGGAGATATCAATGAAAAAGAGCTCTCAGAAATAAAGAGCAATTTCATAGAAAAATGGAACGGTAAGAGTTTTGATAGAAAAATTAATCCCATAACCTCAGCTAAAAGGCAGTCTCCAAAAGAGACGTTCATCAAGAGAGATGACCTCACACAGTCAACTATCGTCCTGGGCTTTGAGGGTATTAGTAGAGAAGACCCAGACTTCTATGCGTTCAGTCTTATGAACTATATTCTCGGAGGTGGCGGACTTACATCAAGGCTTGCCAAAAATATTAGAGAAGAACAAGGGCTTGCCTACTCAATCTATAGTACCTTTAGCCCCTATCTATTACCTGGAGCTTTTTCAATCGAGGTTAAAACAAAAAGAGAAAACACTGATAGAGTTGTTAAAATGATAGTTAAAGAGTTAGAGGAACTCAAACACAAGGGAGTTAGCGATGAAGAGCTTAGAGATGCAAAAGCATTTCTTATTGGAAGCTTTCCTATGAGAATTGACAGCTTAAGAAAGATAAGCGAATTTCTTGTAGTAACCGACTTCTACCGGCTCGGAGATGACTATATTAAGAAATATCCCGAATACATAGAAAAAGTTACCAAAGAAGAAATAAAGAGAGTAGCAAATAAATTTATTCAGGATAAATCTTATATACTCGTAATAGTCGGCAACAAATAGCTTTTTTACACAGGCTTTCTATCAAAGAAGATATTCTTTCCTTTAACGCTGAGAGGAACTCCAAAAATCATCTGTCCATCAATCAATCCAAGCTTCTTTGCTGCCACACCTATTGTATACATAATTCTGTTGTCAACACCAAGCTCCTTTGCAACGGAAACTAAAGAGCCTAATGCTATACCAAGGTCTACAGCTCTTATAGTGCATACAGGGCCTGCGTAATCGAGGTTATTTCCTTTTTGTTTCAAGATTGAATTGCAGTCGTATCCACAGGCACCACAGTTTACTCCCGCTGGTTTTTTAAAATTGAGAGCAATAAGAATAACTGCCTCGGCATCCCTTACATTTTGAGCATCTCGTTTAAAAAATTTATAAGCCTCTCCTCTATCTCCGATTATATCCATCTCTAAGGCAAGTTTTTCTTTCTCTTCTGAAGACAAAATACCCATAATAATTTCATCTTCACCCTTTGCCTTAGGCGCTGTTCTTGCTGATACAAGCATTATCTTTGCAATTGTTTCAACAATCTCTGTCTCAGGATTTAACTGCATCAACACACCTCCAATTCAAAGTTGATAAGTTATTTTAACATAGAGTTACAATAAAAGATGGTCTCAAAAGAAAACGAAACGAACAACTTAGATACTACTTTTCTAATAATAAAGGGAGCCAGACAGAATAATCTAAAAAACATAGACTTAATAATTCCTCATAATAAACTAACTGTGATTACTGGAGTCTCTGGTTCGGGCAAGTCTTCCTTAGCTTTTGATACAATCTATGCAGAGGGGCAATGGCGATTTATCGAATGTATGTCGAGTTACGCAAGAGTATTCATTGAAAAGCTACCAAGACCTCAGGTAGACCTTATCGACAATCTCAGACCCGCAATTGCCCTGGAACAGAGAAATCCTGTTAAGGGTTCTCGGGCTACAGTGGGAACTCACACGGAGATATATGATTATCTAAGACTCATATTCTCAAAAATTGCTAAACCTGTATGTCCGAAATGTAAAAGAGAGATAAAAAAATGGAGCACCACTGAAGTCGCAGAAGAGCTCTTTAAAAAGTTTTTTGGCAAAAGAATTTTCATTATTTTTCAGTCTAATGAAAGACCTTCGAAGCTTATGAAAGAGGGATTTTCAAAATTCATGTCAATTGATACCCTTGAAATAAAAAACTTAGAGGATTTAAAAGATAACACTGTAAATAGTATTGATGTAATTACAGACCGCCTTAAAGTGTATGATAAAGCAAGACTCATTGACTCTTTAGAAATAGCCTTAAAAAGAGGAACACTTAAAATATTCGTTCCCGATGAAAAACTACTCATTCCCTTTTCGAAAGAAGCTCAATGCCCTATTTGTGGATTTCAGGTCAATGAACCATCGGCTCTTCTTTTCTCCTTTAATCATCCTCACGGAGCTTGCCCTCAATGCAAAGGCTTTGGCTATCTGCTTTCTTATGATGAAAATCTCATTATTCCCGACAGAGAACTCTCTTTAAAAGAGGGGGCAATTGAGATGTTTGAAAAACCTATGCTTAAATGGTGGAAAGACCAGCTAATTAAAGGGGCAAAGCTTTCTGGTATCGATGTAACCCTGCCCTACAGAGAACTGCCAGAAGAGCAAAAAGAGCTTCTTTTCACAGGAAATCAATACTTCTACGGATTGAATGATTTTTTTGAAGAACTGGAGAGAAAAAAATACAAAGTCCATGTCAGAGTTTTTCTGTCGAGAATGAGAAAACCCTCTCTGTGCCCTAATTGTAAGGGAAAAAGGCTTAAAGAGTCTGCTTTAATCTTTAAGATAAATGGCTTTGATATTGGTGACTTAAACTTCATGACAGTTAATGAGTTGAAAAACTGGATAGAGTCGGTTCAGTTATCGGAAGAAGAATTTAAAATATCAGAGGAGCCTTTTAGACAGATAAAGATGAAACTTGATTTCTTAAAAAGAGTAGGACTCGATTACTTAACAATGGACAGACAGATTAAGACTCTTTCGGGTGGGGAGTATCAGAGAGTGAATATTGCCAACCAACTTTCCAATAGACTTACCTCAACTCTCTACGTACTTGATGAACCAACAGTAGGACTACATCCAAGAGATACAGACAGAATAATAGATGTTTTAAAAGAACTCACCGAGTACGGCAATACCGTTGTGGTAGTAGAACACGACAGAGAGGTAATCTCCAAAGCAGACTGGATTATCGAATTAGGCCCCGGAGGTGGTAAAAATGGAGGAAATCTGGTATTTGCTGGTGATATACAAGGTCTAAAATCTATAATATCTCCAACTGCCAATTATCTAAAAAAGGATGTATCCTTTGAAATTAAAAAAAGTGCAGTAGCTTTTAAAAACTTTATTTCTCTCAAAGGAGCTAAAGGACATAACCTTAAGAATGTGAGCATAAACATACCTCTGAATGCTATTACGATTGTAACAGGTGTCTCTGGTTCGGGTAAGAGTTCACTGATTATAGATACTCTCTATAAAGCTATAGCTAAAAGATTGGGCATTAACAATGAAGAACCTCTTTCTTTTGAAGAATTAGAAGGATTAAAAAATATAAAGGCTGTAAAGCTTGTTGACCAGTCTCCAATAGGAAAAACTCCCAAATCGATTCCGGTAACATATCTTGAAATTTATGGAAAGATAAGGGAAATTTTTGCTTCACAGAAAGAATCAAAATTGAAAGGTTTTTCACCAGGCCATTTCTCTCTTAACAGTGCCTCTGGGCATTGCCCAAGTTGTAAAGGAGAGGGATTTATAAGAATTGAAATGTTTTTCTTTGAAGACCTCTTTCTTCCTTGCGAGGAATGTAAAGGAAGAAGATTTAGAGAAGAAGTGCTTGAAATAAAATACAAAGAAAAGAACATATATGACGTCTTGAATATGACCTTTGATGAAGCTTTTGATTTCTTTGAAGAAGAACCTTCGCTAAGAGAAAAAATAAGACTTATAAAAGAGTTGGGGCTTGGCTATCTTTTGCTCGGTCAGCCAGCAACAACCCTTTCAGGAGGAGAAGCTCAAAGACTTAAGATATGCGCAGAAATTTTAAACTCCCTTACTTCAAAAAGAGAATCCTCTCTAAAAGGTTTTCTATACATACTTGATGAACCGACTGTAGGGCTTCATCACGATGACGTCCAAAATTTCATTAAGGTAATCGATAAGCTCATTGACAAATCGGCCACTGTAGTGATAATAGAGCACAATCCTGATGTAATAATTCATGCCGACTGGATAATTGATATAGGACCAGAAGGAGGACACGAAGGAGGTCGTATACTGTATGAGGGAGTTCTATATGATTTTTTAAAATTAGACCACTCCCACACCGCCCGATACTTAAGGAAATTTCTAAAATCGCAATAAAGCACCTATACCACTATTTTCAATAAGCAAATTTCTATCACTTTCATTTTTTATCACTTCAACGGATACTCCATTTTGAAGAGCCATCTCCATGACCCTCTCTATGAGATTTTGCCCTTTCATTAATTTTCCTCTACAGGAAAGACAAACTTCTATTTCCTGATGAGTAGCGAAACCGCAAGATGGACAGATACTACCTTCAATTTTATAATCTTTAGGCAATATTAATTTACTCACTCTCTTTTCTCTCAAGTACTTCAATACATCGTCTATACCAGTAACAGCGTTTTCATTTTTGCTTGCCCGAGTAAGCAACTCTGAAAGAATTCTGCTTTCCTTTGCTCTTTCGTAATCCTCTATGATAGGCATTAATTTCATAAGAATTTCCTCGGAAGAAGCATGTTTTTCTATGAATGTTCTCCCTACAATTTTCTGTTTTATGCTCTCCGGAAGAATTTTCATTAATTCATAAATAGCCTCATCTGGTCCAGCTAAAATAAGATTTCTGATTTCCCGGTCCTTTAAAAATTCTCCAAACTTCTCAATAACTTCTTTTAGATGCATCTGTATGTGGTGTTCAATATGCCTTTCAAATCTCTTTTCTGCAAGAGCAAACCACCCACCCTTCTTGTGCTTACCGGGAACATGGTCATGCTCAACCATACCGTATTCTTCAATTTCCCCTAAAAATACCAAGAATACTCTGGCGGAACGTTTATCTACAAGAAGCACTCCATATTTTTGATAATTACTGAGAACATCAATCAATGGATTAGTATAAGGAGTGTTATCAACTATTAATTCATCTTTTAGTTCTACATTTAAATCATATCTCCGCCATAGTCCCTTTTTAATACAGCTATAAAGAACGAGAAATTTCTTGAAAGATTCCCTTTCTCCCTGTAAGAATCTCTCTATTTTTTCTATGTCCTCTTTAACCTGGGAAGCCTTCTTTTCATCTAAAGCTTTTACGAGATTTTTAAATTTTGATATATAACCACTTCTTTTTCTGTCTTGAGGTGATACGCTAAGAAAAAGACTTACCACTAATTCTCCTTCTGATTTAAAATTTTCTAAGACTTCTAATTCTTCTCTATCAAGCATGTTCTCCACCTCCTACAAAATTCTTTAAAATTTCGAGAAAAGATACGAAAAGACTGAAAATTAGCGGCCCGATTATGAAACCTATGAGACCGAATGCCTTAATACCGCCCAGCACGGAAAGAAAGATAAAAATCAACGGTAGATTTACCTTTCCTTTAATTATTATAGGCTTTAGGACATTATCAATAGAACTGATTACCAAAGCTCCAACTACTACCAGCACTATACCTTTTATTATATAACCCTTAGCAAATAGATAAATCGCCGCAGGCCCCCATACAGCAAAAGCTCCCAGTACAGGAATGAATGAAGCAATTGCTGTAGCAAAGCCCCAAAGAGTTGCAGAGGGGATGTTTAGAAAGTAGAAAGTAATGCCTAAAATTGTTCCCTGAATTATTGCAATTAATATACCTCCGTAAAAAGTAGTATAAATTATGTTTTTTACTTGATTTCTTATGGAAACCTTATCAGCTTCGGCAAAAGGTAAAAACTCTATGATTTTTCTCACAAAATGGTCTCCATCTTTGATAAAGAAAAAGGCTATAAAAAAGGTAAGAACAATATTTATACCTGAAGTTACGACATCTCCAAAACCATGGGCTATTCTAACTGCAATTGATTTCATAATAGTTGCTATCTCATCCTTTATGAGATTTTCAAGAGACTTTACATCTCCTCCTGTAATAAAACTAAGTCTTTCGATAATCTTTGCTAAAAATGGATTTGTAGTTATCTGGTTAATCAGTTCGGGCAAGTTTACTTTTCTTATGAGCTCACCTGCTTCAAGAATTATCTGATAGGATATGAAAACAAAGGGGAATAGAAAGAGGACAATCACTAAAATTATGGTAATGAAAGCAGAAACACCACGGTATTTAAAGTATCTTTGAGCAAAATCAAAAATTGGATGAAATACAAGAGCTATAACAATAGCCCAACCACAGGCTGCAAAAAAGTACTTAAGAATCTGATAGTTTAAATATCCCAAAAGGCCTATTAAAAAAAGCAGAATCCAGATATAAAAATTTCTCTCTAAGGAAATTTTGTATTTTTTTGTAGAACTCATAATCTATTGTATACTTTTTGAAAAAATTTGCCAAAGACTCTCTGACGCATCTCCATTGTCTCTCTCGGGATGCCACTGAACTCCTACAAAGAACGGATGTTCCTTGAGATAGATGCCTTCTATAAAACCATCCTCGGCTTTGCAAAACACTTCAAGTCCTTCGCCGAGCTTTTTTATTGCCTGATGATGCGAGCTGTTCACAAGGTATTCGCCTTTTTTTATTGGAAAATCAAGTAACATAGACACTCTGTGAGTTCCATCTTTATGATTAAGAGGACTTTGAATATCTTGAATAAGCGAACCGCCAAAGTAAATATTAATAAGCTGCATGCCGTAACATATGCCAAGTAAAGGTTTTCGGGTAGGCAAAAAGGCTTTTATCAATTCAAATTCAGCCTCTACTCTCTCTCGAGGAACAATACTTCTACATGCCGTATTCTTCTCTCCATAAAAAGATGGGTGTATATCGCCACCGCCCGAAATTATTAGAGCTGAGAGTTTATCTACTATGAAATCTCTAAAAACTAACATTTCAGGCGTGATAATAACGGGCATAAATCCAAAGCTTACAATCTTTTTGATGTAATCTTTATTTAAAAAATATCTCTTTTCATCTATACTACAAGCAATACCAATCGTTTTCATAACAATACCTCTCCGTTTCTATTTCCATTAAAAACTCCTTCTTCCACAGATATTTTTCCATTCACCAGGACATACTTGATTCCTTTGGATATATTAAAAGGCTCCTGAAAAGTCGCTCTGTCCTCAAGTTCTGAAGGGTCGAACAGAACAATATCAGCAAAATAGCCCTCTTTAATAACTCCTCTTTTGTTTATCTTAAAAGTTCTCGCAGGAAGTAGAGTTATCTTCTTTATCGCTTCTTCAAGGCTAATGAGATTTTTCTCTAAAACATACCTCCTTAAAAATCGAGGGAAGCTACCAAAACCTCTGGGATGTGGTTTTCCATGAGCAGTGATACCTCTACTGCATCTTGCAGAACTGTCTGTGCCAATCATAACATAGGGCTTAGATAGAATTCTTTCCAAATTTTCCTCGCTCATGCCAAAGTATATAGCTCCTACCTGAAGACTGGAACGAATTAGAAGGTCAGATATGAAATCAGAGGCATTTTCAATATCTGTAATTTCTCCAATCCTCTTTCCCTCGAACATTTTATCTCCTTCAAATAAAACATCCGATATGAGCAGTCTTTCCAGAAAACCCCTGCCTCTTGTCTGTAGATACTTCTTAATCTTTCTGCGCGTGTCTCTAAGTTTAAGCCTTCCTATTATCTCCTCTCTGTTTCCCTCTAAAATCCAAGAAGGCAGAAATGCATCTAAGTCCGTTGCCGAGGCTGTATAAGGATATCTATCAGCAGTCACTCTCATTCCCTCTTCTTTAGCTGACTCTATCATAGTAAGCACCGCATCAATCTTCCACCAGTTTTCACTTCCAGATGTTTTTAGATGTGATATGTGGATAGGCACACCAGCTCTTTTTCCTATCTCTATTGCTTCCTCTATGGCAGAAAGAAGCTTCTCACCTTCACTTCTTATATGAGTAGCATAAATCCCACCAAAAGTGCGAACAACTTTGTTAAGCTCTACAAGCTCATCCTTATCAGCAAAAATTCCTGGTGGGTATATCAAGCCTGTTGATAATCCTCTTATTTTATGTGAAAATTGTTTCTTTAGGAGCTTTTTCATCTGGGACAATTGCCTTTTGTCCGCTTTAAGATTTTTATAACCTACAACAGCGCCTCTTATATTTCCATGTCCACATAGAAATGTAAGATTTATGGAGGCTTTATTTTCCTTAAGTAGCTGAATGTAATCTTGAAGTGTTGTCCATCCTTTAAGACCAAAAGACGAAAGTTCAAGAACCCGCCTTTCAAAAACCTCTCCAATAAGAGGGAAAGCTGAAATTCCACAGTTTCCGTTTATTTCCGTAGTTATGCCCTGTGTAATCTTACCTTCTGCCCGAGCATCCGCAAGAATGGTAAAGTCCGAATGAGAATGAGTATCGATAAAACCAGGAGTTAGAACAAGATTATCTGCTTTAATAATCCTACTGGCTGAAAAACTCTCTTTGCCAATATAGACTATTTTGCTGTCTTTAACTCCAACATTAGCTTTTAGGGGACTCTTACCTGTGCCGTCAAAAATAAGGGCGTTTTTTATTAATATATCCATTTAAAGTTTGCTGGATTTTTCTTTTTTAACTTTGCTTTTTCCGAGGTCTGTTCTTTTTAAAAACTTATTGGTATACTTCACATTTTTAATATTTTCTGCCTTTGAAAAGTAGTTATCTATACCCTCTACAATAGAAGCTGCAATTTTTGCTCTGTATGAGTCATTTGTAAGAAGTTTTTCTTCTTCGGGATTGCTTATGTAGGAGATTTCTAACAAACAGGAGGGCATCTGAGCTCCTACAAGAACATAAAATAATGCCTGTTTTACGCCATTGTCATTTCTTGAAAAAGAGCTCTTAAGGTTTCTTGTAAGAGAGTTGTGAATATAACCCGCAAGTTTTACCGAGTCGTCTCTTTTAGCCTCCCTTTCCAGAGAAGCCAGCATGAAACCAAGCTCTCCCTTCATCTGCCTCATCTTTGCTACAGAAATAGAGTTTTCCCTTGCAGCAACCCTTATTGCCTCTTCATCGTCCGTCCAGTTAAGAAGATATGTTTCTATGCCTTTTGCAAACGAATTAGAAGCAGCATTAGTATGAATTGATATGAAAAGGTCTGCCTTTACTCTGTTGGCTAACTCTGTGCGTTCATTTAAAGGTATATACACATCCTTATCTCGTGTTAAAATTATCTCGTATTTTGAACTCTCTCGCATTAAATCTCTAACTTTAAGAGCCACGTCCAGAACTACGTCCTTCTCCATGAGACCATTATGACCGATAGCACCTGGGTCTTTTCCGCCATGTCCCGGATCAATTACAATCTTCCTCTTAAACGTGGGGGATTTAGAACTTCTTACAATCTCTTTTTCAGGAGACGTGTTACTGCCCTTTGTATCCTTATATATGTCAATTACTAATCGGAAAGGGTCTTCAAGTTGAATTAATTTAAACTCATATTCAGAACTGAGTAGGTCAAAGACAACCCTTACTGTGTTTGAATCGAACTGACCCACTCTTATTCTGTTTACTATCGATTTGGATGTTAAAAATTCTCTTTTAACCTCTCTGCTTAGAATGGTGTTCTTGAAATCAAAAAACAATCTCTCTGGATTTTTAAGCTGTCCCTTTGAAAATTCTAATTGTCCACTACTTTCAATTACTACTCTAAGCCCATGAGCTGTTTCATAATATCTTATATCTGTTATCTGATATTTTTCCTCCGCAAAAACCGCTCCTAACGAACAACATAAGAGAAAAAATATTAAAAATTTAAACATTACCTTAAACGGCTACTACTTCTTTAACTTCCGGAATCTCACTTTTTAAAGTTTTCTCAACCCAGTTTTTAAGAGTTAGAGTTGCCATAGGACAGGTTCCACAGGCTCCTTTTAGTTTCACATAAATTACATTGTCCTTAATATCAACAAGGTCAATATTACCACCGTCAGCCATAAGTCCTACCCTTATTTTTCCTAAAACCTGCTCAACTCTTGCTCTGTCAATCATATTACCTCCTTCTTTTTAATTAGCATTGCGATAGCCCAGCTAACTTTAATAAATTATACATCATTCTTTAACCAATTTTCTCTGATATTGTCATTTAGATATCAAAAATAATCTCTGCTATCCATCGAGATTCTTGTTTTCTGACAACGAGATTGTGATAAGTAGCTGCTTTTATAAGAAGTTTTCTATCATGCTTATCAGCATTGAATTGTTCACCTGAAACCTTTGCAATCAGTGAATTTCCAATAATTTTTACGTTTACATTTCTACCAATGAAACCTTGAGTATCGAAAATATAAATAAGTTCATTTAAAAAACATACCAAAAGATTTTCAATGTTATCTTCACTTATTGAAATATCAATCTCTTTCTTACTCTCAATTTTATCTAAGTCTGTAATTAGACTATATAGTCCCAACGCAGCATTACTAAAACATTCTTCAAGGCTATCTCCCTCTGCTCTTATACCTATGTCTCCAGATACATCAATTATTGCGTAACTCATTGAAGCTTTTTTAATGCATCTTCAATAAATTCTCTTATCTGAGGGTCTTTCTCCTGATTAAGAGCTTCAATTAAAGCTGCCTTTGCCGAGTAATCTGCTATTATTTCGAGAGCATAGACTGCATCACCTCGAATATTTTTATCCGGAGATTTAAGAAGCTCAATTAGTGAAGGAACTATCGTCTTCAATAAGTCTTCATTTTTCTGTTTTAGCTCCTCAATAATTGCAAAAGCTCCAACTTTAAGTCTTAACCTCTCATCAGAAAGCATTTTTGGTATTAGAAGAAGTTGCTGAGGCTCATGTTCAAAAAAAGTGATAATGCTTTCAAGATAACCGTTGTTAAGATAGTCAAACAACAGCTGCTCAAAGGCTTCACCTTCCCAATTACTAAAACCTTTACCATTGTTACTCATATTTTCACCTTATTTAAAATTATTTCTCTTATTTTTGTTGCAATTTCGTAAGAATATTTAGCTTCCTCAAGGGTGGGTTCATAAAATGTATCTGGATATCGAACTTCTACAGAAAATTCTGTTAATCTCTCTAAATCTTCTTCAAACTCTTTCAATTCTGGGATGAGATCTACAATTTCTGAGAGTAGTCTAACAAGATCATGGGTTTTACTTATGTCTCTCTGAAAATATACAAGTGCTCCCTTGAAAAATTTCTCTACTGCCTGCTGAGCATGAAAACAGACTGTATCAGTTGGAAAGTCCTCACTTTTTAAATTGTTTTCGATGTTTTTAATATCGTTTTCTGCTTTCTTAAACCATCTAAGAACTATTTCTTCCTTTAGATTTTTCATATATTATCTTCCCATTTTTAAAGGCTGTGTATAAAATTGTACCTCTTATATCCCTAAGTTCTCTTTCCTCCTTCGGCGTGAAGACAAAAACATCAAGGGAGAAATTTCTTCCAGGAAAAAGCCTTCTAACGATTAAATTTCTTCTATGTTGGGATTCTGCTGTATCCCAGATTATTACTAAATCAATATCGCTCTCTTTTTTTGCCTCACCTGTGGCTTGAGAGCCAAATAAAATAATCTTATCTGGAGAGATTGAGCTTACTATTTTGTCCTTAATTTCTTCAATAAGTTCTTCGGTTATCATCATTTCACCCATGCCAGTCTGCCTTAATACTGCTTCTTCCTCGAATGTATTTTTCTGCACTAAGAGCTGCTATTGCTCCTTGGGCACAGGCAATAATAACCTGTCTAATAAAGGGACTTGCCACATCTCCTGCAGCATATACTCCTTTAATACTTGTCTCCATGAAATTATCTACCACAATAAATCCCCTCTCATCAACTTTCAATGCCTCACCGAGAAAATCAGTGATAGGCTGAGACCCCTGAATGAATACAAATACACCGCTTAAGTTTAATGTTTCCTCAACTCCATCTTTACTTATTTTAAGTCCTGTAACAAAATCAGTTCCTACTATCTCCTTTATTGTGTAACCTGTGAGAATTTTAACCTTAATGTTTGTAAAAACAGGATGAGAATCCTCAACCTTTAATTTTGACGATGAAGTTACAAGATAGCATAGCTCAACAAACTCTGTAAGATAAACAGCCTCCTTGGCTGCTTCTTCGCTATCTCCAAGGACTGCCACGGTTTTCCCTCTAAAAAAGGGAGCATCACAGACAGCACAGTAGCTTACACCTCTTCCGAGAAATTCTCCCTCTCCCTTTATGGTAGGTTTTCTTCCCATAGAACCAGTGGCAATGATAACTGTTTTCCCCTTGTAACTTCCACTCATGGTAATAACTTCCTTTATCTCTGATACAAGGTCAACTCCAACTACCTGCTCTTCTCTATATTCAGCACCAAATGAAATAGCCTGTGTGCGAATTCTATCAAGGAGTTCCTTTCCTGTTAAAGGTCTCTCCATTCCAGGATAATTCTCAATCAAAGAGGCATAGGCAAGGGCTCCTGCAGTTTTTGATTTATCAAGTATGAGTGTCTTAAGGTTTGCCCTTGCTGCATAAATTCCTGCTGTAAGTCCTGCAGGTCCTCCACCAATTATTATTACATCGTAGACTTCACTCATAAAGCCTCCCTATAGAAGTTTTAAAAGTGTCTTTCCATCTTTTTATCCAAAATCTCATTCCTCTCTTTATTTCAGGATACTTGAAGGCAATTGTTTCAGTCTCTTCAGGATAGAGTCTAAAAATTCTCTCTATCTCCTCAAACTTTCCATATCTTAAAACCCTAAGAATCAAAACCTCAAGAGGTGCCTCAATCTTGTAGTCCCACAGATACTTGGAAAACTCCTCAGGAATTATAACTTTTTCAAAGAAGTCCCAACGGATTCTATTCAAAGTACTTGAGCACATTGTAATAGGTATCTCTCTGGGCAGGCTTAAACCCTGCTGACTTAATTGCACTGATTATCTCATCCATTGTAACTCTGTAGCTTACACCTGCTGCTCTTACAACATTTTCTTCAAGCATTGTTGAACCAAAGTCATTAGCACCAAAACGAAGCCCTACCTGGGCAATCTTTATTCCCTGTGTCACCCATGAAACCTGAATATTAGGGAAGTTGTTAAGATATATTCTACTTAGGGCAAGCACTTTGAGATACTTTACAGCACCTGCAGGCTCAATCTCTGGATTTTCTCTCTTTAGCTCTGTATTCCAAGGCTGAAAACTCCAAGGGATAAAGGCAGTAAATCCAGCAGTCTCATCCTGAAGGCTTCTTAATTTATCAAGATGCTCAATTATGTCCTCATCTGAGTCAATACTTCCAAACATCATCGTTGCTGAGGTCTTCATTCCAAGCAAGTGTGCTTCCCGCATTACACTCAACCACTCATCTGATTTAATCTTATTCGGTGACTGACGAATTCTAACTCTGTCTGAAAGTATTTCTGCGCCTCCTCCGGGAATTGTATCAAGTCCAGCCTCTTTGAGCCTAATCAAGATTTCTCTTACAGATAGCCCCTCTTTTCTACTAAGAAAGGTAATCTCTGGAGGAGAGAATCCGTGAACATGAATCTTGAAATTCTTCTTGATGAACCTTAGCATCTCCACATAAAAATCAAGTCCAAGCTCGGGGTGGACTCCACCTTGAAGAAGTATCTGAGTGCCTCCCTTGGCAATGGTCTCCTCAATTTTTTGGGAAAGCTCATCATAGGTAATCACATAGGCTTCGGGGTCTTCCTTCGGTCTCCAAAAAGCACAGAATTTACAACGATTTATGCAAACGTTCGTGTAGTTTATGTTTCTATCTACCACAAAGGTAACAACCTCTTCGGGATGAAGTCTCCTTCTTATCTGGTCTGCTTCTTTTCCAAGTTCATGGAGATGGATTTCTTGTATCATTTTGAGAGCATATTCTTTTTCTAAACGAAGTGTGTTAGCCATATATCCTAAGGGAATTATAAAAACTATCCCTCTCTACAGGAATCTTACCTGTCTCCCTTACGAGATGGACTATTTCACTAATTCCCATTCCTCTCTTTGAACGGGCACCTGCAGAGTGGGCAATTCTCTCTTCAATAACAGTTCCTTCAAGGCAATCTGCACCAAATAGAAGGGCAAGCTGTGCAAGTTTCTCTCCAAGCATTATCCAATAAGCCTTAATGTGAGGAATATTGTCAAGGACAAGCCTTGAAATGGCAATTGTTTTTAGATCATCTATCCCTGATGGATAGGGAACTTTAATGTCTGTATTTTCAGGCTGATAGCTTAAAGGGATGAAGGCAAGGAAACCTCCTGTTTGGTCTTGCAATTCTCTCAATCTAAACAGATGGTCAACTCTATCCTCATAGGACTCCACATGTCCATAAAGCATCGTAGCATTTGTTTTAATTCCAAGAGTGTGAGCGGTTTTAGCTATCTTAAGCCATCGCTCTCCAGAGATTTTTTCAGGGCATATCTGATTCCTCACTGATGATTCAAAAATCTCTGCCCCTCCACCTGGCATTATGTCAAGTCCTGCCTCTTTTAATCTAAGCATTACCTCTTCCTCGGACAGTCCCGACTTTCTTGAAAAATAATCTATCTCTACAGCAGTAAAGGCTTTAATTCCAATCTCTGGAAACTCACTTTTTATTGAACTCAGTATCTCAAGATAGTAGTCAAAATTCCAATCAGGATGAAGTCCAGAGACAATATGAACCTCGCTAAGTCTTCCAAGTTCTTGCTTAGCTTTTCTAACGTCTTCAAGAATATCATCAATTGTCATCTCATAGGCATCCCTATCTCCCTTTGAACGAGAAAAGGCACAGAAGCGACAACGATTAACACAGATGTTTGTAGGATTTATGTGCCGATTTAGAATGAAGTATACCCTATCTCCGTTAACTCTTCTTGAAACTTTATCGGCGAGCTCACCTATTTCATGGATTCGGTCAGACTGAAAAAGATATAAAGCATCATCTCTTGAAAGCCTCTCTCCAGCCTCAATTTTTCCTTTAATTTCGGCAAACATAAGCTTATTATAGCACTGCTCATTGATTTATTTTAAGTTTTCATTTAAAATTTTTATATTTACCTTAAAAGGAGTGTTATGTTCAAAAAAGTTTTAATTGCCAACAGAGGAGAAATTGCCCTAAGGGTTATCCGTGCCTGCAAAGAACTCGGGATAAGAACAGTTGCCATCTACTGTGAACCCGATGCAACGGCAAGATATGTAAAGAAAGCTGATGAAGCCTATTTAGTAACTCCAGGACCCTTAAGAGGATATCTTAACATCTATGGAATTGTAGAGCTTGCAAAGAATGTTGGCTGTGACGCAATCCATCCTGGTTATGGCTTTCTCTCTGAAAATCCTCAATTTGCAGAAGCCTGCATAGGAGCAGGGATTACATTCATCGGACCCAATCCTCAGGCAATAAGAAAAATGGGGCTTAAAGATGAAGCTCGTAAAATTGCCAAAGAACTGGGCATTCCTCTTTTGCCTGGAACACCTCCGATTAAAGACATTGAAGAGGCGGTAAGCGCAGCAAAGGAAATTGGCTATCCTGTCATGGTTAAAGCCACTGCAGGTGGTGGAGGAAGAGGTCTGAGAATCTGTTATGACGAAGAATCCCTTAGAAGACAGATACCTATTGCCATGTCTGAAGCCAAAAAAGCCTTTGGAGATGAAAGAATTTTCATAGAGAAATATCTTGAAAGACCACATCACATTGAGATACAGGTAATGGCAGACAAGTACGGAAAAATAATCCATCTTGGTGAAAGAGACTGTTCAATACAGCGAAGGCATCAAAAGCTGATTGAAATAGCTCCGTCTTTGCTGCTTACTGAAAAAGTAAGAGCTCAGATGGGAGAGGCAGCAAAAAAAATTGCCCATGCAGTTGGATATGACAATGTTGGCACAGTAGAATTTCTTGTTGATGAAAATCTCAATTACTATTTCCTTGAGATGAATACAAGAATACAGGTAGAGCACACAATTACCGAGGAAATTACAGGAATAGACCTTGTACAAAACATGATTAAAATTGCTTATGGTGAACCCCTTGACATAAAGCAGTATGAGGTAACCCTAAGCGGATATGCAATCCAGTGTAGAATCAATGCAGAAGACCCGCTTAATGACTTTTTACCATCAACAGGAGTTGTAACAGCCTACTACTCTCCCGGTGGATTTGGTATAAGAATAGACGGGCATGTGGCAGAGGGATATCATGTTCCACCCTACTATGACTCTCTTCTTGCCAAGCTTGTTGCACGAGGTCGCACCTGGGAGGAAGTAGTTCGCAGAATGCATCGTGCCTTAAGTGAATATATAATCAGAGGAGTAAAGACCACAATACCTCTTTATATAAAAATTATGGAAGATGAAGATTTCAGAAAAGGCAATTTTAGTACAAAATACATTGAAGAAAAACTTCCAAGCCTTCTTTATACTGAAGAGAAAGATCCCTTTGATTTAGCCGTGATTCTTTCTGCTGCAATTGTAGCACATAGTAAAGTGTAAATAATATTTGAGAGGTGTAACATGTCAAAATCACCCGTGAAAATAATGGATACGACTTTTAGAGATGCCCATCAAAGCCTCCATGCAACGAGAATGAGACTTGAAGACATTGTTCCTATTTGTGAAAAGATGGATCAGGTCGGGTTTCATTCTCTTGAAGTATGGGGAGGTGCAACCTTTGACAGTTGTTTGAGATTTCTACGAGAAGACCCTTGGGAAAGGCTAAGAACAATCAGAAGCCTCGCTAAAAATACAAAGCTTCAGATGCTCCTTAGAGGACAGAACCTTGTAGGATATAGACACTACGCTGATGATGTAGTTGAGAAGTTTGTTGAGAAAACCATAGAGAACGGAATAGATATTCTAAGAATTTTTGATGCTCTTAATGACTTAAGAAATTTGGAGAAATCTATTGAAGCTACTTTAAAATATGGAGGCACTGTTGAAGCAGCTTTTTGCTACACAGTCGGCCCCATATACACAATTGACTACTTTGTTGAACTCGCAAAGAAACTGCGTGACATGGGAGCTCACATAATCTGCATAAAAGATATGGCTGGATTACTTGACCCTTATACTGCATACAATTTAATAAAGAAACTGAAAGAAGAAATTGATTTGCCCATCCATCTTCACACTCATGACACAGCAGGAATGGCAGTGGCCACCACTATAAAAGCAATTGAAGCAGGCGTTGATATTGTTGATACAGCAATGTCTACGATGGCAGGTGGAACTTCTCAGCCACCACTTGAAACAATATGTCACATTCTTAAGGGAACAGAGAGAGACCCTAAATTTAATATGGAGCTTCTTGATGAGATTGCCGATTACTTCTATGAAGTAAGAAAGAAATACAAAGCCCTTGAAAGTGAATACACAGGACCAGACCCGAAAGTAATTGTCTATCAAGTTCCAGGAGGAATGCTAAGTAATCTTGTAAATCAACTGAGAGAGCAAAATGCTTTGCACAGAATACGAGAGGTTATGGAAGAAATTCCACAGGTAAGGGAAGACTTTGGTTATCCTCCTCTTGTAACTCCTTCAAGTCAGATAGTAGGGACTCAGGCAACTCTGAATGTTCTAACAGGTGAAAGATACAAAATGGTTACAACAGAAACAAAAAATTACTTTAAGGGGCTATATGGAAGACCTCCTGTGCCAGTGAATGAAGAAGTAAGAAAAAAAATACTTGGTGATGAGGAGTTTATTACAGTAAGGCCAGCAGATTTATTACAACCAGAATTTGAAAAAGCTAAGGCAGAACTTAAAGATAAAGCTCGTTCCGATGAAGATGTTCTTAGTTATTGTCTTTTCCCTAAGATTTATCTTGAATTCCTTGAAGCAAAAGAAAAGGGCATCAAAGAAGAAATTCCAACTCCTAAAAAAGAAGAAACAAAACCCACTACATCATCCCTTGCACCTACTGAATTCGTGATAAATCTCTATGGCGAGTCCTACCATGTAAAAGTTGGTGGAAAGGGACATAAGGTGGATGGTAAGAGACCATATTTCCTCTATGTTAACAATCAGCTCGTTGAGGTAATAGTAGAACCTCTTCAGGAGATTGTTCCAAGCGAAGAAGGCAAAGTAGAGATAAAACCAAAAGAGTCTGTAAGACCAAGACCCGCTGAGCCAGGAGATATTACCTCACCAATGCCCGGTACAGTAGTAAAAATTAATGTAAATAAAGGAGATAAAGTAAAAGCCGGTGATACGGTTGTAATAGTAGAGGCCATGAAAATGGAAAACGAAATTCACTCACCAATAGATGGAACCGTCGAGGAAATCTACATAAAACAAGGAGACATGGTAAATCCGGATGAAGTAATGATAAGGATAAGATAATGGACTTTACAGGCATTTTTAGACAGATAATCATCTCAGCTCCAGCAATTCTTATTGCCATAGTTTTTCATGAACTCGCACACGGATGGGTTGCTTATAAGCTCGGTGATAGCACAGCCAAGCTTTCGGGTAGATTAACGCTCAATCCTCTATCTCATATCGACCCCTTTGGCACCATAATAATGCCTTTAATGTTAATAATACTCACAAGTGGGCAATGGGTTTTCGGATATGCAAAGCCTGTTCCCGTTAATCCTTATAATTTTAAAAATCCTCGTGCCGGAATGGCTCTATGTGCTGCTGGTGGACCTGCTGCTAATCTTCTGGTTGCAATAGTAAGCACAGTTTTACTCAAGTGGATATTTCTACCATTTATGGGTGTTATTCCTGATTTTATATTCAATCCAACTGTTCTCATACTTAAATCAACGATTCTCATAAACATTGTTCTTGCGGCTTTTAATCTAATACCCATTCCTCCGCTCGATGGTGGTAGAATTCTAATGGGGATACTGCCCCTCAGATATTCTGAATTTATGGAGAGAATTGAACCTTACGGTTCTCTGATTGTTATATTGCTAATTGTTACAGGACTTACAAAAATTTTCGTGTTGCCCTTAGTCAAATTTTTCTATTCCATACTCTCACTTTTTTAGGAGGCACAGATGGACAGAGTGTTAAGCGGAATGCAACCAAGCGGACCGCTTCATTTAGGAAATCTAATAGGAGCGTTGTCAAACTGGGTTAGAATTCAGGATAAATACGAGTGCTATTTCTTTGTTGCTGACTGGCATGCATTAACAACGGGCTACGGAAATCCCTCCCAAATAAGGGACTATACCCTTGATTTACTAATGAATTTCGTCTCTGCTGGACTTGACCCTGAGAAATCAACCATATTTATTCAGTCTCAAGTGCCTGAGCATGCTGAACTTCACATTTTCCTTAGCATGATTACACCTCTTGGTTGGCTTGAGAGAGTTCCAACCTACAAGGAGAAGAAGGAACAAATAAAAGATAAAGACCTTGACACCTATGGATTTTTAGGCTATCCTGTGCTTCAGACTGCAGACATCATCATCTACAGAGCAAAATACGTTCCCGTGGGTATTGACCAGGTTCCACATCTTGAGATTTCCCGTGAGATTGCAAGAAGGTTTAACTATCTTTACGGAAAAGATTTCTTCCCAGAACCAGAAGCCTTGCTTACAGAATTCCCTAAGGTTCCAGGCACAGATGGAAGAAAGATGTCTAAAAGCTACGGCAATGCAATATATCTCAGTGATGACGAAAAGACCGTTACAGAAAAATTAAGGACAATGGTGACAGACCCAGCAAGAAAAAGAAAAACAGACAAGGGAAATCCTCAAGTATGTCCTGTGTTTGATTTGCAAAAAATATTCTCTACAGAAGATGAAAGACAGGAAATCACAAAGGGCTGCACAACTGCAACTATTGGCTGTCTGGACTGTAAAGCAATACTTATAAAGCACGTAATTAATCTTATGAAGCCCATATGGGAAAAGAGACAACACCTCATTGACAATCCTTCTGTTTTACTTGACATAGCCCTTGAAGGCTCTAAAAAAGCTAAAAAAGTTGCTGGAGAAACTCTAATAAAAATGAAGGAGTTGATTGGATGGATTTCTTAAGATATTCCCGTCAGATAATGATTGATGGATGGGGCGAGGAGGGACAGAAAAAGCTAAAAAATTCCACAGTCTTCATAGCAGGTGCTGGTGGACTTGGAAGCCCTGTCTCAGTGTATCTTGCAGTTGCCGGAATTGGAAAAATAATAATATGTGACTTTGACAGTGTAGAGATAACGAACCTCAACAGACAGATACTACACTGCCATACAAGAATTGGAATAAACAAAGCTTTATCTGCAAAGATAACCCTTACTGCCATAAATCCTGATGTTGAAGTGGTTCCTATTACAGATAAAATAGAAGCTGATAATGTGTATGAACTTATAGGGGATGCTGACATTATCCTTGATTGTATGGATAACCTTGAGACAAGATATCTTCTCAATGAAGTTGCCATAAAGAAAGGAATACCCCTTGTTTTCGGAGCAATATATGGCATTCAAGGCATGGTAAGTTTTATCCATTCACCAGAAACACCTTGCTTGAAATGTCTTTTTCCAGAGCCTCCTCCAAAGGAGACTTTTCCAGTAGTTGGCGCAACTCCTGGAGTTATTGGTGCACTTCAGGCTCTTGAGGCACTTAAACATCTTGTTGGTATCGGTAAGCTTTTAAAAAACAAACTACTTGTATGGGATGGACTTAGTTCTGAGTTTAAAACTTTCAAAGCCCAGAAAGACTCTTCCTGCCCTGTTTGCGGAAAAATATGAATAGGAAATTTTTTTAATTCAGGAATAAAGGAGCGAATAAATGGAATATATAAATGATTTTATGTATTTCGTGATAAAACCGATTGATGAAAAAAGACATCTATATTGTTCAGGTGTGAATGTAACAAAATTCTCCCCAATTACAAAGGGACGGCATAGACTTGGACAAAATCCTGCGGTAAAGGGCCTTCAAACTCTAAATAACGACATAAGAGCAATGATTATAGAGAACAGAGCAACGCCTGAGACTATAAAAAATCTATTATGTCAGCACATTAAGCCATTGATGGATGATTTATGGTATACAGAATCCTTTCTCATACACAACTACTCACGTCAGTTAGGAGAAAAGATAAAAAATTTTGCCCCTGCAGAGCTTTTAAGAAAAATGTTTAAGGCAATGATGATAAATGAAACAGTGCCTGAAAATCTATCAGCTCAGAATCTTCAGAACTACCTTCATAGTTTAACCAAGCGACTTTAAATTTTTACTCATATAACTCTAAAACAACTATTATTGTCCTTTTTCTAAAATCACCATTTTAAATATTCACATAATCAGGGATAATCAGTTCAGCTATCTCTGCATTTAATTCTTCAAAAATCCTTTCATCTTTACTTATTTCAACAAATTTTTCAAACATCAGCTTAATAAAGATTAATTCTAATTTAGCCCATTCTTCTTCAATGAAGTTTTTAATTCTATCCTCCGAATTTTCCATGTGAATTGCAATTGGAGTATTTCTTATGCCTGTAGCACAGGTGCTCAACAGCGTCCAATCTCCAGGTCCAAAACCAACTGTTTCTGATATAGCTCCCTCTGATATTCCGTAGGATTCGGTTATTATTTGTCTATCAGTCTTTCTCATCAATTTTCCTACAAAATAAGTATTAAGCTGAGCTAATACATTCGTATCGTTATAAGCAATTCTTTGGGTAGCTAATCCCAAGCCCATGCCGTATTTTCTGCCCCTTCTTGCTAACATCTGACAGGACTCTTTAACTTTCTTTATGGAACTTGATTCTTCTTCTTCACTCCTTTTTATGCTTCCTGGAATGAAAAGGTCTGCTTCATCAAAAAAGAATAGTATCGGAGGAGAGGTAATACCTCTTGACTTTCTGAAATTGTACATAAAATCAATAAAGTAAGAGGCAAAATATCTCAGAGTATTATCATTATCAGACAAAACGATTACTAAAGACTTTTCATTGTCAGATACTATTTTAAATAGTCCTTCTCTTCCAATGCTGAAAAGATAATCGGATGGCTCTTTAAATTCGTCAGCAAACTTATTTATAAATGTGTTCATTTGTTGGAGATAGGTTTCACAATATTGTATCAATTCACTGCCAAAATACTCTTCTGCCCAGTCTCTAAGATTCGTATTTATATAATTCAAGTGAGTTTTAGTGATGTTAATCGAGGTATCTTGGATTTTCTCTCTCATAAATTCAACAAATGATGTAATTTTTTGTTTTGTAACTTTTGAGCCCCTTCCTACTGTTATGTTATTTTTCAAAAATTGTCCAAATGAAAATAAGAATTTCTCTATCGACTCACCTTCGACAAACATCTTGAATACTCCTTTTGAGAGAAGGAACCTTACTATCTCTCTGATTTTATCTTTATATGTTTTCAAGGATGATGGGATAACGATTGAATCAGTTATCTCTTGAGCAGCAAGTTCAAGATTGCTTAAATTTCCTTTTAAAAATGAGTTTGCATATTTACCAAGATAACTCTCTTCAAGAATAATTACATGAGTATCATTGATTTTTGCCAAGCAGTCAGATAATAGGGTAATATATTCATTATTAACGTCAAACACTACAATATTCGTATTTTCTTCTGAATGATACATGAGATATGAAAAAAGAGATGATACTAAGTTGCTCTTACCCGCTCCAGTAGTTGCGAAAATCCCGAAGTGTCTGTTTATAAGAGAATTGTAATCAATAAATACATTTACGTTATAAAATTTGTGCAAACCGACAGGAAAAATCGTTTTCTTCTTGATTATTCCTTTGTTTATTACCTGCTCAACAATTTCATTGTTAAGTAAGTAAACTTTGTAGCCCTGAATAGGCTCCATCTCATTCTGTTTTATTAAGTATTCATTCCCTGTAACTTTAATTTCATAATCAGTTATATCAGCAAAAACTTGAATTTTCAGATTCGGAGACTCTTCTTCCTTTAGGCTTCTATTCCAATCTTTCTGCAATTTTTCAAAATCCTCTTCAAGTTTTATGCTTGATGGAGTATTCTTCATTTCTTGAATTTTGTAATAAATAGCCTTCTTATCTGTTATTTGCAATATTGAAAAGTGTTTTTCATTATCTAAAAATGATATCTCATCATCAATCGGTAGATTTATGCTTGAAAAATTCTCTGCTGCAAGAAATGCTCCCTTTGTAAGTAATTTCATGACTTCTATTGAATAGGGAAACCATATTTCACATTGAGAACCATTAACATCAATTAAATAACCTGCAATTAGTCTGTTGTGTCTTTGTTGAAAAAGCGTCTTATAAATTTCATGATTATCATTGCTCATTTTTAAACCTCTTTAGTTTGGAGATTAAATTATTGATATGAACAATTTGCATCATGTTAGGATTTTCCAAAGTTCTACAGACATGATCTATCCTTATACCAAGATTAAGTCCTGATATTGAGTCACCCCCAACCCCTCTTGTAGCAATTCCTATTATAAATCCCTCGTTTGTAAATATTGGTCCTCCGGAATTACCGGGGTTTATTGAAGCATCTGTCTGTATTGTATAGGATAAAGCGGGATTATCATGAAAATCATAAACATTACTGATAATACCTTTTGTAAAAGATAATTCAATACCGGTAATTGCATGCAGAGGGTAGCCGGCAGCATATATTTCTGAACCAATTTTTATAGGATAATTTTCTGATATAGCAAAAAAATTCTCAATATTAACATCATCTTTTCTAATTACAAATATACAAAAGTCGTATGGATATAAATCAGGGTCCTTATCTAAAAAAAAGAATGCCGATTTAGGAGCAATTATGTGTTCAATAGGAATTAAGTCATCTTTCCATTTTGCATATACACATAAGTTATCGTTTTTATCAATATGAAAAGACAAATCCTTAATTGGATTAATTACGTGAATATTTGTCATAAAAAATAATTCTGACTTATTATCCTGGTAAATTACCTGCTTATATAAAAAGGCTGTTCCATTTCCTATTATTCTGTCATTCAAAACTATATAAACTGGAATTACACTTTTCTTTGCAATTTCAAAAATGTCATCTTTTTGATTTAACTTAAATACTCTTATCATTCTTTTTTCTGAACTCTCACGGTAATTTTCTTTGTCTGATAAGTCTTCTTTATTGTCTTCAAACTTTATCTCAAACTCTAAATCAATTTTACTATCAACGTCTACATTTTCTTCTTGATTTATGTTCTCCTGTGTTTCATCAATATTAATTAGTTCTGAAATTATCTTGAAATCCTCAATTTTTGAAACATCTATTTCTTTTCCTTCAGAAAACTTTATAGGAACGAACTCAACAAATTTTTTTTCGAAATTCTCAATCGTGAAACCAACTAATTCATAATTTGAGTTTATTACAGGCAGGCCTAAGAGATTGGGCGTATATGGCATATTTAATATTATTCGGTTATTTTCAATGTCTCTTATCATAACGTTAATGCTCTTTAATTCCTCTTCTAAAGGAGAGCTATCATCGGTCAAGCAAGGAAATTTTTGGTTTTTCTCAGGAACCAATAAGATTAGGCTATCATTTTTATTAATATCTCCCTGGAAAATTTTAATTGGTTTGATAAAAAGATTAGAAATAGAGGATATAGGTATTTTTAGAGCTACTAAGTCATACTTTCCTGAAAAACTACAAAGTTGTATTTCTGAGTCTTCAATAATATCTGAAAAGTGTATTAATTTATAGTTTTTTATTTCCTTAAAAATATTCTTCCATACTTCAGAGACTTCAATATTGTTAAGCTTTTTTTCATTACAATTTTCCATTTCTTTATCATATATCTTTTCAGGTTCCTTTATTAAATTAACAATATCTCCAAACTTTGAAGGAGAAAAAAAGAGCAGGCAATTATCAGCGTCAAAATCTACAAAAACACAAATAAGTCTGGATAAATTAAAATTTAAGGTTCTAATGTTATCGCTTGAACCACAATAAATATGTGCCTTAAATGAATATCCTCGGACAGAAAGCTGCTCTTTGGTTATCATTTTTGCAACTCCAATTTATTGTATTTATTTAATCAATATTGCCCTTAACTCAGCTTTACTGTATAATTTCTACTACACACTTACTAAATAATTGATAATTTAGATTACAATTTGAAGCATTCTTAAGTACCTTTATAAATCTTTTTATTTTTATGACCTCATAAATATTGAAAGAATTAGGCAAATAGGAATATGATTTAAAGAATTTTTTTAATAACGATTTGAGAAAATTCTTAATCTTTTTAATCTGACAGTAAATAGTTAACTTATCATTTACGCCAATTAAATCCATTTTTTATCATAATAAAAATTTTAGTAAGTATTATAAAAAATGGAAATTTTTATGTCAATGAACCGAATTGCCTCATCAAAAATCTAAATGAAAATTAATCGTTGCCTCAAATAAGAAATCTAAACGAAAATACAAGCCTCTAAGAGAAAACCCTCAAGGAGGCTTAAACAGTGGGGTTAACGATGAAAGAAAGAAAAGCAATAATGGTAGGGATTTCAAAAAGGTATAAGAGAGCAACAAAAAAGCAAAAGGGTATTATACTTGATGAATTCACAGCACTGACTGAATATAATCGCACATATGCATCTTATCTCCTAAGCAACTGTGAAAAGTTATCAAACTAAGGGAGAAAATTTCACTTATAAACTTATGTATCTAAAAGTGAGGAATTTAGGTTGTAATACTTTTAAAGATTATATTTTTTCTACCTTTTCAGCTTTCATAACTTTCTTCGCTATCATAAAAACAACAAATGCAATAATAATAAAATTTATCAACTCACCCAGAAAGGCGCCATAATTTATTACAAAGGGACCAATTGATAAAGTTGCTGTTTTCCAAGCACCTTCTGGTATAAAGGGAGTAATTAATGGCATTATTATATTGTCAACAAGGGATTTAACAAGTGAAGTAGAGGCAGCTCCCATTATAAATGCAATAGCTAATGCAATTACTTTATATTCTTTCAAAAAGTCTAAAAATTCCCTAATCATTCCCATTTAACGCCCCCTTTCTAATTTTTCTAAATTATAAAACAATATATTTATATTTTCAACAAAAAATCCTTTTACTAAAGTTGAAGTTCTCTAAAAGATATGACCTCTGAATTTAGCTATTAGCTCACAACTAATAACAAAATCTAAAAGCTTGTGAGCAAGTAAATTTAATCTATGAATAATTCAAACTAAATATTCTCAACCATCTCCCACACACCGCAGGGGCAGATGCCTACGCAGAATCCGCAGGCTATGCATTTGTTGTCATCTACTACGTATTCAAATCTGCCATCAGGCTTTTCAACTCTGCTTATAGCACCCCAGAAACAGGTCATCTCGCACATGTGGCAGTCTCTACAGGAACCGCAGGATAGACACCTCTCTGCCTCTTGCTCAAGGGATGTAACAGCTCGGCAGCGTTCATAGTAGTCAATTTTTATCTTTTCATAGGGGATACGGGGTCTTAAGTCTCTTGTAATTGGGGCATGCATGAGTTCTCCATGGAGATATTCTGCAAGAAGTCTTCCATGTCCTATTGCATGGGTTACAAGTCCAAGTCCTGTTACATCGCCGATTGCAAAAACTTTAGGATGGGATGTCTGGAAGAATTCATTTATTACAAGCCAGCCTTTCTCAGTATGAATCTGGTGAGGGATAAAGTCTAAGTCAGGCATATCACCTATTGCCATTATTACAAAATCAGCATCAAGATTTGTTCCGTCAGTGAAGTATATTTTTTTCTCCTCTGGTACATATTTTTCTGTTATTTTAGGCCATATAATCTCCACACCTTTCTGTTTTGCATACTGAAGTTCAGCGCCATAGGCAGCTGGTTTCTGAATATCAACTGCCGTAACCGATGCTGCACCACAGAGGAATGCCTCAACTCCTGTATCCATTCCTACATTTCCAGCACCAATTATTACTACTCTCTTACCTTGCAAGTCATAGGTTTTTCCTCTGTTTATATCTCTCATGAACTCATAGGCTGAGACAGTATGTTCAGAGCCAGGGAAAGGAACTTTCCTTGGTTTATGAGCACCTACTGCTATGATTATGAATTCATACTCCTTGAGAAGCTGCTCAAATAGCTCTTTTGTGACCTTCGTATTGAGCCTTATGTCAGTTACTACTTCTTTAAATCGCTCTATTTCCCTGTGAAGTATCTCTTTGTTTAGTCTATGCTCGGGAATACAGAGCTCAATTTTACCTCCAATTTTATCTGTTGCCTCAAAAATTGTTACATCATGTCCTTTAAGGCTAAGTTGCCAAGCTGCAGACATTCCTGCAGGTCCTGCACCAATTATGGCTACTTTGTGTCCAGTAGTTTTTGGTTTCTTAGGTGCTGGAAGCTCAAGAGATGCTTTACCGAACTCTTTAACAGAAATGGGCATATCAATTATTCCACGGGTACATGCCTGCATACAAAGATTTGGACATATCATTCCACAGACTGTTGCTGGTAAGGGGCTGTATTCAAGAACCATCTCTATTGCCTCTTTTACTTTGCCCAGTCTAATCAGGGCAGTTCTCTTATGAGTTGGTATGTGAGTAGGACAGCTGTATGCACAAGGTGGTGCATACTTTTCATTTGCCCAAATGGGTTTATATCTACGGTACTCACCAGTTACGATGTATGGAATAATTGTTGGTTCGTGGTCAACATATTCGGCAAAGATTCCGCCCTTTCCAACTTCCTTTTCCCAGTAGTTTTTCCTGAACTCATCCATTGATACCTTAAACCACCTTCTCTGCCTTCTCTCTTGAGGTGTGTATGGGACAAGTTTATGCCATTCATTTGGGCTCTTTGTAAGTTCATCGTAAAGTTCAATTCTTTCTATTGCAGTAAGATAGGGCTTAAGATTTTCACAGAGCCAATTCCAGTCCTGCTCAGTTATCTCAAGGAGTTTCACATCTCTCTCTGAATATCCGTCAATTCTACCACGGAAATAGATAACTCCGCCGACCATTCCTACACAGGGTCTATATCCAAGGACACTTCTTGGATTTCTTGGATTTACTCCGCATATTACTGCAATTCCACCAGCCTTAAACTCAGCGAATGAGTCACCCACATCTCTTAAATACCAAGACTGGGGTGGGTCAAAGCGAGGGTTATGTTTAGTCATTGTATCACAACGGGCACCACCACTTCCCTGAACATAGAGAATTCCCTGGGCAGCGGCATTCCATGCTCCGTTTGTTGCATCACCAAGCACTGTAATCTTTGCTCCACAGTTAAGCCATCCTACGTCATCGGAGACACCACCTTTGATAACTATCTCTGTTCCGAACATTCCCATGGAACCACATCTTTGCCCAACTGGACCTTCAATTGTAATCCTTATTGGCTCTCCCTGAGGATAGAGTCTTCCTCCAATTCCATGCTGTCCGTCTGCATGTATATGAAGATTTCTTGCACCATCTCTTACTGATTCCTGAATAAACTCCTCAAGAATTCTTGAGGGAACTCTTTTTCCGTTAATATTGCCGTATATGGTGACAGTTCTTGAATCAGTCCATCTTACAGCATCCTTATAGGAAATCACTGACTCATGGAGTCCAACCTTTGGTGTTTCTTTTTGTTCTTTTCTTTTAGCAGGCATAGCTTATCTCCAACCTTTCTGCCATTTCCTTATCATCTATACTTAAACCGTCAGACATTCCAATTGGAAGCTCTGTGCTTCTTCCCATCGGTGCAAATATCTTACGAAGCTCTACATCAGCAGCCTTAAAGACCTCTACCACTCTTTCTGCTACTTTATCGGGATCAAGACGCCTATAAAGCTTTGGGTCTTGAGTTGCAATTCCTCTTGGACATTTACCAGTGTTACACATGTTGCAGCGGTTATACTCATCTCCAAGGCAGTCAGCTGTAGCCTGCATTATGTATTTTCCTATGGCAACAGCTGATGCACCAAGCATAATTAGAGCTGCTGTATTAGCTGCAAGATTGCCTTTTTTACCAATTCCTCCTGCAGCAATAAGAGGAAGCTCATTCTGTTTACCCTGCTTTACGAGGTCAAGGTAGCATTCTCTAATGTTTGATGCAATAGGATGTCCCATTTTATCAAGGGATACATTGTATGCTGCTCCTGTTCCACCGTCTTCTCCGTCTATGCAGAGCGCTGCGGCATAGGGATTACGGGCAAGGTTATTTAACACTGCCTTGGCAGTTCTTGTTCCTGAGATTTTCGGATAAACAGGCACTCTGAAGCCAAAAGCCATGGACATGGACTGAATCATCTTCATAACAGCCTCTTCTATAGAATACTTTGTCTGGTGCGTAGGCGGAGAGGGAAGGTCAACAAACTTTGGCACACCTCTAATTTCAGCAATTAGCTTAATTACCTTTGGTGCCATAAGAAGTCCACCGTCACCAGGTTTTGCACCCTGACCGTACTTTATCTCAATTGCTGCTGGGTCTTCAGTCATGTAAGGCAATGTATGAATAATGCTATCCCAGCCAAAATAACCAGAGGCAATCTGAAGGATGAAATACTTTACGTATCTTGATTTAAGAAGTCTTGGAGGGAATCCTCCTTCACCAGAGCACATGACAACAGGAATTCCTTCAACTTCATTTAAGTAAGCCACACCCATAGCAAGTCCTTCCCACATGTGAGGCGAGAGCGCTCCAATTGACATGCTACCAATCATTATTGGGAATATCTCTCTTACAGGTGGAATGAACTTACCTGAAGATTTATCAACTACGAGTCTGCCATCTTCAACTTTAAGGGGTAATTCCTCTGGTGGAAGAATTCTTCCAATGTAGGAGCGAACTCTGAATTCATGTCTTCCTGCATCCAAGGCAGGGTCTGTAAGCATAGATATTCTTGTAAATTTTATTCTGTCAAGGGTAGATACACCGGGGTCATTTCTTCTACCACCTCTTTTATATCCTTCACCGCCACGATTTTTGTAGAATAGAAATTTATTTTGAGGATTGTATTCAGGTTCAATAGCATTATTGGGACAGACAAGGGCACACATGGCACAGCCTGTGCAGTAGTTCTCCATATTGTCAACCTGTTCAATCACATGAATGATTCTTCTTACAGGTCTTGGCTTTGGTGTGTCTCCTCCTGATTCGATAACTCTCATGTATTTTACAGCAGGCTTAATCGCACCGTTTGGACATACAGCAGTGCACTGCCCACAACGTTTACAACGGTCTTCTCTCCATCTAACAATGTAGGGAAATTCTTTTATGGTTAATTTATGATTGTAGTCAAGCTTTAAGCCTGTAGCTGGTTCCATACCTTAACCTCCTTAGCCTCCGGTGATACAATCACCATATCATACTTCATTGGATATATATCCTTAGATTTATCTCTTTCAGGAATTACTTTATCAAGACCACAAAGCTCTGACATAAGGGCATACTTACCTTTAACTCCGCCTACAACTCCTGGTCTTAGTTTCTTCGCATCCTGAACCATAAAACAGGTTCCATCGGGAATAAATCCGATTACCATATTAGGACCGTCAATGCAAAGGGGTCTAAGTGACTGCTTAATTAGGGATAGGGCTTCTCTGTCAGGTCTCTGTTCAATCTCCTGCCATTTAAGAGGAGTAATTACATCTTTATAATATGTAAGTGGAAAGCCAAGTCTTTTATTGGTGTAATGAAGGATGTGACAGAAAACTTCACTGTCAGAGTTGTATCCCATGTATCCAGGAAAGCCTCTGCTCATCAAAAACTCTCTTATGGGAACAAAGGCTGTGTTTTCACCATTTGTCATAGTGCAGTAACCCTGAAGGAAAAAGGGATGGCATGCATAAAGATATATCTGATAATTAGTGTTCTGGCGCCCCTGAGCAAAAATGACCTTTGCCTTAAGAATATCTTTATCTAATCCGAAAAACTCTGCTACCTCAAGGGGGTCACCGACTTCTTTGAGAGTTATAACATCTGGGTAGAAGGAGAAAACAAAAATTGATTCATCGGCTTCTCCCATTCTTCTTAAGGCAAGACGAGTATTCATCAAAAGCTGTTCTTTCTCCTCAAAGGGTTTGTCTTTCCACTCTTCAGGATAATCATAGACACCGGCAAAGTAGAAATCCCTTGCCACTATTCCTTTAACAGGTTTTATTTTTGGTCTCCATCGGTAAATCAATTTGAACCCCATCTCATCCATGTAGGCATCAAGAACTTCTCTACCCCTATTTGAACATATTCCAGATAGAATTGGATAATCTTTTAGGTCCTTGAAATCTCCACCAAGGTCTTTAAGGGTAAGTCCTAGTCCAGAGCCATCATGCCCTTCTTTCATTGTTTCAAGGGCAAGGATGTTCTCCATAGGTGAAAAATACTTTGAAGAGCTTATCGCTGCAAGTCTACACATTATAAATCTCCACTTTCAATTTTCCATCGGCAAAAGGTTGCCATATATTATACCTTATATAAAAACATACATTTTTGTCAAACTTAAACTTTTGTTCAGTCAGGATTGTGAAGAATCTTTATGTAACAGTCTTTCGGTATTCTTACTTTTTTATCAGAGAGAAATTTATATTTATCAATAGAAAAATAAGAGCCTTTTCTAATACTAAGCCAACTTTCTTTCTCTGAAAAATCTCTTTTCAGTTTTTCCATATCAATTAATTCTCCTCTCCAGCATGCCCATAACCTGCTTTTTCCCTTCTCATTTAGCAGATGACTCGTGTTCTTTACTATTTCACCTTGCCATTCAAATGTATCAGATATATTTATTTTGTCCTTTCTCAATATACAGTAACTAAACTTAAGATAGTTTATCTGCAAACCTACTGCACTTAGAAATTTTAGATATTCCGGTGAAGCCCATCTTCTCTCTTCATAGCACCAGTTATTTACCTTAAGAGCAGCGCAGGGAAGGTCATTAAGACAGGGACTGTATGGATAAAAATTGAACTCCTTGATAAGCTCATCCCTTAGGCTATGAAGCCTCATTGAAGCTTTCTTCGTGCCCGGCTCAACTATGATAATGGTAAATTCAGGATTTTTATAAGTAAAAGGCCTAATGAAGCTTAAAAAATCCTCTTTACTGATTTCATTTTTATCAAACAACTCACCTACGGAGTTAGAAAAAATCATAATATCTGGATTTAATTCTCTCAGTTGATTATAGACTTTAATGTTAGCAGCGCTTGCATTGATAAAATTGAAGTTTAAAGATAATCCCTTAACAGAACTATTTTTAATTAACTTTTCGCCCACCTTAATTGCCTTTTCTTCCTGCTCTATGCCTACATATCTAATGTACTGCAATTGCCTTCTATAGTTACTGATAACGTCTAAAATTGCAACTACGGCAGGTGCCGGTCCGCAGCCGATATCAACTATTTTAATATCTTTTTTATCGAACACCTGAGGATGCATCAATAGTTCACAAAAAAAACTCCGAATTTTTGAAAGGGTCAATGGAACAAAATAAAGAAGATAGCCTTTTAACAATTCTTCGTCTCTCATGTAATTAAGAGGAAGACTGTCTTCAGCATTTTTAAAAATATCTGAAATTCTGAAAATAGCATTTTTAATCTCTTGCTTTGAAGGTTTTTTGTCTTTAAAGGTAAGCTCTAAGAGAAAATTATATAACTTTTCCAAAACCGAGCATCTCAGATTATCCAGAGGGAGGCTAACATACTAACCTCCCTCTGAGCTAAAATATCTTATTACTTTACAGCTTCCTTTAATGATTTACCAGCGGTAAATTTTGGAACTTTTGTGGCGGGGATTTTAATCTCTTGGCCTGTCCGAGGATTTCTACCCTTTCTTGCTTTTCTTTTTGAAACATAAAAACTTCCAAAACCAACAAGTGTTACCTTATCTCCTTTTTTAAGAGATTCCTTAACAGCATCAATCATGGCATCAAGAGCTTTTCCTGCTTCAGCTTTTGTCAAACCTGCTTTGCTTGCAATCTTACCAATCAAATCTGCTTTTGTCATAACTTCTACCTCCTTTTATATTGATAAATATAGCTTGATGTAAACAATAACAAATTTTTCACATAATGTCAAGTATTTTTTTGAATTTAAATAAAAAATTTTTCTTAATTTTTCACATAAAGAGCAAGGGATTTTTCAACGGCAAGAAGTTTATAATGCCATAAAAATACACTTTAAAGCCTTGAGGCTTTACTAAAATCTTAATTTTATGTTAATTTTTAAAATTAATCCTATAGGAAAGGTGGTGAAGAAAATGGCAATTTCTACTGAGAGAAAAAGAGAAATAATTGAAAATTTCAAAACCCATGCCTCTGACACAGGTTCTCCAGAGGTTCAGATTGCATTGATGACCGAAAGAATCAACTATCTTACCGAGCATTTTAAAACACACAAAAAAGACCATCACTCCAGAAGAGGGCTAATCAAATTAGTAGCCCAAAGAAGAAAGCTTTTAAACTATCTTAAAAAAATTGACAGAGAAAGATACGGCAAGATAATTGAGAGACTTAGCCTAAGAAAATAACTTAAAAGAGGTCAAGGTGGAAGTAGAAATAGAGATTAAAGGGAAGAAAGTTGTTTTACAAACTGGCTTTATTGCAAGGCAAACAGATGCTTCGGTGTTGGCAAAATATGGCGATACTTATGTCTTATGCACTGTTGTTGCAGAAAAAAGCCCTAAAGAGAGCGTAGATTTTGTTCCTTTAACTATTGATTATCAGGAAAAGGCTTACTCTGCCGGAAAAATTCCAGGAGGTTTCTTTAAAAGGGAGGGAAAACCTACAGATAGAGAAGTATTAGTCTCCCGCCTTATTGACAGACCAATAAGACCTCTTTTCCCAGAGGGTTATAACTACGAAACCCAAGGCATAGCGTCAGTGCTTTCCTACGGTGATGAAAATATCGCTGATATTTTAAGCATAATCGGTATGTCCGCAGCACTGACCATATCAGATATTCCTTTTCTTGGACCTGTTGGCGCCGTAAGAGTAGGAAAGATTGGAGACGAATTTATTCTCAATCCTGACAATACGGAAATTGAAAAAAGCTCTCTTAATCTTGTTGTTGCCGGCACTGAAGAGGCTGTTACAATGGTAGAGGGAGGAGCTACCGAATGTAGCGAAGAAACACTTGTAGAAGCACTCAAATTCGCTCATATTCACATTAAAGAAACTATATACCTGCAAAAAGAACTTCAACAAAAAATCGGCAAGCCAAAAAGAACAATACAACAAACTGATAATTTGCAGGAATTAAAAGACTTAATCAAGACATATATAAATGAAAAAATTGAGAAAGCTCTTTTCATCAAAGAAAAATTAATAAGACAAAGTTCAATAGAAGAGTTATTAACAGACTGCCTAAATACATTCAATACAGAAGAGTTTAGGTTAAAACTATTCGGCAATAAGGACAAAGACATCTCCACTGATATAGCAAAAATATTTGACAAAATAGTTAAAGAATTCTTGCGGCAAGCAATAATACAAAAAGGTATCAGGGTGGATGGAAGAAAACCCGATGAAATAAGAGCCATAAGCTGTGTGACTGGAATACTACCAAGAGTTCACGGTTCTGCCCTTTTCACAAGAGGAGAAACGCAAGCTCTTGTAGCGACCACTCTTGGAACTTCAGAGGATGAGCAGAAAGTTGATTCACTGGAAGGAGAAGTTTCGAAGTCTTTTATGCTCCATTATAATTTTCTCCCATTTAGCGTAGGAGAAGTTAAACCCCTCAGAGCTCCAGGAAGAAGAGAAATAGGTCATGGCTATCTTGCAGAAAGGGCGTTAAGTTATGTAATTCCCTCTAAAGAGGAGTTCCCCTACACCATAAGAGTTGTCTCGGATATACTTGAATCGAATGGTTCTTCGTCAATGGCAACAGTATGTGGAGCAACTCTATCTCTCATGGATGCAGGAGTACCAATAAAAGCACCCGTTGCAGGAGTTGCAATGGGTTTAATAAAAGAGGGAGATAAAACAGTAATACTCACCGATATTCTGGGAATGGAAGACCATTACGGAGATATGGATTTTAAGGTAGCAGGCACTGAAAATGGAATTACAGCTTTTCAAATGGATGTTAAAATTTCTGGAATAGATTATGAGACATTTAACAGAGCACTTCAACAGGCCAAAGAAGCAAGACTTTTTATACTTAAGAAAATGTCAGAAACCATATCATCACCAAAAAAAGAACTTTCACCCTTTGCCCCAAGAATATACACTATTCAAGTCAAGCCAGAAAAAATAAGAGACATAATTGGAACTGGCGGAAAAGTAATAAAAGGGATTATTGAAGAGACTGGTGTCAAAATCGACATCGAAGACAAAGAAGGAATTGTTAAAATCGCATCCTCCAATGAAGCCTCTGCTCTTAAAGCAATAGAGATAATAAAAGGTATTACGCAAGAGGCAGAGCTTGGCAAGATTTACATGGGTAAGGTCACAAGGATAGTTGATTTTGGAGCTTTTGTGGAAATCTTACCTGGCGTTGAAGGCCTTCTTCATATTTCACAGCTTGCCGATAAAAGAGTGCAGAAAGTCTCTGATATAATTAAAATTGGCGAGAAAATTCCCGTCAAAGTTATTGAAATAGACGAGTTGGGAAGGACTCGTTTAAGCAGAAAAGAAGCACTTAAAGAAATAGAAGGCAAATCCTCATAATCCATTGAGAGTAAAAAAGACATATCTATTCTCTAAAATTCCTGTTGTAATGTGTAGAATGCCCCATCTGCACTCCGTTGTTATAGGAATTTGGATAAAACATGGCTCAAGAGATGAACCCTTTGAAAAAAACGGAATTTCCCACTTTATAGAACATCTATTCTTTCAGGGGACTAAAAATAGAGATGCTAAAGCTATCTCTTTTGCAATCGATAGTCTCGGAGGAGATATTAATGCCTTTACCTCACGAGAGTTTACTGTTCTTTATGTAAAAATTCTCGATAAATGTCTTGAAAAAGGCATAGAGCTCCTATGCGATATTTTCTCAAATCCAATTTTCCCACAAGAAGAAATAGAGAAAGAGCGTTCTGTTATACTCGATGAACTTCGAACAATAAATGATACACCAGATGAACTCATACATGACCTTTTCATGGAAAAGGCTTTTCCCGATGGACTTGGTAAACCAATACTTGGCAAAGAAAATACTATTTCGGCAATTACCAGAGAAGATATAATAAACTTCCATGAAAAATACTATCATTCCTCTAACTGCATAATTAGTTGTGCAGGCAATTTCAATGAGGACATGTTGCTTAATATGCTTGAGAGAAACTTATGCTTAAGGGACTTCCCAGTGAGAAAACAAGTTATTCCCTCTGTTTTTTTACCTTCCATTAATGTCTACGAAAAAGAGCTAAATGAAGTCCATCTATCTGTTGGAATGGAAACCTTTCCCTTTACAAATCCTTTAAGATATGCTTTAACAATTCTCAATTGCATAATAGGAGGGTCTGTTAGTTCGAGGCTTTTTCAGGAGATAAGAGAAAAAAGAGGCCTTGTATACAATATTTTTTCTTATGTATCCTTTTACTTAGATACAGGCGTATTCGATATTTATACTGCCTGTAGCAGAAACAACCTCAACAAAATACTTGAACTCATAATGAAGATTATAAAAGAAATTCCCGAAAACATAAAAGAAGAAGAAATCGAAAGAGCCAAAATTCAGACAATCTCTCAGCTACTTTTTTCTTCTGAGTCACCAGCCTCTGTTATGCACAATTTAGCATACAATGAACTTTATTATAATGAGCCTTATGAAGTTAAAGAGCATATTAAAAAATTTAAATCCATCAAAACAACAGAAATAATAGAAGTCGCCTCAATACTTAAGGAAAAGTTACATGCAATTACAGTTCTTGGGCCTATAACAAGAAGAGATATCGACTTTTAAGTATCAGGGGCGAAAACCGCCCCTGATAACTACTTATGCTGCCTCTTGTTTCCTGATAGATTCCTCTCTGACAGCAGCCTTAGCAAATACCATAGCTGTTGCCCTGTAGACCATATGAGCCATCTTCGAGTGAGGTGCATATGTGAAGAGAGTAAACACAAATACTAAATGAGCTACGTATGAGGCATAAGCTAATGTGCCTGCATCGGCAAGTCTTAAGAGTTCTGCCATAAAACCTGTTATGCCTACGCCAAGAATAATGGTAATCAAAAGCCAGTCGAAATAGCTACCGATTCCCTGTTTTACTGCATTTTTAGACCTGTTTGCTATTATGTAAAACATTCCTATCAAAAGGGCGATACCACTTACATTACCAATTATCTTAACGATGTTTGTCTGTGGATACGGAGATTCCCATCTAAGACCCCACTCATAGAAAGCCGCTATTCCAGTTGTGATTGCCAATCCAATGAATGCATAGAGTACAAGAAGATGAGCAGTTGTTCTTGACTTGTTAAAGGTGCAGAGCTGAAACTTTTTGTGAGCTAATATGTCTATTATTGTCTCTTTGATACAGTTATAGATGTCCTTTCTTTTTAACTCCATTCCATCGGTAAGGTCAAGCCAGTACTTTTTTACTCCCAGATAGAAACATATAACTGCAAAGCCTGCAGCAGCCATGAAAGGAACATCAATCCAAGGAACAGCTGGTAGGAATTTTGAATAGGCTAACTCTCCATGTTCACCTCTTGGTATCTCTGTTCCAGTGAAATAACCAAGTAGAAAAAGCTCACCAAGGAATAGTAGTATTGGAAACAGAAACAGAAGCAGTAAATACTTAGGGTCTGCTACCCAGTTAGCAAGAAAAGAAGGAGGAGAGTAATTTTTAATCATTAGCTTTCTTACGGCGCCTAAAACCTCTCCAGGCTTTGCTCCTCTGGGGCAGTAGGCAGTACAATCACCACAGTGATGGCAGAGCCAGATGTCAGGATTTTTAAATAACTTTTCCTTCAAACCCCATTGAGCATAAAGCATTTCTTTTCTTGGAAACGGTTTGTCCTCTGGTGAGAGATTGCACACTACCGTACACGTAGAGCATTGATAACATTTCTTTAAAGACTCTCCACCAGCTTTAATAATCTCCTTTGCAAACTGTAAATCTGGTCTTACTGGTTTATCCATCTCTTCCCTCCTTAGAAGCCCTTAAATGGATTAGGACCAATTTCTCTAATCTTATCCATAAACTCATTTATTATCTGAGGCACTCTCCAGTATTCATCAATAGCAACCTCATACATCTGCACTCTGTCAGACTCAAGCTGAAGTCTATCCAGCGTCTCTTGAACCTTGCCAAGTCTGTATTTTGCAAGCTCACTACCTTTAGCAAAGTGGCACTGATAGTTTTCACCAAATTTACATCCCAGAAGCAACATTCCATCGACTCCCCTTGATAGAGCATCGGCAATCCAGACAAGGTTCATTGAACCAAGACATCTTAGTTGAATAAATCTTACCGCTGGGTCAAGTTTAAGTCTGTGGAGTGCAGCAGTTTCTGTTGCAGGGAAAGCATCGTTTTCACAACAAAGAACTATTATACGCGGTCTGTCATCTTCGCTCGGAACAGAAACGTTTTTCAACATTGTACCAAGCATGTCGACACTGTAGTCTTTAAAGGAAACAATTCTCTCTGGACATGCACCCATACAAGTGCCGCATCTACGGCATCTGTTAGGCTTATAGAAAGGAACACCCTTTTCATCTTCATCAATTGCACCAAAGGGACATTCCTCTGTGCAGCGCTTACAGGCTGTACATTTTGTAAGATTTGGCTCGGGGAATGAGGTATCCCATGCTCTTGGATGAACTGCCATTCCTTTTGCCACATGTTCTATGACTTGTATTGCCTTAAGGGCCGCACCACGGGCATCTTCTTGTGCCTCTGCCATATTCATAGGTTGACGGACAGGTCCTACTGCGTATATGCCAGTTCTTCGTGTTTCATACTGGAAACAAATAAAGTTGGAATCTACAAAACCGAAACCACCTTCTAAGAAGGGAAGTTCAGGTCCCTGACGATATCCAAGATTAAGGATAAATTCAGGTTTTTTGGTTGTTTCAAGATATTTTGCTTTCTCCTCATCACCCTTTGCAGCTGCTTGAGCAAGCCCAATAAGATAGTCCTGAGGTTCCTTTGTGGTTGGAACCATTCCAGTGGCAAGGACAACCATCTCTGTTTCTATCTCAGATTTCTCTCCTAAAATAGAGTCCTCGACAGTAACGATTAGTTTATCGTATTCCTCTCTTATGCCAGTCACTTCTCCCTTTGCCATCATAATGCCTGGAGTATTCTGCGCCTCTTTGTAGTAGTACTCAAGTTTACCGGGCGTTCTCATATCCTTGTATATAATCATCGCTGTAGCATCTGGATTTCCATCAGTAATGTATCTTGCCTGCTTTAAAGAGGTGGTGCAGCACATTCCAGAACAATATGGAATATGTTCAGCATCCCTCTGACCAGCACACTGAACAAAAAGAGCAGAGGTTATCACTCTACCATCAGATGGTCTTTTAATCACACCATTGTTATTTTTTGCAATATCTTCAAATTCGAAATTCGTAACAACATCTTTGAACTTCCCATATCCATACTTCTTTGCAAGCTTCTTAGCGTCATAGGGCTTCCAGCCAGTTGCTTGGATAATGGCACCTATTTTTATTGTTTCGGTAGAACCATTTTTAGAGATGTTAACATCGAAGTCACCGGGCTGACCGTCTATTTTCTCGATTTTCGAAGATGTGTATACCTTTATTTTAGGATTTGAAGTAACTTCATTAATGAGAGGGTCAATATTTACATCTGTCAGCACACCTTTTGTGAAATCATCAGTTGCAGCCTTTTTATAAAGCTTTCTTGCAAACCCACCAAGTTCAGCCTCCTTTTCTACAAGAACCACATCATAACCTGAATTTGCTGCCTCCAAAGCTGCTGTCATACCTGAAATACCACCACCAACTACCAACACTGTTCTGTTAATCTCGATAATATATGGTTCAGGAATATCGCCTTTTTGAGCCTTAATCACACCCATTTTGATGTAATCTTCAGCAGCCTGTTGTTGTTCTTCCTGTGATTCAATAGTCCATACAGCAAGCTCCCTTACAGGAACTCTCTCAACAAAGCAACCTGGAAAATTAAACTCATAAGTTTTTACCCTCGGCGAACATCCTGCAACTACTATACTGTTTACTCCTTGCTCGGCTATATCTTTCTTGATTAGCTCTACTCCCTCTTTACTGCAGAGGACTTCATGCTCTGCTACAATAGGTACTCTTAAGGCATTTTTCGCAATATTAACTATTTTCTCCGTATTGATGACTTCACCGATACCGCAGCCTTTACAGATATAAAGTCCTATTTTCTTCTCCATAGCTTTACCTCCTTACACCAATCTGAATTGCCTTTAGGGCTGCGCCTGTGGAGTCCTTTCCACAACCTGCTACATCCATTGGGTTCTTTGCACATCCCGCTGAGTATACACCTTCAGCATCAACCACAAAACCATCAACAGCATATTTGAGACCAGGAACTTTAAATTCTGAACCCTCAGGCTGCATTCCTGTAGCAAGAACTACCATGTCAACTTTTTGTTTTATCTTTTTCATATTTAGCATATCCTCTACTGTTATTATCACATCATCGGACTCAGAATCCTGTTCAATTGCAGCAACTTTACCTTTTACCAAATTAACCCCAGCCTGTTCTTTTACTTGATTGAAAAACTTCTCATATCTTCCTGGAGTTCGGATATCAATATAGTAAATGAAAACCTCTGCATCGGGATTTTGCTCTTTGATATATAGAGTATGTTTCAAAGAGGCAAGACAGCAAATATAAGAACAGAAAGGCAGATGATTTTCATCTCTACTTCCTGCACATTGAACAAATGCGACCTTTTCAACGGGCTTCCCGTCAGAGGGTCTTAGAATTTCTCCCCCCGTAGGGCCATTTTTCGATGCAAGTCTCTCAAGCATCATATTTGTAATAACATTTTTGACCTTTCCAAATCCTAAATTGTCAATCTTTGAGGCGTCGTAAGGCTTCCATCCAGTTGCAACGACAATGGAATCCACCTTTTCTTCTATTGTTTCAGCCTGCATATTTAAGTCAATAGCATTATATTTACAGGCTTCAACACATGGTGCTGGACAGTCCTGTGGACAGGAATTTCTGTCTAAGACATACCTTAAAGGAAAGGCTTGCTCAAAGGGTAAATATATGGCCTTTGTTTTATTAAGGCCAAAATTAAAATCACTCTCTCTCTCTTTTGGACAAACTTCAGCACAAGCATTACAGGCAGTGCAGTTCTCATTCACATATCTTGGGTTTATTTTTATCCTTACATTATACTCACCAGGTCCACCTGTAATCGATTCAACCTGTGCCATAGTGTAGAACTTTATCTGAGGATTTACCTTAATACGACGAAAGTTAATCTCAAGACCACATAAGGGGGGACAAATTTTTGGGAAATATTTATTTAGCTGAGCAACTCTTCCACCGAGATAGGGATTTTTCTCTACAATTATTACTTCTGCACCTGTCTCGGCAGCCTCAATTCCTGCAGTTAAACCGCTGAATCCCCCACCAATAACCAAGATTCTCGTTGGGCTACCATTATGATGCATTCTCAGCCTCCTTTATTGAGTTATCTTAAACATAAAAATTCGTAATACAGTATTTAACTGCATTACGAATTTTTAATTTAAACAAAAAAGATGAAAGGGAGGGAGAAATTCCCCTCCCTTTTCCAACCTCATATTAATCAGGAATGATCTGAACGTATGGGACTTTCTTAAGAGTAAATGTATCTGTTGCTGGATCATAAACTGAGTTAACGAATGCTCTCCAGTTGTTATCATCAACGAAGTCAAAATCACCTCTGTAGTAGTATCCAGGATAACGGGACTCCTCTCTAAAGAGGATGTGTCTTGCATGAGCTTCGAGGGAGAGTGCTCTGTGATAGTTCTCCCAGCAACGGAGAAGTTCATGCAGATTTGATGCTGCCAATCTTGCTGCATCCTCTTTGAGAAGCTGAAGTTTTCTCAGTCCTTCCTCAATCATTGTCTTTGATGTCATATACCAGGTGCTGATTCCACCGAAGTATTCGTCGGCAATCTTCTGAAGTCTTGCCTGATACATGTTAGGTCTGATGTAGTATGGGTTGACTGTAGGATCTGTAGAGTATGTCTTGTATTTCTCGTAAATCTCGAAAGGCAGATACATCTCTGCAACGAGTTCGTCTATGTTCGCAGCTAACTCAGGTGTGTAATTAGGATTGTCGAGAATGAATGCAATAGCTGCTTTTGCTGCAATTCTACCCTCTGCATGTGAACCAGAGGAGAACTTGTGACCGGATGCTCCAACAATGTCACCAGCCATGAAGAGACCCTTTACGGTGCTCATTCTGTTGTAACCCCAGAACCACTCAGCAGGTGCACCAGGAATGTCTCCAGGTCCACTTACCCAGAAGCCTGCGCAACCAGCGTGTGAACCGAGGAGATATGGCTCTGTTGGCATAATTTCAGATGGAGATTTATCAGGCTCTGTATTGGTGGCTGCCCAAAGGCCTGCCTGGGAGATACACATGTCAAGGAAGTCTTCCCATGCCTCTGCTTCGAGATGTTTCAGTCTTTTCGCATCCATCTGCTTTGCAAGTTCCTGCATTGCAGTGTGGGTGTTCATGAGTATTGGGCCTCTACCCTGCTTCATTGCCTGCATCATTAGGTGGTTTCTTATGGCAGTTCCAAGAGCCTCAGCCCATTTTCCATATTTCTTTACGGCATCCTGGAATTCTGCGGTATCCTTTGCGCAATAATCTGCACCAAGAGCGTCCGTTGCTTTTGCCTTGAAGAAGAGGAACCATGCACCAACTGGTCCGTATCCATCTTTAAATCTGGCTGGTACGAACCTGTTTTCCATCATTGTCATCTCGGCTCCAACACTCATGCCAAGGTAGTATCCAGAACCAGAATTCCATACTGGATACCATGCTCTACCCTGACCTTCACGGGTTGATCTTGGTCTGAATACGTTAACAGCACCACCAGAGGCATTAAGTATTGCCTTTGCTTTAAATACATAGACCTTATTCTCTCTTACGCTGAAACCAACAGCACCAGCTACTCTGTCTGGCTCTTTTGCATCTTTAATAAGTTTAACAATAAATACTCTCTCAAAGTGGTTTTGAGGAATATTTAAAGCCTTTCTATTGTATTCAAGGGCTGCTTTTCCGGCTTCGGCAACGATAACTTTGTAGGACTCACCGTTTATCATTATCTGCCATTTTCCTGAACGACATGGAACTCCACCATCTTTAAGCTTTGGTTTGCCCTGGTCTCTTGCCTGGAAGCCATCAAGTGACCATCCATCGTCACTCTTTTTCCAAATTGGAAGACCCCACTCCTCAAACATGTGAACTGAGTTATCAACATGTCTGCCAAGGTCAAATACGAGGTCTTCACGGATAATTCCCATAAGGTCTGCACGGACATATCTTACATAGTCCTCAACCTTATTTTCACCGATATAGGTGTTAATAGCGCTGAGACCCATTGCAACTGCACCGGAACGGTCTGTTGCTGCTTTATCAACCATTGTTACTTTAAGTCCCTTTGGTGTAGCCCATCTTGCTGCCTCAAATGCAGCACCACAAGCAGCCATACCACCACCGATTATAAGAAAATCGGTATCAACTACTACTACTTCTGGCTTTTGACAGTATGAAAATGTGCAAGTCTCTTTTTCCATGTTTATACCTCCTTCTTTGATTTTTTACTCTTTTCTGGCTTCATAGTTGAAATAGCCAGGACCTTTAATTTTGGAGTAATCAGGCTCAGGTAATCCTTCATAGATATTTTCTGCTTTCCAGTAGCCCTCAGGAGTCAATCTTATTGGGAATTTGAATCTCTTAATTGCTCCGCTTCTGAATTTGATTGTCCACATAATTGCATCTTGACCTCTCATTGGAATAACGCTTGCTCCGAGTGGGAAGAAGTCAGCGTAACCTCTGATTTCGATTGCCTGCTGAGGACAGATTTTCACGCAGTTGTAGCATTCCCAGCACTGATCTGGCTCCTGATTAAATGCCTTCATTTTCTCTCTGTCGAGAGTCATGAGGTCATTTGGACAGATGTACTGACATGCTGTCTTGTCCTGGGCTTTGCAGCCGTCACACTTTTCAACCATTACAAAACTTGGCATAGTTCAACCTCCTTTTTTGTTTTTTATGCTGGTTTTTGCACTGGATTTTTCTGTAGTTCCAGTACATCACTTATGTCAATATCAGGAACAGGAAGCTCTTTGTCTTCCTTTGCTGCTTCCTCTTTTACCTTCTCAAGGTCCTCTTTAAGAACCTTCTCTACTACCGCAGGAGAAAGCTCTTTCATTTCGGCAATTCTCTTAAAAATTGCCCTTTTAAAAGCTGCAGGCGTTTCTTCAATGTAGCCTCTTGCATCAAATCTTGCCTTTGTAAACTGATCGATAACCTTCTGGCCGAGGTCATCGGGAACCTCAATAACCAACCTTCTTAAGGCACCGCCAAAAATTGATTCTACCTTTTCCTCAAGGGGAGTGCCCTTTATAGTTGCCATTCTTTTCTCATCAATTATTACACCTAAATATTTAGCCATCATTCACCTCCTTTATTTTTTTAAGTGAGCTGGAAGTTCCATGTGAGGGAGATCAACCTCTAATCTCTCCTCTCTTTCCTTGAGATACTTCTCATTGTTAAATGGATATCCGAATTTCTGCCACCATTTTACAACAACCTTATAAACTTCTGGTCTGTAAATTTCAGGAGGTGGCATGACACCTTCATTTATGAGACCTCTGATGAAACTACCAGAGTATCTTGAGTATATTCCTTTGTGATTGCAGTTTGCGGAGTAGGCGAACTCTTTACACTTCGGACAGAACCAGAACTCTTCAATGTTCTGTGGTCTTATATAAAATCCACCATCTACCATGTAAGGTGGCTCTTCGAAGCCGAAGCTTGGAATTCCCTTGGACCAGAGAATCTGTGTTGCAAAGATATCATAGTATTCACCAAGTGCTGCGTGGTCTCTTCCAAACATGTGGAAGGAGATTCCCATGTTCTGTCTTATTACTGCATGAATGAGGGATTCAATCGGGTTTCCATATCTCATATCCCAAAGAGTAAAGGTTACAAGATGACGCTCTGGCTTAATGTATCCTGCTAAATGAACCATTTCATGTCCTTCAACAATTGCTTCATCTGGAAAATCTCCGATTCTCTTTGCTCCAACAATTGCATTTACTACGATGCCATCAGAGGGTTTTACATCGCCTATGTAAGCAGCATTTTTCATCAATGCCTCATGACCTGTATGAGGAACGTTTCTTGTCTGATGGGCAATTACTGTCGTCCAGCCTCTCTTCTCAAACTCTTCCCTTGACCTTTTTGGTGGATACCAAAATCTATCAAAGGGTGGTCTTAGTTTGGGCTCATTAATTATGGTGTATTTACCAGCAAGAATAATCGGATTTAAAGAACAATAAATATTATATCCTGTGTGTTTCTGGTCAAAGGGTACCTTAACAACTTCTGGATTTTTCTCGGGTGTACCAAATGTTCTCACTGCTACATCACCAGGAACTATTTCGTAAACCTCTTCAATCTCAAGAATCGCAAAGGGCTCTCCCTTTAGTCTTAGCAAAAGCCAATCACCTGCTCCTACTCCGAGCTTTTTAAAATCTTCTTCTGAAACATCAAAAAGAATTGGATAGGGGAATACCCATCCGCTTGTAAGCCTTCTTTTTTCAAGTACGCTCTCAAGGTCAGCCTTTGTCATTGAACCTTCAACAGGGCTGAAGAAACCATAGCAGACAGACATGATTTCTCTGTAGACATTTCTTACAGGATTACCCTTGAAAAGAGTAGGCTTGATGTCGTAAACGGCAGAACACTTTTCCATTAGCTTTCTTGCCATCTGGGGATCGCGAACAACCCTTTCGACAAGCTTTCCACCATGCGGTGGAGGTAGAGTCTTAATTCTTACTTCCGGCATACCTTTCCCTCCTTTAGTTTACTTTTTTTCTAAGATTGCACAGATGCTATTGAATATCTCATCTATATTGCCTGTGCCTGCAACACTCTTCAAAATACCCTTTTTATTGTAATAATCGATTAATGGTTCAGTCTGAGCTTTATATACTTCAAGCCTTTTTCTAATGGTTTCTTCTTTGTCATCGTCTCTTTGAAAAAGCTCTCCGCCACATTTATCACATTTGCCTTCTACTTTTGATGGCGAATAGTAAACATTATACATCTGCCCACAGGACTTACAGGTTCTTCTACCAGTAAGCCTTTTCATGAGGTCATCAAAGGGAACATCTAAGTTTAGAGCTAAATCTAAGGGCATATTCATTTCTGAAAGCATTTTATCAAGAGCTTCTGCCTGAGCAACATTTCTTGGAAAACCATCGAGAATAAAGCCTTTTTTACAGTCATCCTGGGACAATCTCTCCTTTACCATCCCAAGAACAACACTGTCAGGAACAAGCTCACCCCTATCCATATATGCCTTTGCTTCTTTACCAAGAGGAGTTCCAGCGGCTACTGCAGCTCTGAGGAGGTCACCTGTTGAAATTTGAGGGATTCCATACTTTTCCACAAGTCTTTTAGCCTGAGTTCCTTTACCTGCTCCGGGAGCACCCAAGAATACTAATCTCATTTGAAGCCTCCTTTTTGAATATAATTAAACCTTTTGGATTATAATTTAACTTATTATTGATTAAAAAGCAACTTAATTTTTATAATTTTAAGATAAATTTTGTTTATAAAAATTGGGCAATTTTAACAAAAATTGTTTTAATTTGTCAAGAGCTTTTCTTCTATGGCTTAAAGCATCCTTTTCTGAAGATTGCATTTCTGCAAATGTTTGTTCATAACCTTCAGGAATAAAAACAGGGTCATAACCGAATCCGAGATTTCCCTTTGGTTTTTCAGTAATCCAGCCGTCTATCTGACCATTAAAAATCTTTTCTTCTCCGTTTGGTAAAACCAAGGCAATACAACATTTAAAAGAAGCTTGTCTTTTTTCAGGTGGAATGCCTTTCATCTCATTTAGAAGCTTCTTTACATTTTCCTCATCTGTGGCATTTTCACCAGCATATCTTGCCGATTTAACTCCCGGCCTACCATCTAAGACTTTAACTTCAAGCCCTGAATCATCTGCTATTGCTGGCAGTCCAGTTTCTTTACATACATATCGTGCTTTTTTGAGGGCATTGTCTTCAAAGGTATCTCCATCTTCTATTACTTCTTCAAGATGGGGAAAATCATCTGTGGAAAGAAGGGATATATCTATTCCTTCGAGTATTCTTCTTATTTCCTCTATTTTCTTTTTGTTTCTTGAGGCAACAACTACTCTCATTTGACAAACTTTGCCTCTTTTATTTATACTTAAAATTGTCGCGGGGTGGAGCAGTCTGGTAGCTCGTCGGGCTCATAACCCGAAGGTCAGAGGTTCAAATCCTCTCCCCGCAACCAAAATCAATCGAAGAGAGCATCAACAAAATCCCTTGAATTAAATTCTCTGAGGTCTTCAACGGCCTCTCCAATTCCAATTAGCTTTATGGGCACTCCGATCTCTTTTTTGATGGCAAAAACAACGCCTCCTTTTGCAGTGCCATCAAGCTTGGTTACAACAATGCCAGTCAAATTTACAGCCTCATTAAACAAAATAGCCTGTTTTATTGCATTTTGGCCGGTTGTTGCATCAACCACCAAAAGAGTTTCATGAGGGGCTTCTGGAATTGATTTTTTTATTACCCTGTTTATTTTTTTTAGTTCTTCCATTAAGGGAAATTTTGTATGCAATCTACCAGCTGTGTCGATGATTACAACGTCTTTGTTTTTTGCTTTACCGAATTCAACAGCATCAAAGGCTACTGCTGCAGGGTCTGCACCGCTTTTTTGTTTTATAATTGTTGCTCCTGTTTTATTAGCCCATAATTCAAGTTGCTCTATAGCAGCAGCCCTGAATGTATCTGATGCAGCAAGAACAACACTTTTTCCCTCACCAATAAGTTTTGCTCCAAGTTTTCCTATGGTAGTTGTTTTTCCTGTTCCGTTAACACCGACTACAAGAATAACAGAAGGCTTATAGTTGAGATTTAAGTAATTATCCTCTCCAAGAATATTTGTAAGCTCTTCTTTAAGAAGACTTTTAAGGTCAGATATATCCTTTGCTTTACCCTCTTTAAGTTTTCTTTTTAAATTTTCTATTATCTCCTCGGTTGCCTTTATTCCTAAATCAGATGTAATTAAAATTTCCTCAATTTCCTCAATAGTAGCTTCATCTATTCGCTTACCGGCAGGTATTATTGCTTCGATTTTTTCAACAATGTTTTGCTTTGTTTTTGATAGTTTATCCTTTAGCCTTTCAAGAAAACCCATTAACCTCTCCTGAACTCTATTACGAGTTCATCTTTCTTCTTGGAGAGACGATATTTTAGAGGTTTTTTGAGAGAAATATTAAGTGCAATTTTGTTTTGTTCTTCGGAGATTGAAATTTCTTTTATAAAGTCAGATTCAAATTGTAAGGGCTTTTCAATTTTGTTAGCCACTGGATAAATATCAACAGTGATAGACATCATCTTTCCAAGCTTTTTAGTTCTCGGATGGAATCCTCCTTTTTTTTCGAAATTAGGAATATGAATAGAGAGAGTGGCAGAGTTTTTTGTTTCTACTAAAGATATATTTTTCAGTTCTAATAATTCCTTAGATGTTATAACCCTCTTTTTATCCTTTGTTTCTTTTTTTGCTTTAGATACTTTTTTTCTTGTAATCTCTTGATGCTTCTTTTCTTCTTTACTCTTAACTTCAGTGGAGGGTATTATTTCCTCTTCTGTTGAAGCCATTATTGCAAATTTTTCTGCCTTATCATACATAAGCTCTACAATAGCTGCTCCATTTACAAATGCTGAAGCAGGGATTCTGTTAGGAGTTAGTGTTCCTGTTCCTGAAGATTTCAAGATTACTGTTTTACCGTAGAGGTTGTAATTGGTCATGATTTTATCAAACTGATTGTAGGCTATTATTTTAATTTTGAATTTCTGTCCCGCAATTATAGTATCTGGTGACACTATCTCAAATCTCTTGATTTTTGGTGGATTAACCTTAATTGAACTACTTTCTCCCTTTATAAAATTCTCTCTCAAAACCTTAACGGCAATCTTTATCTCCTCTGGTCTATCATATTTAAGACCCACTCGAGCAATGCCATTTGAAAAGGCATAGGAAGATAATTCTGCAGGGAATATATATCCCTTCCCTTGAGCCTCAATCTTGACTCTTTCTTTTTGCGATGAGAAGTTGCTAACGAGGTTTCCAAATTTATCAACAGCCAGTATCCTAATCTCGAATTCTTCATCAACAATAGCTTCTGAAGGAGCTTCCACTATGAATTGGGCAACATCACCATTTAAGATTTTAACTGTCTCGCTTTTACCTGAAATATTACGGTTTAATATATTAGCCTCTAAGTAAAAACTACCCATCTTCTCAGTGTATAACCTCAGTGTGGCGCTACAGGTCTCCTGAACATACTGAATATTTTTTATTTGAGGAGATACATCACCTTTAAAAAATATATTTAATAAGCTTGGGTCAAATTCTTTACATACAATATTTCCATACCTATCTTTACCTAAAATCTGAACGAAAAAGTCATTACCAACAATTACTTTTTGAGGAACTTTGATAAAAAGAGAACTGATTAAATCGGGTAGCACTTTTATCTTCTTTTCTAAAATGGGAAATGGACTGTTTGCTTCATAAAGACTTACGGTTACTTCCTCAGCCTTTTCATCTATTATCTTTATATTTAATCCCTCTTGGCCAATATCCTTTGCTTTGAAATTTTGAGGACTTATTTGGGCCGAACCTGTTACTGAAAGTTTATATTCCTTAATGCTTTCAGAGGGCATATTTACAGGATTGCCAAAGGCATCTACTGCATAAAGAATTATCCTGTATTCTTTTCCCGCCACTATGGCATGTGGCGCATCAAACTGAAAATGATCAAAAATTCCAGGTTTTGCAGTTATTTCTCCTTGCGCAGGCACGGAAAAATAGAATAAAAGAAGAAAGCCAACCCATAAGCTCTTTAAAATTTTATAACCCATTTTGCCCTCCCATCTTATTTCTATTCGACTCTTTGCTTTCTCAACAAAATTTATTGTATCCTATCATAATTGTTTATACAAAAAAGAGGCAAGTGCTAATATATTATAGAATATTTAAAATAATAATAACACAATAAAAATGACTAATAAATCAAGTGCTAATATAGTTTTCTTCAGAATTCTTGCTAAGTTGATTGACCTTATAATTGTGATAATTTTATGGAAAACTTTTCCAAACTCTGGACTTTTCATTGGAATATTCTACCTTTTAATAAGCGATGGGATTTTCAGAGGGAGAAGTATAGGTAAAAAATTACTCAGGCTAAGAGTGATTAACACTGAGAGAAACTATCATGCTGACTTTAGAGATTCTATAATTAGAAATTTATCAATCGGAGCACCTTTATTTTTTCTTATAATTCCAATAATCGGATGGCTAATTTGTCTATTTGTAATAATAATCGAATTTATAATAATAATCGGCGATAAAGAGCAAAAAAGACTTGGCGATTTCCTTGCTCATACCCGAGTAATAGAAGATTAGGCATCAAATAATTTAGAATAATAGGAGAATTAATTTAAAGGAGGAAATGGTGCTTTTACAAAAGTTTGTTGGAAAATTTTCAAATGACCTCGCTATTGATCTCGGAACAGCTAATACTTTAGTCTACGTAAAAGGTAAAGGAATAATTTGTGATGAACCCTCAGTGGTAGTAATCAGAAGAGACAACAAAAAAGTAATTGCCGTAGGAACAGAAGCAAAGGAAATGATGGGTAAAACACCGGCAAATATTATAACAATAAAACCTTTGAAAGATGGTGTAATAGCTGATTTTGATGCCACCGGTGAAATGCTCAAATATTTTATTACTAAAGCTCACAATAGAAAATGTTTCATCTCACCCAGAATAATAATCGGAGTTCCCTCTGGTATCACACAGGTGGAACAAAGAGCGGTAAAAGACGCTGCAATTGCCTCAGGTGCCAGAGAGGTGTATTTAATCGAAGAACCAATGGCAGCTGCTATTGGCGTTGGTCTTCCTGTAGGTGAGCCGTCAGGCAATATGATTGTCGATATAGGCGGAGGAACAACAGATGTGGCCGTTATTTCTTTAGACGGTATTGTCTGTTCTAAAGCAGTTAAGGTAGGTGGAGACAAGATGGACGAGGCTATAATAGCCTACATAAAGAGAAAATACAATCTCATGATAGGCGAAAGAACAGCGGAAATGATAAAAATAAACATCGGTAGTGCCTATCCCATTAACTCAAATAAGACTATGGAAATAAAAGGAAGAGATCTCATAAGTGGAATTCCAAAGGCCATTAATGTAACTGAGGAAGAGATAAGAGAAGCCCTTCAAGAGCCTGTATCTATAATACTCGACACTATTAAAGTTACTCTTGAAAACACACCACCGGAACTTGCTTCAGATATTGCAGACAAAGGCATTGTTCTCGCAGGAGGTGGTGCTCTCTTAAGGGGGCTTGATGTGCTCATAAGAGAAAACACAGGTGTTCCTGTAATAATACCTGAAGACCCACTTAGAGCAGTAGTAAAAGGTTGTGGAGAAATGTTAGACAAGCTTGATTTATTAAGAAGAGTTTCTCTTAATGTCAATTGATGTTAAAAAAAACTACGATTATCTCTATAATTTTAATAGTCTTAATTTCCTTTGTCTTAATCAGTTATCAGTCAAAGGGGCTATTATTATTTAATAAAATTCATCTTTACTCTCTTTTTTATCCCATAGACTATCTACAAAATTTTTTTAATGAACTGTTGAAAACGAAGGATGAAAACAGGGATTTAAAAGAAAAGCTCTATAAAATGCATTTACAAATAAGTTCAACAAATGAATTGATTGAGGAGAACAAAAGACTTAAAGAGCTTTTAAACTTGAAAGAGAGAAAAAAAGAAATTTTAACTATAGCAAAAATTATAAAGAGAGGCGCCAATAAGTTTTTAAAAACTGTATGGATTGACAAAGGCAAAAAAGACGGAGTGAAAGTAAACATGCCTGTGATTACTATCAATGGCCTTGTTGGTAAAGTTATTTTTGCTTCCGAGGATTTTTCAGAAATTCTACTCATTACAGACCCTAATTTCTCCGCTTCAGTAAGAGTAGAGCGAAACCGAATAGAAGGGGTTTTAAGTGGTGCAGGAACGAATTTATGCTTACTCAAGTATATTCCCCTTGAGGAGGAGATTATGGTAGGTGATAGATTAATAACATCAGGAACAGATGGTATATTTCCAGAGGGTCTTTCGGTTGGAGTAGTCAGAAAGGTAGACAGAAAAAGGGGAGTTTTTCAGAATATTGAGGTTGTGCCACTTCAATCGGAGTTAAAAATAGAGGAAGTTGCCATCTTAAAGAGCCTTCCATGAAGCATTTCTTTAAATGGGCAATTTTAACTTTCTCAGCCTTTTTCCTTGAACAAATTTTAACAATAGACGGTTTGACCTTTAATTTTTCCTTTCTGTTAGTCTTTCTCTTTATAATAGACTATTTTTTTCCGAAAACAGAGCAGAAAAAAGTTTATCCATCCGAAATCCTCCCTCTTTGCTATTTTATTGTTGTAGGTTTAATAGAGGATTTATTTCAAGGGGTAATAGGACCGGCGATAATTTCAAAATCTTTTACAGGCATTTTACTAATGATTCTTGTAAGACAACTCTTTTTTAATTGGACAGAAATATTCAAGGCAGCAGTAATCTTAACTTTTACAGTAATAGACGAGGCTTTCTACAGCTTTATCGTAGTATACTTTTTTAACTATAATATAAGCTATCTGCCTCTTATTAAAGGCTTCATTGTCAAAGGACTAATTAATATTCCTGCTGGATTAATTTTGAGCTGGAGAAAGCCGTGATAAATGGAAGAGAAAAGCTTTTTTTATTTGTCATCATCTTAATTTTTATAACAATTCTTTTAAGATTGTGGCAGTTACAAATAATTAATTCGGATAAATACAAAAAATTAGTAGAGCAAAATCGGATAAGAATAGTTAAAATTCCGGCTCCCCGCGGAATTATCTATGATAGAAACGGTATTCCTCTTGTTGAAAACATATCCTCCTTCAGCCTTTCTGTTTACGCCGAATATGCAGATACAATCAACAGGGAACTTCTATCTAAAATCTTAAATATAAGTGTTGAAGAACTTGATAGAAAACTTAAAAGAAAAACCGAAAGTATTTATCTGCCAATAAGAATTAAAGAAGACTTATCATTCAAGGAAATAGCAATGCTTGAAGCAAGAAGAACAGAACTTCCAGGACTTATAATCGACATAGAAATGAGACGGCATTATCCTTTAGGTCCTGCTACAGCCCACTTAGTTGGATACTTAGGAAAGATTACAGAGGAGCAGATTAGAAATAATCCAGCTTATAAAAACTTACCATCCTATTTCATGGTAGGACAGACAGGCCTTGAAAAAGTATTCGACCAAAAACTTATTGGAACGCCAGGAGAAAAAATTATCGAAGTTGATGCCCTTGGAAGAGAATTGAGATTAATAAAAGAGACACCTCCCTCAAAAGGAGAAGACATATATCTTACCATCGATGCTATATTACAAGAGTCGGCATATAAATCATTTGAAGGCTATTCTGGCGCTTTTGTTGCAATAAAACCCGATACGGGTGAGGTGCTTGCGCTTTTAAGCTCTCCTTCTTTTGACCCAAATATGTTTGTAGAAGGTGTTTCAGAGTCATACTGGAAAGAGCTAACAGGCAATGCTCAAAATCCTCTTTTAAACAGAGCTACACAAGGATTATACGCTCCGGGCTCTACTTTTAAAATAATTACTGCTCTTGCAGGTCTTGAAGAAAAAGTAGTTACTCCAGAGAAGATTATTGCAAACTGCGTAGGAGGAATAACCTATGGAAAATGGACATTCGGATGCTGGAGAAAGGATGGACATGGTCCTGTAAATCTCAGAAAAGCATTAATTGAATCCTGTGATGTTTATTTTTATGAACTTGGACGTCTGCTGGGAATAAAAAAAATACACAAATATGCAACCATGCTGGGATTGGGCAGTCCAACAGGTTTCAGTGCTGACGAAAAGGGAGGTCTCGTGCCAGATGAAGAATGGAAGAAAAATTACACTAAAACTTCGTGGTTTCTCGGAGACACCTTTAATACAGCCATAGGTCAGGGATTTTTGAAAGTAACACCGCTACAGATGGCAAATGTAATGGCAACTTTTGTAAACGGTGGATTTAAGAATTCTCCCATTATCTTAAGGGGGACTAAACCTCATCAAACATCGTTCGGTATTGATAATAAAAATCTAATGATAATCAATGATGCCCTATCGGCCGTTGTAAATGAACCAGAAGGAACAGCTGTGAAGGCTCGTTCATCCATCATAAAATTTGGAGGCAAAACAGGGACAGTCCAAGTTGTAAGCAAAAAAACAAAAGAGAAAATCTCTGGCAGACCAAACATTGAACATCATGCTTGGTTTATAGGTTTTGCTCCCACTGAAAATCCAGAGATAGCTTTCTCTGTAATAATTGAACACGGAGGAAGTGGTGGAGGAGTAGCAGCGCCAGTGGCAAAAAATATTCTCGAAGGATACATAATTAAAAAGAGGCAACTAAATGTTAAAAATTGACAGAAGAATGATTGAATATTTCGATTGGATTACCTTTGGACTGGTATTATTTATATGCATCATAGGAATATTAACTATATACAGTGCAACAAGGCCTCCTCTTGATGAGGGAGAGCAACCCCCTTTCTATGTAAAACAACTCATTTGGCTGTTTATCGCCACAATTGCATTAATAATTTTCGTAAGTTTTGACTATGTAAGGTTAAAAGAATTTTGGATAATTTTCTATGTCATTGGAATTCTGCTCCTTTTAATAGTGATATTCACAGGCAAAACAGCAATGGGAGCAAAAAGATGGATAAATCTGGGATTTTTCTCCTTTCAGCCTTCAGAAATTTTTAAAATCATTTTCATAATAAGTATCTCCGCATTTCTTGAAAATAAAAAAGTCCCCCTTTCAGCAAAGGATATAATAAAAACTTTAGTCATTTTTGGGTTTATTCCCTTCCTGCTAATTCTAAAACAACCAGACTTAGGAACGGCAATTTTAATAGTCCTTGTTACATGCATAATGATAATATATCGAGGAATTTCTTTTAAAATGTTGCTTTTTCTCCTTTCCGTATCTGCCATTTCAATCATATTTCTATGGGAAATATTGTGGGAGGGACTTAAAGAATATCAGAAAAACAGAATCTTAGCATTTATCGACCCTCAAATCGACCCAAAAGGAATTGGTTATAACATCACTCAATCGGTCATAACAGTAGGCTCAGGAGGCTTCTTTGGAAAAGGGTTTCTTGAGGGAACACAAGGACCTTTAAAATTTCTACCTGAAAGACATACAGATTTTATCTTTCCAATTTTTGCAGAAGAGTGGGGTTTCTTAGGATGCCTAATTCTCTTAAGCCTTTATCTAATAGTATTTCTGAGATGCTTTGAAACATCAATGATTGCAAAAAACAACTTTGGAAAGCTTCTATCAATAGGTTTCACTTCAATTTTTTTACTCTACTTCTTTATAAACATTGGAATGACGATAGGTATTATGCCTGTTGTGGGCATACCTCTTCCCTTCATGAGTTACGGCGGAACAACACTGCTTGCAAATTTTATAGGCATAGCATTGGTCATAAATGTTAGAATGAGAAGATTTGAATTATTCTATCCGTAGAAGGAGGTATTAGATGAAGACGATTGAGGGAAAGTTACAAGCGCAGGGACTAAAATTTGGCATAGTGGTAAGCAGATTTAACGAGTTTATTACATCAAAACTTCTTGAAGGAGCTATTGATGCACTTCTTAGACACGGAGCAAAAGAGGCAGATATTCAAATCGTAAGAGTACCGGGTTCTTTTGAAATTCCTCTTGTTGCTAAAAAGCTTGCCCAGTCAGGAAAATTTAATGCCATAATCTGCTTGGGAACTCTAATAAGAGGTGCCACTCCTCATTTTGACTATATAGCAGCTGAAGTTTCAAAGGGTATAGCTCTGGTGAGCCTTGAAACAGGCATTCCCGTGTCATTTGGAGTAATAACAACAGAAACAATTGAACAGGCAATTGAAAGAGCTGGCTCAAAATCGGGTAATAAAGGTTGGGATGCAGCAGTGACAGCCATTGAAATGGCAAGGGTTTTAGAGCAAATTTAGCAAAGTAGGTGAGTAATATCCTTCATGAAAAGAAGAAAAGCAAGAGAATACGTCCTTCAGTTTCTTTATGCATGGGAGATAAATGATAAAATTAACCGAAAAACAGAGTTTAACGTTGTAAGAGATGAAATTGAAAAATTCTGGGATAGAAACGAAGAAGAGGACAAAAATATAAGAAATTTCGCCTGCGCCCTTATCGAAGGAACACTGGAGAATTTAGAAGAGATTGATAGTTTAATCAAAAAATATACAAACAAATGGGATATTGAAAGAATGATAAATATAGACAGAAATATACTGAGATTTGCCCTATACGAAATACTCTATCGTCCCGATATTCCCTTTCAAGTCACTATAAATGAAGCCGTCGAAATAGCAAAAAAATACTCCACAAAAGAAAGTGCTGCATTTATAAACGGAATACTCGACAGAATAGCAAAAGAGAGAATTGAGCGTCCGCCACAATAGATAGCGGACGCTTAATTTTAATCTAAAGCTATTTTTATCTCTCTGGGCTTTGCCTCTGCTTTTCTTGTGAGAATAATCTCTAAAATCCCGTCCTTAAGGCCTGCTTTCACATTAGATTTATCTATATCGGCAGGAAGGTTAATTGTCCTTGTAAATGGGCCATAATTTCTCTCGTTCAGTATATAATCTTCCTCTTTAAGGCCTTCTGCTCGTTTTATTTCGCCTTTTATAATCAATCTGTCATCTGTTATAGTTAACTCCACATCTTCCTTTCTCACACCAGGTAATTCAGCCTGAATAACAATCTCTCCACCTCTTTCAAAAATATCAACATTTGGCGAAATAATCCCTTCTGAGCTTACAACTCTTCTTCGTCTGACGGGCGAGAGAAATTCTTCAAAAAGCCTGTCCATCTCCTTTCTTATCTCTTCAATCTCTTTTAAAGGACTCCACTTTACAATAGACATACGGCACCTCCTTATTTATCTTAGAGAGACTGTTCAAAAACTTGTAACCTATTGAAAATCAATAAATTACAAGCCCTAAAATTTTCAATTACCTCCATATGTCATTCCGAGCCGAAGGCGAGGAATCTCCAGATTTTTCAATATCTTCAGAGATTCCTCGCACCCATTGAGGGTGCTCGGAATGACCTTTAATAATTGAACAGCCTCTATCTTAAACTGTTTCAGCCAAAACAAATTTTTCAAATACAATTTTACCATCTTTAAAATCAATTTCGACTAAATCACCTTCCTTAAATATTCCTTCAATCAACTTTATTGCAAGAGGGTCAAGTATCTCCTTCTGAAGAACCCTTCTAAGTGGTCTTGCACCAAAGACAGGGTCATAACCAATCCGAGCAATGTATTCCTTTGCCTCCTCTGTGAGGGTAATATCAATCTTCTTCTGCTTAAGATACTGCTTTATCTTTCTTATCTGAATTTCAATTATGTCCTTCATAACTTCTTTGCTAAGAGGATTAAAGATGATTATCTCGTCAATTCTGTTAAGAAACTCAGGTCTAAAGAAGGCTCTCAGGTCTTCGTTTATTCTCTTTTTGAGGTCTTTCTTTAAGTCCTGCCAGTGCTCTGTGCCGCTGTTCATGAGGAATTCCTGAATATGGCTGCTGCCAATGTTTGATGTCATTATAATTATGGTATTTCTAAAGTCCACTGTTCTACCCTGTCCGTCTGTAAGTCTACCGTCATCAAGAACCTGCAGAAGAACATTAAAAACCTCTTGATGGGCTTTCTCAACTTCATCGAATAGCACCACACTATAAGGACGCCTTCTTACTGCCTCTGTAAGTTGTCCACCTTCCTCGTATCCAACATATCCAGGCGGTGCACCAATGAGTCGGCTTACAGTGTGACGCTCCTGATACTCGGACATGTCAATACGAATCATAGCATTTTCATCATCAAAGAGAAACTCAGCAAGTGCCTTTGCAAGCTCTGTTTTACCGACACCAGTAGGTCCGAGGAACATGAATGAGCCAATAGGACGGTTTGGGTCTTGAAGTCCTGCCCTTGCTCTTCTTATGGCATTTGATACTGCTACTATTGCCTCATCTTGCCCAACAACTCTCTCTCTGAGACGCTCCTCCATCTTTATAAGCTTTTGCGTTTCACTTTCAAGAAGCTTCTTTACAGGAATGCCAGTCCACTTTGCCACAACCTCTGCAATGTCCTCTTCATCAACCTCTTCTTTGAGCATCTGTCTACCCTTTTGAATCTCCTTGAGCTTCAGATTTGCCTCATCAAGGGCTTTCTGTAACTCAATCAATTTACCGTATCTTAGCTCAGCAGCTCTTGTAAGGTCACCTTGACGCTCTGCCTGTTCAGAGGCGATACGGGTCTGCTCAATCTCAGCCTTAAGGTCACGGATTCGCAGTATCACTTCCTTTTCAGCCTGCCACTGTCTCTGTAGTTCCTCTTTCTTTGTGAGTAACTGCTCAATCTCTTCTGAAATCTTTTCAATCTTCTCCTTTGCATCCTCTGTGGGCTCTTTACTCAATGCCTGCCTTTCTATCTCAAGCTGCCTTAGTCTCCTTTCAATCTCATCAAGCTCTATGGGCATGCTGTCAATCTCCATCCTAAGCTTTGCTGCTGCCTCATCAACAAGGTCAATTGCCTTGTCAGGAAGGTATCGGTCTGAGATATAGCGGGCTGAAAGAACTGCTGCAGCAACAAGGGCTGAGTCCTTTATCTTTACACCGTGATGAACTTCATATCTCTCTTTAAGTCCCCTCAGTATTGATATCGTATCCTCAACAGAGGGCTCTTTCACAAGTATGGGCTGAAAACGTCTCTCAAGGGCTGGGTCTTTCTCAATGTATTTTCTGTATTCATTTACAGTTGTAGCACCAATGCATCTTAACTCTCCCCTTGCAAGGGCTGGCTTTAGCATGTTCGCTGCATCGACTGCACCTTCAGCTGCACCAGCACCAACAAGGGTGTGAAGCTCATCGATGAAGGTAATAATTCTTCCATCAGAGGAGGTAATCTCCTTAAGCACCGCTTTAAGTCTTTCCTCAAACTCTCCACGATACTTTGCTCCGGCAAGAAGAGAGCCAATATCAAGGGCAACGAGTTCCTTATCTCTCAAAGACTCAGGCACATCTCCAGCTACAATTCTCTGGGCAAGTCCTTCAACAATTGCTGTCTTTCCAACACCAGGGTCTCCAATAAGAACAGGATTGTTCTTTGTTCTTCTACTTAGAACCTGTATGACTCTTCTAATCTCATCATCTCTTCCGATAACAGGGTCAAGCTTTCCCTTTCTTGCAAGCTCAGTGAGGTTCTTACCGTATTTCTGCAAAGCCTGATATTTCTCCTCAGGATTTGGGTCTGTTACCTGGTGTACACCTCTAATTTTCCTCATTGCATCAAGGACTTTTTGGCGGGTTACAGCCTGCCTCTTTACTGCATCAAGGGCTGGACCACCTACATCAAAGAGAGCAATTAGGAGATGCTCTACACTAATGTATTCATCTTTTAAGTGTTCTGCCTCTTTTTCAGCCTTTTCAAAGAGTTGATTAAGCCTTGGCGTAATGTAAATCTGTTCTAAGGGTTGAGCACCATAGACTTTTGGGATCTTCTCAATAGCCCTTTTAATTTCAGCCTTGATAGAATTTAAGTCTGCACCGCATTCCCTGAGAATTCTTGCCACAAGACCCTCTGAATCCTCAAGGAGTGCGTAAATAAGATGTTCTACATCTATCTGTTGGTTGCCATGCTGATTGGCAATTCTTTGTGCCTCTCTAATTGCTTCCTGTGTTTTATAGGTAAGCTTATCTGCTCTCATTTCTTTCCTCCTTAAATTTCCTCAAAAAATTTTTTTAGTTTTTTCTCAATCTGTTCCCGTATGTCGTCATCGACGTATCGAAATATCTCCTGCAAAGCCTCCTCCATGAGCTGCATTCTCTCCCTCATGCGAAGGATTATGTCAACGCCTGCTCTGTTTACGCCTAAGTCCTTTGTAAGCTTAATCACAAAATTAAGTCTATCTAAATCTTCATCGGTGTAAACCCTCTGTCTATTAATTCTTTTAGGCTTGATAAAGCCTTCTCTTTCATAAAGTCTCAGGGTTTGGGGATGAACATTAAGAAGTTTACAAACCATACTAATCATATAGAATCTATCATCCCTCTTCACGGCTACCTCCTAAGCATGTCTTCTCTTGGATTTTCCCTGTATAGGCTTTCAATTCTCTTGATTTCCTCCTTTTCTGAAGAAGTAAGTCCCTTAGGAACAACAATCTTTGCAATTACATACATATCTCCTCTTGCACTACCCTTTGGAGAGGGAAAACCCTTTCCAGAGATTCGAAATTTCTGCCCACCCTGCGTGCCTTCTGGAATTTTCATCTTTACAGTGCCACCGTCAGGTGTGGGAACATCAACCTTTGCACCAAGGGCTGCCTCAGTAAAGGTAATTGGTAACTCAATGTATACATCATCTCCCTTTCTTGTAAAAAATGGATGGGAACTAACTGAGACCTCAAGTATTAGGTCGCCGTAAGATGCTCCACCCCTTCCTGCATTACCATATCCTTTAAGTCTCACATTTGAGCCATTGTCCACACCTGCTGGAATCTTTGCCTTCACTGTCTCTGCTGTCAAGATTCTTCCTAAGCCCGAGCATGTTTTGCATGTTGAAGAGGCCGTCTTACCCCTACCTCCACAGTTTGGACAGGTCTGGGATACTCTTAAAAAACCCCTCGATGCCTGAACCCGTCCAGTACCGCCACATTTTTTGCAGACATCCATTTTATCGGCACCGCTTCCATGACAGCTTGAACACTCTATATATCTCTGATATGTAACTGGTTTTACAGTGCCGTTGTATGCCTCTTCAAAAGTAAGGGTAATAGGAATAACAACATCTTCGCCTCTTACGTTGGTTGTATATGAAGAAGTGAAGCCTTCACCAAATAGGTCTCCGAAGATGTCACCAAGGTCAAAGCCCTTTGTAAAATCAAAGCCACCGAAGTCATATCCTTTGAAGTCAAAGCTTCCGCCGCTATCATACTCCTTTCTTTTCTGAGGGTCACTAAGAACTGCATATGCCTCATTAATCTCTTTAAACTTTTCCTCAGCCTCCTTGTTTCCAGGATTTAGGTCAGGATGATACTTCCTTGCAAGCTTACGATAAGCCTTCTTAATCTCCTCTTGGGAGGCATCTTTACTTACTCCGAGTATTTTATAGTAATCCTTACGTTCCATATTGTTATCTTATCATATTGAGTTAGTTTATATCAAGTCATGACAAAAGTTTGAAATTAGATTTTATGCCATTTCCTTTTATTAATAATAAAAATGCTATAATTTTTTTTATGTTGAGTATTAGAAAGAAGTTTGCCCTTGGATTTATTGTCTTTATTGGGGGAATATTGCTTTTAACAGGAGTGGCTTATCATTTTTTTATCAAAGACGAAGTTTTAGGTATTGAGAAAAATTACGTAAAAGAAGACCTTCTATTGCTAAATAAATACATCGACTTAGAGCAAGAAAACTTGCTATCAATTACAAAAGATTGGGCTGCCTGGACAGATGCATGGCTTTTTATCCAAGGTAAAAACCCTACATTTGCTAAAAACAACATAACAGCTGAGGCATTTGTCAACAACAATCTATCTTTGATGGCCTATTTTGACATTAAAGGCAATTTAGTATGCGGCTACGAATATGATTATAAAAGTAAAGCTCTCACAAATATTGATAAAAATTTCTGGATGCCATATCTTGAAAAAGCTATTGCGGCTGGGAAAAATGCAAAGCCTATTAACTCTCCTTCAGGATTTACCTTTAGAAAAGGTAAGCCCCTTTTAGTGGCATCATATCCTGTTTTAAAAAGCGATTATTCTGGAGAATTAGCTGGTTATCTTTTAACAGCAAGGCATCTAAGCAATGAAAAAATAGATTCCATAGAAAAGCTTCTCGGTCTAAGCAATTTAAAAATTAGAGAGCAAGATAGAGGAAATATTGATGGCCTCGAGGACATAAAGGTATCTGAAGAGGATGGAGTTTTTAAAATTACAATAATAAAAGAAGATTTTTTCAACCAAAAAAATATAGTTATCGAAGCAAAAAAGAACAAAAAATTGTGGTCTCTTGTTCAGAGTAATGTAAAAAAAATTATCTTCCTATATCTGTCATGCTTTATAATACTGGGATTTCTTTTCTACTGCTGGATAAACAGAAATATAATCCTCCGAATAGGAAAAATTGTAAGAGAAATAAATGACGTAAAAACCGGGATTATAGATGAGATATCTTCAGATGGTAATGATGAAATAGGCAAACTTTCCAGTGAAATAAACGGCTATATACAGACAATAAAGAGAAACTTACGAGAGATAGAGGGAAGCAGAAAGATTTACGAGACAATAGCAGAAAAATCGGAGGCAATTATAATGCTTTTTAATATAAAAGAGGAACTAATTTTTACCAACACTAAAGCAAAAGAAATCATGAAAGACGAAAATTTATCTAAAAATCTTTTGAGTCATCTCAAAGAAATAGTAACTATCAATGAAGGGGAGAAAACTTTTTTATCTGACTTTAGATTATCTCTCGATTTTTACATAAGTGCATGGATAATTCCTGTCGGAGAAGATAAGTTCCTGTTTATGGCGCATGATATTTCAAGCATAAAAAAGGAAAAAGAAAAGCTATTTGAGTTAGCCTCCAAAGATTCTCTAACTTCTCTTTACAACAGAACATATTTCGAGGCATCTCTACGAAAAATCCTAAACTCTAATGGCCAACAGGAACAGTATTATCTGGTCTTCATAGATTTGGACAACTTAAAAGATATAAATGACCGATTTGGTCATATAAGCGGCGATGCCTCCATAAAAGCCGTAGCAAAATCAATAATAAAAAGTATCGGAGAAATGGACTTAGCAGCAAGGTGGGGTGGAGATGAATTTGTTGTCATAGTCAAAGGAGGTGAAAATAGGGCAACATATGTCGCAGAGAGCATACAGAAAAATCTTAACAACACGGAAAATGAATTCCTGCATGAGTTTAAACCAACTGTCAGTATAGGCATAACGAAGATTGAAAAAAGTAGAAATTTAGAAAGCATTGTAAGAGAGGCCGATAAATCTGCCTATGATGCAAAAAGAGATTTGACGGAAAAGATAAAAATTTTCAGAAACGATTGATAATTCTGTGAACTACTCAGTGTAGTATTTTTTCTTCTTCGGTAAATACTGTTGATTGACATATCCTCCATAGTCATGAGGGTATTTGTATCCTTCTCCCCGCCCAAGCTTTTTAGCGCCTGAATAATGAGCATCTTTTAGATGTTCAGGGACAGGAAGGGTTCTCTCATGCTCAATGTCTTTCATGGCAGCCTCAATTGCTCTGTAGCAGGCATTGCTTTTAGGTGCTTTGGCAACATATAGGGCTGCTTGAGCAAGAATTATTCTTGCTTCAGGCATTCCAATCATTTCAACAGCCTGAGCAGCAGAGTTTGCAACAACAAGAGCCATGGGGTCGGCATTTCCCACATCTTCACTTGCCGCAATAATTATTCGTCTTGCTATAAATCTTGGGTCTTCGCCTCCGTAAATCATCTTAGCAAGCCAGTAAACAGTTGCATCTGGGTCACTACCTCTCATGCTTTTTATAAATGCAGAGGCTGTATCATAGTGTTGGTCTCCTGATTTATCATAAACAATGTGCTTTCTCTGGATACTCTCTTCTGCTGTTTTTAAGTCTATTTTAATTACTCCATCTTTTTCTTTGGTCGTAAAAACAGCTACTTCAAGTGCAGAGAGAGCCTTTCTCGCATCTCCTTCAGAGAATTTAGCAATGTGCCATAGGGCTTCATCGGCAATCTCGATATTTAAATTACCCAATCCCCGCTCTTTATCTGAAAGGGCTCTTTTAAGAATATCGAGGACTTCTTCATATTCTAAAGGTTTTAACTCAAATATGTGACTTCTTGAGACAAGAGCAGAAGTTAAATAAAAAAAAGGATTTTCTGTAGTAGCTCCGATTAGTATGACATTTCCCTCTTCTACATCGGGAAGAAAAGCATCCTGAGACACTCTATTTAATCTATGTATTTCATCAATAAACAGTATAGTTTTTTCGCCACGGAGCGACCTCTGTCTGGCAAACGATAGATTTCTTCTTATCTCCTCAATACTTAATGTGGATGCATTAAGCCATTGAAAAACTGCTTTTGTCTTATTTGCAATTACCCTGGCAAGAGCTGTTTTACCAGACCCCGGCGGTCCGTAAAGAATTAGCGAGGTTATTCTGTCTGAATCAATAGCTCTTCTTAATAACTTGCCTTCACCTATGAGATGGCGCTGTCCAACATATTCCTCAAGATTTCTTGGAGACATTCTAAAGGCAAGTGGTTTATTTTTAAGTTCTGAGGATTTTTCCTCAAATAGACTCATTTTACCTTTCCAAGCATCTTTATAAAAGACCTGAGAAGTTCGGCATCGTAGTCACCTCTCTCTCTTACTACTATCGAGAGAGCAAAGTAGGGAGTTAATGGAGGCTTGTAGGGTCTTCTTGTTGTTAAAGCATCATAACAATCTGCAATTGCAGTTATTCTTCCAAAAAGTTTAACCTCTTCACCTTTCAATCCATAAGGATAACCTTTGCCTGATAGCTTCTCATGATGTTGTAATACTGCTATGAAAGCATCAGGGGGTATATCTCTGTGTTCTTTAAGTAGATTATAACCATGCATTACATGCTGTTTTATGATATTGTATTCAGTGTCAGTGAGTTTACCCTGTTTATTTAGAATCTCGTGAGGTATTTGTGTTTTACCAATATCATGCAATATAGCACCTATACCAAGCCTGTATAGCTCCTCCTTTGTTAATCCTATCTGAATTCCCAAACCTATCGATAATACTCCCACATTAACCGAATGAGTATAGGTGTAGTAATCATAACCTTTTAGAGTGAGCAGTTCATAAATTGATTCAGGGTCATTTACTATCGTTTCTATTATTGTTTTCAGAGAACTTTCCACTTTTTTTATTTTTTCGCCACTTCTCGGGTCATTTAAAATATCAATAACTATGACCTTTGCTGTTTCTTTCACTATTAGATGCTTCAGCGAGCTGTCTTTTTGTTCAGCGATCTTATCTGCTCTTTTTTCAATAAATTCGATGTATTCTCTAAAAAGAGAGAGGTCTTTTTTTTCTATTAGAATGTCCCCTTCTTCAGGAATAGTGTCACTGTAAATCATTACAGGTTTACCAAGAGATGCATCAACAATCTTATTGAAGCTTAGTTTCTTAAGCAAATATATGGGAAATTCTACTTCTATGCCAGGAACAATGAGATTTCTGTCAATTTGATAATAATGCTCCTTTTGATAGGAATAATTCTTAAATTTTACAGGTGACTCTAATTCAGAGGTAATTATATCAGCATTCGAAAGATAGCTCCTTAACAATGTTTCATTTTCTGGAGCTATATATACATGAGATATGCCTTTTTCTTTAAGGATAGATTGGAAAACAGTAGAGTAAAAATTCCCCCTGTGAAAGATTTTTTTAGTTATCCCTCCTTCCTTTATAAAAATATCAAAAGGTAGGGGCTTATTTAGCTGTAATCTATTTATATCTATCTTCAGAAGGTCGTCTTCTGAGATAATTTCCCTTATCTTAGTTTTTGTTCTTGTTTGGTTCACATTCTAATTATTACAAAAAATCAAGGTAAATGTGAATACAAATTAAAAAAATTATTAAAAAGCCTTTCTCTATTTAAGGCAAAGCAAATAAATTTACAAAATGCCCCTCTTGGAAATATAATAATCCCTCATGAGTGGAGTGATTAAAGCACTTGGGCTTGTTTTCGGAGATATCGGCACAAGTCCGATTTATACTCTAACAGTGGCTTTTTTAATTCTTGAACCCACTTATGAAAATGTTTTAGGTGTTTTATCTCTAATATTTTGGACAATTGTCATTATTCCCACAATTCAATATAACTTCCTTGCAATGAATCTCAGCATAAGAGGTGAAGGTGGCACAATAGTTCTCTCTGAGATATTTAAATCTCTTTCAAAATCAAGGAGAGCACAAGCTTTTGTAACTTTTTTAACTTTCATTGGAGTTTCTTTCTTAATAGGTGATGGTGTTATTACTCCTGCAATAAGCATTTTAAGTGCTGTTGAAGGAACTGCTTTTATTCCAGGACTTGAAGGAATTTCGCAGGCTTCAATGATTTTCATTGCCATTTTGATTGCCTTAACCCTATTTCTTTTTCAAAAAAAAGGCACTGAAAAGGTATCATCTGCTTTTGGTCCCATTATGTGTGTTTGGTTTTTATCACTCACTTCATTGGGAATTTACTCCATTTTTCTAAGTCCTCAGGTTTTAAAGGCAGTAAATCCCTATTATGCATTAGAGTTTCTTATGCACAACGGATGGAAGGGCTATCTTGTGCTTGGAGAGGTTATTCTCTGTGCAACAGGTGCTGAGGCAATGTATGCTGACATGGGACATCTCGGTGCAAATCCTATAAGAAAAGCATGGGCAATGGTATTTTTTGCCCTTTTTATAAACTATTTTGGACAGGGTGCCTTTCTTCTTAAAAATCCTCATGTGAAAAATATACTTTTTGAAATGGCTTTTAATTTTTCATCTTTTCTTTATGTCCCCTTTTTAATTTTGAGCCTGTCAGCCACAGTAATAGCATCTCAAGCGATGATAAGCGGAATGTTTTCAGTTGTCTATCAGGCTATAACAACAAGAATAATGCCCATGCTGAAAATTGACTACACTTCAAAAGAGCTTAAGTCCCAGATATACATTGGAAGTGTTAACTGGTTTTTGCTTTTAGCAGTTATTCTAATTATCGTTGATTTTGGTAGCTCATCAAATCTTGCAGCAGCTTATGGCCTTGCAGTTACAGGAAATATGTGCATAACAGGACTGCTTCTTGTATCTATATTTTTTCTGAAAAGAAATTATTATGCCATGCTTGCAAGTACTCTCATATTTTTTGTTGATTTTGCTTATTTCAGTTCCTGTTTATATAAAATCCCCCATGGTGGATACTGGTCAATTTTTCTTGCAATGTTTCCATTTTTAACTATGCTTATCTATACTGAAGGGCAGAAAAGACTTTACAGAGCTATGAAGTTTATGACAGTAGATGATTTTATTTTAAAATTTGAAAGAGTTTATAAGACTAATCCGAAGATACCAGGAAGTGCCATATTTTTCATAAAAGACACGGCAAAAATTTCTCCTTACATTGTTGAGACAATGTTTTATAATGGCATAATTTATGAGGACAATATATTTCTGTCAGTTCTCATAAGACCTGACCCCTACGGAGTGACTGGATACTTTAAAGAAGATCTCTGTCCCGGTATTAGAGTGTTTGAGATTCAGATGGGATACATGGAAGTTGTGAATATTGAAGAGATACTCAGAGAAAACGGAATAGAGGAAAGAGCCATATTTTATGGACTTGAGGAGATTATTGCAAAAAGGCACTGGCAGTTTTTTGCCTTTTTAAAGAGAGTAACTCCTACATTCATAAGCTTTTTTAGGCTTCCCTCACGAAAGCTTCACGGAGTTATGACAAGAGTTGAAATGTAAGACAAGCAAAATTGAAGTAAGGCAAGGGTAAGTTTTATAATTAAAAAATGGTTAAATATCTTATCATTTTCATAGCTCTCTTTTTAGCCCTCTTCAGACTTAGCTCCGTAACACTTTTTGATGTGGATGAGGCAGTATTTGCAGAAGCAACTAAGGAGATGTTACAAAGTGGTAATTGGATAACTCCAACTTATAATGATGAACCACGATATGACAAACCAATACTTTTTTACTGGTTAATGGCTATCTCTTATAAAATCTTTGGAATAAACGAATTTTCAGCCAGATTTCCCTCTGCTTTGGCTGGATTTATTCTTTGTTTAAGCATATTTATATTTTTAAATACCCTAAACCGAAAGCGCGAAGCCCTATATGCAGTTTTATGCTTTACCTTTTCCCTTTATTACTTAGTCTACACGCATGCAGCAGTTACAGATATGACTCTTACACTGTTTATCAGCCTGTCTCTCTTTTCCTTTTATCTTGCAATATATAAAGCTCAGAAATATATCTACGGCTTTTATATTTTTTCTGCCCTTGCCTTCCTGACCAAGGGATTAATCGGAATAGTCTTTCCCTTTTCAATAGCTGGAATGTACATGATACTTATGGAAGGGCGAAAGGGTATAAGGCGAATTCTTGATTTTAAAGCTTTTATAGTTTTCCTTTTAATATCACTTCCTTGGTATGTTACCCAAATAGCAATAAATGGACAGGATTTTATTCAGCAGTTTTTTATAAAACATCATTTTATGAGATATACAGGAGTTATTTCAGGGCATAAAGGACCATTTTATTATTTTATACCTGTCTTGATAATAGGACTTTTCCCTTGGATATCCTTTTTACCTCAGGGATTGAGAAATATTAGAAAGGATAATTTGAGGTTTTTTTCATTAATCTGGTTTTCATTTATCTTCATATTTTTTTCTCTCTCAACAACAAAGCTTCCAAACTATATTTTACCTGCTATCCCGGCAGCCTCAATTTTAATCTCTTTTGGAATGGCTGAATTTAGAGAAAAACCCTCCTCTGTTCCGTTGATTATCATCGGATTTTTATCTATTTTGTTTGCTGCTGCATTTTTAATTGGAGTCAATAAGATAAGACTATATCTACCCGATTTTGATATTATCTGGGTTTATGTAATTTCTATTGTAATTCTTTTATTTGCATTGGTTAGCTTTTATGGGATGTTAAAAAGAAAAAAAATATTTCTATCTATGGCTTGTTTAACATTTGTATTTCTTATGATAATCTCTTTAAAAATAATCCCCTATGTCAATAAAACACTACAGGATGGACTTTACAGAATTAGCCTTTATGTAAAGGAGAATTTCAAAGACAGCGAGGTCATTACATATAAATTGAACAAACCGAGTATTGTATTCTATTCAGATAAAAAAATTCTTAAGGTTAATAGCGAAAAAAAGATACTTGACATTCTTAGACAAAATAAAAAAATAATCATTATTGCCCATGTAAAAGATTTAGTTTTTTTAAAAAACTCGGGGTTAGAGATTTTGTTGGAGGAAGGAGAATATGCAGTTTTGGAAAAGTCATAAAAAGATTTTTCTCCTGAGTTGTTTAATTTTAATCCTTATTCTTTGTTTTGATAAAAAAATCTTACTCCTTATAAAAGATTTTCAGTCGGATTATCCAGCCTTTCATTCTTTTCTTGAGGTCTTGGATATAGGGATGAAATTTTTCTATTATGGAATATTTGTGACTACTGTAATTTTTGCCATTTATGGTTTGATTGCAAAAAAAGATTTTGGAAAGCCTCTTGCATTTGGTATAGTTCTTACAGGCATATTAGTCCAGATTAAGCATGTTTTAGGGAGGGCAAGACCTTCAACTTCAATTGATGGCTTCTTTAATGGACCTTACTTTGGCTATGCCTACTCTTCTTTTCCTTCAGGGCATACAACTTTTGCATTCATGGTTGCAACGGTCCTATCAAATTATTATCCAAGATTCCGTATTATTTTCTATATTCTTGCAGGTTGGGTTGGCTTTGAGAGAATTGAAGACTTTGCTCACTTTCCCTCTGATGTAATAGCAGGAGCTGTTTTAGGAACAATTATAGGGAAGCTGGTATTGCTTAAATTTTGTCCTGCTAAAAAGCAGGATAATGCCTAAATTTGTTTCTTATGATCAATTTTTAAACTTTCATCTTTATTTGAATTTGTCTCTGGCTCTGATACTGCTTTTTTGAATCCTCTTATGGCTTCTCCAAGTCCCCTACCAATTTCAGGCAACTTTGATGAACCGAAAAGAACAATTATAATTATTGAAAAAAGAAATACATCCTGATAACTAAGCATATTTAACCCCCTTAGATTTAAATCTAATTAACAATATACAGCACAGTTATTTAAGCTTTCAATTTAAGCCCGAACTACTTAACAATTACCACAGGGCATGAAGCATATGTGGCAACTCTACGGGAGACTGAACCAAGAAGCCACCTTTCAATTTTTGACATGCCCCGTTGTCCCATTATAATCATATCAATACCATTTTCTGCGGCATACCTTACAATCTGGTCTGCTGGATGCCCAACGGCAATATCGGTTTTAATTTCTAAAGCGCGGGTTCTGGCAAGAGGCAATATCTTTTCAAACTCCTTTTTGTAGTATTCTGTGGCGCTATCAATAACCGCCTTTGTCTCAACGATTTCGCCATGCTCTGGCGGTTGGGCTACAGAAAGAAGAATGATTTCTTTATCCTTTGAGGCAAACTCGTCAACAAGACTTAAAGCAAAATTAAAAGCTTTTATTGATTCCTCAGAGCCGTCAAAGGCAACTAAAATTTTTTTTAACATAACTTAAACCTCCTTTTTTGTTTTAGGTAAAAGATATTTTGGCATATAAAAGGCATTGGCAATTATGGTAGGAACAACAGCGCTACCAATTACCGCTACAATTAACAAAGAATACTGATTTTGGTCGATTATTCCATGAGTTAATCCAAAGAGTGCTGAGATTGAGCCAAAGGTAAGACCTGTTGACATAAGAAGGGTCGTATACATGCCTTCTTGATGTCTGAACTTAAATAGCTTTGTCACAGGATAGACACCCAAAATTTTTGTTATCATTTTTCCACCTAATAATATCAAAAGTGCCAAAGGAGCTGCAAAAATTGAAGGAATCGAAACAAAATAGCCTGCCCTTAAGAAATAAATTGGAGTTAAAAATCCTATAGTCAATGTTCTAAGCCTTCTTATAAGCTGATTGTCCTTGCCAACAGTGCCAGCTAAAACCATGCCTATAATGTAGGCTGGAAGAACTGCCTCGCTTCCAGACCATAGTGCAAGAGCACCAATACCAAAAAGAATGAACAGTAGATACTTTGTTTCAAACTCAGAGGGTTTATTACCAAATTTTTTGAATATCTTTGGAGTAATAAAAGGAAGTAATACAGCAATTACTATCATCACAATCATAAAAATAAGAGAATTGGTAGTAAAAGGCGAAAAGATTAACCCCAATGCTAACACTGTTCCGAGGTCATTGACAAAACAAGCTGCAAGAATGACTTTACCAAACTCAGTCTTATTAAGTCCAAGCTCAAGCATTACAGCATATACCACTGCCACAGAGGTAGTAGAAAGGGCAACACCTGCAAGCCAGCTTGCTTTCGCACTCCAGCCAAGAAGCCAGTATGCAACTGCTGTGCATCCAAGAAAAGGAGCAATAAATGCAACTAAGCCTATTCCTATCGTCTCTTTCCAACGAGTCTTCATTACCTCAGGCTCAAGTTCAGCTCCAGCCAGAAAAGTAAGCATTATGGCTCCAACTCCGGCAATAAATTTAATCCAGAGGTCATTTTCACCAATGGAAATTCCTGTTCCAGCAATAGCAAGACTTGCAATTGCTCCAACTGCTATTTCCGTTAAAGCTGTTGCTAAACGGAGCTTCGTTGCTATTACTGTTGAAAGTAAGGCGAGAAAAAACCAAAATGATGCTTGAATAAGAATCTCAAACATACATGCCTCCTTATTCAGTGAGTAACTCTACCTTTAAAAGTAGGAGTTATCAGCCACTGAAACTCAGAGGCACTTAAAGGCGAACTCCATCGCCTTTTTTAAGATTAAAAAAATTTGAATTAATCTGTCAATGATGATTAAATTTTTAAGATATTCTTAGTTCTTTCTAAGAATTCTCGGGCTAAAAATATCGCTTCTTTTGAGTCTTCGTAGTCAAAGGGAATTTCTGGATAGTAATCAGCCTCTTCTCTCATCTTTCTAAGTCTCCCAATTACCTTGCCTATCTTTGTATCAAATTCACCAGTTTTTATATAGTAAAGCCCAAACATTCTTTCAACTCCTTCATGAGTCTTTGGGTCAACAGATTTAATAAGGAGAAGTGCCTTTGCAGCATGATAAACAGTGTAATAAGCTGATACTATGCTTTTATAATAAAACTCCCCTTCTTGTAAAACAATAGCTGCTTCTAATTCCTTTTCAGCTCTTTTGAGTTCATCTTTAGCTCTTATTAAAGCCTCTTTCTTACTTATTCTCTCAACCATAGCGTAATCCCGTCTTTTTTTATTTCTCTGAATAAACTTCTCTCTTTTTCTATAAGCTCTTTTTCATTTATAAATAAAGCAGAACCTAAAACATTATATTTAAGTTCAATCCCAGAGAGTAAATCAAAAATTTCATATTTTTCTTTTTTATCAAGGGGTTTTTCTGTGATGAAAAGAAGGTCAATGTCTGATTCTTCGGTAAAATCACCTCTTGCCTTTGAACCGTAAAGAATAATTTTTTTTATTAGGGGATATGATACCCTTATTTTTTCAATAAGTTCATTTAAAAACCTTTCTTCAAAATAGTGTAAATGTCTAAGTTTATTATTTCTTTTTAGCACCTTCATATCAAATTATAGCATAAAAGAAAAATGTAAATTTTCAAATATATTTTTATGTAACAGTAGTCACTAAAATTTTACTTGACATTTTATTTATAATTTGTAACAATAGTTACATATAATATTGGAGGTGAAAATATGGAAACTTTTTACATTGTAGGGATGATTATTGCGGGGTTGTTTTTTGGATGGACAATAGGTTCTCATTATACCGGTGCAGTGATGGGTACAGCTTATGGAGCAAAAATATTTGATATCAGAACTGCTACATTAATAATGGCAGTATGTGCTCTGTTAGGTGCAACTCTACAAAGCCATGAGGTTATTAAAACAGTTGGTGCAGGAATTATTCCTATTGAGTATCTTACACCTTTCAGAGCAATGATTATGATGCTTAATGCAGCCTTAGTTACTGCTGTTAACACCTGGCTAAAGCTGCCCATATCAACAGCTCAGTTAGCCTGTTTTTCCATTGTTGGAGTTGGTCTTGCTATTGATGCTCCGATTGCTTGGGAAAAAACCATGCTACCCCTTGCTATTACATGGGTTGGAACGCCATTGGTTGGATGCCTCTTTGGTTTTATCTTTACTAAAACAGTAGGAGCAATAGAGAAAGCAGAAAAGTTAAAAAGGGCTGTTCTTATACTTGCTTGCTGCTATGCATCCTTTACATTGGGAGCTAACAATAGTGGATTGGCTGTTAGTGTTCTCTACGGAAGTGGAACTGTTAAATCTCTTTTATTTGCTGGATTTATAGGCGGAGTTGTTGTTGCAATAGGTGCTTTAACTTGGGGTAGACCTCTACTTGAAAAAGTAGGACTTCATATTGTTCAGCTCGAGATAAACAGTGCCATAGGAGCACAGTTTGGACAGGCAACAACAGCTTATATTGCAGCCCTACTTGGTTATCCTACATCAATGAATCAGGCGATTGTAGGAGCAATTGGTGGCGCAGGGCTTGCAAGAGGAGTAAAGTACATTCAGCTTAAAGTTATAAAGGAGATTGTAATAAACTGGTTCGTCTCTCTGATTGTTTCAGGATTCACAGCCTATTTTCTATACAAAATTTTTTCATGGCTATTAGGAGCCAAATAAATTAGGAGGGAGCAAAATGTTTTCAAAGATTCTTTATCCTACAAAGTTTGATGAGTTTGCTTTGCAAATTTTGAAAAGTCTCATATGTTTAAAATCAGCAGGATTGAAAGAGGTCGTATTGCTTTATGTGATAGATGAAGAGGCTATTTATCTTGCCAAGGAATCTGGTCTACCAGTTGATATTGAGCAGATTAAAGGGTCTGCAAATGAAAAAATGAAGGAATATTTAGATTATCTTAAATCAAATGAATTGTCAGTAAAGACAAAAATAACTTCAGGTAAGGTGGTAAATGAGATTGTCAAAGAAGCAGCCCTTGAAAATGTCTCCCTAATTGTAACCGGAAGACATAAAAGGCAAATGATAGATGAGCTATTTATTGGTTCTACTACAGATGGGGTTGTAAAGAAGTCACCATTACCTGTATTGGTAGTAAAATATCACACAATCAGGCTTATTGAAGGTAAAGTCACTGAGCAATTCTGCCCCCATATTTTCAGAAAAATTCTCTATGCTACTGACTGGTCAGAGCATTCAGAAAGGGCTAAAAAATACATACCCCTTTTGTATAATGTAGGAGCAAGGGAAATTGTAATAGTTCATGTAATTGAAAATGTGGGCAAAGAAGGAGAGGATGAGCGATTAAAAAACTTGAAACAAGAGTTTGAACAAATAGGCTTTAAGGCTAAAACTTATCTAATTCATGGAAAACCATACAAAGAGATTATTAATGTTGCCGCTGAAGAGGATATCTCTCTTATCTTGATGGGTTCTCATGGCAAGGGATTTATAAAGGGAGTTCTGCTTGGGAGTGTTTCCCAGAGGGTTCTCGAATACAGTGATCGTTCTGTGCTCATTGTAAAATAGGAATGAGATTCCTCGTCGCTAAAGCTCCTCGGAATGACAACAAGAGGAATGACAGATGGAGGTAATTGGAAAATATCAGAATTTGTAGTTTATTTATTCTCAATAAATTACAATTTTTTTGACAGACTCTATAATTGATAAGGGAGGATAGCATTGAAACCAGCTACCATATTTATTGTTTTACTTGGTTTTGTAAGTCTTTTTTCTGATATGACCTATGAGGCTGCAAGGAGTATCACAGGTCCTTATCTTGAAGTTTTAGGAGCCTCTGCTGCCTTAGTAGGTTTAATCGCTGGACTTGGAGAGTTTTTAGGATATTCTTTAAGACTCGTTTCAGGCTGGCTTGCTGACAAGACTGGGAAATACTGGACAATAACAATCATCGGCTACTTGATAAATCTTCTAAGCGTTCCTGCCCTTGCCTTAGTAGGGCAGTGGCAGTTGGCTGCTCTTCTAATTATGGCTGAAAGAATTGGTAAGGCAATCCGAAATCCCTCAAGAGATGCTATGCTAAGCCACGCAACAGTAGAGATAGGTCGTGGATGGGGCTTTGGACTTCATGAGGCAATGGACCAGATTGGTGCTATGATTGGACCATTGATAGTTGCAGGAGTTTTTTATTTTCATGGAGGATACAGAGAGGCTTTCGGAGTGCTTCTAATTCCTGCTGTGATTGCTGTTTCCATCCTCATTTTTGCTCGAATTCTTTATCCATCTCCAAGAGATTTAGAGATAAGTAAGCTTCAGATTGAAACAAAGGGGCTAAGTAAGGTTTATTGGATTTATTTGGTTGCTGTTGCCTTAAATGGCGCTGGATATGCTGATTTTCCTCTTATTGCCTATCATTTTAAAAAAGTAGCAACGGTCTCTGAGCAATGGATACCAGTTTTCTATGCAGTGGCAATGGGAATTGATGCATTGGCAGCTCTGCTTTTTGGCTATCTTTTTGACAAAAAGGGGCTATCTGTTCTTATTATTTCAGTAGCTCTTTCAGCGGGTTTTGCACCTCTCTGTTTTCTCGGAGGATTTTACCCTGCCCTCATTGGAATGATTCTCTGGGGAATAGGCATGGGTGCTCAGGAGTCCATAATGAGAGCAGCTGTTGCCCTATTAGTTCCAAAAGAAAAGAGAGGAATTGGATATGGAGTATTCAACACAGGATACGGTTTGTTCTGGTTCTTAGGTAGTGTAATTTTAGGTTTTCTATATGATTTTTCAATAAATGCTCTAATAGCATTCTCAGTTGTTTTACAGCTTGCGGCAATACCTTTTTTAGTGAAAGTAAGAAAAATGTTACACTAAAAATTAAATGAAATGGCTATTCATATCCTATACAGTTCCGTCTAATCCCTCAAGAGCAAGAGTTTTTATATGGAGGGAACTGAAAAAGCTTGGCGCTATAAACTATCAGACCGTTTGGGTTTTACCATATTCAAAGGAAACTATGGAGAAGATGCAACCTCTTGAAAAAACTATAGAAAACTATGGTGGTCAAGTTCTTTTGATAGAAGGAAAAGTGGTAAATAAGGAAGACGAAGAGAGAATTATTAATTCCTTTGTTGAGGCAAGAAACAAAGAATACAAGGAAGTAATTGAGAAATGTGAGGACTTTTTTCAAGAGATATCCTTTGAGATAGAACGTCAAAATTTCATATTTGCAGAGGTAGAAGAAAATGAAGAGGAACTTGAAAAACTTAAAGCCTGGTTAAAAAAGATAGAAAAAAGAGATTTTGTAAATGCTCCTCTACGTAAAGAAGCTATTGAAAAAATAAAAAAATGCACAAAACTCTTTGAAGAGTTTTCAAAGAGGGTATACAAAGAATCTTCAAAAGAATAAATATCTACGGAGGAAAAATTATGAAAACATGGTTTGTTTATGTTTTTGGACGTTGGATTGTTCTTTCTGGAATTGCCGGTGCACTGCTTCAGTTTTTGTTAAGCGACTATTTTAAAATTCACACCATACCTGCCTTTTTACTCAATCAGTTTTTGCTTGCCAATGTTTTCTGGTTTGTGGACAAAGCTATCTTTAAATCGCATTTCAAAATACCGGCCTTTTTCCCTCTCTGGCAAATAAAAGAAAATGTAAGATGCGCTGATTGTGGAGCTATCTGCGAGGGTTACAGAGTTGTTAAAACTAAAAACTATGACCGACTTCATGACCCAGAGCCAGAATTTAGATGTAAAGATTGCAGAGAGAAAAAATTGGAAGAATTAAGGAAAAGAGGAGTGGAGATATAAAAAAGGTGGAGGTTTTCCCTCCACCTTATAAGAAAAAACAGAATTACTGTTTCTTTTCAGCTGGTTTTTCTGCTGGCTTTGCTTCCTTTTTCTCAGCTTTCTTTTCTTCTTTCTTTACTTCACCTTTTTTCTCAGCCTTAGCAGCAACTTTCTTTACGCTCTTTGCTGTGAGCTTGCCATCTTTCTCGGTGTATTTTACTACAACCTTGTCACCAGCCTTTACGTCCTTAATCTGCTCATCTGTTACGCCGATTGTGAGCTCCTGCTTTTTGCTTTTTACTGTGATAGACTTACCAACTGTGTCAATAGCTGTAAGTTCACCAGTAATCTGTTTTACTTTTTCTTTCTTAGCAGGTTTCTCATCTTTCTTTGCAGGCTCGGCTGGTTTTGCTGGCTCAGCCTTCTTTGCAGGCTCAGCTGGCTTTGCTGCAGGCTGCTGTGCAAAAGCAACTGATACGGTGAGAGCAAATATCAATGCCATTACGACTGCTATAACTCTCTTCATCCTCTCTTTTCACCTCCTTTCTTTTTCAGTTTAATTTAGGGATTTCAGTTTATGGCTGATATCTTTATCATACAAATTTAATGCCAATATCTTTATCGCAAAAAATAGACTTTTATAATTTTTAAGACTTCCTCATTTGGGGAAATTTTCCCTTTTCGGGAAATCATCGGATAAGCCAAACTTCTCTAATCTATACCAGAAGGTTTTATAGCTCATACCAAGCAGTCTCGCTGCCTTTGCTATAACATAATTTGACTTTTGAAGAGCCTTTTTTAGCAGCTCCCTCTCAAATTCTTCATAATTTATTCCCTCATCTGGAATATCAATGTGAAGAACACTTTTAGGCATCTTTAACTTTAATTCATCCTGTATATCTTTCAGCGTAATCTTATCACCCTCACAAATTATTATTGCCCTTTCTATCACTGTCTCAAGCTGTCTTATATTACCAGGCCAGTTATATTCAATCAATGCATTCAAAGCCTTCTCATCAATAGAGCTAATTCTTTTTCCAAACTCTCGGGAATACTTATCAATAAAAAATCTTGCCAGCTCAGGAATATCCTCCTTTCTTTCTCTCAAAGGAGGGATTTCTACTGTCACAACCTTAAGTCTGTAATACAAATCTTCTCTAAATTTACTCTTCTGCACCTCATCGGCAAGATTTTTATTAGTGGCTGCAATTATTCGCACATCAACTTTAGTAGTATCCTTTCCTCCAATTCTTCTTACTTCCTTTTCCTGTAAAACCCTCAAGAGTTTACTTTGAAGAGTAAGTGGCAATTCGGCAATCTCATCGAGAAAAATTGTTCCTCCCTGTGCAGACTCTAAAAGTCCTATTTTGCGGGTATTAGCTCCTGTGAAAGCTCCAGGCTCGTAACCGAAAAGTTCACTCTCAATAAGAGTTTCAGGTATGGCAGCGCAGTTTATTGCTATAAAAGGTTTATCTTTTCTTGGTGAATTGTAGTGTATAGCTTTTGCAATCAGTTCCTTTCCTGTACCGCTTTCTCCTGAAATAAGAACTGTTGCCGAAGTTGGTGTTACTTTTCTAACAATATCAAGAATCTGCAACATCTTCTTTGATTTGCCTACAATCCCTTCAATTTTAAAATGTCCATATAGCTCTTCTCTTAGTCTCAGATTTTCCTTAAGAAGAGTAGCTCTTTCTTGAGCCTTTTTCACCGTCAGTAACAGTATTTCTTTGTCAACAGGTTTGGTAAGATAGTCAAAAGCTCCTTTTTTTATAGCATCTACTGCTGAGGATATAGTGCCAAAGGCAGTAATTACTATGACAGAAGGCAGGAAAGGTTCGTGAGGCAGGTCAGTGAGGATGTCTATTCCGTTTTCATTCCCGAGTTTAAGGTCAGTGAGGATGATTTCAGGAAAGGATTCGGCGATTAAATCTCTGGCTTCTTGTAAACATGAGGCAGAGAGAACATTGTAGCCTTCTTCAGAGAGTATAGTGGCTAAAATCTCTCTTTGCAAGGGTTCATCATCTATTATGAGAACTGACGTCATATCTAAATGGGCAAATAAATTCGTATTTCTGTTCCTTCATTAGGCTTACTAAAAAACTCTATCCTGCCACCGTGTTCCTCTACAACTCTTTTTGTAAGCGGCAGTCCGAGCCCAAGACCTCCCTTCTTTGTTGAGAAGAAAGGTTCAAAAATTTTATCAATAAACTCTTCAGGAACGCCAGAACCTGTGTCAGCTATGCTCAGTAAAAGCTCGTCATCTACAATTTCTGTCTTAATGAAAAGAACTTTTTTCTCCGAATCTCTCATTGCATGGATTGAATTAGTTATTATGTTTATAAGAGAACTTTTCATCAAATCAACATCTAAACTTATACTGAAATCAACTTTGTAATCTTTATAGATACTAATTCCATCTCTTTCTACCGTTGGTTCAATAACAGATAAGACCTCTTCAATAATTTCAACAACACTTGAAATTTTTTTATTCAACCTGAGAGGCCTCGTGTATTCGAGATACTCGGTAATAAGATTATTAACCCTGTAAATCTCCTGTTTCATGCTCTTAAGAAGTTTCTGGTAGTCATTGGAGCTATTATTCTCTTTTTTTAACTTTTCTATTAAATGGTCAATACTTAAGTTGATAAAATTCAGAGGATTTCTTATCTCATGAGCAATGGTTCTACTTAACTGACCAATGGCAGATAGATGTTCTGCCTCCCTCAATCTTTGCTGCAGAGATTGATTTTCCTCGAGCTTTTGAATCATAAAGTTGAAACTCTCTGCAATTTTACCAATCTCGTCTTTTCTGTTAATATCTAAGCGATAGGTAAAATCTCCTTGGGCAACTTTCATTGCTGCTTCTTTTAAATCATCAATTGGTTTAGTATATCTCTTAGAAATCAGATAAGTAAGAACAATGCCGATGGAAAATATTAGAAGATTCGTCAAAATTCTTTTAAAGGCATTTGCCTTAAGTATCTCTGAAAAATCGTCTTTATTTACTCTAAGATGTATGTATCCATACTGAACGTTACCTGCAATAACGGGCACTATCACATTATATACGCTTTCCTCTTCAAAAACAGGCTCGCCAAGCTCAGCTTTAATAATCAACTCCTTTTTTCTATGAGTGATAGGTTTTCCTATGTTTTGAGGATTAGTGCTTGCAATAATCTGCTGAGCATTACTTATTATGGAGACTTCCTTTATTCCCCTTGAATTTAGCCTGTTTAAGTATTCTGAAAGCTTATTAGAACCTCCTCTGGTGACCTCTTCTACACCTATTTGTATTGCCTTTGTGAGGTCTGCTGTTTGTTTTTCTATTTCCTTAAGAAGCCTCTTTTCAGTTTGGGCATAGAAAATATATAGAGAAGACATGAGGGTCATATTTAAGAAAAGAAGAAGTAAAATGAGCTTCCATCTCAGCGTTAGCCTATCAAACATTTTTACAATCATGTATAATGTATTATATTATGCTTTCAGAGAGAATATCATCCATCTTTAAAAAAATAAGCTATGCCGCTTTAAAAGTAGATAGAAATCCCGAGGAAGTCCGATTAATCGCTGTAACAAAATCGCAGCCTGTTGATAAAATAATAGAAGCAGCAGACTTAGGATTAAGAATTTTCGGGGAGAGTAGAGTTCAAGAGGCAAAAGAAAAAATTGAAAAAATTACAGAATTCAAAATTGAATGGCATATGATTGGACACCTTCAGACAAATAAAGCAAAAGAAGCGGTAAGACTATTTTCTCTGATTCATTCTGTTGACTCTGAAAAACTCGCCATTGCCTTAGACAGAGAAGCCTCAAAATTTGGCAAGCTTCAGCGAATACTTATACAGGTTAAATTGTCTGATGAAGAAACAAAGTTTGGTGTGAAAGAAACAGAAGTTGAAAAATTAATTCAAAGTTGTATAAAACTTAAAAATCTGAAAGTTGAAGGACTTATGACTATTCCTCCTTATTTTGAAAATCCTGAAGATGCAAGGTTCTATTTTAGAAAACTTAGACAGATAAGAGATGGGCTGATAGATAAATACGATTTTCTCAAAGAGCTATCAATGGGAATGTCCCACGATTTTGAGGTAGCAATTGAAGAAGGAGCAACAATGGTGAGAATAGGAAGCGCCCTTTTCGGGCAAAGAATAAATGGGGAGGTTAAATAAAATGATAGGCTTCATAGGTGGAGGTAACATGGCAGAAGCCCTTATAAGAGGGCTTATAAAAGAGGGCAAGAAAAATATACTCGTTTCTGAAGTTCTCGATGAAAGAAGAAGGTATCTTGAAAAATGTTATGGCATAAGAACAACTTCTTCTAACAAGGAGTTAGTTAGTCAAACAGAGATAATTATCTTGGCTGTCAAACCTCAAAATATTAAAGATGTTCTCGAAGAGATAAAAGATACTGTAACTGATAAGCATACGGTAGTCTCTATTGCAGCAGGAATAACTATTAATTTGATAAAAAACTACCTCAAGACAGATAAAATTATTAGAGCCATGCCAAACTTGGCTGCCATTGTAGGAGAATCAATGACTGTCCTTGCTCTTTGTGATTGTCTCGAGATGAAAATCGTAGCACCTGTCAGAGATATTTTTATGAGCGTAGGAAAGGTAATTACCCTTCCTGAAAGCTATATGAACCTTGTTACTGCCTTTTCAGGCAGTGGGCCAGGATTCTTCTGTTTTATACTGGAAAAATTCATTGAAGTAGCCACACAGATGGGCTTTACCGAAGACATTGCATCGGAACTTCTAATACAAACATTCATCGGAACAGCAAAACTACTTGATAGCGGACTTCCACCTGAAAAAATAAGACAAAAAGTAACATCACCTGGAGGAACAACAGAAGCGGGGCTTAAAATTCTCTCGGATGATACATTTAAGGAACTTCTGCATAGAACCGTCAGCAAGGCTACTGAAAGAGCTAAAGAGCTATCATCGCAGGGAGATTAAAATTAATGAACATATTGGGTAATTTTATAATAGCCCTTTCAAACATCGTTGACTTCGCTTTAACCTTATATTCTTTTTTAGTAATTGCAGCGGCTGTTCTAAGTTGGATAAGTCCTCCCCTCTATCATCCTGCTGTCAGGTTTATATACAGAGTAACAGAGCCTGCTTTAAAACCTATAAGGAGACTGTTACCTCTTAGACTACCCATAGATATATCGCCGCTTATACTCTTAGTTTTAATCTATCTTACACAGAATGTATTAATCCTTAGCCTTAAAGAGCTGGGATACCGAATTAAAGGAGGAAATATATGAGAATCACACCCCTTGATATTCAGCAGAAGCAGTTTAAAGTAAAGTTCAGAGGCTTTGATATGGAGGAAGTTTACTCTTTCCTTGAAATAATAAGGGAAGAGCTGGAGGATATCTTAAAAGAAAATTCTATGCTAAAAGAAAAGGTTGCACTTCTTGAAAGTCAGATGGAAGAATACAGAAAAATTGAGCAATCCATAAGAGATACTTTAATGACTGCTCAAAGGCTTGTCGATGAATATCAATCTAATGCAAGAAAAGAAGCAGAGCTGATAATTAAAGAAGCAGAGATAAAGGCAGAAAACATAATTAAAGAAGCTCAAGAGAAGGTAGTCAAAATCCATGAAGATATAGTAGACCTGAAAGGAATTAGAAGACATTTTAAAGAAGAAATCAAAAGGCTTATAGAAAGCCATTTAAGAATGCTTGAATTTGATAAAGAAAGAGAGGGAGAAGAAGGTGAAGTATAGCGCCCTAAGGGGCATGAAGGATATTCTACCTGATGAAATAAATATATGGCAGCATATCGAAGAGAAGGCAAGAGAGATTTTTGAAATCTTCAACTTCAGAGAAATAAGAACTCCCATTTTAGAGCAGGCAGAACTTTTTTTGAGAAGTATCGGAGAAGACACAGACATCGTTGAAAAAGAAATGTATGTATTTCACGATAAAAAAGGACGGAAAGTAGCGTTAAGACCTGAGGGAACAGCTTCAGTAGTTAGGGCATACATTCAGAATTCACTCTTTAATGCTCCATCTCCTCAAAAATTTTATTACATTGGCCCCATGTTCAGATATGAAAGGCCTCAAAAAGGTCGATTTAGACAGTTCCATCAGATTGGCGTAGAGTCCTTCGGGGTGTCCTCACCTGAGGTAGAGGCTGAATTATTATTCTTGCTAAAAAAATTCTTTGAAAGTTTAAAGATTGTAGAGCTATCCTATGAGATAAATTCTATAGGATGCAAAATCTGTAGACCCCTTTATAAAGAAGGCCTTTATAAATTCTTAGGCGAGAGAGTTTCAAATCTTTGCTTTGACTGTCAGAGAAGGTTTGAAACAAATCCCCTAAGAGTTATTGACTGTAAAGTCCCTTCCTGCAGAGAAACCTTAAGTGATATTCCGTTAATGATAAACTTCCTATGTGAAAACTGTCGAGAGCATTTTTCAGATTTTCAAAAAAAACTTGAACTCTATGAAATACCTTACAAGGTTAATCCTAAGATAGTTAGGGGACTTGACTACTATACAGGAACAGTTTTTGAAGTAACAACTAATGCTTTGGGGGCTCAAAACGCTGTAGCAGCAGGAGGACGATATGATGAACTTGTGGAACTCTTCGGAGGGCCATCAACTCCCGCAGCAGGATTTGCTATAGGCATAGAGAGACTTGTAGAACTTCTTGACAAAAAATTGTTTTTACAACTGCAAAAACCTTTAATTTTTGTAGCCCATGCAGGAGAAGCTCTTGAAAGAGAAGTCTTAAATTTAAGCTCGAGGCTGAGAGATAATTCCTTTATTGTTGAAAGAGCATACGAAAATTTATCTTTGAAAGCACAACTAAAAAGAGCTGATAGGCTTAAAGCTAAGTGGGTAATAATTGTAGGAGAAGAAGAGATAAAAAAATCTCTCTATAAATGGAAAAAAATGTCAGACGGAACTCAGGGTGAGGCCACCCTTGATGAGATTATATCAATTATGAAGGAGCAAGAATGAAGGTAGAAGATTTACAGAAACTCTTCAAAAACTTCCATACAAAAAAAATACTCATCATAGGAGACATCATTTTAGACCGATATATATTCGGTAAGGTTTCCCGTATATCGCCAGAAGCACCTGTTCCTGTGGTAGATGTATACGAAGAATCCTATAGACTCGGTGGAGCTGCTAATGTAGCTAACAATATTGTAGCTCTTGGAGGAAAAGCTTATATATCTGGCATAATCGGGCGGGGTTCGGCAGGAAGAATTGTGAGAGACTTGTTAGAAGAGAAAGGAATTGTGCAGGAGTATATTTTTGAAGACTCCCGAAGAACAACCGTTAAAACTCGAATAATCGGTGGAAATCAACAAATTGTAAGATTTGATATAGAAGACAGAAAAAGATTAGAAGGGAAGGCAAAGGAAAAATTCCTATCAATGCTGAGTGAGGCCGTAAAAAATTTTGATGCCGTAATAGTCTCTGACTATAAAAAAGGCGTTGTTTCTGAAGAACTATTCAAAATACTTGTTTCAAATAAGCAAAAAAACGGCATTTTTGTAGCTGTTGACCCTAAAATAGGACATTTCAGACTTTACAAACAGGTATCTATTATCACGCCCAACATTGCAGAGGCTTCTCACGGAGCAGAGTTAGAGATAAAAGATTTAAAAACTCTTCTAAAGGCAGGAAATAATCTCATAAATAAACTATCTTGCGATTCGGTTCTCATTACGAGAGGAGAAGAAGGAATGAGCCTTTTTGAGAGAAAAAATGCAGATGTCATAGTTACCCATCTTCCTACTGTAGCAAAAAAAGTTTTTGACGTAACCGGTGCAGGCGACACGGTAATTGCAACGATTACACTTTCTCATATTTCTGGAGCTTCTCTCATAGACTCAGCTAAAATTGCAAATGTAGCAGCTGGAATAGTTGTAGGTAAGGTAGGCACATCAACATCTTCACAGGAAGAAATCATAGAAATATGGAAAACCCATCCTTATGCCTAAAGCTGTTGCCCTTTACTCCGGTGGACTTGACAGTATTTTGTCAATACTGGTTGTAAAACAACAGCAGATAGAAATTTCAGCTTTCAAATTCTTAACTGGATTTGTTAGTCCTTTACAGGAAGAAGACCTACTTCTTGCAGATAGATTTGGATTTGAGCTAAAAGAGATGGACGTCAGGGAAAAATTCATTAATGTCCTGAAAAATCCAAAACATGGCTACGGTAAAAATCTCAATCCATGCATTGATTGTAAAATTATCATGTTAAAAGAAGCTAAAGAACTAATGAATGCTTACAAAGCCTCATTTGTTATCACAGGAGAAGTAGTCTCTCAGAGGCCTATGTCACAGAAGAGAGACATACTACTACACATTGAAAAGGAAGCCTCTCTTGCTGGTCTTATTGTAAGACCTCTTTCAGCAAAACTTCTGCCTCCAAGCAAACCAGAAATTGAGGGAATATTAGACAGAGAAAGATTATACGATATCTGGGGGAGAGGAAGAAAAGCTCAGATTAATCTTGCCTACGAATTCGGGCTAAAGAAATTGCCTCAACCTTCCGGTGGATGTCTTCTCACTGACTCCTTGTTTTGTAAAAAAGTGAGAGATTTGATAGAACATGAAGAATTAACCGTTGAAAACGCAGAGCTTCTTAAAATTGGTAGACATTTTAGATTGTCTCAAAAATGTAAAGCCATTGTAGGAAGAGATGAAAGAGAGAATGAGATACTCCTTAATTCAAAAAGGGGGAAACTGATATATCCCTTTGATTTCAAAGGGCCTGTCATACTAATTCTTAACGACTGCAGTCAAGAAGATATGGATAAGGCCTGTGCAATAGGTGTATACTATTCGAAAAAAAAGGAAAACTTAATGGTCATACAGGACAGAGAAAAACGGACAGAAAAAAATTATAAAGCAATCGATAAAGAGGAAATACTAAAATACAGGATATAAAAAAGGAGGATAAGATGAAAAAAATACTAATTTTACTTATAATCCTAACTTTAGTTGCCTGTGGCGGGAAAAAACAGGTCAAGCAACCCTCAACAGAGTATCTTGCCACAACGGAAGCTTTTAAAGTAGTAGATGAAATAAGAGTTGCCTATCAGAATAAGGATAATTCGGGCATAAGAAAGAACTCCTCTGAAGCAGCATACAGAGAGATAATAGCTTCAATAAAACCTTTTGACAAGGCTGAGCTGGAATTCTTGCCTGTTCTCGTTGAGATGGAAGGAGACGGTATGAGGCTTTATGTGTCATGGAACGGCAAATGGAGTTATCTCGGCAAAGAAACCGAAGAGAGAGGGCTTGCGAGTTTTTATCTAAAAGGGAAACCTCTAAAAGTAGAAAAAATCATCAGAGGCAATCCTTTTCGATATCCCGATTAACCAAATCTTCCAGTAATATAGTCCTCGGTAAGTTTATTTGAAGGCACAGTAAATATTTTATCTGTTCTATCGTACTCTACCAACTCGCCAAGCATCATAAAACCTGTCCAATCAGATATTCTTGCGGCCTGTTGCATATTATGCGTAACGATTATTATCGTAACAATACCTTTAAGAGAGATTATCAACTCCTCTATTTTAGCTGTAGAAATAGGATCAAGAGCACTTGTAGGTTCGTCAAAAAGTATTATTTCAGGCTCAACAGCAAGAGCTCGGGCAATGCAAAGTCTTTGTTGTTGTCCGCCACTTAATCCAAAGGCATTAGCGTTGAGTTTATCTTTAACCTCATCCCAAAGAGCGGCGTCTTTCAATGCCTTTTCAACCCTTGTTTTTAATTCTCCCCGGCTTTTTATTCCTCTTAATTTTAATCCGTAGGCAATATTTTCATAGATTGACATTGGAAAGGGTGTTGGTTTCTGAAAAACCATGCCTATTTTACTTCTTAGCTCTATGAGGTCTGTTTCTTTTGAGAGAATATTCATTCCCTGAAATATAATTTCACCGTCATATTTATTTCCCGCATAAAGGTCATGCATTCGATTGAAACATCTAAGAAGCGTAGTTTTTCCGCAACCACTCGGACCTATTAAAGCAGTGACCTGATTTTTGTAAACAGTCATATTTATATTTTTAAGAATATGAATTCCTCCGGTGTAATAAAAGTTAAGATTTCTTACCTCAATTTCAGGTATCAATCCCTGTACCTCCTTTTTATAAGTATTCTGCCACTGATTGTTGCAATAAGTATAAACAATGTTATCATTAAAGCAGCACCCCACGCCTGAGCATGCCAGTCTTCATAGGGTCCCATGGCGTATTGAAAAATAGTTACTGTTAATGAAGCTATCGGTTGAGACATATCTAAAGAGAAGTAGTTATTGTTAAAAGCTGTAAACAGAAGTGGAGCCGCCTCTCCCGTGACTCTTGCAATGGAAAGTATAATTCCCGTTAGAATTCCTGTAGCAGCACCTTTATATACAACCTGAATAATAACCTTGTAGTATGGAGCACCTAATGCAAAAGCAGCCTCTCTCAAAGGCCAAGGTATGAGAGAGAGCATATTTTCAGTGGTTCTTAGCACCGTTGGAATCATAATTATTCCTAAAGCACAAGCTCCTGCCCAACCGCTGAAGTGTCCCATAGGTTTAACAATTATCGCATAAATAAAAGCTCCAATTATTATTGCAGGCACACTGACCATTATATCAGCAAGTGTGCTTATAACTCTTGAAATTTTGTATTTTCTTCCGTACTCAGCGAGAAAAGTCCCACCAAGGACTCCGATGGGAACTCCAATTAAAGTAGCGAATACAGTAAGTAGTAAATGCCCAATAAAAGCATTTCTTAGGCCTCCGCCTTCCTCTCCTGGAGGAGCAGGGTCTTTAAGAAAAAGAGATGGATTTATTGCTGTTATTCCATGCCTTACAACATCTATAATGATAAAGGAAAGCCAGAATATTCCCCATAGGGCAGTTAAAAAACAAGCGAAAAGGGCTAAGGTGCTTACTATTTTTCTCTTTTTAGGTATCATTTCCTTTCAGCCTTTAGTAAGAAAAGTTTTGCCATGGCAAGAATAGTAAAGCTTAATATGAAAAGCAATAAAGCAAGATAATAAAGTGAACTTAAATATATGTCTTTGTCAGCTTCTGTAAACTCATTAGCAAGTTTCACTGTAACCGTTGCAGCTGCATCGAACAGAGAATGGGGAATCTGATTTAAGTTTCCAAGAACAAATGCTACTGCCATAGTCTCTCCTAAGGCTCTTCCGAGAGAAAGCCCTACACCTCCAAGCACTCCCAGTTTCGAATAGGGCAAAACTACATCTTTTACAACTTCCCATTTAGTTGCTCCTATTGCATAGGCAGATTCTTTAAGCACCGAAGGAGTTAAGTTGAATGAATCTCTGGCAATAGAGGCTGTAAATGGAATTATCATAATACTCAGTATGATGCTTGCAGTGAAAAGGTCTACCCCAAGAGGCGTGCCTTCAAAGAGTTTTCCTAAAAGAGGTAGTTTCCCAAATGTTGACTGTAAAAGTGGCTCAATGTTTTCGCTCATTATGGGAGCAAGCGTGAAAAGTCCCCACATACCATAGATAATACTTGGAATAGCAGCAAGAAGCTCTATTGCAGTTCCGATTACACCCTTGAGAAAAGAAGGAGCTATCTCTGTAATAAAAATCGCTATTCCTACAGCAATCGGAACGGCAAAAAGTAAAGCAAAGAAAGAAGTTATAAGAGTGCCAATCAAAGCAGGAGCAGCTCCAAAAATCTCCCTTACTGGATCCCATTCTTTAGATAAAATAAAACTTACGAAACCGAATTTTTCAACAGCAGGCAGTGATTCTTTAAAAAGAACCAGAAAAATACCCAGTGATAGTGCAATTATACTAAATGCTGTAATAGCTGTTATGGCCAGAAAAATTATATCTGTAATTTTCCCCTTCTGTTTTTTCATTACCTCTTATTATACCCTATGTGTATGATATTGTTAAATGAGGCTCTCGAGGAGTTTATTATATAGGAAAGTTTAATTTGATATGATTTTTATAACTCTTTCTTTGTTGAATTAAAAAACCTCTGAAAATTTCTTGACTTTATAACATAAGAATAAAAAGCAGCTGCTTTTGTTGGAATTCTTCTGTATGTTCTAAAGTCCACTCTGTAAAGTCCAAATCTGGCATCAAGGCCATGAAGCCATTCGTAGTTGTCAATCAGCGACCAATAGAAATATCCTCTCACATCTATCCCCTCTTGCAAAGCATTTTCAATAGTATCAATATGCGCCTTTATAAACTTTATCTTTTTACTGTCATCCTTTGTGGCAATACCGTTTTCTGTTATTATGAGAGGTACATTTATGTTAGAAGCATAACGGAGAACTTTCTTTAGACCTCTTGGATAAATTTCCCATCCCATGTCTGTTAGGCCATGCCCATCTATATCCCTATGTCTGAATTCAATAAAAAGCTTTCTTAAAGGATTAAATCTCATGTGAACTCGAGTATAATAGTTAATTCCAAAAAAATCGAGCTTTCCCTTTATAGGAACTTCTATCTGTATGGTCTTTCTAAAAGGCACGGGAAGCCTAATTTTACCCTCCATGAATCCTTCTATAACGGACTGATTATAGAATCGTTTGGCAACTTTTGCCAGCAATCGGTCAAAGGGATTCCATTTAAACCAAGGAGCAAACACTGCCATGTTGTGCGCAATGCTTACCATACTCTTTTTATTGTGAATATGAATTAAGTCATAAATTTGCCCATGACAGATAAAAATATTTCTCAATGCCTTCATTGCTAAGTTAAGGTCTTTGTATCCAGGAGGAATACAACCCTCAATATAACCGCCTAAAACCAAAAGATAGGGTTCATTAAAAGTTATCCAAAAATCAACACCTCTAATGTTCTCAAGAAGTCTTTCCACATACTCTGTGAATTTTTCAATGGAACTTCTCTTATGCCAAGGATATTTAGTTATAAACCATACGGGATGTGTAAAGTGATGTATGGTTACCATGGGAATTATATTGTTTTCATTAAGGAGGTCAATAATCTTTTGATAATGTTTAACTACTTCTTTATTCCAATAACCTTCATGGGGCTGTATTCTGCTCCATTCAATAGAAAATCTATAAGCATTTACTCCAAGATTTTTTATTATTTTTATGTCTTCTTTGTAAAGTTCATAGTGATTGGTCACTTTAGGGTTTAAACTAAATATACTGTCCCATGTAGACCAATCTGCATAGGGTGAACCTTCCAGTTGAAAAGCAGAGGTTGCAACTCCCCAGAGGAAAAGGTTATCTTTCATCTTCCAATTGGGAGCAAGATATTTACCTTAGTCCCCTTTCCTTTCTCGCTTTCTATCTTTATCTGCCCTCCAAGTAAATCAAGAAGACAACGGGTTATATATAAACCAAGTCCAGAACTTTCAAATACTCTCTCATGACCAATCTCAATTAAGCAGTAGGGATTAAATATCCTTGTCATATCATCCTGAGAAATTCCGATTCCCGTATCCTCTATGACCATCGAAAGCCTATTTTCTAATGTCTCATAGACAAAGGAAATATAACCGGCTTTTGTGAATTTAGCAGCGTTTGAAGCGATATTAAGAATAATCTGCTTTACTTTAAGAGGGTCGGAGACGATTTTTAGTCTGTCATGAGGAAAAAAAGTTTTAATGATAATTGGCTTTTCCTCTATTAGAATTTTTGTAATATCAACAACTTCCCGAAGAATATCTACAAAATCAAACTCTTCTTTAAAAATATCCTCTTTTCCTGACTGTAATTTTCCTAATTCAATAGCATTTGAAATGTAGTTTTTTAAATAGACCGTCTGTGATATTATTAGAGAAAGATATTTTCTTATCTTTTCCTCATCAACGTGCTTAAGGTCTAATTCAATTAATTTTGCAGTGTTCATTATAGTATTTAAAGGAGACTTTAATTCATGAAAGAACATGGATAAACCTAAATCCCTGCTAATATTCATTCCTTCTGTCCCTAAATATTACCGAGCCTTTGTTAATTCTTGAAAGTCTCTTTGTCTCTGATTTTACCTCAGAAGCAATCGAGGCAAGATGGGCAAAGGATGTTATGTTTCGATTTTCTGTACTTACAATCGCACAGGTAAGGGAAAGAAGGCTAAAAGTCTCTTCCTCTTCCTTCCTGTTCTTTGATATATAATAACCACGCACAAAATCATCTCCATGGAAGGATGGTAAAAATTCATCGAAAGCCTTTACTATTCTTTCACATATTTCATCTGCTTGCCTTACTTTACATATTACAATAAAGTCATCTCCTCCAATATGACCTATGAAAATATCAGAGAAAACTCTTTCCTGTTCTCTTAAAATATTCCCTAAGCAGGAAATCACCCTGTCTCCCTTTTCAAAACCATAAAAATCATTATAAGGCTTGAAATGGTTTATATCTATGTAACAAATATCAAAACTAAATTTAGATTTTATCTGTCTGTCTATTTCCCGCTGAATAGCCCAGTTACCGGGCAAGCCAGTTAGGGGATTAGCATCCCTTGCTATAATTATTGACCTGTGAGTTATGGCCTCAAGTAAGACATTTATTGGTACAACGCCGTAATACTCATTAAATCTGTTTATAATTATATCGTCATAAATATTTCGGAATTCCCTTTTCTGAATTATCATAGAGGCATCCTCTAAGGTCAGATTGTAATCAATAATAAACGTGGGTTGCTCCATAACTTCAAAAATACTTTTCTTCGCATTCAGATGGATGCCATAGCCAAATCTTCCTAAGACTGTATGCTCTAAAAATCTGTTCCTCTGCACCTGCCCTATCACAACATTGTTCTCAACCACAGGAATAAGGCTTATTTTTTCATCTTTCATAAATCTAAGAAAAGCCTCCATAATGGTGGATTGTTTTTTCAGAGGTTCAATTCTTACTGCAATGTCTCCAATTGACAAGTCAAGAACTGAATTTTCTAAATAACACTTAGATTCTTTTGTATCATTGGTTAGCATAGTGATATAAAAAACTTCTTATCTTTTCTTCTGGTTTACCAAGATAAAATCCCTGAAGCAAATCTGCACCAATACTTACGACCTCTGAGAGCTGTCTTGGCGTTTCTATACCTTCTGCAACTACCATTATGTTAAGCATGTGACAGGCAGAAACAGTAAATTCTACAAAGGATTTTGAAAAGAAATTCTCCTCTAACGTATGAATAAAATGTCTGTCTATTTTTACTATGTCAGGTTTTAATATACTTAGCATTTTAGGTCCTCCAAAGCCTGCACCAAAATCATCTATTGCTATCTTGTAACCCCTCTTCTTGTAGTAAGATATAGATTCAATAAACACTTCGTAGTTTTCAATAGCTGACTGCTCTGTTATTTCAAGCACTATCCGCTCCTTTGGAAAGCCAAACTCTTCAACAAATCTGTCGGTTATGCCAATCTCATGACTTGGATAAAGCAAACTTTCAGGGCATATGTTGATAAATAAATATCCGTCAAGTCTTTGTTTTGATGCTTCTTTTATGGCATTTCTCCTGCATATCATATCGAGAATGAATATGGAACCATTTCTTTTTGCCTCAATGAAAAGATTTTTTATATTAAGATTTCCCTTCGGATGTCTTGTCAGTGACTCATACCCAAAAATCTTGCCATCCTTGGCCGAAAAAATAGGTTGAAAGTGAACAGTCAATTCAGAGTATGAAAGGTCTGATTTGTGGTATTTCAGAGATTTTTCTGTATGCAACACCTTCAGTATCCTCCAAACAAAATTTATAGAGACATTATTGCATAGTTCTGTTACGGCAATTTTAAAGCCATGTTAAGAAAATGTTAAATCTTGTCCTTAAATTTAACAGAAAATTAATCTGCCTTTAACTTCTATGTAACTTCTTGGCGCTATTATTAAGTTAAAAATATGCTTTTATGTGACTTTCATATCCATACAAAATACTCCGACGGTTCAGTAGAACTCAGAAAGGTAATCGATATCTTCGGACAGGCAGGATTTGATGTAATAGCCATAACAGACCATGTGGTAAACGGAGACAGCATGATAGGCAAATTTGCCTATCAGTTTGGTCTTACCATCACAGAAAAAAACTTCAATGAATATATTGAACATGTGAAGTATGAAGCTGAAAGAGCATGGAATAAATATGAAATGCTCGTTATTCCCGGTGTTGAGATAAGCAAAAATTATGTTTCATCAGAAAAATCAGCCCATATACTGATACTCGACATTAAAGAATTTATTCCTCCCTGTGAATCCTATGAATTCATCTTTCTTGAAGCTAAAAAGCAGAATGCCCTTGTAATTGCCTGTCATCCCCACCAGATGAAAGGCGAAATTCGCAACACTCTATACCTATGGAACAACAGAGATAAATACGGCAAATACATAGATGCATGGGAAATTGCAAACAGAGATGATGTCTTCAGTGTAATCAGTCTGATGAAGTATCCATACATAGCTAACAGTGATTTCCATAAACCAAGCCATCTTTATTCATGGAAGACATTACTTAATTGTGACAAAAACATTGAGTCAGTAAAAAAATGCATAAAACTTAACAAAGGTGTGGCAATAACACTTTTTAGGGGGTAAAAATGATTTTATGGTTATTAATTGGTTTAATTTCTATGAGCCTTATGGTTTATGCCTTGCAGATTATGGCATTAAGAAAAAAGATAAGAGAAAACTACACAGCAATTGAGCTTCCTCCTGTATCTATAATTAAGCCTCTCAAAGGAATTGATGACAACTTATTCGATAATCTTGAAAGTTTCTGTCGACAGGATTATCCTAAATACGAACTTATACTGTCTCTTCAACACAAAGACGACCCTGCTTACAGAGTAGCTGAAAAAATCAGAAACAAATATCCTAATATTGTAAAAATAGTAGTTGATAACTCTCATAAAGCCCTTAATCCAAAGGTAAAGAACATGATTCAAGCCTACGAAATTTCCAGTTACGATTATTTCCTCATAAGTGACAGTAATGTCTTTGTTGAACCAGACTATTTAAGAAAAACTGTAGCAGCAATGTCAAAGGATACAGGTTTAGTAACAAATTTAATAATGGGAGTAGGTGGTAAAAGTCTCGGAGCAAAACTCGAAAATCTTCAGTTAAACTCCTTTATTATCCTGAGCGTTTGTTTTCTTGATAAATTTCTACGAATGCCCTGCAGTATTGGTAAATCAATGTTAATGAGGAAAAAAGACTTCGAAGAAATAGGGGGCTTTAATTCTGTTAAAGATGTCCTTGCAGAGGACTACATAATAGGAAAATTAATGCACGAAAAGGGTAAAAAAGTCGTGCTTTGTAGTCATGTTATAAAAAATGTAAATGAATACTGGTCAATTAAAAGGTTTTTCAACAGACACACCAGATGGGCAAAGATTAGATGGAAAATTGCCGGTCTTAAATATTTTACAGAACCCCTTGGTAATCCGGTCTTTATAAGCTCTTTTCTACCTTTACTCGATGGATTCTCCAGAATTTCCATAATCGGCGTTTTAACCGTAATGTCCTTAAAAGTAATGTTTGATTTATATGTAAGCAGAATTATTAAGTCTGAAATAGGACTTTCCAGTATTTTAATCCCTTTTAAAGACCTTCTAACTGCCTTTATGTGGTTTATACCTCTCTTTAACTGCAAGATTAACTGGAGAGACAATTTATACACAATCGGAAGGAATACCATAATAATGCCATATGAAAAGGGAAAATCAATAAGGCTTATTTTTAATAAGCTTAAAGCTGCTTTTGCAAGTTAAGGGGGAGTTTAGATGAAAAGAAGAGATTTTTTGAAAGCATCTCTGGCAAGCTTCATAACCTTGGTTGCCTCATCGGAAGAGATATTTGCAAAAGTTAAACATTACGAAAGCGGAAAAGCCAAAGGAATTATATTCATTGTGGGCGATGGATGGCCTCTTGGTGTAATGAAAGCAATGAGTGAGTTTATGGAACTTAAATTCAAAGAAAAAAGTAATCTCTCTATACTTCTTCAACAGTCAAATACAAGAATGTTTCTTCAGAACACATCATCCCTATCTTCTGTAGTCACCGACTCTGCTCCAGCTTCTGTAGCATGGGCTACAGGCACAAAGACCATAAACAGAAGCCTTGCCTGTCTTCCTGATGGAAAAAAGCTAAAGACTGTCTTTCAACTGGCACAAGACAATGGACTTTCTTGTGGCTTTGTGACTACCACAAGAGTAACCCATGCAACTCCTGCTGCATGGTACAGCCATAATCCCAACAGAGATGACGAGGAAAGTATAGCTATGGACCTTCTAAACTCAGGACTAACAGTAGCAATGGGTGGAGGGGATAGATTTCTGAGCGGAGAGAAAAGAAAGGATAAAAAAGAGCTTTATTCATTGTTTAAAGAGAAAGGCTACAGGGTTCTAAAATCAAAAGAGGAACTAACGTCAAGCATGTCCGATGAAAGCCCAATTCTCGGAGTTTTCAGCTCATCCCATATAAGTTATTTCGTAGACAGAATCAATGATGAAAAACTTGGTAAGAAAGAACCTACTTTGCCCGAAATGACAGCCGTTGCTCTGCAGAAGTTGGCTAAAAACAGAAAGGGCTTCATTTTACAGATTGAGGCAGGAAGGATAGACCATGCTTGCCACGCAAATGATGCTTACGCAGCTATGATGGACTGCTACGAACTTGACAAAACAATCGGCGTTGTAATGGATTTTGTAAATAAAAATCCTCATGTGCTTCTAATAGTCACTTCAGACCACGGAAACTCAGGATACGGAATTAATGGAACAGGACCTGAATACAACGATGCTACAGAAGCATTGATGAATTATAAAAACAGGGCATCCTTTGAATACATAATTAAAAAGATGAAAAATCAAGACTTAAAAACTGTAAGAGATTTGTTTGAAACTTACACTCAACACAAAATCTCTGCCGAAGAAGCAGAGGAAATCTACAATAAACTCCATTCGAAGAGAAAAATAGTAATAAACGACATATGGTATGAGCCTGAGGCAACAATGGGAAAAATTCTTGCTAAAAGCATCTACGATTATGACAATGAAAAACTAATGAAACCTGCAAAGGAGAGAAGAGGCAACATTGGCTTTACATCAACAAATCACACCGCCGAAGACCAACTTGTTTTAGTATACAGTAAAAAATTTAATATACCTCCTCTTAAAAATCTCATAGATAACACAGAACTTTACAGTTTAATGTGTAACTATCTTGGTATCAGATATTCAAATCCTAAAATGAACAGACAGGATGCGATGACCTATGCTAAAGCAATAACAGAGACTGAATGGGAAAATCACCTTAAACTCCATATATCATAATTTTTTACAAAACTGTATAGAATGGGGAGATGATATGAAAAGAGGAAAAATACTGCTAATAGACGATAACGAAAAGGACCTTCAGGTTACAAAAGAACTTCTCGAAAAGGTTGGATATACGGTAATTCAAAATTATGGTTGGCTTGGGACAACAAATAGCATAAAATTTTCTGAGCCCGATATGGTGCTTCTTGATGTTAAAATGCCTGCAATAACAGGCGACCAACTTTATGACATTATAAATAAACATCTTAAGGAGAGAAATATTCCTGTTCTTTTTTATTCCTCTCTTGATGAATCTGAACTGAGAAAACTCAAGATTTCAAAGGGAGTCGCAGACTATATTTCAAAGGGAGATATTTTTCAACTCTTCAAAAAAGTCTCATCCTACATTAGAAAAAATAGGTATTCAAACTAAAAAATAGCGAAGAGTCTCCTTCTACAGTAAAGCCCCTCCTCCTTGGAAGGAGATTCTTCGTAACATATTAATTTAACAATAAGGCTCTTTCCTCTCTGAAAAAGGAGAATAAGCTTTTCATAAATTCTTCTGAATTAACAGAATCATGGAGTAACAAATTTTGATTTTCCAGTTCCAAATTGATTGGTTTTTTAAAGCCCATACCAAGTTTCATACATATTAAGTCAGACATTCTAACGAGATTATGTATGTGTGCAAAGGTTTCTTTAGTTTCTTCAAAAGAATTGTCTATGTGATGATACTGAATGGCGACTTTTATTTCCTCTGGAAAGTTCCATTTTTCCGCCACATATGCCCCAACATCTGTATGAGCATATCCAAGCAACTCTATCTCTACTTCTTCTAAGTTTCTTTCGCTTTCATATATTTTCTCATAAATGCCTTGATATTTATCAGGAAAAGCATTCTTTAAAAAAACAACTCCTATATCATGCAAAACTCCACATGCCAATGCTTCTTGAGGCTTTATTTCTCCGATTTTTTCCGATAAATAGCTCGAACAAATTCCAACGGCAAGACTATGTTCCCATAAACCCTGTTCAAAAGTATCAAACTGTCTGTAAAGATATCTTAAGGAAGTTGCTAAAATTAAAGATTTAGCCGTGTCTAAGCCTAAAAGCAGAAGAGCTTCCCTTACGGATTTTATTTTCCTACTGAAACCGTAAAACGGAGAGTTTGCAAGCCTTATAAATCTTGCAGTAAAACCTTTGTCTTTTGATATTAGCGCCTCAATTTCCTCGATGGAAGTGAACTCATTTTTAAATATGTTCAGCACCTTAAAAACTATAGTGCTTTGAGAAGGAATATCAATAGTTTTAGCTATTATTCTCTCTATTTCTTCCTTGTTAATAATTCCCCTCTCCATAAGGTATATAGTATTTTACCAGGCTTTATAGATTATTTCCTATATCAAATATAAAAACGATACTTTAGCAATTGACTTTATTCGTCTTTATTGATAAAATTTGAAAAAACAGGAGGAAGCCTATGATTTATCTAATAATATTCCTCATAGCCCTCATCATTCTTTGGTTAATATTCACTTATAACAAATTGATTAAATTGCGGATTTTATCAGAACAAGCCTGGTCTGATGTAGATGTTCAGCTGAAAAGAAGACACGACTTAATACCAAATTTAGTTGAGACAGTAAAAGGATATGCCTCCCACGAAAGAAACACTCTCGAGGAAATTGTTAAGTTAAGAAACAGTGCAATAGGAGCAGCCTCTCAAGAAGAAAAGTTTCAAGCAGAAAACATGCTCACAAAAGCTTTAAGGCAGCTTTTTGCTCTGGCTGAAAATTATCCAGACCTCAAAGCAAGTGCTAATTTTCAATCTCTTCAAGAGGAACTTTCAAGAATAGAAGAAACAATAAGTCAGGCACGGAGGTATTTCAACGCTGTAATAAGAGATTACAACACAGCAATTGCCATTTTCCCCAATAATTTAATAGCAGGAGCTTTGGGGTTTTCACCGAAAATATTTTTTGAAACAGAGGAAGACCAAAGGGCAGTTCCTCAGGTGAAATTTTAGGGAGGAGCTTTGATGGCATTAATTATCATCTTTTCTCTCCTTTCAATTTTTATTGCATCAAATGCTGAATGTTGGCTAATAGACAAATATACAATTGAGATATCGGTTGAGAAAAACGGAGATTTAAACATTGTTGAAAAACTTAATGTTGATTTTGGTCATGAAAGCAAACACGGTATATATAGGGATATACCTCTTGATTTCAATGCTCCTGATGGTAAAAAACACAAACTTGAGATAACAGACATTTTCGTAACAGATGAGAATATTCAGCCTTACACTATCAAATTGTCTAAATGGGGTAATAACATAAGAATTCGGATAGGTGATCCGAACACTTATGTAACAGGAGCAAAAACTTATATAATACGCTACAGAGTAAAATACGCACTCTACAACCTTGGCAACATTGACGAACTATACTGGAACTCCATAGGAACGGGCTGGGCAGTGCCTATTAAAGAAGGTGTGACTAAAGTTTATCTTCCCTTTGATTCTCCCTCTATCCAGTTTGCCTGTTATACAGGAGCATATGGAAGCCGAGGCAAAGATTGTAAAGCAAAAAAAGAGGGCAATACCGTAGTATTTGCACTCACAAAATCTCTTGCACCCCATGAGGGCATGACAGTAGCAGTGGGATGGCCAGCGGGGATTATAAACATTCAATCTGGTCTGCCTTTTTGGAAAAATCCTTGGCTTTATCTGGCACTTTATATGCCACTACTCTTGGTATTAATGTATCTTTGGTGGAGAACACATGGAAGAGATACGGGAGGTAGAGAGATAATACAGGTTCAGTATTACCCACCTGATAATGTAACTCCCCTTGAAGCAGGCACTTTAATTGATGAGAGAACAGACACCAGAGATATCGTCGCAGAGATAATAGACTTAGCAAGAAGGGGATATATAAAAATTACGGAAATAGAGGAAGAGAGATTCCTGTTTGGCAAAAAGAGAGATTATCTCTTTGAACGGACAAAAGATTTTGATTCTGACCTTCAACAAAAAGACTTTGACGTGATAATTTTAAATGCAATTTTTGAAGGCTCTAAAAGACGAAAATTATCTGAGCTTAAGAAAAGATTTTATAAATCTTTACCTAAAATTACAAAGTCAGTATTCAAAAATCTAACTCAAAAAGGTTATTTTACCGAAAATCCCTTGAGTGTGAAAAACAAATATTCCTTAATTGCCTTCATAACCTTTATTGCAACATTTTTTATAAGCGCTGCCTTTGGAAAATATGAGGGACAACCTTCCTTTCCCATATTAATTGGAGGTCTATTTACTGCCTTATCTATTTTTATTCTTGGAAGGTTTATGCCCCGAAAAACAAATAGAGGAACATTGTTAAAAGAATACCTTCAAGGATATGAGGAGTTTATAAGCAAAGTCGAAAAAAACGTCATTGAGAAGCTTTTTCCACCAGAAAAAATTCCCGAGATTTTTCAAATAACTCTTCCTTTTGCAATTGCCTTTGGGGAGGCTGAAAAATGGGCTACAGCATTTGAAGGGCTCTTTGTAAATCCTCCTGAATGGTATCATAGCAGGGGTAGTTTTTCTCCATCAGCCTTTGCCTCCTCTCTTGATGCCTTCACCACAGAGGCAGCCGATATAATATCCTCTGCACCTCGTTCTTCAGGAAGTAGCAGTGGCGGAGGTGGATTTTCAGGTGGAGGCGGTGGCGGAGGTGGTGGCGGCTCATGGTAACATTAAAGAAACTTATCCTATTTTCTTGCTGTTTCTTAATTATTGAATAGCCTTTCATGGTAAATTTGACAAATAAGGGGATATTATTTATAATTATTTTAATGAAGCCAAGAATTAAATGGACTCCTCAAAGAATTGCTATTTTGAAGTATCTCGAAGGAAATAAGGAACATCCTTCAGCAGAAGATATTTATGATGCCCTATCGAAGGACTATCCTACAATGTCTGTAGCAACAGTTTACAATGTTCTCGAATTTCTAAAAAGAACAGGTAGGGTAAAAGAGATATATGTTGACCCTGAAAAGAGAAGATTTGACCCTGACATTAATATACACCATCATGCCATATGCGTAAAGTGTAAAAAAGTTTTTGATATCTTTACAGAGATTAAAATTCCTGAGCTGAAAAATTCTATGCCCGATTTTCAGATTCTTGATGCTCACCTAAAGATAAATGTTGTGTGTCCAAGATGTAAAAACAGGGAAGACTTAACATCAGGTTTAAAAGAATATCGATGTAAAAAATGTGGAACCATCCGAACAGCAAAACATAAACCTCAAAAATGTCCTGCCTGTGGAAGTAGAGGGCAGTTAGAAGAAATTAAACTTCCTTAATAAATCAATCCTAAAGGAGGTATTTAGATGATAAGCAATGAATTAATGGGTAAATTACAAAAAGCCGTAGCAAGAGAGCTTCAAGTAAGCATTCAGTATATGTGGCAGCATGTCTTAGCAAAGGGAATTAAAGCCGAACCTGTAAGTGCACTTTTCAAACAGTTTGCAATTAATGAGATGTTACATGCCGAAAAAATTGCAGAAAGAATCGCCTTTTATGGAGGCACACCCACAACCCAACCAGACCCTATAACAATTGGCAAAAATCTCACAGAAATGCTTCAGATTGATAAAAAAGCTGAGGAAGAAGCAGTTGCTCTATACAAAGAAATCATAAAGCTCGCTGAGAAAGAGGAAGACTATGTAACAAGAAAGCTCTTTGAGCAGATTCTTGAAGAAGAAGAGATACATCTTGACAAATTCAGCTCTCTTCTTGAGGAGTAAAAATGAATCCTGTTGAGCTTAAAAACGGAATTTACTGGGTAGGTGCTGTTGACTGGGCAATAAGAGATTTCCACGGATATGAAACTCCGAGAGGAACAACTTACAATAATTATCTGATACTGGATGATGAGCCTACGCTTATTGATGCAGTCCACTTTGATTTTGCCCATACATCATTAGAAAACATCTCAAAATTAATAGACCCTAAAAAAATTCAAAATATAATAATAAACCATATTGAAAATGACCATGCCACAGGCCTTGAACAAATTCTTTACTACGCTCCTCAAGCAAATATTTACATGACCGAGAAAGGTAAAAAAGGGCTTAGTAAGTTTATTGACCTTTCAAAATATAAAGTGCACACAGTAAAAACAGGAGACTCAATAAGCATCGGAAAAAGAACCCTCATATTCATTGAGACTCCAATGATGCACTGGCCTGATTCAATGTTTACCTATATAAAGGAAGATAAGGTTCTAATAAGCCAGGATGCCTTTGGCCAACATCTCGCCTCAGTGGAGAGATTTGACGATGAATTTATAAAAAATCACTCCATGGATTTGCTTGAAGATGCTGTTATTGACTACTACGCCAACATTCTTATGCTTTATAGTAATGTTATCAAATCAAAGATTGAAGAAATTAAAAAGTCCGGTATTGAAGTTGAAATGATAGCACCTGACCACGGAGTTATCTGGCGTTCCCATATAGATAAAGTGCTAAAACTATATTCTGATATGGTAGATGCAAAAGCAAAACTTGGTGCTGTTATAGTGTATGATACCATGTGGCATAGTACTGAGCAGATGGTATATCCAATTGCAAAAGGAATTGAATCTGAGGGTATTCCCGTAAAAATAATAAAACTCCGGGCAACGCCTAAAAGTGTGGCTATTAAAGAGATTTGGAAATACAGAGGACTTATTGTCGGCTCTCCTACATTAAACAACAATATCTTCCCCTCGGTAGCTGATTTTCTCACCTATCTCAAAGGTCTTAGACCTAAAAACAGACTTTTCTCAGCCTTTGGAAGTTATGGATGGTCAGGAGAGGCAGTTAAAGACATGTTTGAATATGCAAGAGCTATGAAGCTTGAACTTTTTGAGCCGGGCATCAGGGTTTTATATAAACCTTCTGAGGAGGAGTTAAACAAATGCTATGAATTTGGAATAGCCTTTGGCAAGGCTTTAAAAGACTATCATGCAAAAATCTAAAAGGAGGTGTAGAAATGGAAAAAACACTCAAAAATTTAATGGAAGCCTTTGCTGGAGAGTCACAGGCAAATAGAAAATATCTCGCTTTTGCCAAAAAAGCTGAAGAGGAAGGTTACCCAGGCATAGCAAAGTTATTCAAAGCTGCTGCCGATGCCGAGACAGTTCATGCAATAAATCACTTACGGGCTGCAGGTGGAATTAAAAGCACAAAGGAAAATCTTGAAACTGCCATAAAGGGAGAGACCTATGAGTTTGAAAGTATGTATCCACCAATGCTAAAGGATGCGGAGGCAGAAGGTCAGGCACAGGCTCAGAGAAGTTTCTATTTTGCCAATGAAGTTGAAAAAATCCATGCGGAGCTTTTCAAAAAAGCCCTTGAAAATATAGACAAAAAACTTGATACCGACTACTACGTATGTCAGGTATGCGGTCATACAGTTGAAGGTGAACCACCTGAAAAATGCCCTGTCTGCGGTTCTCCTAAGAAAATGTATAAGAAGATTGAATAAAACTCAAGCTCCCTCCTATGCGGAGGGAGCTTATTTACTGTCGTGAAAATTCTTGCTATACATGGCTCACCGAGAATTGGCAATTCAAAAATTCTGCTGGACGAAGCAGTAAGAATCTGTAATCTCAAAAAACATGAAATAAAACAAATAAACCCTTGTGAATTAAATATTTCAGGATGCAATGCCTGTAATGGTTGTAGCACCACAGGAGTTTGCGTAATCAGAGATGATATGGATAAAATCTATCCTTTACTTAAAGACAGTCAACGAATAATCATAGCCTCGCCCATATTCTTTTTCAGTATTCCCGCTCAACTAAAGCTTTTGATAGACCGATGTCAGTGTCTATGGTATGAAAAGTATGTTCTCAAAAGGTTTAACTCAAATGAAAGTAGAAAAGCTTTAGTAATACTTGTAGGAGGCATGAAAAAAGGTGAAATTGGAGCAACCTGTGCGGAAGCAACGATTAAAGCCTTTTTACGAACAATAGACATAAAAACACACAAAACCCTATCCTATTTAGGCTATGATAATGCAGGAGAGATATTAAAAACTCCTTCCATTTTAAAGGAAGTAACCGCTGAAACAGAAGAACTCCTAAAAGATGATTGAATATGTTCAGTTTTTTCCAACTCTGAGATGCAACAATTCCTGTGAATTTTGCTTTAGCAGACACCTAAATTATTCTAAGGACTTTCCTGAAGAGAAAATTGAACACTTGATAAAAACTATGCTTCAAAACAACATTTACAAACTTGACATTCTTGGAGGAGAGCCTTTTCTTTATCTGCATCTCTGCAGGCTTATTGATAAAGCCACAAAAAATGACATGGAGGTAACAATCAGCAGTAATGGAACTTTAATCGAAGAGATAGACAGTTTTCTTAACAGGTTTAAAGATAGAAAAGTTAAAATTGGCATATCCATCAATGACACTCCTAATAAAGCTCTGCTCGAACTAATAGAGAAGCATAAAGTATGGATTAAAACTGTTGTGACTAAAAATAAATTTCCAGAAAGAAGTTTATTAGAATTTGCAAAAAATCACGGAATTAAATATTATCTTATCTACATGGATGCACTAACTGAAAGAGATATGCCTGAAAGCATGCCTTTTTATGAATTCATGGAAAAAATTAGAGAAATAAAAGTTCTTTATACAGATGTAGAAGCAGTATTCTGTAAAGGCTTTATTGGTGGTAATGATTACAGATGTCCCGCAGGTTTAGAAAAAATCACCCTCATGCCAGATGGTTCAGTATATCCCTGTTATCTTCTGGCAGGATTAAAAGAGTACAAACTTGGTAATATCTTTGAAAGCTCTTTAAAGCAACTCTTATCTTCAGAACTTCTCAATATTTTTAGAAATTTTGAAGGTAATATATGCAATAATAAGATATGCCATTTTTATAATGAATGCAAGGGTGGGTGTATTGCCCATAGCATTATTCACTATGGTAGAAATAACAAATCAGACCCGAGATGTAGAAAGGAGGAAAAATGATTAATTCTTTAAAAATACAAGGAGGAGTGAAGATGGCAGAAATGTTAAAGGTCAAAAATCTCCACGTATCTGTAGAAGGGAGAAAAGTGCTTGAAGACATTAATTTCTCTATGGATTATGGAGAGATTGCAGTGCTTTTCGGACCTAACGGAGCTGGTAAAACCACTTTTATCATGACGCTCATGGGCTTTCCTAAATACAAAATAGAAAAAGGTAAGATAATCTTCAAAGGCGTTGACATAACCCACATGGATGTATCTGAAAGAGCCAAGCTTGGAATGGGAATATCTTTTCAAAGACCCCCTGTTGTAAGAGGAGTAAGCCTCAGAAAGCTTCTTAACATAATTAAAAATGGAAGCAAAGAGGAAGAATTACTTCAATATGCAGAAAAGCTCAATTTAACAAATCATTTAGACCGAGATGTGAATGATGGTTTCTCTGGCGGAGAGGTAAAAAGGGCAGAACTTCTCCAACTTCTCATGCAAAAGCCAGAACTTGTTTTCATAGATGAACCCGAATCGGGCGTTGACTTAGAAAATATAGTTTTGATTGGCGAGATGACCAATCTGCTTCTTGGAAGAGGCCAAAGAATTAAAGACCCTAAAAAAAGTGCCATAATAATTACTCACACAGGTTATATCCTTGACTACATAAATCCAGACAAAGGATACATACTTCTAAACGGCAGGCTTCAGTGTAGAGGCAATCCAAGGGATATTCTCTCTGAGATAAAGAAAAACGGATACAGGAGGTGCTTCACATGCCAGTAAGCAAAAAATACATTAAACAAATTGAAGAACGAGCAAAAACAGCAATAAACAAGCCTGCCATTTACGGTGAGGACATAGACCTCAGTCAGTTTCAAAAACTAATAGAAAGAGGAAAAATAGAAAGCCTTGACCTATTACCGGAACTTGCAAAAGAGGCAGCCCTTATGGCTGGTGTCGATGTAGAGGAAAAAGAGCGTTCTGGTTCATATATACAGATGGACCACTCAGTAGTTTATAAGAAGTTAAGTAAACTGTATGAGGGAAAAGTTGAGCTGATGAGCACTAATGAAGCTGTGCAGACTTATGATTGGCTTGAAGATTATTTCTGGAGAATTGTTCAACCAGACACAGATAAATACACAGCTCAGGTGGCATTAAATCCTACCCATGGCTATTTTATAAGAATATTACCTGGACAAAAGCTCGAATACCCTCTTCAGACCTGCCTCATGATAGCAGAAGGTTATATCAGTCAGAATGTTCACAACATAGTAATCGTAGAGGAAGGAGCAGAACTTCATATCATAACAGGATGCACACTGTCTAAATCTGATGCAGTGGGCATTCATCTTGGCATTTCCGAGTTTTATGTAAAGAAAGGTGGGAAGCTATTTTTTACAATGATTCACAACTGGGCAGAAAATTTTTATGTAAGACCAAGAACAGCGGTGGTAGTTGAAGAAGACGGAGTTTATGTAAACAACTATGCCCTTCTTAAACCTGTAAAATCAATACAATCTTCGCCTGTCGTATATCTCAAGGGAGACAGAGCATCGGCGAGATTTAATACAGTTATCTATGGTCTTAAAGACTCATACATAGACCTCGGTTCAAAAATCATTTTTGAAGGCAAAGATACAAAGGGTGAATCTCTGGCAAGAACTATTGCAGACCATAAGAGTGTTATCTATTCACGAGGAGACTTAATCGCAAAGACAAATGAATACTGTATTGGAAGACTTGACTGTAGAGGTATAATCTTTTCAAAGGATGCATCAATTTATGCAATTCCTCAACTTATCTCACACGGTGCAGACAGAGCAGACCTTTCTCATGAAGCATCTATAGGACCCATATCAGAAGAACAGGTTGAGTATCTTATGTCAAGAGGTATGACAAAAGATGAAGCAACAAGCCTGATTACAAGCGGATTTCTCAATCTTGACATACCCTTTCTGCCTGAAATAATAGACAAACATATTAAAGAAGTCATACAGATGACATCAAAGGAATCCCTCTAAATAAAACAGGGGGGCTGTTCCCCCCTGTTTAAGTCAACTTCGCAAACATCTAACCCAATGACCTGGTTTCAATTCAACAAGTGAAGGTTCGACAATGCTGCAATCTTCTCTTTTATCGACACATCTTGGATGGAAGGGGCATCCCTTTGGTAATTTTTTTAGATGAGGAATGTTACCGGGTATAGCTCTTATCTTCTTGCCTTCCTCAGGAAAACAATCTAATAAAGCCTTTGTATAGGGATGGAGTGGATTTTTATATATCTCTTCTACAGCACCCATTTCCATAACCTTGCCTGCATACATTATCATAACTCTATCGGCATATTCACCGATTAAGTTAATATCGTGAGTTATTAAAATTAATGCTTTTTTCTCCTCTTTAACCAACAAATAAAGAAGGTCTAAAATCTCCTCCTGCACAGTAACATCAAGGGCTGTAGTTGGTTCATCGGCTATGATTAATTCTGCATTGCAGGCAATAGCCATTGCAATCATGACTCTCTGCCGCATCCCACCAGAAAGCTGATGGGGATAGCTCTCTAAAACATGGGCAATCCGCAATTTATCAAATATCTCCCTTGCCTTTACAAGGGCTTCACCTTTTTTCATGCCGTAATGATATATAAACATTTCGGCAACTTGCAGTCCAACCCTCATTACAGGATTTAGAGAAACCATAGGGTCTTGAAAAATAAAGGAAATATGTCTTCCCCTTATCTTTCTTATTTCTTCTAAACTAAGCCCTAACAAATTCTGATTATTAAAAATAATTTCTCCCTTTGCTCTGAAAAAATCAGGTAAAAGATTTATTAATGATAGGGCTGTGAGAGTCTTTCCGCTGCCACTCTCTCCTGCAATGGAGAAAATTTCACTGTTATTTATCTGAAAATTTAAGTCTTCAACGAAAACAGCATCTTTAAATAAGATACTGAGGTTTTTAACACTTAAAATCACTTCACTTGTTCAATGCTTCTCTGAGAGCCTTGCTCATCTTAAAACTTATGGCTCTCTGGGGAGGAACAGTGATTTTCTCGCCTGTTTTTGGATTTCTTGCAATTCTTCCTTGTCTCTCTTTTATTTTAAAATTCGCAAATCCTCGTATCTCTATCTTTTCTCCTTTTGAAAGAGCCTCTTTCATACAGTCAAAAATCATATCTATGACTGTTTCTATCTGCTTTTTTGTCAAAATATCTACTTTCTGAGCCACCTTTTCAATCAATTCTGACCTTTTCATAAGTAACCTCCTTTTAATTTTCTATTTGTGGACGATAGATATAGTAAAGCTGCAAATGGGGCAAAATCTTTTTAATAATCGATTCTGTATCTCCCTTTAAAAAATCTTTTAATAATGTAGACTTTTTCATGATTATATCAGGTTCTCCTCTTATTTTACCAAGCTGAGCAGCAACTTTTATAGCATGGTCTAAGTCTCCTATTTCATCATCAACAAGGCCTATTTCCTTTGCTTTTATTCCCGTAAAAACTCTTCCGTCAGCTATTTTTTTAACTCTTTCAAGGGAAATTTTTCTGCCTTCTGCTACTGCATTTATAAACTGAGTATGAACATCGTCAAGAAGATTTTGTAGCACTTCCCTTTCATCACTCTGAAGAGGCTTAAGAGGAGAGGTCATGTCTTTGTATCTTCCACTTTTAATAACCTCTGCTTTAATGCCTACTTTATCAAGCAATCCTTTTATATTAGGCAGTTCCATTAAAACGCCTATTGAACCCGTAAGAGTTCCTGGATTAGCAATTATTTTAGTAGCAGGACAGGAGATATAGTAACCTCCCGAGGCTGCTACTGAACCCATTGAAACAACAACCGGTTTAACTTTGGTAGTTCTCTTAATCTCTTCGTATATCTCCTGAGAAGGAACTACAGCTCCACCAGGGCTGTCTACTCTGATTATAATAGCTCTTACAGAAGGATTTTTTTTGTATTGTTTAATCTCCTCAACAATTGCCGTTGAATCGACAATAACTCCTTTGACATTTACAATGGCAATTTTGCCAGTTGAAAGACCGCTTTCCATTATTGTAGCAAGGAAACTAATGAAAAAAATGCTTCCTAAGATTATCAAAAAAATTTTTAACTTTCTACTCTTCATTATTCCTCAGCCTTCTTCATACTTAAACCAATTTTTCTCTTCTCTGGGTCAACCTTTATTACAAGCACCTTTATCTCATCGCCTTCTTTAACATTTCTGTCTTTGCTTATCTCCGAATTATAGACAAGGCCTTCAACCACTCCCTCTAAGTCAACAAATAAGCCATGTTCAGTTTTCTTTATTACCTTAGCATTGTATATCTCGCCAACTTTGAATTTCTCAGGAATCTCCTTTAACCAGGGGTCTTCTGAAAGTTGCTTAATACCAAGGGAAAGTTTCTCCTTTTCAGGTTCGAAATTCAATATCACTGCCTCTACTTTCTGGCCTTTCTTAAAAAGACTTGAAGGATGCTGAACATGTTTTGTCCATGATATGTCTGAGATGTGAACAAGTCCATCAACGCCTTCAGGTAATCTTATAAAAACTCCAAAATCTGTTATAGTCTTTACTTTACCAGTTACTATGTCTCCAACTTTATATCTCTTTGCAACCACCTCCCAGGGTTTAGGTTTTAATTGTTTCAGACTTAGAGAAATTTTTCTGTTAGCCTTGTCAATTTCTATAATCTTAAGATTTAACCAATCATCAATATCTGCATAGTATGAAGGATTTTTAGGTGAAACCCAGTCAAGTTCGCTTAGATGAATAAGCCCTTCAACTCCCTCCTCAAGCTCAACAAAAATTCCAAACTCTTCAATTCTCGTAACTTTCCCTCTTACCTTCATGCCAGCTTGATACTTTTTATCTATGTTTTCCCACGGGTCTGTCTTTTTCTGTTTGTATCCTAAAGTAATTCTCTCATTTTCCAGGTCAGACTTTAGAATCACAAACTCATATTCTTTGCCAATTTCAAAAAATTGTGATGGATGTTTAACTTTTCCCCATGATATATCTGAAATATGCAGAAAACCATCTATTCCACCGAGGTCAACAAAAACACCGTAATTGGTTATATTTTTTACTACGCCCTTTATTCTTGCTCCTTCCTTAACTTTGTCTGTTAGGTCTTTTTTGAGCTTTTCTCTTTCCTGCTCAAGATAGGCTTTTCTTGAAAAAACCAACGAGGTTTTAAGATTTTTCCAATTGCCATACAGATTTTTAGGGGGCTCTATTTTTTCTATCTTTACTTTAAAAGTTTTGCCTGTGTATTCATCAAGAGCCTTAGGTTTTTTTAAGTCTAAAAGTGAAGCTGGAATAAATCCTCTTATTCCCTTAAATGATGCCAGAAGACCTCCTTTAGTTTTTGCTAAGACAGTAACTTCAACGGGTAATCCTTTTTGAGAAGATTCGATTAAATCTTCCCAAGCTTTTATTTTTACAGCTCTGTCTCTTGAAAGATAAATAGCACCCTGAGCATCGTCTATTTTTTCAATAAAAACATCGATTTCATCTCCTTCTTTGATAGATTTTTGTTCTTCTGGAGAAAAATCATTTATTGGGATAATTCCCTCAAACTTATATCCTACATCCACAATTATTCCATCATTTCTTATACCTATAACTTTTCCCTTTACTATTTCCCCCCTTTCTACATGTGATAGAGAACTCTCATAGAGACTTTCAAGTTCTTGACTTTCATTAAGCTGATTCTGCATCTTCCACTTCCTCCTTTATTTATAAACATTTTATTTTATCAATAATTTGATTAATTATCCACTGAGGAGTTGATGCCCCTGCTGTAATGCCTATCTTTTTAACATTTTTAAACCATTCCCTTTCTATTTCTTTTGTATCCTCTATGTGATAGGTTTTAACTCCTATATTTCTACAGAGATTTGCAAGCTGTGTTGTATTGGCACTGTTTTTTCCGCCTATAACAAGCATCAAATCAACATCTTTTGCTACTTTTTCAGTAGATTCAAGACGCTTTGCAGTAAAATTACAGAGAGTATTGAAAGTTCTTATTTCTTCAAACTCATTTAGAGACTTTATTATTCCTTTTAAAATATCTTTAACCTTTGAGAAAGGCTGGGTGGTCTGCTGAATAATGCCTATTTTTTTATTTAATATGGGTATTTCATCAGAACTTATTACTACAGCATTATCTCCTGCATAACTGTAAATTCCCTTTACCTCTGGATGTTCTTTGTCTCCAATTATCACTACCTGATAACCTTCTGATGACAGCTTTGCAGCTATTTTTTGGGCTTTTCTTACAAATGGACAGGTAGCATCTATTATTTCATAGCCACCCTTTTTTAACTCTTCAAGCTTATCTTTTGAGATTCCGTGAGCTCTTATTATGAGAGTTTTTATGTTAGTTTGTCCGCTTGTATCCTCTATGGGATTGACACCAAGTTCTTTTAATTTTTCAACTACCTGAGGATTATGAATAATAGGACCTAAAGTAAATACGCCATCCTTATGTTTTTTTGCTACTTTGAAAGCTATATCAATTGCTCTCTTTACTCCAAAACAGAACCCCGCACCCTCAACAAGAACAATTTCTACATTCATACTGTTTTTGATAATACAAGATATCAGTTATCCTCTGCAACTTTTTTTAAAATTATTGACACAACCTCATCGATGGAATAAAGGGAAGTGTCAATATAAAAGGCATCCTTTGCCCTTATTAAAGGCGCATCCTTTCGGGTAGAGTCTCTTTTATCTCGGTCTATAACGTCTCTTAAAGCTTCTTCAAAGGTTATTGATTTGCCAAGAATTAAAAGTTGTTCGTATCTTCTTTTTGCTCTTATCTCTGGTGAGGCATCGAGATAGAACTTTTTCCAAGCATCGGGAAAGACTACTGTTGTCATGTCTCGACCTTCTGCAACAGTGTCATAGCGTTCAGCAAATTGTCGCTGAATGGGGAGAAGAAAATCTCTTATAAGTCGCATAGCTGAAAGTTGGGAGGTAATAATTCCAACTCGTGGTTCTCTAATTGCCAATGATATATCCTCACCTGAAAGGCAAACTCTTCCATTTTCATAATTAATTTCAATGTAAGAAAGCTCGGTTTTTATTACGTCTTCACTTATAGAGGAAAATTCCACTGCATCACCAAATTTCTTAAAAAAATAATATGCCACCGCTCTGTAAAGTGAACCAGTGTCAAGATAAAAAAAATTCAATGCCTTTGCCACTGTTTTTGAAACAGTGCTTTTACCTGCTCCAGAAGGACCATCAATAGCTATTACCTTTTTCAATGCTGAAGCATCTCCAGAAGATTGTAAAATTCAGGGAAGGATATATCAACACATTCGGCATCTTTTATTTTAGTTTCACCATCAGCTATAAGCCCCGCTATACTTAAAGCCATAGCAATTCGGTGGTCTTTATAAGAGTAAACTTCGGCAGCCTTTATTTTACAAGGGCCCTTAATCTCTACGCCGTCATCTAACTCGTGTATATCAACTCCCATTTTATTTAACTCAGTTGTCATTGCTTTGATTCGGTCAGACTCCTTAGCCCTTAAGTCCTTTGCGTCTTTTATTATAGTTACTCCTTCTGCCTGCGAGGCAATAACGCAGAGAATTGGAAATTCATCTATTAGTCGCGGAATGATATTCCCTTCAATTAAAGTTCCCTTTAACTTCTCGCTACTTCTGATTAAAAGGTCACCAAGAAGTTCTCCTGCTTGCTCCCTTTTGTTTATTACTGATATGTTTGCTCCCATATTAATTAAGACATCCATTAAACCCGTTCTTGTATTGTTCAGACATACATCTTTAATTAATACTTCTGAATCTTTAACCAATGAGGCAGCGGCTATAAAAAAGGCAGCTGACGAAAAATCTCCTGGAATACTTATATCTAATGGTTTTAATTCTTCTCTTAAGGGAGATATTTCAATCCTATTGCCGTCTATTTCTAACTCTGCTCCCATGCTTTTTAGCATCTTCTCTGTATGGTCTCTGCTTTTATAAGGTTCAGAGACCGAGGTCTTACCTTGAGCAAAAAGGCCTGCAAGAAGAATAGCACTTTTTACCTGTGCACTTGCAATTGGCATATCGTAATCTATACCCTTTATAGAACCTCCTTTTATAGCAAGAGGAGGCAGTCGATTTTCATCCCTGCCCATAATAGTTGCTCCCATGAGAGATAGAGGAGTAACTATTCTTTTCATCGGCCTCTGTCTTAAAGAGTCATCGCCTGTAAGAACGCTAAAAAAGGATTGTCCCGCAAGAATTCCGCTTAAAAGTCTCATAGTTGTGCCTGAATTACCACAATCAATAACATTATCAGGCTCTATTAGCGACTTTAATCCTTTTCCGTGAACAACAATCTCTTTTGTTTCGGTTATTTCAATATCTACTCCCAGAAGTCTCATTGAATTAAGAGAGCTGAGGGGGTCTTTTGCCCACAGAAAATTCTTTATTACTGAACTACCGTTTGCCAAAGAGGCAAAAATTACTGCCCTGTGGGATATGGATTTGTCAGGAGGCGTGACTATTTGCCCTCTTAGTTGCTTAGCTTTTTTTATAACCCTGTCCATCGTAAAGATTAAAAAATATTATAAACCGAAAAGATTAAAAATTTCTTCTAATGGCTATCGGCTTCTTTTAAATATAAAGGAAAAGATGAAAAGAGAAATTAATATAACAGATATTGATGCACCAAGTGGAATGTCTGAGTAGTAAGAAAGAAAGATGCCGGCATAGGAAGAAAAAACAGAGTATATAACAGACATAATAGCAGTAAAGCGTAGACTTTTAGCTATTTGCATGGCACTTAATACTGGGATTAACATAAGAGAGCCTATCAATAATGCACCCATAGTTTTTATTGATATGGAAATGCAAACTGCTACAGTAATAGCAAAAATCATCTTTAGAAAAGAGATATTTATGCCACTTGCCTGTGCAATCTCTTCGTCAATGCATAAATTCAACATTTTTTTGTGAAATTTTATCAGAAAAAAAATACATAAAATAGAACCACAGAGAATTAAATATAAATCCTCTTGAGATGTTGTAGATAGGCTACCAAAAAGAATGCTCATAACCGAAGCTGACTTCCCAGAGAGAGTTATCAAAAGCACCGAAAGGGCAACACCTGCATAAAGGAAAAGAGAAAGAGAACCTTCTGCAGGAAGCTTGCCTTTTGTTCTTAAATGTTCAACCGAGACTGCTACTGTTATACTCAAAGCCACAAGTATAAGCAATGAGTTTAGATTGAGAAAAACGCTTAGAGCAATTGCAAGAAAACCAACATGGGCAAGAGTATCAGCAAAAAAGGCATATCTTCTAAAAATCAAAAAAACTCCAATAAGAGGAGCAATTGGAGCAATTAGCGTTACCACCCAAAAGGCTCTCTTTAATATGTCTAATTCAAAAATTTCCATCATCTCTTGTGTGGAAAAGAGACATATGAGGGATAGAGCATTTTCATATATTCCTCTTTTAGTAATTTCTGAGGCTCACCAAGACATACCATCCTCTTGTTAAGACATAGCAGACATTTAGACTCGTGGGTAAAGGTTGCTATGTCATGAGTGACAACCAAGATTGATACACCAAAATCTCTGTTTAGTCTTTCAAGGATATCAAGAAGGTCGTCACGAGAGTGAGGGTCTATACCTGTTGTTGGCTCGTCTAATAGCAGTATTCTCGGTTTAACAACTACAGCTCTTGCTAAAAAAGCTTTTTGTCTTTCTCCTCCTGAAAGCTCTCTTAATGGCTTTTTGTGAAGATGTTCTATTTTAAACAAACTCATTGCCCACTCAACAGTGTCTCTGTCAGACTTCTCAGTTCCGCTTCTTACAAGTTCTTCAACAGTGAGAGGCATTTCATAAATGTTTTGGGAAATTCTTTGAGGCAAATATCCTATTGGCTCGTTTTTTATGTAAGCCTCCGGTTCAAATCCTTTTATTAAAATTTTACCTGTTTTAGGCTTTATTAAACCAAGAATTAATCTTAAAAGAGTTGTTTTCCCTGCACCGTTAGGACCGACTATTCCAAGATAGCATCCCTCTTCTACCTGAAAGTTTATATCTTCGAGTATGGTAACTCCGTTAGTAGCATAGGTGACATGAGAAATGTCTATAAGTGAAACTTTTTTCGAATTTAAGATTTTTAATTTTTCATCGGTCATCTTTTTTGCATTTTAGAGCCTTTGAAAGAACTTTTAGATTATCCTGCATTACGGAAATATAATCTCTTTCTGTTTTTGCGTGATAGGTATTGAAATACAATATCTTTGTCCCTGTTTCTTGAGAGAGTGTTCTGGCAATTCTATCTCCTTCCTGTTCAGTGACGATATATTCTATGGAATTCTTTTTAATAATCTCCTTCAAATGCTTTATTCTTTTCGGAGAAGGCTCATCTTCTGGTTCATGAACTATAAAATGTGAGATAAATCCATATCGATCTGCGGGATAATTCAAAAATTCATGAGTTGTAATCACATCCCTAAGTAAACATCCTGAAAGAGTTTCTCTATATGTCCTATCAAGCTCTCTTAGTCTCTGTTCATAGCTGAGAAAATTTTTCTCGATAAGAGATTTTCTATCAGAGAAGAGCTTAATAAGTTCGTTTTTTACTCTATCTGCTATTTCAAGAACAAGATGGGGGTCTAACCATATATGAGGGTCTAACTCCCTTGAACCACTGTAGTTCTTCATGGGAATAATATCTTTAAGTCTTATGAGTCTTACACCCTTAGAAGAAAGTTCTTTCCTCAGATTGTCAATCCAACGGTCAACATCTGTATCGCCAATATATAAGATTACATCGGCACTGTAAAGTTTCCGAACGTCTTTTAAGGATGGTTCATAATGATGGGGGTCAACACCAGAGGGAAGGATTGTCTCAACAAAAGCGTCGGGAAGCAAACTTTTAATAAACTGCTCAAGGGCAAAAATGCTCGTGTATGCTTTAATAACAGAAGTTTTTATCTCTGATTTCTCCTCTTTTTTAGCACATCCCTGAAGAGAGATTAATCCTATGATTACAAATAGGACTACTCCATAAAATATAACTTTTGGGGGCTTAGAGAGATACATAGTATAACCTCCCTTTAAAAGACAATATTCGAAAAATCATTAATTGTTACTTCTAAGTGTCTATATTTTTATAAATTTTTTCTCAAGTGGAGAAGATGTCTTTCAGCTTTTCTTTGAAGCCTTTAGCTCCTTTTTTTATCTCTTCGCCCGAAGCTTTTGCAAACTCTTCAAGAAGTTCCCGTTGCCTTTGAGTTAATTTTTTGGGAACATCAATGTATACAGTTACAATCTGTTCTCCTCTGTGATTACTCCCAACTCTTGGTAACCCCTTACCTTTTATCTTAAAAACTCTTCCAGAAGGTGTTTGCGGTGGTATATAGATTTTTTCTTTCCCATCAAGAGTTGGAACTTCAATCTCTCCTCCGAAAACGGCCTTAACAAATGATATTGGCACAGAACAGTGAATATTAGTGCCTTCTCTCCTGAAATATTCATGCTCCTTAACGTTAATGTAAATGTAAAGGTCACCTCTTGGACCACCGTTTTCTCCGAGCTCTCCCTCTCCAGTTACCTTCAATCTCGTTCCCGTATCAACGCCCGGAGGAATTTTAATATTAAGAGAGTGTTCTATTTTTACTTTTCCAAGTCCAGAACAATCAGGGCAGGGGTCTTTTATAATTTTGCCTTTTCCTCCACATTTGGTACAGGTTTTTGATACGGAAAAGAATCCCTGATTGTATCTAACATATCCTGTTCCTCCGCAGGAAGGACAAACAATGGGCGCACTTCCTGGCTTTACTCCACTTCCGTTACAACTACCACACTCCTGCCATCTCTGATAGTTAATCTCCTTGTCCACTCCAAAGGCTGCTTCTTCAAGAGTAATTGTAAGGTCATATCTTAAGTCAGCACCCCTTGTAGGTCTCTGTTTTTTAAATCCAAAGCTTCCGAAAAATCCCTCAAAGATATCCTCAAAGAGGTCTGTAAAGGTCGTATGGGTTTCAAAACCAAAGCCATTGCCCATAGGACCTTCAGCAGTGCCGTATCTATCGTAGTTTGCCCGACGGACAGGGTCACTAAGGCAGGAGTATGCCTCATTAATCTCTTTAAACTTCTCCTCAGCCTCTTTGTTTCCTGGGTTTAGGTCAGGATGATACTGACGGGCAAGGCGCCGGAACGCCTTTTTGATGTCCTCCTGAGAGGCGTCCCGGCTAACACCTAAGATGCTGTAGTAGTCTTTCATTTATTATCTTTATCCTCTACCTCAGCCTCTATTACATCGTCATCTTTTTTAGACTGACTCTGTGCACCTGAGCCTCCAGCACCTGCTCCAGCCTTTTTATAAAGCTCCTCTGCTAATTTGTGAGAAGTTCTGGCAAGCTCTTCAACAGCTGCCTTTATTTCATTTACGTCATTGCTTGTATCCTTAATTCTACGACACTTTTCAATAGCCTCTTCAATTCTCTTCTTTTCATCTTCTGTTATTTTATCACCCATGTCTCTTAGGGTCTTCTCAACAGTATAAATCATGTTGTCGGCATCATTTCTTGCTTCGGCAAGCTGTTTTTTCCGTCTGTCCTCTTCAGCATGTGCCTCTGCCTCTCTTATCATCTTCTTAATCTCTTCCTCAGTAAGACCGCTTGATGCAGTAATCTTTATTGATTGTTCTTTACCTGTTGCAAGGTCCTTTGCAGAGACATGGAGAATGCCGTTGGCATCGATATCAAAGGTGACCTCAATCTGAGGAACTCCCCTTGGTGCAGGCGGAATACCTACGAGTTCGAAGACACCAAGAAGCTTGTTGTCTGCAGCCATCTCTCTTTCACCCTGGTAGACCTTAATCGTAACTGCGGTCTGGTTGTCTGCAGCAGTTGTGAATATCTGAGACTTCTTTGTTGGAATTGTTGTATTTCTCTCAATAATCTTTGTAAAGACACCACCGAGGGTTTCTATTCCAAGGGAAAGAGGAGTTACATCAAGAAGGAGAACTTCTTTAACCTCTCCTTTAAGAATTGCTGCCTGAATTGCTGCACCAACTGCTACGACTTCGTCTGGATTAACTCCCTTGTGAGGCTCTTTGCCAAAGAAATCCTGTACAACCTTCTGTACTTTTGGAGTTCTTGTCTGTCCTCCCACAAGTATAACTTCATCTATCTGAGAAGTAGAAAGTCCTGCATCGGAGAGAGCCTTTTTACAGGGTTCAAGACTTTTCTCAATAAGGTCGTCAACAAGCTGCTCAAGCTTTGCACGGCTAAGTTTCATTAGTAGATGTTTTGGACCTGAAGCATCGGCTGTAATAAAGGGAAGGTTTATCTCTGTCTCCATGGCAGAGCTCAACTCAATCTTTGCCCTTTCTGCAGCTTCCTTTAATCTCTGAAGAGCCATTCTGTCTTTACGAAGGTCAATGCCTTCCTGCTTTTTGAACTCATCAATCAACCAGTCCATTACTCTAATGTCAAAGTCATCGCCACCGAGATAAGTATCTCCGTTTGTTGCCTTAACCTCTATTACGCCTTCACCAATCTCAAGAATAGAAATATCAAAGGTTCCGCCACCGAGGTCGTAAACGGCAATTTTTTCTTCCTTTTTCTTATCAAGTCCATAGGCAAGGGCTGCAGCTGTAGGCTCGTTGATGATTCTTAGAACATTCAAACCAGCAATTCTTCCTGCGTCCTTTGTTGCCTGACGCTGACTGTCATCGAAGTAGGCAGGCACAGTGATAACTGCCTCTGTAACAGGCTCGCCAAGATAGTCCTCTGCTGCCTGTTTTAGCTTCTGAAGAATCATTGCCGATATCTCTGGTGGAGAGTATCTCTTACCCTGAATCTCCACATGGGCATCTCCATTTGGTGCTTCCACAATCTTGTAGGGAAGTCTCTTCTTTGCCTCCTGAACTTCCTGAGAGTTGTATTTCCTTCCCATAAGTCTCTTTATGGAGAAAATAGTATTTTCAGGGTTTGTAATTGCCTGTCTTTTTGCAACCTGACCAACAAGTCTTTCTCCCTTATCAGTGAAGGCTACAACAGAGGGTGTTGTCCTCTGTCCTTCCTGATTGGGAATTACTACAGGCTCACCGCCTACTACTACTGCCACAACAGAGTTTGTTGTGCCCAGGTCTATTCCTATTGCCTTTCCCATAGCGCAATCCTCCTCTATTTTAATTATTGATTTTCAACACCCGATGGGTGTGAGCTTGTCTCCTCAGAGGGTTTCGGTTTTTTTGATACTGCCACAAGGGGCTCTCTGAGAAGTTTGTCTTTATAAAAGTATCCTTTTCTTAATTCTTCTACAACAATGTTTTCCTCTTTCTCTTCGGTCTCAACGGTAGTTACAGCATGATGAACCTCAGGATTAAAGGGCTGTCCAAGAGATTCAATTGGTTTTACACCGTATTTCTCAAGAATCCTGAAAAACTCTTTAAGAGTGTTCTCAACACCCTTCTTCATACTCTCAATCCACTTAGAGCTATCCTCCCCAGAGGCATGCTTTAAAGCAAGCTCCAAGTTATCAAGAACAGGAAGCAAATCTTTAATTAGCTTTTCATTGGCAAAATTTATTAATTCCTCCCTCTCTCTATGAGCCATTCTTTTATAGTTTTCAAACTCTGCATAGAGCCTCAAATACTTATCTTTTTGCTCAGCCAGTTCTGCCTGAAGACTCTCTGCAGCATCTCGCGGTTTGTCCTCAATGGCAGCGCCTTCATATTTTAACTCTTCCGATTGTTTATTTTCACTCAAAGAGTCTTCTCTTATATTTTCCATGGTCTCCTCCTATTCTGATAAAGCATTTGTAACAGATTTGGCAAATATGTTCACAAGCATTATAGCTTTCTGATAATCCATTCTCTTAGGACCTACAAGAGCGATAATTCCCAGAGATTTATCTTTTTCTTTATACGGTGAAGCTATTATGCTGAAATTTCTGAATTCCTCAATTGGATTTTCATCTCCTATTATAATCTTTATTTCTTCTTCATCTTCCGGTATGTTCTCAAATAATTTAATAAGCAGATGTCTGTCTTGAATTGTCTTTGCAACCTCCCTTAATTTCTCAATGTCTGAAAAGTCAGGTAGATGCATTATGTTGTAAAGTCCCGATACAAATACATCTTCTCTCGAGAAATACAATGCCTCCTGACACATTTTTAAAATCTTTGAAATTAGATTATCCCAAAAGATTTTTTCTCTTTTTAATCGGCTAAACAAATCCTCTCTTATTTCATCTAAGGATTTCCCTTTATAGTTGCTATTTACAAAATCAGCCAAACTGTTCAGTTCTTGCTGAGATATTTCATGATTTGCTTTTATTATTTTGTTCTTCACAATTCCCTTGTCATTGACAACTATGGCAATGACAAGATCGTCTTTGAACTTTATAAAATCAACTCTGTGCAAAGCAGTTTTGTCAGTCTCAGGCAGAAGGGCAAGTCCTAAATATTTAGTAGCCTGCGAGAGACTTTGTGTTGTTTCCATAAAGAGAGAATTCATATCATTTCTTAATTTCCTTAATTTCTTTGTCAGATTTTCAATATTTTTCTTTATTTCCTCTGTTTTCTTGCGAAGATATTCCTGAAAAATGTAGTTTACATAAAACCTGTATGCCCTGTCTGTAGGTAATCTTCCTGCCGAGGTATGAGGCTGAAAAAGAAAGCCCTCGTCTTCTAAGTCTGACATAATATTCCGTATAGTGGCAGAGCAAACATCGAACCCATATCTCTTCATTATATATCTCGAGCCTACTGGTTCAGGCTTTTCAATATATGACTCTACCACTGCACAGAGAACTTTTTTAGCTCTTTCGTCAAGCATCATATTTCACCTTTTAGCACTCCCCATATTAAAGTGCTAACACTTAAAATTAGCACGAAATTTCTTAAAAAGTCAAATATTAATAGAGAATGCCTCTTCATTGGTAACATAAAAAAACTCAAAAATATCTTAACGTTGCACCAATTCTTTTAGATAAAGTTCCATAGTAAAATGATGCATTGATTTTATCTCAATAAATGAGGCATTGATTTTATCTCAATAAATGAGGCAATTCTTTCAACTATATTTCTTCTGTGCCAGATTTCAGTCTTTTAAGTATAGTTTGAAATAATATTGACTTAAATTGTTCCATACTTTCCAAAAAAGAATCTTTAAAAATCCAGGCATGCAGGATTTGAAAGAGGAGGGGGTTGTTTTAAATCCTACGATGCCTGGTTATTGCTTTAGACAGCTTCGCAATAGTCAAAGGACAGAGCATTGTTTATCATTTCAAGTTCCATGTCTCTGTCTTCATCAAGGCTTCCAAAGGCATCAGCTCGACATTGCTTACAGTGTCTTATCTGAGGGAGATACTTTCCACAACTCTTTCTTATCCTTTCCAACTGTTCACAAGAGGGTCTTTGCATCTCTCTGAACCTTCCATTTGGAATTAGAGGAATTATGTTCATCGCATCAACCCCGAGCTTTTGAGCCTTCGTTGCAATCAATTCTAATTCTCCCTCATTAATGCTTGGAATAAGGACAGAGTTAACCTTTACATGAAATCCTGCTTTTCTTATCTTCTCCAAACCCTTCCATTGATTTTCAATGATAGCTTCCGCAGCCTCCCTTCCCTTCATTAACTTCCCATCATAAAATGCCCATGAATAGATTTTCTCTGCTGAGGAGACTTTTAATGCATTAACAGTTACTGTCACTGAGAAGACTCCGAGTTCCCTAAGAATTTCAACTTTATTAGGGAGTTCAAGTCCATTTGTTGAAAGACAGATAAGAGTATGGGGAATTTCTTTCTTTACTAAACTAAAAAACTCAATTGTTGCCCTATTTGCAAGAGGGTCTCCAGGACCTGCCACACCTACAACAGAGATTCTCTGTCTTTCCATTGCAACTAAAACTCTCTCCAAAGCTTCAGAGGGAGTTAACACCCTGCTTGAAACTCCTGGTCTTGACTCATTAACACAGTCAAATTTTCTGTCACAGTAATTACAACTAATGTTACACTTGGGAGCCACAGGAAGATGGAGTCTTCCCCATCTTCCATGGGCTTCCTCGGAAAAGCAGGGATGTCTCCTCAATGCTTCATTTTTATGAAATTGCCCTTTCATCCTCCTCACCTGTCCTTAATCTTATTGCCTTCTCTACAGGGCAAACAAATATTTTTCCATCACCATGTTTTCCTGTTCTGTTTACTTCCATTATTTTTTCTACAATTGGCTCAACCATATGGTCTGGAGCAATTATTGTAAGCATTCTCTTAGGCACAAAAAGGGCTACCTTAGGAAGACTGTGTTCAAGGGCATAGGTTGAAGGAGTAGGTTTTAGTTTCACGGCAGTGCAGTAGCTTTCAGGCAAGTCTGAGTCAAGCTCTTCTATGCAGGCATCACCTTTCTGTTTTCCTCTACCTTCAACACCCTGAAGAGTGAGAGATGGAAAGCCAAGTTCCTCCAGTGCCTTCTTTGTTACAGGTGTTTTATCTCTTCTTATTATTGCCACAATCTCTTTCATAGTCCCTCCTTTCCTGTTCTTATCGTAAAGGCTCTTTCAACAGGGCTTATAAAAATCTTTCCATCACCAATGAATCCTGTCCGAGCCTTATCTTCAATAATTTTTACTACTTTATCGACATCCTCATCGTCTACAACCATCATGAGAAGCGTTTTTGGAAGTTCATCGTAGTGAACTGGTCCTACTTGAAGTCCTTTCTGTTTTCCCCTTCCAAAAACAGGCATCTTTGTTAGAGATGGATATCCTGCACCTTCAAGGGCAAGGACTACTTCCTGCTCTTTCTCTGGTCTTATGAATGCTCTAATCATTTTCATAGTTATTCCTCCTTTTTATTAAGTAATTTTTTTAGCCATGGTGGTGGCGATGTTTTTATTGTTTCGTAAAGTTTTTCAAGACATTCCTCAATTGAGCTTCCCTCCTTTACTTTAAGGGGCATAATTCCCTTCTGAGAGAGCCTTGCAGCAGAAGGCGGTCCTATCTCGGTCATGTAGATAATCTTACAGTCCGATAGAGCCTTCACTTTATCCCATACAAGGTCATTGTGAACTTCTGGAGTATCCTTGCTCTCCTCAATTGCCCTGTCCCTGCCTTCTGAAAACTTTCTTATCTCTATGAATTTGTAGCCATCTTCCTCTACTTCATAGACCACAAACTGACCAGACCTTCCAAAATGCTCATTCACCCTTACTCCGTCTGTAGATGCAAAGGCTACTTTCATCAGTGCACCTCCCTTCTTAGCAACAAATTAGCCATTTCGTTTATAAGATTTAGGCTTCCCCTGTAGCCAATTGTAACTTTCTGAGGATAGCCAAGGCTTTTATATACTGGAAAACCTATCTCAAGAAGAACTGCGCCTAACTTCCTTGCTCTCTCCTCGGCATGACTGTTTGAAAGAAGGAGTTCAAAATCACCTTCCAGGTCAGAGAGACTTCCAATTAGTACTTCCTTAGACTGAATTTTCTCTAAGAGCTCACCGCCAATTGGAAGCACAACAAGCTCTAAATCTAATCCTGCTTCATTTAGAATTTCAGAAAGCCCTAATGCCAAATCAGGCTCTGTAGCTACTGCAGCCTTCCTTCCTGCCACATAAAACTGGGCATCTCTCATACCGTCAATTAGTATCCTTCTCTGCCTTTTAATCTTCTCAGGTATTACGTTACCGCTTAAAAGGGAGAGAAACTCAAAAAACTCATCGTTAGAGTTTACTCCCATAAGGCTATCGAATACTCTGTATTCAATTCCGAATTTTTCTCTAAGCATCTCCCCTGCACCCTTTAAGCTTCTTCCAATTACTACTGTGAACTCTGAGGAAGCCATCTCCTCTATCTCTGAGAGAGTTAATCCTCCCTTAGTAATTCCTGAAAAGCCTCTACTTCCATCAAGCTGAGAAAGGTCTGGCAGGATTATCGGTCTCAAACCAAAAATTTCAAAGGTCTCTCTCAAATCAGAAAAGTCAGCTGGTGTAAGATGTCCTCCTGTAATAACGTTAATCTGTCCCTTTTTCTTCTTGTAATCACTTTCAGGAATAAGACTCAAAACTCCTTCAACTGCCTTTGTATAACCATACTCAAGAGAACCCTCATAATCAGGAATTGGTATGTGTAGGACTTTAAAGGTATCATCCCTTAGTGGAGTTATTACAGCCTCAATGTCCTCTCCTTTCATGTGAGAGAGCGCTCCGGTAATTACAGCAACTAACTGGGCTCCCTTTTTCTTGAAACTTAAAATGTTACTCTTTAGCTTTTCCTCTCCTCCCATTACTACTTCCTCGGTAAAAAGCTTTGTCGTGTTCATCACAATCGGTTCCCGAAAATGCTTTATAAGCAATACCTTTCCAAGGAAGTTACATCCCTGTGCAGTATGTAGAAGAGGCACTGTTCTGTCTATTCCCTGCAAAGCCATGGCAGCACCAACAAAGGGAGAGTTCTTAAGGGGGTCTATAAAGCCCTTCTTTAACTTAATTGATAGTGGTCTCCTATTAATTTTATCTTTTGAGTAAAATTCAATGGCTCTACTTATATCTTCGGCAAGATTAAGGAGTCCTTTGTAACCTGCGTATGCCCTATGACGTTCCTGATTTACATCAACAAAGGGAATTCCCTCTTTAACGCCGAGGTATAGGTTTCTTCCGCCGGCAACAAGAATCTCTGCCTTCTTATCTTTCATAATTTTCAAAATATTAGCTGGCGAAGTATCCTCAAAGAGGAGGCAGTCTTCACTTACAAGTTCCCTAATCTTTTCTTCATCGTCATAGGTGCTCTTTTTTGTGCCTACTCCTACAACCTCTATGCCTATGTCCTTTAAAGCTGAAACCATAGACCAGGACTTAACTCCACCTGTGTAGAGGACTGCCCTTTTACCAATTAGGTTTCCAAATCTTTTTAATCCATCTCCAAGCTTTACCTCCTCCCTCTGAATCAGTCTCTCTACTTTTTCAGTTAAAGTTCCATCCTTATCGAGAACCCTTGCAATATCTCTTAGCGCCTTTGCAGTCTCAGTTTTTCCGAAAAAAGAAACCTCTACATATGGAATTCCATACTTTTTCTCCATCTCAATTCCAATGTTTACAAGGGCTCGGCTACAGACAATCAGATTTAGCTTTGCTCTATGTGCCCATTTTATCTCTCTGTAAGTTGAATTACCAGTTATTCTTGAAAGAATCCTAAATCCAGCTTCCTCAAGCAAAGGTTCAATAAGATACTGGTCTCCGGCAATGTTATACTCGCCAATTATGTTAATGTCTCTATCAGTTGTAAAGGGTGGCTCTTCTCTGCCTATTACGTAATCGAGCAAAACCTCTCCGGCAATACGGTTTCCCAAGTTCTTAGGTCCGATGAAACCAGGTGCATTTACAGGGATTATGTCTACTCCAAATTTTTTCTCGGCATCTCTACAAATTCTCTCTAAGTCCTCACCGAGTAAGCCTGTAACACAGGTTGAGTAAACAAATATTGCCTGAGGATTAGTCTCCTCTACAATATGCTCTATTACTTTAAGAAGCCTCTGCTCACTTCCCACTATCAGGTCAAGCTCCCTCAGGTCTGTGGTAAATCCCCTTTTATGGAAAGAACCCCTGTCTGATAGAGTTCCCCTTCCTTCAAAGGAGTTAGCTGAGCAGGATATGGGACCGTGCACTAAATGGACTGCATCGGCAATCGGCTGTAGCACAATCATTGCTCCATCAAAGGCACAGGACTCACCACCCCTTGAGCGGCATACCTTGTGTTGCCGCTGTTTTTCTTCGCTTTTTCTTTCTATTGTTTCAAGATACACAGTATCCTCCTATCTAATTACATCAAAGCTTGGTGAATCCTTTGTTTCCCTGTCGAGCTCATCAAGAACAGTGTTTACGATTAATGTAAGGAGATTCAATGCTCCCTGATAACCGAGGATTGGATATCTATGCATATGATGTCTGTCAAAAATCGGAAAGCCTACTCTGATTAATGGTATTCCAGTATCTTTCCAAAGGGCTTTACAGTAGGAGTTACCAATCAGAAGGTCAACAGGCTCAGTAAAAAGAAGAGACCTAAGATGCCACATGTCCTTTTTTATGTAAACCTTTCCTTCTGAACCAAAAAGAGGCTCCCTTTGAAGTAGAGCATAGGCTTCTCTCTCAAAGTCTTCGTCTCCATTAGTGCAAACAATATGAACAGGAATTCCACCAAGTTCAAGAATAAAGCTTAATAGTCCAAGTAGTAGGTCAGGGTCACCTATGAGGGCAAATCGTTTCCCATGAATGTAGGCATAGGAGTCAATAATTGCATCTACTACTCTGCCTCTTTCCTCAATTAGTTCTTGAGGAATCTCCTTTCCAGTGAGGTCTTTCACTGTATCGATAAACAGGTCTGTGTTTCTAATTCCTATAGGATAGGGAACATTTACAAAGGGCTGTCCCCAGGATTCCTTTATGAATTCACCTGTCTTTAGGCTAGAGTATTTCTGTAGTGACAGAGTTGCCTTTGAGTTTATAGAATCCCTTAATTCTTCGAGAGAAGTTCCACCTGGATACATTTCGTAATCACCAAAATTGGGAGAATCAAGGCTATCGCTTATGTCAGCAAGAATTATATGGGGCACCCCCATCATGTTTAGAATTCTCTTTATTTCTCTGTAGTTTCCCGAATAGGTATCAAAACCAAGAATTAGGTTAATCTTTTCTCCCTTTATAGCCCTCAATCCCTGCGTGGCGTAACTCAATATACCTTTAAGCATGGCATCATAGCCGTTTATGTGAGAGCCCGTAAAACTTGGAGTATTTGCATAGGGAGTTGGTAAGTCTTCGGGAATAATACCCTGCTGCTTTGCCTTTTTTATGAAAGCATTAAGGTCATCCCCTATTACCTCAGCCATACAGGTTGTTGAAATTGCAAACATCTTTGGTTTATACAGGGCATAGGCATTCTCAAGCCCTTCAATCATGTTACTTAAGCCACCAAAGACGGCAGCATCCTCGGTCATTGACGTAGAAACTGCAGGCACAGGCTCTTTAAAATGTCTGCTTAGGTGACTTCTAAAGTAGGCAACACATCCCTGTGAGCCATGAACAAAGGGCATAGTGTCCTTAAATCCTAAGGCACACAGCACTGCACCAAGGGGTTGGCATGCCTTAGCTGGATTGATTGTAAGTGCCTTACGGTTAAAGTTTTTCTCTCTGTATTCCTCTGTTTTTGTATACTCCTCTACCTTCTTTACCTCCTCTTCAGGGTAGGGACATTCAAACTCCCTCTTGTCTCTGAAGAGTTTTTCGTAGTCTTCTCGTCTGTAAAGTTTTACGTGGTCTTGAACTTTCATCTTCCTTTCCTCCTTATAAGCTTCCACGAAGGGTTGTTAACTGCCATGTCCATGTCTCGGGCAAAAACAGGAAAGCCATCAAATCCATGATAAGGTCCCGAGTAATCCCAGGAATGCATCTGTCTGAAAGGAATTCCCATCTTATGGTAGACATATTTTTCCTTTATTCCCGAGCCTACCAAGTCAGGCTTCAGAGCATCGGCAAAGTTCTCAAGTTCGTAATGAGGAGGGTCGTCATAAATAAGAGAGTTCTTAGGAAGCTCAGGATAGGTTCTTTCATAGTCATCTCTGTGGGCAAACTCATAACCTGTGGCAACAACAACCATTCCTAAGTCCTCATAGGCACCGACAATATGTCTCGGACGAAGTCCTCCCACATAGAGCATGACTCTTTTGCCTTCGAGTCGTGGTCTATACTGTTCAATAACTGAATCCATTAGGGGTTTGTATTTTTCTATGACCTTTTCAGTCTGCTCAATTATTTTTTCGTCAAATCTTTTGGCAATCTTTCTCATGCTTTCGTATATCTTTGTGGGACCAAAAAAGTTATACTCCATCCAAGGAATTCCAAAGTTTTCCTCCATGTAACGGGCTATATAATTTGTTGACCTGTAGCAGTGAACCAGTATAAGCTTTGGTCTTGGCATGTTTGTAAGCTCATTGAGTGTGCAGTCTCCGGGAATCTGGGCAATAACTCTCAAACCCATCTCCTCAAGAATCTTTCTTGAAGACCATGCCTCGCCACCAATGTTGTAATCACCAAGAATGAGCACATCATATGGAGTTTCCTTTTCAAGAATTCCCTTAACCTTACCCAAAACCCAATCTCTAATGCTGTCATTGGCAATGTGATGTCCAAGGGACTGACTTATACCACGGAAACCCTCGCATCTTACAGGAATCACAGGTATTCCAAGTTCCTTTGTCATTTTACGGGCAACACTTTCAATGTCATCGCCGATTAGACCTACAGGACATTCGCATTGGATACTAATACCTTTAGCCAATGGAAAAATCTCCCTAATCTCTCTGCAAAGTTGCTCAAGCTTTTTATCTCCTCCAAAAACTATGTCATTTTCCTGAAAATCAGAGGTAATATGCATGGCACCAAAGGCATTTATGCCTGTTTTACCAGTGTAATAATTTCTTCTTGACCACCAACTATACTGACCGCAACCAACAGGACCGTGACTTATGTGAATCATGTCCTTTATGGGACCCCATACAACACCCTTTGAGCCTGCATAGGCACACCCACGGGAGGTCATAACACCAGGACGGCTCTTTACATTTGATTTAAGACCACATGTGGAGGAACTACATTCAGGGTCATTGGCAAGGAGATGCTTTTTCCTCTCCTTTTTTGTCTTCTCAGGATATACTTCTAAGACCTCATCAACTATTCTTTGTGTATCCTGTTCAATAATCCTTGTCATTTTATTCCTCCTTTTAATCTAAAAATCCGTATTTTGCAAGCAAATCTTCAAGTTCATCCATTGTCAAAGGAGTAGGAATATAGAGATTTTTATTTTCTGCCATCTTTTTTGCCAATGCTCTGTATTCATCTGCCTGAGGATGCTCTGGTGCATACTCAACAACGGTCATTCGGTTAAGTTCAGCCTTCTGAACCATGTTGTCCCTTGGGATGAAATGAAGAAGCTGTGTGCCCAGTCTTTCAGCAAACTCAGATACAAGCTCGTATTCCCTATCTACCTTTCTTGAGTTACAAATTAATCCACCAAGCCTTACACCACCGCTTTGGGCATACTTGAGAATTCCCCTTGAGATATTGTTTGCCGCATAGATTGCCATCATCTCTCCAGAGGTAACAATGTATATCTCCTTAGCCTTACCTTCTCTGATTGGCATGGCAAAACCACCGCAGACAACGTCACCGAGCACATCATAGAAAACAAAGTCCAGGTCTGAGGTATATGCTCCGTTTTCCTCAAGGAAATTAATTGCCGTTATTACTCCTCTACCAGCACAGCCAACTCCTGGCTCAGGTCCACCTGATTCAACGCATTTAACACCTTTGAACCCTTCAAGTAAAACCTCTTCAAGCTCCAAATCCTCAACAGCACCCTTTTCTCTTGCAAGGTCCATAACGGTTGCCTGATTTTTTCGATGCAGTATAAGTCTTGTTGAGTCAGCCTTAGGGTCACAGCCCACAATCATGCACCTGTATCCCGCCTCTGCAAGGGCAGAAACAGTATTTTGAGTTGTCGTTGACTTACCAATTCCTCCTTTTCCATAAATAGCTATCTGTCTCATAACAAACCTCCTGAAAAAGTTTTTATTTTCTGTTTTCAAATCATATGCCATTCTTTAACAGATTGAAAAATTTGGATTTTTAAAAATGTAACTCAAAAATTTACTACATTTTTGTATATTAGACTTTCTATTTTTGTCATTAAATACATTTTTGAATTTTTCTGTTTTTTATATGAAGGGAAATAAACTTGACAAAAAATTTTTAGTATTACTAAAATCTATCTCTAAGAGGCAACCGTTTACCGTGCAAAAAGTATCTACAGGCATAAATGGCTTAGACTGTCTTATTGACTATATCTATCTCGGCGATAATGTAGTCTGGGAGGTAGATTCAGGCACTTCCTATGAGATATTCATAAGAAAATTCATAGAGACATCGGCAAAGGAAGCAAAAGAGATTATCTATGTAAGCTTCAATAAATCTGTTCCTACCCTTATAAAAGAATTCGGCAGCTATGTTAACGAAAAATTTCATATAATAGACGGATTTACCGCTGGAAAGGGCAAAAATGACTCTACTTTCCTAAGAAACTATGATGAAATTAGCAATAGGGTTAATATTATCAAGCTTATTCATCCTTGCAATCTCGATGAACTTACAGAAGCTATAAATGAAATAGAAAGCAAAATAAACTCTCCGACAGTATATGTTTTTGACAGTCTTACAGGAATTCAAAATTTAGTAAAAGACGAGGGTCAAACCCATAATTTCTTTACATACATGTGCCCCAGGCTTTTTGACCTCGAGAGCATAGCCTATTGGATATTGGAAAGGGATGCCCACAGTCAGAAATTCAAAGCTAATATAAGACATATAACGCAGGTTGTCCTTGAACTTTACAGAAGAAAAGATAACTTCTTTATCAAAGCATTGAAACTTTCAAGAAGAAAAAATCGTGATGCCCTAAAACCTCACACTTATGAAATTACAGAAAATGATGAAATATTAATAAAAACAAATGCAGAGTCAATGCCCTTCTTAGACATTGGTGGCAAATTAAGAGAAATAAGAATTTCTAAAAAGATAAGCCAAAAAGAGCTGGCAGATAAAGTAAATCTTACGGCAGGCTTTATTTCTCAGATGGAAAACAATCAGATAGTTCCTTCTCTAACCTCTTTTCTCCAAATATGCGAAGCCTTAGGAGTAAAGGTAAGCGATATACTAAAGGAAGAAAAATCTAAAGAGCATCCCGTAATCAAAAAAGAAAGCATATTTTCAAAGCCTCCATTGATTCATTCAGATATTGAGATTTATCAGATAATATCCAATGAAAATATCAATGTATCAATAGTAATTATCCCACCAAACTCTTCATTAGATGGCCAGTTTTTAATGAAAAAGAAACCTGAAATCATACAGATTCAAAAAGGTCAACTGATAGCAAATATAGATGGCAATAATTTTAGCCTCACTGAAGGAGATTTTCTGTATACAAAAAACTCTATACCTCAAAAACTTCAAAATAAAGGAGGTGATAAAGTAGAACTATTAACAGTCAGCATTTAATCTTAGCAATCTATAAGCAGAATTTGGGCAAGAATTTATCTTAGATATTTTTTTGCCCAAAAGAGTTAGTAATACTAAACTAACTCAATAAAAATTTAATTAATACTTTAAAAGGAGGAGGATTTATATGAACGTATTTCCAGGTCAACCAAATGCAAGTTCGGCAACACAAACTCGTAACAGGGTCTCTGACCCAGCACCCTATTCAGGAATTTGTTCGGTCTGTCTTGATGGATGTCCAGGATTCTGTGAGATTGGCAAATCTTCTTTCAGAGGAAGAGAAGTAGTATATCCAGCTCCCTTTGGAAAAGTAACCGCCGGTGCAACTAAAAAATACCCCGTTGACTATTCACACCTAAATATTCAGGGAACCTGTGTTGGTGCTGTAGGAGTTGAACCAGACCCTGATAAAGCAACATTTCCAGCTGTCAACATTGAAAGAGAAATAGGCAAAAACTATAAGATTAAGCTTCGTGTGCCTGTATTTACGGGTGCTTTAGGTTCTACTGATATAGCAAAGGACAACTGGGAAGGCCTTGCAATTGGTGCTGCTATTTCAGGAATTATGGTAGTCATTGGTGAGAATGTTGTTGGAATGGACCCAAAGGCCGAATTTGACAAAAAAGGCAAAGTCACAAAATCTCCAGAGCTTGAAAGAAGAGTTAAATGCTTTAAGGATTGGTATGATGGATATGGTGAGATAATTCTTCAACAAAACGTTGAGGATACACGCCTTGCTTCAGCTGAGTACGCCATTGAAAAGCTTGGAGTCAGTTGTATTGAGCTTAAATGGGGACAGGGAGCAAAGGATATTGGTGGAGAGGTTAAACTTAAGAGCCTTGAAAGAGCTCTTGAGTTGAAAAGAAGAGGCTATATTGTCCTTCCAGACCCTGAAGACCCGATTGTTCAGAAAGCTTACAAAGCCGGAGAATTCAAAGAGTTCGAGAGACACTCAAGACTTGGTATGGTAGAATACGAAAGCTTTGAAAAAGCCGTTAAACATTACAGAAAAGCAGGTGCAAAGTTTGTATCTCTTAAAACAGGTGCTTACAGAATTACTGACCTTGCAAGAGCAATCCGCTTTGCCTCTGACGCAGGAATTGACCTTGTAACCATTGATGGTGCTGGAGGCGGAACAGGAATGAGCCCCTGGAGAATGATGAATGAGTGGGGCATTCCAACTATCTATTTACAGTCTATTGCATACAACTTCGCAAAACAACTGGCAGAAAAGAAAAAATATGTGCCAGACCTTGCAATCGCAGGTGGTTTTTCTCTTGAAGACCATATATTCAAAGCATTAGCCCTCGGAGCACCATATTTCAAGGCAGTTTGCATGGGAAGGGCACTTATGATACCCGCTTTCGTTGGCAAAAATATTCAGAAGTGGTATGAGGACGGTAAGCTCCCAGCAGATATAGCAAAATATGGAAACTCTGTAGAGGAAATCTTCATTACTACAGAGATACTCAAAAACAAATATGGAAAGTCCTTCAAAAAGCTTCCTTGGGGTGCTATAGCCATGTATACATTTGCAGACAGATTAACCCTGGGACTAAAGCAACTTATGGCAGGAGCAAGGAAATTCTCAATTGAGTATCTCGACAGAAACGACCTTGTGGCTCTTACAAAAGAGGCTGCTGAAGTCACAGGCATTCCGTATGTCATGGAAGCTGACATGGAGGAAGCCCAAAAAATCCTTCTCGGCTAACTATAACACTATAGAAAGAGAGAGGCTTAGCACCTCTCTCTTTCTATATAACCTTAATCTTCTGATTTTATTCGAATAGCTCTTTTCCTCTTTTTTCAATCAAAGCAACTAAACGGTAATTTTTTGCCGTATGTTGACAAAAAATTTCTAAAAAATTTATAATCGGGTAATCTTTTTCTTTGGGGAATCAATGAAAATTGAACAATATAAGCTACTGGAAAAGTCATTACTGAAAGATTTTATAAATAGCCTCATACCAATAGCAAATGTTTATGCACCTGTATCCAAAGGATTTAATAATTATGTCTTTCAAAATATAAAATCAGCCGATGAAGTAAGTATTAAGTATATACCAACTATCATTCCACCCAAAAAATTTTTTCTCCCTAAAAAAGAGAATATACTTCAATTCTTCATAGAGGATGAGTTAAAGGTTGAACCTGTTACAGAATACGAAAATCTAATTATCTTTGGAGTTCACACCTGTGATATAGCGGGTATAAAGTGTCTGAACATGGTCCTTTCGGATAAGCCAAAAGACACAGCCTATCTGATTAGGAAAAAACACGTTACTATAATAGGTATAGAATGCAATGATTACTGTGACGAATATGCGAGTTGTTCTTTCGTAGGGGCACATATGCCTACGACAGGCTATGACCTAATGTTTACGGAGCTAAGTGAATATTTCATAGTACATATTCATTCTTCCAAAGGCATGGACATAATTGAAAAAACAGATATTTTTAAAGATGCCTCGATAGCTCAACTTGAAGAGCTTAAAATCCTTAGAAATAACAAAATGAAGATATTCAACAATGAAATTCCAACTGAACGAAGATATCTTCCAGACCTTTTTGACCGTTCTTTTAATGCCAATGTATGGAAAGAACTCGAGCAGAAGTGTCTTAGCTGTGGCAACTGCACAGCTGTCTGCCCTACCTGTTACTGCTTTGATATTAAAGAGGAAGTAGACCTAACTCTCAAAGCAGGTGAGCGCTACAGAGTTTGGTTTTCCTGTCAGCTCGACCCTTTTGCAAAAGTCGCAGGTGGGCATGATTTTAGAAAAGAGCGTTCTGCCAGACAGAGACATCGTTTCTACAGAAAATTTAGATATCATATTGACCGATATGGTATGGTATTCTGCACAGGCTGTGGTAGATGTTCCCGCACCTGTATGGCAAAAATAAATCTCAAAGAAGTTCTTACTTCATTAATAAGAGAATCCGAGGCAAAGATATGGCGAAAGTGGTTATAAAAGACTCTCCATACAATCTCAAAAAAGCTAAGATACTCGATGTTAAAACCTTAACGGAAAAAGAAAAGTTGTTCAAATTAGTTTTTGAAGATAAAACATGGCTTGATTTTGAGCCTGGACAGTTTATAATGGTCTCCCTTATGGGCATAGGAGAAATCCCAGTCTCTATATGCTCTTCACCTTTAAACAGACATTACTTTGAAATCTGTGTAAGAGCAGTAGGTAAAGTAACTAATTCACTTCATAAATTAAAAGCAGGCGATATAATCGGAGTAAGGGGTCCCTACGGTAACGGATTTCCAATTAAAAGTCTCGAAGGACACGATTTACTAATAATTGCTGGAGGACTCGGAATAGCTCCTTTACGGTCTTTAATACTTTATTCGATTGATAATCGTAGAGACTTTGGTGAAATTCATATTCTCTTTGGATGTAAAACGCCAGGCGAACTTCTTTTTGAAGATGAAATTGAGGAATGGAGCAAAAGGCTTGACATACATTTTGCCTGCACAGTTGATAGAGCAGACCCTGACTGGAAGGGAAATGTAGGACTGATTACCTCCCTTATTCCTGGAGTTGATATTGACCCCTTAAGAACCTATGCTGCAGTGGTCGGACCTCCTGTAATGTATAAATTTGTCATAAAAGAGCTTTTAGCAAAGGGTTTACCGGTAGACCAAATTCTTCTGTCCTTTGAAAGACATATGAAATGCGGCATGGGAAAATGCGGTAGATGTCAGATACAGAATCTTTACTGCTGTAAAGATGGTCCTGTATTTACCTTTAAAGAAATAATGGATATGGCAGAGGCACTATAATGAGTAAACCGAAGGTTGCTTTTTTTGATTTTGCCTGTTGCGAAGGATGTCAACTTCAGGTAGCCAATATAGGTGAACCACTGATTGACCTTCTTGATATTGTTCAAGTTGTTGAGTTCAGAGAGGTCATGTCAGAGAAGTGGGATGGAGAGTTTGATGTTTCCTTCATAGAGGGAAGTATTACCGATGAACATGCTGTAGAAAGAATAAAAAAAATCAGAGAAAGAAGTAAAATCCTTGTTGCTCTTGGCTCCTGCGCAACAATTGGTGGTGTAAATGGAATGAAAAACTCCTTCCCCCTTGAAGAAGTCGGTAAATATGTATATGGCGAGTCCTATAAATTCTTTCCAACACTTCAAACAAAGGCTGTTCATCAGGTAGTTCCTGTTGATTATTTTATAAATGGTTGCCCCATATATCAGCCAGAATTTATAACAGTTCTTAAATGCATTTTACAAGGTATTCCTTACTATGTGCCTGAATATCCCGTTTGTGTAGAATGCAAACTAAATGAAAATGTATGTATGTATGATAGAGGCCTTACCTGTATGGGACCTGTAACAAAGGCAGGATGTAATTCTTGGTGTATTAACAATGGAAATATCTGCTATGGATGTAGAGGGCTTACAATAAATCCAAACACAGAGGGATTTAAAGAAGTATTGAAAAAATATAACATACCCGAAGACTTCTTAATCAAGAAAATTGAAATGTATAACAAGTGTAAGGAGTTAGATTAACAGTGAGTAAGAATATAAACATAAATGTTAACTATCTAACAAGAGTTGAAGGACACGGAAATATTGTAGTTGAGGTTAAAGATGGAAAGCTTGAGATTTGTAGACTTGAAATTGTTGAATCTCCCAGATTTTTTGAGGCTTTCTTAAGAGGCCGTTCTATTTATGAGGCACCTCATATAACAAGCCGAATCTGTGGTATATGTGCCTGTGGACATACCCTTGCATCAATTCAGGCAGCGGAAGATGCCTTGGGAATAAAACCTACAGAGCAAACAACACTTTTAAGAAAGTTACTACTTCATTATGAAGAGCTTGATAGCCACATTCTTCACATATATCTTCTTGTTGCACCAGACCTTGTGGGAGTTCCAAGTTTTGTCCCTCTTATAAAGTCTCATCCCGATGTTGTAAGACGTGCCCTTCGAATGAAGAGGCTTTGCAATGAACTCTGCGATATCCTTGTTGGAAGACACGTCCATCCAATCTCAGCAGTGGTTGGTGGATTTACAAAGCTTCCCTCTGAAGTAGAGCTTGAAGAAATGCATAAGAGACTTGTGGAGCTTCAAAAAGATATGGAAGCAACTGTTGAACTATTTAATGGTTTAAAGTTTCCCGAGTTTGAGAGAGACACAGAGTATGTGGCATTGGTAAATGACGAAGGTGAGTATCCACTTCTTTATGGTGATATTGGCTCAACTGATGGATACAGGGTAAGTAAGTATGAGTATAAGAATGTGACAAATGAATTCATAGTTCCCTATGCCTCAGCAAAAAGGACAAAGTGGCACAGAGACTCCTATGCAGTAGGTGCTCTTGCAAGATTTAATCTAAATTACGAGAAACTTAATCCAAAAGCAAAAGAAGCTGCAGTAACTTTAGGACTTAAACCAAAATGCATAAATCCCTATCTAAACACCGTTGCCCAGATAGTTGAGAGTGTTCATTGCATTGAAGACGCCATAAGAATTATAGAACTTCTCTGGCAAAAGGGCATCAACCATGACGAAGTAGTTGTTCCTGATATCAACGAAAAGGGTATTTTACCTCAAAGGTCTGGAGAGGGAGTTGGTGCAGTAGAAGTTCCAAGGGGACTGCTCATACACCATTATGAGTGTGACGAAAGAGGCATATTCAGAAACGCAAACTGCATAATTCCAACAAATCAAAACACCCACAACATTGAGCTTGATATGCTAAAACTTGTTCCTGAAATAATTAATCAGTCTCCTGAAGAAATAAAGCTTTCCCTTGAAATGCTTGTTCGTGCCTATGACCCTTGCATTTCCTGTTCAGTGCACATGGTGGTAATTAAATTAGGGAATAGAGATTAATCATTTAGTAGTCTTAATTGTTTCTTTTAATACATATACCGAATCTTTAAAAACATAGTGTTGCAGAGTATTTTTCCCCTTTCAGAGTCATACCAGGCATCATACTGAGTGGCATAACTCTCAAAAGGCTCATCAATACTCACAACTTCCTCCGATGTATATATGACTACCCACTCCTGCTTCAATAAAACCTGAATGGAAAGCCTCTTTAAAAAGCTTTCTTGCAAGGTCTCCTGTGCAGTGAGAGGGTGCTATGTATCTAACCCCCTCACTTTTTAGAAAATCTATTAAATCAAAAATTTCTTCTTCCTTTTTATCTTTAAGATGAAGACCTCCTACCAAAGCAAAAATCTTATCATCCACTATTTCTTTGGCTTTTTTAAAAATTTCTTTTAATCCTGCATGAGCACAGCCTGTTACTATAATTATTCCTCCACCCGTGTCCATGACAAGAGATATTTCTTTAACTTGTTCTCCTAACTCACCTGTTAGATAAACTCCATTCATTATCTCAACAGACTCTGAATCTACAAGAGTAAGATTGACTTTTTTTAATTCTTCCTCTTTTAAAAGATTTTCTGCCCAAGATTTACCTGCATAAATATTAAAATCATCTCTGAGGTCAACTATTCCTGCCAATCCTCCAGTATGGTCTTTATGACAGTGAGATAAAACCACCCTTGTAATCATGGGTGGTTTTATCTCTGATAACTTAAGATTGTAAGATAGAGTTTCCCAGTTTGAGCCTGTATCAAATAAAATTCCTCCATAACTCTTTTTAATGAAACAACTGTAGCCAAATCCTGATTGAAAAGCAGGCTCGCCTTGACAGTTATCAAAGAGAATTCTAATATCAATAAGCATTTTAAACCTTCAGTATATGGGCAATTTTTTCAACAATCTGAGTAAAGGCCTGGGCAGGTTTAGTCTCCGGGAAGTAAACAGTCATTGGTTTTCCCTCATCTCCTGCCTTAGCTATCTGCGGGTCAACGGGAATTTTGCCAAGGAATGGAACTTTATATTCTTCTGCCAGTTTTTCTGCACCACCTGTTTTAAATATCTCAACAGTATTGCCACAATGAGGGCATACAAAACCGCTCATATTCTCCACAATGCCCAGTATGGGAATAGAGGCTTCCTTACAGAATTTAATACTTCTACGAACATCAGCAAGTGCTACCTCTTGAGGAGTGGCAACAATCACTGCTCCGTCCACGTTGTCAAGTAACTGAACAATTGATATTATCTCATCTCCAGTTCCAGGAGGAGAGTCAACGACAAGATAATCAAGTTCACCCCAGCGAACATCACTCAAAAACTGCTCTATCATTCTGTGTTTAATTGGACCTCGCCAAACAACTGGAGTGTCTCTCTCCTCAAGAAAAAAGGCTATGGAGATTACCTGTAAATTATCAAAAACTCTCAAAGGAAAAAGTCCCATGTCAGTTGCTAAGAGCGAATGACCCTGTAACCCGAGCATATTAGGAATATTAGGACCGTGAATATCAATATCAAGAAGTCCTACATGGTATCCTTTCTTAGCTAATCCTGTGGCAAGGTTTGTTGACACTGTACTTTTGCCAACACCACCTTTACCAGAAAGGACAAGAATCTTTTTCTTAATTGCTGAGACGTTTGCTTTTAGTGCTAACTCTCTTCTTCTCTGTTCTTTTTCTGTTTCACAGGAACAGGATTTTTCTTCTGCCATTACTCCCTCCTCCTTTTAACTTATTTCTCCTTTTCTAAGACTGTTCAAAAATTACAGATTCAACAACTTTTAATTATATCATCAACTTTATCAGTAGCTTCAACAATTTCAATGCCGGTCTTTCTTAAAACCTGTTCAGCATTTGCTCTAACTTTTCCTGTAAAGACTTTTTATGCCTTTCTGAATAACAAATTGAGGTGCCTGAATCCCTGCACCATCACTTGCCTCTTTCCAAGAGTTATCTACCGCCTCAAATTTATTTGTCTCTACATCATAGATGATAAAAAAATTGCAACGTCCAAATCTGGGGTCTATATCCGAATTTAAATCTCTGCCTACTGATGTAATACATATTTTCATCTATAATTTCTCCTTTTGAATTAATGTCTACAACCTTCATGCCCATGCTCGCCATGACTGCAAAGGCTTTCACCGCCCTTTAGAGAACCCTTTAAGAATTTCTCAACGGTTTCATCAAGACTCCCACTTACACCTACAATAACCTTTATCCCTGAAGCTTGCAGATTCATAACTGCATTGGGCCCCATACCGCCGGCTATTACGCAGTCAACATTCTGATTCCTTAGAAACATCGGAACTGCACCGGGTTGATGTGACTTATGCCCTGGATTTTCAATAAAATCCTTACGAACAAGCTTTCCATCTTTAATCTCAACAATTGTAAAACCTGGACATCTTCCAAAGTGTTGAGCCACCTGTCCCCTATCAGTTGCTATAGCTACTTTCATTTTCATACCTCCAATAAAAAATTAACCGGAGAAAAAAACTCCGGTTTTTACTTTGTCTCGCTCCTTTCAATCTCTTTAATGCGATTCTGCAAGGCCTCAAGCCTTCTTTTAAGAACTTCCTCTTCTCGTCTCAAAAGCTCTAACTCTTCTGGAGAGAAAGTCCCTTCGAAAAAAGAGAATCTACTTAACCATCTAAACCTTCTTCTGAATCCTCCTAAGCATCGCAAACCCCTACCTCTTCCAAAGCCTCTAACTGTTGAGCTATCCATATATCTTGATGCACCGCCACAATAACCCATGCCTCTACCACCTAATGGTCCTGTCCTGTCTCCCCAAGGCATACCTCTCACCTCCTTAAATTATTGAGACTGTTCAAAAACTTGTAACCTATTGAAAATCAATAAATTACAAGCCCTAAAATTTTTTCAATTACCTCCGTCTGTCATTCCGAGCATAGCAAGGCGAAGGCAAGGAATCTCATCTTTTATGAGACCCCTCGCTAACGCTCGGGGTGACAGATTGGGGCTGTCATTCCGAGCCGAGCGAAGCGAGCCCTGAGCCAGAGGCAAAGGGTCTACGAGGAATCCCCAGATTTTTCAAATCAAGAGATCCCTCGGGCTTCGCCCTCGGGATGACCCTACAGGTCAGATTCCTCGCACCCATTGAGGATACTCGGAATGACCTTTAATAATTGAACAGCCTCTTATTTTAAAATTATGTTAATGAAAATCATTATCATTTGTCAATATATTTCCTCACATATTTCTCAATTTTTTAAGGTTCTGTCTGTTTACGAAATTGCTCTTTAGGTAGATTTTTCGGGATATAAATTGATTATAATATTAAAAAATTTTTGGAGGTGGCCATATGGGATTTGAGAATTTCTTTGAAATTATTGATGTGAAAGGCGGCAAAGTTTTTTTAAAGAATAAAGACAAGGTTATAAGCTCAATGGACAAACTAATCTTTGATGCAGTCTTCGAGGAAAACGATGAAGAAAGAGCAAAAAAATTTCTCCTAATTAAAGAAATTGCAAAAGAGATGGGTGCAATTCCCTCATCCATTCAGTCTCTATATGAGGAAATGGGAAGGGAGTTTCCCGGCTTTACAGTGCCGGCAATAAATATAAGAGGGTTAACTTATGACGTGGCAAGAGCAATTTTCAGGAAAGCGAAGGAAAGAAAGGTGGGTGCTTTTATCTTCGAAATAGCACGCTCTGAGATTGGTTATACTAAACAGCGTCCTCTTGAGTATTCTGCTTGTGTTTTAGCAGCAGCAGTTCGGGAAGGTTATGCAGGCCCTGTATTTCTACAGGGAGACCATTTTCAGATTGTCAGGAGATACTTTGAAAAAGACCCTGTAATGGAAACTAACTATGTGAAAGGATTAATAAAAGAAGCAATTGATGCAGAGTTCTATAACATTGATATTGATACCTCTACTCTTGTTGACCTAAGCAAAGAGACAATCTATGAACAGCAGAGACCAAACTTTGAAAACACAGCAAGACTTGCAGAACACGTAAGAAGCTTAGAACCAGAAGGCGTTACTATATCTATAGGTGGAGAAATCGGAGAGATAGGTGGTAAAAACAGCACTCCTGAAGAAGCAAGGGCATATCTTGATGGCTTCAAAGATGTATATAAAGGCAAAAAAGGCTTAAGTAAGCTGAGTGTGCAGACAGGAACAAAACACGGTGGAGTAGTTCTTCCCGATGGTAACATTGCCCAAGTTAAAATTGACTTTGACACCCTTAAAACTCTCTCAGAACTCGTAAGAAAAGAATATGGTTTAAGTGGATGTGTCCAGCATGGTGCCAGCACGCTGCCCGAGGAAGCATTTGACAAATTTCCCGAAACAGGAACCTCAGAAATACATCTTGCCACCGGATTTCAAAACATAATATATGACAGTAAAGCTCTGCCAGAGGATTTTAGAAGAACAATTTACGAATATTTGAAGAAACAGTTTGCATCAGAGTGGAAAGAAGGGCAGACTGAAGAACAGTTTATCTACAGCACCCGCAAGAAAGGCTTCGGGCCTTTCAAAAAAGAGTGGTGGAGTCTTCCCAGAGAGGTTAAAGAACCGATAATGGCTGAACTTGAGGAAAAATTTGAACTTCTATTCTCAAAGCTCAAGGTTTTCAACACCGTAGAAATTGTAAACAGAACAGTTTCTCCTGTCAAAGTTCCCGTAAAAATAGAAATTTAGGAGGGAACATGGAAACCTTAGGAATTATTGTAGGAGGAGGACCTGCTCCAGGGATAAACGGCACAATAAGTGCTGCCACGATTGAGGCTATAAATCAGGGTAAAAGGGTGATTGGAATAAAAGGAGGGTTCAAGCCTCTATTTGATGGAAATCTCTCGTGTGGTATGCCTCTTACTGTTGATGACGTATCAAGAATACATACTTTAGGCGGTTCAATTCTAAGAACTTCAAGGGAACACGCTGAAAGGGTAAAGGAGAAATTTCCAGTATTGATGGAGACACTTAAAAAACTTGAGATAAACTATCTTCTTACTATAGGTGGAGATGGAACCCTTTTCATGGCAAACTGGATTGAAAGGGAAGCAAGAGGAGATATAAACGTTGTACACGTTCCAAAGACCATTGATAACGATATACCTTTACCAGGTGGTGTGCCTACTTTCGGATATGAAACTGCAAGACACTGGGGGGTAGAGATTGTCAAAAATATTATGGAAGATGCGAAAGTTACGGCAAGATGGTATTTTCTCACAATCATGGGAAGGCATACAGGGCATCTTGCATTAGGAGTTGGTAAAGCAGCTGGAGCTACACTGACGATAATTCCCGAAGAGTTTCCAGAAGAAAAGATATCTTTCAAAAAAGTCGCCGATATACTTACAGGAGCAATAATAAAGAGATTAAGCATGGGAAGAGACCACGGAGTTGCCATAATGGCTGAAGGACTTTCTGAAAAATTTGATGCAGAAGAACTAAGCGAATACGAGCAGTTAGAGAGAGATGAAACAGGAAGGGTGCGTCTCAGCGAAATTCAACTTGGAAGAATTATGAAAAATTTCGTAAAAAAATCACTGGAAGAAATGGGGATTAAAGTTACAATAGTTGATAAAAATATCGGCTATGAATTAAGGTCTGCGAACCCAATTCCCTTTGATATTGAATACACAAGAAATCTCGGCTACGGAGCTGTTCGTTATCTTCTAAGAGGTGGCACAGGAGCAATGATAACCTTTGAAGAAGGACATCTTCGTCCTATTCCCTTTGTAGAACTCATTGATTACCGCACTGGAAAAGTTAAAGTAAGAAAAGTCGACATTACATCGGAAAATTACGAAGTCGGAAGAAAGTACATGATAAGACTTGAAAAGGAAGATTTTGAAGGAGAAAGATTAAAATCCTTAGCCTCAGTGGCCAAAATTACAGAGGAAATGTTTAAGGAAAAGTTCTTTTATGTCACTACATGAAAAGCAGAGAAGGAATAGAAAGGAGTTTGTTCCTCTTGACTGGGAAAGGGCTGAGAAAATAAGAGAAGTTCTTCACTATCTTCATGAAATAAACAAGCTTGTTCCAATTATTGTTGAAGGAAAAAGAGACAAGAAAGCTCTCAAGGAGATAGGTTTCGGTGGAGAAATAATAACTCTCCATAGTGGTAAATCTATTTACGAATTTGCAGAGAATATTTCAACTCGTTTTGAAAAGGTTGTTCTTCTCTTTGATTGGGATCAAAAAGGAGAAGAATTATATGCAAAGATTGGTGAACATTTAAATGGCATGTGGGAGGATTTTGCATCAATAAGAGAACTTTTAAAAATTCTTTGTCAGAAAGAAATATCTGAGATAGAGCAAATTCCAACACTCTTTCAAAGAATATCTGGTCAGAACCTTGATGTAACGAAATGGGAAGAATAAAAACCGGAAAAGAAGGCGAAAATCTGGCCATTAAATATCTAAAGGGAAAAGGCTATGAAATTTTAGGCTCAAATTTTCGCACACCCTTTGGAGAAATAGACATTATTGCAAAGGAGAAAAATTACATAGTAATAGTTGAAGTAAAAAGAAGAAATTCAGAAACCTTTGGTGAGCCTGTATTGGCAGTTGACAGGAGAAAACAAGTAAAGCTAAAGAAATTAGCCCTCTTCTATCTAAAATTGTTAGAAAAGGAATATCCTGTAAGATTTGACGTTATAGCCATAAAAGACCAAAAAATTGAGCACATAGAAAATGCCTTCTGGTAGGGCTTACTATTCTTTTATTGAGTAGTAAAGTTTAAAAGAAATCACACCGAAAATCATAGGAGTTATCCAGGGAGAAACAAAGGGAGGTAGAATTTTTGAATAGCCCATAAACATAAATAAAGAATATAAAAGCCAGTAAATTATAGTAATTACAATTCCTATACCAACAGTCACTGCTCCACCTGCGGTTGTTCCTTTTGTTTTTGAAAAAATAAAGCTGAACTTTTCATAAGCTCCAAGAGGAAGACAAATGCCAAGCACCATCATGAAAAAAGTAACCAGATTATAAGAAAGCCTCCCACTGATGTCCGTGTCAATCTTTGGATTACTCAATCCTGTTCTTTTTAACTCTTTTCTTTTCTGTAGAAGTTCCGAAATACCAAATTCTTCAATCTTTTTTATATCTTTAAATGCTACAGTAGTAATCTTAACATCCATTGGATATTGTAGTTGTTCAAATTTCTCTATTTTCCCATTTGCAAAGTCATAAATAACTACACCTTTCAATGCCCATTCCTTTTTATCAATATCAGCTTTTTCGCTTTCAATCATTTTTGTAACTGTGTCTTTGTCTATTACAAATATTTTTACTTTGTTGGCTTGTTTCTTTTCTTGAGAAAAAACACCAATCTTTACTATTTTCCCGTCTCTCGTTTTTAGAAAAACCTCCTTTAGCATGGTCCTTTTACCTTTTTCTGTTAAATCCTCAATCATAGAGTTTAGCCTTTTTGTAAACTCTGGTTGAATAAATTCTCCAAAAATAAAGCCTCCTATTGAAATTATAATTCCGATTACTAAAAAGGGTCTAAGAAGAACTCTAAGTCTACCGCCAGAAACTGATAAAATTAGAAACTCCCTCGTTCTCACTCCGATAGAGAAAACAAAGAGAGAACTTATCAAAGTAATAAATGGTATTAAATAAAAGAGAAATCTTGGTATGTTGTAAAGAACATACTGAAAGAAGAAAAATGCTGAGGGTTTATAAGGAATAAAGTCATCTATCTTTTCTACAAGACTAACCACTGCAAGAAGTATAGACATTGATAAAATTAGTAACAGGAATGTTTTCAAAAAGTCTTTAATATAAAATTTACAAACGGTGTTTATGTTCATTTAATGCCTTATCCTCTTGTAAAGAGCAAAAGTTAAGATGCCAACAATTATAACAGGTGCAAAGGAACCCATCTCTGCAGATATTCGCCCACTCTTTGCGAGATTTACACCGTATATCATTAGTACATAGTAGACAGCAAAAACAATCAACCCTGCGGTAATACCTCCAAGCCTTCCACTTCTGCCGATTAGCATGCAAAGGGCAGGTGCTAAATACACGCTTATTAGACAAAGAAATGGAAGGGAAAATCTCTTGTAAAGTTCAAGCTTATAATCAATTTTTCCTTCCTTTGATATTTTTGAGATGAGTTCAAATAAAGAAAGTTCGCTATTTTTTTTCGCTATAGGCTCTATATTGGGAGAAAGCCTGAAAATATACTCTTTAAAATTAACCTCATTAAGGGTTGCTCCTCTGCTAAAAAAAGCTTTACCATCAATTAGACTTAAGCTAATGTTGTCCTTTTCTTTGTTTATCTTACCCTCTCTTGCTATGATAATTTTCGTATCTTCGCTTCTTTCATCAAAAATAACAATTTCCTTTAAACGAAGACTATCGGGTTTTTCTTTAACAAAGATGGTTATTCCTTTAAATCCCTGATTAAAAACTCCCTCTTCAATCCCCATAGGGGCTCTTTCAGCTAAAATTGTAAGCACCTTCTCTCTAACAACACCTATACCTGTAGGAGCAAGATAAAAACTCATCACCATGCTCAATAAAAAAGCTGCTAAACCAACATAGATGGCTGGCTTAAATGTGCTTTTATAGGGCAATCCACTCACCATAAGGATTATCATTTCATTGTCTGTCTGGGCTCTACCGTAAGTTAAAAGCGTGGCTAAAAGTAGGGACATGGGGATGGTAAATATCAAAAGTTGTGGCTGAAGTAGGAGCACCAATAAAATTAGATTGAAAATATCTATACCAACAGAACTGAAGACTTTGCTTAATTTCATTAATTTTTCTATAACAAAAAGAGCATTCAAAAAAGCTAAAGAGATAATTAGATTTTGCATTAATTCTCGTAAGATTGCCCTGTAGATTAATAGCATTAAAAAATTCCCTTTTTGAGAATGTCGTGAATGTGGATAATCCCCCTTAAAACACCTTCTTTAGAAGGCACGACGAGGCTTGTTATTGAGTATTTTTGCATTATTGATAGTGCCACTGCAGCAAGTTCGTCTTCATCGATAGATTTAGGTGCAACAGTCATAATATCAGATGCTTTCATCTCAAAAAACTGCTTTCCCCACTTCTGCACTCCTCTTCTTACATCGCCATCTGTTATAATTCCGAGAATTTTCTCTCTTTCATCGACAACTACGGCAACACCAAGCCTCTTTGATGAAATCTCTAAAACTACATCAAGCATTAAATCATGGGGATATACAACAGGAAGCTCCTCTTCCCTGTGCATTAAATCTTTTACTTTTGTAAGCATTCTTCTTCCGAGTGAACCTCCGGGATGAAAAAAGGCAAAATCTTCTTTCTTAAAGCCATTTTTCATTATAAGAGCTACGGCAAGTGCATCTCCCATGGCAAGAGTTGCCGTTGTAGAGGCCGTAGGAATAAAGCCAAAGGGACAGGCTTCTTCTTTTACGGAAACATCAAGTACAGCATCAGCCTGCCTTGCCAATGTTGACTGAGGATTACCTGTAATTGCTATTAGTTTTACGTTGAAATATTTTAAAAAAGGAATAAGACGTAATACTTCATCTGTTTCACCACTATTTGAAATAGCTATAACCACATCTTCTTCTGTAACCATTCCAAGGTCTCCATGACTTGCCTCTGCTGGATGCATGAAAAACGAGGGTGTGCCTGTAGATGCGAGAGTTGCTGCAATCTTTCTTCCTATAAGTCCTGATTTTCCCATGCCAGTAACAACAACTCTTCCTTTGGATTTACTTATTATCTCTACAGCCTTTAGAAAATTCTCGTCGATTCTTTCTTTCAGTGTTTCAAGGGACTGGGCTTCGATTGTAAGAACTCTTCTGGCAGTCTCAATTAAATCCTCATTGTTTTGATTGTTGTTTGTAGAAATATTGGGCGTCATGAATTTTATTTTAAGTTACCGAATAGTTTAAATTCAAACAAACTCTATTTTTGAAGAATGAGAAACAAATCTCCCTCTATTATGCTCTCATCTATCCGATATTTATTCGTCAGCTTTTTTGCAATCTCCTCTAACTCTTCTTTAGCAAAATAAGAAACATTTATATCCCTCAACTTTGTCCTTTCATTCAGACAGGTAAAGATAAGTTTTTTTCAGTATGATTGAATAGGATTTCTACGCATTTTTTCATTGACTCTTTCAAATGCTGCACAGCTAAATTAAAAACTCCTATAGCAATGACATACTGAAAACTTCTCTCTAATGGCTCTGTTTCAATGTCCTGAACATAAAATTTTGCGTTGCTATGATTTTTTCTTGCCAACTCTATGAGAGAAGGATTAATATCTATTCCTGTGTATTGGCAATTGATACCTCTGTTTTTTAGAAAACTCAAAAAATCTCCTTTTCCACATCCAAAGTCAAGTATACTTAGAGGATTATGCTCTATGAATTTTAAGACCACCTCGTAACGAAGAATTTGCCCTTTCTTTGTCCATCCCACTGACTCAGGAGCGTCCTTAAAATGAATTAGTCTTTTTGTAAAAAAATCTATAATATACTCTTTCGAAAGCTCATCCATGCTGTTATGTTATACTAAAAAATGCAGATAATTCCAGCAATTGACTTAAAAGACGGCAAATGTGTAAGACTTCGTCAAGGCAAATTTAGCGAAATTACCGTTTATTACGATAATCCTGAAGAGGCAGCATTAAGATGGCAGAATGAGGGCGCAGAAGTTCTTCATGTAGTTGACCTTGATGGTGCAAAAGAAGGAAAAATCAATAATCTTCCCTCAATAAAAAAAATCCGGGAAGCTTTCAGAGGAGAAATAGAAGTTGGAGGAGGTATAAGAAGAATTGAAGATATTGAACTGCTCTTTTCTGCAGGAATTGACCGAGTTATTCTTGGCACAATTGCTGTTCAGTCACCTGAGTTTGTAAAAGAGGTTTGCAAAAAGTTCCCTGAAAGAATAATTGTAGGCATTGATGCTAAAGACGGGCTCGTAGCAGTAAAAGGATGGGTTGAGGTTACTGAAATAAGAGCAATAGAGCTTGCCTTAAAGATGCAGGAGCATGGTATCTGGGGAATAATTTACACTGACATCTCAAGAGATGGAATGCTTATAGGACCTAATATTGACGCAACAAAAGCCCTTGTTGAAGCAGTTAAAGTACCTGTAATAGCATCCGGAGGCGTTTCTTCTCTTGAGGACATAAAGAGACTTGCAGAAATTCCAAAACTTTGGGGCGTAATAACTGGAAAGGCAATCTATACAGGAGCAATAACACTAAAAAAAGCAATTGATGCTGTAAAAAAAGAGTAGAATAGAAATTACCTCACAGAAGAGATATTTCTAATGAGATTAGACGAAAACACACTGAAAACAATAAAAAAATTAGCCGAGCAATATTTTGGTAAATATTGCGAAGTTCGTATTTTTGGTTCAAGAGTTGATGATACTCAAAAAGGAGGAGACATTGATATTTACATAAAAACAGATTTAAATGTGGATATTCTTGAAAGAAAAGCCAGTTTTCTTGCTGAGCTAAAAATGACAATCGGTGACCAAAAAATAGACCTTCTTGTGGAACGTAATGATAATCCTGAAAAAAGCCCTATATATGAAACGGCAAGAACAACAGGAATAAAAATATGAACAAACAAAGAATTCTCTCATATATCTCAATATGTAACATCCATTCAGAAAGATTAAAAAGTTCTCTTAGAAACTTAGAAAAACTAATCCCTCTTTCAGTGTTACAATACAAATTGCTAAATGAACAGGAGCTTTCTTTTTTGGATCAAATGTCTTATCGTTTCGGTAAACTTCAAGATTTAAGCGGAAGATTATTAAGAGCAATCCTTTTAACTATTGAAGAGGATGTTTCTCATCTTCCTTTCATTGATATTTTAAATAAAGCTGAAAAACTTGGCATAATAGATAGTGCTCATGATTGGATTACTTTAAGGGAGTTAAGAAATCTTTTAACTCAAGAATACAGTGAAAAAATTGAGGAGATAGTGAATGGAATAAATAAATTATACGAAATTTCAAAAAGACTTTTAGATATTTATAAAGGAATAATACAATATATTAACAAAAGACAAATTTTGGAGTAAGCTATGCTTGCAAAACGTATAATTCCCTGCCTTGATGTGAAAGATGGGCGAGTTGTAAAGGGTGTTAATTTTCTAAATCTCAGGGACGCAGGAGACCCTGTTGAAAATGCCCTTTACTACGATGAAGAAGAGGCAGATGAGCTTGTTTTTCTTGATGTTACAGCGTCCCATGAAAAAAGAAAAATAATCATTGATGTTGTTGAAAGAACAGCCTCTGTTGTGTTCATGCCTCTTACTGTAGGTGGTGGCATAAAGACCCTTGATGATATAAGGGATTTGCTTAATGCAGGTGCAGACAAAGTATCAATAAACACAACAGCAGTAAAAGACCCCTATTTCATTCAAAAAGCATCAACGCGCTTTGGTTCTCAGTGCATAGTGATTGCCATAGATGCAAAAAGAGTTGACAAAGCCTTTAATCCAAAAGCCTATCCCCCAGAGACATGGTTTGGTGACAGCGAGCTTAGTGACGTGCTTTACAGAGAAAACTCCCGTTTTGTTCTTTCCACCCATGGCGGAAGATTAATGAGACCCATTGATGCAATCGCCTGGGCAAAGAAGATGGAAGAATTCGGAGCAGGAGAGATTCTGCTTACAAGTATGGATAGAGATGGCACTAAAGAAGGCTACGACATAGAACTAACAAGGGCGATTTCAGAGGCAGTGAGTATTCCTGTTATTGCCTCAGGCGGTGCAGGCACACTTGAACATCTTTATGAAGCTTTTGCCTTTGCAAAGGCAGATGCAGCACTTGCAGCATCCATATTTCATTTCAGAGAGTATTCAGTAAGGGAGGCAAAAGAGTTCTTGAGGCAGAAAGGAATATCTGTGAGGCTTTAAACTTCCTCTGAGTAGAGAGGCAGATAAATTCTAAATGTTGTACCTATATTAGTCTCACTGTCTAATTCAATAAATCCTCCATGGTCAAGAATAATTCTGTATGTTATAGGAAGACCAAGTCCCGTTCCTTTTGCACCCTTTGTAGTAAAGAAAGGCTCAAAAACTCTCTCTTTTGTCTCTTTATCCATGCCAATTCCTGTGTCTTTGATAACTATCAAGGCATAACTTTTATCAGAAATATTGGTCATTTCTGTTTTTATTGTAAGAGTTCCTCCTTCGGGCATAGCCTCTTTAGCATTTGCTAAAATGTTGATTATCGCCTCAGAGAATGCCTCAGTGTCTATACCCGCTATTAATGCTCCTTCATATAGAACAAACTCTGTTTTAATCTCGTCTCCCATAAATGATTCAATTTTGCTTTTCATAGTAGAAAGTAGAGAATTTAAATCGGTTTTCTTTATTTCGTATTTTCTTTCTGCAGTGAGCGTTAAAATCTCTTTTGTTAGATAAATAGCCTTTTTTGAGGCATTAATTATCTGGTCAACCGAGTTTATAGCAAAGCTATCAGTAATTTTATTTCTTGCAAGAATTGCAAAACCCTGAATTGCGTTTATTAAATCCTTAAATCGATGAACCGCTTCGTGAAGAGAACGTTTTACCGCCTCGAACTGACCTGCTTTTGTTAATTTTTGTTCGAGTTCTCTTTTTTCTATGAGTTGATAAGATGCATCAACTATTGCACGGCTTAGAATACCTATCTCATCTTTCCTGTTAGCGTAATTTTCAAGATTAATCGGTTTTGTTCCTAAATTTTTAATTTCCTCTGACATCTCTATCATTGGGTAGGTATAGTTTTTAGTTAGATAAATAAGAATTAAAAAGGCAATAAATAGAGAAAGCAGTATCTGATAGAATGAGTATAAATTTAAACTTGCTATAACAGATGAATGAGGTATTAATACAACAAGAGACATTTCACGACTTCCTAAATACCACTTGTTAACGTTTAGAAACCACTTTTTCCCTTTAAATTCAAAAATTTTTAATTTTCTATCCTTTTCTATAGCATACAGAGCACTGTAAAGATGAGGGAACTCTCTTTCATTAACTTCGTATATTCTGCCTTTTTCCGGAAAGATATTGTTTACAAAAGCTACAATATGCTTACCATTTGAAAGAAGATAAAGTTCTGAACCTGTAATAAGTTTTTTACTTGTTTCATTTAGAAAAAGGGAAAAATCCTTTATCATCACATCAACTCCTATTACCTCTCCGTTCTTTGAACAAAGAAGCATAGAAGCTGTTATACCGGGGTCTTTAGTGGTTCTGAAGATATATTCTCTACTCCATTGTATTCCATCAGAATTCAATGCCTGTCCATACCATGTGGTACTTCTCGGGTCATAATCATCCGCTTTTATCTCAGTGTTAATAATTTTTCCTTCTCTGTTTAAGCTATGCCAGTAAACATAGCCTTTTTTATCTACTCTTTTAATTCTATTAAGCCATCTGTCGCCATCGTGCAAGATTAGATAGCCATTGCCTCTTCCATCTCCATAATTTATAGAGGTCACATAGGTAAACTTCTGCATGAAATGAATTAAGAAGTTGTTTGTTTTCTCCACTTCGTTGAAATTTATTATTCCGCAGCATACAAGTCCTTGCATATTATAAAGAAAGGTCTCAATGGTTGTAGTAAATTTATCTGTATTTAGTTTTAAGTTTTCAGCAATATTATTTATGTTTTCAGCTATGTTTTTTTTGTAAAGATGATAGGAAAAAATGTAGTTACTTATTGAAGTTCCAGCAATGAGAAGTACTATTACAATTACAAAAAGCCATTTAATGCTAATTTCTATTCTTTTCATTTTGATTTAAAAAATTAATAAAGCTTTTTTACGACTTCCCGAATCTCAAGAAGCGTCTCAAGAAGAGTCTTGAACTCATTGAGGGGGAGCATATTAGGTCCGTCACATAAGGCATTGTCTGGCTTTGGATGGACTTCAAAGAAAAGTCCGTCTACTCCGCAGGCAACAGCAGCCCTTGCAAGATAGGGGATAAACTCTCTCTGACCAGAAGAGCAAACACCTGCTGCCCCTGGAAGTTGAACAGAGTGGGTAGCATCGAATATGACAGGCACACCCATTGAGCGAATAATAGGAAAGCTCCTGAAGTCAACGACAAGATTATTGTAACCGAAGGTTGTTCCCCTCTCCGTTATGGCAAGGGTTTTATTGCCAGTGGAGTAAAATTTTTCAATTATGTTTTTCACATCCCATGGAGCAATGAATTGCCCCTTTTTAATGTTAACAGGCTTACCGCTTCTTCCTGCCTCAACAATTAAGTCTGTCTGTCTACACAGAAAAGCGGGAATTTGAATTACATCAACAACTTCACTAACAATGGCAATCTCCTCTACCGAATGAGCATCCGTTAAAACAGGTATACTGAAATTATCCTTAACCTTTTTTAGTATCCTAAGCCCCTCCCTTATACCAGGTCCTCTGAAAGAGCTTATGGAAGAACGGTTTGCTTTATCATAGGATGATTTAAAAATAAAAGGAACATTTAGGTTACTTGTGATTTCTTTTAAGGTCTCCGCAGTTTTTAATACTATATCCTCGCTTTCAATAACGCAAGGACCTGCTATTATGGAAAACTTAGAAAAAATCATTTCTTCTGCTGTAGTTCAAAGGCTTTCTTAGCAGCCTCAGCGGCTTTCTTTGCCTCTTCAGCAGCCTGTCTTGCTTCCTCTGCAGCCCTCTTTGCTTCGTCAATATCCTGCTTTTCAGCTTTTTTCTCTACTTGTTGTATTTTCTTTGAGCTCACAGGTAAGGTTGCTATTCTGTAATCCTTTGTATCTTCAGAAGGACTACCCCAGTCAGAGGTTATAATAATGCCTCCATAGTTTCTATCGGCAATCCACAATTTACCCTCAATCCAGACCATACCAGTAGGCTGTGAAAGATACCTTGAAGGAGGAATCTCTTCTGTAACTTTTCCTGTCTTAGGAGAAAGTTTTACAATCCTTATGTTATCGGAAGAATACGAAGGAGAGTCTAAATCTTTTAGGCCAGCTATATAAAGCTGTTTTCCATCCCAGGCAAGAGCAGTAGGAGTTTTAACGGGAGATTGAAACTGCTCTAAGATAGAACCATCTTCTAAAGATATTCTGAATATTTTCTCTCTTTTTGAGTCTGCTATCCATAGAGTTTCTCCGTCAAAAGTCATGTCATCAACAAAGAACTTTGAATATGCTATTTTTCTAATAACTTCTCCCTGAGGAGTAATCTGCATAAGCCTTCTGTTTGAGTTGTCAGCAATCCAGATGTATCCTCCATTGCTTGAAGTTTTCTGCCAAGCAATGCCCGAGATATAAGAAGGCTTTTCTTGCGAAGAAACAGTTATTGGCTGTCTATTGAGAAAATAATGGCCTTCATATTTGTATATAGACCCTGCCGTAGCGGTATCTATGTTGTCAATAAAAACTATTAAACCGTCCTTTGCAATTAAAAGATTTTTACCATCCCATGTGATTGCAGAAGGACCTGTAGGTAAGTTTTCATTGCTTCCTGTTATATCCATTTTCACCTGTTCTGTGCAGGCACATAGAAAGCATAGGATAAATCCTATGAAAAGACCAAGATACCTTCTCCCCCTCACTAAAGAGCTTCTAAAATATGCGAACATATTCCCTCCTTATTCTACGAAGTTATTTCAATTATACAACGTTTTATCACTGTAAGCAACCTTTCCAGATTTTCTTCAGAAATTATAAGAGGAGGCATCACCACAATCACATCCCCGAGGGGTCTAAGCCATACCCCATATTTTCTTGCTGCCTTAACAACTTTCCATCCCATTTGCATTGGGTAGGGAAAAGGTTGCCCCGTTTTCTTATTCTCCACAATTTCAATTCCTCCAATCATTCCCTTTTGCCTTACATCGCCAACATGCTTGAGTTGAGAAATCTCCCGAAAAATTTCAGCCATTAAATTAATTTTTGCCGGAAGCTTGCGAAGAGTATCATCTTTCTTAAAAACTTCCAAAGATGCGATAGCCGCAGCACATCCAAGAGGATTTCCCGTATAGGAATGGCCATGATAGAAAGTTTTTCTCTCTTCAATCTCACCCAAAAAGGCATTAAATATTCTCTCGTTTACAACAGTGACAGCAAGAGGCAGGTAACCATTTGTTAATCCTTTGCTAAGACATATGATATCTGGAGTTACTTGTTCGTGTTCACAGGCAAACATTTTTCCTGTTCTTCCAAAACCTGTGGCAACCTCATCGGCAATAAAAATTAGGTTATATTCATTGCATAGCTTTCTAAGACCTTTCAAGTATCCCTCTGGCCAGACGATAATACCGCCTGCACACTGAACAAGAGGTTCAACAACAACGGCAATTATTCTTTCATGGTTTTCCTTTAAAATTTTCTCCATTTCACTAAGACAAGCTATCCCACAGGAGGGATATTTAAGATTAAGTTCACATCTGTAACAGTAGGGAGCAGGAGACTGAATGGATTTATTTAAAAGAGGCTTATAAACTTCATGAAAAAGCTCTACTCCACCGACACTTACAGCTCCAATTGTATCGCCATGATACCCTTCTTTGAGACTAACGAAAGTATCTTTTTCATTTATTCCCTTATTGACCCAGTATTGATAAGCAATTTTCATGGCAATTTCTACAGCAGTTGAACCATTGTCCGAATAAAATATTTTTGTAAGGTGTTCTCCCCAGGGAAGTTTTTCAATAAGAAGTTCAGCAAGTTCTTTTGCAAGAATTATACTGGGCTCATTGCAAGCTCCCAAAAGAGTGGAGTGAGCGAGTTTCTCCAATTGAAGCTTTACTGCTTCATCTATCTCGGCTCTTCTGTGTCCGTGAATATTCACCCAAAGAGAGGAAACTCCGTCGAGATACCAATTTCCCTCAGTATCTTTTAAAAAACAATCTCTACCTTCTACAAAAATCGTAGGTTCTTCTTTTAACCACTCCTTCATTTGAGTGAATGGATGCCATATATATTTTTTATCCCATTCTACAAGTTTTTCTCTTTCCATTTTACTCCTTCCCGATTAAGGTTATAATAATTTATTATAGCCTATAAACGTATGGGTAATTTTTATATCCAAAAACTTAAAACATTATGAACACAAAGAAAAAAATAGTTATTTTTTTGTCACTTTTTATCATCATACTGCTCGCAGTAATTCTTTTTGCCAATGAATATATTATCGATAATTTTATCAGAGATAGAATTGAGAAGAAATTAGGTCCTTCTGTCAAGATAGGAAAACTGTTCTTATGTGTCGATTCATTATGCGCTGAGAATGTCAAGATATACAGTATGGAAGGAGACAACTTTCTGGATGTTTCTGTTATTAAAATTAAACCATATCTACTGTCTCTACTTAAGGGTAATTTTCAAATCAAAGAGATATCATTTAAAAATCCTAAATTAACCCTCAAAAGAGACCGAAACAAAAGATGGCATATTGCTAAATTAAAAGGAGATGAAACCAAGTCTCCGTCATATCTACCCGTAGAGACTCTCAGAATAACAGAAGGCGAAATAGAAATTATAGATGAATTAAAGGGTGCTAAGACAAAATTCAATAGCTTAGAACTCGAACTTAACAACGACCTTGAAAACAAAAATCTCTCAATTAAAGCCAATGCAAAGGTAGAAAAAGGCGGTAGCATTGAGTTTAACTCTAAAGGAAACTACATTGCCGAATATTTTGAGGGCACTCTAAAAGTAACTGAATTACCAATTAAGACAGTCATGCCGTATATAAATACAGATTTAAAGATAAGCAGTGGGACAATGAGTTTCCAATCGAATTTTACGATTAAAAATGGCTATATTAATGCTCCCTCTTTTTTAAAGGCAAGGAATGTTGAGATAGCTTCAAAAGGTTTTTTTATGGGCATTGCTGGTTCAGTTCTAATAAAAATACTTCAAAAAAATAATGAAGTGACAGTCAATTTTAACATATGGGGCAGATGGGACAATCTTCACTCAGACTTTAAAGATTCTCTGAAGAAAAAAATATCTGAAGAGACCGAGCGAAGTATATCCTCACCAATCAAAAGCATAATAAGTCCTTTGAAGGGTATTATAAAAAAATAAACTATTTTTACCTCTTTTTCAGTTTAAGCGTCTCTTTTATCATGAGCAAAAACTTAACATAATCAAAGGCAAAATTCAAAAGCTCTGCCTCGTCATTTTTAATTTTATTAAGTCGCTCTTCTTCCACATCAAAGACTTCAAGAAATTTACTTTCAAAAATAAATCTTCTAAATGCATCGACATCGTAGCATGCCGTATAGAAAGCTTTTTGCTTTTTATCGTCAAGCTTTTCTGCTTTAAGATTTCTTGTAAAGAAAAGTTCACGCCATCCTCTATTCATATCGTCATAAAGGTCAACGCCCTGGTCTTTTCTCCATCCCTCCACAGTCCATTCCTTTTCTTCCTGAAAACCCTTACAATGAGGCTCTCTTACAAAAAAGTAATGTTCTTCAGAAATGCCATCGGTAAGGTCAAATTTCTTAAGCGATGCCTGACCAATTGGATAATATCTGCATGTGGCAGGCCTGTCTTCATATACCGAACATCCTGCATCAACAAGGAAAGGGCAAGTTTTCTGTTCATCTTCATTTTTATTAAGAAAAACAAAAGGATAGCCACTTTTTGGCTCAACAAAAACATAAGTATATTTCATCAAAAACTCACCCGAAGATATACCAAATCTGTTTTTAAGTCTTAAGATGTCATAAGGAGTAAGCATTATATCTATGTTTTTACAGCAGCTTTTATAACAAGATATTCCAGGATAGCAGCGAAACTTAAAAGTTGATTCAAGCGTTAGCTCCTCAGGAGCAATTGCATTAATGTTTAACATTATTCCTCCTCTTTAATTATTTTCATGTATACTTTTCTTGTTCTTGGCCCATCGAATTCGCAGAAAAAAATACTCTGCCACTGACCCAATATAAGCCTTCCGCTTTCAATAAAAATTGTTACGGAAGAACCTACTAATGTTGCCTTTATATGGCTGTCTGTGTTTCCCTCCATATGAGCATAACCTGCTCCTTGAGGCGCTATTTTTCTTAAAGCATTAATAATATCTTTCTTTACTGAAGGGTCTGCACCCTCGTTTATTGTTATTCCTGCAGTAGTGTGGGGAACATAAAGATAACATATACCCGCTTTAATTCCCGAGTCCTTAACCACTCTTTCAACTTCCACTCTTATATCAACAAACTCTTCTCTTACAGAGGTCTTCACTGTAAGGGTCTTTATCATATGATGAGCCTCCCGATTCTGTTCACCGCTTCCCGAATTCTCTCTTTTGGCTGAGTAAGGGCGAATCTAATGTATCCTTCTCCGTATTCTCCAAAACCAACACCTGGCGTACATAACACCTCTGCCTCTTTAAGAAGCCTTCCTACAAACTCTATGGAATTTGTTCCACGTGGAACTTTTACCCATAGATAAAATGTAGCATTAGGCTTCCTGAGGTCAAAACCCTTTGATTTAAGACCTTCATATAGTATGTCCCTTCTTTCCTTATAGATATCTCTGATTTCTTTGAGAATTTGGTCATCCGTGTCAAGAGCCACTATACTTGCCTCTTGAATGGCTTGAAAAACTCCCGAATCAAGATTTGTCTTTACTTTGCCAAGTCCAGCAATTATATCCCTGTTACCAACTGCATAACCTATGCGCCATCCTGTCATGTTATAAGTTTTAGAGAGAGAGTGAAATTCAATGCCCACTTCTTTTGCTCCTTCAATCTCCAAAAAGCTTACGGGTCTTTCTTCATAATAAACCTCTGAATAGGCAGCATCGTGACATACAATAATGTTATATTTTCTGGCAAAATATATAACTTCTTTGTAAAAATCAATAGTCGCTCCTGCGGAGGTAGGATTGTTAGGATAGTTTATAAACATTAATTTTGCCCTTGAACATACATCTTCAGGAATAGCCTTAAGGTCAGGAAGAAAATTATTTTCCTCCCTTAGTGGCATAAAATAAGGAATTCCTCCAGCAAACTTTGTGCCTACGGGATAAACAGGATAGCCAGGAGAAGGCACTAAAACTACGTCTCCAGGGTCAATAAAAGCTAAAGGTATGTGTCCTATGCCTTCCTTAGAACCAATTAAAGATAGAACTTCCTTTTCAGGGTCAAGCTCTACATTAAATCTTCTTTTATACCATCTCGAAACTGCCTGCCTGTAACTAAACATGCCCTCATAGCTTGGATAACGATGATGTTCAGGATTCTCCACTGCCTTTTTCATTGCCTCAACAATATGCTTCGGCGTTGGAATATCTGGATCGCCAATACTTAAGTCAATTAAATCTGCGCCCTTTGCAAGGGCTTCTCTTTTCATCTGGTCAATTGCAGCAAAAAGATAGGGAGGAAGCGTCCTAATCCTCTCGGCATACTGAATTTGCATCTTATTGCCTCCTTAAAGATACACTAAATTTATGAGAGTTTTTATTTTATTCTATCCTGTTAGTTTACTAAATTTCTGAAGATATTTCCAAACGCAAATCTTCTTTCTTATTCTATGTGAAAATTTGCTATCTATGAACTCACAGCGAATACAAAACATGCCCTTGCTTTGATTTAAAGTTGAAAAATCAATTAATCTATTTGAGACACATTCAATTAGAACCGCAGCATATGGAAAATAAGTAAAAAAAATGATATAATTTTTCACAAATTGAATAGGGGAAAACATGAGAATAATAATAGTTGGCGCTGGAGAAGTAGGATATCAAATTGCAAAATTTCTCACCTATGAAGGAGCGGATGTTGTAATCATCGACAGAGATGGAGCTAAATTAAGAAGAATATCCGAAGAGCTCGATATTGCCACAATTGAAGCGGAAGGAAGTGACCCATCCGCTTTCAAAGAGGCAGGAGCAGACAAAGCAGACCTCCTTCTTGCCGTGACAAATAGTGATGAGACAAACATGATTGCCTGTCTTCTTGGCAAGGCAATGTTTAATATAAAACGTAAAATAGCAAGGATTAGAAATCCTGACTATTTCTTTAACAAGGAACTTCTCGGAAAATCAAATCTTGACATTGACCCAGCCATTAATCCTGAGCTTGAAGCAGCGGAGGCAGTTGCAAGACTGATTGAAAATCCTTTTGCCAGTGAGGTAATAGGTTTTGAGCAGGGTAAGATTTTGGTAATCGGGTTTAAAATTCCAAAGGACAGTCCAGTAAATGGTAAAAAACTTAAGTCTGTAAGGTCCTTGATAAATCAAGAATTTATTATAGGAGTTATTGAAAGAGATGAAAACGTTATAGTTCCCTCGGGAGATGATATTATTCAGGAAGGTGATATTGTTTACATGCCCATTCCAAGAGAAAAAATACAGGAGGTTGCCCAGAGTCTCGGAGTAGTAGCAACACCCTCAAAAAAAATAATGATACTTGGAGGAGGAAGAATAGGCTATTATATAGCCAATAAAATGGAAAATAAAGCTGATATCAAGATAATAGAGAAAGACTCGGAAAGATGCAAATTCTTAAGCAAGCATCTTGGTAAAACTCTAATTCTCCACGGTGATGGAGCAGACAAGCAGATTCTTTTGGAAGAAAACATACAGAATACAGACACTTATATTGCCTGTTCAAACAATGATGAATTAAACATAATGGCATCTCTGCTGGCCAAAAAACTCGGCGCTAAAAAAGTCATATCTCTTGTAAACAGAACAGACTATGTCCCCCTTGCTCATAATCTGGGAATACAGTCTGTTTTAAGTCCCAGACTTATAACAGCCAGCATTATCCTAAGATATCTAAGGCGTGGAGAGGTAATATCCCTGACAGCAATAGCAGAAAATAAAGCAGAAATAATGGAAATTGAAGTTTCTAATAAATCTTCTCTCGTTGGTAGGACTCTGAAAGAAGGTATTTTCCCTAAAAATTCAATACTTGGCGCTATAATAAGAGATGACAGGATAATAATCCCATCTGGCGATGATTTAATAAGAGAGAGAGACAAACTCATAATCTTCGCCCTCAAAGATTCGATAAAGGAAGTGGAAAAGCTCCTCACATGAACTTCAAAACAGTTTTCAATATTGTTGGTATCATCCTCATAATTCTATCTATTTTTATGCTTGTTCCCGTCGGAGTGTCAGTATTAAACAATTCCTCTGATATTTTAGCCCTGAGCATTTCCTTTCTGGTCACATTATTTTCCGGTTCAGTCATGCTTGCTCTCACAAAGCAATACAAACACGTTGACCTCATGTACAGAGAGTCTTTCATGGCTGTCACACTATCATGGATTAGTGTTACTTTTTTTGGTGCTTTACCATACATCTTTACAGGCACAGTGTCTTCCCTTACTGATGCTTTTTTTGAGGCAATGTCTGGATTTACAACAACTGGTGCAAGTATTTTTGCAGATGTGGAGAGTTTACCGGCAGGACTTCTTTTTTGGAGATGCATGACTCAGTGGATTGGCGGCATGGGAATTATTGTCTTTGCCTTAGCTGTTCTCCCAATTATTGGAACTGGCGGCATGCAGCTGTTTAAAGCAGAAGTCCCTGAAATCAGTGTAGATAAACTAAGACCAAGGATTATAGATACAGCAAAGGCATTGTGGTTAATTTACACTGGGATAACAGTAATAATAGTAATTCTGTATTTCATAGCTGGCATGGATTTATATGATGCCGTATGCCATGCCTTTACAACCATTTCAACGGGTGGATTTTCCACAAAGAATGCAAGCATAGGACATTATAACAGTCCCCTCATTGATTATGTTGTGAGTTTTGGAATGTTTCTTGGAGGAGTAAATTTTGCCCTTTACTTTTACTTCATGAGAGGTGATTTCGGGGTATTTCTCAGAAATGCGGAATTTAAGTTTTATCTCTCTGTTATCCTCGTCACCGTAGCTTTGCTTACATTAAATCTTTTGATTTACTCTTACAATTCAGTCTCTGAATCGCTCAGATTCGCTGTTTTTCAAATTGTCTCTATAATGACCACTACGGGATATGCCACAGCCGATTATCTTAAATGGAGTTCTTTCTGCCAGCTCATATTACTGATAATCATGTTTTTTGGAGGAATGATAGGCTCTACTGCTGGTGGACTTAAACAAGTTAGAGTTTATCTCATGATAAAGCAGATATTCCGAGAGTTTTATCAGCTTATTCATCCCAGGGCTGTGCTTGCTTTGAAACTTGATGATAAGTTTCTCACAAAGGAAACTCTTGGAAGTATCTGGGGTTTTGTATTTCTTGCCCTTTTTCTATGTGCCATTGCAAGCATTGCAATGACAGCCACAGGGCTTGATATACTCACCTCTGTTTCAACGGTCGTATCAGCCATGAACAACGTTGGGCCTGCTCTCGGTGAGGCTGGACCAGCCGGGAATTATTCCTCTATTCCCCTTTTTGGCAAATGGATATTAATATTCTGCATGCTCGCAGGAAGGCTTGAGTATTATACGGTTCTTATTCTGCTTACTCCTGCTTTCTGGAAGCGATAGCCTAAACCTTGCTCTTTTTAACGGGGATATACTCAACAGACTGCCTGACAGGCTGAGGATAGAGATTCATAAGAAGCATTATCTCCTTGGGCATCTCTGTTGAGACCGGTAATCCCATCTCTTTAGCTTCCTCTGCACTGATTGGATAGTCATGTGTCCACTTTCCAGAAACAAGCTTTTCAGCAATCTCTTTTGCTTTATCAGAAGGATGACTTCTTGATACAATCTCAACAATGGTCTCTTTCATCTGCCTTATTGCCTTCTCAGCCTGGTCTGCTAAAATTAGCGTGTTGTCATCAATTTCATTGATAGTTTTTTTCTGAAGCACATTAAGCACTGACACAGCAGGCATCTGACCAATTTGCGGGTCAAGGGGACCGAGCACTGCATGCTCGCACATTACAATTTCATCGGCCGAGAGGGCAATGAGAGTTCCACCAGACATGGCATAGTGTGGCACGAAAACTGTAACCTTACCTTTATGTCTTGAAAGGGCCCTTGCAATCTGTGTTGCTGCAATGGCAAGGCCGCCAGGAGTATGAACTACAAGGTCAATGGGCATGTCATCGTCTGTCATGTGTATTGCCCTTAAAACTTCTTCAGAGTCGTGTATATCAATAAATCGCATGATAGGAAAGCCGAGAAAACTCATTGTTTCCTGCCGGTGAACAAGTAAAATTACTCTACTTCCTCTTTGTTTTTCTATCTCAGCAATCAGCTTCATACGGGCATTTTCAAGAAGTCTCTGCCTGATAACAGGCTGTATGGCAATGATTATGAGAAAAATCCAGAAAAATATTGTCGGGTCAAACTGCATACTTCACCTCAAATTTTTATATATTTTAACCTATTTTTACCCGATTTTTTGCTTCATAAAGAGCGATTCAAAACTTCCTTATTAACTTTTTAAAAACTAAAAAGTGTTTTCTTTGCGTTTAATGAAGCCTTTATGAACTCTCTGAAAAGTGGATGAGGTTTAAAAGGTTTAGATTTAAATTCTGGATGGAACTGACACCCCAAAAACCAGGGATGTTCTCTAAGTTCAATTATCTCAACTAACTGTCCATCGGGAGAAGTGCCACTGAACACGGCTCCTTTTTCTTCAAGTAAAGCCACATATTTATTGTTAAACTCGTATCTGTGCCTGTGTCTCTCTGAAATTTCCTTGGTTTTATATGCCTCAAAAGCCTTTGTTCCCTCCTTAATTGTACATGGATAAGCGCCAAGCCTCATTGTTCCACCTTTTTGAGATTCGTTTGAACGAATTTCGTATCTGTCTGTCCTGGGATTATACCATCTTTCCATGAGATAAATCACAGGATGCTCTGTTTCGGGGTCAAACTCTGTTGAATTTGCATTTAACTTAGCAAGATTTCTGCTGAGCTCGATTACAGCACACTGCATTCCAAGACATATTCCGAAAAAGGGTATCTTGTTTTCCCTTGCATATCTGATTGCTTCAATCTTTCCCTCTATTCCCCTCACTCCAAATCCACCGGGAATTAGAATTCCATTTGCTTCACCCAAAAGGGTCTTAGCTCCCTCTTTTTCTATATCTTCCGAACTAATCCAGATTATATTTACTCTTGCATTGTTAGCTATTCCGCCGTGAATTAGGGCTTCTGTTAGGCTTTTGTATGAGTCTTTTAAACCAACGTATTTACCTACTACAGCTATATTTACCTCTGTCTTAGGATTTTTAATCTTATCTACCACATTTTCCCAAGGTGATAAATCTTCAATTCTATGCGGTAAAGAAAGTCTCTTTTCTATGAGCAAATCAAGCCCTTCATTTTTAAAATTGAGTGGCACTTCGTAGACAGTATCTACATCGTGAGCAGAAATTACAGCATCAAAGTCAAGATTACAGTGTAGTGCTATTTTTTTCTTAAGACTATGTGGAATAGGTCTGTCAGCTCGGCATAGGAGTATATCAGGCTGTATTCCGATGGCACGAAGACTATTTACACTGTGCTGAGTAGGCTTTGTTTTAAGCTCGCCTGCACTCTTTATATATGGTACAAGAGTAAGATGTATGTAACAAACATTCTCTCTACCAACATCATATCTTAATTGTCTTATTCCCTCAAGAAACGGAAGCCCTTCAATATCTCCTACAGTGCCGCCGACTTCAACTATTACAATCTCGTATTCGTTATCTCCAGCAGCAGACTTAATTGCCTCTTTTATCTCGTCGGTTACATGAGGAACAACCTGAACAGTATGACCAAGATAGTCACCACGCCTTTCTTTTGATATTACGTTAAAGTATATTTTTCCAGAGGTATAATTGTTAACGTGAGAAGTAGTCAAGTGAGTAAATCTTTCATAATGTCCTAAATCTAAGTCTGTTTCACAGCCATCATCGGTAACATATACCTCACCATGCTCGAAAGGGCTTAGCGTTCCAGGGTCTACATTTATATAAGGGTCAAGTTTTTGTATGGTTACTTTAAAACCTTTTGCTTCAAGGAGTGCTCCTATGGCTGCAGCTGCAATACCCTTTCCGAGAGCTGATACAACTCCACCTGTTATAAAGATATATTTAGGCATTTCTCTGCTACCTCCAAATCTTCAGGTGTATCTATTCCAAAGGAATCGTATTGTGTAATTTTTACTCTGATATTAATACCATAATCTAAAGCTCTTAACTGCTCTAAGGATTCTATAATCTCTAAATCTGAAGGGGGAAGATTAACAAATTTCTTGAGAACTTTAAAGGTATACCCGTATATGCCGATATGTTTATACATAAAGTTTTTATCAGAGAAACCTTTTAAGAATTTCTCCCTATTAAAAGGAATGGGACTTCTCGAAAAATAAAGAGCCTCCCCTTTCTTGTTAAAGACCACTTTAACAATGTTTGGATTATTAAAATCTCTTTCATTTTCAATATGCTTGGCAAGAGTTCCTATGTATCCTTCTCCTTCTTTCATAAGTTCTATTAGTTGCTCAATCATTTCAACTTTTACAAAGGGCTCGTCTCCCTGTAAATTTATGATGATTGAATTTTCTTCTATATCATATCCTTCTTTTAATAGTTTATCAACTGCTTCAGCAATTCTGTCTGTTCCTGAAGGATGGTATTTTGATGTCATGATTGACTTGCCACCGAAGGACTCTACAGCATTTACTATTCTGAAGTCATCAGTGGCGACGAAGACATCATCTATTAAATGTGACAGTTTTGCTTTTTCATAAACATGCTGGATAATTGGTTTGCTTTTAAGGAGTGCAAGGGGTTTTCCCGGAAATCTTGTTGAAGCATATCTTGCAGGAATCAGACAAAGGGTAACCATAACATTACCAATTATGATAACATAAATATCTAATGCTTTTACCAGAATTTATAGTAGAGTCTCCTAAGTATATCTTCAACATCATAAAAAAATATTTTCTCTGTTTTTTATCAGCTTTACTTTTACTTCTAAGCTTTGCTCCCTTTGATATTTTTTTTCTTACTTGGATAGGATTTATACCGCTTTTTCTATTTATTTACCGCACACAAGACTATAAAAGCATTTTTAAAGGCTCATTAATTTTCGGATTGCTCTTCTTTTTTGGAAATGTCTACTGGATATATCACTCATTATATCATTATGGTTCAGTTCCATTGTTATTTAGTTATACTGTTGTAATACTTTTATCTTCCTATCTTGCTCTTTATCCAGTTGTCTTTTCACTGCTTTATAAAAATTTACTAAAAAATAATCTTCCCACTTCCTTATACGCTCCATTTATTTGGGTGTCTCTTGAAGTTCTTAGAACCTACTTCATGACTGGTTTTCCGTGGGCGATAATTGGATACAGTCAGTATAAGTTCTTATTAATATCTCAAATTTCTGATATTACTGGTATTTATGGAATTTCATTTATAGTAGTTCTGTTTAACTGCTTTATCTTTGACCTATGGCTTTTCAGGGAACGAAAAATATATCAACCTCTAATGCCTTATTATACTATAATCATTAGCAGTTGTTTAGTAATTATTGTTTTAGTAGTTTATATTTCTTATGGAGCGATAATGTTAAATGACAATTACAACTCAAAAAAGATTAAAATTGCTGTAATCCAGGGAAGTATACCTCAAGATGAAAAGTGGGATCAAAAAAGAGTTGAACAGATAATTGATATCTATAAAAACCTGACAAAGAAAGCTAATGATTTAAAACCAGATTTAATTGTATGGCCTGAGACAGCCATTCCATTCGTATTTGATAGAGATAAACATTTTACCTCTGAATTAATCAATTTTGTTAAACAAGAAGGTATATATCTGCTTTTTGGAAGTGTTATGGAAAGACAGAAAAATAGCTATACAAATAGTGCAGTTTTGCTTGATTCTAATGGAGTTACCGCTTATCTTTATGATAAAATACATTTAGTACCCTTTGGAGAGTATGTCCCATTAAGAAAGTTTTTATTTTTCATAGAAAAGCTTACAGTAGGCAGCGTAGATTATCAAAAGGGTGAAAGTTATAGTTTAGCCATAACTCCCTTTGGAAAATTTTCTACATTAATTTGTTATGAAATTATATTTCCAGGACAAGTAAGAAAGTTTTATCAAAAAGGTGGAAATTTTATTGTAAATATAACTAATGATGGGTGGTTTGGAAAAACTTCAGGACCCTATCAGCATTTTTCAATGGCTGTATTTCGTGCTATAGAAAACAGGAAACCACTTGTAAGAGCTGCAAATTCAGGTATTTCAGGATTTATTGATAGTAAGGGAAGGATTATAGAAAAAACAAACTTATTTGATAGAACCTATTTAGTTAGTGATATTTATCCAAATGAAAAAATTACTTTCTATACTAAATATGGTGATATTTTTGCTTATATATGCATTATTGTTTCAATAATTTTTATATTTGGTAATATAAGAATTGGAGGTAAAAAATGGTTACATGTGAAGATTTAAAATTAAATTTAAGAGAGATTAAAGAGAAAATAGATGCTTTAAGAGGTTGTCTTTGAAATAGACCAACTTAAAAGTAGACTGCAAAATTTAGAAATTAACCTTCAAAAAGAAGAAGTCTGGCAGGATAATGAAAAAATAAAGAGCATTCAGAAGGAAAAAAACAGAATTTTAGACGTTATATCTCCCATAGAGGATATTACGGATAAATATAACTATCTTGAAGAGGCCGTTAGAATCACTGAAACAGAGGAAGAGGGATATCTTCTACTTAAAGATTTAGAATCAGAAATAGAAAACATAAGACAACAAATTCAAAATTTAGAACTAAAACTTCTACTTAATGGTGAGCACGATAAAAACAATGCCATAGTTTCAATTCATCCAGGAGCAGGTGGAACGGAAAGTCAGGATTGGGCTGAAATTCTTATGAGAATGTATTTTAGGTGGGCTGAAAGGAAAGGTTACAAGGTTCAGATTATTGACATGCAATCTGGCGAAGAAGCTGGTATTAAAGATGTCACCTTTACAGTTGAAGGTCCATATGCCTATGGATACCTAAAAGCAGAAGCAGGAGTACACAGGCTTGTTAGAATTTCTCCTTTTGATGCTAATAAGAGAAGACATACTTCTTTTGTTGCAGTTCATGTGTGTCCGGAAATAGAGGATAATATTCAGATTGAGATCAAAGAAGATGATTTAAGAATAGATACATTCAGAGCATCTGGAGCAGGTGGGCAACATGTAAATAAAGTTTCCTCTGCCGTAAGAATTGTTCATATACCGACGGGAATAGTTGTTTCCTGTCAAACTGAACGGTCACAGCATAGAAATAAGGAACTGGCCATGAGGATATTAAAGTCTAAGTTGTATGATTTACTTGAAAAGGAAAAAGAAGAAAAGATAAAAAATTTAACTGGTGATAAAAAAAATATTGCTTGGGGAAGTCAGATAAGGTCTTATGTTTTACATCCTTACAGGATGATAAAAGACCACCGAACTAATATTGAAGTTTATAATGTGGAACAAGTTTTAGATGGTGATTTAGATGTTTTTATTGAGTCATACCTAAAGAAATATTGTTCTTTTTTTTAGTCTTTTTATTTTAGTGGAGTAGTTAGGGATGCGCTTTTTGTTAATTTAAAGATTTTTTGCAGTAAAATCAATTAGTTATAGTTGTTAATATTTTTTTGATTAATTTTACATATTTTACGGTGTCGACAGTTTTTATAAAGTTTTTGTTAAAAAGTTTAAAAGATTTACAATTTTTTAACATTAGTTTGCTCAGTTTGTTAATTATGGGATATAATGAGATGGTTGAAAAAGGGGTCGTTATACGTATCTTATTGAAAATAAAGGCTTTTTGTATTTAACAGGCTTTTAACAGTAAAGTTTTTAACAAATGTTGAAAAGTTGTTGAAAAATGGAAGATTTAAATAAAGTTTGGCAAAAAATTTTAGAAATAATCAATCAAAAGGTTGGAGATTCAACCTTTGAGCTATGGTTTTCTCCAATTAAGTTAATAAACATTAAAGGGACAGAGGCCTATATCGAAGTACCGAATAGATTTTTTAAGGACTGGATTGAAGACAACTTTCCCTCTCTTTTAAAGGAAGTTGTAAGTGAAGTAACGGGTAATAGCTACGAGATAAAATATGTTATCACCGGTAAGGAACTTCTCTCTTCAGATGCGCAGGAAAAAAAGATACCTGTCAAGAGGGGTAATTTAAATCCTAAATACACTTTTAACACTTTTGTTGTCGGACCTTCTAATCAGTTTGCCCATGCAGCAGCTCTTAGGGTTGCAGAAAATCCAGGCTTTGCCTATAATCCTCTCTTTATATATGGTGGAGTTGGACTTGGTAAGACCCATTTAATTACTGCCATAGGCAACTTTATTCTTGATAAAAATGCGGAATTAAATGTCTGTTATATTTCATCTGAACAGTTTACGGGAGAGTTTGTTGCTGCCATAAGGCATGAAAAAATGCCCGATTTCAGACAAAAATACAGAACAGTGGATGTTTTTATTGTTGATGACATACAGTTTATTGCTGGTAAAGATTCAACTCAAGAGGAGTTTTTTCATACTTTTAACGAATTATACAGTAAGCAAAAGCAGATAGTAATATCAAGTGACAGACCGCCGATGGAAATTTCTGATATTACAGACAGACTGCGTTCTCGCTTTGGCATGGGACTTATTGCTGATATTCAACCACCAGAGATTGAGACAAGGGTTGCTATTTTATATAAAAAAGCAGAAATGGAAGGAGTTAATCTGCCCGAGGATGTAGCTTATTTTATAGCCTCGAGGGTTAAGTCAAATGTAAGGGAACTTGAAGGTTCTTTGATAAAGCTATGTGCCTACACTATGCTAACGAAACTGCCAATTACAATCGATGTGGCAAAACATGTTTTAAAAGACCTTCTTCCCGATGAAAACAAGCCAATTACAATCGATTTAATTCAAAAAGCTGTCTGTGAAGCTCTTGGTATTAAGCTTCAGGATATCAAATCTAAAAAGAGAACGAAGGAAATATCAAATGCACGAAAATTGGCAATGTATATTACAAAAAAACTTACTGGTTTGTCTCTTGCTGAAATTGGAAATGCCTTTGGTGGCAAAGACCATGCTACAGTCATTTATGCTTGTAGGCAAATAGAAAAAGAGAGAGAAAAAGATGATAATCTTAGCAGGTTAATAGATAGTATAATAAAAAGAATTCAGGACAAAAAATAAAAACAGGAGGGAGACATGCACGTAAGAATTAAAAAAGTAGAAATACAAGATAAACTGTCAAAAATTCAAAATATTGTCGAGAAAAAGAGTATAATGCCCGTTTTAAATCATTTCTTAATGGACATAACGGCAAATAGTGGATATATTCTTGCAACCGATTTAGAGACAGCGGTGAAACAACCCCTGAAGGTTGAGATAATTGAACCAGGAAAGGCGTGTATACCAGCTAAAAAATTTTATGAGATTGTGAGAGAACTTGATGAAGACATAGAAATTTCACTTCAGGAAAAGTGGCTTAAGATTCAGAGCGGAAGGTCAAATTTTAGGCTTGCTGTAATGGATTCTTCAGAATTTCCAGTTTGGCCACAAATTGGCGATGCTAGTAGGATAAATTTTTCAAGAGACCTCGTTTTAACAGCAATTGACAAAACAATTTATGCCTCTGGAGAGGCTGATGCCAGATATTTTCTGAATGGACTACTCTTTCACTTAAAGTCACCCGATGAATTCCACGTAGTTGGAACGGACGGACACAGGCTGGCACATTTTCAAGCAAAAATAGAAGGAGTAAATCTGACAGATGAAAAGAAGGTAATATTGTCAAAGAAAGCTTTAACTGAATTAAGAAAATTTTTGTCAGATGTGGAAGCTGTGTCAATCTTTATAGGAAAGACTCATGTAATGTTTGAGTTAGATGGAATTAATTTTCTAACCAGAATGATTGAAGGTAATTATCCTGATTATGAATCAGTTATTCCAAGGACAAATGAAAAAGTTGCCATAGTTGATAAAAATCTATTAATTGCCTCTTTAAAAAGAGTTTCGGTGCTTAGCCGGGAGAGGCAGAATGCAGTCAGAACAGAGTGGACAGAAGATTTACTTGTTCTTTCTTCCTCGGACCCTGAGTTAGGCGAGGCCAGGGATGAGCTTGCTGTAGAATATCAAAGCGAAGCAATAGCTGTTGGTTTTAATGCTAAATATTTAATAGATTCCCTTGAAAAGATATCCTCTGACAAGGCTAAGATTTACATGAAAGAGCCAGAAAGGGCTGTTTATATAACGGAAAATCAGGAAAAAGATAATTTTATCTATGAAAGTGTAGTTATGCCTTTAAGGCTATAATTTTAATCATCTTAATGGATTAATATCAGGTGAGTATTAAAAGAGGAGGTATGGTGAGTAAAGAGCAAACCTATAAAGCTGAAGACATAAAAATTCTGAAGGGCCTTGAAGGTGTAAGAAAGCGGCCTGCCATGTATATAGGTTCAACGGGCATTGAAGGACTTCATCATTTAGTATACGAAGTTATTGATAACTCCGTAGACGAAGCACTGGCAGGTTACTGTAACAGGATAGAGATAAGGTTAAATACTGATGGCAGTTGCACGGTTATTGACAACGGTCGTGGAATCCCTACAGGCATACATCCCGAAGACCCTGAAGGAAGAACAGCTCTGGAGATAGTTCTTACTGAACTTCATGCGGGTGGCAAATTTGAATCAAAAGCTTATAAAGTCTCCGGGGGGCTTCACGGTGTTGGAGTAAGTGTAGTAAATGCTCTTTCTGAATGGCTTGAAGTTGAAGTAAAGAGAAATGGAAGGATTGTAAAGCAGAGATATTCAAGAGGCGTACCTGTTTCAGCAGTAGAAGAGATTGGCAAAACAGAAGAAACAGGAACGAGGATAACCTTCAAGCCTGACCAAGAGATATTTGAAATTACAGAATTTTCCAAGGAAATTCTATCACAGAGATTTAGGGAATTAGCTTATCTTAATAAAGGGTTAAGAATAACTCTTATAGATGAGAGAGACGGAGAAAGGGAAGAGTTTGTTGCTGAGGGAGGAATTGTATCTTTTGTAGAGGATATAAACAGGGGCAAAAGGGTCATAAATCCAAAGCCTGTATATGTGACAGGACAAAAAGAGGGAGTCATAGTCGAGATAGCTATTCAGTATAACGAAAGCTACTCTGAGGAAATTCTTACTTTTGTAAATAACATTCATACAAGAGAGGGAGGAACACATCTTGTAGGTTTTAAATCAGCCCTTACAAGAACGCTAAACAGCTATGCCATTGAAAAAGGATTGATAAAGGAAGGCAAGGAGGCCTTATCGGGAGATGATGTCAGAGAAGGAATAGTGGCGGTAATAAGCGTAAAGATTCCGGAGCCTCAATTTGAAGGGCAGACCAAGATGAAGCTTGGAAACAGTGAGGTAAAAGGCATTGTAGAAGCTATTTTAAATGAAAAACTCAGTCGTTGGCTTGAAGAAAATCCTGTTTATGCAAAGAGAATAGTTGAAAAAGCTAAAGAAGCAGCTCGAGCAAGAGAGGCAGCAAAAAAAGCAAAAGAGTTAACCCGCAGAAAGGGAATTCTCGAAGATACTACTCTTCCAGGAAAGCTCGCAGACTGCACTGAAAAAGACCCTTCGCAAGCAGAACTGTTTATCGTTGAGGGAGATAGTGCAGGTGGTTCTGCCAAGCAGGCAAGAGACAGAAGAACACAGGCAGTACTTCCCCTTAGAGGTAAAATTCTAAATGTAGAGAAAGCTCGCATCGATAAAATGCTAACTTCAGAGGAGATAAAAACTCTGATAACTGCTATTGGTGGCGGCATAGGAAAGGAAAATTTTGAACCTGACAGCATACGATATCAAAAGATAATTCTAATGACCGATGCAGATGTGGATGGAGCTCATATAAGAACTTTGCTTCTTACATTTTTTTACAGACAGATGCTTCCTCTTATTGAGAGGGGATATCTCTACATTGCCCAGCCACCTCTTTACAGAATTAAGAAAGGCAAGTGGGAAAGATATATACAGACAGAAGAAGACTTTTATAAATTTCTCATGGACATAGCAGCAGAAGAGGTATCTTTTGAGGGAGAGCAATCTCATAAAGAGGAATTCTTAAAGTTACTTTTTGATTATGGCAGGAAGATGGAAAGCTTTGAAAGAAAAGGTTTTTCACCCAATTATATAGAAAAAAAATTAGCTTCTACGGAAAATGCAGAAGAAAGCATTATTGAAGGTACAAAAGAGTTCAGACTCTTGAGGGAAAATTTTTATTCTCTTAGCAAGATTGCCATAAGAAGAAATCAAGAATATTTACTCACCCTTAAAAATGAAGTTTTAAAAAGCGAATCTCTTTGGGAGATTTACTCAAAATTGATGGATTCAATAAAGAAAGGGCTGTCCATACAGAGATATAAAGGTCTTGGAGAGATGAATCCTGACCAGCTGTGGGAAACTACGATGGACCCAGCGAGAAGAACTCTTCTTCAGGTTTCCGTTGAGGATGCCCAAAAAGCAAATGAGATATTTACTATTCTTATGGGTGATGATGTAGAACCAAGAAAAGAATTCATTACAAAGCATGCTCTTGAGGTAAGAAATCTGGACATATAGAGGTTAAAATGTTAGATATAAAACGTGTTAGAGAAAATCCTGAAAAAGTCAAGGAAGCCCTTGAAAAAAGAGGGTATCAGATAGACTTTGATGAGTTTCTCTTCCTTGAAAGGGAGAGGCTATCCCTACTAAGAGATATAGAACAGAAAAGAGCAGTAAGAAACTCTGTTTCTCAGGAAATAGCCCGTCTGAAAAAAGAAAATATGCAAAGAGAACGAACAGAAGCACTCATAGCAGAAATGCGAAATCTCGGCGATGAGATAGCTTCTATTGAGCAAAGGTTAAGAGAGATAGAGGAAAGAGTTCAGAATTTTATGCTTTTGCTTCCAAATATTCCTCATCAAACCGTTCCCATTGGTAAGGACGATTCGGAAAATGTTGAAATAAGAAGATGGGGGGAGCTACCCAAGTTTGATTTTGAGCCCCTCAATCATTGGGACATAGGAGAAATACTTGGAATAATTGATTTTGAGAGAGCTGGCAAAATTGCAGGTAGCAGATTTGCTATAATGAGGGGACAAGGAGCTCGTCTTGAGAGAGCTCTCATAAATTTTATGCTCGACCTTCATAGTGGGAAGGGATACCTCGAGATATTTCCGCCGATTTTAGTAAATAGGGCATCTATGACAGCAACAGGCCAGTTACCTAAATTTGAAGAAGACCTTTTCAGAACAGAAGCCCCAGAATTTTATCTTATTCCTACTGCTGAAGTTCCTGTAACAAATATTCATAGAGAAGAGATACTTTCAGAGGATGACCTGCCAATTTACTATGCTTCCTACACTCCATGTTTTCGGCGAGAAGCGGGCTCTCATGGTAAAGATGTGCGAGGTCTGATTAGGCAGCATCAATTTAACAAGGTAGAGCTTGTTAAATTTGTAAAACCCGAAGACTCTTACAACGAGTTAGAATCCCTTACAAGGGATGCAGAAGAAGTTCTTCAAAAACTCGGACTACCCTATCGAGTAGTGGCTCTTTGCACTGGAGATCTCGGTTTTGCATCAGCAAAGACCTATGACATTGAAGTATGGCTTCCAGGACAGGGTAGATATAGAGAAATCTCATCATGTTCTAATTTTGAGGACTTTCAGGCAAGAAGAGCAAATATAAGATTTCGTAGAAGAGATAAAAAAGGCACTGAATTTGTTCATACGCTTAATGGCTCAGGTCTTGCCATTGGAAGAACTCTTGTAGCAATCCTCGAAAACTATCAACAAAAGGATGGTTCAGTGATTGTGCCAGAAGCATTAAGACCCTATATGGGCATTGAAGTAATAAGATGATTCAGCCAATAATTGACCCCTCTGGCGTTATCCATATTTTCAAAGGAAAAAATGCAGAACCCATTAAACTTGTAATCGGTGAAATTTTAACAGCTGAAATTATGGATATATTTCCCTCAGGAACGATTCAGTTAAAGATAGACAATCGAATAATAAATGCTCAGCCTCAAAGAGAATTACCGCTCAACAGGGGAGACACAGTAATGGTAAAGGTTGAGAAGCCTTTAGAGGATGGCACAATTCCATTAAGAGTTCTTACAACAGCTGAATCTGAAGAGATAAAAACCTCTCTAATTAATTTTGACAGAGAATTGGCAGATAAGCTTTTAAAGCTAATAGACTCCCTCTTTCTTAAAAGTTCAACTCAGTCTGAACAGACAAAACAATCCCAGATGGCTCTTTTAGAAAATACTCTCTCCTTGCCTACAGAACATTTATCTGAAAGTATTAAGGTCGATTTAATGCAAAAGATAATTGACCTTGTCTTTTCCCGTAATACAGTAACAAATAATTTACGGGAATTGCTTGCACTAATTGAACAAAACAATTTTCCAGAGGAACAGATTTCACATCTAAAAAGTCTTATAATTACGAGCACTGATGAATTAGGTTCTGAAAAATTAAAGGAGATTCTCTTAAACTCAGGGGTATCCTTTGAGGCGAAAATGAAATCTCTCCTTAGTGAACCTGTCCGAATGGAACAGATAAAGCATGACATGAAAGTTGTTCTTCAAACCATAATAGAGGAGGCAAAAGCTAAAGGTTCCGAAGATATAATTTTCAGGGCAGAAAATCTTCTCAAGCAGATAGAGGGTTATCAGGTTCTTTCGAAAACCTACCAGGGATTTTTCACTTTCCTGCCTCTATTTTGGCAGGAAATAGACGGTGGGAATATAGCTTACAAATCTCTCAAACGACAGGGCAAGGAGTATCACTCTGTTTTTATCACCCTTAATTTTAAGGAAGACACTTTATCCTTTGTAACAACCATGATAAATAAAACTTTTTTCATCAGCTTTTCAGGCAAACCTGAAATTGTAAGCTCAATCAGAGAAAATGAAAGCCTTTTAAGGAATAGGTTTAAAGAAAAGGGCATGATTTTGGGTAGTATTAATTACGTGAATAAAGTCGATGAACTTGTCAGACAGTGGAACATTAAGGAAGGAAGCATAAGCGTGACCGTATGACAGAAGGCAAGAAGGCTGTTGCATTAAAATATGAGGCAGAGAAAGACAAAGCTCCTAAAGTTGTTGCTAAGGGAAGAGGCTTTATAGCTCAAAGAATAATTGAACTTGCAAGGCAACACGGTATTCCTATGAAAGAAGACGAGGCGTTGGTTGAAATTCTCTCGAAGCTTGATATTTATGAAGAAATTCCTGTGGAATTATATAAAGCCGTAGCAGAAATTTTGGTTTTCGTATATCAAGTAAAGGGTAAAATCAGAGGATGAGTATTCTTGAAAAAATAGTAGAGAAAAAGCGGCAGCGATTTGAAGAGCAGAAAAAATTTTTATCTTTTGAAGAAATAAAAGAGAAAGTTAGAGCTTTACCTCAAAGGGCTGATTTTATTTTTTTGAGTAAAATAAAAAGAACAGCCAGTGAACCGATAAAAATAATTGCCGAGATAAAGAAAGCCTCTCCTCTTAAAGGTTTGTTGAAAGAATACAATGTTGAGCAGATGGCTGATGTCTATGTTTCAGCAGGTGCTGATGCGATTTCAGTCATAACAGAGGAAGATTTTTTTTCTGGAAAGCCAGAATATTTAGCTAAAATTAAAGCTAAACATCCCGATATACCTGTCTTAAGAAAGGATTTTATTTTCGATGAATATCAGATATATGAGTCAAAACTTTTAGGTGCTGACGCCATACTGCTGATTGCCGATATTTTATCAGATGATGAGTGCAGTTTTCTTTACCAACTCTCAAAATCTCTAATGATGGATGTTTTATTTGAGATTCATGACGAAGAAGGCTTGAAAAAGGCAGTTCATGCTGGAGTTGATATCATAGGAATAAACAACAGAGATTTAAAAACTCTTCAAATAGACCTCTCTACGACTTTTAAACTGAGAGAATTAATCCCTAAAAATAAAGTAGTCGTAAGCGAAAGCGGTATCTCAAGCGTTGAAGAGGTAAGAAAATTACTTAAAATTGGCATTGACGCAATACTGGTCGGTACTTCCATTGTTCTTTCCGATAACCCCGAAGAGCAGATTAGAAAACTAAAATATTTCTAAAGTTGCAGGAAAGGGAGAAAACATTAGAGGCTTTTTCTAATGCCTTCTCCCTATTTTTACAGGGTTATTTTAGTCAGTTTGTCGAATATGTGGATTGTGTCTACAAATCTTATTAGTTTTTGCTTTGAATCAATAACAAGTGAGTGGGTTCTTGCGCCTCCTCCGAAGAATCTCACTCCGTTGAGTAAGTCTCCTTTCGTAACGCCCGTCGCAACAAAAACGATGTTGTCACTTGGAACAAGGTCATCAAGAGTGTACACCTTATCTTCACTAATATCCATTCCATAGGCTATGGCTCTTTTCTTTTCCTCTTCATTTCTCCAACGGATTCTCGCCTGCATCTCCCCTCCTAAACTTTTAACAGCAGCTGCAGAGAGCACTCCTTCAGGAGCACCACCAATTCCCATGAGGGCGTGTATACCAGTTCCTTCGACAGTTGCAGCTATAGCAGGAGTAATGTCTCCGTCGGAAATAAGCTTTATTCTTGCACCGGCAGCACGGATTTCTTTGATTAAATTTTCATGTCTCGGTCTGTCGAGGACGACAACTACGAGGTCATCTATATCTCGACCGAGTGCTTTTGCAAGGGCGTCGAGGTTTTCCTTCACAGATTTTCTAATGTCTACCATGCCTTTTGCCTGAGGCCTTACTACAAGCTTTTCCATGTATGTATCGGGGCAGTAAAGGAGTCCGTTTTTTTCAGTAACAGCCATTACGGTCAGGGCATTGGGCATACCGGTTGCGCAAAGATTTGTCCCTTCAAGAGGGTCTACTGCAATATCAACCTCAGGACCAGAACCATCTCCTACTTCCTCACCTATGTAAAGCATAGGCGCTTCATCTCTCTCTCCTTCACCAATAACGATTCTACCTTTAATTGGAATATCATTCAAAGCCCTACGCATGGCAGTAACTGCTGCTTGGTCTGCATCCTTTCTGTTGCCTTTACCCATGAGCCTTGCTGCCTCAATTGCTGCAAGTTCGCATACTCTCAGAATCGACGGCGTTAGGTTACTATCCATTATAAGTGTCCTCCTATGATTTTTTCGATGTCATCGTATTAAAAGAGGATATCATTTTCATTACTTTTGAAGAACCACATTTGGGGCAGGTAATTTGGGCTGACTCCATCTCCATTACAGACATTTTAATGGTAAATATCTCTCCGCAATCCATGCATTTAAACTCATAAACTGGCATAACCCACCTCCTAATGAGGCAAATGCCAACCCGCCAATGGCAGGTGATATTTATTATATTTTATCTTTTCTTCTCTTCATCTTCAAGAACTATAATGAGCACTTCAATAGGGCTTGTATTATTCTTTTCTGCAATCTGTCTAAGAGTATCCTTTTCATTAGCATATAAGCCTTTGCTTTTGAGTTTTGTCAGTGCTTTCTGAACAATTACACCGTTTTCTTCGCTTATCTGCTTTAATGTTTTCCTTCCAAGCCCCTTTCCTTCAAATTCTGTTATTATTTCCTCTTTTGTCCATTTTGTATCTTTGCTTTTTTCAGCACCCTTAGAGCTTTCCTTAATGGGTGTTGATTTTGAGATATCAGTCGATAGGGTGCCTTCAAGGGATTTTAGAACCTCGTAAACTTCCTTCGGACTTATTCCGTTATTTTTAGCAATAACTCCAAGACTTTCTTTGGTTGAAGAGATTTTAATGTTTTTAGTCCTAAGAATTTCCAATGCTTTATTTAAATCTATGTTTCTTCTTTTTGAAAATTCCTCAAGAGAGAGTAGTTCTGCATGCCCGTAGGGTGGTTCATAATCGGGAGATTTTATCCAAGCATTTTTAAGATAATCAGAAAACTCTATAAGCAGGCTGAAAGGTGGAAAGGGTTTTATAGAGCTGATAAGGCTTAAAATTACGAAAATAAATACTATGGCAAGCTCTTTTTTCAGATTCATAGCCTTTTTCACTTTGCTGTAAATGTAATTTAAGAGCACATTCCAGTTGTAGTAAATGTGGAAAAAGGCAGTAATCATAAAGACGATGCAAAATATTATATGCATGTTAGTCCAGTCAGTCTTTGTAAGCCCGAGGAACTTCCAATTAATCCAGTAGGCAATTCTTCCCTGCGGTGTAAAGTAAAGAACAACTCCTGAAACAAAGGCAAACAAAAAAGAAAAAGCCGTAAGCAAACTTACAAATCCTCTCGTGTTAATAAACTTTGCCACCTTTTCCCTCCTTTAATACATTTATATAATTCCCCTCTCTTTCATACTAAAATATCTCCCATTTCCGATGATTATGTGGTCGAGAATGGGGATTTCGAGGATTTCTGAGGCTTTTTTAAGTTTTTTTGTTATATCAATGTCTTGCTCACTTGGAGATGGGTCTCCGCTTGGATGGTTGTGGATAAGAATTAATGCATAGGCAGACTCTTTGATTGCCTCTTTAAACACTTCTCTTGGATGGATTAGGGACTGATTTAGGGTGCCTTCGGAGACTTTGACTTCTCTTATAAGACGAAGTTTGGTGTCAAGAAGTAAAGTTATAAATACCTCTTTTTTTAGTCCATTTAGTTTTGGAGCGAAGTATCTGAAAACGGTCTCGGCAGAGTTAAAGACTTGCTCAAAGGCTTTCTCTGAAAGGACTCTTCTACCGAGTTCAAAGGCTGCTTTTATCTGGGCAATTTTGGCTAAACCAAGTCCTTTAAATTTTTTTAGCTCTCCCACTGATGCTTCATCAAGTCCTCTTAGACCTCCAAAGTGCTGAATTAATTCGATAGCTGTGTTTACTACAGTTTTTCCATTTGAACCAGTTCTAAGAATTATGGCAAGAAGTTGAGCATCGCTTAAACTCTGTGCACCCTCTTTAATAAGTCTCTCACGAGGTCTTTCAGTTTTAGGCCATTCTTTTACAGAGCTCATTTTATTCCAGCACCAGCATTGACCTCTCTGTCAAGTGTTAGAATAGAGAGTTTCCCGTCTCTACCAGTTGCTGCGAGAAGCATTCCCTGAGACTCCACACCCATAAGTTTTGCCGGTTTTAAATTTGATAACACGACAATTGACTTACCGATGAGTTCTTCAGGAGCATACTGCTCGCCAATTCCAGCAACAATCTGCCTTTCTTCGCCAATGTCTACGATAAGTCTTATTAATTTCTTTGAACCTTTAATTTTTTCAGCGCTTAAAACCTTCCCAACTTTTAACTTTATCTTCATAAAGTCTTCAATGCTTATGAGTTCATCACTTTTCGCTTCTTCCATCTTTGCTTTATCCTCCTCTTTCTTTATCTCCAATCTCGGAAAGAGCTGATCTATTTTTTGAGTTTTTATCTCTCCGAGAGTTACTTCCCATTTTATCATTCTGTTTTCCATTTCATATCCACTCAGTCCGAGGGCTTTCCATATTTTCTGAGCAGTCTCAGGCATGAAAGGCATTAAGAACAAGGAAGTTAATCTTAGGGCATTCCAGACATTGAAAAGAATTATCTTTACTCTATCTTTGTGCTCTTTTACTAATTTCCAAGGTTCAGTTTTAGCTATGTAGTTGTTGGTAAGAGATATGGCATGCCAGAGCTTTTCAAGGACTAAGTTTAATTTGAATTGATTCCATAGAATTTCGTTGTCAATCTCATTGATGGTGTTTATGAAAGAGTTAACAAATTCAATGTCAAGGGGATTCTCTGATTTTGCTTCGCTTAGCCTCGTAATGACCTCACCACTTAAGTATTTTTCATTCATGGCAAGGAATCGGTTTAGAAGGTTTCCGAGGTCGTTTGCAAGATCATTGTTTATTCTTCTTACTAATGCCTCTTCAGAAAAATCTCCATCAAGTCCAAAGGATACTTCTCTGAAAAGAAAATACCTAAAAGCATCTACTCCGTATTTTTCTATTATCTCCCAGGGATTTACAACATTTCCTAAAGATTTTGACATCTTCCTACCTTCAACAGTCCACCAACCGTGGGCAAAAATGTTTCTTGGAAGGGGAAGTTCAAGTGCCATGAGCATAGTAGACCAGTAAACTGCATGGGTTGTAAGAATGTCCTTTCCTATTAAGTGATGGTCTGGGGGCCACCACTCTGTATCTTCTGGAGCAAGATATTTGAGGGCAGAGTAATAATTTAACAATGCATCAAACCAGACATAGGTTGTATATTCTTCATCGAAGGGGAGAGGTATTCCCCATTCAAGTCTCTGTCTTGGTCGGGAGATACAGAGGTCACCAAGGGGTTTGCTTTTAAGAAAGCCGAGAACCTCATTTTTTCTTGTTTCAGGCAATATGAATTCAGGATTTTTCTCAATGTAATCTATCAAGGCATTCTGATACTTGGACATGAGGAAAAAATAATTCTCCTCCTCAATACACTCCACTTCTCTTCCGCAGTCAGGGCATTTTCCATCTATTAGGTCTTTCTCTGTCCAGAATCTTTCGCAGGGAGTGCAATACATTCCACAGTATTTTCTTTTCTCTATCTCTCCTTTGTCATAGAGGGCTTGGAGAATCTCTCTAACGACCTTTTTGTGTTCTTCATCGGTTGTTCTTATGAAGGCATCATTACTTATGTTAAGGGCTTTCCAGAGGGATTTGAAGTTTTCAACCATGCTGTCAGCATGTTCCTTAGGAGTCTTTCCTCTTTGAATTGCTGCTTTTTCAACTTTCTGCCCGTGTTCGTCTGTTCCAGTAAGGAAGAAAACTTTTTTCCCTTTAAGCTTCATGTATCTGGCAAGGATATCTGCTGCTATAGTTGTATAGGCATGACCTATATGGGGAATATCGTTTACATAATATATTGGAGTGGTGATATAAAAACCTTTATTTTGAGTCATTTTTACCTCCTGTTGACTCATCCATAGAATCCTCATCGGTAGACTTATTTAATATAAAGGAGAATTTTTTAAATTCCGGCTCTCTTTCTTCCTGGGCAACAATTTCTTCATCAATAATTTCCTCTATTTCACCGTAATATTCATATCTCAGGCAACATTTAAGTCTGCCACATACTCCTGAAAGTTTTGAGACATTTATCACCATTTCTTGGTCTTTTGCCATTTTAAGAGATACGGGTTTGAAAAAACTTATATATCTACGGCAGCATATCTCCATTCCGCATACACCAATCCCTCCAAAATATTTAGCTTCATCTCTCACTCCAATCTGTCTCAGTTCGATTCTGGTTTTGAATTTTGCAGCGAGGTCTTTTACAAGTTCTCTGAAATCTATTCTTCCCTCAGCAGTAAAGTAGAAGATTATTCTTTTTCTATCAAGAGCCGATTCAACAACGAGCAGTTTCATTGGCAGATTTCTCTCTCTTATACGTTCAAGACAAAATTCTTTAGCCTCTTTTTCAAGAATTAGATTTTTCTCAAAATTTGATAAATCTTCTTCCGATGCCAAGCGGATGATAGATTTTAATGTTGCGTCTTCACCTTCCGTTATATTTACAACACTTCCAAGTGTCAGCCCAAAGTCTCCTTCTACAACGACAAAACAACCAGGCTTTATCTCTTCAATACTTTTTAGATATCGATACACTTTACCAAACGGTCTTATCCTTACGTGGACAATTTCAGACATTTATTACTCCCCTTATGATTTTTTCTGTAAAATTCCAGACGATTGCTTTGTTTAAATTTAAATCAATGTTTTTTCTGATTTCCATTAATTTATCGTATAGATTAATTATATTCTCAATCGTAACATTTTCTCTAATTGAGATTTTAAGTGGCATTATATTGTCGTTTTCTCCTGTTATTTTTTCTCTTAAGGCATCTCTCAAAACTATGCAGAAGAAATCAATCCAGAGTTTTACTTCTTCATTATCTTTCCAGGGAGCTTTTTTTATGTTATCTCCTACGGTATCTCCAAACCATTTTACTTCTTTAAGTATGTCTTTTGTCAGATAAAGTCCAGGTCTTCCCATTATTAGCTTGATTATTAGCTCTTTATTTTCACTATCAGGTATTATCTGCTCTATTATATCTTTTGAAAGAGGAGTAAAGTTTATTTTGAAACACCTTGAGACAAGTGGCTCAGGTAAAGACTGGATATTATTACATATAAGAATAATGATAGTGTGAACAGGAGGTTCTTCGAGAGTTTTAAGAAATGCGTTTGCCGAAGCCAAATTCATTTTATGAGCTTCTCTTACTATTACAATCTTATATTTGCTTTCAAGGGGTTTTAGAGATATAAACTCTTCAATTTCTCTTATCATGTTAACTGTAATGGTGTCTTTTTCAGGGCTAATAATTTTTAAATCTGGATGGATTCCTTTGCCTATTTTTACACAAGCAGAACAGATGTCACAGTTTTCAATAAGGAACTTGGAATTCATGCAGTTAAGGGCTTTTGCATAGGATATGGCTGTGCTTGTCTTGCCTAAATATGAATCACCTATGAAAAGAAAGGCATGTGGAATTTTCTCTCTTTTAATAGTTCCTTGCAGAATTTTTAGAGCTTTTGTGTGATTTTTGATAATCCTGTTTTCCATTCCTGAATTTAAAGCCTGAATTTGGTCTTTACCTTTTTGTAAATCTCCTCGCTGACTTCTTCTGCTGCTTTTGTAGCATCTATAACAATGAATCTTTCAGGTTCATTTTTGCATATATCCAGATATCCTTCCCTTACTCTGTTATGAAAATCGATATCTTCTATTTCAAAGCGGTCTCTTTTATTTATTTTTTTATTTCTATTCAATCCAATATGTGCTGGTAAGTCAAGAATAATAGTAAAGTCAGGAGTAAAGTCCTTAAGAATAAGAGTGTTTAGTTTTTTTATCAATTCAATGGATATCTGTCTACCATATCCCTGATAGGCAATTGTTGAATCGGTAAATCGGTCACACAAAACAATTATACCCGCCTCAAGGGCAGGCTTTATTTTTTCTTCAATATGCTGTATTCTGTCAGCAAAATAAAGAAGAAGTTCGCAATTCGGATTAATTGAAAGTGAAGGATTGAGAAGGATTTCTCTAATTTTTCCTCCCACCTGTGTATCGCCAGGTTCAAAGGTCTGAATTACTTTAAGCCCTTCCTTTTTAAATTTTTCAGCTAACAGTCTGACCTGAGTAGTTTTTCCTGCTCCTTCAATACCTTCGAATGTTATAAAAATTCCTCTATTCATTTAATAAATTTTTTAGTAATCTGAGAAGGTAGCAAACTCTTTGGGCAGCGGAAAGCTCCAAAGAGCCCATTCCACAGGATGGAGTAATGAGAGAATTTGTTTTGATTAAAGGAATTTGCTTTGATATCTCGGAAATTTTACTTAACGCTGACTTTATAATTTGGTCATCACTTAGGGAGTATATATCATCTGTAGTTGGAATAAAACCCCACGCTATAAATCCACCGTTCTTGAGAAATTCTTCTATCTGTTCGGTATAAATTTTCAAAAAATCGAAAAAGAAAAAAGCATCGAAACTAAGAATGTCAATGCCTGAAGACATGACTTCTTTCCAGTCTGCTCTGCCACAACAGTGAATACCTGCTTTTGCTCCGTTAGATTTTATGAAATGCACCAGTTCCCTAACTAATCTCATGGCTTCAGTCTGCTCGACGGAGATATAGGCAGAAGTGCCTACTGCCTGCAGTATTGGCTCATCAACAAATATTATAACCTCGTCTGCGAGTTTTTTAAGAAAGTTAATCTGCCACTTCACCTTTGCTTTAAGATGAAGTAAAGATAGTTCTCTCAGAGTTTCATCAAAATATATGAGCCTTCCTTCTTCATCTTTTAAAGATAAGGTAAATGTAAGGGGACCTGTAATCTGTCCTTTAATTACAGATATTTTCTGGTCTTTTAAAGCCTCTGCCAGACTATAAAGACCTGATGAGTATTTTTCGCTTACGGGTTCAAGTGTTTCTTCAGTATAATTGCTCAACCATGTATAAATCTCTTCCTCATTTTTTTTGACAAAGGCCTTATCAGCATCTAAAGTGAATCCCGGAAAACCCTCGGAGAACTGGACAATCATGGATTCACGGACAGATAGCTTTGGAAGCTGCGGCCAGAAAGGAATGTCAAAATGCTCAAGTATAAGTTTGCAAGCATCAGAAGGCTCTCTGTGAGGCATGCTTCCTATGCCCGTTATGCTGAAAGGTGCAAAAGTCATTATTTTTTCGTGCTCCTGATTTTCTTAAGAATCTCTGGATATTCTTTAGTAAACTCAGGAAAAACTCTTTTTAGAAACATCTTAATTGCCTTGATTTCCAGCTCTGTCTCTTCAATAGCTGTAAGTTTTCTATCAATATTTTCAAGCTTCTCTAAGAGACTATTTACACCTTTCTCAATTATGTTGATTTGTTCTTTTAAAGCAATAAAGTCTTTCATTTTTCAAACCTTTAAATTATTTATTTCTTCTCTGTGCTCTCATTTTTCGGCGAAGCTTTCTGTATTTGTGTTTTTTTATCTTTTTTTTCCTCCACTTAAGAACATTACCCACTAAGTTCACCTCCTTCTTTCTCTTTTATGGTTTCCATAAAGGCTTCAAGCCACAATTCGTTTACTGTAGAATTTAGACCGTCAAAAGCAAGGGATACAACGGCAATGTTATAATCTCTCTGTATAAATCTCAATATGGCTGTAACTATAGCGCCGGGCATACATCCAAAGGGCATAGTGTTTATTATTCCACTCACTCCCCTTTTAATCAAATCAATGCTTTTTCCTACACTCAATACAGTTTCTCCTTCAAAACTATCAGGTACATAAGGTGCAGCGTTCCTAAAAAGTTCCTTTGTGGAAGGCTCTTTTAGATTATTTATAAAACCTTTAAACAAAGAGGAAAATCTTTTCTCTACCTTCCACTGGAAAAATTTATTAACAAGAATTTTTATAATAGCAGATTTATCCTTTTTTATCAAGGCTTTTCTTAAAGCAATACTATTTACATAATGAATCCACTCTTCAAGGGGGGTTAAATAAACCTCGGCACCCAGGGATTCGAGCTTTCTTATCAGATTTTCATTAGAGAAGCTGTGGGACCTTACAAATATCTCTCCGACAATGCCTACAAGAGGTTTTCTATTTTTATACATTGGAATATTCTCAAAATCTCTTCTCATATTTTTGATTAAGTTCTCTAAATCTCCGTTTCTGCTTTTTAGTGCATCAGAGATTTTTTGCATATAATATTCGTATACACTATCTGTTTCACCTTTATTCTTTTCATAAGGCCTTGTCTGGAGAATTAATTTTGTGAGCAATCCATAAGCAACAATTCCCTGCCATGCTCGAAGGGAGAATTCGCCTCCAGCAATATTTAAGTCTTTATAGAATTGAGCATCCTGTTGTGGAGAATATACAGGAACATTTTCATATCCTAATTTTTTCAACATAAGTCTGTGCGACACATTATACTGGCCAAATCTGCAGGGCCCTGCTCCAGAGGGCATGAAGAATGCTGTTTTTTCAGGTATAAAATCAGAGGAAAATACTATCTTGAGCATATCTCCTAATGTTACAACATAGGGAAAGCATTCACCCCCTGATACATAACTTTTTCCTAATTCAATGGATTTTTTATCTGAAGGAGGCATTACTTCGGCATCAATTCCGCAGTAATTAAACGCAGCCTTTAATGCAAAGGCATGGTCTGACATTCTTGGGATATATATAACTCTCTTTGAGAGTTCAGAGTTGACATGTTTCAGAAGAGGTATGAATCTCCAATTTTTCTCTAAGCTGCATTCGAGGCGACCTTGTATGCTGTCAATAAATGCCTCCAGTCTTGTTACAGCACCGGCATCTGCACTGTGCTCATCTATCTCAAGTATGAGATATGGATATTCGCCCATTTCATTCTTAAAGTAATTTAAGATGAATGAGTCGGGACCACAAGAGAAGTTTGTTATAAAGAGAGGAAAAACATCTCTGAGTTTTCTAATAAACCGTGTTGCCTTTATTATTTTCTGGCCCGAACGCCAGTAAAGATTGCTCCAATCTTCACGAATGCTTATCTTATCAAGCGGAAGCATATCCATTGGAAGAGGCAGCACGTTCAAACGTGATATTTTAGTTGAAATATCAAGACTTACAGCACTATCAAAAGAGTTATAAGACCGGCCTAAAATAACTACCGTAGCAGTCTGACCTAATTTTCGGTCTTTTGCAGTTTCGAGAAATTTTATTCCTTCCTTCTGAAGAGAATTAATAAACTCTTTTTGCTTTTCTCTTGCCGTGTTTATTTTTAAATCAAGGTTTTTAGTACTAACAAGGCCTTTAAAGGTATTCTTAATTTCTTCTTTTAGATATTCAAAGCCTCGAGAAAAATCAATTCTCGGGATTATTATTTTGACCTCTTTATAAAACCCTTTGCTAACATAAGGAATTGTTTGAACGAGAGGACAGGCAAGCCCTTTTTCATACTCATCGTAGATATTAAGATTAATAAAGCTTGGCATGAAAATAAGGTCAATGCCTCTATCTATGAGTTCTGCTATGTGTCCATAGGCTACTTTAAGGGGGAAACAAGCTTCAGATGGTATCTTTTCAATTCCTTTGTTGATTATTTCTTTATTTGTTTTTCCTGATATTTCAACTTTAAATCCCATTTCCCAGAGAAGACTGCTCCAGAAAGGAAGAAGGTCGTGAAAATAAAAAATATGAGGGATGCCAATTACGGGTGCCTTTCTGTATTTATATTTTTCTTCATACTCTCTGTGTGCTCTCCACAGGAGCTCCTCTCTAATTTTTAATGGGTCAGGTAATTTTGAAGTTTTTGAGTCTTTTTCATACTTTTCACATCTCCCACCGTAAAAGAGATATTTATCCTCATCAGCTAACTTAACCCTGTTTATCTCACAGTAATTTGGACAGCCCTTGCATTCAAAAGAAGATATACTGTAAGACTTTTCCATAAGAGTAAAGCCCTTAAAATTGCTCTCTCCGCTGTTTTTCATTAAATCCCTTGCTATAAGGGACGCTCCAATTGCTCCCATGACTTCATGATGAGGCGGAATTATTAGTTTAATTTTTTTATTTATCTTGCTTTTAAGAAAATTTTCAAAGGCAGACACTACGGCTTTATTGAAAGCAACACCACCCTGAAAGAATATTTTTTCCCCTATGGGCTTTCCTGCTACCACTCGATTAATGTAATTTTCAACGATACTGTAACAGAGTCCTGCAATGAGGTCTTCTTTTTTAGCTCCTCTGTGAAGATTGATTACAAGAGAGTTTTCCATAAAAACAGTGCATCTTTCGCCAAGTCTACAGGGTTTCTGGGAGGAAAATGCAAGCCGCTGAAATTCATCAAGACTTACACCTAATTTATCTGCCTGTTCCTCAATAAAAGAGCCCGTTCCTGCTGCACAGGCTTTATTCATCTCAAAGTCTATGACCTTTCCATCTTTTAGTCTAATGTATTTTGAATCTTGGCCGCCTATTTCAAAAATAGTATCAATGGTGCTGTCAAAATGTAGCGCTCCTCTTGCGTGGGCAGTTATCTCGTTTTTAACAACATCGGAACCAACAAAATCCGCTATCATATAACGGGCAGAGCCTGTGACTCCCACCCCCTTTATTTTAACCGTAGGAAAACTTTCATATATTTCCATTAACCCTTTTTTAACAGCATCAATTGGCTTGCCAGAGGTAAACAGATATTTTTTTGTAATGAGATTTCCCTCTTCGTCAATTAAGACTATGTTAGTGCTTACAGAGCCTACATCAATGCCGAGATAGGCGTTAGCATACTGAACAAAAGAGCAAGAGGTGTGATTGTCTTGCAGTCTGAGTTCTAAAGGCTTAAGAGGGGGAAGGCCGTATTCAATCTCTGATTTTATATCCCTTAACTTTTCAACCATCTCAGTACTCAGTGAAACCTCTGAAGTTTTAGCTTTTATGGCTGCTCCAATTGCTCCCATGACTTCAAAATGCTCGGGAATTAAAAGCTCCTTTATTTTCAGAACTTCTTTAAAAGCTCTTATCATTCCTTTGTTAGCTGCTACACCGCCTTGAAAGGCAACTACTTGCTTCACTTTACGACCTTTAAACATGGTGGCTTTGAAATTCCTTGCTAAAGCAAGGCATAATCCAGCGATTATATCCTCAACAGGTGTAGCAATCTGCTGTAGATGAATCATATCTGATTTAGCAAAGACACTGCATCTTCCTGCTATTTTAGAAGGTTTTTGTGATAAGGTTGCCAGTTCACTGAAATCCTGTATTGTCAATCCAAGTCTTTCTGCCTGTTGTTCAAGGAAAGAGCCTGTGCCAGCAGCACAGATGCTGTTTAGAGAGAAATCCTTTATTCTTCCAGCCTTATCAAAAAAAATTAGCTTAGAGTCTTCTCCGCCAATCTCAATCAGAGTTCTTACTTCTGGATAAAAGAATGCGGTTGCCGTTGCTTGAGATACTATCTCATTTACATATGGTGCTTTTACAGTCTTTGCGATAAACCTTCCCGATACACCGGTAAAACAAATTTTTAGACTACCATATCGGGTTTCTATATCTTTTAGAATATTTGAGACTATCTCTGAAGGACGACCGAGATGTTTCAGATAGAGCTTTTCAATCAGCCTTCCTTCATCATCAATTATTGCTATTTTTGCTGTCTCGCTTCCTACATCTATACCGAGAAAATAATTAGAATCCATACTCGTGCCATCTTTTGTTTACAAGCTCTATAATTTCCTCGGTCTGCCTGATTTCTTCTGGCCAATCTCTGAACATCCCCTCTTCACGGCTTTTACGAGTTGCATCAATTCCCATTTTTCCACCAAATCTTGGCATACTTGAGGCGTGGTCAAGCTCATCAACAGGTCCTTCTGATATTATTACATCTCTACGCCAGTCCACATTATTAAGAACTTTCCAGGCAGTAGTTGATAGGTCTTGTACATCTACATCATGGTCAACGACAATAATCAATTTGGAAAAACTCATCTGTCCCATTCCCCAGAGACCATGAATTATTTTTTTGCCATGTCCCGGATACTGCTTTTTTATAGAAATTATTGCGGCGTTGTGAAAGACACCTTCCATTGGAAGATTCATGTCAACTATCTCGGGAAATTGCATTCTGAGAAGTGGTAAGAATATTCTCTCTGTAGCTTTGCCCATATAACAGTCTTCCATAGGTGGTTTTCCAACGACTGTTGCAGGGTATATGGGATTTTTTCTATGGGTAATGCAGGTTATGTGAAATACGGGAAATTTATCTACAGGAGAGTAAAAACCAGTATGGTCTCCAAAAGGACCTTCATCCCGCAGTTCATTTGGCTCTACATAGCCTTCAAGGACTATCTCGGCGTTTGCAGGCACTTCAATATCGGAAGTGACACATTTAACCATTTCCACAGGAGCTCTTCGTAAAAATCCAGCGAATACCATTTCATCTACTCCGTAAGGGAGAGGCGCTGTGGAAGAGTAGATTACCGCCGGGTCAGAACCAATGGCAACTGCCACAGGCATTCTCATACCACGTTCTTTGTATTTCCTGTAATGACTGGCTCCATCTTTGTGTATGTGCCAGTGCATGCCTGTGGTTTTGCTGTCATAAACATGCATTCTATACATTCCACAGTTTTGCTTTCCTGTTTCAGGGTCTCTTGTAAAAACCATTGGAAAAGTTATAAACCTTCCACCGTCAAGAGGCCATGTTTTAAGTATTGGAATTTGGCTAAGGTCTGGTTCATGGTTTATAACCTCTTGACATGGCGCAGATTTCACCTTTTTAGGTAGATACTTGCCTATTTCAATCAGGTCAAAAATGGCTTTTAATTTATCTTTAAAAGTTTTTGGAGGCGCTTGATTTAAAAGTTTTTCTATTCTTCGGCCAATATCATCAAGACTTTCTACTTCCAGAGAAAGACACATTCTCTCAAAGGAGCCGAATATGTTGGTAACAACGGGAATTTGAGAGCCCTTCACTTTTTCAAAAAATAAGGCCTTTCCTCCTTCCGAAGATTTACACATTCTGTCTGTAATCTCTGCAATCTCAAGCACAGGGTCTACCTCTACCTTTACTCTGTGAAGAAGTCCCTTCTGCTCAAGAAGTTGTAAAAAATCTCTTAAATCCTTGTAGGCCATATAGTTATTATCTCTGCTAAAAAAGTATTATGTCAATCAATGAGGTATTAACTGAAAAATTTTCCAAATAAGCCCTGTTTATGACCTATAAATTGGAGAAATCTCTCTTTATGAAGGATGAGCGGAGTTCCTGAAGATTTCACAACACTTGGAGGAAGCTTATTTTTAAGCGTTTCTGCATCTTTTGACTCATAGATGCTCTTAAGGTCTACGACAAAGTATTTCTCTCCTTCATCTTTCATCTCTTTGAAATCCTTTCTTCTTGTGAGAAATAAAGCCTGCCATTCTTGACTGCCTATTTTGTAGTAGTCTCCACAGGGGCTTTGACTGATAAAATCAGGCCTTTCAAATCCTGCTTTTTCAAACATTTCATTAAATATCTCTCTTGAAAGGAATAGAGGGTCTTCAATGCGGTAAAATTTGTCATCATTTATTCTTTTTACAAATTCACTTAGAAAGTATCTGAAGAGACTGTCATCAACTTTTCCAACTTTTTCTTCGAAATACTTCTCTGCCTTTGCTTTTATTGTTTTGTCCTCTGAAAAGGGTGAGGCAAAATGTAGGTAGTAAATCCTTCTTATTACCTGACTTTCAGCACTGAATCCTACATTTGAAGTGCCTATCAGACAGGGATGTGGTTCAACAAGTGTGTTGGTAAGGGTTTTTATAAGCCTTTCTCCCTCTCCTCTGAAGAAGTTATCGTATATTTCATCAACGAGAATAGGGAATATATTACTCGACGAGAAAATGTCGTATAAGATCCTCTGAGTTTTTATATAGATATCCTTATAATTGAAAACTTCATAGTTATTTCCGAGAAGTTTGTTTATGAACAAAAGTAGTTTTGTCTTGCCAGTATTCGCAAGCCCACCAAGAATTAGAACAATTGGTATCTCTGCAAGTTTTTCATCTCCCCGATGTTTTTTAACCGATTTCCTTATTAGATAAATGAAAGGAGATGTAAATGCAAATAGTATGGCTTCAAAGACTCTTTTAAGAACCTCCTTGTCTTTATAGACAGCAAACTCCCAGTAGGAATTCACAAAGTTCATAAGTTTACTAAGATTAATACGAAGTTCATCCTCTGAGAGGTTTATGGTATATGAAACGGCCTTTTCGTTTTCTTTAATAAAAAACTCTCCAGTGGCAGGATTAAGAGCAAGAAAATTTCTTTTATCAATAATCTCTTGTGTACGCTTGTGAGAAAAAGATACTATTTCTTTAAGCTTTTCCTTAAGAGTGATTAGTTTTTGTTTCGGTTCAAAGGAGTATCCATTTTTTGTTTTCTTTGTTACATGTTCAACGATTTTTTCAATTCGCTCAATTTCCATAGTTTTTCTCTCCAGTCTTTCCTTTTCATCCATTACTTCAACTATCAAGCTTGATGCATCTGCACCGCTTTGAATTTGTCTTTGCACCTTTTCTACAATGCCTTCTGCTCTGTCATCTGGCGTGAATAAAAGAATACTGTCTGCTTTTAGTATTAGATTTTTTAGCTTTTTCTTACTTTTTTCGCTTAAGAAATCGATAGAGTTCTGGTATATTTCTTCAAATCTGTTTAGATAGGTTTTGCAAAACACTGGGTTGTATGAGCTATCATAAGCTACAATCTCTTCGTATTGCCTGTTATTACAGAAAGCAGCATTTGTGAAATTTGCAGAACCTACCATTACCCTTAAATTGCCTGCCTCATCAGAGAGAATGTAAATCTTTGAGTGTATCCTCTCGCCAGCTTTCATATATCTGAGCTCAATTCTGCCACTTGCGAGTGCTTCCAGAACCTCCTGGTCTGCTTCAGCGGAATGGATAAATCTCTCCTCGCAGAGAGGATTAAAAGTGTAGAATTCTCTTGCGGTCTCTTCCTCTCCGAGAATTGCTATGACTTTTTTGAATTTTTTGACTCTCTCAAAGAAAAAATCAGGAGATGAAACATATGTTACAACTCTCAACTGTGTGAAGTTTTCATTCTCAAAAAGTGCAAGGGGTTCTGCTCTGAAAGGTTTGTCATTGTAAAGAACATGCACGTAAGAAGCCTTTTTTGTAAATAAATCCATGAGATATTATAGCATTAAGCGCAATTGTCGCTATGATTTTATGTTGAAAGATTGTAAATTTACCATGTTTAAATGTATTCAAAAATTTGTTTAATTTGTATAATAATTATAAAGGCATTAAAAGAATTTAAAACAACTATAATTTGAAGGAGGACAAACATGCGGAATTTATTAACTTTTTTGACCCTTTCTCTGTTTATTTTATTTTGCCTAAATTTTACTGCCACTGCCGGTGATGAAGATGCCAAGAAATTTGAGCAGTATCGTCAGGCGATAAAAAAGGAGTTCAAAATTGATATAGCCAAATTCAAAGAAAGACTCAAAGGTGGCAAAGCAGATGGCAAAAAAATAACAAAATATGATTTAAATCAGTTGCTTATGGGTATTAAAGTAGAGTTAGAACATACTAATGATAAAATGACAGCTCTTGAAATTGCTACAGACCATCTTGAGGAGTTTCCTGATTATTATACAAGACTTCTCAAAATGGAGGAAGAAGCTGAAAAAGAATTAAAACAAAAGAAGTAAAATCTATATCCTCCTATTTTTTTATGAAATGCTTATTCTCCAGAGAGATAGGAAAAACTATTAGTTTTTTTAGTTTGCTCTGCCTTTTCCTGTATTTCGAAAGTGTTGCCCATGCAAACTCACAGAGAATTGCCGAAAAATGTAATCCCAAAGATTTTTACTGTTTAAGGCTAAATGAATTATTAAAATCTTTAGATTACCAGAGAATATGGAACAACAAGAGAATTGCAGAACTTGAAACTTTAATTGACCACTCTAAATACGAAGGCCTCAATCCAGACCGATACCTAAGAGAGTTAAAAAGAATTAATAGGGACGATGAACTTAGGCTCACAAAAATTCTAATAAAACTGGCCTATCATACCTATTATGGAGTTGTATCTCCAAGCAAAGTATTTGAAAGGTGGGACTTTCCAAGAAAGGAAGACCGAGTTATTAAAACTCTTGCAACTCTTGTTAGAGAAGACAGGCTAAAAGACCTTTTCAAAGAGTTATCGCCAAAACACGAGGGATATCTTCAATTAAAAGAAGAGTTCAGGAAAATTCTTACTTTAGAGGGAAAAGACATAAAGGGAAAAATACAAATTAAAGCCAAGTTAAGATTGGGTGATATGGACGAACAAATCCCTCTTGTCAAGAAGAAACTAAGAATTTTGGGCTTTTTTGATGAGCCAGAGGAATCTCCTTATTTTAATCAAAAACTAAAGCAAGCCATTGAAAATTTTCAGAAAAGGCACAATTTAGAGGTTGATGGAGTTATAGGTAAAAGCACTCTACAGGCTCTTAATATGTCAATTGCCGAACGAGTGCTCAAGATAAAGATAAATCTTGAGAAGTATAGATGGTTACCTGAAGACTTAGGAGAAAGATATATTCTTGTGAATATTCCTTCCTATGAGTTAAAGTTTATTGATAAAGGTAAGACAGTTCTTGAAAGTGCAATAATAGTTGGCAAAAATTACAGAGAAGATTTTAGACCAACACCTTTGCTTTTTAGCAAAATTACTCAGGTTGTTATTAATCCAGAGTGGTATGTACCCCAAAAGATTGCAGCAAAAGATATTCTTCCGAGAATAAAGAAAAATCCTCAATATGCAGTAAAGGATAAAATAAGAATTTATCAGGATAGCAAGGAGATAGACCCACTTGAAGTTGACTGGAGTCAGTACAGTGAAGATAACTTCCCCTTTAAACTCGTTCAAAAATCAGGCAATAGAAATGCTCTTGGCAAAATAAAATTTCACATGCCAAATAATTTTGATGTTTACCTTCACGATACTCCCGATAAAAGACTTTTTAACCACCGAAAAAGAGCTTTCAGTTCAGGTTGTATCAGGGTAGAGAAGGCCTATGATTTAGCAACAGCTCTAATAAAAAATAATACTCTTAAAGAATGGAATGAAGAGAGATTAAAAGAGGTGCTTAAGGCTGATACAACCTATCATATAAATCTGAAAACCCCAATTCCTGTATATATTTTATATTTCACAACGGTTGTTAAAAGTTCGGAACTCATCTTCTTTGATGACCTCTACGACTATGACAAAATAATATCTTCTTGGATTACAAAGGGTAATTAAAAACGATAAGTATTTTTATATTTTTCTTTTTTTCAGTCTCAGTGAATTACTAACTACTGAGACAGAACTAAGAGACATTGCAAGAGATGCAATCATTGGATTTAGAAGCGGTCCTCCGAAAAGATAAAGCACTCCAGCTGCAACAGGTATGCCAATTATGTTATAAATAAAAGCCCAGAATAGATTTTCTTTTATAGTTTTCAGAGTAACTCTGCTCATATTAATCAGCTTAGGAACACCTTTTAGACCACCTTTCATAAGAGTGACATCAGCTGTATGGATTGCAATGTCTGTTCCACTTCCCATTGCAATTCCTACTGTTGCCTCTGCCAGAGCAGGTGCATCATTTATTCCATCGCCCACCATAGCCACGTTTTTCCTCTCTGTGAATCTAAATTTTCTTATAATCTTTGCCTTTTCATTCGGTAGCACTCCTGCAAAATATCTCTTAATTCCTAATTTTTCAGCCACTGCCTTGGCAGTAGCTTCGCTGTCTCCTGTAATTATTGCTATTTCTACACCTAATTTATGTAACTCTCTTACGGTCTCCCTTGACTCCTCTCTTAGAGGGTCTGAAATAAGAAATATGGCTTTTATCTGACCATCTATGGCAACATAAACGGCTGTAAAGGGCTCTGACTGGGAAACTTCAGGTAATTCTATATCTCTCTTCTGCATTAGTTTCCCACTTCCTATGAGAATATTTCTCTGTATTCCTTTGGAGTCAGTAACCTGTGCTGATATTCCTCCTCCAACAATTACTTCAAATTTGTCAGGTTCCTCTGAGTAAACTCCTTCTCTTGCACAATAACGAATTATAGCCTTAGCAAGAGGATGTTCAGAGTACTTTTCAGCGGAAGCAACGAGTTTTAATATTTCCATGTCAGTTCCATCAATGTATATGACTTTAATTACTTCCGGTTTTCCCTGAGTTAGAGTTCCTGTTTTATCAGAAAAAAGTATTTCAATTTTCCCGGCTTCTTCAAGTTTTTCGACATTTCTTATTAAAATTCCCTCTTTTGCGGCTCTTCCTGAGGCAACCATTATTGCCGTAGGAGTTGCAAGTCCGAGAGCGCAGGGACAGGCAATTATCAAAACAGCAATGCAGTTGCTTAAGGCCATCGATATTTCTCCAGAAAAAAGTAGCCACATTGCAAAAGTTAAGACAGCTATTGTTATAACAGCAGGGACAAAGATGGCGGAAATCTTGTCGGCAAGTCTTTGAACAGGAGGTTTTCCAGTTTGAGCATCTTCGATTAGTTTAATTATCTGACTGAGAAGAGCGTCTTTTCCAACAGACCTTGCTTCTACTTTAATTACACCATTGAGCAGGATTGTCCCGCCGATTACCTTTTCACCACGAGATTTTTCAACAGGTATGGGCTCACCTGTAATCATAGACTCATCAATAGTTGCATCGCCTTCAAGAATTATCCCATCTACTGGAATCTTCTCAGATTGTTTGACTATTACAACATCGCCTATCATAACTTCTTCAATGTCTATTTCCCTCTCTTTTCCCTCTCTTATAACAGTTGCTCTTTTAGGTTGAATTTGCATCAGTTTTTCCAGAGCTTCCGATGTCTTGGTTTTAGCTTTTTCCTCAAGGGTTCTGCCGAAAAGTATTAGAGTAATTATTACTGCAGAGGTTTCAAAATAAAAATGTCCACCGTGATTTCCTAAAATAAGCAATGCAAGACTGTAGAAATATGCTGCATTTGTTCCAAGACTAACAAGACTGTTCATATTAGCAGTTCCATGTCTTAAGGCAATTATGGCAAGCCTGTGGAATCTGAGTCCTGTAAAAAACTGAACAGGCGTAGTAAAGAGAAGTTGAATGATTCCTTCCTTCAAAACTGGCACATTGAACATACTGCCGATAAAAACAGGCAAGGTAAAAAGAAAGCTTATCAGTAAGTCTCTTTTAAGCTTTTTAAAATGTTTTATCTTTTCTTCCTTTGCTGAAAATGTATCGGTATATTTATTTACCTTTATTCCGATGGTCTTAAAAATAGACAGAACTCTCTCTTCCTCTGTTAGTGTAGGGATGTAGTCGATTAGTAAGTTTTTATTTACTCTATCGGCTTTAATATCAACTATGCCGTCAATTCTTGAGAGTTCAGTCCTTATTAGTTTTTCAATTTCAGCATCTAATTCATTTGCCTGAAGGTATAAAGTTGTTTTGCCTATATCGTATCCTGTTGCCCTGACAATACTTATTAAACGATGTATGTCTACATGTTCCTCTACCTGAACAGAGGCTTTTTCGGTAAGCAGATTTACTTCAGCCCTTACAACCCCTTCAACCTTACTTAATGCCCTCTGAATTGCCTGCGCACATGCTGCGCATGTCATGCCTTTGATGGGGATTTCGAAGTTTTTTAACATCAGTCTTATTCTGCCCTTAAATCTAAAGGCTTGTCAATTCTATACTAAGTTAGCAAAGAAAGCTTTATAAAAATTTTCTGCCCTCTGTGAATACTCAGCCATTATTTTTTCTGATTCTTTGAGGATATTTTTCCCTAATGGGTGGTCTTCAAACCATTCATTAAGTAATTCCTTTGTTACTTCAATGTGAAACTGCAGGGCATAAACATTGTTTTTATATTTGAAGGCTTGATTTTCATAGAGAGCAGACCGGGCAAGATGTATAGCTCCTAAGGGTAAATCAAAAGTATCACCATGCCAGTGAAAAACTTTAAATTTTTTCCATATATCGCCTACGGAAGGATGTTTAGCAAGGGAAAGCATAAGCGGGTCTCTTAATGCCTCGCCTGTAAGTTCCACTTCATGCCATCCAATCTCCTCTCCATGACCTTTATAAACCTCTGCACCAAGAGTATGGGCGATAAGTTGAGCTCCTAAGCATATTCCGAGAACCTTCAGATTTCTATTGATTGCTTCTCTTATTAGTCTTGAAATGACCTTTAAACCCGGATATTTTTCCATTTCATAGACACCCATAGGCCCTCCCAAAACAACAAGGCCTTTATAATTTTCAAGAGTTGAGGGAGTTTCACCATCCTCTGCCTCAAAGATTCTGTAGGAGATTTTATTTTCAATAAGATATCTCTCTATGGTTCCAGGACCTTCGCTTCTCACATTTTTAATTATCGCTATCATAGAGATTTACTCCTTTTTTTATAACTATACCGTATTTCTTTATCCGATAGTTAAGTTGTCTTTCCGTAAGGCCTAAAGCCCTGGCTGTTTTTCTAATGTTATATTTAAACTTGGGAAGGGTATCCATAATTCTTATCCTCTCAAGCTCTTCAACTTCAGTTGGAAGTTTTAGCTCCCCCGAAAGATAAGATTTAAACTTATAAACACCTCTTACAGTATCAGGAAGGTCATAAACCCTTATTTTGTTATTATCTGTCATAACAACAAGCCTTTCGATTGTATTGGCAAGTTCTCTTACATTTCCAGGCCATTCGTAGTTGATGAGTATCTTCAATGCTTCATTATCAATGGAAACATTTTTTTTATAGATATTAGCGAAGCTCTTAAGGTAATATTCAACGAGCAGAGGAATATCTTCTTTTCGTTCTCTAAGAGGAGGTATATAAATTGGAATAACATTTAGCCTCCAGAAAAGGTCTTCTCTGAAGCTTCCTTTTCTTATCTCTTCAGCAAGGTCTTTATTTGTCGCTGAAATTATTCTTACGTCAACCCTAACTGTTTTTGAGGAACCTAATGGTTCGACTGTTCTTTCTTGTAATACTCTTAGTAATTTAGGCTGAAGGGATAGTGGTAATTCTCCCACTTCATCAAGAAAAATCGTACCCCCATTTGCCTGTTCGAATTTGCCAACTCTCTTTACAGCGCCCGTAAAAGCTCCCTTTTCAGAACCAAAGAGCTCTGCTTCAAGAAGAGCCTCGGGAATAGCTGCACAGTTTATAGCGACAAAGGGACTTTTTGCTCTTTTGCTTTGGAAGTGAATGGTCTTGGCAATGAGTTCTTTACCTGTGCCAGATTCTCCAAATAACAATACCGTTGCATCTGTCGCTGCCACTTTCATAACAGTTTTAAGCACTGCTTGAAAGGATGGAGATTGTCCAACAAGATTTGGAAAATTATATCTTTCTTTTAGTTGTGCCCGAAGTATCAAGTTTTCGTCTTCGATTGATTTATAGCTTTCCCAAAGTTTTATAAACTGTCCAATAAGGGATGCAACCACTGACAAAACTCTTAGGTCGTCATCGAGATTGCCCTTTTCTTCAGAATATATCCTGTCTGCTGATAAAACGCCAAGAATTTCTTCTTCTATTTTTATAGGCACACACAAAAATGAAATTCCTTTTTTATCGGGACGGCTTCCGGTTTTATTGAGAAATTGAGGTTCTTTCTCAATATCGGGAATAAACATGGACAAACCTGTTTCTATAACTTTTCCCACTATTCCTTCACCAATTCGGTATTTTCCCCTGCTCATTTCTTCTTCTGTTAAACCATAGGCGGTAACTATACTAATCTCTTCTGTTTTTCGGTCATAAATAAATACGCTTCCTCTTCGCATATCCAGTTCTTTAGATAAAATCTCAAGAACAGCATATAGATTTTTTTCGAGATTGAAAGAAGACGTAAGAACCCGGCTTACTTCAAAGAGAGCTTTTAATTCTATGTTTTCAACTCTTTTCATCTAAAGGACGGCAAACATTTGCCGATAAATTATTATAACATTAGAAGTCTCTTTGGTCAAGAAATGAATTGAAGCGAAGAGTTGTCACCCAGACGAGACAAATTTTTTTATGACTCTTATAAATTTATCAATGTCGGCTAAATCGTTTTTAATTATATCATATAGTTCTTCTTCTGTAACTACGTGATACATATGAACTAATCTGTTTCTGTAGCCTGCCATTTGTACAAGTTTTTCCTTAAGCTGTTCGTCTATAACGCCAATTTTGTTTAATCCAATTGCAATAGATTTGTATTCTTTAGAAAATTCTATAAAGCCTTTTTTAGCTAAGATATGTCTGCCAATGTCAAAAATTGCTTCAAGTGTCCTCCTTAAAAAACTCTCAGCAGCTGCTGAATTTAATTTGTTCGCCATGAATTCATCTATTTCTAATTTGCTTAGATTTTTCATCTCTTTATTAAAACTTATCATCATGGCAAGTCGTTCTCTAATTAAATCTCTGTTAATCATCGTTAATACTCTTCTAAAGACTCTTCGAGAAATTTATTGTAGAGATATCTAAAATCAGGATACTTTCTTAAAATTTCCATTTCATAATTGTCCCTTTTTTCTTCAGAAATGCTATAGATGCACTCACCCTCTATAGCCTCCATTTGGAGTAGAAAGTGGCATTCCTGAAGAAATATTAGGTCTAAATTATAAGGTTTAAAAATTTCAGATATTTCGTTATATAGTTTCGCATAGATATGACGCTTTTCCTTTAATTGTTCAATGTTAAAATCAAAAACTACACCGATATCTATATCTGTAAGAGGGTCATCGATGTGTATCAATTTTGATTGGAGAAGTTTTATGGCATTGTCTTTCTGAGAACCGAAGATGTATGCAAGGGCAATGTTGTATTTTTTAAAAATTTTTTTTAGATTATTCAGTTTTTCCATACTTTAAAGATTATAGCACACCGAAATACTTACAGAGAATTAAAATGATGGGGACAGACATGAATGTCTGCCCCATTTGATTTGTTTTATATTGCCTGCTCTCCCTTTTCGTTTGTCCTTATTCTCACAGCATCTTCAACGGGAATAATAAATATTTTTCCATCGCCCACATTGCCTGTGTAAGCTTTTTCTTGAATTACCTTAACCACCTTTTCTACCAGACTGTCAGGCACAACGACTTCAATTTTTATTTTAGGAATGAAAAGCACCTCAAGTTCAGAGCCTCTGTATATCTCTACATGACCTTTCTGTCTGCCAAAGCCTTTTACGTCTGTTACGGTCATTCCCTGAATGCCGGATAGAACAAGCGCTTCTTTGACTTCCTCAAACTTGAAGGGTTTAATTATGGCTTCAATTTTTTTCATTTTATTCCTCCTTTCCTTATAGATTATAGGCCCTTTCACTGTGCTGTGATGAGTCTAATCCTATAATTTCCTCCTCTTCAGAGACTCTAAATTTCATGAATATACGCATAACTAAAAATATTAACGCAGTCATTATAGCTGTGTAAATTATTGTTACAACTACACTTATAGCCTGTATCCATAACTGCCCTGGATTTCCATAAAGAAGACCCTTTCCTGCTTCATTAATCGACGGGTCAGCAAACACTCCTGTAAGTATTGCACCTATTATTCCGGCAACTCCATGAATTCCAAATACGTCAAGAGCATCGTCGTATCCGAGTTTTGGTTTAATAGCAGTTACGCTGAAGTAACATATAAAACCTGCGATGGCACCAATTATCACCGAACCTGTTATATTAACAAATCCTGCGGCAGGTGTGATTGCCACAAGACCTGCAATCATTCCAGAGGCTATTCCAAGCACGGTAGGTTTCTTAGTTACGGACCATTCAGTAAACATCCAAGCAAGAGCTGCAACGGCGGTAGCAATATTTGTATTCATGAATGCCTGAGCCGCAAGACCGTTTGAAGCAGCGGCGCTCCCTGCATTAAAACCGAACCATCCAAACCATAGCAGTGCTGCGCCAATTGATACAAGTGTTAAATTGTTAGGGACTAAAAGCGTGTTTTTTCTCTTACCAAGTATAAAAACTCCAACAAGTGCTGCTATTCCTGCATTGATGTGAACAACAGTTCCTCCTGCGAAATCAAGAGCACCCATTTTGGCGAGGAATCCTCCTCCCCATACCCAATGGGCAACTGGCACATATACAAGGCTTACCCATAGTATTGTGAAAAGAACCCATGCGGAAAACCTCATCCTCTCAATATATGCACCACTTATAAGTGCAACAGTTATTGCAGCAAAGGTAAGTTGAAACACTGAAAAGAGAACCTCCGGTATTGTTCCCTGCAGAGAGCTGACTGTTACTCCGCTTAAAAAAGCTTTATCGAGATAACCAATTATGCCAGCTATGTCACCAGAGAAAGCTAAACTGTATCCATAGGCTATCCATATAAAACTTGCCAAGCAGTAGGCAACAAAGCTCATAGCAATAGTGTTAAGAACATCTTTTCTTTTTGCAAGACCACCGTAAAAGAGGGCAAGCCCTGGCACAGTCATAAGCATTACAAGAGCTGTTGCCACAATCATCCATGCCGTATCGCCCGAATCAAGCTTTGGTTGAGGCTGTGCCTGCTCAGCTTGAGGCTGAGCAGGTGTTTCTACCTCTGAGAATACAAGATTTGCCGAGATAATCAACATCATAATAATTACAATTAGAAGACTCATCAATTTTTTCATTTTTTACCTCCTTTAAAAGCTAAATGTTACACCTAATCCTACGACCCACGTATCATCAAGATGTCCGTTAGGATTGTAAGAGCTTCCGTCAACAATTCTTTTCGCCTTGTTAGAAAGAGGAAACCAGTATTGAACCACAGGCTGAACAGTTAGATTTTTCATAACAGGGATAGTAAATCCTGCCTGAAGCTTACCATCGTGAAAGCCGTTGTATTTCTTTCCCGTATACTCGCCTGTGCTACTTTCATAGGTTCTCCAGTAGTTGTCATCACCTTTGAAATAACCAAAGGATGCAGCAAGGTCTAAGGTAATATCCTTATAAACTTCAAAGGAATGGGAGAAAGAGAGATTTACATAAGTGCCTGGATATGTTGTAATATCCCGATAAATCGTAAGAGTTGGTTTAGAGATTATGTCGTAACTTGCACTTATAAAAAGCTCTTCAGTCTCGTCAGTGTATTTCGTACCATAATAAATGTAACCTCCAGTGAGAGATAGGGGTCCGAACGAATGGGTATAGCTAAGAGTAATGTCCGATTCGTTGAAGCTTTTGCTGCCCGGTCTGTCAGGAACGAAACTCTGTGTTTTCTTTTCATTTGTGTCAATATTGCCCCAGTAGTTTAGAGAAAAACCCTTGTAGGAAAGAGTTACTGAAGGCTGAATAACAACGCTACCAGAACTTAGTTCATAACCTCTGAAAATATACCTGTTGTAAGCTCCAAGCGATACGCTTCCAGTAACCTTTTCCTCTTCTTTCTTTCCCTCTTCTTTTTTAACTTCCTCTGCCATGGTAAGGGAAAAGGAAACCAGTAAGAACAAAAGCACCAACAAAATCTTAAAACTTCTCATAACAGCACCTCCATTTAGTTTTTTTAGAGTATTTGCGAATTCTGTGCCAGAGGGAAAGTTATTGAAATTTATAGGTTTTTGGAAATAATAATAATGACAATTTTGTATGCTTCTACATTTTTGTAGAAAGTTTTCAATTACAGTAAGGTAATCATGTATTTAGAGACTGTTCAATTATTAAAGGTAATTCCGAGCGCCCTCAATGGGAGTGAGGAATCTGCCCTGTAGGGTCATCCCTAGGGCAAAGCCCGAGGTTGAAAAATCTGGGGATTCCTCGCAGACCCTTCGCCTACGGCTCAGGGCTCGCTTCGCTCGGCTCGGAATTACAGATTGTAGTGTAAGGAGATATACTTCGTTGACCTCTCGCTTTTTTCCTACCAGTCTAACTGTTTGCTCATTAGTTTGCTGTAAATATCTTTTGGAATAAAGCAGCTTTTATGAAGCTCAGAAGTGTAAAGTTTTGTATTTACTTTAAAGGGTTTTCTTGGTTCACGAGGGTCAAGAGCTTTCGAACCAACCGAAAAAGTCCACCAGTTTCCTACATAGGTGGCAATACTTGCTGTGTAAAGGTCAACAATCGGGAATATCAGCTTCATTGAGCTTTGAACTTCATATACAAGCTCTTTATGGAAGATAAGGGATTCGGAGAGTGTAACAAACATGCCTTTTTCCGTAAGAGCATCTCGAACAGATTTGAAGAATTCCACGGTAAAGAGGCTTTTTGCAAAACCAATAATGTCTGTAGAGTCAACAATTATAACGTCGAGTGAGTTTTCCATAGACTTTATAAACTCTGCTCCGTCCATGCATTTTATCTCTACTCTTGGGTCATCAATGGCAGAGGAAACTGTTGGAAAGAACTGTTTTGATACTTTTATTACTTCTTCGTCTATCTCAATAAAATATAGCTTTTCAACGCAATCATGCTTTAGAACCTCCCTTACGGCACCACCGTCTCCACCACCTATTACAGCCACTTTTTTTGCTTCTGGATGAGAGTGCATAAGCACATGAGTGAGCATTTCGTGGTATATGAATTCATCTCTTTCAGTAAGTTGAACAACATTGTCAAGCACAAGAACTCTGCCAAAATAGGGGTTTTCGAAGACCATTATATCCTGAAACGGACTTTTTCCTTTGTAGAGAATTTTTTCCACTTCATAGGTATACTGTATCGGTGCATAAGGGTCTTTTTCAAAAAATCTAATCATTCTATTCCTCCTATATTAAGAATGTTTTTGGTATGGAAAATCCATTGAACTCTGAGGCATATGATACAGTGTAAGCTCCTGCAGAGAGAATTAGTATGAGACTGCCTACATCTGGTTCAGGCAGGACAACTCCTCTGTCAATTACGTCAAAACTATCACAGCTTGGACCTGCAATGGTCCATTCCTTCTCTTCTCCTCTACTTCCAACAATGTATTGATATTTTATGCCTCCTATGCTTTCCATCAGTCCGTTGAATACTCCCACATCTATGTAAAGCCAGTTTTCATCTCCCCTTTTTGCTTTTCCAATTATCTTTGCTACAAATACTCCCGCATCACCTACAACAGCTCTTCCAGGCTCTATAAAAATGTCTGTGCCGGGAAAACTCTTTTGAAGGAGAGAGTCGATTTTACTCTCAATAGTCTCTATATCAGGAACTTTTTTTAAATATTCAATAGGATAACCTCCACCTATATTGAGCATTTCGATTGAAATTCCCTCTTTCTGAGCCAATTCCTTTACTTGCCGGGCTTTATCAATGGCTGTATGCCAGTTATAGATATTGCTACACTGAGAACCTACGTGGAAGGTAATTCCAACAGGCTTAAGCCCTCTTTTTTTGGCATAAATCATAAGTTCAACAGCTTCTTCAATTTCAACGCCGAATTTTTTACTGAGAGGCCATTCACTTCCTTCGTTAGGCACAGTAAGTCTTACATAAACCTTTTTTGAAGGAGCGTATTTTGCCATTTTATCAACTTCAGCAATGGAGTCAAAGGCATAATAATCAATACCGTAGTCAACAGCGGCCTTTAAAAATTTGAAAGTTTTTATGGGATTGCTCGTTATTATTCGGTCTGCCGATACGTTTAGTTCCTGAAGAATGGCAAGTTCTCCTTCTGACGCAATTTCAAATCCTACGTTGAATTCATTTAAAAATCTAAGCACTTCAATATCTGGATTAGCCTTTACTGCATAGAAAACTTTCGAATTTAGTATGCCTTTCCCGATGGTATAAATTTTATCTCTTAGAATTTCTCTGTCAATCAGAAGATAGGGTGGTTCATCATCGTGCGAGGCAATCCAGTTTAAAACCCTGTCCATGAGCTGTTTTCTAATTTCTTTCATAACTTAAATTTTATCACAATTTAACATTATTTCGATAGGATAAAAAGCCTTTATTATAAGTTTATCAGTTAATTTTAATAACTTATTAAAAAATTGAATTTCTTTCAATGTATTTAAATTGAATTATTTTTATATCAAAATTAAAAATCGCTTTATAATATTGCATAAAATTATTTTTTCTTATAAAATATTTTTATTATCTATATGGAAAAACTAATCATCAGATGGCAGAGACTTGTTCAAAATAATACTACATGTCCAAGATGTGTAGATACGGGATTAGAAATTGAGAAGGCTTACACCAAGCTTAGAGAAGCTCTTAAGTTCTTTAATATTGAAGTCTTATTAGAAAAAAATGAATTAACCGATACAGAATTCAATAAAAACCCTTTAATTTCCAATCTTATACTGATTAACGGTAAGCCTCTTGAGGTATGGATTGGTGCAGAAACAGGACAGTCACAGTGTTGTAGTGTATGTGGTGATGAAGAATGCAGAACCATTCAGTTTAGAGGAAATATTTATGAAGCTATCCCTGAAAATTTGATAATTAAGGCATGCTTAATTGCTGCATCGGAACTAATTCCAATAGGCAAAAAATTTCAATTATAAGAATCAAAAAATTAAAATAATTGAAGTTCCTGTAATGCTTGCGTTAGACGGAAGTTTCGATTTGTAAGTTTTGGAGTATTGATTAAAAAAACTAAAAAATAGCATTTTGTGATTTTTTATTTAAAGACGAAGGCCGATATAGTTGCTCCAATGATTACTACATAGAGAATGTTTATCTTTTTAATCAGACAGAAGATGCTTACGGATAAAAATAATAGTTTTATCCAATTCCATTCTAAAGTATATGCAAATTTAATCGTAGCAAAAAGAAGAAGTCCCGAAAAAGAAGCAATAAGTCCTTTTTTGGCCCGACTGAATATTTTTGAATTTTTAATTTTTCCATCTATTTCAGAGGCTAAAGCCATAATTAAAAAAGAAGGAGAGAAAATGGCTAAGGTGGCGATTATTGCACCAATGTAACCTTTCAAAAGATAACCAACAAATGTTGCGGTAATTACAATAGGGCCAGGAGTTATCTGGCCAAGTGCAATTCCGTCCATGAAAGTCTTTTCATCAATCCACTTGAGCCTGTCGACAAATTCATGTAACATGAGGGGTAGTGATGCATACGCTCCGCCAAAGGCAAAGCAGTCTATTTTAATCATTGTTATGGCAATATTAAAAAGAGTTTTATCAGATATAAAAAGAAGTAAAAGCAAAAATAATAGGGCTATAAGCAGAATTGCCATTCCTCTTAAGTTGACCTTTTTTGAGTTATTCTCAATTTTAATCGTCTCTTCTTTGAAAATAAGTTGAGAAAGTAAAAGGCAGATTAGAATTATCAGAAACGGATTAAATTTTAAAGTAAAAAGAAGAAAAGAGAGGAATGCAATCAAAAGTTCTCCCTTTGATTTTAAAATAGGCTTGGTAAACATTAAAAAGGCATTGGCAATAATTGCCACTACAACTATTTGAAGCCCCATAAATACAGATATAATTTCAGAAACCGAACGAGTTTTCTCATACAAGAAAGACAAAAAAAGCATTAACAAGAAGGCTGGCATACCGAAGCCTACAAAGCTTACTAACCCTCCTAATATTCCTCTTGTTTTAAGTCCCACATAGGCTGCAACCTGCATAGCCGTTGCCCCAGGAATTGCCTGAGCAAGAGCAATGCCTCCGTGAAAAGTCTTTTCGTCAAGCCACTGTTTTCTCTCAACGGCAACTTCTCTTATGTATGCAACCATTGCAGGTCCGCCGAAGGCAGTAAGACCAAGTTTTAAAAAGGTTACAAAAAGGTCTTTCAGATTTACCATTTGATGACTGAATTAACCACCTGCAATAGGAGGGAAAAGGCTTAATTCAGAGTTGCTATCTATCTGAGTTGAAAGTTCGTTCAGAATTACACCGTTCAGAACAACTATGAAAGGTTTTTTATTTAATTCTAACAATTCTATTAACTGAGCTACTGTAACAGGCTTTGATAATTCAAGAAGAATATCCCCTTCTTCGTTTTTTGAAAAATCCCTTTGTGAACTTAAGCCGCCGAAGAGTTTTACTTTTATCCTCATAGATTTAAAAAAGGGTGGCAATAGCCACCCTTAAATTTAATTTTTACCAGTTAAAAAGCTGGTCAAGTTCTTCATCCTTTACCATAAATACTACATTGTGAGGAGGAATAGGCTCTTTGTAGAAGAATCTGGGGAGTCTGTCATGCTGCTTTGTAAAACCTGCGCGGATGTTAAAATCTCTTTCAAATTTGAGAACCTTTTTCCCATACTCAACAACATCGCTATCCTTCATATCCCAGCCGTAGAAAGCATTTATCATGTCAACCAAAGCCTGATTTGTCTCAGGCTGGTCAAGAAGAGCAAAGGCAATGAAAAGACACATACCTGTTGAATCTATAAAGGCTGTTGCAATCTGAAGGTTACGAGAGAGGTCAACCTGCCCTTCAGGTTTCAGCGGGTCAACAAAGCCACCGGTTTTGAGGACATTCAGAGCAATTGAGTATCCTGCTGTGTGGTCTGCGCCCATAGGGCTTGTAGCATAAGTAACACCAATACCCTGCACTGCTCTTGGGTCATAGGCAGGAAGTGCCTGTCCTTTTACAACGGGAACTCTCTCAACACCGAAAGCTCTTCCCGTAAAGGCTGCACCATTGCCTATTATTCTTCCAAGGTAGCTTCCCTTGCCTATTTCGTGTAAGAGATTAATTGCTCCGTCCGCATCGCCCCATTTAAGAATTCCTGCCTCCATAGCAACTCCAATTGTAGCACCCATCTCAATGGTGTCAACTCCATAGTTGTCGCATAGGTAATCCATCATGGCAATTTTGTCTATGTCATCTATTCCACAGTTTCCGCCGAGTGCCCACACGGTTTCATACTCAGGCTGTTTTGTAAGATAGTGTCCGTCTTTGTCGTGATAAATTCCTGAACACCTAATAACGCATCCACGGTGGCAACCATGTGTGGGGTTCCCACCTCTTTGTTTTTCAAGTTCTGCCTGAACCTCTCCGCTTATCTTTCTTGCTCCTGCAAAGCGACCTTCTTTAAAGTTGTAGGTTGGATATGCACCAACCTCGTTTACTATGTTTGTTAAAACGTTTGTTCCGTATGCAGGTAGCCCTTGTCCTGTAACAGGATGTTTTTGTAGTCCTGCAACAAATCGTTTATTTGCATCTTTAAAGGCCTCTGGATTTTTTGGTTGTCTCGGAGTTGTTCCCGCATCATCAAGGACAATAACCTTTACTCCCTTTGAACCCATTACTGCACCAACGCCACCTCTGCCTGCATGCCTCGTAGGTCTGAGCTCCATATCAGTTACTGCTACAGAAGCTCCTGATAGCTTCATCTCACCAGCAGGGCCAATGCTTACGCAGGCGATTTTTTCTCCAAATTCCTTTTTGATTTTTTCAACAAGGTCGTAATTAGGAAGCATCTTAAGGGTATTATCATTTTCAATTTTTGCACCTTCTTTGTTGATGTAAATTTTGTATGTTCCTTCTTCTTTAGGTTTTCCCTCAAGAACAATGGCTGCAATTCCAAGTCTTGCCATCACCTGTCCAGCCTGTCCACCTGCATTTGCCTCTTTAATGCCTCCTGTAAGAGGGCTTTTGCAACCAACAGATACTCTTCCAGACATGGCTGCAGCTGTTCCACCAAGAAGTCCGCAGGCGATAACAAGCTTGTTATCAGCACTAAGAGGATGGCAGAGAGGGTCTACTTCCTTTGATATAATCGCAGATGTCAGAGCTCTTCCTCCAAGTCCTTCATACTCACCAAGTTCTTCAAAACGGACCGATAAATTAGTCATGTTGATTCTTAAAATTTTCATGCCGCACCCTCCTTTCTAAAAGCTTTTTTCAATTATATCATACAGTAAAACAATCCGCCGCACCAAAGGCATGCACCACAGGGCACTGTGTTTGTGTAACAGTCATAGACAAAGTCTTCAAGCTCCATTAAGTCGCAGAGGGCAAAATTACAATCGTAGCAATAGGGGAAATCATACTTGAGGACAGATTCATAGAAATCAATATACTCAGAGGAATTGTATATTAAAGCAGTTTCTTTTTCTTTTATGTTTCCAAAAGACCATCTTTTCACAGATTTTTTAAGCCCTCCAATATAGCAGGTGAAATCATGCCAGAGGAAATAGCATGGTGAGACTTCTCCATCAACTCCTATGAACATACATTTTTCCTCAAGGAAATCACATCTTCTCTTTGGAAGAGGATTTGTTCCTGGAATCTGAATGGATAATTTGTTTTTTCTTGCTATCAATGAGACTTCTTTAAGAATTTTTTGAACATCCGTAATGAGGGCATCATCTCTATTAATGAGATTGTTCATATTTAGAGTTAGTCCTTTTTTCTCTGCTTCCTCATACATAGATTTAAATAGTTTGAGCGGTTCATTTTCTTCAGGGAAAAATTCAGGCATTGCCTTTCGCTTCATCTGCTCCATCCAGTCTTCAAGTTTATATCCTTTTTGGGTCAATTTATTCAGCCATTTTTTGAAAACTTTTACTGAGTCTTCATTATTTGTCTCGTATACAACCAGATTGGTTGCATCCTTTGAATAGGGAATTAGATGAGAAATAATAACGAAATCTATACTATAATCTATTGCAGTAACCAGTGTTGGAATAATCTCGGAAAGGTTATTTTTGGTCATTACAATCTGAATTCCGCTTTCAAGAACTATTTTACTATCTCTTTTAGCACGATGTATTACCTCAAGGGCTCTTCTTGCAAATTCAGGCTCATGTAATCCATTTATGGGAATTATGCTGTCTATGGAAACGCATATCTTATTGAGGCCTGCTTTTAAAAGCTCTTTCATTCTGTAGTCGGTGAGCAAGACTCCATTTGTCTGAAAGCCTATTTTAGTATTCTCTGCCATTTTATCTCTGGCAAGAGCAATAAAAGATTCAAGTTCTTCATGTAAAAGAGGTTCGCCTATTCCGCTTAAAACAAGACTGTGAATATTACTAAAAATGGGCGTGAGTTTTTTGAACAATTCAATATCCATATCCATTTCAGGCTGGTGATAGTTAGGACTTTGTTTAGGGCATATATTACAGTGGAGATTACATCGCGTAGTAATCTCCACCGATAATCGTTCTGGTAACATAAGTTGCTAAGCCTTCTTACGCTTATCTATAATTCTTATAGCTTTACCCGGCACTCTCTGGATAGTTCCTTCAGGAACAATTTGAATTTTACTCCTAAAACCTAAGAAATCATAAAGTTCAAGGTCAAGCTGTTCGAGTTCTCGTTGGGTAACACCGTTATCAGCCTTCTCAACAATTATTGTCATGTCATCCTTACCTTTGAGTGTCTCTATAACCAGCTGATAATAAGGTGAAAGCCCTTTGTATTTTAATAATATCTGTTCTACCTGTGAAGGATAGAAGTTTACACCTTTAACTTTAAGCATGTCATCAGTTCTGCCTTTAACTCTGTCAACACGCAGATGAGTTCTTCCACAGGTGCATTTTTCAAGGGAAATCAATCTTGATATATCTCTCGTGCGATATCTTATGAGAGGAAGTCCCTCACGGGTGAGTGTTGTAATTACCATCTCCCCTTCTTCTCCAATACCAAGAGGCTGCCCTGTCTCTGGGTCAATAATCTCTAAGATGTAGTGGTCTTCCCATACATGAATTCCTGACCTTGCTTCACAGTCAATACCGAGACCTACGCCTCCTGTCTCAGTAAGCCCTATAATATCAAAGGTTTTAATTCCCATCTCCGATTCAATTCTGTGTCTATATTCATCAGACCATGTCTCAGCACCAAGTATGGCAACTCTGAGTTTTGTCTCACGAAAATCAAACCCATTGTCTTTTGCAACCTCTATGAGTCTTGCAGGATAGGATGCAATGGCACCAAAAGCAGTAACTCCGAGGTCTTTAATAAGTTTGAGTTGCATGAGTGACCTTCCAGCACCTGCAGGCACTATAAAACAGCCAAGACGCTCAGCACCGTAGTGAAATCCAAAGCCACCGTTGAAAAGTCCGAAGGAAGGCATAATTTGAATCTTGTCTTTTTCAGTCAGTCCAGCAGCTGCAAGGCATCTTGCCATTATCTCTCCCCACTGGAAGATATCATTCTTTGTCATCGCATTTATTACAGGCACACCTGTTGTGCCAGAGCTCATGTGCATTCTTGCACACTCTGATGGCTCAACGGCAATGTGGTTAAAGGGGTAGCAATCTCTTAAGTCATCCTTTGTTGTGAAGGGAAGGCTTTTTAGGTCATCAAGGCTAAGGATGTCTTCAGGCTCTATGCCCTTGTATTTTTCCTTTAATTTTGAGCGAGAGTTTTTAAGAAATCTAAGAGTTTTCCTTAAATGGGTAAGCTTTAGTTTTTCAATCTCTTCTCTTGGCATAGTTTCTCTTTCAGGATTGAACATACTCACACCCCTTTATGAATGATTTTTTGTTTTCCTCATCGAGAGTATTTATGAAATCTTCGCATTCAAAGAGTGCTGTTCTTTTTACAAAAACTCCAAGCAGGAAAGTGTTAACATATCTCATAGGCACAGTTGCAATTGCTGTATTTATCTCATCTTCGTTAAAGGTAAAGATATTTTCTCCGAAGGTTTTCGCATAAGGTAGTAAGTCTTCACTTAGTAGAATAACCATGTCTGCCGTTCCCCTTCTGACAAGTCCGCTCATACCCTCGTTAATTTTCATATGAATCTCAACAGTGCCTCCTTTTTTTGCCATTCCTTTTATCTCTGTTGAGCGAACAGACACTCCCTTTTTGATTGCTGCCTGAGCAATTGCTCTTGAGAAAAATATAACTCCTTGTCCACCTTTACCAAGTATTACGAGTTTCATAGAGCTTTAATCCTTCCTAATTTTCCGATTTTAGCCATTCCCTTTAAAAATAAGTTGGCTTGAGCGATTTAGAGATTTTTTGGTAACAATTCCAGATGAGCGAAGCGTAAAATAGGCGCAACTGTTTGAGCCTGAAAGGCGAGTTTTGCGGCTATAGCGAAGCGAATTCGGAATTGTCAAAAAATCTATTATGAGCGAAAGACAACTTATTTTGTAATAACTACTGAGTAAGGTTAGTTTACTCACTTAAACTACGCACTCCTCAAAATCCTTAATTTCTAAATTACCAAGCTTAGGTAACGGTAACCCCTTTTTAATACTAATAATAATCCAGCTTTCAATTGTTTGTTTTAAATTTTCTCTACACTCCTCAAGTGTTTTTCCAGTTGCCCATACTCCTGGTAGTTCGGAAACTTCTCCATAATAAGGCTCTTCATCTTCTATAATTTCATATTTCGCTCTTCTTAAAGCTTCCTCAATGTATTCTACTAACATTTTCAATCCTCCGTTTTTTAAATATTATATCCAACGAATCGCTTTTGTCGGGCAAACATGGACACAGCATCCGCATTTTATACACAGTAATTGGTCAATGTCTGCTTTGCTTTCTTCTTCATTGAATACTATTGCTGGACATTCAAACTCTGTGATACATAATTTACAGCCTTTGCAAAGCTCTTTATCTATGGTTAAGTTATACTTTGGATTAGCACTTAGTCCTTCTTTTGTGTTTATACATAGGTGTCTGAAAACTATAACGGCTGGCTCATTTTTCTCCTTAAGAAACTTCTTTGCTTCCTTTAAAGCCTTCACTGAAGAGGTGAAATCATAGGGGTCTAAGTTTTGAACAAAGTTAACTCCGATACCTCTTACAATATTCTCAATAGATATAGGGGTTACTGGCTCACCGGAGGAACTTACTTCATCAGAAAGGGTTTTCTGATTTCCTGTCATTGCTACTGTTTTATTGTCAAGTATGACTGTTAAAAAAGGAACTCTGTAGTGAACTGCATCAACAAGTGGCTGAAGCCCTGTGTGGAAAAAGGTTGAATCACCTATTACTGATACCACATCCTGCTCAATTCCAGCTAATTGAAAGGTTTTTTTAAAACCAAAACCAAAGGAGACACTTGCTCCCATACATAAAACTGTATCTGTAACTCCGAAATTAAGTGCGAGGGTGTAACATCCTATGTCTCCTGCATAGATAGATTTTTTGCCGAAAACTTTCTTTACTGCATAAAGAGCAATTCTGTGAGCACAGCCTGGACATAGAGATGGTCTTTTTAATGGAGGAACCGTTATGGTTTTGCTCCGTTTTATCAATCCGATTCTCTCTAAGATTTCCTCACAAACCTCAGGGGTGAGCTCTCCTTGCTTTGGCACAACTCCGTTTCTTCTACCTTCACTACATAACTGTAACTCAATTACAGGCATGGACTCCTCTACGGTAATCACTCTTCCGTAGCCTGAAAAACAAGACCTTTTAAGAGGATACGGCATGTCTGCCTTAGCTAAAGTCAACTTATTTTGTAATCCATACTCTTCAATCAATTCATAGAGATAGGAAAAAACTGCTCCACTTGAAACAATAAGAATATCACCGTTAAAAAAGAATTTTAGCTCATTTTCCCTCTCTATTTCAGCAATTTTCTCATTTAAAGTAGCATGAAGAATAAGTCTCTGACGAGGTGTGCCTGCATAACGCCAGAGTTTTTTATCCCAGTCTTTCAGAGTTTTAAATTGAGCTATAAGTGGCTCATTTATAAAATTTTCCTTAAGTTCAACATCTGCTCTTCCGTGAGAAACTCTTGTTGTGCTCCGAAGCATCACGGGAATTCCGTATTTTTTACTCAGTTCAACTGCTTTTTTTGAAAAATCATAGGCTTCTTGAACGTTGGAAGGGTCAAAGACGGGTATCTTTGCAGCCATTGCAAAAAGGCGGCTATCCTGCTCAGTCTGAGATGAGTGTGGTCCAGGGTCATCAACGCTTACAAGCACCATGGCAGAGTTTGTTCCCACATAGGCAGAGTTCATAAACGGGTCCATTGCCACATTAAGTCCTACCTGCTTCATTGTAACTGCAGAGGGGATTCCTGAGAGACTTGCAGATAAGGCAACTTCATAGGCAACTTTTTCATTTATAGCCCAGTCTATAAATGCTCTGATATCTACGTTTTTAGTTATTTTTTGTGCCGCAGGAACTATCTCACTTGAAGGAGTTCCTGGATAGCCACTGATAAATCTAACTCCTGCTTGAACTAATCCGTATGCAATTGCCTCGTTTCCGGATAAATAAAGTTTTTTCATTAACTATATCTGCTCTCTGAGTTTTTTTGCCCTTAAAATGTAGTTTATTATTTCGTTTTCTTTTGATTCTTCCGTAATAAATGTCTTAATTTTTTCAATTTCTTTAATGAATAAATCAAGCATTTTTAGAATGTTCTCCTTGTTCATCAAAAATATATCTTTCCATATTTCTGGTGAGCTCATGGCAATTCTCGTAAAATCCTTAAAACCAGAACCAGCATATTTTATTAGATTATCACTTACTATATCAACAGTATTGACCATGCAGAATGCAAGCAGATGGGGCAAATGACTCATAAGACCATAAATTAGGTCGTGTTCCTTTGCACTCATCAACTCTGTAGATGCGCCTGTAGCTTGCCACATTTTTATTATTCTTTTAAGAACAGTTTTATCTGTTCTTTCTGTAGGAGTGATTATTACTTTTGCATTCTTAAATAAGTCTTGTCTTGCATTTTCAAATCCTGTCTTTTCTGACCCAGCTATGGGATGAGCTGGTATGAAATTGACACTGTCAGGCAGTATATTTTCAAAAAGTCTAACAACTTGGAGTTTAACGCTTCCTACATCCATGATAATAGAATTAGGTTTTAGAAAAGAGGATATTTCCTTCAGAATTTTCTCAAAAGTTCCAAGAGGGGTTGCTAAAACTATGAGTTCTGCTGACGCCGCATCCTTTAGGGAATTGGTAAAGCAATCTATTATGCCAAGTCTTGTTGCCTCTTGAAGTCTTTTCTTATCCCTTCCATAGCCGATAATAGTTGTTGCTATCCCCTGATTTTTTAAGGCTAATGCTAAAGAGCCTCCTATCAGACCAACGCCAATTATTGATACGGCACAAAAATGTTCCTTTTGCATCAAGCTTCCCTGCCGATTGCCTTTGCAACGGCTGAGACTTTCTGCATCATTTCAGTAAACATTTGAGGTGTAAGAGATTGTTCACCATCTGATAGAGCCTCTTCAGGATTAGTATGGACTTCTATAAGCAACATATCAGCGCCTGCAGCGACTGAAGCTACTGCCATTGGTATAACCAGGTCTCTTTTGCCTACACCGTGACTTGGGTCTACGGCTACAGGTAGATGACTTAGAGATTTAAGAAGTGGAACCGCACTGAGGTCAAGAGTGTTTCTTGTAGCTGTTTCAAAAGTCCTTATGCCTCTCTCACAGAGTATAACTTTGTCATTACCCCGTGAAAGTATATACTCTGCAGCCATTAAAAGCTCTTTTATTGTGGCGGACATGCCTCTTTTTAAAAGAACAGGTTTGTCAACAGAACCTACTTCCATGAGAAGTTTGAAGTTCTGCATGTTTCTTGTGCCAATTTGAATTATGTCTACATATTCGATAATTACATCTATGTCTCTGGGGTCCATAATCTCACTGATTATGGGCAGGCCTGTTCTTTCCTTTGCTTCTTTAAGATATTTAAGCCCTTCAATGCCAAGTCCCTGAAAAGAGTAGGGAGATGTGCGGGGTTTAAAAGCTCCGCCTCTAAGAAATGTTGCTCCGGCAGATTTAATTTTTTCTGCTATGTCTAAGAGAGTCACCCTATTTTCAACAGCACAGGGACCTGCGGCGACGTGAATTTTTTTGCCTCCAATCTCAATGCTGTCAATTTTAATGACTGTATCGGTTTTCTTAAAATCTCTACTTGCTAATTTGTAGGGTTTCAGAATTCTTACTACATCTTCAACTCCAGGAATGGCTCTTATTGCATTTTCTTCATCTTCTGTGACCTTTGAGGTATCTCCAATGACGCCGATTATGGTTCTCTCTGTTCCCCTGGACACATGAGGCTTAAGTCCTTTTGCCTCAAGCTTTTTTACGATTTTTTCAATTTGTTCATCGCTTACCTCTGGTTTTAATACTATAATATCCATTATTAACCCTCCCTTTTGAAAAACTTATTTATAGCTTTAACAAAAGCTTCATTCTCCTCTTTTAAGCCTATCGTAACTCTAATCTCCCGTGGTCCTACGGGTCTGATTATAACGCCCTCCTTTAGTAGAAACTCGAAAATCTCCTTTGAAGATTTGCCATCCGGTAAAATTATATATATGAAATTTGTCTGTGTAGGAAGATATTTTATTTGGGGAAGCTTATCAAGTTCCTCATATAGATATCTCTTGCCGTCTTCATTTAAGCTTAATACCCTATGTAAATGCTCTTCATCCTTAAGTGCCGCTTCTGCTGCAATCTGAGCAATCGTGTTTGTGTTAAAGGGTTCTCGTATTCTGTTCATTTCTCTTATTATTTCTGCTTTAGCAATGCCATAACCTATTCTGAGGCTTGCAAGTCCATATGCTTTTGAGAAAGTCCTCAGAATTAAAATATCTCTACCGTCTTTAAAATATTTAAGTGTATCAGGATAGTCTGGGTCTTTAACATATTCATAATAAGCTTCGTCCATTATTACAAGAACTCCATCGGGTAATTCTCTCATGAAATCTTCAAATTCATCTCTATGGTTCATTGTTCCTGTAGGATTATTCGGATTGGAGATAAAAACAATTTTGGTCTTTTCTGTAATTTCATTTAGCATTCCCTTAAGGTCGTGTCGCCAGTCTTTAAGTGGTAACTCTTTGGCAATTCCTCCCTGAGCTGTCACGCTCATAGAATATACTATGAAGGATGGTTTTGCCATTATTGCCTCATCTCCAGGACCTATATAAGTTTTTACAGCGATGTCTATGAGCTCATTTGAGCCATTACCGAGGATTATCTCATCATGAGTTATAGGGGTATTTTTTCTTGAGAAGACTTCGCATAGGGCATTCTTGAGATAATATCCGCTTCCTTCTGGATATCTGGCTAATTCTTCAGGTTGAGAGAGGAACTCATTGATAGCTCTAATGACCTTTGGAGAAGGACCTAAAGGATTTTCATTGGAGGCGAGTTTTACAGCCTTCTTGATACCAAGCTCCCTTTCCACTTCTTTTATTGGTTTGCCAGGAACATAAGGCTGAATTTTTTCCACATAGGGAAGCGGTTTAATCATTTTTTTCCTCCTTTTTATTCAAAAATTGGATAAGACCCTAAGTGCACCAGCTCAATACAGTATTTTTTTATCTCATTTAGTGTTTCCTGGACTTTTTGGTCTTCAATATGCCCGATAAAATCAACGAAGAAGATGTATTCCCACTTTCTCATTTTTGCCGGTCTTGATTCTATCTTTGTTAGATTTATTCCTGCATCCTTGAAGGGCTTAAGGGCATTGTATAGAGCGCCTGGTTTGTCTTGAAGAGAAAACATGATAGAAGTCTTGTCAGAACCTGTTTTCCCGGGAAAGCTTTTGCTTAATACGAAAAATCTCGTATAGTTGTGCTTGTAATCTTCGATGTGCTTTGCTACGAATTTAAGGCCGTATAATTCTGCTGCAAATTCACTCGCTATGGCAGCTATTTCTTCATTTAAAGATGCTTGTCGAGCAGCCTCGGCAGTTGAAGAAACATCAAAAATAGGTATAGTTGGCATATTCCTGTTCAACCACTCTCTGCATTGAGCCCTGGCATGGGGGTGGGAGTAAATTTTTTTGATACTTTTTTTATCTCCCGTTAAGGAAAGAAGATGATGAGATATGGGAATTATTATTTCGCCTGATATTTTTACTTCATACTGCATAAACATGTCTAATGTTAAAGTAACCGTTCCTTCATTTGAGTTTTCTATAGGAACAACACCAAATCTACTAATTCCCTTCTCAACATATTCAAATATATTCTTTATGCTTTCAAGAGGCTCTAACTGAACAAAGCTACCAAAGTATTTTATAGCAGCAAGATGAGTGAAAGTTCCCTCCGGTCCAAGATAGCTGACTTTCTGTGATTCCTGTAATGCAAGAGTGGCCGATAGAATTTCTCTAAAAAGTCTCTTTATGGTCTCATCAGGAAAGGGGCCATTGTTTAGCTTGACAAGATTATTTATGATATTTTTTTCCCTTACAGGGTCATAAAACAGAAGACCTTTTTTTCTTTTTGCTTCTCCAATTTTTATGGCAAGTTTTCCTCTTTGATTCAGTAATTCAAGGAGGGTTTTGTCAATTTCATCAATCTCTTTCCGTAACTGTTCAATTTTATCTTCTGCCATTTTTTATTTTATATTATGTCACTCTACAATCACAATATTGTTAGTTCTAACTTAATTAACTTCTTGCTGGATTTTTATTAAAAAGAATTAAACATTCCTTTTTTATCTTTACGATTGGAATAATAATCCTGTTTACTGTGATATAATTATGAAAGGTTCTACGATTAAAAGGGGGAATAGATGAGAGCAATAATGAAAGCATTCAAAAAGGCCGTGGCTCTTGACAGCAAAGTTCACAAAGAGCTAAGAGTAAAAATGCCTGTAGATTTTTCTTTTATGAAAGAAGTAGAAATAGTTCCTCTTACTTACTCAGAGATACTAACTGCTACAATGTATTATCCTGTAATGTTTGGACTGCAGGACAATGCTGTCTTTCCTTTTGCAGTTATAGGCATCAACAACAGAAATGTCTTTTTAAGAGATGACGGTACATGGAAGGTTGATGCAATTCCAAATGTTTGTAAACACTATCCCTTTGGTATTGTGAAGGAGGGAGAAGACTATACAATAATTTTTGACGAAGCCTTTTCTGACGAGGAAGGCTTTAAATTGTTCGAGGAAGAAGGAGACAGCGAGTTTTTCGCAAAAGTTAAGGCTCGATTAACAGAGCTTGCAAGAGATTTTTATGATGCCGAGGAATTTTCTAAGGAGATTTTCAATATTGGCTTATTAAAGCCCCTTAATTTGGACATAGAGACAAAACTTGGGAAAATGCAATTCAGAAATCTTTTAATGGCAAATTTAGAAGTTTTATCAAATGTCCAGCCAGAAAAACTGTATTCTTTGAATTCGAAAGGATATCTTCTAATTATCCATGCTCATTACTTGAGTTTGAGGAATTTTAAGATTTTCGATATATTTGCAGAGGCCCAGTAAAATTTTAGATTTTTATTATCTCTCCGCCGCCTAAAATTTTTATGTTGTATTTTTTTGCTGAATTTATCTCTTTCTCTATTTTTTTCCTGTAAAATGGCTTAACATGGGTTACGTAGATTTTTCGGGGAGGATGTTCGAGCCTTGAAAGGTCCTCAAAAAGTAATGAAGGTGTTAGATGTCCTGTTTTAAGAGCTATATCCTTTAAATCATCTGGGAAAGATACTTCAATAATAAGAGCATCCAGATTAATTTTGCCAAGAGCATTCCAGGTCTGTTCTGATGGACCTGTATCTCCTGTGTAGAAAAGAGTTTTGTTTTCCTTCTGGACAAGATAACCAACAGCGGGCACTGTATGCTGTACGGCAACTGCAGTTATATTAAAACCATTAATTGTGACGGTCTCACCTTCTTTTATTTTTTCAAGCTTAAGTATGGAGTTCTTTTTACTTGGAATAGCTGTAAAATCAGGCCATAATCTTTGATTGAGAAGATGTTTTTTCATGTCCTCAACTACGTCATTTATAGAAAAGACTTTTATCTGCGATTTTTGACCGCTTATTACTATATTGTCTGCAAGAAAAGGTATGTCTCTGATATGGTCAAGATGAGCATGAGTTATAAATATGTATTTTATTTTCTGCTGTTGTCTGAGGGTTAAAGAATTTGTAACCCCACCTGCATCAAAAAGTAGGCAGTCGTCTATGAGAAAGGAAGTCAGATGTTGTCCAGGCATATCAGAACCAGAGGCACCCAAAACTCGAAGTTTCATTTTATAAGCTCTCCTTTTCTGAAGGCTTCTATTAGATGGTCTACTATCTGAGGGTCAAACTGCGTTCCCGCTTTATTTTTAAGTTCTTTGAGGGCAATTTCAAAGGAAAGTCCTCTTCTGTAAGGCCTGTCTGTAGTCATTGCATCGAAGGTATCTGCCACTGCTATAATTCTTGCAATCAGAGGAATTTCCTCTCTTTTTAATTTTTCAGGATAACCGGAACCATCAAATTTTTCATGGTGATATTTTACTCCCGGTATTATTTCTTTAAGTTTTTTAACATGCTTGAGTATTTCTGCCCCATAAATAGTATGATTTTGTATAGATAAATACTCCTCTTCAGATAGTTTATCCTCTTTTAGTAAAATAGAGTCTCTTATTCCTATTTTTCCTATATCATGAAGAATGGCTGAAAGTTTTAATTTTTCGATTTCATCTCTGTCAAGTCCCATTTGATTTGCAATGGCAATGCAATAATCCATTACTCTTTTTGTATGACCGCCTGTGTAGGGGTCTCTTTTTTCAATGGTATCGGCCAGGGCAAAAACAATTTCGTAAAAAGTTTCTTTTAGCTCTCCGTATAACTTCGCATTCTCTATGGCAATTGCTACTTGATTTGAGATAGTTCCGAGAAGTTGGGCATCATAGTCTGTAAACAGGTTGTTTCTTTTATTTATCGCCTGAAGAACTCCTATTAGCCTTCCTTTGTTAATGATTGGGACGCATACCATACTTTCAGTTTTGAAGCCACTTCTCTCGTCAGCTCCTTTAAAGAATCTCGGGTCATTTTGGACATCATTGACCACAAGAGGTTTTCTGTTCTGAGCTACCCAGCCGGCAATGCCCTCGCCAAGTTTAAGTCTTATGGTTTTTATTTTGTCCGCTTTTTCTCCGATGGCAACATCAAAATAAAGCTCATTTTTGTATTCATCGTAAAGAAGTAGACTTCCAGCTTGACAATCGAGCATTTTAATAGAGTAGTCTATTGTTTTCTTTCTTATCTCTTCAATTTCTAAGGATGAGTTTACTATTGCCGAAAAATCGAGTAATTGTCTTAAATGTTCTGCCTGAAAATTAAAGGAGGCATGCTGCATCGACATGGATTATAACAGGTATCTTTTTTCCAATACAAGATTTTTTTCTAATATATTAATAACTTGCTCAATTAAAAAATTCTTATCAAGGCACTTTCTGTTTTCGCATGTATTTGGAAAACAGGGAGGACAGCTGCTTTCTCTTATAAGGTGTGTTTTAACTCCTATGGGATGCCATACTTTTGGATTCGTAGGGCCGAAAATCACGATAGAGGGAACTCCGAGATAGCTACTTAAATGGCTTATTCCGCTGTCAACTCCTATGTACAAAGAAGCTTTGAGAAGAGTCTCGGCGACTTCGATAATATTATCGGAGTAAAAAATGTCCTTACCTTCTTGCCATGTTTTTCTCTCGGCAGGTCCAACTAAAAACAGTATTTCAAAACCTTTTTTTCTGATTAGATTTGCCAGTTCAATAAAAAAAGTCTTTTCAGGAGCTTTCTTTATTGAGCCACTTCCAGGATGGATTATGCAAAGGTTAGATTTTTTTTCAACTTTAAGCCCTAAATTAAGCTTATTTGAAAACGGCTCTTCACTTAGGTTTAGTTTTTTCAGATACCATTTAACAACCCATTCTTCCTCTTCAGGTATAGGTTTTACGTAAATTGAATTTTCTGAAAAACCACTTATAGCTCTGTTTTTTGAAAATACGATGGCGAAGTCAAATTTCTCTTTAGGCTCATAGAAGGTTACTTTATTACAGAAACCTGCCATCCGGCAGAGAATGAAGTATTCGGGATTTCCCCAAACAGTAATATCATATCCTTTTTTGTTGAGTATTTCTATGACAGGGAAGGTTAAAATGCTATCACCTAAGCCTCCAATGCGATAAATAAGAACTTTCATGATATAATTTTAAAGCATGCCATTGATTAGAACAACCTCTGGAGAAGTATTTGAGGCTACAGGTAAGAGCATTCTTGAGTGTTTGCAGATTAACAGCATATTTGTGCCTGCTTCCTGCGGTGGTAGGGGAATCTGTGGAAGATGCAAAGTAAAAATTTTAGCTGGTTCTGTCACTTCAAGATCTTTTTTCGGAATTACCGACAAAGAAAGGCAGAATGGCTATGTACTTGCCTGTCAGAGCCAGCCTTTAGAAGATATATTAATTGAGATTCCAGAAAAATTAATAACAGTAAGCAGCAAAATATCATGTCAACGGCAGAATCTTATTGATAGAATTTTTAAATCTGAGCCCTCTATCTTTGAACCACTCGTAGAAAAGATAAAGCTGTCAATTAAACCACCCACTGTTGATGATTCAATGGCAGATTTTGAAAGGCTCTGTTCCTCTATGGGAAAAAGACTTTTTATAAGTAGAAATGATGCAGAAAATTTAGGAGATATTCTGCGAAAAAATAGCTGGCAGTTGAGTTTTGCTTTAGTTGATAACGAAATAATAAGCTTTCTTAGAGAAGAAGACAGACCCTATGCCCTTGCCATAGATATTGGAACAACGACGGTTGTAGCTGCTCTTGTTGACTTAGAAGAAAAAAGGGTTGTTGACCATGTAAGTTGTTATAATTCTCAGATTTCTTACGGAGATGACGTTATTACAAGAATTATTTTTGCTGAGGAAAATTCGCTTGGATTAAATAAGCTTCGAAAGGCAGTTGTAGACGACATAAATGCCCTTATAAATGCACTTTCTGTCAGACACGGAGATGCCAAAATCCTTTATGCTGTCATATCAGGAAATACAACAATGTGTCATCTTTTCTGGGGATTAAATCCTTCTTATATAAGACAAGAACCCTATACACCCGTAATTAATAATTACCCCCTCTGGAAGGCATCTGAAGGAAAGCTTGCCCTTAAAGAGAATGTTCCCGTATACACCGTTCCTTCTGTGGCAGGCTATGTGGGAGGAGACATTGTCTCAGGAGTGCTTGCCTCAGGAATTTATGAGGAAGACGAAGTCGCTCTTTTTATTGACATAGGAACAAATGGAGAGGTTGTGGTGGGTAACAAAGACTGGCTCGTAACAGCTTCTACTTCAGCAGGCCCCTGTTTTGAAGGCAGTGGAATTAGTTGTGGTATGAGAGCAACAGAGGGAGCAATAGAGGCCTTTAGCTTTGAAGGGGACGATTTAAATATAAGGATAATTGGGAATAAAGAACCTATTGGAATATGTGGTTCGGGAATGATTGATATTGTTGCGGAACTTTTTAGAAAAGGAATAGTTAATCAAAAGGGCAGGCTAATTAAGGAAGCTTCTAAAAATGTATCTATGGTGGATGAAGAACTACGCTTCACAATAAGCAATAATTGCTATATCTCCCAGTCTGATATTGACAATATAATTCGGGCAAAGGCTGCTATTTATGCGGGCATCTCTACTTTACTTCACGAGGTAGGCATCTTGGAGAAGGAAATAGGAAAGGTTTATATAGCAGGAGGATTTGGAGAGTTTATAAACATAAAAAATGCAATCAGTATCGGAATGCTCCCTAATTTTGAAGAAGATAAATTTACATTTCTCGGAAACACATCCCTTACAGGTGCTATCCTCTGCCTATTAAGCAAAAAACTGAAAAATAAAGCTGAAGAAATAGCAGATAAGATGACTTATATTGACCTTTCCCGTTCAAAAACTTTCATGGACGAATATGTCTCAGCCTTGTTTTTACCACATACAGACATTGAGAGATTTAAAAAAGGAACTTTCAAGCTTTAAAATATACTTTTATAAAGTCGGAGCGAGGAGGAAGAATGAGGATTTTTAATACTATGACTGGTAAGGTTGAAAACTTTGAACCTTTAGAGAATAAAAAGGTAGGAATTTATGCCTGTGGTGTTACAGTTTATGACCTCTGTCACATAGGACATGCAAGAAGTGCTGTTGTTTTTGATGTAATTGTCAGGTATTTGCGATACAAAGGTTACGATGTAAAATTTGTGAGAAACTTTACAGACATAGACGACAAAATCATTAACAGGGCTCAGAAAGAAGGAATCTCTTGGAAAGAAGTGGCCGATAAATATACAAACGAATATTATAAAGACATGGACAGATTAGGCATTGCAAGGGCTGATATAGAGCCTAAAGCAACGGAACACATGCAGGAAATGATTGAAATAATTAAAGCTCTTATAGAAAAGGGCTATGCCTATGAGGTTGACGAGGGAGAGGCAAAGAGTGTTTATTTTTCTGTTGATAAATTCTCTGGGTATGGCAAGCTTTCAAAGAAAAAATTAGAAGACCTAATACACGGCGCGAGAGTTGAGGTTGATGAGAGAAAAAAAAGTCCCCTTGATTTTGCGCTCTGGAAGGCATCAAAGCCAGGAGAGCCATGGTGGGAGTCTCCGTGGGGCAAGGGAAGACCAGGATGGCATATTGAGTGCACAGCCATGTCTATGAAGCATATCGGAGAAACCCTTGACATTCACGGAGGCGGGGCAGACTTGATATTTCCACACCATGAAAATGAGATAGCCCAGTCAGAGGCTTACACAGGTAAGCCTTTTGCAAAATATTGGATTCATAACGGTTTCGTTACTATTAACAAAGAGAAAATGTCTAAATCTCTTGGTAATGTGCTGAATATAAGAGATTTGCTTGAAGTTTATGATGCCGAAGCTTTAAGGTTGTTTTTACTCTCAAGCCATTACAGAAGCCCAATCGAGTTTGACCATGAATATCTAAAAGAATCAGAGGCAATGCTCGACAGATTTTACAGCACTTCACTGAGGATAGAGGATTTGAAGGCTTTTGATAAAGGCTCAAAAAAAAGCCTAACCATAGAACTTAAACCTTTAGTTGAAACTTTAAAAACTAAATTTGAAGAGGCTATGGACGATGACTTCAATACTGCTAAGGCAATAGGTGTTATATTCGAATTCATAAAGGAACTAAATCGCCTAATGGACAAAAAACCATCGTCGGAAGAGGAAATTTCTCTTATTAGAGAGGCTGAGATAATTTTAAGAGAACTCGGAGGTGTGCTTAATATTTTTCATAGAAAAGCAATTGATTGGTATAGAGATTTGCTTCATTTGAAGCGTATACCTCTCTTAGAAGAGGAGATTGAAGAGCTAATAAATGAGAGAACTCAAGCAAGAAAGGAAAAAAACTGGCATAGAGCTGATGAGATTCGTAACTTTCTTCTTACAAAGGGTATAATCCTTGAGGATAGACCTGACAAGACTGTATGGAAAGTAAAAATTTGATATATATCTATGGCGTAAATCCTGTTGAGGAAGCATTCAAAGAAAGTAATGTTATAAAGGAAATTTATGTTTCCAAAGATAGAGCTCAAAGACTATCAAAGATATTAGAGTTAGCAGAGAAAAATTCCATACCGGTAAAATTAGTTGATAAGTTCTTTTTAGATAAAACAGTTAATGGAGTGCATCAAGGCATTGTAGCAAAGGTAAAATCAAAAAAAACAATTAGCATTGAAGATGCTCTCATAATTCCAGAAAAAATGAATGAGCCTGCCCTTTTTCTTATTCTCGACCTCATTGAAGACCCTCAGAATTTTGGAGCAATCTTGCGAGTTGCCGATGCTACGGGAGTTCATGCTGTATTTTATCAAAAAAAACGCTCTGCCGGTCTTGTTCCTTCTGTATGGAAGACCTCTGCCGGCGCCATATGGCATGTAAATCTTGTAGAGGTAAATAATATCAAATACGCCATTAGAGAGCTCAAGGAGAATGACATAGCTGTTATAGCTACCGATGCTAAAGAGGGAGATATTCTGTGGAATTTTGATTTCAAAAAGCCTGTTGCCATTGTTTTAGGTTCAGAAGGCAAGGGTGTAAGGCATACAGTTGGAAAATTAAGTAATATACTCTTAAAAATTCCCATGAAAGGCAAAATATCGTCTCTCAATGTATCTACTGCGGCAGCAGTAATACTCTTTGAAGCCTTAAGGCAGAGGGGTTTACTTGTTAAGTAGTTCTTTAAACTGCTTGTAGATAGCCTGATATTCTAAGTAGGTTCTTTTAAAAATTGGGAGGAAATAATTGAGGTCTTTTATATTTAAGAGAAGATTTGCACCTTTTGCAAAAGCAGAAAGCCTATCGGAAGTTTTGAAATTCTGCCCTAATATTATTAACATCATATCTCTTCTGCGATACATTGGTAAATTGACGACCCATTGAATGATTTTGTTACTTTCTGGTTTTTCTCCAGCAAAATTCTCGTTGACAATAACGTAAGCAAAGTCTTCAATTTCAAGATTATTTATAGCTTCATCCACTGTTGAGGAAGTAACGACATCTATGTTAATAGCTTTAAGAATTGCGGAGAAATTTTTTTGCACCTCCAAATTGTTTTCGCATAAAAGAGCCTTCGGCATCAGACTCCTCTCTTTATTTTTTTGTCATACTCCAAGTCTATCTTAAGTCCTTCTATATCAGTGGTTTTCTCTCCTCTTTTAGCCTTAATTTTATCTATTTCCATAGTTACCTTAGAACGTCTTGAGGCGTAGGCTATAGCTGTTTCTTCAGTTATTAGTCCCTCTTCATAAAGTTTAAGTATGCTCTGGTCAAAGGTGTGCATACCAAGTGCCACTGAGGTTTCAAGAACATCATAAAAGGTTTTTTCTGCTGTTTCGCCGTTTATTATTAAATCACGGACTCTTAAGTTTTTTCTTAAAATCTCTGTTGCTACAATTCTTCCACCGCCTACTTTAGGAAGGAGTCTCTGGCTTACTACCCATTTTAGAAGGTCTGAAATTCTGAGTCTCACATAACTCTCATCGGAGGGAGGAAACATTCCAATAGCTCTTCCTACTGTCTGCCCCGCATCAGTAGTATGCATTGTGCTTAAGACAAGATGGCCTGTTTCTGCGGCCTGCATTGCTATCTCAAGGGTTTCTCTATCTCTTATTTCGCCTACGAGGATTACATGGGGAGCTTGTCTTAAAGCAGCTCTTAAACCATCGGCATAGCTGGTAAAATCTAATCCCATCTCTCTCTGATTAAAAGTTGATAGTTTATGATTGTGAACAAATTCTACCGGGTCTTCGAGAGTGATAATGTGACAGGGTCTTGTGTTGTTAATAATCTCAAGTATAGCTGCTAAAGTAGTCGTTTTTCCAGAGCCTGTAGCACCTGTTACAAGAACAAGTCCCATTCTTTCCTGGGCAATTTCTTTTATGATATCCGGTAAACAAAGTTCTTCAACTGTAGGAATCCTTATAGGAAGTTTACGCATAACAATCGAATAGTTTCCTTTCTGAGAGAAGATATTTACTCTGAATCTTGCAGAAGGAATAGCATAGGCAAAGTCACAGTATCCCTCTTTTAGAAGATTTTGAATTAGTCTTTTCTGCCCTTCTATCATTGTAAGAGCCAGTATCTCTGTGTGGAAGGGTTTTAAACTTTCGATGGGGACTTCGTCGAAGTAGATATTTTTAAGTTCGCCCCAAACCATTATCTGAAGAGGTCTGCCTACGGTAAAGATTATATCCGACACTTCGGGATGGTAATTTGATAGCTTTTCCAGTAAAAAGTCAATTTCCTGTTTTCTCATTACTGTATTGTTTCAGGAGCTTCTTTTAAAAATTTTACAAATTTTTGTTTATCTGTTGCCCTCTCATAAGCATCTTCAGGTGTAATCTTGCCTTGCTGTAGCAGGTCTATTAGTGCATCGTCCATTGTTTGCATTCCAATCTTTTTACTTGTTTGCATTATGGAGAGTATCTGGTGCGTTTTACCTTCTCTTATTAGGTTAGCTACGGCATAAGTATTTATTAAAATCTCACAAGCAGCTACTCTCCCTTTTACATCGGCTCTTTTAAGGAGGGTTTGAGCAACAACAGCTTGGAGAGATTCACTTAGAGAGGTTCTCACTTGTGCCTGCTGTTCTGGAGGAAAAACATCTATGATTCTGTCAACGGTCTTTATTGCCGATGAGGTATGAAGAGTGCTAAATACCAGATGGCCTGTAGCAGCAGCTTCGAGGGCAAGCTGAATTGTCTCCATATCTCTCATCTCACCTACAAGTATAATATCAGGGTCTTCTCTGAGAGCTGCTCTTAGGGCTTTTGCAAAAGAGGCCGTATGACTGCCGACTTCTCTGTAGGATATGACACATCCTTTATTAGGGTGAACAAACTCGATAGGATCTTCAATAGTGATAATTCGTTCCTTTCTGTTTGTATTTGCATGGTCAATTATGGATGCAAGAGTGGTAGATTTTCCTGAACCTGTGGGACCTGTTACAAGTATAATTCCCTTTCTAAGCATTGCGAATTTTTTAAGAACCGATGGTAGTCCAAGTTGGTCTATAGTTTTGATTTCGTTAGGGATGTGTCTAAAGGCTGCACCAATTCCGTGTTTGTGCATAAAGTAATTGACACGAAAACGGGCAATGCCTTCTATCTCATGGGCAAAATCTAAGTCTCCCGTTTCCTCAAATATTTTAATTTTTTCTTCGGGAGTTATTTCATAAAGAAGCTTCCTCAGTTCGGCGTTATCGAGTTCTTTATACTGAATCCTTACGAGTTCACCGTTAATTCTCAATATTGGCTGACTGCCTGCTACAAGATGAAGGTCGCTGGCTTTATTTTCAAGCATCAGTTTAAAAAAAGCATCAATTTTTGCCATAGATGAATTATACCATGATTTGAGACAGAAGTAAACTAATGGTATACTAAAAAGTCTATGGATATGGAACTGATAATTTTTGATCTCGATGGAACGCTTATTGATTCCTGTGAAGATATAAGACAAGCATTAAATTACTGCTTTGAAATTAATGGTGGATACGGTGGTTTCAGCTCCGATGAAGTAAGAAAAATGGTGGGAGAGGGAGTAAACATTCTTATAGAAAAAGCACTTAAAACGAGAAAGTTAGACATTCCCGCAAAAGAGATGATAGATTGTTTTATAAACTATTATAGAAAGCATATAACAGACCATTCAAAGCTTTATCCTCAAGTAAAGGAAACTCTTGAGGCACTGAGAGGGCTGAAAAAGGCAGTTCTTTCTAATAAGTTAACAGAACTGAGTCTTCTTGCAATGGACAATCTTGGGATAAGACAGTATTTTGATTTTATAGGAGGAAGTGATACTTTTAAAGAGAAAAAACCCTCCCCTATGCCTGTCTTAGAAATTATTAGAAAGTTTAATACATTACCAGAAAAAACAGCCATTGTAGGAGATAGTGATATAGATATTAAAGCTGGCAAGGCTGCGGGTGTTAAAACTATTGCTGTTACCTATGGTTACAGAGAAAGAGAAGCCCTGAGAGAAGCTGATTTTATTATCGATAAATTAAGCGATATTTTAAAGATTATTAAGGGTAAATTCTGATGAGTTATTTCATAGTTTTTGCAGGGAAAGGTGGAACAGGCAAAAGCACCCTTGCTGCCTTAACTGTCAGATATCTAAGGGATAAAAAGTTAATGCCCGTGCTTGCAGTAGATGCAGACCCTAATTTCTGTCTACCAGAGCTTTTGGGCATTTCTTCCTTTGAAACCTTAGCAGAGATAAGGGATAATGCCTTAAACAGCAAGCCCGAGGGAATGTCTCTCGATGAGTGGCTTGAGATTGAACTTAATAGGATTGTTGAGGAATCAGAGGGATTTGACTTGCTTGTCATGGGAAGACCCGAAGGAAGCGGTTGCTATTGTGCTGTTAATAATGTTTTAAAGAGGATTTTGCAGGAGATTTCAGAGCAGTATAAATACATAGTGATTGATAATGAGGCAGGAATGGAACACATAAGCCGAGGGATTGTAAACAAGATAGACTTACTCTTCGTAATAGGAACTCCTGCAAAGAGTAGTCTGCAGGCTGCTTTAAGAATAAACGAGCTTTCAAAGGAGCTAAACCTTTCGCCAGAGAGGAGAATTTTAGTTATAAATCAAGCTACCGAAAAATTGGAAGAGCACAGGATATTTTCAAGTTATTTTGAAAAGGTTAGCTATCTGTGTTTTGATGAAGAAATAAAAAGAATTAGTGAGAAGGGTGGTAGTATTTTTTCTCTCAAAAATCATTCCTCAGTAATAAGAGATTTCTATTCACTGCTGGAGGAAGAGATTGGAAGATAAATTTCAAAAGCTTGTTGAGATAATGGAAAAGCTTCGCTCAGAAGAAGGCTGTCCTTGGGACAGGGTGCAAACTCATGACACACTCAAAAGATATCTGCTTGAGGAGACTTACGAACTAATTGAAGCAATTGAAAAAAAAGATTATCGAGGCATAAAAGAAGAACTTGGTGATTTGCTCTTGCAGGTGGTTTTTCACAGTAAAATAGCAAAGGATGAAGGCTATTTTGACATAAATGACGTGATAGATTCGATTTCAAGAAAGATGATTAATAGGCATCCGCATGTTTTTGGCAATGCCTCCTTCAACACTCCTGAAGAGGTTTTAACTCAGTGGGATGAAAGGAAAAAAGAAGAGGGAAAACTTCAGAGTTCCATACTCGAAGGAATTCCTCAAGCTTTACCAGCTCTTCTTAAGGCTTACAAAATTCAGTCAAGAGTTGCAAAAGTAGGATTTGATTGGGAGAACTTGGAAGGAGTTTTATCAAAAATAGAGGAAGAAATCGAAGAACTTAAAGTTGCCCTAAAATTAAACAGCAAGGAAAAAATAGAAGAGGAAATAGGAGATATTCTATTCAGTATAGTTAATCTCGCAAGATTTCTTAAAATAGACCCGGAAACAGCCCTTAGAAAGACGAATCAAAAGTTTGAAGAGAGATTTAAAAAACTTGAAGAGCTTGCAATAAAGCAAGGCAAGTCTTTAAAGGATATGTCCCTTGATGAGATGGACAATCTGTGGGAGAAAATAAAGGAGTCTGAGTAATTAGTATAGTTTAGACAAGTCTGCCACAGATTTCAGCATTTCAGAAAGCTCCTGTAAGAGAGCGATTCTATTTCTTTTTATCTCTTCGTCTTTATCCATTACAAGAACGTTGTCAAAAAAATTGTTAATAAAGGGAGTTAAGTTGTTCATATATCTTAAGGCATCTGAAAAATTTTGATTTTTTATATAGAAAGTTAAGCCTTCCTCTGTTTGTCTCATCTTTTCATATAGTTGTTTTTCCTCTGTTGCTGTTAGTAAATTCGGATGGAGGGATAATTTTTCTTGATTTCTTATTATGTTGAAAACTCTCTTTACAGCAAGTAAAAAAGTTTCAAAATTATCGCTATTTCTAAATTCTTTTACAGCCTCAATTCGCCTCTTAATCTCATAGACAGGAAGAGAGGGAATAAGGTCGCTTATTGTTCTAATCAGATGAATTTCAAAACCATAGATTTCAAGGAAGCTTTCAAATCTTTGACTCATGAAAACAATCAGTTGTTGTTTTATATTTTCCGCTGGAGCTTCATCAATAAAATCTACGAGATTTATTATGCTTAGAGGATATTTTTTCTCTAAGAGGATGTATAAAATGCCATTTGCAGCTCTTCTCAATCCAAAAGGGTCTTCTGTGCCAGAGGGAATTTCGCCGAGGCTAAAAAAGGAGTAAAGATGTTCAAGCTTATCAGCCATGCTGAGAATACAGCCTAATTCATTTGATGGTAATTTGTCATTAAATCCTCGAGGAAGGTAATGCTCTCTTATTGCCGTGGCTATCTCATCAGAAAAGCCTGTTTTTTGAGCATAATATCCTCCCATTATACCTTGCAATTCGGGAAACTCGCTCACCACTCCGCTTGATAGGTCTGCTTTACAGTATTTTGCAGCCTGTTCGACTATTTTTATCTTTTCTTCCCTTATGATTTTTGCAAGTTTAAGAGCTATTTTTTGAATGCTGAGGGTTCTGTCATAAAGACTGCCAAGTTTTTCATGATAGATAATTCCTTTTGTTGATTCAAGCATTCTCTCAAGGCCTTTTTTAAGGTCTTCTTCATAGTAGAATTTTGCATCTTCAAATCTTGCTTTAATAACTCTTTCAGCGCCTTTTCTAATGTTTTCAGCGTTTTCTAACTCTGTGTTGCTCACTACAATGAAGAAATTTTTTAGCTTATTGTCACTGTCGGTAATGGCAAAATATCTCTGATGGTCTTTCATAACTGTAATGAGCAATTCTTCGGGCAATCTCAAATAATCTTCAGAAAAGCTGCATAATACAGCGTTTGGATACTCAACTAAGCAATTGACTTCTTCGAGCAACTCTTTATCAAACAGGATTTTACCGCCTACAGTTTCAGCAAGCCTTTGAATCTGTTCGGATATCAAGGCTTCTCTTTTATTGTGATTCACAATAACAAAGGCTTTTTCAAGGGCTTTCTCATATGCGTTTATTTCTTCTATTCTTAGACTGCCATCGTATAGGAATCTATGCCCATAGGTTATGTCAGAGGCCTTTATCCCTTCAATTTCAAATGGAACAATCTTATTTTCATAAAGGGCTAAAAACCATCTTACAGGTCTTACAAATTTAAGATTTAATCTTCCCCATCTCATCATTTTAGGAAAACTAAGGGAGAAAAAAAGCATTTTCAAAATGTCAGGCATTATTTCTTCTGTTTGTTTCCCCTTTTGTTTTAAGACAGCGCAGACGTATTTACCCTTTCCTTTAGGCATTATCTGTAAGTCCGATATTTCTACTCCTTGTGCTTTTGCAAATGCAAAAGCTGGCTGTAGTGGAGCACCTTCTTCATTAAAAGCCAAATGAGCAGGGGGACCCCAGACTAATTTCTCCTCAGAACCTTGTTCTGAAGAAACTTCTGCTATAAGTGTAAGTCTTCTCGGGGATGCGATGGTCTCTATGTAGCTTATCTCAATTTTGTGTTCTTCTGTAATTTTTTTGAAATTTTCTGCCATTTGTAATATTGCTACGGGAATAAATCTTGCAGGAATTTCCTCTACACCTATCTCAAAGAGAACTTTACCCATCTAAGTCTCCGTATTTTTTCTTAAAATAAGCTTCTGCACAGCCTTTTGCAATAGCCCTTACTCTTGCTATATAGTTTGTTCTTTCTGATACAGAGAGCACTCCTCTGGCGTCTAATAGATTGAAAAGATGAGAACATTTAAGGCAAAATTCGTAGGCTGGAAAAATAAGCTCTAATTTTCTTAGTCTTATTGACTCTCTTTCATATTCATCAAAATGTCTTTTTATTAAGTCTGGGTCTGAGTAGTCGAAATTAAAATATGAAAACTCAATTTCTCCTTGTCTGTGGATATCTCCGTAGGTCATATTTTTGTTCCATTTTATATCAAAGACGTTCTCAACTTCTTGAAGATACATTGCTATTCTTTCCAGTCCATAAGTAATCTCCACTGATATGGGTTTTAAATCGATTCCTCCAACCTGCTGAAAATAGGTAAACTGGGTAATTTCCATGCCATCAAGCCATACTTCCCAGCCAAGACCCCAAGCACCAAGAGTAGGACTTTCCCAGTCATCTTCGACAAATCTTATGTCATGTTTTTTCGGGTCTATTCCAAGTGCTTTAAGACTGTCCAAATATACTTCCTGCGAATTTTCAGGAGAAGGTTTAAGTATAACCTGATACTGATAATACTGACCAAGTCTGTTAGGATTCTCTCCATATCTTCCATCTGTTGGACGTCTACATGGTTGGACATAGGCAGTGTTCCAGTCTTCTGGACCTAATACTCTGAAGAAGGTGGCAGTATGGAAAGTGCCTGCTCCAACCTCAAGGTCATAAGGCTGCAAAATTACACATCCTTTATCTGCCCAATATCTGTTTAGAGTGAAAATTATTTCTTGAAAATACATAGATTTTCATGATACTTTAGCGTAGAGGCTTCTGTCAATGTATCCAAGAGTTTTAATAGCAGGAACACGTGGAGGGTCTGGTAAAACTACCGTTACTCTCGCAATTATACGAATGCTTAAAAAGAAAGGCTATAATGTCTTTACCTTTAAAAAAGGACCAGACTATATTGACAGTGGCTGGTTAAGTCTTTTCTCAGGCAATCCCTGCTATAATCTTGATACTTTTATGATACCTAAAGAAAAGGTTGTCCAGTCATTCCTTGAAAGAGCAAAGGGAGATTTTTCTGTTGTCGAAGGTAATAGAGGTCTTTTTGATGGTCTTGACGTAGAAGGTTCTGTAAGCTCTGCAGAGCTTGCTAAGATACTTAAACTGCCGATAATTTTAGTAGTAGACTGCACAAAGATGACTCGTTCTGTAGCAGCTGTTGTAAACGGTTTTGCTAAATTTGATAATGAAGTAATCATAAAAGGCATAGTTTTAAATCAAGTAGCAAATTCAAGGCATGAAAAAATAATAAGGGATTCGATAGCAAAGTACTGTTCTGTAGAGGTTGTAGGAGCTATTCCAAGATTTAAGGGAATAAAAATGCCTGAAAGGCACATGGGATTACTACCCCATCAAGAGCATGAAACGCAGCAGGAGGCTGAAGAATTCATAAATAAAGTGTCCGAATATTTAGACCATAAAAAAATAATCGAAATTTTAGAAAGCGCTCCAGATATAAACCATACTAAAAGAACAAAAAAAATTAATCCTCTCGGCAAAGGACTGAAAATCGGCGTTATGAGAGACAGAGTTTTTCAGTTTTATTATGAGGAAAATATCGAAGAATTGAGAAAACACGGTGCTAAAATTATAGTTATAAACTCTATTGAGGATAAAACTATTCCCGAAATTGATGCTCTTTATATTGGAGGTGGTTTTCCTGAGACAAATGTGAAAGATTTGAGTAACAATCAAGAACTTATGAGAGATATAAAAAATCTTGCCGAGAAGGGACTTCCAATATATGCCGAATGTGGTGGGTTAATGTACCTATGCAAAAGCCTTATAACTGAAGAAGGCGAATTTCCGATGGTAGGAATTTTCCCTTTTCGATTAAAGATGTTCAAAAAACCACAAGCCCATGGCTATGTTATAGCCAAAATAAACGGTGATAATCCTTTTTATGAAAAGCAAGTCGAATTGAAGGGGCATGAGTTTCACTATTCAAAAGTGATAGAATGCGATAAAATGCCTCCAATGAGCTTTCAAATGCTAAGAGGGGAAGGGATATTAGATAATCTGGATGGAGCTGTTTACAGGAATACTTTGGGAACTTATGTTCATATTCATGCACTTGGAACAGAAGAATGGGTAAAGGGTATATTAAAAAAAGCGAGAGAGTATAAGGAGAGCAAAAATGGCTAAGAGAGAACTGCCAACATGTCTTTTCTGCGGAAGGGTTATAGACCCTCCAGAAGAGAAGAACACTGATTTTGGCGTTATATGTTTTGGAAAATGTTCATGCGGAGCTCTTTATGTTTGCGAACCCACAGGTCATAATCAGGGCGAAGCACTTGCGGATGCTATGTTTCTTGTTTCTCCACAGGGAATAGAAAATATTGAGTTGGGCACTAACTATGAGCTTAGAGAAAGAGACTATGATTTGCGAACTCATCAGTATGTCTATGTTAAAACTTCCCGCTTCAACGGAAGGCTTTTTTTTATTAAGGAATTGACGGGAGGTATAAATCCTAAAATGCACGAACGAATAAACATTAACAAGAAAGACTTTATCTCTCTTCTTGAAAAAATGGACTTTGAAACAATAGAAAAAGCCTCTCTTCAGAACCGTAATATTTTTAGTTGGCTTATCTCGCTATCTTATGACAGGGAAAGTCCTATTTCTTGGAAGGCCATAGATGCTATGGGACATGTGGCAAAGGCATATGTATTAGCCCAGAAAATAGAGCCCCTTAGAAATACTATAAGAAAGCTTCTATGGTCTATGACAGATGAATCAGGAGGAATTGGCTGGCGGTCTGCCGAGCTAATTGGAGAGATAATCATGGCTGACCCTGCTCTTTTTGAGGATATAATACCTATTCTATGGTCACAGAGAGAGGAAGAGAGCTTTCTTGAGAGCGTTTTAAGGGCAATGATTAGGCTTTCAAGTAAGATAAATCTTTCTGATTTTATTAAATTTGAAGATGATGAATTAGAGAGACTTCTTGAAAATGAAAGAGACGACATAAAGGCTTTAACGGCCATACTTATTGAAAAAATAAAAAGCAAGATTTCTGTTCCCGAAGGCATTAAGGATACGCTTTTGTCTGTTTATAATAAAGGCAGAATTATGAAATTAAAGGCTTCAAAAGCTGAAAAATTTTTATAATTTTATAAACTAAATTTATTTGACTTAAGATTAAACCATCCTTTAAAGTTGAGTTACCCTTGAAGTTCTTATATTAAAGAAGTTAAAATATCTGCAAAAACTAAAAGGAGGTAGGTAAAATGGCATTTATTGAATTTAAGGGAAAGCAGATTGAGCTGGATGAGGACGGTTATATCCAGAATCTCGATGACTGGTCACCAGAGCTTGCAGAGTACATGGCCCAGCAGGATGGACTTACATTAACCGAGCAGCACTGGGAAGTTATTAACTTTTTAAGAGACTACTATCAGAAATATCAGATTGCACCAATGATTAAGATTCTTGTAAAAGAAATGGCTAAAATGTTTGGTCCTGACAAAGGGAATACCAAGTATCTCTATGGCTTGTTCCCAGATGGTCCAGCAAAACAGGCATGTAGATACGCAGGTCTTCCAAAACCTACAGGATGCGTATAATTCCTTTTATAAAGGGGCAGGAAACTGCCCCCTTTTTTTCTGCTGAAAGGAGGGATAACAAAACTAATTATAGGAGAAAAAGATGTCTATTAGAGACTTCCTTTCAAAGAAAAGGAAGGCAATAGTTAATAAGTCTTTTGAGTGGACAGTATCAACTTATCCAGAAGAAAGTCAAAGTTTTTTAAAGGATAATTCAAGGCAGTTTACTAATCCAATTGGATATAATCTTTATCAATCTATTGAGCAGATAGTTGAAAAAATAATAAATGAAGAACCAATTGACAACTTTATTACTCCCTTAGAGGAGATAATCAGAATTAGAGCAGTTCAAGATTTTACACCATCTCAAGCAGTAGGATTTATATTTCTTATTAAGAAGGCTTTTCAGGATGAACTTGAAAAGGAGATAGAGCCTTTGAAAGTATTGGATTTTCTCTCAAGAATTGATTCTCTTACTCTAATAGCTTTCGATATTTTCATGAAGTATAGAGAAAAGATATACGACTTGAAATCAAAAGAGCTTATTGACAGAACGTGGTGGATTTTAAAAAAATGGAACATCGTCTCAGAAATTCCAGACAAAACAGTAGAAACCAAATAAAAAATTAAAAAGAGAGGTAGGGTGAGATGGGTATAGGATTAGCTTTCATAATTGTTTTAGGTTTAATCCTTTTTGCCTATATTGGAACAGAGCTTTTAGGTTTGAACAGTCTTTTTGCTGTGGTATTCCCTTATGTAGCTTTGATAGTCTTCATAGTAGGCTTTATTAACAGAGTAGTGAAATGGGGCAAATCGCCAGTTCCATTTAGAATACCTACTACCGCGGGACAACAGTTCTCACTTCCTTGGATTAAATACAGTAAGATTGACAATCCCGCTACAGGTTGGGGTGTTGCCTTAAGGATGTTTTTTGAAATTGCCCTTTTTAGGTCTCTATTCAGAAACACTAAAGCTGAGATAATGAATGGAAAACTATATGTAGGTTCGAATAAGTGGTTATGGATTGGAGCTTTAGCTTTTCATTATTCATTCCTTATTATACTTATCAGGCATCTTAGATTTTTTATGGCACAAACTCCTTGGTGTATATCTGTCGTTGACTCTGTAGACTCTTTCTGGCAGATAGGTCTTCCTATGGTATACATGACAGATATAATTATCGCTGCTGCTCTTCTTTATCTTCTTGGAAGAAGAATTTTTAATCCCCAGGTTAAATATATCTCACTTCCTTCCGATTACTTCCCTCTTTTCCTTATTATTGGAATAATAGCCACTGGTGTAATGATGAGATATTTTGCAAGAGTTGACATTACAGCAATAAAAGAGCTAACACTGGGGCTTGCCTATCTTAAGCCGACTGTTCCTGAAGGTGTAGGAAGTCTTTTTTACATTCATCTTTTCCTTGTGAGTGTTCTTTTTGCATACTTCCCATTTAGCAAGCTTATGCATATGGGAGGAGTATTCTTAAGTCCAACAAGAAATCTTGCAAATAACAACAGAATGGAAAGACACGTGAATCCTTGGGATTATCCTGTAAAGCATCGTCACTATGAAGAATATGAAGATGAATTTAGAGAAAAAATGAAAAAAGCTGGAATACCAGTAGAAAAGGAGTGAGACCATGGGACTTCCAAGACCAGAAGAATTAATTTCAAATGTAAATCTGAAGAAAATGCCATCCAAACCATGGATGGATACTTTACCTGTCGAATTTAAGCCAGGCTTTTACTGCTACGGAGCAAAGGGTAAAAATCTGGAGTATGTAAACTTTCCTAATGCCAGAGATTTTCATGTTACCGAGCAAGACTGGAAGCTTCCAGAGGACTGGAAAAATATTGTAATTGAGGGCATCAAGCAGAGACTCGAGAGATTTAGAACTTTCCATGTATTCATGGATATCTGTGTTCGTTGCGGTGCCTGTGCTGACAAGTGTCATTTCTTTATAGGAACTGGAGACCCAAAGAACATGCCTGTTCTCAGGGCAGAACTCTTAAGGTCTGTATACAGAAAATATTTCACTACCGGTGGAAAGCTATTTGGAAGAAATGGTGGAGCAAGAGACCTTGACATTGATGTTTTAAAAGAACTCTGGTATTATTTTTACCAATGCACAGAGTGTAGACGTTGTTCTCTGTTCTGCCCATACGGAATAGACACAGCAGAGATAACAATAATAGGTAGAGAGCTTCTTAACCTTTTAGGACTTAATACAGACTGGATTTCAGGGCCTGTTGCAAACTGTTACAGAACAGGAAATCATCTTGGAATTGAACCTCATACAATGAAGTCTACTCTCGAATTTATGTGTAATGATATCGAGGACATTACAGGGATTAGAATAGAACCACCGATAAACAAAAAGGGAGCGGAGATTCTCTTTGTAACTCCTTCGGGTGACCTCTTTGCAGACCCTGGAATTTACAATGCTATGGGCTATATGATGCTTTTCCACGAGATAGGGCTTGACTATACTTGGAGCACCTTTGCCTCAGAGGGAGGAAACTTCGGATTTTTTACATCTATGGAGATGGCAAAGAGACTTCACACTAAGATATACGAAGAGGCTAAACGACTAAAGGTTAAATGGATAATTGGTGGAGAATGCGGACACATGTGGAGAGTCTGGCATCAGTATCATAACACATGGTATGGTCCTATTGATTTTCTTGAAGAACCTGTTTCTCCTATCACTGGAACAAAGTTTGAAAATGCAAAATCGAACAAAATTGTTCACATAAGTGAATTCACAGCAGATTTAATAAAGCATGGCGTTTTAAAATTTGACAAATCAAGGAATGACAACCTAATTGTAACCTTCCATGATTCCTGTAATCCCTCTCGTGGTATGGGACTTTTTGAAGAGCCAAGATATATTATTAAAAATGTATGTAATCATTTCTATGAAATGCCTGATGAAACAATAAGAGAGCAGACATTCTGCTGCGGTGGTGGTTCTGGATTGAATGCTGGCGAAATAATGGAACTAAGAATGAGAGGAGGTTTCCCAAGGGCAAATGCAGTAAGATATGTTCACGAAAAGTTCGGTGTGAACTTACTTGCAAACATATGTGCAATAGACAGAGCAACGCTACCTCCACTGATGGATTACTGGGTGCCGGGAGTAAGAGTATCAGGAGTTACCGAGCTTGTAGCAAATGCAATGATAATGAAGGGAGAAAAAGAAAGAACTATGAATTTAAGGATGGAGCCACTGCCAGGAAAGGAGGAAGAGTAAAATGTATGACGGTTGGAAAATAATTCTTGGCTTAGTAGTTTTTGTTATTATTGTGACTCTACCTTTTACAATGAGTGTAGGAAAAACTTATGTGCAACCTAAACCAAGCCTTGATACTCCAGAAATTCAGAAAATGGAAAAGAAACAGTGTATAGAGTCAAAGCAATACATGCGGGAATCTCACATAAAACTTCTGTATTCTTGGAAGGATTATGCAACAAGAGAAGGGAAAAGGGTATACATAGCTTCCGACGGAAAACAGTATGAAGTGAGCCTTCAGAAAACCTGTATGAAATGTCATTCCAATAAGGAAAAATTCTGTGATGAATGTCACAACTATGTGAGCGTAAAACCCTATTGCTGGGATTGTCATATTGAGCCTAAGGTGGGAGGGTTAAAATGATTACGAGAAGAGAGTTTCTGAAAATATCAGCTTTTGCTTCTCTGATGGGACTTGGAGGAGCTTTTGGTATTGAGGCGCTCGAGAAAAAACAGGGTAAAGAGGTCATAAAAGATATAAAGGCCTTAAAAGCTAAAAGATGGGCAATGGTCATCGATACAAGAAAATTTAAAACTCAAGAAGATTTTGACAAGATTATTAAAGCCTGCCACAAACCCCACAATGTTCCAGAGATAATAAATCCTCTTCATGAGGTAAAGTGGATATGGACAGAAGATTACGAACACTCCTTCCCTGGCACAGCTGAACAGTATATTTCAAAAGAAGTAAAGGAGAGGAAATTTTTATTGCTATGCAACCACTGTGACAATGCCCCTTGCACAAGAGTATGTCCTGTTAAAGCAACCTTTAAAAGAGAAGATGGCATTACAATGCAGGATATGCATCGCTGTATAGGATGTAAGTTCTGCATGGCTGGCTGTCCATATGGAGCGAGAAATTATAACTTCCTTCCGCCAAGAGACTATATAAAAGAGTTTAATAATGAGTATCCTACAAGGACACTGGGCGTAGTTGAAAAATGCACATTCTGCAACGAGCGTATTGATAGAGGACTTCTTCCTTACTGTGTCGAGGCTTCAGAGGGGAAAATCATTTTCGGCGACCTTTTTGATTCTAATTCGGAGATAAGAAAAGTGCTTTCTGAGAATATTGTAATACGCAGAAAAGTTGAACTTGGCACACAACCTATGGTTTTCTACATAATTTAAGGGGAGGTAAGAAATGCTTGATTTAGCGTTAAAAGGCAGACCAAGATACTGGATTTGGGTATCTTTTTTAATAACTATGATACTCATTGGCTTTATATGCTGGATGAGAGAACACCATGTTGGAGCAGCAGTAACTACAGGACTTAGTAGAGATGTTTCCTGGGGATTTCATGTTGGTCAGCTTACTTTCTTTGTTGGTGTTGCAGCATCTGCTGTTTTGGTTGTTCTTCCATATTATTTCCACAACTACAAAACCTTTGGAAGAATAGCTGTAATAGGTGAATTTCTTGCTGTAGGCTGTGTTCTTATTGCTATGCTATCGGTTTTTGTAATTATGGGACAGCCATCACGAGTATGGAATGTTATTCTCCACCCAACACCCCATTCCATAATCTTTTGGGATATGGTGGTTCTTATAACATATCTATCTCTTAATCTTCTCTGCGGATGGACGATTCTTCATGCAGAGAAAAAGAGTGCACCACCGCCTAAGTGGATTAAACCATTTATCTACTGGGCAATACTTTGGGCGCCCTCCATCCATACTGTAACAGCATTTTTATACGCAGGCTTACCAGGAAGACCTCACTGGATGACAGCCCTTCAGGCAGCTCACTTTCTTGCAACAGCCTTTGCAGCAGGTCCTTCGTTACTAATAATTCTCAGTATGATAATAAAGAAAATATCTAAATTTGACCCTGGACAGCAAGCAATTAACAAACTTGCCGAAATAGCCACCTATGCTTTAATAATTCATCTGTTCTTTATAGGACTTGAATTCTTTACAGCCTTCTATAGCCAGATACCAGACCACATGGTAGCTCTTAAATATCTCTATGTAGGTTACGAAGGACACACGGGAATGGTTACATGGATGGCCATATCAACGCTTTTAGCCTTTACAGGTTTGTTGATATTCATATTCCCGCCTCTAAGAAAGTGGAATGTGACAAAACTCATCGGAGCAGTTTGCATATTCTTCTCAATCTGGATGGACAAGGGATTTGCCTTTGTAGTAAGCGGATTTATTCCAAATCCTTTTGATAAAGTAACAGAGGCATGGATTGCTCTGAACGAGTTTTTAGTCGCTGCTGGCGTTTGGTCTGTCGGTGCTTTGGTGATAACTGTTCTTTACAAGATTGCCATAACAGTCAAAGAGAAAGCTGTATTTGACAAGTATGGACAGAAACAGGTTGTAGATTAATCTTTTATTATTACAATATTACAATAAAAAAAGGCGGGTTTTTACCCGCCTTTTTTATGTGCATTTTAACTACTTTCTTCCTGAGATTAATTCTTCTACAACAGATGGGTCAGCGAGGGTTGATGTATCACCGAGCTCTTCAAGTGCACCAGATGCTATTTTTCTTAAAATTCTTCTCATTATCTTACCGCTTCTTGTTTTTGGAAGTCCTCCAGCAAACTGTATTTTATCGGGAGTTGCTATTGGTCCAATCATTTGTCTGATGTGTGATATGAGAAGTTTTTCTAAGTCTTTTGAGGGTTCGAAACCTTCCTTAAGGACAACGTATACGTAAATTCCTTCACCCTTGATATCATGAGGAAAACCTACAACAGCTGCTTCTGCAACAGATGGATGAGCAACAAGAGCTGATTCGACTTCTGCTGTTCCAATTCTATGGCCAGAAACATTTATTACATCATCAATTCTTCCCATCAACCAGTAATCACCATCCTCATCTACTCTTGCACCGTCTCCTGTAAAATATCTTCCCGGAAAACGAGAGAAATAAACTTCCTTTATTCTTTTGTTTTCAGAATCGCCCCAGGTGCCTCTTAACATTCCTGGCCATGGTTTCTCTATGACGAGATATCCGCCTTCATTTACTCCTGCTGGAGAACCGTCTTCCTTGAGAACTTTTGGCACAACTCCAAAAAATGGTCTTGTGGCTGAACCTGGCTTTAGCGTCATAGCACCTGGTAGAGGAGTTATCATGAAACCTCCTGTTTCTGTCTGCCACCACGTATCAACAATAGGACAGCGTTCTTTCCCTACATATTTGAAATACCAGACCCATGCCTCTGGATTTATAGGCTCTCCAACTGTTCCAAGAATTCTAAGGCTTGAAAGGTCATATTGATTTGGCCATTTTTCCCCTTCTCTCATTAATGCTCTTATGGCCGTAGGAGCTGTGTAAAATATATTAACCCTATGTTTTTCTACTATGTCCCAAAATCTCCCTGGATTTGGATAGGTTGGAACACCTTCAAACATTAAAGATGTAGCTCCAGCACTTAAAGGCCCATAGACTATATAACTGTGTCCAGTGACCCATCCGATATCGGCAGTGCAGAAAAATATTTCTTCAGGCTTGTAATCGAAGACTAACCGAAAAGTTATATTTGTATAGACCATGTAACCGCCTGTAGTGTGTAATACTCCTTTTGGTTTTCCTGTTGAACCTGATGTATATAGGATGAAGAGAGGGTCTTCTGCATCCATCTCTTCAGGCTGACAGAAATTTTTTATTTCCGGGTCATTCATCAAATCATGCCACCAGTAGTCTCTCTGTGGGTCCATGTCAACGAAGTTTGGTGTTCTTTGAACTACTATAACCTTTTCAACAGATGGTGCTCCCTCTAAGGCTTGGTCAGCATTTGCTTTTAGCGGAACAATTCTTCCTCCTCTTACGCCTTGATTAGCGGTAATAAGCAATTTTGCTCCACAATCATTTATTCTGTCTCTCAAGGATTGAGCGGAGAAACCAGCAAATACAACACTGTGAATAGCCCCTATTCTCGCACAGGCAAGAAGGGTGATGGGAAGTTCAGGTATCATGGGAAGATAAATAGAGACCCTGTCACCTTTTTTTATGCCAAGTTTTTTAAGGACATTGGCAAATCTATTAACCTCTCTGTAAAGCTGCCAGTAGGTGTATGTTTTTACCTCTCCGTCGTCTGCTTCCCAAATTAATGCTGCTTTGTTTCCCAGATTTGACAGATGACGGTCTAAGCAGTTATACGATGCATTAAGCTTTCCTCCAATAAACCATTTTATATAAGGCTTGTTGAAATCATAATCTAAGACCTTATCCCATTTTTTATACCATGTTATGTTTTGTTCGGCTATCTCAGCCCAGAATCCTTCGGGGTCTTCAACCGAACGCTTATACATTGTTTCGTACTCTTGCATGCTTTTAATATAAGCCCTCTCTGCAATCTCTTTGGGTGGAGGGAATACCCGCTGTTCTTTGAGTAATACATCAATTCCTTGTGACATACCTTTTACCTCCTTTTTTCTAATGATTTTAACATTTATTCAGCTCCTATACCAATATAGGCTCTTATTTTTTCGGTTTCAAATTTTTCCTCTGCCTCTCTCTCCCTCGTCATTAGAGAAACTAAAATACCCATAATAAAGGCTGCAGGAAAAGAGACAATGGCAGGACTTTTGAGTGGAAAAATTGGAGCAGGATTTTTAAAGATTTCCACCCAAACGGTAGGGCTTAAAATAATCAAGACAACGCTCAAAATAAGTCCTGTATATATACTCCATACAGCACCCTGAGTAGTAAATTTCTTCCAGAAAATTGACATTAAAAGGGCTGGAAAATTAGCCGATGCTGCAATAGCAAAGGCTAATCCGACCATGAATGCAACATTCTGTCCCTTAAAGGCTATTCCAAGAAGAATAGCGAAGACTCCAAGGGAAAGCGTAGCTATTTTGGCGGCTTTTACTTCCTGTTTTTCATCTGCCCGGCCTCTTCTTATGACTCCGACATAAATGTCATGAGAGACCGCAGAAGCTCCAGCGAGAGTTAATCCAGCAACTACTGCTAAAATTGTCGCAAAAGCAACAGCTGAAAGAAATCCTAAAAATATCTCACCTCCGAGAGCTTCAGCCAGTAGAGGTGCTGCCATGTTTCCACCCTTGTCGATTGCACTGATTATTTCATGCCCAACTAAAGCTGCAGCGCCAAATCCTATTGTAAAGGTGAGGATATAAAAGTATCCGATAAATCCTGTAGCATAAAATACGGATTTTCTCGCTTCTTTAGCATCAGGGACAGTATAGAACCTCATTAGAATATGGGGTAATCCAGCTGTTCCAAACATCAGAGCGATTCCAAGAGAAATTGTGTCTATAGGATTTTTAACTAAACCTCCTGGTTGCAGCATTTTTTCTCCATATTTTTCAGTAACATTTGAAAATAAATCGACATAATTAAAGCCAAATTTAAGCAAAATCAAAAAAACAAGTATAGTAGCGCCTCCGAGAAGAAGGGCTGCTTTTATTATCTGCACCCATGTAGTAGCAAGCATTCCACCAAAAAGAACATAGGCTATCATGAGAGCACCGACAATGATTACTGCAATTTCATAGGGTAGGCCAAAGAGTAATTTAATGAGAGAGCCTGCACCAACCATTTGAGCAATCAGATAAAGCAAAACAGTAATTAATGCTCCTGTAGCAGCGGCTGTTCTGATAGGTCTTTGCTTTAAACGATAGGCAACCACGTCTGCAAAGGTATATTTGCCAAGGTTTCGCAGTTGCTCTGCCACGAGGAACATTACAATTGGCCATCCTACAAGAAAACCAACGGAGTAAATCAAACCATCGTAACCTTTTAGAGCTACCAGCCCAGCTATTCCAAGAAAACTTGCTGCAGACATATAATCTCCTGCAAGAGCAAGGCCGTTCTGAAATCCTGTAATGCTTCTACCGGCAGCATAAAACTCTGTTGTTGTTCTTGTTCTCTTAGCTGCCCAGTAGGTTATATATAGTGTACCGGCAACAAAGAGAAAAAAGAATAATATAGCTGTTAAGGTTGGTTGTCCAATTGTTGTTTCTAACATTACTCGCCTCCCACTTTTTCTCTTATTTCTGCCACTTTTTCATCATAGCTTCTGTTCGCCCAAGTAACGTATACTCCTGTAAGAATCCATGATAAGATAATTACGCCAATACCTATGGGAATTCCTAATGTAATAGAGCCGTAAAATTTAGCACTTAGAAATTCTTTACCATAAGCAAGAAGAAGAATAAATCCGAAATAAACAAAAAGCTCCAGTATGGTAAGAAAAATAGAGATAGAATTTTTACTTTTAACGAGCTTTCTGAATTCGGGAGTGTTTAAAATTTTCTCCTTTATCATCCTTTAACCTCCTCCTTTAAAATGAATAAGATTCTTTTTTTAAGACTGTCCTGAAGTTAATATTTTCTTCAGAACCAATATCAATTAGCTCACCGATAGTAAAAATTTTTAGCTCTGAAAGATAGAAAAGTAGTTTCTGGAAAACTTGAGCGGTAATAAATGCATCTGACAAAGCATCATGTAATTCCCGTGTGTCGATTTCCAAAGAAAGAGCAACCTCTTCAAGAGTGTTTTTATTGCCAAGACTCTCAGGTAATACTCCCTTTCTAATAAGCCATTTGTAGATTAGGAAGGTATCAATCCCGAGAGGATTAAAATTTTCTTTTAGGTGGTTTTTTATCTCTTTCCTTAAAAAAGCTAAATCTATATCGAGACAGTGACCTATAAACAAACAACTTTCTGAGAACTTAAGAAACTCCCTCAAAATTGGTGCAATTTCTGGACATTTTTCGAGTTCGGAGGGTGTAATTTTGTGAATCATAATGCTTTCCTTACGAAATTTGGTAGTTGAGGGACTCACGGTTCTGTAAAAAACATCTCCTATCTTGATAGTTCGGCCTTTCATTTTTATAGCACCTATTGCTATGATGTTGTCTTTATATTCATTAAGCCCTGTTAGTTCTGTATCTACAACTACAAACTCTGTTTCGCTAATTAACTGCTTAGCAATAGTATCCTTTTGTTTTTTCTTTTTGAGTAAAGTAAACATTCTATATAATCATCAGCTTATATCTCTCTATTAAAATATCCTGTAATTTGGATATAAGCTGAAAGGTATCCTTTAGTAATTTTTTCTCAAGATTACTCAATGACTCGGGATCAATGAAATTATCAGGCATGTTACCTCGCAAAATTTGCTCATACTGATGTTGCATTCTTAATAACATTAGAAATTCAAAGGCATAAATTATCTCATCGGCATAGTCTTTAACGACCGTATGTTTGCTTTTCAGGGCTTCTATTCTCTCTAAAGTTGAAGTTTCTCTTGCACCTTTCTCTAAGCTAAAAAGTCTGATGATATCTACTATTGGTGCTATTCCCTTAATTTTTAGATTTAACTTGTCTTTATGTTCTCCGCTCTTTTCAACTACAAAGGTTTTGAAGAAACCAAGAGGGGGCTTATTTCTGACTGCTAAATTTGCGAGATATCCGAGAAATACTTTTTGGTCTTTTACTACTCCTAAGAGATAGTCTCGTAAGTTTTCTTCTAATGATAAGTCTCCATAGATTCCTCTAAAGTCGAAAAATATGTTAGAAAGATTTATATTTTCTCCTTTTGGAGTATAAATCCACTGTGAGAAATATTTTTTCCATACCTTTAGAGGCTGACACCATTTAGGATTACTCGCCATTATATCTCCAGGACAAGGCGGAAAACCACATCTGAGGAGATTCTCTTTGATAAAATTAGTAAATTCCAAGAAATACTTCTGAACTGCTTCTTGTTGGGTTGGTGGTGGGTCAGCATAGATTAAGGCATTATCCTGGTCAGTTTTAAAAGTTTGTTCCTTTCTACCTTCTGAACCTAAGGCAATCCAGCAAAATGGAACAGGAGGCTGTCCAAACTCTCTTTCAGCAAACTGAATGATTTTCCTAACTATTCTGTCGTTAATCTCTGTGATTATTCTTGTAATATTGCTTGCCTTTGCTCCCTGACTGATGAGGTTTCCTACTATCGTGTTTACCTGTTTAGCCGTATTTATCAAACCTTCTACGGTTTGTTGAATTTCAAGGTCTCTTACAATAGTTATAGGAGAAAGACCCTGAAGCATCATTATATCGTGATTTGTTATAATTCCTTCTATTTTGCCATTTTTGATTACTAAAAGATGGTGTATGTTGTATTTAAGCATCTTCACTACTGCTTCGAAGCAGAAATCTTTGGCATCAATTTTTATAATTGGATAGCTCATTATGTTTTTTATAGGTTCATCAACATTTCTTGCAGAAGCAACAACTTTTCTTCTTAAGTCCTTATCTGTTATTATTCCTACGGGTATTCCTTCTTGGTCCATTATTATGAGAGAGCTTATTGAGTTCTCACACATAATTTTTGCACCTTCTCTTATGGAGGTATTCTCAGGAACGGAAATAACATTTTTAGTGGCAATTTCCTCTACTGGAGTGGTAAAAAGAATTTTATCAACCGTATACGTTATGGTTTTTCTTGTCTGTTCTTCTCTGTATCCCTTATCAAGATAAATATTCATGAAGGACCTTAAAAAGAAGTCCCTTACTTCAGAATATTTATTTATTAGATTTATGATAGTTTCCTTGGGAATGAGGTAACATATGGTGTCATCAATAGCCACAACATTAGCTCTCGACTTATCTCCACTCATTAGAGAGACAAAGCCAAAACTATCACCCTCGCTTCTGTAGTCGATAATGTTTTCCTCATTTTCAATCCTTCGGTATACCTTGACTCCGCCTTTTTTTATGACATATAAAAACTCACTTGGTGCACCGTCTTGAAGTAAAATGTGTGTCCCTCTAGGATAATACTCCATAGATGTTTTGACAGTTACTGAATTAATAACTTCATCGCTTAGAAACTCAAAGGGAGGAACAGATTTTAAGAATTCTATTGTGTCTTCAATAATTTTAACCATACTTAGTAGTAAAGCAAAGCTTGTGCCATACATGATAAATACTGATAATTATAGGATTATTCAATTCTGGCAGCTTGAAAGCGTTACCCAAAGTAACATTTTTTGTTTACTTTAGTAACAGATTTTTGATTAATCTTGGATTGGGAGATATGAAAATTTAACAGAAATTTAATCTTTTTTTAACAATGCTGTAACGAAATTTTTATAAATTAGAGTAGATGAAAGTTTTAAATGACATATCAGTAAGATGTCCCCGCTGTGATTCAGAGGCCATATACAAGTATGGAAGGATTAAATCTGGAAAGCAGAGATATCTTTGTTTGGTATGTAAAAAACAGTTCACCACCTTTAGAGAGCAGAAAGAGGATAAAAGGCCTCTATGCCGGATATGTGGAAGTAAGATGTATGTATACATGAGATGCAATGGTGGAGTTGTAATATATAGATGTTCAAGATATCCATTATGTAAAGAATACAAAAAATGGAGGATAACATGAAATTTTATATTCATGACATACCTGGCAGATTAAGAATTAAGAGCCCAGTCCTCAAGAACAATCAGAAGGCAGAGTTTGAGCTCAGAAAGGCCTTAAGCACATTAGAAGGAATAGGTGTTGTAGAGACAAATCTTATCACTGGCAGCATTCTTATTCACTACAATCCAAAGAGGATTAATAAGAATGACATATTAAGGCTTCTAATAAACAAAGGATATTTTGACCCTACAAGAGCTGTTACAAATGATGAATATATAAAGAAAACTGTTGAAAAAACAGGCAATTTCGTTGTTAAAAGCTTTGTGGGCACTGTAATTGATAGCAGTCTGGAGAATACGCCATTAAGATTTATATCTGTAATACTTTAATTGTTAGTTAATTTTTTGTCTTCTTTAAGCTTTCATTTATAAGCAATGAGCCTAATGTGGTCATAGATACAACTCCGTAATCTATCATTCTAAGAGGTGTTAATCCTAATAGATTTCTCAATCCAGGAATAAACGATAGGGCAATTTGTAACAACAAAGTTCCTCCAACTGCCAAATTCAAATATTTATTTGAGAAAGTATCGGAACTTAATATTGATTTACTCTCAGACTTGCAGCTGTAGGCATGAAGTATTTGCGATAGGGAAAGTGATAAGAAAGCAATACTACTTGAGGCCGGCGAAACTCCATATCTTGATATTCCATACAAATAGGCAGTCATTGTTGAAAGGGTAATTGCTGAAGCTTCGAGGAAGTGCCTTCTTAGTTGTGTCATATTAAGAAGTTCTTCGTCAGGATTTCTTGGAGGCTGTTTCATAAGTTCTTTATCTAAGGGCTCAATAGAAAGAGCAAGTCCTGGGAATATATCGGAGATTAAGTTTATCCATAATAGTTGAATAGGAGTTAATGGTTGACCGGCTTTAAGAGCTATACAGGAGAACATTGTAAAAATTTCACTCAGATTTGTCGATACAAGATAGTGTATGGACTTTCTAATATTTACATAGGTATTTCTTCCGTTAGCTATGGCTAATTCTAATTTGCTCAGGTCATCGTCTTCTATAACAATTTCTGCTACGTCCCTTGCTATTTCAGTTCCTGCCTTTCCCATTGAAATTCCTAAATCTGCTACTTTCAAGGCTGGCCCATCATTTATACCATCTCCTGTCATAGCTACATACTTACCCTTTGACTGTAATGCTTTTACTATTTTTAATTTGTCTGTTGGAGTAGCTCTTGAGAATACGTTAATTTCATCTATGTCTGTTTGTCCATTTTCAAGTCTTGATGTTTCTACTACATTAATATGTCCTTTTCTGCTTAAACTTAACTCTTCTGCAATTGCCCTTGCTGTTAAGGATTGGTCTCCCGTAATCATGACTGTTTCAATACCGGCAAGATGGAATCTCTCTATAAGCTCCTTTACGCCTTCTCTGATAGGGTCTTTAAAGCCTATTAGGCCTAACCACACAATATCAATGCTGTCGATAATTTTACTACAGTTACAGTCTTCACTGTTAAGTTCATTTATTAAATCTCTGTGTATTTTACTAAGAATGCCATAACAAAAACCTAATACTCTTAATCCCTTAGAGGACATTAACTCATTTGCTTCTGAATAGAGCATTAATTCTCTCTCTGTGAAATGCTTTATTTCACCGTTGTGCATAAGTTGATTGGAAAATTCCAGAAGCCTGTCGGGAGCACCTTTTATGGCCACAAGGTATTCGTCGGGATTTTCTGTTTCGTGAATTGTAAGCATAAAATGTCTGTTTTCAGCCCTGTAAAAAGTCTTTATTCTTTTGTATTTCTCCCTTAGTTCTTCTGGATTATCTGTGATATAATTTGCTAACTTTACAAGAGCATTCTCCGTAGGCGTTCCGACTATGTTATATTTTCCGTTGTCAAAGGTCAGTTTACTATCATTGCACAGGATTGAAATCTTAAGAAGTTCTTTAAGAGTCGGATTTTCTTCAATTTTTAATTCTGATTGGAACTCGTAGAGATTTTTTCCGTCCGATTGATAAAGTTTAGTATCAACAAAAACCTCTGCCACACTCATTTTGTTAAGTGTGAGTGTGCCAGTTTTATCAAAACATATAGTGTTTATAGTACCAAGTGTCTCAACTGCTTTTAATTCTCTTATAAGTATTCCTTGTCTTCTTAAATTAGCCATACCAAGGGCAAAAGTGGTTGTGGCTACTGTTGGCAAACCCTCTGGAACCGCAGCAACGGTAAGAGAGATGGATGACTTGAGCATCTCTATAATACCGTATCCTCTAAAGATTCCTACAACAAAAATGGCAGCACAGATTAAAGCACTTATTATTGAGAGTTTTATTCCGAGCCTGTCGAGTTGATTTTGCACCGCTGTTTTAGGAGTCTCGCTCTCTTCAATGAGTGATTTGATTTTGCCAATTTCTGTTGTATTGCCGGTCTCAACGACAACAGCTTTTCCATGCCCTCCTACGACAAATGTGCTTCTGTAAACCATGTTACAGCGGTCTGCAAGGGGTATGTTGTCTCCGTTATTAAATATGCAGAGGTTAACGAATTTTGTCACCGGAAGACTCTCACCTGTGAGGGCTGATTCGTCAACGCTTAAATTTATACTTTCAATGAGTCTACAGTCAGCATTTACAAAACTACCAGGTTTTAGCAGGACAATGTCTCCAGGAACTAACTCTTCCGATTCTATCAATTGCACTTGTCCATCTCGAATTACCTCAGATTTGTGTTCAAAGATTTTATTGAGAGACTTAATGAGGCTTTCTGTTTTTCGCTCCGTTTTATAGCCTATTATTGCATTAGTAATCACAACTCCTATTATGAATAGCGCGTCTGTTATACCTCCTGTAAATATGGATATAATAGATGCGACACCGAGTAGTACCACGGGAACAGATTTGAATTGGTTTAAAAAAAGAGAAAAACCCGATTTAGTCTCTCCACTTTCAATTGAGTTGGTGCCGTAATTTTTAAGTCTCCTCTTTGCCTCATCAGATGATAGCCCTCTGGTTTCATCTGTTTGAAGCTCTTTAACTATATCGCGCCAATCAAGGAGATGCCAATCTTGAGATTTTTTTTCTTGTTTAAAGGGTATTTTATCCTTTATTTTTTTAATTATTCTCTCTCGGAAGCTTTCAGGCTTTTCTTTCTCTTTTTTTGAATTTTCATTTATAAATGTTTTTCTGAACTCTTCTGCTAAATACTCAACTGTTTGAATTATCTCTATTAGGTTTTTTTGAGGGCTGTAGTAGATTAGTAAAGAGCCTGTTGTAATATTTACAGAAAAATCCGAAATAAAGGGCAATTTTTCAAGATGAGCAAAGAGAAAACCCCCAAATTCTTTTGAGTTTTTCAGCCCTATTATTTTTAATCTAACCCTGCCGCTTACTTCTTTATGGACAATTCGTACCATTCAAAATTATTCGGACTTTCTTTTTCTTTTTTCTTTATGCTCTTCAGTAGTCTCACTGCTTTCCTTAGCATTTAGAATTTTATCTATTCCTTCCGTATTGTTTTCGTGAGAATTTATTTTTGTATGTCCCAATTCCTTGCTTTTAGGCAGTATTGTTCCGATAACTTCTTTTATTCCTCCAATGGTTATTAAAAGTATATCTTTTACAGAGTTCAATGCTACATTGCCTATGGCATAAGCGGTCTCAATGGCTCTTATTGAAGTAGCTTTAACAACCTCTTCTACATTGCCTCCTATCTCAGAGGTTGCCTCGACAACTCCTTCAATAGTTTTTTTGGCAACGGTAGCAACATCTCCACCAACAGAGGATGCGCTATTTATTGCTGTTTTGACTGTTTGAGCAGCGGCAGATACTACATCTCCACCTACTTCAGCTACGCCGAGAATTATTCCCTTTGCCACATTTTTTGAAGTCATCACAAGTCCTGTTCCCATTTCCTCCGTAGCCTTCATTGCTTCTTTTGTAACTTCTCTTACAACTAAAAGAGTGTCTGTGGCAAGGGAACTGGAAGTTTTGAGAGTGTTTGATACAGTATTTTTTACTAAGTTTACTATTTCGTTTTCTATTTCATTTACCCCTTTCAATCCACTTACGATGCCGTTTTTTATAGATGTTCCCATTGCGCTAAAGTCAACTTTCGACTTTTCCATATTAATTGTTTCGTTAGACATTTCATACCTCCTTCTTTGGTAAACTTTTACTCCTTTGAAATAAGAGAGTTCAGATAAAATAAGGCAGTATACCAGGGAATAGAAGACAGATTGCCTCTTGCTATCTGATACAGAGCACTGATAAGAAGAAATAGAAGAACTGTGCTCTTTAAATCAACTTTCCCTGAGGATATTTTTTTAATGATTTTATTTAGATGGCTAAAGCTTTTACTTAATGACTGACTTATTTTTTTGCTGGGATTTTCTTCATATTTTCTAATCTTAACAAAAGGTATGTCCTTTAAAATACCTATAACTTCTTCTGTGGTCTTTTCATGTTCAATTAAAATACTTCCTATTGTAGGATTTACCTTAATATTCTTGAAGTATTCAGCCTGCTTAATATTATCCAAGAACGAACTAAAAAAATTTTCCTCCCCCTTTGCAGAGGGAAACTTAAGTCTCAATCTTCCCGGGGATATGTGAGAGATGTAGCCTTCTATCACCTTAGCTTTTGTCCTCTTGACTCATCAAAGTTTTTGAAATTTCTTCCATTTTTTCCTGAGCCATTTCTGATTTTACTTCTGCTACAATGTCCTCTACAACTTCGCCTACTTCAGCAACAATTTCTTTGCCTTTTTCATAAACATTAAGGCCACCCTTGATAGCAGCTTTTGCAATTGGTTTGGCTATTGATGCTAACATGGGTATTACTACAGGAGCTAATACGGAAGCACCTATTCCAATGGCAAGTCCTGTAAGTATGTTGCCTTTTAGTCCGTTATTAAATAAACCCATAAAATCACCCCCTTCCTATCGATGCCTTAGGTATGACTGTTAATAATCAAAAATTTTTGAACAAAATTTTTTCCTCAAAATCAACAAAAACTTATAAAAAACTCATCTTATCTAAAAAATAACAGAAAAATTTTCAATTTTCAAATGATTTTTTCATTACTTTCCTAAATTTTTCAGATTTTAATGACTTTGAGGGTGATTTTATCTGAGAATTAAGAAAAATACCTTAAGTTGTATTTATCAAATAAAACTTTTTGAAATTCCTCAATTTTCCTGAAGACTTCTTTCAATATATCTCTCTCTGTTTTAGAAAGTTCCTTTGGGTTTATATAATTGTCAGGTTGCACATTATTTCTGATTTTTCTTGCCTGTGATTTAAGCCGTAAAGTCATTAAAAATCTGTAAGCCTCCTCTAAATCTCGAGCAAAATCAGAGGTAAATATGGATAAATCTCTTAGTTTCCTGATTCTTTCAAAGGTATTAGTATTCCTTATTTCGTTGTGAAGAGATAAAACTCTTACTCCCTGTGTAATGGGGAATATACCGTATTTTTTGAGGTCAATCTCTCCTCTGTGCCGGCCTTCCCTTTCGGTTTTTAAATTACCTAAAAAGCCTACAGGAGGTCTGAATTTAATTGCTGCTGATGCAAGAAAAGGTAAAAATTGCTTTGAAGTCTTAAGCTTTTTCTTAATAAATTCCCACATATCTTCGGCTAATTCCTCTTTTCCGCAAACACTTCTGAAGTCAAAAAAGATGCTGATGTTAAGAACATTTTCTGGCTTTGGTTGTTCCATCCATCTACTAATCTCTGAGTACCACTCTTCCTTTTTTCTTCTCCAGTAGGGATTACTAATCATCACATTGCCAGGACAGGTTGGAAATCCAATCTTTAATAGGTAGTCTATGAATTTCTCTGAAAATCTCTCAAAGTAGTCTTTTCCTTCTGAGTTTCCCTCAAAGATTAATGCGTTGTCTTGGTCGGTTTTTAGACTTTGTTCTCTTCTGCCCTCTGAACCAATTACTATTATTGAATAGGCATTCTTAGGTGGACTCATTTCTTCCTCAACTATCTGAGCCACCCGTGCCATAAAGTGGTCATTTAGCTCTGCTATGTATTTGCCAACATACTCGGGGTCTAACCCTGACATTACTCCCTCGATTACGCTCTCATTGACAAGAGAATAGAGATAGGCCAGCTCTTCAACACTTTTAGCCCTCTGTATTTCTTTTATGAGAAAGACAATATTTTTGCTTTCGTGATTTATTACAACCCTATCATCGAGTATACCCCATATGGCACCTGAGTCTTTTATGACTAATTTTCTTATTTTATGCTTTGCCATTGTTAACATGGCGTTGAATAATGGTTCAGAGGCATCCATTGAAATTATAGGAAAGGTTGCGATATCTTCAGCTTTTAAGTTTGAAGGATTGGCCTCTTTTGCAAGAACTTTCTTTATAATATCTCTTTCTGTGATTATTCCTATCTCTCCGTTTTTCTGAACAAGGCAGAAAGTAGAGTCATGTTCAACCATCATTTTAGCGGCCTCTGTTATGTTAGTATCGCCTTTTATAAGAATTGGTTCTTTTATTTTTATATCTCTTATTCTTACCTCAAGGAGTCTTTCCATTTGAAAGGAACTTCTTAGCTTCGGGATACTGTGAACTCTTTTTGCAAGCTCTTTGGTGAAGTATTTTGCAAAGGTGTCGTATTTTGTAAAAAGGGAAAGAAATTTTCCTTTTTCTATCTGAAGAATTCTTGTATAATCCTCTACAACTATTGCTGTAGATACAGGTGGCATTTCGCTTACAAGTGATACGTAGCCGAAAATATCTCCTCCCTTAAGATGAGCTATAACCTGAGAGTTTTTCTCAAGAAATACCTCTCCGTTGAGAATTACATAAAGAAATTTAAGAGGTTCGGTGTTTTCTTTAAATAAAGTCTCATTTTTTCTATAAGTTTTTATTTCTCCCTGAGAGATTATCTCCTCGAGTTCTTCGTCGGGAAGGCTATCAAAGGGATAAATTTTCTTTAATTCTTCTATGCTTTCCATTTTTATAGATATTTTACAATCAGAATTCGAAGAATTACTATAGATATGATTATAAATATTGTAGTGCCTCTTGGAAAAATCTTTCTCGCAATTCTGTATATTGGTTCTGTAACTTTAACAAAGAGTGCATATATTGGATTATTCGGGTCTTTTGTGAAGAAAGAGAGAATGGCTCGTCCTATGACGAGCCACATGATAAATGAGAGAGTGTAGTTGAGAAATATTTTAGTCGTCATTCCTCAACTCCACCTTTAATGGCACCTTTAGGATATCTTATACTGTCAACGAATTCCTGAAGTTCCTTGGAAGGTGCTGGTGTAATTCTTGATATTATGAGTGCTACAACTATATTGGCTGGAAAACCGAAAATACCAGCTGCTATTGTTTTAATGCCAAACCAGTCAACACCGTAAAATCTGCTTCCAATTATATAATATGCAGTGACAAGCAGACCAACAATCATTCCTGAAACAGCTCCAGCTTTGTTCATTCTTTTATCCCATATACCGAGCACTACTGCTGGGAAAAACGTAGCAGCGGCTAAAGAGAAAGCCCATGCAACAAGTTCAACTATTATTGCAAGTTTGAAGCTTGCCACATACGCACCAATTGCAGCTACAACGAGAAGAAGAGCCTTTCCTATTTTAACTCTCGTAGATGGTGATATGTTGGGGTTAATGATTTTGTAGTAAAGGTCGTGAGAGATGGCATTAGACATTGTTATCAGAAGACCGTCTGCTGTTGAGAGAGCTGCTGCAAGACCACCTGCTGCTATCAATCCTGCTACCACATAGGGAAGTCCTGCAATTTCTGGTGTGGCCAACACAACAGCATCGGCTCTTATGATAATCTCTGAAAACTGTATTATACCGTCACCATTCATGTCCTTTATAGATATTAAACCAACGGCAGCCCATTTTGAAACCCATGCTGGCAAAGCTGTAAATGCCTGACCTACAATATTTGTAAGAACTTCACTCCTGGCAAATGCAGCATAGGCCGGTGCTGTAAAATATAGTAAAAAGATGAAGAAAAGAGCCCAGGCAGCAGAACTTCTGGCTTCACGAACAGTTGGAGTTGTGTAAAATCTCATAAGCACATGAGGAAGTCCTGCAGTTCCAACCATCAAACAAAATGTGAGAGCGAGAAAGTTAACAATTCCTTTCGTGTCTGCAGGTGGAGCAACATAGGATTTCGGAGGTTTTGACATGGCTTGAGCCTCTTTCATTGCAGCAGTCCATTTCTCCTTTGCTTCATCGGCTGTTTTTGGATAATCCTTTAGGGTTTTTTCTATTTTTGCTCTTTCAGGATCTCCTGCTTGAGTATTTTTCAATTTATCCTCAAGCTCTGCTTTGCCTTTCTGCCAGCTTTCAGGTAAACCTTTTATTTTTGCACTGAGTTCATCGGCTTTCTTCTTCCATTCCTGTCTGACCTCTATCTCCTTTATATCATTTACAAGGGCTTTTTGTTTCGTCTCAATTACCTGCAAAGCCTGCCCATACATTAATTGTGGAATGGGAACTCCTGTCTGTTTGTAAGATATGGCTACTACGGGTATCATATAAGCAACTATTAGGATTATGTATTGGGCGACCTGAGTCCAAGTTACCGCCCTCATTCCTCCAAGAAAAGAGCAAACCAATATTCCAGATAATCCTAAAAATACTCCTGCCTCGAATGGTATGCCCACAAATCTACTTGTTATTATTCCTACGCCTGTTATCTGGGCGACAAGATAGGCAAAGGATACAATAAGCGCAGAAAGAATGCCTATCATTCTTGGCAGTTTCCCGCCATATCTTTCTTCAAGAAAGTCTGGGATAGTAAACTGTCCGAACTTTCTCAAGTAAGGAGCGACCATTACTGCAAGAAGAACATAGCCACCTGTCCATCCCATTATGAAGGCCAGACCATCATAGCCTTGAAGATATAGAGCACCAGCCATTCCAATGAAAGAGGCTGCACTCATCCAGTCTGATGCTGTTGCCATACCATTGAAAACAGCAGGAACTTTTCTTCCTGCCACGTAATACTCGGCAACTACCGATGTTCTTGATAAAACTCCAATTGCTGCATAAACACCAATTGTTCCAAATAAGAAAGCATATCCTATATATTTTTGGGAAAGACCAAGACTTTCTCCAATCCACAGACTTACAACGAAAAGAACAAAAACACCCGTATAAACACCGTAAATTTGCCTAAGTTTTTTGGACCATGCATTCATCGCATTATTTGCCATTTTAGTCCTCCTGTAAACCATATTTTTGGTCTAATTGATTCATCTTCATTGAGTAGTAGTAATTGAGAACGACGAAAGTGACGATTGAACCTTGCGCTCCCATATAGTAACCAAGAGGGAATCCGATTATTGAAATATTGTTTAGTGCTGAGGCAAATACTGCAGCCACATAAGAGACTATAAACCAAATTAACATAATTAGATACATGAGGGCTTTGTTTTCTCGCCAGTAACTCTCAATGATTTCTTTTGTAACCATAAGGCACCTCCTTAGTATTGATAGTTTTTTTCGTAATGACCCGACATGTATCCGGATACATGGGGTCTGCCAATTTTTCTGATAAAATCGAACCATTTTTGGCTTAAACCCTGAAAAAGTGCTATTTCCCTCTGAAATATTTGGGCTGTAATGAAGGCATCATACAGAGAGTCGTGAATAACTTCAACCTTTATCTTGAAGACTTCAGCTATATCATTAAGGGATTTAGCTCCTCTGAACTTTTTTGGTATCAAACCCCTGTCTATCAACCAGTTGAAGACTATGTAGGTATCAATTGCCTCGGGATTAAAATTTAAATTAAGCAAACGCTTTATCTCTTTTCTTAAAAATTTTAAATCTATATCAATAAAGTGTCCTACGACTGTTCTATTTTTTAGAAAAGATAAAAACTCCCTTAGGACTAAGGTTATTTCAGGACATTTTTCTATTTCTGAAGATGTAAGAGAGTGTATTAAAACAGTCTCATTTTTCGGATTACATTGAGGATTAAGTATTCTGTAAAAAAGGTCTCCTATCATTATGCTTCTGTCTCTCATTAAAATTGCTCCAATTGAGATTATGCTGTCCTCTTTTTCGTTTAAGCCTGTCAATTCCGTATCCATAATGACAAACTCTCTGTTGTTAATCAATTCAGAGCTTATTTTCTTTTTTTTGAAAAATTTAAACATGCCCATTTCTAAATCAAACTATGTGCCACAAATGAATTTTATGAAACTATTGGAGTTTCGATTTTGTTAAAAATAAAAGTTGTTACATTAAGTAAAGTTTTACGAAAAAAAGTAACATTTTCTCTCCTTTCTAATCTGTGATTTAGCTTTTAAAAACTGTTATAATATGCCTATGCTTAAAGCAATAATGTGGGAAAAAGAAGGTGTTTATATTCTTGACCAGCGACAGCTTCCTGAAAAAGTTGCATATATAAAATGTAAAAACTATGAGGATGTTGCTGAGGCAATTGAAAATTTATCAATCAGAGGAGCACCTGCCATAGGTATAGCTGCTGCAATGGCAGTGGCTTTGGCTGTTCGGAAAATAAATGCCAAATCACCCCAAAGCCTTTTTGATAAGCTTGAACCTGTTTTTGACAGAATTCTTAATACGAGACCGACGGCAGTCAATATTAGATGGGCTATAGATAGGCTGAAAATGCTCATTAATAAAAATCAGCATCTGAAAGTAGATGAACTTAAGGAACTTATAATAAAAGAAGCTATTAAAATTCATGAAGAAGACGTAGAGATTAACAGGAGAATTGGTGAGCATGCTCTGCCACTTTTCAAGGAAAAGTGCACTGTTATGACTTACTGTAATGCTGGCTCTCTTGCAACAGGAGGATACGGAACAGCTACTGCACCGATGTATCTTGCAAAACAAAAGGGTATCAATTTTCGAGTTTTTGCCTGCGAGACAAGACCAGTGCTTCAAGGTGCGAGAATAACTTCTTTTGAACTCATGCAAGCAGGAATTGATGTGACCTTAATTCCAGACAACACTGCTGGCGTTTTGCTTAAGAAGGGAATTATTGACTTCGTAATCGTTGGAACAGACAGAACTGTGAGAAATGGAGACGTGGCTAACAAAATAGGCACTTATTCGCTCGCTGTTTTATGCAAGGAAAATAAAGTTCCTTTTTATGTGGCAGCGCCTACTTCAAGTATTGACCTAACAATTCAATCAGGAGATGATATTCCTATAGAAGAGAGAACTCCTGAGGAAGTTATAAAAATAAAAAATGTAAAAATTGCGCCTGATGGTGTTAAGGCATTGAATTTAGCCTTTGACGTGACTCCTGCAAAATACATCTCTGCCATTATCACTGAAAAAGGCGTATTTTTGCCCAAGCACATAAAATACATAAATGACTCTAAGAAACTGGAAGAACTGAGGCAGAATCTGTGAATTTTAGTGAAGTATTCAGAGAATATGAAGACGAACTAAAGGAAGTAGAGAAAGAGCTCTACAATATTTTTCAATCTGAAGCAGCTTTAATTCCAACAATAGGCTCATACATAATAAATTCAGGCGGAAAAAGATTAAGGCCCCTTTTCTTGCTTTTAAGTTCAGACCTCGCAGGATACAGAGGATACAAACGGGTTATTCTTGCTGCTGTAGTTGAAGCTCTACACACAGCAAGCCTTCTTCACGATGATGTTGTTGACGAAGCTGAACTAAGAAGAGGTAAGAAGGCTGCGAATAAAATATGGGGTAACAATATTGTTGTGCTTCTGGGAGATTATCTTTACGCAAAAGCTCTACACATAAGTGTTGCCCAGGAAAGCCTTCCAATTATGGAGGCTTTGTCAAAGGCTACATCCCAGATGGCCGAAGGAGAAATACTTCAGCTTATGAAAGCAGGAGACCCAACTATTACCTTTGAAGACTATATCAAAATAATAACAGGTAAGACTGCTGGCCTTATTACAGCAGCCTGTAGAATCGCCGGTCTTCTCGCAGAGCTCTCCTATGACCGTCTTCAGGCCTTAACTGATTTTGGGCACAATATCGGAATAGCTTTCCAGATGATAGATGATATTCTTGACTACGTAGCCGAAGAAAGCGAACTTGGTAAGAAATTAGGAAAAGACCTTATGGAGGGGAAGATAACTCTTCCTTTGATTGAACTTCTTAAAAAAGCAAAGGAGAGAGAGGAAATTATTGAGCTGATTAAACAGGAATTCTTTACAGAGGAGAGCCTTTCAAAGATTTTGAATTATTTGCAAAAATACAATTGCATAGAGTCGTCTATGAAAATAGCAAGGGAGTATATCGAGACAGCTAAAGGCTCTCTTTCACTTTTTCCGCCTTCTCCTTATAAAGATACAATGTTCAGAATAGCGGACTACATACTTGAGAGGAACAGATAAGATGCCACTAATTCTTGTAACCAATGACGATGGTTTTTTCTCGAGAGGAATTCAAACCCTTGCGGAAGCATTAAAAGAATTAGGAGATGTATTCATAGTTGCACCTGACAGAGACCGCTCAGCTGTAAGCCATGCCCTTACAATGCACAGACCTCTTAGGGTTGATTTAATTCGTGAAGGATGTTACAGTGTGAACGGAACACCTACAGATTGCGTTGTCGTTGGAGTTAAAAAACTACTGCCTCGTGAGCCAGACCTTTTGGTTTCAGGAATAAACAAGGGTGCTAATTTAGGCGAAGATGTAACCTATTCAGGGACTGTATCTGCAGCGATTGAGGGAACAATTCTTGGAGTTCCGTCTTTTGCTATTTCTCTTGTTGGAGAAAGACCATTCAAGTATGAAACGGCCTGCCATTTTGCCATAGCAATTTCAAAGTTTATCATTGAAAAAGGACTTCCCCAAGATACCCTTTTGAACGTAAATGTTCCAAACAAAGGCTTGAAAGAAATAGCAGGAGTTAAGGTAACTAAACAGGGTAAACGTTCCTATGAAAATTCAATTCACGAAATCTATTCGCCTTGGGGAGAAAAACAGTACTGGATAGGTGGTGGCGTTGTATCATGGCAAAAAATGGAAAACACCGATATTCAGGCAGTAATGGAAGGTTATGTCTCTGTAACTCCTCTTCATATTGACTTAACCAATCATCAAGCCTTAGATTATCTCAAAAAGAATGAGATTGAAAAAAGAATATGATTTAATTATAGTAGGAGCAGGTCCCGCAGGAATCTTTACTGCTTTAGAGCTTTTAAAAAAATCCTCTCTTCATATTCTCATCGTTGAAAAGGGTAAGAGCATAGAAAAAAGAATGTGTCCAATGACAACGGGGAAAAAATGTTTGAACTGCCCTACTTGTGATATTATTAGCGGTTGGGGAGGAGCAGGTGCTTTCAGTGATGGAAAGTTAAATTTGTCTCCAGATATTGGAGGTTTTTTAGGAAAGTATGTTGAAAGAGGAAAACTTTTAGAGCTTATAGACTATGTAGATAGAGTTTATCTTGAGTTTGGAGCTCCCAATAAGCTTTTTGAGCCTGACAGAGAGAGGGTTGAGAAGATAAAAAATGGCCACTAAAAATGGACTTCTTTTTGTTCCTTCAAGGATTAGACATATCGGCACGGAGAGATGCTTTGAAGTTCTAAAAGCAATAAAGGAGAGACTTCAGAAAAATGTTGATTTATTATTTAATAAATCAGCCAAAGGAATAGTTATTGAGAAAGGAAAGGTAAGGGGAGTTGAGCTTAATGATAATACAAAGGTCTACGCAAGATATGTCGTTTTAGCTCCTGGTAGAGGAGGAAGCAGATGGCTTAGTGAAGAGGCAAGAAGGCTGAAACTTTCAACAGAACTAAATCCTGTTGATATAGGTGTAAGAGTTGAAGTATCTGCGAGTATATGCGAGGAACTGACCAATATTTTATATGAACCTAAATTTATCTATTATTCAAAAACCTTTGATGATACTGTTAGAACTTTTTGTGTAAATCCCTTCGGTGAAGTTGTCAGAGAAAACATAAACGGCATCTGGACTGTCAATGGCCATAGTTATGCTAATAGAAGAACTGACAACACAAATTTTGCAATTCTTTCAAGCACATATTTTACAGAGCCCTTCAAAGAGCCTATTCTTTACGGACAGAGCATTGCAAGGCTTGCAAACTTTCTCGGGCAGGGTGTTTTAATTCAAAGACTTGGCGACCTAAGGAAAGGAAGAAGGTCAACGGAAGAGAGAATTATGCGCAATCCTGTTCAGCCTACATTAAAAGACGCAACGCCAGGGGATTTAAGCTTTGTTCTTCCCTATCGCTATTTATTAAATATTATTGAAATGCTTGAAGCCCTTGATAAACTTATGCCTGGCATAAACTCTCCTCAGACACTTCTTTATGGTGTGGAGGTGAAACTTTATAGTATGAGGCTTAAATTGAATAACTACTTAGAGACTGAGATAGAAAATCTGTTTGCTGCCGGAGACGGGGCAGGTATTTCAAGGGGGTTGATACAGGCTTCAGCATCTGGTATTCTTGTAGCAAGGGAGATACTAAATCGTCATGGATAGATATAAAAAACTAAGAGATTGGATGGTAGAAAATCAGATAGTTGAGAGGGGTATAAAGGATAAAAGGGTTATTGAGGCTATGAAAAAAGTTCCGAGAGATTTGTTTGTTCCAGAAGAAATAAGAGATGATGCCTATGATGATAGAGCCTTACCAATTGGTTACGGTCAGACAATTTCTCAGCCTTATATCGTAGCTTTAATGACCGAACTTCTTGAATTGAAGGGCGATGAAAAAGTGCTTGAAATTGGGACTGGTTCAGGATATCAGGCAGCGGTGTTAGCGGAGATTGTCAGAGAGGTGCATACAATAGAGAGAATTCCTGAACTTGCTGGATATGCAAGGAAACGGTTTGATAAATTGGGATATAGGAATATCAAGGTATATGTTAAAGACGGGACAGAAGGCTTACCCGAAGAAGCTCCCTTTGATAGAATTATAATCACCGCTGCAACTCCTGAAGTGCCTGAACCTTTGATTACTCAACTTAAAGAAGGCGGAATTTTAGTTGCGCCTGTAGGAGAGAGATATTCTCAATATATGCTCAAGGCAGAAAAAAAGGAGGGTAGACTATATAAACATTACCTTATACCTGTAGCCTTTGTTCCGCTGATTGGAAAGTATGGATGGAAAGAAGAAAAATAAAGTTGACAGACATATAAAAAATTTTTTATATTTAGTTTGTGCATAACTTAATAAAAATATTCCATGCTCTGTCCGATGAAACAAGACTAAAAATTCTAAAGCTCCTCAGCAAAGCTGAACTCTGTGTTTGTGAAATCGTAGCAGCTCTAAACATGGTTCAGCCTAAAGTATCTTTTCATCTTGGCGTTCTCAAAGAGGCTGATTTGGTAAAGATAAGAAAAGAAGGCAAATGGGTTATTTACAGTCTTAATGATTCTGATTTATTTAGGAGATTTTTGATTTTTTCTGTTCTTGAGAAGATATCAGATGAAGACATAAAGGAAGAAATTCGGAGATTATCTGTATTTAAAGAGAGTAGTGACCCTCGTTTTCTTAGTATTAAAAGAGAGGAGAAAAATGAAGGAGAGATATAAGCTTGGCTTAATCTTGTTGATTTTTTTAATTTTCTATTTCTTACCCATTGAAAATCAGAGATTTACAAATGCTATTTTTGAGGCATTGGCCTTAACAAAATGGTATGCCCAGGAACACGTGCTTCTTTGTCTTATTCCGGCATTTTTTATTGCCGGCGCAATCGCTGTTTTTGTAAATAAAGCCTCTGTTATGAAGTACTTTGGAGCTCGGGCAAATAAGATACTTTCCTATGGAGTTGCTTCTGTCTCTGGCTCAATCCTTGCTGTGTGTTCATGCACGATACTTCCCCTTTTCATGAGCATTTATCAAAGAGGGGCAGGGCTCGGACCAGCAATTGCTTTTCTTTATTCAGGACCTGCCATTAATGTGCTTGCTATAATTTTAACTGCAAGAGTTCTCGGATGGGAGCTTGGAGTTGCAAGGGCATTTGGAGCAGTGTTATTCAGTGTAGTTATAGGACTCTTAATGCATCTGATTTTTCTCAAAGAGGAAAGAATGAGACGGGACGCGGATGATTTTGATATAGCAGGAGTTAAGTCTAAGCCCCTCTATCAAACAGTTCTCCATGTTTCGTTTATGGTGGCCTTTCTTGTTTTTGCCAACTGGGGAAAACCATCTGAGGGTTCTTTATCTCTGTGGTGGAGCATTTACAGTATTAAATGGATTCTTGCGATATTGTTTTTCACCCTCACCCTGCTTGCAAGTATAAGATGGTTTAACAAAGATGAACTTAATCAATGGACGTATCAGACCTGGTATTATGCCTATCTGATTGTGCCTTTACTCTTTATAGGAGTTTTAGTTGCTGGATTTTTCTTTGGACGAGTTGGCTATGAAGGAATAGTTCCTTCAGAATGGGTTTATTCAATTGTCGGCGGCAATTCATTGCAAGCTAACTTTATTGCAAGTGTAGTTGGCGCCTTTATGTATTTTGCTACCCTTACAGAAGTTCCCATAATTCAAGGGCTTCTCGGTGCAGGAATGGGTAAGGGACCTGCCCTTGCTCTCTTGCTTGCAGGACCTGCCCTGAGTCTGCCAAGCATGCTTGTAATTATGAGAACAATAGGAGTAAAGAAAACGGCTGTCTATGTGTGCCTCGTTGTTATAATGGCAACTGTTTCGGGCATGATATTTGGTTCTGTTGTTGATTGATGCTTTGTTGACAGATTTGTAAACTTTTTGTAATATAAATTTATGAATACAGAGGTAATCTCAATCAGAGTAGATAAAAAGACAAAAGAAAAAATGAAAGAGTTGAAAATTAACTGGAGTGAATTCATCAAAGAAGCAATCAGAGAGAAAATAAAGCAGGAAGAAAGAAAAAAATTATTAGAAAGGTCATTGCAAATTTTAGAGAAAACTGCCTCATCTCCTAAAAACACGGCAGCTTCAATGATTAGAAATGACAGAGATTCCCGATAGATTAGTCTTAGATGCAAGTGTTTTAGCAGCCTTTTTCATAAAAGAAGAAAATCATGAAAAAATCAAAGAACAGTTGGTAGCAGTAAAAAAACTTTTTGCACCGTCTCTGTGGAGATTTGAAGTATCAAATGTTCTGTGGAAGAAAAAGGAGATATCAGACGAATTAGCCATTGAGATTGTTAAGGTGATTTGGGAATTGGACGTCAATGACATAGAGCCAAATTTGTATATAAAAGAAGCTTTCAGAATTAGTAGAGAGCATAACATTACCTTCTATGACTCATCATACATTGCAATGGCTAAAACACTCGGAGTTGCTCTGTGGAGTTTTGACAGACTTCAGAGGGAAATTAGTGAGAAGGAAGGAGTTAGACTTTTTCAGATTTAGCGTATATTATATACTCAATATTCCCCTTCTGACCTTTGATTGGAGACTCGACTACTCCGACTACTCTGAGAGATAAACTTTCAAAAAAATCTTTTATGTTCTCTACAGCTTTTGCTCTTTTCTCCTCTGACCTTACAATTCCGCCCTTTTCAACCTCGCCTTTGCCAACTTCAAATTGAGGCTTAATTAGTGCAACTATCTCTCCTTGGGGCTTTAAAAATTCTAAGACCTTTGGTATTACAAGCTTGAGAGATATGAAAGATACATCAACTGTAGCAATATCAACTGGCTCAGGAATTTTATCCCTTTCCATATATCTAATATTTGTTCTCTCAATAGTTATAACTCTTGGGTCTGTTCGCAGTTTCCAGGCAAGCTGTCCATAGCCTACATCTATGGCATAAACTCTTTTTGCACCGTGCTGGAGCAGACAATCTGTAAATCCACCTGTGCTTGCACCAATGTCTATTGCTACTTTGTCTTTTATATCAATTGAGAAGTGCTTTATAGCATGCTCAAGTTTTAGTCCACCACGGCTTACATAAGGAAGTGTTTCTCCACAAAGTTTTATTTCAGAGCTTTCATCAACCATGCTTCCTGGTTTTTCAACTTTATTACCGTTAACAAGGACTTTCCCCTCAATTATCAATGCTCGGGCTTTTTCTCGGGTTTCGGTAATGCCTTTTTTAAAGAGAAGCTGGTCTAAACGAATTTTCATTGAGTTGGTTTTATTCGAGTTTTTTAAGTATCTTTTTGAAAAGTTTTTTAATAGGTTTTTTAAAGAGCTTTTTAATCAGCTTCTTTATCACCTTAACTTGACCTCTTGATTATGTACCTTGCGATTTCTCTTAAAGGTTCTGCTTTCTCTCCGAAGTCTCTCAAGAGTTCAATTGCAATATCCACCAATTCCTTTGCCTTTCTTCTTGACTCTTCAATGCCAAACACACTCGGATAGGTCATCTTTCCCCTTTCAATATCTGAACCTTTAGGTTTCCCCATTTCTTCAGTTGTTCCCTCTATGTCAAGAATATCATCGACAATCTGAAAGGCAAGCCCAATAGACTCTCCATACTTTGCAAGTTTGTAGACCCTTTCTTCAGTTGTCTCGGCAAGAAGTGCTCCTGCCTTAACTGATGCCCGAATCAGTGCTGCAGTTTTATGAAGATGAATAAACTCTACTGTTTCTCTGTCAGGCTCTTTTCCCTCTGATATGAGGTCTAATGCCTGTCCAGCAACCATTCCCCTTAACCCTGCAGCATGTGATACTTCATAAATCACCTTGAGGAGGGTTTGTGGACTAATGTTTGCATAGGTCGTGTTTGATAGAATTGTAAATGCTTCAGTTAAAAGCCCATCTCCTGCAAGGATTGCTATTGCCTCACCGAATACTTTGTGATTTGTAGGTTTTCCCCTTCTAAGGTCATCATTATCCATTGCTGGAAGGTCATCGTGAATAAGGGAATAGGTGTGAATAAACTCTAATGCAGTAGCATAGGGAACTATGTTTTCCTTTCCTCCACAAACCTCATAGGCAGCAATGCAAAGGATTGGTCTTAGTCTCTTTCCTCCGGCGGTCAAAGAGTAGAGAACTGAATCGTGAAGAATAGAAGGATTGACTGGAGGGTTGAAGTAATTACTTATAAAGTCATCAATCAGCTTGCGTTTTTCATTGACAAATTGTTTTAGGTCAAATTTCATAACTGGGATTCCAATCTATTTAATTACTCCCACTCAATTGTTCCCGGTGGTTTTGAGGTAATGTCATAGACCACTCTGTTTACACCCTTTACTTCATTAATAATACGATTGGAAAGTCTCTCAAGAAGTTCATAGGGAAGTCTTACCCAATCTGCAGTCATTCCATCTACACTATGGACTGCCCGAATCGCAATCACATGTTCATAGGTTCTCTCATCTCCCATCACTCCAACTGTTCTTATAGGAAGCAATACTGCAAAGGACTGCCAAAGTTTTCTATACCAGCCAGACTGTTTAATCTCATCAAGGACAATCCTGTCTGCCTGCCTTAGAATATCAAGCCTTTCTCTGGTTACCTCTCCTACGCACCTAATTGCAAGACCTGGGCCAGGGAATGGGTGGCGATAGAGAATCTCCTCAGGGATACCCAGTTCCTTTCCGAGCTCTCTTACTTCATCTTTGAAAAGCTCTCTCAGAGGCTCAATGAGTTTGAGCTTCATTCTCTTGAGGAGTCCACCTACATTGTGGTGGCTCTTTATTGTTGCTGAAGGACCTTTAAAGGATACACTCTCAATAACGTCCGGATATAAGGTGCCTTGGGCAAGAAATTTTACTCCCTCAATTTTCTTTGCCTCTTCCTCAAATATTTTTATGAATTCTCCACCGATAATCTTTCTCTTTCTCTCAGGGTCCTTTATTCCTTTAAGTCTTCTTAGGAATCTCTCCGATGCATCTATGACTCGGAGATTTATGTGAAAATTATTTCTTAGCATATCCTCAACTTTTTCTCTTTCTCCTGCCCTTAGGAGTCCATTGTCAACAAAAATACAGGTTAGAGCATCTCCTATTGCCCTGTGAACTAAAACTGCTGTAACAGTAGAATCTACTCCACCACTTAAAGCACAGACTACCTTGTAGTTGCCAACTTTTTTTCTTATCTCCTCGGTCTCCCTTTCAACGAAAGAGTGCATGTTCCAAGAAGGGGAGCAGTCGCATATTTTGAAGACAAAGTTTTTAAGAATTTTCTTTCCCTCTTCAGTGTGTACAACTTCGGGATGAAACTGTAAGGCATAGATTTTTCTGTTTCTGTCTGCCATTGCAGCATAGGGAGAGTTCTCTGTATGGGCAAGCCTTATGAAACCTTTGGGCATCCTGTCAATCTTGTCTGCATGGCTCATCCATACAGTGCTTTCATTTTTAACGTTTGCAAAGAGGTCTTCAAAATCATCTATCTGAATCACTGCCTTACCGTACTCCCTTCTTTCAGCTCGGGAGACAGTGCCACCGAGTAAATAAGTAATCAGCTGCATGCCGTAGCAAATTCCAAGAATTGGAATGCCAAGAGTGAATATTTCTTTATCAATTTTAGGAGCATCCTTTTCATAGACACTGGCTGGTCCACCAGAGAGAATTATTCCCTTCGGCGCTCTCTTTTTTATTTCAGAAAAAGGGGCAGTGCATGGAATAATCTCTGAGTAAACTTTAAGTTCCCTCACCCTTCTTGCTATAAGTTGCGTATACTGGGAGCCAAAATCTATTACAAGTATCTCTTCCATCTTAATCCTCAACCCAGTAATTAGGTGACTCTCTTGTTATTGTTACATCATGGACATGGCTTTCTCTTAATCCTGCATTAGTGATTTTTATAAATTTAGCCTTTGCTCTTAGTTCCTCAAGGGTTCTACAGCCACAGTATCCCATGCCCGATTTAAGTCCACCTACAAGTTGATGGACACTTTTAGCAAGTGGTCCTCTGTAGGGTACTCTTCCCTCAACTCCCTCTGGCACAAGTTTGTCAGGTGAAAGCATCTCCTGACGATATCTGTCCCTTGCGCCAGACTGCATTGCTCCAATGGAGCCCATTCCTCTGTAAGTTTTGTAACTACGACCCTGATAAAGTATAATCTCGCCGGGTGCTTCATCAGTCCCTGCAAAGAGGCTTCCAATCATAACACAGTGTGCACCAGCTGCTAAGGCTTTTGTAATATCTCCAGAGTACTTTATGCCTCCATCAGCAATAAGGGGAATATTATACTTTGAAGTAACGGAATAGCAGTTCATGATTGCCGTAAGTTGAGGAACACCTGCTCCTGCAACAATTCGGGTTGTGCATATTGAACCAGGACCTATTCCTACTTTAACTGCATCAGCACCTGCCTGAATTAACTCTTCAGCAGCTTCAGGAGTGGCAATGTTACCAGCAACAATATCTATATCAAATCTTCTCTTAAGCTCTTTTAAGGTCTCAATGACTCCTTTGCTGTGTCCGTGGGCAGTGTCAATTACAATAGCATCTACACCTGCTTTAACTAAAAGCTCTGCCCTGTAAATTGCAGGCTCACCAACTCCTACAGCAGCTGCAACTCTGAGTCTTCCAAGATGGTCTTTGCAGGCATTGGGATATTTTTTTCTCTTTTCAATGTCTTTTATCGTAATTAGTCCTCTGAGATTAAAGTCGTTATCCACTATTGGCAATTTCTCAATTTTGTAAGTATGTAAAATCTCCTGAGCTTCTTCGAGAGTTATTCCCACAGGAGCGGTAATAAGTTTTTCCCTGGTCATTACCTCTTCGACTTTTCTCGTAAAATCTCTTTCAAACTTTAGGTCTCTGTTTGTGATAATGCCCACGAGCTTTCCATTTACAGTTACCGGAACACCAGAAATTCTGTATCTTTCCATTAAAGCCAGTGCTTCTGAAAGAGGAGCTTCTGGAGATATTGTTATTGGGTCAACAATCATTCCACTTTCTGATTTTTTTACTTTATCAATCTCCAAAGCCTGTCTTTCTGGAGGCATGTTTCTGTGAATTACTCCAATCCCTCCTTCCCTTGCTATTGCAATTGCAAGATTTGCGTCTGTTACTGTATCCATAGCTGCAGATACAATTGGGATGTTTAATTTAATGTTAGGAGTAAAATATGTGGTTACATCAACTTCTGCAGGCACTATGTCAGATTTTGCAGGTATCAGCAGAACATCATCAAAAGTTAATCCCAATGGAATTTCAAACTCTTTCATTTGCTAACTCCTTAAAATTTATTTCAAAGGCTCTTTTGTTCCAACTCTATCTGTCTTTCGATGTATGGAGCATCCTGTAATCTCGTCCTTTTAACTATTCTAAGGTGAAATATTCATAAGCTTCTGCTATAATCTATTTCATAAGCGCCTGTAGCTCAGGGGACAGAGCGTGGGGCTCCGGACCCCAAGGTCGGAGGTTCAAATCCTCTCAGGCGCGTTAAACTTTTGTCAAAAGATGACCTAATTTCTCCTTTTTCGTTTTTAGATAGCATTGATTTTTATCATTTGGTTTAACTTCAATGGGAATTCTTTCAACTACTTTAAGACCGTAACCTTCAAGACCGACTATTTTGCGAGGATTATTGGTGAGGAGCTTCATTTTTCTGACTCCCAAATCAACCAATATCTGTGCTCCAACTCCATAGTCTCTTAAATCTGGTTTAAAACCAAGTTTAATGTTAGCCTCAACTGTATCATACCCTTTCTCCTGAAGTTCATAGGCTTTTAGTTTATTTAGTAGACCTATACCTCTTCCCTCCTGTCTCATATAAAGAAGTACACCTTTGCCTGCTTGGTCAATCATTTCAAGCGCTCTATGAAGTTGTGAGCCACAGTCACATCTTTTTGAAAGAAAGACGTCTCCTGTTAGGCATTCTGAGTGAACTCTTACAAGAATTTCGTCATTTGGTTTTATTTCACCTTTTATAAGGGCAAGATGAACTTTGTCATCAATCATTGTAGTGTAAGCTATTGCTTTAAAGTCACCATAATCTGTTGGAAGATTGACAGTTGCAACTCTTCTGACAAGAGTTTCATTTCTCATTCTGTATCTAATCAAGTCTTTTATTGTAGTAATTTTAAGTCCATGTTTCTTCGCAAATTCCATTAGTTCTGGCACTCTTGCCATGGTTCCATCGTCATTCATTATCTCGCATATTACGCCAGCAGGATAAAGTCCAGCAATTCTTGCTAAATCAACTGCTGCTTCCGTATGGCCTGCTCTTTTCAGCACCCCTCCTTTTTGAGCCTTGAGAGGAAAAACATGACCTGGCTTAATCAAATCATCCGGTTTGGTTTTAGGGTCGATGGCAGTAAGGATTGTAACAGCTCTGTCTTGTGCTGAAATGCCAGTCGTTACGCCTCTTCTTGCCTCAATAGATACAGTAAAGGCAGTTTGGTGAGGAGTTTCATTAATGTCTACCATCATGGGAAGCTTAAGTTCTTCAACTCTTTCAGGAGTAAGAGATAGGCAAATTAATCCTCTTGCGTATTTTGCCATGAAATTTATTGCCTCAGCATTTACCTTTTCTGCTGCTATGAAGAGGTCTCCTTCGTTTTCCCTGTCTTCGTCGTCAACAATAATTATCATTTTTCCTTGAACTACATCTTCAAGGACTTCCTCTATTGTATTAAACTTAAAAACCTCTTTTTTTGAGCTCAACATTCGACCTCCTAAGATTTTTAATGATTAAATTTTAATATATCAAAATATTTCACTTTTTTCCAAAGAAATATATGAAATTTTATGGTTGACTTTTAGAGTCTTGAGTATTTTATCATTAGTTGTTTTAAAAGTTATTGAATCCTCTTTAAGAACAGATAAAAGAGACTATAAGGCTTTCTACATAAAAAAGTTGATTAACATTTCATATATTAATTAAAATTAGAGATTAATCTAACAGTTGAGGAGAAGTCTATGAAAATCAAGGGAAAAGTATGGAAGTTTGGTGACAACATTGATACAGACGCCATTATTCCTGCCCGATATCTTAATACCTCAGATCCAAAAGAACTTGCAAAGCATGTTATGGAAGATGCGGACAGCACCTTTCCATCAAAGGTAAAGGCAGGTGATATAATTATTGCGGGTAGAAACTTTGGTTGTGGTTCGTCCCGTGAACATGCGCCAATTGCCATAAAAGCATCGGGAGTTCAGGCAGTAATTGCAAAGAGTTTTGCAAGAATTTTTTTCAGAAATGCTTTTAACATTGGTCTTCCCATATTTGAGGTGCCTGAACTTATTGATGAAACTGCAGAGGGAGATGAAATAGAGATAGATATGGACAGTGGAGAGATAGTAAACCTCTCGAAAGGTAAAAGATACAAAACTAAGCCAATTCCTACATTCATGCAGGAGTTAATTAAAGCAGGTGGGCTTGTAGAGTGGACAAAAAGGAGATTAAGCACGGAGGGAATAAAATGAGTAAAAGAGTTTGTAAAACAAAAAAAACTAATTCACAAAGCAAAACTTACAAAATTGCCGTAATACCCGGTGATGGTACAGGCCCTGAGGTTATAAGAGAGGGAGTTAAGGTTTTAGATGCAGTTAGTGGCCGTATGGGTTTTAAGCTTGAGTATATTTATTATGACTTTGGTGGAGATAGATATCTTCGCACAGGAGAGACTTTGCCAGACAGTGCTGTTGAAGAATTGAAGAAGTTTGATGCTATTTATCTCGGTGCAATTGGACATCCTGATGTAAAGCCTGGTATTCTTGAAAAAGGTATTCTTTTAAGACTTCGCTTTGAGCTTGACCAATATGTCAATTTACGACCTGTAAAACTTTATCCAGGCGTTGACTGTCCCCTTAAAGACAAAAAGCCTGAAGACATAGATTTTGTAGTAGTAAGGGAAAATACAGAGGGTTTATATACTGGTTCTGGAGGTTTTTTAAAAAAAGGCACACCCGATGAGGTGGCTATTCAGGTGTCTATTAACACCCGTAAAGGCGTTGAACGTTGTATCAGATACGCCTTTGAATACTGTAAAAAACGCAACAAAAAGAAGAAGCTTACTCTTTGTGGAAAAACTAATGTGCTTACCTTTGCCTTTGACCTCTGGGAAAGAACTTTTTATGAAGTTGCCAAAGAATATCCAGATATTACAACCGACTATGCCCATGTCGATGCGATTACCATGTGGTTTGTGAAAAATCCCGAGTGGTTTGACGTGATAGTAACAGATAACATGTTTGGAGATATAATTACTGACCTCGGTGCAATGATTCAGGGAGGAATGGGAATAGCTGCTGGTGGAAATATTAATCCCGACGGTGTCTCTATGTTTGAGCCAATTGGCGGTTCTGCTCCAAAATACACTGGTAAAAATGTAATAAACCCCCTTGCAGCCATTTGCGCAGGTGGTATGATGCTTGAAACTCTTGGAGAGGAAAAGGCAGGACAACTCATAGAAAGAGCAGTAATAGAAGTAACAGGTAGGCATCTCAAGAGTCTTGCTGCAGGAAAGATGGGGTATACAACCCAAGAAGTAGGTGATTTGGTAGCAAAATATGTAACAGAACTTGCTGTGGAGGTATGAAGATGCTTAAAAGGAAAGAAAAATACGTTGTTGCTGTTGTGGGAGCAACAGGTGCTGTTGGAAATGAGATGATTGCTGTGCTTGAGGAAAGAGATTTTCCTGTAGAGACGCTCAGACTCTTTGCTTCAGAAAGAAGCGAAGGAGTAAGGCTTAATTTTAAGGGTGAGGAGATTCCTGTTGAAACTCTAAAGGAAGAATCCTTTAAGGGCATTGACATAGCACTTTTTTCAGCTGGCGCAGAGAGGTCACGCATATGGGCTCCTGTGGCTGCTAAGTCTGGCTGTGTAGTAATTGATAACTCCAGTCAGTGGAGAATGGATCCAGAAGTTCCTCTTGTAGTTCCTGAGGTTAACCCTCATGACCTTAAATGGCATAAAGGGATAATTGCCAATCCAAACTGTTCGACCATTCAGATGGTGGTTGCATTGAAACCAATTCACGATGTGGCAAAGATAAAACGCGTTGTTGTGACAACTTTTCAATCCGTATCAGGTACGGGTAAAAAGGCAATGGATGAACTTTTGCAGCAGACCGTAGCTTTGCTTAATTTCAAAGACATTGAGATAAAAGTCTATCCTCATCAGATTGCTTTCAATGTTCTTCCTCACATAGACAAATTCCTGGATAATGCTTATACAAAAGAAGAGATGAAGATGGTCTTGGAAACTCAGAAGATAATGGGAGACCCTTCAATAAAGGTTACTGCTACCACAGTTAGAGTTCCCGTATTTAGGGGACACTCAGAGAGTGTAAATATTGAAACAGAACAAAAACTCTCAGCTCAGCAGGTAAGAGAACTTCTCAGTAAAGCCCCTGGTGTTATTGTAATAGATAATCCAGAAAAGAATGAGTATCCTCTTCCAATTTATGCGTCTGGTAAAGACGAAGTTTTTGTTGGGAGAATTCGCGAAGACGAATCTATTCCAAATGGAATTAACATGTGGGTTGTCTCTGACAATCTCAGAAAAGGGGCTGCTTTGAACGCTGTTCAGATAGCAGAAGAGCTTATTAAAATGGCAGCATAGGCTGTCTTAAAGTTTTAACAGGAGGCAAAAATGTTAGGTGAAAGAAAGGATTATATCTTTACCTCTGAATCTGTCACAGAGGGACATCCAGATAAAGTTGCTGACCAGATTTCCGATGCAATATTAGATGCTATGCTTGAGAAAGACCCCTATTCCCGTGTAGCCTGTGAGACATTGGTGACCACCGGTCTTGTAATGGTTGCAGGTGAGATAACAACAAGCTGTTATGTGGATATTCCCTCTGTTATCAGGGAAACAGTAAAGGAAATAGGTTATACAAGAGCAAAATATGGTTTTGACTATGAGACCTGCGCGGTAATAACCTCGATTCATGAGCAGTCTCAGGATATTGCAATGGGAGTTGACCCCGGTGGTGCAGGAGACCAGGGTCTCATGTTTGGTTTTGCTTGCAATGAGACAGAGGAGTTGATGCCTCTTCCTATAATGCTTGCACATAAGCTTGCCATGAAACTTGCAGAAGTTAGAAAAAAAGACATTCTTAACTATTTAAGACCAGATGGGAAAACTCAGGTTACCATAGAATACAGAGATGGCAAACCCTATCAGGTAAGAAGCGTGGTTGTATCAGCTCAGCATGCGCCAGACATAACAATGAGAGAGATGAGAGAGGATATAGTCGAAAAAGTTATAAAACCTGTTATTCCAAAGGAACTTCTTGATGAGGAAACTGTCCAGTATTTCATAAATCCAACGGGAAGATTTGTAACCGGTGGACCTATGGGCGATACGGGTGTTACAGGCAGAAAGATAATAGTTGACACCTATGGCGGAGTGGCAAGACATGGCGGTGGATGCTTTTCCGGTAAAGATGCCACAAAGGTAGACCGTTCAGGCTCATACATGGCAAGATACATTGCAAAAAATCTTGTCGCAGCAGGTCTTTGTGAACGTGTAGAAATTCAGATTGCCTATGTAATTGGCGTACCAGAACCTGTTTCCGTTTATATCAACAGTTATGGCACAGGGAAAATTGATGACAGAAAAATGGAGGAGATTGTAAAGAAGAGTTTTGACCTTACACCAAAGGGTATTATAGAGAAACTTCAGCTTAGAAGACCTATTTTTAAGAAAACCGCTGCCTATGGCCATTTTGGAAGACCAGACCCCGATTTTACCTGGGAAAAGACAGACATGGCAGAAATATTAAGAAAGGAGGCAGAGCTTTGCTAAAACATGACATAAAGGATATTAAATTAGCTGAAAAGGGAAGGCTTCGCATTGAATGGGCAGAACGGGACATGCCTGTGCTTAGAATGATACGGGAGAGGTTTAAGAAAGAAAAACCTCTTAAGGGAGTTAGACTTTCTGCCTGTCTTCATGTAACTACTGAAACGGCTAACCTTATGATAACCCTTAAAGAAGGCGGTGCTGAACTTGCCCTGTGTGCCTCAAATCCTTTGAGCACTCAAGATGATGTAGCAGCTGCTCTTGTAAAATTCTATGAAATTCCAGTTTTTGCCATAAAAGGCGAAGACAGAGATAAGTATTATAAACACATCTACGAGACTCTTGATATTAAACCGCACATTACAATGGATGACGGAGCTGATTTGGTTTCAACTCTACACAAGGAAAAAAAGTCGCTTCTAAAAAATGTACTTGGTGGCACAGAGGAAACCACCACAGGTGTAATAAGGCTAAGGGCTATGGCTGAGGATGGTGCTCTAAAGTATCCTGTTGTTGCTGTTAATGATGCCTATACAAAACATCTTTTTGATAATCGCTATGGCACAGGCCAGAGCACAATTGACGGAATTCTTAGAGCTACAAACAGACTTCTTGCGGGTTCAATTTTTGTAGTATGTGGTTATGGATGGTGTGGAAGAGGAGTGGCTATGCGCGCAAGAGGAATGGGTGCGAGAGTAGTTGTAACAGAGATAGACCCTCTTAAAGCACTTGAGGCAGTTATGGATGGCTATGATGTTATGTCCATAATGGATGCAGCAAAAATAGGAGACATCTTTGTTACTGTAACTGGAAATATTAATGTCATATCAGAAAAGGTTTTCACAAAAATGAAAGATGGAGCTATTGTTGCCAATACAGGACATTTTAATGTGGAGATAGACATTGAAGGACTTGAGAGGATTTCTAAAGGGAAGAGAGTTGTTAGAGACTTTGTCGAAGAATATACACTTAAAGATGGAAGAAAAATATATCTTCTTGCAGAGGGAAGGCTTGTCAATCTCTCTGCGGCAGAAGGACATCCTGCAGCTGTTATGGACATGAGTTTTGCTAATCAGGCACTGTCTGCTGAGTATATATATAAGAATGGGAAAAAACTCGAGAAAAAAGTTTATTCCGTTCCAGAAGAGATAGACAGAGAAATTGCAAGGCTTAAGCTTGAAACGATGGGAATTAAGATTGACAAACTCACAAAAGAGCAGTTCAAATATCTTCACAGCTGGCAGGAGGGCACATAAGAAGCCCTTTGTTAAATGGAATATAAAATAAAAGTAAAGCCCGAAGACTTTCAGGTAAGGGAGATATCCTCTCTTCCCCTAACAGATAGAGGTTCCTTTGGAGTTTTTAAATTAAAAAAGCAGGGATGGAATACGGTTGATTTATTAAAGAAAATTTCGAGACAATTCTTCATCCCTCCTTCACGAATATCCTATGGCGGTAAAAAGGATAGACATGCCCTTACAGAGCAGCTTATAACAATAGAGAAGCCTCCTAAAGGCTTTCACATAAAAGAGAAAAATTACTCTCTCAAACTTATAGGTTTTTCCAAAGAGCCCATGCAACCAAGACATATTGAAGGCAATCATTTCACCATCACTATACGCTCCATATCTACGGAAGGTGAACAATATCTACAAGAACCTCTTAAAAAAATTGAAAGAGATGGACTGATTAACTATTTTGATGACCAAAGATTTGGTAGTTTTGACTCTAAACAGGGCTTTATTGGTGAGAAAATCATTAAAGAGCATTACAATGGAGCAGTAAAAATTTATCTAACCCATATCCATCCTGAAGACAAAAAGGAGGCCAAGGAGAGAAAAAAGAAACTCTTTGAAAACTGGGGTAATTGGGAGCAATGCTTAAATTTAGCTAAAACAGAGTTTGAGAAATTCAGCTTTGCCCATTTAAAGGATAACCCGCGAGACTTTCTCTCATTAATTAGAAAAATTCCGAAGGAAGATATATCCATGTTTTTCTCCTGCTATCAGAGCTTTCTGTGGAATGAAACAGTAAGGAGACTTATTCTATCAATGACAGAGGAAGAAGCTATTCTCTCTCACAGAGGTATTGCGGGAGATTATCTTTTCTTTAGCGAGATGGAAACTAAAAAAAGAGAATATTTAGAGAATTTAAAAATTCCAACGGCTTCATCAAAAGTTACAATGCCTGACAAATTAACAGAGAGTATCTATAATGCTTTGCTTAAAGAGAGAGATGTAAAACCATCTATGTTTAATCTCAGAAAAATCAGGCATGCTTTTTTTAAGTCCGTTGAAAGGGAGGTTTTGATAAAGCCCCAGCAATTTGAATATGAAATTAGAGAAGACGAAATATATGAGGGTAAGAGAAAACTCATCCTTAAGTTTATCCTTCCGAGAGGCAGTTATGCCACTATGCTCATTAAAAGGCTATTCGCAAAGAAGCTCAAGAAAGGAGGATAGCCATGCCTTATTTTGTTGTTCACGAACATCATGCAAGGCAGCTTCACTTTGATTTTAGGCTTGAAAGAGACGGAGTTCTTAAATCTTGGGCAGTTCCGAAAGGACCTTCCATGAATCCTAATGACAAGAGGCTTGCAATAATGGTAGAAGACCATGACCTTGAGTATGGAAGCTTTGAGGGTGTTATTCCTGAGGGTGAGTATGGTGCTGGCGAGGTCTACATCTGGGACAGTGGAGAATATGAAACAGTGAAAGGCTCAATTGAGGAAGGGCAGTGGGAGTTTAGACTTAAGGGGCAAAAGCTTAAGGGCAAATTTGTGCTCATAAAGACCAAGGCAAAGCCAGACCAATGGTTACTTATAAAGAAAAAAGATGAATATGCAGACTACAACTTCGTTTTAAAAACACGGGCATGATATAATCAATCTATGGATATTTTTGATATCATAAAAAACCGAAGAAGCATAAGAAAATACAAAGATGAAATTCCGCCTGAAGACTTAATTAAAAAGTGCATAGAGGCTGCTCTGTATGCACCGTCTGCAAGAAACTCTCAACCTTGGTATTTTATAATTGTTAAGGAAAAGGATAAAATTGCCCAACTGAGCAAAGCTCAACCATATACAAAGTTTCTTGAAGGTGCACCATATGTCATAGTGGCTTTAGCCGATGAAAAGAAAAGCAATCATTGGCTTGAAGACATGGGATGTGCAATTATGGCACTTTTACTTGAAGCTCATTCTATTGGTTTAGGAGCATGCTGGGGTGCAATTTATCATCCTGACTCTATGGAAAGAGAAAATCATGTAAGACAGGTACTTGATGTTCCAAAAAATTTAAGAATTATTGCCTGTATAGGAATTGGTTATCCCGATGAGACACCATCATCGAAGAAAATAAAGAGCCTTGATGAAGCAATAATAAAAATTGTCTGAAAAACTGATTTATACAATTGGCACAAGTAACCGTTCAATTGATGAGTTCATAGAAATTTTAGAAAAGTACCGAATAAAGACAGCTATAGATGTAAGAAGCTTCCCGCAATCAAAAAAATTTCCTCATTTCAATTCGGAAAGACTCATAGAAACTTTAGAAAAAGAAGGAATCAGATATGTCTCTTTGGGAAAGGAACTTGGTGGCTTCAGAAAAGGCGGCTATGAGAATTATACTAAAACAGAAGAATTTGCAAAAGGAATTGAAAAACTTGAAGAAATTGCAGGACGTAGTTTATCAGTATTTTTATGTGCAGAAAAGCTCTTCTTTCGCTGTCATAGAAGATTTATTTCTGAGGTGCTTACTAAAAGAGGGTGGAAAGTCTTGCATATAGTTGAAAAAGAAAGAATCTATGAGCATAAAAAAGCAGTTTTAGAGCAAAAATCCATAGAATTTGAAAGATTAAATGGATATTGAAAGGTTCTTAGAAAAAGTAGAGCAGAATAACCTTAAGAATATTGTTCAATCAATATCTATTCCAAGACATGGTTGGTATAACTACGAAGCCCTCTTGTCAGTAGCAAACTTTGTTGAAGATAGATTTAGAGAATACGGCTATATTGTTGAAATTGATGGATTTTCCTATAATGGCAAGGAATACAAAAATATCATAGCTACTCTAAAGGGTATTAACTCAAACAAAGACTGGTTATTGATTGGTGCACACTATGACTCTGCTATAGGTTCTCCCGGTGCTGATGACAATGCAAGCGGTGTGGCTGTAATGCTTGAAGTAGCAAGAGTTATTAGAGAGACTCCAATTGCTGAAAAGATAAAATTTGTTGCCTTTACCCTTGAAGAACCCCAGTCTTTTGACCTTAAATTCATAATCGGAAGTAGTCAATTTGTAAAAAAATTAAAAAAGCTTGGGCACAGATATAAAGCATTGATACTTGAATCAGTGGGTTATTTTTCAGAGATGAAGGACTCACAAAAACTTCCTGCTTTTACAAAAGGACCAGATGTGGGAAATTTTCTTGGCGTTGTGGGAAATGGGAAATCAAATGCTCTTTTGGAGCTTTTTGAACAGGCAGAAACCTTTGTTCCTTCACTTAACCTTATTACACATAAAGTTCCACTCAATGGCTGGCTATCCCTTGAAACGAGATTTAGTGACCATGCACCTTTCTGGGATGCAGGTTTTCAGGCAGTAATGCTTACTGATACAGCCATGTTCAGAAATCCCTATTATCATACCTCTCAAGACACACCTGAAAAGCTTAATTATTTCTTTATGGAGGATGTTACTAAAGCACTATTGGTTGCTGTTTTGATAAAACAAAGTTATTAACAATCCTTTTTGCTTTTTCTTTATTTTTAAATCTTATTTCCCTATAAAGCCTTTCACAATCCTTGAAAGAAAGTTTATTGACCATTCTTACAACTTTAATCTCATCAATAAGATGGGGAGTTTTATTTGTCTCTTTGGGAAGCATCTCTTCTTTTTCAATTAGCATTATGTAGATAAGTGACCTTGCAGAGAGAAGATTTTCCCACTCTTCATTCTCCCTTTTGTTGAAAATGTACCGAAGGGTAAGAATGTCTCCCGGTGGAAAGAGCCATCTTTTGCCAGTGAGTTCTTTTACTGTATTTTCTAATGAAAAAACCTTATTTATCTTACAATGATTTACTAATTTCTCAGAAAGCAATTTGCTTAAATACTGATGAATAGCACCGGCTTCAATAAAAACTTTACCCTTCTGAGGCAATGAGTCTAAAATTGCATTAGCGCGAAGACTATCGCGGATACGAAATCTTTCAGCATCAGCCATAGCAAATTTTTTTACTGTCTCAACTATTTCATTAAAGGGGTTACTTATTGATGCCTCATAGAAATCTATCAATTCTCTTGTTGCTTTCTTCTCCACTTCATAGACATCTTTCAATTCTGCAATTTTTTCTATATCCTGAGGCATTTTCCCGTCAGAAAACAAATCATAAATTTTTAAAAGTTTCTGCATATAGGGTTCAATTTGTACTATCTCCTTTCCATTTCTGTAAAGTTTCTTGAGAATTTCATAGAATCGGTAGGAAAACTCAGGAAATTCAAAAATCTCTTCTTCAAGATATTCCTCAATAGAGATTTCCTCTTTGAGCATTTTCCTGAACATTTCATTTGGAGCTTCTTCAAGAATTATAAAGTCAGATTGCTTCATCCAATCATAAATTGATGACAAAAACTCAACTCTATGTGATGAAAAAACAACATTGACTTCATCAGGCATTAATAAATATAGGACTTTGAGGCAAATTTTTACAAACTTTTTTCTGGATATGAATAAAGGTTTAAGTTTTATGGTAAACATGTGTTAGATTAGATTGAACAATGATTGAGGGTTTATTAGGAATATTGTTAGCTTTTGTAGTTTTTATTCTTGTGTTATTTTTTGGCAAGAGGAAGCCCAATCAAAAAGTCGCCATCCCTATTAACAAGGCTTTGTCCCATGAAGGCTTTATAAATTTGGATTTGTCAGACACTAAAATTCAACCCCTCAAAGAAGCCTTTAAAGCGACTGTTCCTTATCCAGTTTTCATAGAACAGGCATTCCAGAGACCACAGGATGATTTAATTATTTGCTGGGTTTCAAATACAGAGGGTGATAACAATGCACTAATAGCAGTAATACCTCAAAGAGTAAAAACTGGAAGATGGATTCTCTTTCATATACCCTCAATAAAAGGCAAGATTGTTAATATCCTTCGCAAGGGTAATGAATTATCCCTCTCATCCTCAGGATTCAATAAAGTTGAACATCATTTTTCTGACCAATCAATAAAGTATTCGGAACTTTATATTCACAAAAATAGCTTTACACCAACCTTTCATAGTGATTTTTATAATGTTTTGCAGCAGTGTGGCAATGTTGTGATTCGTTCAACGGGTTCAAATATTTTAATAGAGAGAATTTCACCATACAGAACTGAATCTTGGGAACAAGAAGTAAGAGAGCTTTTGAGAATAACTAAATTGATAAGAGGTATGTTTTAATATAATCAATAACAATGGCAGAATTTTTTGATAGAGAGACTGCAAGAAAGTTTTTGAAGGAGTTATCTCCCTCAGAGCAGTATTACTTTCTTAACAAAGTAAATGAAGCTGTTTACAAGGATGGTTACGCTCCTGACGAAGACCTTTTTTATTACTGCTACTTTTTAACTCTCAAAGAAAGACTGAGAACTATTACCTCATATAGAACTGAAGGATATTTAAGATACATATACGCTGAAGGGTTGAAGGGTGTGGAAGATTCAATAAAGTTCTATAAAGAAAGGATTGATTCAAAAAGAAGTTTATCAGATAGAACTATTCCTAAGAGACTTAAATAGCGAAGTTTTTGAGCAAACATCAAGATAAATGCAAGGAATGCAATAAAGCTCATACCAATGATTAAAGATTTCAGATAGTTTTTTCTTTATTTCCTCCCATGAAACATTATAGGTTGTTTTAAGTTTTAGCAATTCCAAGGCAGTTTTATCCATTTCTGCTATTTCTTTTTCATCCTTGCAGATATTGTTTATAAGATGGGGACATTTTTTACATATTTCATCTGCTCCTTCAGCAACAAAGATAATTTCATCTTTTGCTCTATCAATGACAGTATAAAGGTTTTCAACAAATGCTTTGTTATATCCCTCTCCCGTAAAGAAATGCAAACATATCAGATGATGCCCACGTAAGTAAATCATAGCAAAAACCTATTATTCAAACTTTAAAGCATACCTTGCAATACTCTCCGATGTGAGCCTTTCATCCAACTCTGCCAAAATTTTGATGTATTTTACATAAAGATATAGTTTTTAAAAAGATAAATTAGATCATAAATAAACCATTCGGCGTTTTTTGGCTTGCTTTTATAAAAAATTTTATAATACTACTACATGATGAAAAACACATTTTAAGAGTGATTGAATTAATGGATAAACTTATTCCTGCGTCAACTATAGAAAATCTTGCTCTTTTGGAGTTGGCAAGATTACTATTATCTGTAGCTTTACATAATATAAGAATAGCTCCTTCTGAAAATTAGGTATGTGGACTTCTTTCAGACTCATATAGCGATACTGATACGGTCAGATATAGGTCATTCCGTGAGGCATAGATGCAATCTATATTGTTACAGGGTTTATTAGATAGTTTATCAAGAAGAAAATCCTCTAATACGGTTTTCAATCAATATCAAGATAAAAATATTCTCAATAATTTAAGATTATATCTCGAGTATCTTATTAAGAATAACTCTAAAATTTTACTAATTGGTGAAGCACCTGGATACAGAGGATGTAGATTAACAGGGATACCACTTACTAGCGGAAAAGTCATAATAAATTTTCAGCGTAAAATTAAAATATTTAAAGAGATAGGAAACGAAATTAAACTTCACCAAATAGTGTCTGAAAATACGGCAACAATCTTCTGGAATTTTCTGGCGAGTTATAACAAACCTGTTCCTATTTTATGGAATGCTTTTCCGTTTCATCCACATAAAAAAGAAATGCCTGAAAGCAATAGGAAGCCCAATCGATCAGAAATAGAAGAAGGTAAGGAATATTTAAAAATTATTTATGACCTATTTAAACCAGAAAAACTTTGTTCTCTGGGATGCGTTGGTGAAAGAGTATTGAATGAATTATTTCCTTATAAAAATATAATCTACATCAGACATCCATCATATGGTGGCAAAGAAAAATTTATCAACGGAATTTTGAAATTATATGATAGCTGAAAATTTTTCACCTAATCGTGGCGATATGGAAATTGTTGAAGAACTAAATATTTATGACTAAGAAAAATTCAATAAAAGATGCTTCAAATATCCTAATGCTATTAAGATATTTTACAAAGTAATAAGATTAAACATTTTTAGACGTTAAAAAATATAAAAAATTAAAACATTATCTAGTGATAGACGTTAGAATATTGACTTAATCTTTATTAGTCAAGAGTCGATATAACACATAAATATTGTGATATGCTTATACCTTACATAATTTTTTTTGTAACTTGCCTTTACTCTTTACCATCTCTGCCAAGGGTTTGAACATTTATTTATACATACATCTTTCCCATTGCCCTCTTTTATGCAATTCTTATAACAATAATCATCAATTGAAGAGGAGGGTGCCTTGCATTGTTCCTTACAATAACTAGAATTTCCATGCACTTTAAAGCAATTTTCGTAACAGGAGACTTTTATAACTTCTATCGGTTTTTCTATGGTATTACCTCTTTCGCAAACGTTAGTAATAATTTTTTTACCATCAACAATCTTTTCACAAAATGTCTCAGCAAGTGTCATATTGGGGAAATTAAAAAATAATCCTACCGTAATTAATAAATTTAAAAAAAATAAAGAAAAATTTTTCATTTGCCTAAACTTTACACCTCCTTTTTGACTTTTGTTTTTTAACAAAAAATATCACAAAAAAATAGGTAATGTCAATATTTCTTTGTAAATTCATCAATGGGTGTATCCTCCCACTTATCATTGATATGACTTATTACTGCAACAACTATTCTTTCAAAGTTCTTAACATTGTTAAAATAGCTCATTGTCCTCGTTCTTCTCCTTACCTCTCTGAAGGATCTTTCTATACGGGTCAATGCCTCATAGAGGAATATTTGCTTGAGTATCTGATTTATTGCTCTGAAATCCTGTCTCTCTTAACCTGGTTTTTATCTGAAGTTTTCCTTCCTTAAGTATGATGTATCTCTTCCAGTGGCGCCATTTCCTCTTTCGGCTCTCTAAGAACTTCTTTCGTATCTTTGTGCTTTCGTATAAAAAGTTATTTCTTCCTCTAAGGCTGCTTCTATAAATCTCTTCTTTATCAATTTCATCCTCTCTTCTAATTCCTCCCGGCATGATTCTTAGAGGCTTTGTTTAAATTCTTTCCATATTAAATTAGTCAGAAGCTTTTCGTATGGGTGTATTCCTCATTTTTTAAAGTGTGATTTTGTTTGATTAATGGAGGACACACCCTTTCTTTTTCAATTTTACACTACCTGATAACAGTTTAATTTTGAAATATGTTTTTCCTTTTGCTATAATTTTACATGTTTATACATTTGCTAATTTTCTTATTTTTTCTGTTTTTCGCAGATTTACTGGCAGCAGAGAAGATTTGCTTAAAAACAATAGATGGAGAGGTTGTTTACACTAACCTCTGCGAGAATTCTATTAAGAAAATTCCGGGGAAAAAATCAAAGGTCAATCTTACTAAATTTGAATCGAATTCAGGAATAGGCTATTCACGTTTAGAGCTTGAAAGGATTGTTGAAGAAAAATGTAAATTATACGGCGTTGATGCAAAACTTATAAAGGAAATGATAAGAATGGAGTCAGGCTGGAATGTAAATGCCATATCACCTAAAGGAGCAATGGGAATTATGCAGCTTATGCCTGCAACAGCTATTTTGATGGGAGTTAAAAATCCCTTTGACCCGCAAGAAAACATAGATGGGGGAATAAGATATATGAAGTATCTCCTTGACCGTTTTGGTGGAGACATATCCCTTGCCTTAGCTGCCTATAATGCAGGTCCAAATCTTGTAGCTTCGGTCGGAAGAATCCCTAATATTCCAGAAACAAGAAACTACGTTAATATTATATCGCTAAGATATTACGGTAAAAATCAGCCTTCCACACCTTATGTTCGCTCTGTGCCTATTAAAGCCGTTGTAATGTCCGATGGAACAGTTTTGTACACAAACAGGGAGGATATGTATATATGGTCACGGAGATGGTAGAGGAAATTTTAAGATTAAAAAGAGAGAAAAAAGCTATAATTCTTGCACATAATTATCAGAGAGGTGAAATTCAGGATATAGCTGACTTTGTAGGTGACTCTCTTGAGTTGAGCAAAAAAGCAACGGAAGTTAATTGTGAGGTTATAGTCTTTTGCGGAGTTCATTTTATGGCCGAAACAGCGTCAATTCTCAATCCAGAAAAAATTGTTCTCCTTCCCGAGATTGATGCAGGTTGTCCTATGGCTGACATGATTGATGGAGAAAAGCTCAAAAAATGGGCATCACAGTATCCAGATACTCCCGTAGTCTCCTATGTGAACACCACAGCTGAAGTAAAAGCTATGAGTTACGTATGTTGCACTTCAGCAAATGCTCCAGAGATTGTAAAAGCAGTGCCATCCCAAAGGGTTCTCTTCGTACCTGATAAAAATCTCGCACTTTGGGCGAAACGAAAAGTTCCTCAAAAAGAGATAATTTTCTGGGATGGATTCTGCCCAACCCATCATATGATAAGAAGGGAAGATGTAATAAGGGCAAAAGAGTCTTACCCCCATGCTCTTGTAGTGGTTCATCCTGAATGCAGACCTGAAGTAATAGACTTGGCTGACCATGTAGCATCTACTTCTGGAATGGTAAGATTTGCAAATAAATCCAACGCTAAGGACTATATAATAGGCACAGAAGAAGGAATTATATATAGACTAAAGAAAGAGAATCCTGAGAAAAATTTCTATCCCTTAAAGAAAACAATGGTATGTCCAAATATGAAAGTAACAACTCTTGAGAGTGTTTTAAATGCACTCAAAGAAATGAAACACGTAATTAAAGTCTCTGAAGAGATAAGAATAAAAGCAAAAGAAGCCCTTGATAGAATGTTTGAACTTTATCAACCCTTCAATAGATGATATCTTCCATTCTTGAACAAATAATTATCCAGAAAATTAAGACGAATGGAGCTATTCCTTTTGATGAATTTATGAGAATAGCTCTCTATGAGCCAGAGTTTGGATATTACATGAGAAAGGAGATTAAAATAGGCAGAGAGGGAGATTTTTTTACGGCATCACATCTTGGAAAGGTATTCGGAATCATTCTAAGTAAAGCGATTAATAAATTCTGGCAAAATTTAGGTTCTCCAGAGGGATTTTCAGTCACTGAAGTAGGTCCTGGTATGGGGCATCTTGCCGAGGACATCTTAGATGAGTTTGAAAAAGAGGGTATTTTTTTTAATTGTGATTTTACTTACAACTTAGTTGAGATAAATGAAAAACTTACAGAATTACAAAGACAACGACTTAAAAATTATAACTTTCCTGTTAAATGGTATAGTTCAATTGAAAAATTGGTTTCTTTACAAGGTGTTGTAATATGTAATGAGATATTTGATGCTTTACCTGTTAGAATTTTTGAGATCAAGAGAGGAGAGGTTTTAGAGGTATACTTGGATGTTAATCAAAAGGGTGAGTTGATTGAAATTCTTTTACCTGCAAGAAGGGAGACCGTTGACTATTTAATAGAATTCGCCCCTCACGTTCTTGAACTGGATAATTATCGTTCCGAAGTTAATTTAGAAATGAAAGCATTTATTGAGAAAATCTCCGGTGCCCTGAAAAAAGGAAATGTTCTTATTTTTGATTATGGCTTTGATTCGGAAGAGTATTATTCTGCAGAAAGAACAAAGGGCACTTTGCTATGCTACTATAAGCACAGTATTAATGAAAATCCATATCTTCAAATCGGGCAGCAGGATATAACAGCACATATTAATTTCTCTGCCCTCAAAAAATGGTCAAAGGAAGTAGGTTTCACTATAGAGGATTATATGTGGCAGAGTAAATTTCTTGTTTCTATGTGCGATGAAGCTCTTCTTGAAAGACTGAGACAGGAAGGTTTAATAGATAAATTCAAAAGGCTTGTGCTCCCCCAAGGAATGGGGGAGACACACAGGGTTTTGGTTCTTTCCAAATTTTAATAAGGTCTTTTACCGGTTATGTTTCCCTCGGGATAGTAGTTGCATACCCAGATTTCCTCCCCCCTGCTACATCTTGCCTTGCCACAACCAACCTCTCTCGTATCTCTCCAAACGAGCTGTGTGTAGTGTCCACATTGTTTATTTATCTTACATTTATTGGTTGAATAGTCGTAATCAAATCTTTCATTAGCCCAGAAGGTAACCACTTTTTTAGGTGAAGAGGGAAAGTTTGACCAGTAGATGTTTTCACCATAGTCGCTACTTCTGTGTATCATTCTGCAATTATAAATGTTGCTTAGTTTATATGCCCAGTCTTTTGCCATTTCTTCAAGGAAAGTAGACCACTTAAGAGGAGGAACGCCTACGAGAGTTCTCCATTTGTTATGTTCCGATAGCATTTCCTCCCTATCAAAGGCTGTTAGCTCTGTAGAAGTTTTCCTATCATCTTCAACCTTTTGATAGGTAACGCAGCTATAGCTTATAATTATAATGCCTACAAGTAGTAAAAACTTTATGAGATTTTTCATTTTTTGAACTAAATTCCTGCCTTTGTGAGTTCTTTAATTATCTCCTGTCCTATTACATTTCTCTGAATTTGATTAGTTCCCTCATATATCTGAAGAATCTTTGCATCTCTCATCATCTTCTCAACAGGATATTCTTTCATGTAACCAGAGCCTCCCATAATCTGAACGGCGTCTACAGTAACTTTCATTGCCACATCGGTGGCAAATGTTTTTGCCATAGCAGAAGGTTTTGTTATATCCTTCGCTCCACTATCTATATATCTTGCCACAGAATAGATGAGTGCTCTTGCCGCTTCAATCTGGATTGCCATATCAGCGAGCATATGCTGGACTGCCTGGAAACTTATTACTGGTTGACCAAACTGAATTCTTTGTTTCGCAAACTTTGCAGCTTCTTCGAAAGCTCCTTGAGCAACTCCAAGACCTTGAGCTCCCACGCCAACTCTGCTCTGGTCAAGGGTTTTCATTGCTACAATAAAGCCCATTCCCTCTCTGCTAAGTAGATTTTCTTTTGGCACCCTACAGTCTTCAAAGATAAGTTCTCTTGTGGCGGATGCTCTTATTCCCATTTTATTCTCTTTTTTACCAAAACTGAATCCTGGCGTTCCCTTCTCTACAATGAAAGCAGACGCTCCTCTTGCACCTTTGCTTTTGTCAGTAAGTGCTATTACCGTATAAATCTCTGCTTCTCCTCCATTTGTTATCCACTGTTTTCGGCCGTTAAGGATATAGTAGTCACCATCTTTAGTGGCAGTTGTTTGAATTCCACCGGCATCACTGCCTGCATTGGGTTCTGTTAGAGCAAAGGCAACAAGACGTTTTCCATCAGCTATGTCTGGAAGATATTTTTGTTTTTGTTCCTCTGAACCAAAAAGAAGAATAGGATATGTTCCAAGAGCATTTGCTGCATAGGTTGTTGAGATGCCAAGACATACCCTTGATAGTTCTTCGACAACAAGGCATAGTTCAAGAGCACCTGTCCCAAGTCCTCCGTATTGCTCTGGAATGAATACTCTGAACATGTCGGCTTGGGCAAGAATTTTCATTATTTCCCATGGAAATTCACCGGTCTCATCTAATTCTGCTCTTACAGGTTTTACATGTTCCTCGGCAATCTGCCTTGCCAGGTCTTTTATCATTCTTTGTTCTTCTGTTAAAAAATAATCCACCGCACGCCTCCTTAACCAGATATATCTATACCCTCCACAAGAAGGGTTGCTGACCCTATGTGACCGTAAAATTTTAAGTCTTCATCTGTAGCTAAAAGATTATTAAAGAGATTGAGAATGTTTCCAGATATTACTGCTTCTTTTACAGGATGTTTTAACTCCCCCTTCTCTACATAAATTCCTGCAATCCCTACAGAAAAATCGCCAGTTACTGGATTAGCTGTATGCATTCCCATTACCTCTATTACGTAAACTCCCCTATCTACCATTTTTATCAACTTTTCGAGAGGTATTTTATTTCCCTTCCATTCAATATAAAGATTAGTTGGGCCAACAGATAATCCCCTGTCTGTTCTTATGGCATTGCCTGTTGAAAAGGTTTTATCTCTTTTAGCAGTGTATGTATTGTGCATAAGTTGTTTGAGAAACCCTTCTTCTATCAGAGTTTTTCTTTTTGTAGAAACTCCCTCACTGTCAAAGGGAGTAGAGCCAAATCTTTCAGGAATTTTGCCGTCATCGATTATATTGATTTTTGAGTTTATAACCATCTTGCCTATTTTTTCTATAAATAGTGACTTTCCCATCTGGTAGTTTTCAGCAGAGAGCGATTGAGCAATAAGTTCAATAAAATCACAGGCTACAGAAGGGTCTAAAATAATACATCCTCTGAAAGACTTTATTTTCTCAGGATTCAGTAACATTATGGCTTTTCTTGCCGCTTCCTGTCCAACTTCTTCTATATTTATGTTCTTAAAAAATCTCTCCACTCTATACTCCCATGCCATCTGAGATTGTCCGTTTTCTGAAATTGCTACTATATGGGAGCTTATTGTTGTAAAAGGTTGGTATAGAGAGATGCCCTTAGAGTTAATGATAGCTTTTTCATCAATCGTGATATTTATCTCTGCATTTCTGAGTTTTTTAATTCTTTTGTCAGCAAAAGCAGCCCTTTGAAGTCTAAGTAGAAGGTCCGAGAGAGATTCCTTAAGATACAATAAATTTTCATCAAATACCGATATATTCTCTGTAATATCAGGCTCTGGAATACTTAAATTTTCATCAGGCTCTGAAATCTGAGCAATTTTAAGAGCTGCATCGAAAGCATCTGGCAAATCCTCTAAAACAGAACAAGTTGATGCACCCGCCCTCATGTCATCGATGACTCTTATAGAAAATAAATCTCTCTGGGCATGTTTTGTTCTCTCAATTTCCAAGTCCTTACCTTCGATGCTATAAATTTTTCTTCTTAAACAGTAGAGTTCCCACTGAGCTTTTAAGGAAGGGATTTTTTTGTTAACTGCCTCTAATAAATCACTCAAAATAGGTGGCTGAGGCATGCTCAGACTCCCATACGGTTACGCTATCCAATCTTACAGGATATTTATCAAACTTATCTTTGAGAGAATAGTATATCCACTTTGCAATGTTTTCACTGGAAGGATTTATTTCATTAAAGGGTGAAATTTCATTTAAAAAAGTATGGTCTAACTTAGAAATAACCGATTCTGCAATCATCTTAAGTTCTTTAAAATCAATGGCAATTCCTATGTCGTTTAGACTTTCTGATATAACGGCAATTTCTACTTTCCAGTTATGACCATGAATGTTTTCGCATTTTCCTTTGTAACCTCTTAGTTGATGGGCAGCATCAAAGTCGGTAATTATCTTAAGTTTATACATTATGACACTTCTTTTTTGAAAATAGTAATGTATGGAATATTTCTAAACATTTCCTGATAATCAAGACCATAGCCTACGATAAATTTATTTGGAACAGAGAAGCCTATGTAATCAACGGCAACGTCTATTATTCTTCTGTCTCTCTTGTCAAGGAGAACGCATATTTTGAGGGATGAAGGTTGTTGCTCGAGAATTTTTTCTTTTATGAACTGAAGAGATATACCCGTATCAATTATGTCATCAACGAGAAGGATGTCCTTACCCTTAAGCTCTTCCCTTGGAAAATAATGAATTTTAACCTCTCCTGAAGAACTATCTTTTATGTAACTGGAAGCGATTATGAAGTCAACTTTTAGAGGGCTCTTAATGTATCTTATTAAATCAGACAGAAACATGAAGGAGCCTTTTAGAATGCCCAAAACAACAAGGTCTTTTTTTTCGTAATCCTTAGATATCTTCAAGGCAAGTTCCCTTACCCGTCGCTGAATTTGTTCTTCTGAAATAAGAGGCTTTCCTATAAACATGGTTTTTATTATAACAGAAAATATTTTAAACTTGACAATTGGAGATTTTGAAAGTTTATGATAAATATCATGAAATATCGAATATATCCGATGGTAGTAGGGGCAAAACTATTTGACAAAGGCATGATGACTTATCAAAACGACTATGGCAGACCCTTTGTTATTCCCATATTTTCTTGGCTTATAGAGGGTTCTGATAAAAATGTTTTGATTGACACAGGCGAGTTTATACCCCGCAGTTCTTCTGAAATTGAACAAGCAATAGGAAAAGTATATTCTTTTGAAGAAGCTCTTTCGCAACATGGTTTGAAACCTGAAGACATCGATATAGTTCTTCATACTCATCTACACAATGACCATTGTGAGAATGATTCAAAATGTGTAAATGCAATTTTTTATGTTCATGAAAACGAGTTGAAACAGATACACAATCCTCATCCCCTTGATTTTAGATATAATGAGGATTTTATTGCTGAAATTGAACAAAAAGGTCAGATTGTTCAATTAAAAGAAGATACGGAAGTGCTACCGGGTATAAAAATGATTTATACTCCTGCTCATACTCCTGGAGGAATGTCCATATTGATTGACACTGAAAAGGGCAGAGCACTTATTACAGGTTTTTGTGTAATCGAAGAAAATCTTAATCCTCCACCCAAGATAAGAGGAATGGGAATGGAAGTAATACCTCCGGGGACATTGGTTAATTCGTATGAGGCCTATGATATACTTTTAAAAACTAAAGAAATGGCTGATGTAATTATACCGCTTCACGAACCTAAATTTGCCTTTGTCGAGTCTATTCCTCTATAGAAGAATTATTTTTGCCTTTACAGGTAAGAGTTAAAAAAGAGGGCGGTTTTTATTTCCGCCCTCTCATTTTTTAGTACATATCAGGTGATGGCATTGGTGGTTTCTTTTCTTCCTCGGGAATTTCAGCAACTAAGACCTCTGTAGTTAGCATTAGGCCTGCAACAGAGGCTGCATTCTGAAGAGCTGTTCTTGTGACCTTTGTTGGGTCAATAATTCCTGCTTCCATCATATCTACATACTTCTCTGCATAGGCGTCATAGCCATAGTTTGTATTTTTGTTTTCCTTTACTTTCTCTACGATAAGTGTTGCCTCAACGCCAGCATTGGCAATTATCTGCTTGATTGGTTCTTCAAGGGCTTTCTTTACTATTTCAACGCCAAGTTGCTGGTCATGGTTGTCAAGTTTAAGACCTTTTAAGGCTTTCTGACATCTAAGAAGGGCTACTCCTCCACCAGGAACAATTCCTTCCTCAACAGCGGCTCTTGTGGCATTGAGAGCATCTTCTACTCTTGCCTTTTTCTCCTTCATTTCTGCTTCAGTTGCAGCACCAACATTTATTCTTGCCACTCCACCGGCAAGCTTTGCAAGGCGTTCCTGTAACTTTTCCCTGTCATAATCAGAGGTAGTCTCATCAATCTGAACTTTAATCTGCTTGATTCTTGCCTGAATTTTCTGTGGGTCTCCAGCACCCTCAACAATTGTAGTGTTGTCCTTGTCAATGATAATCTTCCTTGCTTTTCCGAGGTCCTCTATTTTTACATTTTCAAGTTTAAGTCCTATATCCTCAGATATTACAGTTCCACCTGTAAGAATGGCGATGTCTTCAAGCATGGCTTTTCTTCTCTCACCAAAACCTGGAGCTTTAACAGCGCAAACCTGGAGTACTCCACGGAGTTTATTTACGACCAATGTGGCAAGGGCTTCACCCTCCACATCCTCTGCAATAATGAGAAGAGGTCTTCCCATTCTTGCAATCTGCTCAAGGATTGAGAGAAGGTCTTTCATGCTTGAGATTTTCTTGTCATGTATTAAGACAAAGGCATCTTCTAATACGCACTCAAGCCTTTCTGGGTCTGTGATGAAATAGGGAGAGATGTATCCACGGTCAAACTGCATTCCTTCGACTATATCAAGAGTTGTAGCCATTCCCTTTGCTTCTTCAACGGTGATTACTCCGTCTTTCCCTACTTTATCCATTGCCTCGGCAATGAGCTCACCAATAGAAGAGTCGTTATTAGCTGATATAGTTCCGACCTGGGCAATCTCTTTTTTGTCTGCCACGGGCTTTGAAATCTTTTTGAGTTCTTCAACTACGGCTTCGACGGCTTTGTCGATTCCCCTCTTGAGGTCCATTGAATTAGCACCAGCGGAGACATACTTTAGTCCTTCTTTATAGATTGCATAGGCAAGTACAGTAGCAGTGGTTGTTCCATCACCTGCTACATCGGAGGTTTTAGAGGCAACCTCACGAACAAGTTGAGCACCCATGTTCTCAAAAGGTTCTTTAAGCTCTATCTCTTTTGCAACAGTAACACCATCTTTTGTTACATTGGGTGAACCGAATTTTCTGTCAATTACGACATTTCTTCCTCTTGGACCCAATGTTGCTTTTACTGCATCTGTGAGTAGTGTTACACCTTTTAATACGGCCTGTCTTGCTGCATCACCAAAGATTAACTGCTTTGCTGCCATATGTTTCCCTCCTTTTTAAAAATTTTTTATTTTTCCACAATTCCAAGAATTTCTTCTTCTTTAATTATCAGATACTCTACATCGTCAATCTTAATTTTTGAACCTGCATACTTGTCGAAAAGAACCGTGTCTCCAACCTTAACTTCCTTTACCTCAGAACCAACGGCAATAACTTCTCCTTTCTGAGGCTTTTCCTTCGCCACATCGGGCACATAAATTCCTCCCGGAGTTTTTTCAAGCTCCTCCGATGAATACTTGACGACTACTCTTTCCTTGAGTGGTTTAATCTTCATATCCTCCCTCCTTTGTATTTTTTATTTTGATTTGTTAGCAACTAACTCTACCGAGTGCTAATATAACTTGAAATTAGAGATTCCATCAAGAGCAAATATGGTATTTTTTTGCTGAATTTTAGCTTTTTTAGGCTAATATCTTCGATTTATTCCGTTTTTTACTATTTTGGCCAATTTTTTATTTAAATATTCCAACTTTAAAATTAACATTCCACAATACTATTCAGATAGGATTACAAAAGACAAGTATTATAAGCTCATCCCGGTGGAATTTTTACTAAAGGTTGCATTTTATCGTATGAAGCTTTAAAATTGTCTTAAATGAAATTTTTTGATACAAAAAAAGATATTCAAGAGATTTTATCTGGCGAGTTCATAATTGGCTCAGAACTTACAGGTTCTCATGCATGCTATATGATTTATGGAGTTATGAAGCCCTTAGAAAAGGACAGGCTCATAAAACCGGGCAAAGGACACGAGGAGATTGTGCTTATTCTTAAGGGCTCGATTAAGGTAACAGGGCATTGGGAAGGAATTCTTAAAGAAGGAGAATCTTTTCATATTACAGGAGAAGAAACTCTCTATTTTGAAAACCCTTTCGATTCAGAGGTTGTCTACGTAATTGCTGGTGGACACTCAGAAGAAGGTCATCATCACTGATATTTTGTTTTTTGTAAACGTTAATGTTATTCATAAAAAATTCAAATATTCCATTTTAAGCATGAGCCTATGAAAACAGTTTTAATAACAGGTGCAACTGGTTTTGTTGGAAGAAGGCTTGTGTATAGTCTCCTTGGTGAGCCCCTTAGAATAAGACTTCTTGTGAGAAATAAAAGTAAACTTGAGTATTCTTTTACAGAAAAGTGCGAAGTTTACGAAGGAGATACCTTTAATACCCCTGTTCTTGAAAAGGCTCTTAATGGAGTTAATCTGGCTGTTTACTTAATTCACATGATGGGAAAGGGTAGTGACTATGAGGCAAAGGAAAAGGAAAGTGCAGAAAAGTTCATAAGCTGTTGTGAAAAAGCAGGAGTAAACCAAATTGTCTATCTTGGGGGGCTTGGAGAACTCAGAGATGCAAGCCCTCATCTAAGAAGCAGACATAGAACAGGAGAGATTTTAAGCTCTAAACCCGACAAGGTAAAAGTGGCATGGTTCAGGGCAGGAGTAATAATTGGTTCAGGAAGCGCAAGTTTTGAAATCTTAAGGAATCTGGTTGAAAAGCTTCCGGTTATGATTACTCCCCGATGGGTCAATACTCCAACTTGTCCCGTATTTATTGATGATGTGATTAGTTATATTAAATCAGCTATTTTATCGGAGAGTCTCATTCACGATAAAATTGACATTGGTATGCCTCCCATGACCTTCAAGGATATGCTAATTGAAACTGCAGAGGTTTTGGGATTGAAGAGACTAATAATAGATGTGCCCGTGCTTACTCCGAGGCTTTCTTCTTATTGGCTGATACTTTTTACTCCTGTTAACTTTGAACTGGCAAGGGAACTTGTTTTAGGTTTAAAATCAAAAACAGTCAAAAATAACGATAATGCAGCAAAGTATTTTCCTCAAATAAAGATAACGCCCTTTAAATTAGCTATAAGAAAAGCATTAAGAGAGATTGAGAATAATCAGGTTATAAGTCGCTGGTGTGACAGTTCTAAGGGGCTTTTTTGCGATGTGCCAAAAATTCCTGAGATATCAAAAGCTGTGTATGTTGATAGATATTCAAGGGAGATAAATCCGTCGTGGTCACACAGAATCTTTGAAATTTGCAAAGAGTTGGGAGGACAGAAAGGCTGGTATGCCCTGAATTTTCTCTGGAGTATCCGAGGAGCTATTGATAAGCTCCTCGGAGGTTACGGTATCAACAGAGGCAGAAGAATTTCCAGCGAACTAAGGGTAGGTGATGTGGTAGACTTCTGGAAGGTTATCGATATTGTTGAAGGTAAAAGGCTTCTTTTTGAAGCGCAGATGAAGCTACCTGGAAGGGCATGGCTTGAATTTACCATAGAAGAGGGCTTCTTTACGCAAACAGCCTATTTCTATCCAAAGGGACTATGGGGTAGGCTTTACTGGTGGATGTTCTATCCCTTCCACAAAGTGATATTCAATATGATGATAAAAAAAATCACTGCTGAGGGAGCAAAAGTTAAGGTTTAAGCAATCCTTAAAAATACGCCTAAGCATATTTTAGCTCGTTAGTTTCGTCCTATGCTTAATGTAGATAGTTAAAAATTATGAATTTTAAATTTTTTATAGAATAAAACTATTGGACATATCGATATTTTCTTTATTAAAATTCTTCCTAAAAAATGGAGGAAGAGATATGTCAAAGGATTACACAATCTTATGGAAAGAATTAGGATTAGATCTTGTTAAGCATGATGGACTTCTCTCAGTTCTTTCCGATGCCTATAAAAACATTTATCTCTCCCAGAAAAACAGACCTGAGGGAATGAAGTATTTTGATTTTGTCATATCTGAAGTTCACGGATTAAGAATTGAAGAGCTCTATGAAGCAAAGAAAGAAAAAAGAAAAGTAATCGGCACTTTTTGCGTGTATGTTCCTGAAGAACTTGTGCTCGCAGTAGATGGAGTTTTTGTAGGGCTTTGTGCGGGTGCAGAAGTTGGATTTGAGGAGGCGGAAAAATATGTTCCGAGAAACACCTGTGCTTTAATCAAGGCATTTATGGGATTTAAGCTTTCAGGACTCTGTCCCTATGTGGAGCTAACTGATTTAATTGTAGGAGAGACGACCTGCGATGGAAAAAAGAAAGCCTATGAAATATTTGATGAAATTACAAGAAAGATGTACGTTATGGAAATCCCTAATATGAAAAATGACTCTGATAGAAAACTTTGGCTTGAGGAAGTAAGAAAATTTAAAGATAAAATTGAAGAAATCTCAGGCAAAGAGATAACGCTTAACCTTCTTAAAAAAGCGACAGAAATTGTTAACCAAAAAAGACTTGCCCTGCAAAGGCTTAACAAACTAAGGGCATATGACCCTTCTACAATTTCAGGACTTGATGCATTGCTTGTAAATCAGATTGCCTTTTACGATGACCCTGTAAGATTTACCATGAAAGTAAATGAACTCTGTGACGAACTTGAAGAGAGAGTCAGGAAAGGTAATGGTATCGCGCCAAAAGGAACGCCGCGCATTCTTATATCAGGTAGTCCCTTTGCAATACCTAACTGGAAACTTCATGCAATAGTTGAAAATAGCGGTGCTGTTGTTGTCGGTGAGGAGTCCTGTGTGGGAAGTAGAAATTTTAGAGAGTTGACCGATGAAAACTTTAACTCCCTTGATGAAGGATTGGAAAAAATTGCAATGAGATATATGGGAATTGATTGTGCCTGTTTTACTCCAAACAAAGAGAGAATTGACAATGTTAAAAGTCTCTTCAAAGAACTCAAGGCAGATGGTGTGATTCACTGTGCCCTTCAGTTCTGCACTCCCTATATGATGGAAGCATTCAAAATTGAGAAAAAGATTGATTTTCCCTACATACGTATTGAAACAGACTACAGCATGGAAGATTTTGGCCAACTTAAAACAAGAGTTGAAGCTTTTATTGAGACGCTCAGATGAGCTTTCTTGGTATAGACATTGGTTCAAGATACATAAAAGCTGTTTTAATTGAAAAAGGGACGGTTATAGATTGGTTTAAGATTGAAACATCCTACGAACCTCTAAACAGAAGTTTAGAAATTTTAAAAAAATACTGTCCAATTAAAGCTGTTGCAACAGGTTATGGGAGACATCTTTTGAGTTTCAATGGAAATATTCCAACAATTACAGAAATTAAAGCCTTTGCAATTGGTGCGAGGGCTTTAATGCCTTCTTGCAGAACCATTATTGACATAGGAGGACAGGATACAAAAATAATAATCCTCGATGTAAGGGGAAATGTAAAGAAATTTGAGATGAACGATAGATGTGCGGCAGGAACAGGAAGATTTCTTGAGATAATGGCATCGGCATTGGCATACTCAATTGACGAATTTGGAAAAATAGAAGGAGAAATTGAAAGTCCCTTACAAATTAGCAGTATGTGCACTGTTTTTGCTGAATCAGAGGTTATTTCTCTTATATCAAAGGGGATATCCCGTGAAGAAATTGCCATAGCAATTCATAGAGCCATAGCAAAAAGGGTCATATCAATGCTTAAAAAGATATCCTTAGAGGAAGATATTGTCTTTGCGGGAGGATGTGCAGGAAATATTTTACTTAAAAAACTTATTGAAATTGATATCGGAAAGAGAATACTAATTCATGAAAAACATCATTTTGCCGGTGCTTTAGGCGCTGCAATTTATGCAGAAAAATGCCTTATAGAAGAAGGAGGAGAGAAGGAGAATGAAAAGGTTTATTGTTAAAATTTTTATCTTACTATCAATATGTTTCATGGGTTTCAATTTTTCACAGGCTTCTGAACAGTTTGATATTAATGACTCAATAATCAATGATAAATTCGAAGTTCCCCAAATATCTACAAATGAAATGAGAAAAGCATTAAAGAATGGTGCATTAATCATTGATAACAGACCATACTTTGAATGGGCAGTAAGTCATATTCCAGATGCAGTAACAGTATCACCAAAGCCTGGTATTAGTAGAGCTCTCTATACCTCTGACAAAGAGGAGATAAAGAAATTAGCAAATAATGACAAAAGTAAACTAATCATCTTGTATTGCGATGGCATATACTGTGGAAAAACAAGGCGAGTTTCAAAAGAACTCGTCCAAGAAGGATTTAAAAATGTTTACAGATATCAACTTGGCATTCCTGTTTGGAGAGCTCTTGGAAATCTTACCCAGTGCGAGATTGAGGGCATAAAGTATATCTATGAAAAAGACGGAACAGCATATTTCATTGATAGCAGAAAAGAGAATGAATTTAAGATAAAAAATCTCAAAATAAGTAAGAACATACCCCATGACAAAGTGTTGGAAGGCAAAGATGTTGGTGAGATTTTTAAGGCAAAGGAAGACGGTAGGCTACCTGTTGATGATAGGAATACAAGAATAGTTGTGTTTGGTAAAAATCTACAAGAGACCTTGAAAGTAGCAGATGCAATTGCTAAGGAGGCATTTCATAACGTTTGTTTCTTTGCCGGTAAAGTAGAGGAAATTTTAAATTTAGAAGCATTAAATTCATCAAAATAACTAATTTAGGAGGAGAAAGATGAACTATGGAGCAAGAAACAAAATCAAAGCAACGGTCAAGTCAGTCAAAAAAGGAGATGTAATGAGCCTCGTTAAGTTTGAAGTAACCTTACCTTTTGAAATGGCATCTGTTCTTACAACGGAATCTTGTGAAGAATTGAATCTTCAACCTGGAGACATTGTTACTCTCATTATAAAAGCCATACATGTGCTGCCTGTTAAGGAGTAATCTTAAAAGGCATTAATTTTGATTTTCTCCATAACATTAGAGAACCTTCTAAAGAAATATAATCCCAGTCAGGATTTTATCTAAAAAAATTCATAAAAATTAGAAACTTAACAAAGACGTGATAAATTGTTGTAAATTGAAATCTTGCAAAGGTGGAATTATTGAGTTATAATTATATCAAAAATAAATCAACAAGTCTCATAAAAAAGGAGGTGAAATTAAAACAGTAGAGGGCAGTAAGAGATACAAATTAAAAAAACTCTTTTAAAGGAGGGAAGCTATGGAGGAGAAAAAAGGAGGTATTAGTGAGGATTGGCTAGCGTTCTGGCTAGCGGTCTTAATCTTTGTTATTTCTCTTCTATCCTATGTGGGCACAGACCCTCTGGGATGGGTAGTAAGCACTAAGGAATGGACAGACTCAAGTAAGGCAATTGCTCCTACTGGAAAGATGTATCAGTCAGTTAAAGGAGAGATAACAAAGATTGATGGCAACAAGCTTACAATCAAAAAATCCGATGGAAAGGAAGAAACTGTCACTGTCTCTGATGCCTCGATTTACAAAGTTGGTGATGTTTACGAAAAGAAGGGATTGTCAGGTTTTGCCTCGCTGATTTTGACTTATATATTCATGGCAATTCTTTTCTCCATTGGCGCTGCCTTGATGAAAGCTAACATTGTGAAGTTTAACATAGGATTTTTCTTCATTTTCTGGTTGAGCTATCTGTGTTGGTTTATAGGTCATTATGCCTATTTCGCTGCTACAGATGCTAAAAAAGCAGGAATACCCTGGTCACTTAAGTTAACCGGAGAGGGTGGCTTTATTTTTGCCCTAATACTTGGACTTATTGTTGGTAATTTCTTCAGACCCTTTGCAAAATTCATCGGTGAGGCGTTGAAGCCAGAGTTCTATATTAAAACCGCAATCGGATTAATGGGAGCATTAATTGGACTAAAGTCAGCAGAGGCATTCGGACTCGCCTCAGCAGTTCTATTCAGAGGTCTCTGCGCTATTATTGAGGCATATCTCATATACTGGGCACTTGTTTACTTTATAGCAAGAAAATGGTTTAAATTTAGTAGAGAATGGGCAGCGCCTCTTGCCTCAGGAATTTCAATATGCGGCGTTTCTGCGGCCATAGCCACAGGTGGTGCAATAAAAGCAAGGCCGGTTGTGCCCATAATGGTATCTTCTCTTGTTGTTATTTTTGCTGTTATAGAGCTTATAATTCTTCCTTTCTTTGCCCAAGCTTTTCTATGGAAAGAGCCTATGGTTGCTGGTGCATGGATGGGGCTTGCCGTTAAAACCGATGGAGCTGCCTTTGCTTCTGGAGCAGTAGTTGATGCTTTAGTGAGAGCAAAGGCTGAAACAGCTGCTGGTATAAAATACGAGCCAGGCTGGATGCTCATGGCAGCGTCAACTACAAAGCTTTTCATAGATATTTTTATAAGTATCTGGGCATTCATCCTTGCCTACATCTGGTGTGCAAAGATTGAATGTAAGCCGGGAGAAAAAGTCAGTGGTAAGGAGATATGGAGAAGATTTCCAAAGTTTGTCATGGCCTATGCAATAACATTTATAGTTATACTTCTAATATCAGCTCCACATGCTCCTAAGATTCAGCCTGTTGAAGCCCAGATTAATAAAATAAAAAAAGAGATAGCAGCTACAGAGAAGCAACTTGCCTCAGTTACAGAGCCTGCTCAGCAAGAGGCACTTACAGCAAAGATTAACGAAAACAAGAATAAGATTAAAGAATTAGAAGGTTCAATTAAAGAATCTAAAAAAATCATTAATGATACAAAGGTTGCAACATCAGGAACTAACTCACTTAGAGTGCTTTTCTTCCTTATTACCTTTTTCACAATTGGTGTAATGTCAGACTTTAGAAAACTGTGGGAAGAAGGAATTGGAAAACTTGCTGTTGTGTATTTACTTTGCCTGTTTGGATTTATCTTATGGATTGGCTTAATAATATCTTACATATTCTTCCACGGAGTAAAACCTCCGATAATAACTGGATAAGGGAGGTGTAAAATGGCAGAAGAACCAAAACTTGCGGAAGAGCTTAAAAAAATGGAAGCAGAATATGAACCCTTGCTTCCTGTTGAAAAGAAACTAATTGTATGGAGCATAGGTTTAGGAATAGCGCTTCTCTTCATATTGGTATGGGTTAGTTACACTTTCTTTCCTGGAACACACTGAAAAAACAAGAGGGGGCTTGTCCCCCCTTGTTTTTACCCCAAAGCAATCTCTTGTAAATATTGATTAATCTAAAATAAAATCAACAGGAGCAGCAGTGATGAAAATACCGTATTTATTTTTTAGAAGTAAAAACGCTCTATAGTTATTTTAGAAATGGAAATTCATCTTATATTTCTTCATTTAGCAATTTTACTCTTTTTCGCCAGACTTACCGGTGATATCTTTGCAAAGTTTGGTATCCCTTCTGTGCTTGGTGAAATTTTCGTTGGAATAATTCTTGGACAGAGTGCTTTAGGAATAATACCGCTTAATGATGCTATGAAATTACTCGCTGAACTTGGAATTATACTTTTACTTTTTCATATAGGCCTTGAAGCAGATATAAAACAACTCAAACAAACAGGTTTTTCCGCTGCTGCAGTGGCAATTACAGGTGCACTCGCTCCAATGGGAATGGGATTTTTAGTTTCCTACTTTTTGTTTGATTTTTCAATTATAACAGCTCTTTTTATCGGCGGAACACTCACTGCAACTAGCATAGGAATTACAGTAAGAGTACTTGAAGATATTGGAAAAATGAAGGAAAAATTTGCCCAGATTGTTCTTGGCGCAGCAGTTCTTGATGATATTTTTGGCGTGATAGTTTTGGCTGCATTATATGAATTCTCGAAAACTCAAGAGATAAATATAAATTCTACGTTTCTTCTTGTTCTGTATATTGGAACTTTTTTCCTTTTTGCACCTATTGCAGGAAAGATAATTGCCTATTTTGTGAGCAATTTATCTAAAAAGCTAAACACCCTTGATTTTGTCCCTCCTGTTGTAATTGCTGTAATTTTAATGTTTGCTTTCGCAGCTCATGAAATCGGTTCTCCTGAGATATTAGGAGCTTTTACGGCAGGTATTGCCTTTTCAAGAAGATTTACAATTCCCTTTGCCGCAGCCTTTCAGGCGGACAAATCAATTATTCACAAAATTGAGGAATCCCTTAGTCCGTTAATATGGCTTTTTACGCCAATTTTTTTCGTATATGTGGGGCTACAGCTAAATCTTAAAGCAATAGATTTTAGCTCTCTTAGTTTCTGGTCTATGAGTATAGTTTTGTTTATTGTCGCCCTTTTCTCTAAGCTTCTGGGAGGCTTTATCGTAAAAGGTACGATGAAAGAAAAACTAAGCGTAGGTTTCTCCATGCTTCCGAGGGGTGAGGTTGGACTAATCTTTGCAGAGTTTGGAAGAATAAGCGGTATTTATGATGACACTCTCTATGCAGTTATAATATTTGTCGTTGCTATGACAACTCTTCTTGCTCCATTGGTTCTTAAAAGTCTATGGAAAGAGAGTAAAAATAGTTAAATTTAAATTTTTATATCTGGCAGTTTACGCAAAGACTCTCTTATTTTTTCATCGGGATAATCAAAATCAACGAGTTTACCCGATAAATAGGCCTCATAAGACGGCAAATCAAGAAAGCCTATGCCGCTGAGGTTGAAAAGGATAACTTTCTGCTTACCTTCCTCTTTTGCTTTAATAGCCTCATCAATGGCAACCTTTATGGCGTGAGCACTTTCTGGAGCAGGAATTATACCTTCAGTTCTTGAAAATAGTATTGCCGCCTCAAATACTCCAGTCTGTCCAACAGCCACTGCCTCAATAAGTCCGTCATGATAGAGCTGGCTTACAAGAGGAGAGTCTCCGTGATATCGAAGTCCACCAGCATGGATGCCTGGTGGCACAAAGTCGTGACCTAAAGTATACATCATTAAAAAAGGAGTGAGACCTGCTGTATCTCCGTAGTCATATCTAAACTCTCCTTTTGTGAGTGTCGGACAGCTTGCTGGTTCTACAGCTATAACTCTTAAATTTTTACCGTGTATTTTGTCATAAAGAAATGGAAAACTAACTCCTCCAAGATTGCTTCCGCCACCACAGCAACCAATTATTATATCTGGATAATCTCCGACCTCCTCAAGTTGTCTCTTACACTCAAGGCCAATTACGGTCTGATGAAGTAGGACATGATTTAAAACAGAACCGAGCGCGTAGTTTGTATCTTTGTTTGAAGCTGCATCTTCAACGGCCTCTGATATGGCTATGCCAAGAGTACCGGGATGTTCTGGTTTTTCTTTAAGAATTTTTCTACCTGCCTCTGTTCTATGAGAAGGAGAGGGATATACCTTGCCTCCCCATGTTTCCATCATAATTCTTCTGTATGGTTTTTGTTCATAGCTAACTCTGACCATATAGACGGTTATTTCTATTCCAAGGAGAGCACCTGCTAAAGATAAAGCAGAACCCCATTGACCAGCACCTGTTTCTGTAGCAATCCTTTTGATACCCTCTATTTTGTTGTAGTAAGCCTGTGGAATAGAAGTATTTGTCTTGTGGCTTCCTGCAGGACCAAATCCTTCATGCTTGAAATAAATCTTAGCAGGAGTTTTTAAAGCTTTCTCAAGCCCTTTAGCTCTGTAAAGGGGTGTGGGACGAAAACTTGCATAAATATCAAGGACTTCCTGTGGAATATCAATCCATCTTTGTTGGGATACTTCCTGTTCAATGAGAGACATGGGAAAAATAACCTGAAGGTCCTCAGGTGAAATAGGTTTTTTTGTTGCAGGATTTAAAGGAGGAGGTGGTAATTTGGGCATATCTGCTTGTATGTTATACCACTGTTTAGGTAAATCTTTTTCAGACAAAAGAATTCGGCGCATCTTTTTCCTCCAGAAAAGTTAATTGTTTATTATAACAGATTGGCGATTCTGAAATTTAAGAAGACCTTGGGATTCCCCATTTCTTCCTCTTTTCCCATAGAGCCTTTCTTGTAATACCAAGCATTTCAGCCAATTCCTGCTCTGTATATATGGATTGATATTTCAGTATAAACTCTTTTGTATATTCTTCAATTGAAAGAACGGGTATTTCTTTGGCTCTATCAAGAAATTTCTCGGGGCTCTGAATATACTCGGGCAAGTCTTCGGGCATTATTGTATCGGATTCACAGAAAACTACTGCTTGTTCAATAACATTCTGTAACTCTCTTATGTTTCCTGGCCAGGGATGTTTGTAAAGAAGTTTCAGTGCACGGGGGTCTATTTTTTTCAGTGTTTTTCCCATCTTTATCGCAAATTTTCGCATAAAATGATAGGCAAGAATTTCGATATCTCTTCCTCTTTCTCTTAAAGGAGGTATGCTGAGCGTTATTACATTCAGTCTGAAAAATAAATCCTCTCTGAATTTTCCCTCTTTAACAGCTTCTATTAAATCTTTATTCGTGGCAGATATAAATCTTAGGTCAACTTTTTTGCTTATTACACTGCCGAGGGGTCTTATTTCTCTATCTTCTAATACTCTTAAAAGTTTTGCTTGAAGGCTGAGGGGAATATCTCCTATTTCATCGAGAAAAACAGTCCCACCATCAGCTATTTCAAGCAACCCTTTTTTGTCAGAAGTTGCTCCTGTAAAAGCTCCTTTCATAAAACCAAAAAGCTCACTTTCAAGAAGATTCTCAGGGAGACTTGCACAGTTTATGGCTACAAAGGGTTTTTTCTTTCTGTAACTTGACTCATGTATCGCTCTTGCAAATAATTCCTTGCCTGTGCCTGTCTCGCCGAGAAGAAGAACATTTGTTGGAGTATTTGCTATTTTTTTTATTTTTTCGAAAAGCAGTTTTATCTCTACAGACTCACCAATTATTGAGAATATCTCATCTTTTTCTTTAAAGGAATAGACCTTTTCCTGTTTTTCTTCTTTCTCATGGAGAACACTCAATTTGCTTAAGGATACTCTTATTTCATCAAAAACAAAAGGTTTTATTAGATAATCCTCCACTTTAATTTTTATGGCTTTCAGTGCCGTGCTTATAGATGGATAGGAGGTGGTAAGAATAATTTTGACTTTTGGATTAAGGGTTTTAATCTTGCTTGCCAATTCTATTCCGTCTCCGTCGGGAAGTTCTATCTCTATGATTGCAAGGTCGTGAAGATAGGAAGCATAAGTGTTTAGGGCTTGATGAAAATTTGATGCACCGTCAACGATAAATCCTTCTTTTTGCAGATAGTTACTGAGATTTTCCCTCAGATTACTATTTCCATCAGCTATAAGCAGTCTTTCGCTCATGAACTATTTTCAATATTCAGTAAAACTTTTACACTATCTTCTTCTACATGATGTCTTGTGAAACCTAATCTTTCAGCCAAACCTAACATATAGGTGTTGATACGTAGAATGTCCATCCAGATTCTTTTTACTCCTAAATCCTTTGCTACTTCAATAGCGTAGCTACATAATGCCTTTCCTACACCTTTGCCTTGATATTCATCTTCCACTAAAATAGCCATGTCTGCGTCCACTCCATCGGGGTCTCGAGAGAGTCTCACATCGCCAATTATCTTTTCTTCCTCTCCATCCCTAACGACACATACAAAGGCTAAGTTTCTGTCATAGTCAACTTGGCAGAACTTTACAAGGTTTTCATGTCGAAGGTCTATTGCTCTCTGAAAGAATCTTAAGCTTATTGTTCTCTCTGTGCATCTACCAAGAAGATTAGCGATGAGGGTTTCGTCTTCTGCTTTTACAGGTCTTACTATGGCTTTTGTTCCGTCTTTTAACTCAACTTCTTTATAAAGATGCACAGGATAGGGACATATGCTCAGATGAGGAGGACAGAACTCTCCCTTTACTATTGCTTTTTTCTTTGGCGCTCTTTTGTCAAGAATTATGCTACAGTCCAAAGCAAAGATTTCCGAATCTGTTATGAAAAGTGGATTTATATCGAACTCTTTAATCTGTGGAAAATCGGAGATTAAATAGGAAAATCTTACAACGGTCTCTTCAAGCCTTTTCAAAACATCCTCATAGTATGGATATTTCGTTAGATATCTGTAAATTTTTGTCTCCTCCATAAGTCGTCTTGCGAGAGTTTGATTTAATGGAGGAAGACCGATTGAGTAGTCTTCAAGAGCTTCTAATAAATTTCCACCCGTTCCAAACAATACTACAGCACCGAAGGTGGGGTCTTTTTTTGCTCCTACAGCAATTTCATAGCCATAGGTAATAACCATCGGCTGAATAATTACTGATGCCGTAGAATCGCCGTGTTGTTCAGCAATTTTTTTGAGCCATTTAAAGCCCTCTACTGCCTCAAGTTCATCGCGCACATCAAGGATAACTCCACCCTTTTTGAATTTATGTATTATTTTAGGTGTATCTATCTTTAGAACAATTGGATATCCTATTTCCGATATGGCTTTTTTAAGCTCATCGATTGTGTCTGCTTTTCTGGTGAGTATCACGGGAATTCCGTAGGCATTAAGAATTTCTGAGGCTTCAAAAAAGGTTAGAATTGGTCTTCCTTCGTTTACAGCTCTTTCTATTATTTCTTCTGCTTTATTTGTCTGAAATTGCACATCCTGAAGAATTGTTTGAGGAGTTTCAAGAAGAAGTTTAAGGTTGAAGTCGTAACGATACATATACATAAAAGTTCTTACTGCTTGTTCTGGTGTGACAAAAGTAGGAATTCCGTAACGATTTAAAATCTCCCTGCCTGCATTAACTAACTCTGCTCCCATCCAGTTGGTAAGCACAGGTTTATATGGATTTTCCTTTGTTATTTTTGCAATTGTCTCTGCTGTTTGCTCAGGAGAGACCCCGAGAGAGGGAGTTAGCATAACAAGAACGGCATCTACATTTCTATCTTTCAAAACAATTCGAAGAGCCTTTTCATAGTCAGAGGGAGTGGCATCGGATACAAGGTCAAGAGGATTTCTGATGTAACGAGTGGGCACATTGCCCTCCAATTCCTTTGTTGTGTCTTCAGAAAACACTGCGAGCTCTCCTCCGAGCTTAAGAAGACTATCAACAGCAGTTATTGCTGGAGCACCTGCATTAGTGATTATTGCAAGCCTTTTACCTCTTGGCCTTCTCTGTTTTGATAGGGTTTCGGTAATGTAGAACATATCGAGGGTTTCGTCAACTCTTACAGCACCTGCTCTTTTAAAAGCGGCATCGTAAACTTTATCTTCGCCTGCAAGAAGACCTGAGTGGGTGAGAGCAATTTCAAGAGACTCTACGAATTTGCCAGATTTTACAATAACAATGGGCTTTGAAAAGGCAAAGGAACGGGCGGAAGTCATGAATTTGCGCCCATTCTTAATGGACTGCATGTATATGACAATTGCCCTTGTAGAAGGGTCAACGCCGAAAAAATCTATAAGGTCAGCGCAGTCTATATCAATATCTGACCCTAAGGAAACAAAATAGCTGAAACCGATGTTTTTATCTGCTGCTCTGTCAAGCAATGCCACAGAAAGCGTTGCACTCTGAGCAATTAGGGCAATTGTTCCTTTGTTCAGTTTCCTTCTGAATAGACTTGCGTTTATATTTAACCCAGGTCTTATAAATCCTAAAGTATTAGGACCTAAGAGGCGAAAACCGTATCTTCTGTGTATTTCTTCGATTTTTTCCTCTAACTGCATAGCTTCTTTAACCTTTGTTCTGAAATCTGGACAGAAAAGAACAACACCTTTGACGCCTTTTTGCCCGCATTCTTCAAGTGTATCAATAATATTTGAATCACAATCTTTTGATATTATGGCCAGGTCTATGTCTTTTGATATATCACTTAAGGACTTATAGGCTTCTACACCTTGAACAGAGTCATACTTCGAATTTACTGGATAAACAATTCCTCTGTAACCTTCACCGATGAGATTTCTGAAGACCGTGTAACCAATTGTTCCTGGCTTATCATCTGCACCTATAACTGCTATCCTTTTGGGATTGAAAAAATACTCGAGATTATATATTGACATCCCCTTCCTCCTCTAATATTCTGCCAGCACTTACAACGACATCTTGAGGTGCAAGGTCAATCAGTCTAACTCCCATTGTGTTTCTTCCCTGAGAAGGAATATTTGATACCTTAAGTCTTATCATTTTACTGCTACTACAAAGAATTATCTCCTCTTCTTCTTTAACCTGCATAGAAGCTACTACCTTTCCTGTTTTTTCGCTTAGCTTCATGTTAATTACTCCCACCCCTGCTCTTCTTTGCAAAGGGTATTCTTCTATAGGAGTTCTCTTTCCAATACCTCTCTCTGAAATAGTGAAAACAAAAGAGTCTTGAGAGACCAAGTCTGCAGAGACAACCTCATCATTTTCTGCGAGTCTGATACCTATTACACCCCTGGCAGAACGTCCCATGGGTCTTACATCTCTTTCATCAAATCTTATTGACATGCCCTGCTTGGTTGCAATAAGAAGGTGACTCTCTCCACTGGTTTTTCTTACTGAAATAAGCTCATCTTCCTCTTCAAGCTCTATTGCAATTACTCCTCTACTGCGAATGTTTTTGAACTCTTCAAGAGAGGTTTTCTTTACAAATCCCTTTTTCGTAAACATGGCGAGATATCCTTCTTCGAGGTCTTTACAAACAAGGGCTGTTGTAATTTTTTCACTTTCCTGAATTGGTAACAGATTAACTATTGCTCTTCCTTTTGATAGCCTCCCTGCTTCTGGTATCTGATGAACCCTTAAGCAATAGACTCTTCCGTAGTTACTGAAAAACAGTATATGGTCGTGGGTTGAACCAACTAAAACCGCCTCAAGATAATCTTCTGAAACAGTCTCCATAGGTGTTAATCCCTTACCACCTCTCTTCTGGCTTCTGTAGTCGTTGAGGGAAGTTCTTTTAATATAGCCTAAATGAGTGAGAGTTATTACCATGTCTTCTTCAGGTATAAAATCTTCAGGGTTAAGCTCTATTGTTTGTATATCAATCTGAGTTCTTCGCTCATCTCCATATTTTTCTTTTATTTCATTAAGTTCATCTCTTATAATGCCTCTTACAAGTTCTTCACTTTCTAAAATTGCTTTAAGTTTTTCAATTTCTTTAAGTATTGCTTCATAGTCTTGTATAATTTTTTCCCTTTCAAGACCTGTAAGTCTGTGCAGTCTCATATCAAGAATAGCTTGAGCCTGTATTTCTGTCAGAGGGAATCTTTCTATGAGTCTTGCCTTTGCTTCTTCTGAATTTTTTGAATTTCTGATTATGGAGATTACTTCGTCAAGATTTTCTACTGCTATCTTTAATCCAAGAAGAATATGGGCTTGATGTTCTGCTTTTCTGAGTTCAAAGGCTGTTCTCTTTAAAACTACATCTTTTCTGTGTTTGAGAAATTCCTCGAGCATTTCTTTAAGGCTTAAAACTTTCGGCTGTCCATCTACTATAGAAAGCATTATTCCACCGAAAGTGACTTCCATCTGAGTGTGTTTGTAGAGATTATTGAGAATAACCTGTGGTATTTCTCCTCTTTTAATCTCAAGAACTACTCTGATGCCTTCTCTGTTTGACTCATCTCTGATTTCAGTTATACCCTCTATTTTTTTATCTCGAACAAGTTCGGCAATTTTCTCTATTAATCTTGCCTTGTTTACCTGATAGGGCATTTCTGTTATTACAATTCGTTCTTTTACAGATTTGCCCTCTGTCTCTCCTTCGAATAAGGAGGCTTCTTTGCCCTTTTTACCCTTTATTTCTCTTTCGATTTTTGCCTTTGCTCGTATCTTTATTAGTCCCCTTCCTGTTAGGTAGAGCTCTCTTATACCTTCTGTGCCATAAATTATTCCACCCGTTGGAAAGTCCGGTCCTTTTACTCTTTCCATAAGTTCTTCTACAGAAGATTCAGGTTTTTCGAGGAGTAGCAGAAGAGCGTTTACAATCTCCGTTAAATTATGAGGAGGAATATTAGTTGCCATACCGACGGCTATACCGGAAGAGCCATTTATTAGCAGATTGGGAATTCTGGTTGGCAAAACGAGAGGTTCTTCTGTTGTGCCATCGAAGTTAGGAGAAAATGGAACCGTTTCCTTATCAATATCCTGAAGAAGTTCTTCTGCTATCTTTGTAAGTCTTGCCTCTGTATAACGATATGCAGCTGGAGGGTCCCCGTCGATAGAACCATAATTGCCCTGGCCATCAATAAGGGGATATCGCATGTTAAAATCTTGTGCAAGCCTTACCAAAGCATCGTATACTGCTTGGTCTCCGTGAGGATGATACTTCTTTAAGACTTCACCAACGACGCCTGCACATTTTGAATACTTTTTACCAGCGAGAAGTCCTTCCCGAAACATGGCATAGAGAATTCTTCTCTGAACAGGTTTAAGTCCGTCTCTAACATCTGGAAGAGCTCTACCTATGATTACGCTCATTGCGTAATCAAGGTAGCTGCTTTTCATTTCTTCTTCAATATTAACTTTTAAAACATTTGACATACTTTACCTCTGAAAATTTTTTGCAAAAGTTTAAGTTAAGTAAACACGATTTTTTTCATAGATTATTTGCAACTACTGCATGAAGAGGCTTTGCAGGAGGAACAGCCTGAATTACCTTTTTGAACACCTTTCATAGAAAAGGAGGAAAGTTTTTTTGATATTTCCTCAGAGCTACATTTTGGACATTTTATTTTTTTTTCTCCGAATACAAGAACTTCAAAATTTTCACCACAACCTTTACATACATACTCATATATGGGCATTCTATCACCTCAAATATTAAAGTTTCAGCATCTTTATTATATCATAGCTTGCCTTGAGGCTAAAAATTCTTTTAAAGTAAATAGTGTCAATAAAAATCTAAGGAGGCATCGGTGATTAAAACTCTCAGAAAGAATGCCAAATACTTCTATTTTTTGTTTTTTCTTGTAATCATAACCTTTGTTTTCTGGGGAGTAGGCACTGTTGATAAACCTAAGGTAGATTATGTCGCAGAAGTAGAGGGAGAAAAGATATACGCAGATAAATTCTGGAGAAATTATGAGGAAATAAGAAGATTTTATCGAGAAATTTTTAAAGAAAAAGCTGACGAGATGGAAAAAGGCCTTAAGGAGAGAGTCCTTGAAGATTTGATAAATGAAGAAGTTTTGCTTTGGCTTGCCAAAAAATATAATATAGAGGCAACTGAAAGAGAGATACAGGATGCCATAGTAAATGACCCAAGATTTATGAGGAACGGTGTTTTTCAGAAAGATATCTACTTTCAGATTCTGAAGCTTAATAGACTCAATCCAGCACAGTATGAAGCTTCTCTTAAGAGAAATATCACTATAGGCAAAACTCTTCAGGTAATTGCTTCCTCAAAGGGCGAAAGCGAAATTTCTGATGAGGCCTATATTAAAGCATATCTTAATGCGGTTAAAAGCAAGATGAAGATTAAGATTAACAAAGAGGCGTTATCTTAGAATGGAGAGATTTATCAGTCAACTCAGATGGCAGGATCTGATTGACATTGTCATAGTATCTTACATCATTTATAAAATCTTTCTTCTTGTCAAGGGCACAAGGGCAGCACGGATGCTGATAGGAGTGGGTGTTTTACTTGGACTTTCTTTGCTTTCAAGATTTCTTGAATTATACACTCTCGACTGGCTCATTCAGAGCTTCTGGACGCAAATAGTTATTGTTCTTATTATTCTTTTTCAACCTGAAATAAGAAAAGCCCTTGCCCAGATGGGAGAAACTCCCCTATTTCACAGATTTAGCTCTGCCGAGGAGATGAAAACCATAGAGGAAATTGTTAAAGCCTCCCAAACTCTTGCTAATAAAAAAATCGGTGCTTTAATTGTCTTCGAGAGAGATGTAAGTCTGGCAGAGTATATTGAAATCGGTGTTCCTTTAGATGCAAGAGTCACAAAAGAACTTTTAATGAGCATTTTTCATCCTACAAGTCCGATACATGACGGTGCTGTGATAATAAAGGGAAACAGACTCCTTGCTGCTGGATGTTTCTTGCCTATTAAACTTGGAGCAGATTTAAGAAAGACTTACGGAACAAGACACAGAGCAGCCCTTGGCATAACTGAAGAGACAGATGCTGTTGCGGTTATAATTTCTGAGGAGACAGGTTCTATCTCACTTGCCGTTCACGGAAAGCTTGAAGGTAATCTTGATATGGAAAAACTAAGGCAAAGACTTACCAATCTGTTCACTGCTGAGAGAGATAAGAAATGAATAGATTTATGAGAAAAATGCTTACAGAGAATACGGCTATAAAGGTTATCTCAATAATGATTTCTTTATTTCTCTGGTTTTTTGTTACGTTTAAGGGACAAACAGAGACATCTATTGAAGTTCCCTTAGAGCTTAAAAATACTCCCGCTGAAATGGAAGTTCTAAGGCAAAGTGTGAGGAAAATAACTGTTTCCATCTCGGCAAGAGAGCGAATTCTTAAAGATATCGCCCAAAACGATGTGAGAGTTATTGTTGATATTTCCAATGTTAAGCTCGGAGAAAACTCTATTCCCATAACCAAGTCTTCGGTTAAACTGCCGAGAGGAGTTGAAATTCTGAGAATTGACCCATCAACAGTAAAGCTTTTTGTAGACAAAAAAGAGCAGAAAAACATTCCCGTGAAAGCTGTTATTACAGGCAAACCTGAAAAAGGCTTTGTGATAGATTCAGTTGAGGTTACTCCTTCAAACATCTCCATAGAGGGAGCAAAGAGAGAGTTAGACAGGATAAGAATCATAAAAACAGAGCCCATTGATATAGAGGGCTTAAACAATAATCTTACCATTCAGGCAAAAATTGACCCTGAGGGTAAGATATTCAGAGCAGAGAAAGACACGGTTAATGTAACGGTAAGATTAAGGAGGCACTGATGGGTTTATTCGGAACAGACGGAATAAGAGGAACTATAAATAGCCATCCGATAACACCAGAGATTTGCTTGAAAGTGGGGATGGCTTTGTGTTTTTTACTTAGAAGAAATTTATCACACAAGCCAAAAATTCTAATAGGCAAGGATACAAGAATTTCTGGATATGTAATTGAAGCCTCTCTCACAGCGGGTATTACGTCAATGGGAGGAGATGTATATTTACTTGGTCCGATTCCAACGCCTGCTATAGCTTTTTTAGTAAAGAGTATGCGGGCTGATGCAGGAATTGTAATATCTGCATCGCATAATCCCTACAGTGACAATGGTATAAAAATATTCTCCAACAACGGTTTTAAACTTACAGAGGAGTTAGAGAAAGAGATGGAAAGCCTGATAGAGGCTAAAGATTTCCCTTCTAAAAGACCGTCAGCCAAGGAATTAGGCAAAGCTTTCAGAATTGAAGATGCCCAGGGAAGATATGTTGAGTTCGTTAAATCAACTCTTCCAAGAGACGCAAATCTTGAAGGTTTAAAAGTTGTAATTGACCCTGCTAATGGTGCAGCCTATAAGATAACTCCCATTCTGTTTCATGAACTGGGTGCGGAAGTTATTTCTATAAATGACAAACCAGATGGGTTAAATATAAACAAGGAATGCGGAGCTCTCTATCCAGATTCGCTTATCGAGAAAGTCAAGCAAACCGGTGCTGATATCGGAATTGCCCATGACGGAGACGCAGACAGAACAATTCTCGTAGATGAGAAGGGAAATATAATAGATGGAGACTTGATTCTAACTGTGTTAGCTGGAGAGCTAAAGAAAGAAAAGAAGTTGAGAAAAAATACAGTCGTTGCAACGGTAATGACCAATATGGGTGTTGAAAACTATCTTAAATCATCCGGAATTAGACTGATACGAACAAAGGTAGGCGATAAATACGTGGTAGAAGAAATGCTCAAAGGCGGATATAATCTTGGAGGTGAGCAGTCAGGCCATATAGTGTGTATGGATTATACATGCACAGGAGATGGTGCTATTACAGCTGTTCAGATGGCTCATATAGTCAAGAAAAATCAGATTCCTCTAAGTGAGCTTGTTAAAGAAATTCCCCGATATCCTCAAATTCTTCGAAATATAAGAATACCTGAAAATCTATCAAAAGGGGCAGTTGAGCCTGTTCTCAGAAAGCTTTACAGCATAGCTTCTTCATTAGAAAAGAAGATTAATGGAAGAATACTGATAAGACCCTCAGGGACAGAGCCTAAAATAAGAATAATGACTGAAGGAGAAAATTTACAGAAAGTGGAAGAAGCTCTTAAGGAAATAGAGACCATTGCTTATGAAGAGATTAGAAAGAAGAGCGGAGAGGGAGGGATTTGAACCCCCGGTGAGGTTATCCCCCACAGCGGTTTTCAAGACCGCCGCCTTAAACCACTCGGCCACCTCTCCAGATTTTTTATTATATCACAGAATTCATTCGTATCTTAAGGCTTCGATAGGATTGAGAATGGAAGCCTTATAGGCAGGATAAAAACCAAAGAAAACTCCCACAAAGGCTGAAAAGACAAAAGCAATAAGGGCAGAAAAAACAGAGATACTGATAGGCCATTGCATTATCGATGAAACAATGAGCGAGCCTGCAATTCCCAACAATAGTCCGAATAGACCTCCTATGGTGGTGAGAAAAAGGGCTTCGATGAGAAACTGCATTCTTATGTCCTTTGGTTTTGCACCTACGGCCATCCTTATTCCTATTTCTCTTGTCCTCTCTGTGACAGACACAAGCATTATGTTCATAATCCCTATTCCGCCTACAAGTAATGACACAGAGGCTATTGCTCCAAGTAGTATAGACATTGTTTTTGTTGATTCCTCTGCTGCTTTAAGCATCTGCGTTAAATCCATAACTGTAAAATCATCCTCTTGATTTGGTCCAATTCTGTGTCTCTGTCTGAGGAGTGTCCTAATCTGCTCTGTTGCCTGTTGAATGCTCTCTAAGTCTGCTGCTTTAGCATATATTAGCCTTACTCTTCCGGGAAGGGTTTGTCCGAAAAGAGTCCGTTGTGCCGTAGAGATAGGCACATAAATGATGTCATCCTGGTCTTGACCAGTAAATGTCTGACCCTTTTTCTCAAGTAGCCCTACTACTTCGAAAGGTATCTTTTTTATTCTTATTACCTTCCCAATAGGTTCAAGCTCTCCAAAAAGTTTCTCCGCCACTGTTTGTCCTATAACAGCCACCTTTGTTCCACTCCTTACATCCTGTTCATTGATAAATCTTCCCGATACTACTTCCCACTCTCTGACTATGACCATATCTGGAGTAGTTCCCATAATGCCTGTTGACCAATTCTGATTGCCAAAGACAACTTGAGCTGTTCCTGATATTACAGGTGCTACAGATACTACAGCAGGACATTCTTTTGCGATAGCCTCTGCATCGGAGAAGGTTAAAGTCTGCTGAGTTCCGTGTCCCATTCTTAAGCCGCCTTGAGTAGTTGCGCCCGGTAATATGAGGATTAGATTGCTCCCTATGCTTGCTATCTGTTGCGATATTTTCTTGCTTGCACCACTTCCCACTGCAACCATCGTTACAACTGCTCCAACGCCGATTATTATGCCAAGAATTGCAAGGAAAGTTCTCATTTTGTTTACAATGAGTGACCGGAGTGCAATGTTTATTATTGAAGAGATTGATATCATTTTTTCTCCTCCATTGTGCAAACAGCGGAATCGCAAACAATTTTTCCGTCAAGAAATCTTATCTGCCTCCTTCCAAAAGATGCAATATCAGGCTCATGGGTTACAATAATTGTAGTCAAGCCCTGTTCTTCATTTAATCTTTTGAATATTTCCATTATTTCAAGACTTGATTTTGAGTCGAGATTGCCTGTAGGTTCATCGGCAAGAATGATGGAAGGAGAATTTACAAGAGCCCTTGCTATAGCAACTCTCTGCTGCTGTCCTCCGCTTAACTGTTTTGGATAGTGATTGACTCTCTCAGCAAGTCCTACTTGGGCAAGCATGTCTTTTGCTCGTTCTCTTCTTTCCTTGTAAGGAACGCCTGCATAAATGAGAGGTAACTCAACATTTTCCACAGCTGTTGCTCTTGGAAGGAGATTAAACTGTTGGAAAACAAAGCCTATTTTTTTATTTCTTATCTCGGCAAGTTCATTAGCTCCGAAGGTAGATACATCTATGCTGTCAAGATAATATCTGCCCGATGTTGGAGTATCAAGACAGCCTAATATGTTCATGAAGGTGGACTTGCCTGAACCAGAAGGTCCCATAATGCAGAGAAATTCTCCTTTTTCAATTTCTACTGACACGTCTTCAAGAACCTTTAGTTCCTGCTCTCCAAATCTGTAAATCTTTGTAACTTTTTCAATCTTTATGAGAGGCATTTTTTAAAATCTTACCGGAGGCCGAGGAGATGATTGAGACTGGCCTTTTTTTTGAGTTCCACCCACGTCTACAATCACTTCTTCACCCTCTTTGATATCTCCCTCTAAAACCTCTGACCATTCACCGTCACTTACGCCGGTTTTTATGTTTATCCTTACAGGCTTTCCACTTCTCATTACCCATACTCCCTGTTGTTTTGTTGGGGTGCTACCAGGCATCTTAAACCTCAAAGCAGCATTTGGAATTTTCAGTATGTCTTTTTTGCTCTCCACAACAAAGGTAACATTTGCTGTCATGCCAGGTTTTAGCATCATCTGAGAGTTATCAAAGGATATAACAACATTATAGGTAACCACATTTTGAGTGATAGTAGGCGAAAGTCTTATCTGAGACACTACTCCCTTAAATTTTCTTTCAGGATAAGCATCTACTGTAAACTCTGCTTCCATACCAACTTTTATTTTTGAAATATCCGCTTCATCTACGTTTGTATCTACTTGCATTTTTGTGAGGTCTGGTGCAATTGTAAAAAGAGTGGGTGTCTGGAAACTTGCAGCTACTGTCTGACCTACTTCAACATTTTTTGCTATTACTACACCTGTAACAGGCGAGACAATTCTTGTATAACCAAGATTGGTTTGAGCCTGTCTTAATCCTGCCTCTGCCTTTTTAAGCTGCGCCTTAGCTATTTCATACTGAGCCTTGGCAGTATTTAAAGCTGTCTCAGCATCATCAAGTTCGCTTCTGGCTATAAGGTCTCTCTTGAAGAGTTCTTGCTTTCTTTTGAATGTTCTTTCAGAATCTTTTAAAGTAACCTCCGCTTTGAAAAGAGCTGCCTTTGAGTTTAAAACTTCAGCCTCGGACTGTTTTAGCTCATTTTCAAATGGTGTAGGGTCTATCTGGGCAATCAACTGTCCCTTTTTTACCTGCGAGTTGTAGTCAGCATAGAGAGCTACAATAGTTCCGGATACTCTTGTTCCAACTATTATTGTTGTAACGGGATTTACATTTCCTGTGGCTGTTACCCTCTGAATTATCTGTCCTCGCTGAACCTTTAGAGTTTTGAATTCTGATTTTTTTGAACTGGTAAGGAAAAAAATCGATAGGCCTGTTAAAATTAGAAGGGTTAATGCTCCGATTAGTATTATCTTTCTCTTTTTTTTCATCTCTCCATTCCTGTTATTTTTTCTATTTCTGCATAAGTTACGTTATAATCATAGACTGCCTGCCAGTATTGAGTGTTTGTCTGCTCGTAAAGAACTATTGCATCTACAACTTCAATGGAACTACCAACTCCAACCTCATATCTGCCCATGGCAAGGTCAAGATTTTCTTTTGCCTGTCTCAGAGTAACTTTTAAAGTATCTATCTTCTGCTTTGCCTCGTTAAGCTGAACAAATAGAGTTTTAATCTGCGAAGCAATCTGTTGTTTTAAGGCCTCTTCTTTGTTTTGATAATAGGCAGTGTCTGCCTTTGCCTGTTTAAGTTTGTAAGTTGTAGACCATCCACTAAAAATAGGCATGTTTAGCTGAATAAGCAAACTCCAGCCTTTGTTAAGTGGAAAGTCTTCGCCGGTGTAGCTGTATTTTCCTGTGCCTGTAAACATTGGAAGATATTCTTTTTTTACCAAGTCCTCTGTTTGTAAGGCTGCATTTTTGTTGAATTTAATATTCTGAAGTTGCGGATTTCTCTGTAAAGCTATTTCTAAAGCCTCTTTTTCTTCCAGTTTTCTCACTGCGTATTCTTCTTCTTTTATATCGAAGTCTGCCATAAATACAACTCCCATGGCAACTTTTAGACTTAAGAGTGCTTGCCTTAAGCCTTTTTCAGCAGAGATTAGACTTAGCTTTGCATTACTAACTTCGACTTCTGCTTTTGTTACCTCAATTTTTGGCTTCAGTCCTACCTCATAAAAACCTTTTGCAAGGTCAAGATGCTTTTGTGCCTGTTTTAAAACCTCCTGAGCTGTTTCCTTTGCTTTTTTTGCTTTCAGCAGATTGAAGTATGCTGCTTTGACATTATAGACTACTCCTAAAATGGTATCTCTATCCTGTGCTTCTGTGGCTTTGTAAAGTTCCTTTTGAATATCTACTTTTGTGGAAGTCTTTCCAAAGTCAAAAAGAGTCTGGCTTAAGCTTAGCTGCCCAGAATAGTTTTTTGAGTAGTAGTCTTCCCTTGTTCGAGAATCTTGATAACTTCTCTGATAGCCAACAGTAAGGTCAATTTCGGGAAAATAACCAGAGCGAGCCTCTCCTATCTTAAATAAGCTTTTGTTTAGTTGTTCCTTTGAGGCGAGCAATTCAGGGTTACCTTTTAACGCTATTTCAATACAGTCAGACAGTGAATATAACTGGCTGCTAAATGAAACTTTAGGAGTTAATAGAGAAATGATTACCAGAATTAAGAATATTGTTGTGCGTATAGGAGAGATTTTCATTTTTTATCCATCAGTTCCCTTATTTTTGTTCCTTTGTTTACTGTTACATCTACATAGGGAATAACTGACATTCCTGGCCAAAGGGGGTAGTTTGGGTCAAAGTTTGAATCGATTATTATCCTTACAGGTATTCGTTGAACAACTTTAACAAAATTTCCTGTTGCATTTTCAGGTGGAAAAAGACTGAAGACAGCACCTGTTCCTGGCTGAAAGCTTGCCACGTGGCCTTTGAAAACCTTTCCAGGATAGGCATCAACTTTAATCTTTACCGGTTGTCCCACCCTCATTTTTTCTATTTGCGTTTCTTTGAAATTTGCTCCAATCCAAATGCTTTGCTCATCTACTACAGCCATAAGAAGCTGACCTGTTCTGACATACTGGCCTACCTCAACATTTTTTTTTGCAATTCGGCCGTCGATAGGAGCATAAATAATTGTTCTTTTCAGATTTATATCTGCTAATTTTAACTCTGCCTGAGCTTTATCAATTTGATATGCCTGAGTTTTTAGTTTTGCCGATAGGGTTTGCACAGCTGTCTCAGCTTCTTTTAGTCGGGCTTCGGCTGATTTCTCCTGTGCGATTGCAACTTTAAGAGATGCTTCAGCAGAGTCAAATCTGCTTTTTGATACGAGGTCTTCTCTGAAAAGTTCTTTTATTCTTTCATAGTCTCTCTCTGCAAGAACCCTCTGCGCCCGAGCTGCTTGAAGACTTGCTTCGGCAGAACTCATTTTGGCCTGAGCTTCTCTAAGAGATGATTCAATCTCTCTTTGTTGTGCTATTAAGGTGTTTACCTCAGATTTCTTTACTGCAAGTTCTGCAGCATAGTCATTGCTTTCAATTTCAACAAGGGGCTCTCCTTTTTTAACACTCTGATTGTAGTCTACATAGACTTTAACGACTTTGCCGGAAACTTGAGGAGAAATCGGTACTATTGTTCCTTCCACATAGGCATCGTCTGTTCTTTCGTATACTATGTAGTAGTAAATTTCTACTGCCATAAAAATTAATGCCACAATTGTTGTGACTATAAGAATGGCAATTTTAATTTTTTTTGAATTTTTAAATTTATCGATAGATTTTAAAAAACTCATTATTTACTTTCCTGTGCAAGTATTTCTTTGTTGACAAAAGCCTTCATTAGCACACCTGTAGCCTGTCTGAGTCTTAATATGGCAAGTTGATAGTTGTATTGAGCTTCGGTTAATTTTTTTTCTGCGGTCACAAGAAATGTGTTTGCATCGGTCACATCTATACTGTTTGCAAGACCATAGTTGTATTGCTTTGAGACAGAATTGAAATTCTCTCTGGCATATGCTACTTCATCTTCAAGGGATTTAATAGTGTCTCTGTAGGTAAGATAGTTATGATAAGCCAATTCGACATCTAAAAATATCTCTTTCACAGTGTCTTCATACTGAAGTTCCGCCTGCCTTAGTTTAGCTTTTGCTTCACCTACCTCAGCCCGTCTCAATCCTCCTTCAAATATGGGAAAATTGAGTGATGCAATGGCATATTTTGACTCTCTGTTTGTGAATTGATTTGAAGGGTCTTGGTCAAGTTTCTGATATGTAGCAGAAAGACTCAGATAGGGAAAAAAGGAACCAATGGCATAGGATACATTTTTTTTAGCTATATCTTTTGCCAGAGAGGCGGCAATTATCTCTTGTCTTTGTTCTTTTGCAAAAGCTTTTATGTTTTCAAGGGGAAGATTAAAATAGGGGTCGTTTAATTTCTGTTCAACTATTTCGAAATCTCCATCAATGCCGGCATTTTTTGCTAAAGTGGACTTAGCAACTTTGAGAGAATTTTTAGCAGAGATAAGCTCAGCTTCTGCTCCGCTTAACTCAGCTTCTGCCCTTAATAAATCAGTCTTTGTGACTTCGCCAACCTTCAGCCGTATTTTAGCTGCATCTCTATGTTTTTTTAGTCTTTCAACATTTGCCTGAGCAATCTCGACAGCTCTTTTTGTCTTGAGATAAAAATATGTATCCTGTGCGACTTTGAGTAGATACTGCTCTTTAAAGGAGGTAACTTCAGCTTCTGTCTTTTTTAGATTATCCTTTGATGAAAAGAAAGCTATGAACTCCCTGCCTCCCAGAGATAGCTTCTCTTCAACAGTAAGCCCCCATAGTTTGTTTCTGTCGGGTTGTATTATTTGAGTGTTTACAATTTTTGACTCGCTGTATTCTGTATACTTTCCAAAGGCTGTAACAGTAGGTAGAAGTCCTGCCAGAGCTTTATAAGTGCCTTCTTCTGAAATTCGTATATTTTCTTCGGCAATTCTTATCTTTTCTGCCTTTTTCAGTGCAAGAGAAAATACGTCGTATATGGTCAATTTTTCTTCAGCAAAGGAATTTACAGCTATGCTAACTATCGTCAGCAATAAAAAGAGTATTCTAATTTTCATTAAATCCTCCTTGTGCCTTCGTAAAATATTTCAATACAAGACTTGGAAGCTTTTTTAATATCAATTCTTTTTTTGAGAATTAGCTTTTTTATAAATAGACTGAAAAGCATTCCAAAGAAGGATAGGGATGCGTATCTTATATCAATATCCTCTCTTATTTGGCCTTGTTTTTTTTGAAATTCAAGATATGAAGAGAAGACATCATAGACATCCTCTATAATTTTACTGTGAATGTTCCTTATCTCCTCGGGATATTGAAACATTTCCGTATGCATTATGCATATTAGGTCTTTTTTCTTTCTTAGAAGTTTGAGATAATAATCTGCAGTAGTTAGAAGGGCATCTCTGTATTCCATCTCTCTCAGTGAAGGAAGAAGGTCTTTTAGGGTTGGTAAGAACGACTGGCTTTTTAGAACTTCAATGAATAGTTTTTCTTTAGAGCTAAAGTAACGAAAAAGAGTAACTTCTGCAACTCCTGCCTCTTTTGAGATATCTTTTGTAGTTGTTCCAAGATATCCTTTTTGAGAGAAAAGTTTTAAGGCTGACCTCAATATCCTGTTTTTCGTGCTTGGCATGGTAGTAAATACTAACATAATCAAATTAACTGACACATGTCAAGGAATTCTATGTTTATATTTTGATTTTGTAAATGCCTACAAGATATAATGAATAAAAATCTCAAGGAGTTTTTTATGAAGGCTTCTATGTTATGGCGAGAAATTCTAAGAAATCCCAAGGATAAAAGATATCTGCTGAAAGATATTGAGAAGTTGGCAAGGGAAAACACTGAACCAGCTGTAATTAGATTTGGGACTTCTGGCTGGCGTGGAGAGATTGGTTCAGATTTCACTATGCAAAATGTTAGAGTGCTTACGCAAGCCATTGTTGAGGTTGTAAAGGCTGAAGACAGAGTAGTTCTTAATTCATTCGGTGTAACTTCTTTCAATGAATTTAGAGAAAGAGGTATTATTGTTGGACATGATAACAGGATGCTGGGAGAGGATTTTGCCTTTGAAGTAATGGGAGTTTTACAGAGGGAAGGAGTAAAATGTTACTATGCCGGAGAAGCCTCTACACCAGAGTTTTCTGCTGCTGTAGTAGAATTATCTGCCGCTGCATCAATAAACTTAACTCCAAGCCATAATCCTCCCAATTATGGAGGCTTAAAGCTAAATCCCTCTGATGGAGGTCCTGCTTCTGAGGAACTTACTAAGCCTGTAGAGATGCTTGCCAATGAAATCATGAAGAAAGCCGAAACAATCAAGCCTTATGATATTAAGACAATTAATAGGATAGATACAACTTCTCTATACATTGATTTCATAAGAAAGAGGCAGACCATTGACCTTGATAAAATAAAGAGTTTTTTAACTCACCGAGCCACATCAATAGCCATTGACCACATGCATGGTGCCACAAGAGGTAAATTGGCAAGAATACTCTCTCTAAAACCAGGAACTTTTATTTGCCTTAGAAGAGAGGATGACCCTCTTTTTGAAGGGCTTTCACCTGAACCTAACGAAGAAAATCTAAAACTTGCTCTCTCTCATCTTAAAGAGGATAAGCTTGGTTTTTGTGCCATAATTGACCCAGATGGTGATAGAGTAAGGTTTGCCGATTTAAATAGACAAATTCCAATGAACTACTTTGGTGCTATGGCTTTTCATTATCTCTACAATTACAAAGGGCTTAGAGGAATTGTGGCAAAGAGTGTGGGAACGAGCAATTTCGTAAATGCAATAGCACAACAAGCTGGTGTGGAGGTAATTGAAACAAAAGTGGGTTTCAAGAATTTCAGACCCTATCTTCTTGAAAATTCTCAAAAAAAGGCTGTAGTTGCTTTTGAAGAATCAGATGGTATTACCATTCAAAACCATACTTTAGAGAAAGATGCCATGATGGGAGTATTGCTTGCCCTTGAAATGCTTGCCTCTTTTCAAACAAGGCTTAGTGACTACTTAGAGGAAATAGAGAAAAAATATGGGAGATTTTATTCAGACAGAACAGGCATTGAGATACCTCGAGAACAGTTCAGTCCTCAAATTAAAGAGGACATTCATGCTTTGGCAGAGCATTTTAAACCAGGAGAGTTCTTTAAGATTGGTTCTATTGAAAAAAGGATTTCCTCAATTAATAGTATCGATGGCGTAAAGATAGTTTTTGACGACCAGTCTTGGCTTATGATAAGGCCATCTGGCACAGAGCCTAAAATTCGTATATACGTGGAGACAAAAAAACAAGAAGAGGCAAAGCTGCTCATAGAGGGTGCTGTAGAGCTGACGAAAAAAATATGTGCCATGGGGATTCAATGCCTTCTTTAAATGTTTTCATTGAAATTTGGTTTTGATAAATGCTATAAAATAACTTGTGGATAGTATGGAAGAGTTTCTCGAAATAGTTGACAGAGAAGGTAGAATAATCTCTATTGCACCAAGAAGCATTATTCATGGCAACCCTTCTTTACTTCACAGAGTTGTGCATGTAATGGTTTTTAACTCAAAAGGAGAACTTTTGCTTCAGAAAAGAGCATCCCATAAGGATGTGGCACCGGGTAAGTGGGATACCTCAGTGGGCGGACATATAATGCCGGACGAGGATATTCTGACTGCTGCCAAGAGGGAAACTCTTGAAGAGCTTGGTATATCACCGGAAAATCTTCACTTTCTCTACACATATATTCATTCAAACGAATATGAAAGCGAGCTCGTGTATACTTACTTTACCATTCATGAAGGTCCCTTCGATTTCAACAGAAAGGAAATTGAAGAGGTTATGTTCTGGCGTATCGAAGAAATTCAGAGTAAAATGAGTTTAGGTCTTTTTAGTGATAACTTCAGAGAGGAATTTTTCAGATATCTTTATACCTGCGTAAATTCACCTATTGGAGTTAGTTCCTTGCTTACGAATGTGCATCTACCCATTTTTAATCCATTTTTGAAGGACAGTTTTTAATATTTAACCCATTCTTCTTGCCAGTTCAATCCAGGGATAGTGTTGCAGTATTTTTACAAGACTGTTAAGTCTGCCAGAGTTTATGAAGTCAATCTTTTCTTGTTCTTCAAAGACATTGTAAAACGGAGTTGTTTCATAGAGTGCTTTTCCGAGATAGTTAGAGGAAGGCTTAAGGACATCTTCATTTCTTGCATAGAAAGGGTCTTCTCCTTTTTCACAGGACTTACCGAACACATTAAACTGCCTACAGGCAAGAGGTCTTACAGGATATATTGAACAGATATTTTGCACGAGAAAAGGACATTTCTCGCCTCTTTTATGTTTGATTAAGGAAGTTTTTATTTCAGCCCTCAGAGGGTCTTCTATTTTTTCTATGACATACCAGTAGATTCCCACGATTTCTATTGGATAGACGGGAATGTCTCTGTGGGTTTCGCAACAGTTACTACAACCACGACTGCAAGCAAGTTTTTTTCCTGTTTTTTCCGCTTTCTTTATGTCTTTTGAAACGCCTTCATCCATTATTGCATAAGCATCGAGTAGCATAGAGAGCCAGAAATGCAGCTTTTCATCCTCAGGAAAGGAGATTCTGAATTTACTCTTTTTCAATTTTTATGTGCTTTGAGCCCTTAAGTTTCTTTAAGATTGACGGGTCATCAAGCAGTCTTCCTACAATATTTACTTCACTGGCTGCAACGGGGTCATCTCCTTTACTGAGCGGCGTTTTACCGAAAAACACAGCTAATGCCTCTCCAGGAGGCCAATAACCTATATCACCTGCTTTAACAGAAGTCGTAGCTGTGGAGTCAAGGGGTATTTTTAATCCAATAGAGAAATAAAATTCATCTCCCCATTCATTTATTTGGCTCTGAATGGGAAGGTTATTATAAATTTTCATGGCACAGTCGGTGTCGTAAAGTTCTGCCAAGATTGTTTGACCATCAATAATTATTTTTATTTTAGGCATTTTTTGCCCTTTCTTTCTGTTTGTAAATTAATAGAGGAGCTGTTTTTTTATCTACAACATCGGCATTTATTATGCACTCACTTATTCCTTTCTCAGAAGGAATGATATACATAACATCGAGCATTATCTCCTCGAGTATACTTCTTAATGCCCGTGCACCTGTTTTTCTTTCAATTGCCTTTTTTGCAATAGCTCTCAAAGCATCGTCTGTAAAAGTAAGCTTTACTCCATCTATGTTGAAAAGCTTTTGATATTGTTTCACAAGAGCGTTTTTAGGTTTTGTAAGAATCTCTACAAGGGCATCTTCATCAAGCTCTCCTAATGTGGCTACTACAGGGAATCTACCGACAAATTCAGGTATCATTCCGTATTTAATTAAATCTTCAGGTTCTACATGGGATAGAACGTTGTCCTCTTTGTTTTTAGAGGTTTCAGAGAGAAAGCCAATAGTTCTTTTTCCGATTCTCTTTTTGATGATTTCTTCTAATCCAACAAAGGCCCCACCACAAATAAAAAGTATGTTGGTTGTATCAATCTGAAGATAGTCCTGATGAGGGTGCTTCCTTCCTCCTTGAGGAGGTATATTGGCTACTGTGCCTTCGACAATCTTTAAAAGAGCCTGTTGAACCCCTTCTCCTGAGACGTCTCTCGTTATTGATGGACTGTCGGCTTTTCTGCTAATTTTGTCGATTTCGTCTATGTATATTATGCCAATCTGGGCACGTTGTATGTCGAAATTTGCGTTTTGAAGAAGTTTAAGAAGTATGTTTTCCACATCTTCTCCAACATATCCTGCCTCTGTAAGAGTCGTTGCATCTGCAATTGCAAAAGGAACATCAAGAAATCTTGCTAAGGTTTGGGCTAAAAGGGTTTTTCCTGTACCAGTGGGCCCAATAAGCATTATGTTGCTTTTCTGTATTTCATCAGAAGGAGCTCCCTTGAAAATTCTTTTGTAATGGTTGTATACAGCGACAGATAGAATTTTCTTTGCCCTTTCTTGACCAATTACGTAATCGTTTAGAAATTTATGAATCTCCTGAGGAGTTGGAAGTTCTGTTTTAACTCCATCAATTGAGGCAAGCCTTTCCTCTTCTAATATTTCGTTGCAAAGGGAAATACATTCATCGCATATATATACGCCATTTCCTGCAATGAGCTTTTTTACGTCCTTCTGCGATTTGCCACAAAAGGAACACTTTAAATTTTCTCCGTTCTTTCTTGCCATACTTCTTCCTTTTTATTGTTTGATAGAGGTAATAACCTCGTCAACTATTCCATATTGCTTTGCTTCTTCAGCAGACATGAAAAAGTCTCTTTCCGTATCTTTTTGAATTTTTTCTATGGGTTGCCCCGTGTGTTTTGAAAGAATGCCATTGAGAATTTCTTTCATCTTAAGTATTTCCCTTGCATGAATTTCTACATCTGTTGCCTGACCGTAAAACCCTCCAATTGGCTGATGTATCATAACCCTTGAATGAGGCAGAGCAAATCTTTTGCCCTTTGTTCCTGCTGCAAGTAATACACAGGCCATAGAGGAAGCCTGTCCAATACAATAGGTTGCAATGTCTGGCTTTACATACTGCATAGTGTCATAAATAGCAAGGCCGCTTGATACCATTCCACCTGGAGAATTTATGTAAATATGTATATCTTTATCCGGGTCTTCTGTCTGAAGAAACAGAAGCTGGGCTATTACTACATTTGCAATCTGGTCATTTATCTCAGTTCCTATGAATATTATTCTGTCTTTGAGAAGTCTTGAGTATATGTCATAAACTCTCTCTGTTCTTCCCGTTTGTTCTATTACAATCGGAACAATACTCACTGCTCTACCTCCTCTTTTTTAATTGGTCTTGATTTTTGTATTAGTGCATCAAATACTTTATTCTCAAATACGCTGTTACGAAGAGCCTCGAGAGAACCGTCTCTGGACATATAGTATTGAACAACTCCCTGTGGTGATACGTTATATTTTCTCGCTATGCTCATTATTTCCTGTTTGAGGTCTTCCTCAGTTACTTTAATTCCTTCTTTTTCTCCTATTATTTCCAACAGAAGATAGGCTTTAATATTTCTCTTTGCGATTTCTGAAATTTTATCCATCTGTTCAAATACATTTATTCCTAATCTTTCGTATTCTTCGGCAATTCTTTTGATTTCCATTTCAACAAGTCCTTCAGGTAGCTCAAATTCGTAGGTTTCAAGTAGTTTTCTCAATATCTCTATTTTTTTTCTCTCAATGGCCTGTTCTTTTTTGGCATTTTCAAGACTTTCCCTTACATGTTTTCTGAGAGTTTCCATGTTTTCAAAGCCTAATTCACCAGGAAGCTCCTCTAAAGGCACATCTTTTCTTCTTTTGATTTCCTTGAGGGTGATTTGGAAGTTAACTTTTTTGCTTGCAAAATCTGCAATTGAGTCTTCGGGAAAATCAATTTCTACAGTAAAGTTTTCTCCCTTTTTTCTTCCCTCTATTGCTTTTGAAAAAGCTTCTGGGAAAGGACCTGCGCCGAGTTTATAGACGTAATCTTTTGCTTCTTTACCTATATCAGTAGTGTAATCTATAACCACGAGGTCTTCGTTTTGAGCTGCCTCTTCTGTAGGTTCGTATACCCCTCTTTCCTTTGATAGTCTTTGAAGAACATCATCTATATCGCTTTCTTTTACTTCCGTTGATACCTCTTCTACTTCAATGCCCTCATAGTTTAGATTTTCTATCTCCGGCCTTGTTTCAACAAGTAATTCAAAGTAAAGAGGCTCATTTCTTTTTATGTCAATGGCATCTTCTGCCATAGGAGGAAGCACAGGTTTGAGATTGGCTTCTTTTATGGCATTATCGTAATATTTTGATACGAGTTTTTCAAGCACCTCTGACTCTGCATCTTTACCAAACTTTTTTTCAATTATTGAGATAGGAGCTTTTCCTGGTCTAAAACCTGGAATTTTTGCTTTTCTTTGAATTTCCTTGAGAGCTTTCTGAATCTCTAATTCGACTTCCTCCGCTGGTATCTCAATTTTTAGTCTTTTTTTAGTTTTGGAAATTTCATCAATACCTTTTAGCACATTTCCTCCTTAAAAAATAGATATTTTGCCAAATTTAAGTTTAAAAGTCATTAATAATTTTTGTCAATTGCGAAGTTTCTCTGGTAAATCTCTTGACAATCAATAAATTGCAGGACAGGAAAAATTAATTGCAATAAAGGGTCTATTGTAATCTTTGTTTTACTCTGATATACTCTATAAAATACATGAAAAAATAAAGAGTTTAAAAAAATGAATGAAAAGAAAAGTAGTGAAGACAAATCAAATGTTGTTGTCAAATTAAACGAGCAGATTAAAGAGCTGACAAAAATGCTTGAAGAGAGAGAAAGGCAACTTTCAGAGGCATTGAAGACTATAAAGAAGATAATCAATACAGACCCTCTCACCGGCATATACAACAGAAAAGCCTTTGAAAAACTATTAAAAAAGGAGATTTCTTTTGCCAAAAGACATAATCTTCCTCTTTCAGCGGCGATGATAGACATTGACCATTTTAAAAACATAAACAAAAAGTATGGTCATGAAGAAGGGGATAAAATTCTTAAAAATTTTGCTAAAACCTTGCTTAAATCTATAAGGCAAGAAGACATATTAGCAAGATATACAGGAGACCAGTTTGCTCTAATTTATCCTAATACACAGGTTGAGTTTGCCCTTCTTGCCTGCGACAGAATAAGGCAGAAGATTGAAAAAAAGAAATTTAGAAACGTTAATTTAAAAATTACTGCCAGTTTTGGAATAACGCAACTGCTCAATGAAGATGATAGCAAAACTATTATCAAAAGAGCTTCAGAGGCATTGTACATGGCCAAGAGAAAGGGCGGTAACTTATGCAAAATAAAATAACGAACTTCTGATATAATATAAGACCTGTTCAAAAATTATGAAAAACTTAAAAGAGGCAACTCTTAAGGCATTCTTCACATTAATAATATTGGTCGTTATTTTTACAGGCCTTTCTGTTTATCTTGATACCCTCCAGCAGGCAGTTTTGGCATATATTTTCTTAGCATTAAGTTATGTTTTGATGAAGTTTAACAGAAACAATGAAACGGTAAGAGTCTTGATTTTATCATTGGCGGTCTTCATTACTCTTAGATACTGGATTTTTAGAACTTTTCATACTCTTGGCTATACAGGCTTTTTTGACAGCATGGCGATGTTATCTCTATATCTCGCTGAAACCTATGCTATTGTAATATATTTTTTAGGAATTTTTGTTAATATTAGTCCACTGAAAAGGCATCCCCTTAATCTTCCTGAGGACAAGAATATCCTCCCCTCCGTTGATATTTTCATTCCCACCTACAATGAACCATTAGAAATCATAAAAACAACAATTATTGCCTGTAAACAGATAAAGTATCCTCAGGACAAGATTAACATCTTCATCTTAGATGATGGGAGTACCACTCAAAAGAGGAATGATAGAGAGCCAGAAAAAGCTTTACAAGCATGGCAAAGATATGAAGAATTAAAGAGTCTTGCAAAGGAGATGGATGTAAATTATATTACAAGAGAAAAAAATGAACATGCGAAAGCAGGGAATCTAAATAATGCCCTTTGGCTTACGTCTAAAGGCTTTGAAGGATATGACACAAAAGGCTCTGAATGGTTTTGCTTTGGAAAACCACCTTCCAAAGGGGGCGAACTAATATTAGTGTTAGATTGTGACCATGTTCCGACGGTCGATATTCTTGAAAAGACTGTCGGTTTCTTTTTAAGGGATGATAAGCTTTTTCTGGTGCAGACGCCTCATTTTTTTATAAATCCAACGCCCATTGAGAGAAATCTTGGCACATATGCCGAATCTCCAGGAGAAAATGAGATGTTTTATGGAGAAATTCATAGAGGCCTTGATTTCTGGAACTCCTCATTTTTCTGTGGTTCGGGTGCCCTGCTCAGGAGAAAATATCTTGAGGAAGTGGGAGGCTTTGCGGGTAAAACAATAACAGAGGATGCTGAGACTTCATTGACTTTACATAGCAAAGGTTACAGAAGTGTTTATCTTAAAAAACCCCTAATATGCGGACTTTCTCCTGAAACTTTTGATGATTTTATTACTCAGAGAAGTAGATGGACTCAGGGAATGATTCAAATTTTCATGCTTAAAAATCCATTGAAACAAAAGGGTTTAAGATGGTATCAAAAACTCTGCTATCTTAACAACTGCATTTTTTGGTTTTTTGGATTGGCGAGGATAATATTTATTTTTGCTCCTCTTATGTATCTTCTTTTCAACCTTAGGGTATACAATGTATCAACTGAGCAGATAATTACCTATGCAATTCCCCATTTGGCATGTTCTCTGAGTGTGTCCAACTATCTCTATGGAAGAGTAAGGCATCCCTTTTTCTCTGAAGTTTTAGAGACAGCTCAGAGTTTCTTTCTAATTTTTCCAACTATCGGAGCTATTTTAAACCCTTTATCTCCAACCTTTAGAGTCACTCCAAAGGGCACAAGTCTTAAGGAGAGCACCATAAATTCGAGAGTATTTACTTTTTACATTCTCCTAATCTTGTGTTTAATTGGTATATATGCAGGCATTAATAAATGGCTTTATTCACCCCTTGAAAGAGGAGCTGTTGCAGTATGTATGGCATGGACTTTGTTTAATTTATCCATGATAATTGCGTGTATAGGTGCTCTGTATGAGCTGAGACAAATAAGAAGATATCATAGAATACTGGTCGAAGAAGAGGCTTTACTAATTATTCCAGAAAAGCTAAAAAGTTTAAAAGCAACTATCACGGATATATCAATGGGAGGATTAGGTTTACGAGTAGACCCGAGAGATTATATTCCTCTTTTGAATAGTAAAATAGAAATAGTAACATGGAACAGCCAGGGAAGAGAGTTCAGATTTAGAGTAGAACTCAAGAGAGTAAGCAAAAATGGTAATATGATTAATTTGGGCGTTAGTTTTGATTTAACTGAGGATGAGGGCAAAATAATATCCTATGTATACGGAGACAGTGGTAGGTGGGAACGTTTTTGGAGCAAAAGAGATAGGGAAAAGGGAATTTTGGCGGGTTTTTTATATCTTCTTAAAATCGGATTTATCGCGATGGGAAGAAATATAAGGGGAGTGATTAAATTTATCTTTTCAGCTTCTAAAAGACTATTTAAATATAAAAATCTGGGGGAGATATGGAAAGGGTACAACTTCACAAAATAGGCATTATTTTTTCGCTGTTCACGTTAATAGCGATTTTTTCTTTAAAAGATGGGTTCTGTCAGGAAAATATTAAATACAAAATTCCTTTCTCGAAAATTGCACCTGTAAAAACAACTACCCTTTCTGGTGCATCAAACAATATTAGAGTTAAACTGCCTATTCCTGAAAGATGGCAAATAAGCAAAGCTACGCTTAATTTTTCTTATGTAAACTCAACGGCATTGCTTCAAAACAGGTCGAGGCTTGTAGTATGGCTAAATGATAATCCCATTGCTCAGATTAATCTTAATCCTCAGTTGCCACAGGGAAAGGTTTCTGTTAATCTTCCCATTAATCTACTGAAAAGCGGCTACAATGACCTTAATTTTACTGTTGCTCATCACTATACAATTGAATGTGAAGACCCCTCTGCTCCTGAGTTGTGGACAACCATTGAATTTGACCAAGCTTCCTTTGATTTTGATATATCGCTAAAAAAGGTGCCAGAAAGTCTTTCTGCTATTGCCAATTTTCTATTTGACCCAAAATTACCCGCTGAAAATACAGTCAATATCGTCATATCTGACAAGAGCGAGGAAATGATTGAGTTAGCATCTATTGTTGCATCCTCTGTTGCCCTTAGATTTGAATACAGGTCTGTTAAATTTACTATTTCAGAGCTTCCTAAAAAAGGAGTAGATAATATTGTAATTGGAAACAACGAATTTATAAAATCCCTAACGGGAGACCTCTTAGATAATGGTGGGATTATAAAAATAAAAACCTTTGCAGATGACCCCTATCATGCCTTACTCCTAATTAAAGGAGATACGAAGGATGAGTTAAAAAAGGCTGCCTATGCCTTTGCTTCAATCAATTTCCCCTTCCCAAAAACTCAGACAATAAGAGTGGAGGAAGTTAACTTAAAACCCCAATCTCCAAAGGCAGGAAAGGGAATTCTGTTTCCCGGATACGAATATAACTTTAAGGAATTAGGGTTTTTTACCAATACCTTTAAAGGAGTAGGAGCAAAATCTCTCTCAATGGACTTTAAATTGCCCTCCTATGTCTTTTTAAAGCCAAACTCTTTTATTTCTCTTAAGCTTAATTTTAGTTATGGTAGTGGAATGAGAAAGGATAGCACTCTCAATATACAGGTAAATGGTAAGTATGTAGCATCGGTGCATCTTGAAAATATAAAGGGTGGACTCATAAGAGACTATATCCTGGATATTCCGATGAATCTTTTCAAGCCAGGTTACAATGTAATAACTTTTACAGCTGTGTTATCTCCCCTCATAACAGGATATTGCGAATTTGTTCAAACAGAAAATCTTCAGTTGACCATCTTTGAAGACTCAAAAATATCTATCCCTCAAACTCCTGCCTGGACAGAAATGCCAGACATTTTCTTGTTTTTCCTTGATGGATTTCCATTTTCAAATCCTGCAGATTTTAGTAAGGCAGGCGTTTTAATTACTGAACAGAACATTGATACAATCACTTCCGCCATTAACTTAATAGCTTTATCTTCACAGAGAGCTGGCTATATTCCTTTTAATATAAAGATTTCTTCGGATATATCCAAGATTAAAGATAGAAATATAATAGTTGTAGGAGAGATAGCGAAAATTCCTGAAGACTATCTAAAGGCAGGCCAAATAAAAGTTCAGGAAAAAGGTAGCTTCGTATACTATCTTGTAAGAAATTTTGAAAAAAGCGAGTCTGTTATAAATGCAAAACTTAGGTCATTTATTGGGAACATAATTCCAATCTTTAAAGCAAAGACAGATTTTCACTATAGCAAGTCAATAATGAATTACTCAGGAAAAAATGAAGGCAGGTGGTTTGTCCTATCTGAATTTGAATCGCCCTATAAAGACAGAAACACAGTTCTTGTTGTGACCGCATCAGAAAAGGAGTCTCTTCTCGCTGGAACATACGCTCTGCTTGAGTCTTCAGTTTTCTCAAAGGCAGCAGGTGCATTAACAGTTTTTGACATAAATGCTCCTGAGAATACTATTCATTCTTACTATACTGACAGAACTTATTATGTAGGCAAGATGGGCATATTTCCCGCTCTTAACGCTTGGATTTACGCACATCCTTTAATTTTTACCTCCCTAATGCTTATTTTGATTCTTCTTTTGGCTTATTTGATTTATAAAACTATTAAAACATTCAGAGTTAAGAGAATAAGTGAGATTAATAAGTAAGATTGTTTACATAGTTATGATTTTCTGTATTTGCCAAGCTGCATCAGCAGAAGTGTTGTCTGAGTATTGGAGTTATTACAAAAGAAACTTCCTATCCGAAGATGGTAGAGTTATTGATATACAGAGCAGTTCAATAAGTCATTCGGAAGGGCAAGGCTATGGAATGCTTTTGAGCGTATTTTTTAGTGATAAAGAGACTTTTGATAAGTTATGGCGATGGACAAGGGATAACCTGCAGGTAAGAAATGCAGATAGTTTGTTTGCCTGGAGTTGGGGTAAGCATTTCTCCGGTAAATGGACAGTCCTTGACTACAATAATGCCTCTGATGGAGATACTCTCATAGCCTATGCTTTATGTCTTGCTGGAGATAAATGGAAGAGACAGGAGTATATAGAAGAGGCAATGAAGATTATAGAGGTTATAAAAAATTTACTTGTCCTGAAAATCGACTCTTCCTACTATGTTCTGCCAGCATACTACGGTTTCTATAGAGAAAACGAAATCATTATTAATCCATCATATTATATTTTGCCGGCCTACAGAGTTTTTCAGGCTGTAGGAAAAGATGATTTTTGGGGAAAGCTTTATGGAGATTCTGTGCGTCTGCTTAAAAAGCTAAGCTTTGGCAAATATGGGCTTCCACCTGACTGGATTGTTCTTAAAGGAGATACTTTCAATTTTTACTCCGAAAGACCCATAACCTTTGGTTTTGAAGCAATCCGAATACCTCTATATGCCTTAATGGCAGAGGAATCAGAGCTTATTAAGAAATTTAAGGATTATATAGAGTTCATTGAGAGAATAGATTTTATCCCACAGGATTTTGACTTTAAAGAAAATAGGTTTTCATCTCACGATGGATTGGCAATGCATTATTTATTATTTTCGTTCGTTGCAAAAAAGCTTGGTAAAGAACGCCTTCATGAGTTGCTTTTGCAGAGGGGATTGAAGAAACTTGAGACTGAAAAAAATTACTATTCTTTTACAATTTCCCTTTTAGTTCTTAAGGCCGGAATAAAATGAGAGCACTTTTTGCCATCTTTATTTTATTCTTTTTTGTAAGTATGACTTTTTCTGAAGAAACAACTCAGAAAAACATCATTTTTATTGAAAAATCTGAGGAAAAGTCACGGGTGCTTCAAAGTCCTATGCAGCCTAACTCTCTGGATACGAGAACTACTGAACAGGAAAAGAAAAAAGGGCTATCTCTTGAAAAGCCGAAGATTGAGCCTTTAGGAAAGGTTATTGAGAAGAAGATTTCAGAGGCAGTTGTAATAAAAAATGCCTGGAAGTTATATGAAGAGGGCGATTTTTACAGAGCCTCTGAAAAGTTCCAAAGCCTTCTGAACTCTCAAAACAGAGATATAGCTCTTTCTGCCCGATTAGGTCTTGCATACAGTTTAAAAAATCTTGGTAAAAACGACGAAGCGATTGAACAGTTTGGGGTTCTATACGGAGAAAACTATAAAATTCAGGAAGTTACAGCTTCAATCATTGAACTGTTAATTTCAAAAGGAGAATTTGATAAGGCAGAAAACTATGCTCTCAAATACTGTCTTAAGATTTATGAATTTTATGAAAATGCAAAAAAATTAAGAGCAATGAATGAAAACTCTAAAGCTAAGCAGCGGCTTTTAAATCTTCTTCAATGCACTCAAAATGACTTAGACCTCAGAGTCGCCATACTTTATGAACTTTCAACTTTGCTTGAATACGAAGACATGGTTAAGCTTCTTGAAGCAGAAGGTAAAAATGAGAACCTACAGTATCTGACTAAAATAAAATCACTTGAGGCAGATTTACACAGAAAGAAACTTTCCCTGACTGATATAAAATCTCCATTAGTTTTAGATTTAGCAAACAGAATACTTAAAGTTTATCCCGAAGATAGAGTTGCCCTCTCAACTATGGCATGGCATTATTACAATGTTAAGGAATACGAAAAATCGCTTGACCTCTTTTTATCACTCTCTAAGAAGTATCCCCAAGAGGAGGAGTATATACTGGGTGCTGCTTACTGTTATAATGCTCTGGGAAGAGATGACGATTTGATTAGTTTAGTAGAGAAAAGCTCGATTAAAAGTGAAAAACTAAATCTAATCAAAGCAGAGGCTTATATAAGAAAAGCAGATAGAAAACTCTCAGAGAATCATTTGTCAGAAGCCTATTCAACTGTAAGAAAATTAGCTACATCTACTGACCCTGTTTCAAAAAAAATAGCTGGCCAGTGGTATTGTAAAAGAGGATTGCCCGTTTTAGCTTCTCATGTGGATTCTTTAAGTCAAGATACCTGCTACTACCGAGAGCAATTTCCTCAGCTTGAGGCAGGTTTTTCTTATAGATTTAAATCAGGTGACGAGGGATTATCAAAACTAAAAGAGATAAAAATACCTCTTTCATTGCATTATCCTTTAGAGGAAGGACGAAAATTAAGCTTTACGATTTTACAGAAATACGTTAATTCTGGAACATTAGGAGAAAATCCATATGTTGGAAAATACTATGAATATCTAAATGGTATAGCTCAGAAAAACAGCCCTATCACTTCAAAATGGCTCTTCCAACCAGAATTTAAATATGAAATTGAGGGTTATCCACAGATTAATCTGTCCCTCGGCACTACTCCTATTAATGCAACCGTATCAGCGATGCCTCTTTTTTCTTTAGGCGTGGATTATAAAAGTTTTTGGGTTAATCTTCATCAGATTTCCATTGAAGAGTCTATTCTGTCAATTCAAGGACAAAAAGACCCATACAGCAATGAAAGATGGGGAAGGGTATTAAAAACAGGCATCCAGGGAGGAGTAAATATAAACTTAAAAGATAGCTACTGGCTTGCTATCTCTGGAGACTTCGGCTATATTTGGGGAGAAAACATATGGGAGAACTACTCGTTAGAGGGAAGTTTAAGCTTTGGCAAGACTTTTATCATAGATGAAAAAAACGAGTTAGATATTGGGGTTTTCTATGTTATAAAGCATTTCAGAAGAAATAGCAACTTTTTTACCTTTGGTCACGGAGGCTATTTTAGTCCTCAGTTTTTCAACATGGTTGGTCCGACTTTTAGATATAAAATTAAAGATTGCTGTGGTATTGGGTTTGATATAAAAGCATCGTTGGGTTACATCTACTACAGAGCAGACTCATCGCCTCATTATCCATTGTTTAGTGATAACAAAGCATTATTTAACTCCTCTGCTCAGTCAGACATTGAGGGAAAATATGAAGAAGAGAGGAAATCAAAATTTGGAGGCAGCGTAGAAGTAAAATTCAGACAGAATTTGACAAAAACTATAACTATTTATGGTTTTGGAAAGACGAACATATCTGGTGGATACAATGAATGGAGTGCAGGTGCTGGCATAATTTATTTTTTCCTTCCATGACTATTCCTTCCTTTAAAATTAGATAATTTTGCTCGGAGAATTTCATAGAGGACAATTGAAGCACTTACGGCTACATTTAGACTTTCACCCTTTCCTGTTTGTGGAATTTTACAGGCTATGTGAGGGATTTCTTTAAAACTTTTACTTATCCCTTGAGCTTCATTTCCTAAAACTACGGCTACATGCTCTTTTAGCTCGATTTCAAAAATATTTTTATCTGCTTTCGGTTCTGTTAATATTACTGTAAAACCAGATTTTTCTAAAAAGTTTTTAATCCTATCCTCTTCAGTTTTTATTACTGGCAGAAGGAAAACGCTTCCAGCTGATGCCCTTATTACTTTTGAAGCTAAGGGATTGCAGCACCCTTCTGACAGTATTATTGCTTGCGCTCCTAATGCTTCAGAGCTTCTTATTATCGTTCCAAGATTTCCTGGGTCCTGTATTCTATCGAGTATAACTATTGTATCGGCATCATTTATTTTTTCCAAAGAATTTTCAATTCCGTAGGTTATTAAAGCAAAAATGCCTTGAGGAGATACGGTATCTGAAATTTTACTTGCTAATTTATCTGAAATACCGATTAATTCCGAGTTGCTATCACTGAGAAACTGAAAGAATCCTTTGTGCTTTGAGATGAAACTTTCTGTGATAAAAATTTTATCTACTCGGTGATTTAAATCGCTTTCTAAGACTGTCCTCAACAAATTTATTCCTTCAACAAAAACTTTTTTTTCGGGTTTTTTCTTTATTTTAATAATCTCTTTTATTTGAGGGTTTTCTTGACTATTTATCCATTTCATCTTTCAATTCAATGAAAGCCCGTGGAAGAAAATCAGTTATATCACTGGCTATGAGACTATGATATCCTTTAAATTTAGCTGCTATATCTCCACTTAAGCCATGGAGATACACACCAAGAATTGACGCTTTTAGGGAGGATAGTTTTTGACCAATTAGAGAGGTTATGATTCCGGTCAATACATCACCTGCTCCGGCTGTTGCCATGCCTGGATTACCTGTTGTGTTGATAAAAACATTTCCATCGCTATCAGATATAACCGTAGGAGCTCCTTTTAGGACAACAGTTGTATTGAGTTCTTTGGCTGTTTTTCTTGCTATTTCAATTCTATCCTTTTCTATCTCCTTTACAGAAATATTTATAAGTCTGCTCAGTTCTCCTGGATGTGGTGTAATAACAGTTTCTGCTTTGGTATGCTCAAGTAGTTTCATATTTTTACTGAGAATAGTTATTCCATCTGCATCAATAACAAGAGGACATTGACTGTTGTTAAGTAGAAATCTTAGAATTTCTTCTGTATCCGCATTTATTCCAACACCAGGACCAAAAGCTATTGCATCGGTCTTTTCAGTGATAAAATTTCCTATATGTTCAATTGCCTTTGCTGATATGGTCTGCCCGTTACAAGGAAGTGGAAGAATCATCTCTTCGAGGACATAGCTATGACAAGCAATGCTTAAACATGATGGAATGGCAAGGGTTACAAGGCCTGAGCCAGTTCTTAAGGCACTTTTTGCAACCATCTTAGCTGCACCTATTTTGCCAACTGAACCGGCAATTACAAGAATGTGCCCGTAGTTTCCTTTATGAGAATACAGAGGTCTTAGTGGCAATAGGGACAGGGCAGTTTTTTTGTCAATTAGGGACGTTTTTATTCTGTCTGAACAAATTAATTCATCTGGAAAGCCTATATCCTCAACAAAAAGGTTGCCTGCGTATTCTCTGCCAGGGAATAGTAGATGACCTCTTTTAGGTAGACCGAAGGTTACAGTAATGGTTGCCCTTAAGGCATCTCCCAGAATCTCACCTGTGTCTGATGACACACCAGAAGGAATATCAATTGCAATAACATCTTTTTTCATCGAATTAATTAGGTTTATGAAAGCCGCAAGCTCGCCTTCTATTTTTCTTCTTAGGCCTGTTCCAAAAATTGCATCAATTATTAAGTCTGCCTCTTGTAGTTCCCTTGTGGAAGGAAAACTTTTTATAAGAGAAATTTTAAATTTTTCAGCTATCTCAATCTGTTTCCTACAATCCTCCGAAAGCTTATCATCGGGAAAAAGCTGAAATATTTTTATATTTTTAACTTTACCTTTTAAAATTCTCCCTAAAGCAACTCCGTCTCCTCCATTGTTACCCGGTCCTGCTAATACGACAAGATTTTTTGCTTGCCTTTCTAAAACATATTTACTCACCGATAGGGCTGCTCTTTCCATTAATACCTCTGAGGGAATTCTGTAATGTTCAATAGTTAATTTATCAATCTCTCTCATCTCTTCAGAGGTTACGACCTTCATATCTTCATGCCTCGTTTTTCTATGATTATAGCATAAAAAAACTTTGAGTTAATTGATTTTCTAAAATGTTATAATTGAATTAACAATTCCCGAAAGAGGAGATTTATATGAAGAAATTAGTAGTTTTTACATGCTTTTTTATGTTTTTTGTCGTCCCTTGTTATGCAAGTTTTCTTGAGGATTTTCTCAGAGGAGTGCAGATACCTAAACAGACTGAGAAAGATACTGACACAGTAACGGCTGGACTAAAGGAGGCCTTGCTAATCGGAACAGGCAATGCTGTAATTTCTGTCTCAAAGATTGACGGATATTTTAAAAATGAAGCGATAAAGATTCTTCTTCCTAAAAACATTCAAAACATGGCTAATATACTCGGGAAAATAGGATATCAGAAAGAAGTTGACGAGTTCATCCTCAGCATGAACAGAGCAGCAGAGAAGGCCGCTCCAAAGGCAAAAGATATATTTATAACAGCAATAAAGGAAATGACTTTCGAAGACGCAATTAAGATTCTTAGAGGGAATGATACTGCTGCAACGGACTATTTTAAGGAGAAAACATTTGATAAACTGTATGAATCCTTCAGACCGATTATATCTAAAAGCATGAATGAAGTGGGCACTACAAGAGCATATAAAAACATGACAGAGAGGTATCTTTCAGTAGTGCCTTTTTCAGGAGTTGAATCCTTTAATCTTGACCATTATGTTACAACAAAAGCCTTAGATGGACTTTTCTACATGGTGGCGCAGGAAGAAAAGAAGATAAGAACAGACCCATCAGCACGTGTTACAGAACTTTTAAGAAAAGTCTTCGGTAGCAAATAATAAAATAAAAAGGGGATACTCTTTTGAGTATCCCCTTCGATTTAGTTTTAGAAATTAATCGAAAGCTTCTTTCGTTGTCCAGACTTCCCAAACTTTTCCTACAAGAGCTGGCCCGGGTTTTAATGTTGGCTTTCCTGGTCTCCAGCCTGAAGGTGTTGCTTCTGCTCCCTTTGTTTTTCTAACATGTTGAAAAGCTTGAATTTGTCTTATCGTTTCAGTTACATTTCTTCCTACGGGTGGTGTCAATACCTCATATCCTTGAATTACACCATCGGGGTCTATTATAAATCTTCCCCTTGTCTCTACTCCGGCATCTTCGTCATAAACTCCGTAGATTGTTCCTACTCGGCCGCCTGCATCTGACAACATTGGGAAAGGTATGCCTCCCTTGACCATCTTGCTCAGTTCATAGTCATTCCACATTTTGTGCACAAATATGCTGTCAATACTCATTGCTAAAACTTCCACGCCGAGTTTTTTAAAATCGCTGTATTTTTCGGCAACTGCCGAAAGTTCAGTTGCTCAGACAAAAGTAAAATCTCCTGGGTAAAAACAAAGCAAAACCCATTTCCCCAAATAGTCTGAAAGCTTTACATTGACAAACTTTCCTTTATAATATGCGGGTGCTATGAAGTCTGGCGCTTTTCTTCCTACTTTAATCATAGCTTTTACCTCCTCTTTGTTGGTTGTTTGTTCGGAGATGTCCTCCTTTGGTTCTTCTCCTACAGGTCCGCCTGTAGGCCTTGCACAACCTACCTTTAATTCTTCAGGCATGATTTTCACCTCCTTAGAGTTTTATAAGATTATATCATTGATAGGAAAAAGTTTCAATAAGATAGGCTTTTTATTGATTTTTTCGATAAAGACTTGTAAAAAAATTTTCTTAACACTATGATAAAATTAGATTAATCTTTAAGTATGCAGGAGGGTGTAAAATGAAAAGGTTTGTTTTATTTTTAATTATGGCTACGGTTGTATTTGTCATATCGGGATGGACTGGAAAGATAGAAACTTATAGGTCTTCTAATTTTTCTCAAAAAGGCTCTATAGACAATCTCTTTTCAGACACAGCAAACTGTGCTCCTTGGAATCTTCAGCCAAACGGATGTTACGAGAGAGTATGTTGTTGTGATAAAAATGGACAGCACTGGTGTGAAAGATGCTGCCCAGATAAGAACGGTAAATGCACACCTGAAAGGGTTAAATGTTAGAAGGAGCATAATGGTTTGCTTTCACCGGTTATAACGGTTCTTTTAAGACAGATATATTTTACAGGCATTCAGGCGGTTTCAACGGTAATTATCTCTGGATTATTGATAGGACTTATAATAGTTTTACAGACAGTCAATATAGCCGGTGCAGGTTCGAGCATTCTCATAGCTAAGATACTTTTATGGCTTGTTCTCAAAGAGATAGGCCCTTTTTTTACAGGTTTAATCATCCTCGCAAGAAGTGGTTCTGCCATATCAACAGAACTTTCAACAATGAAGATAAACAGAGAAATTGACTATCTTGAAGCAATGGGAATAAGGCCAGAAGTTTATCTAATATCGCCAAGAGTTTATGGGATGGTTATTGCTGCCCTTATTTTATCTATATATTTTCAGCTTTCTGCTCTTTTTGGAGGTATTTTCCTGGCAACCATGATGAGTGGAGTTCCTTTTTCAGATTACGCTTTAGCCCTTATAAATCAATTTAATTTTACAGAAGTCGTTGTTTCTTTTATTAAATCCTCTCTTTTTGGCTTCATAATCTCAATAATATGTATCTGGCAGGGACTTTCGGTTAAGCGGAGTCTTACAGAAATCCCTCAGAGAACCACAAAGGCTATAACAGGGGGACTTTTTTCACTATTTATTGTTGATGTTTTGATGAACTTCGTTGCAGAGATGATTAGGTGATAAGAGCAATTTCTCTTAAAGGGGAACAGTTAGATAGGGAATTAAATTTCGAGCTTGATAGAAACTCAAGGAAAGTTTTTGTATTTGAAAAACCTGACCAGGCCGAAGAGTTCTGGAAGCTTTTAATAGGACTGAAAAGACCTTTGAAGGGTGAAGTCATTATTATGGGGTATAATATAAAAAATTTGAAAAGAGATAAAATACTTGAACTAAGAAGGAGAGTGGCTGTGGCTTTTAAAAATGGAGGACTTATAAGTAATCTTAAGACCTTTGAAAATCTTATACTTCCCGCTCTTTATCACAAAACTGATTCAAAACAAAATATAATAAAAAAAGCCATAGAATTCCTTGAAAAATTTGAATTTAAGAAAGAGCCCATGTGTAGAATAACAACCCTTACAAATTTAGAAAAAAGAATTATAGGCATAGGAAGAGGACTTCTTACAAATCCAGACGTTATAATTTTCGAATATCCCTTTGATGGCATAAACCATGAGGAGAAAAGATGGCTTGTCGACCGAATTGAAGAAATTACAAAAGGCAAAGGTGTGATTTATATATTGAGCTCAGAAGCAGATAGAGCAATAATTGATAAGAAGGACAGGCCAGGTGAAAATTAAAGAAACAGACTCTCGATTTATTTTTCTAAGAGGAAAAATTCTTGTTTTTATTATTACAGCGATAGTAGGGGCTTTAATATTTTTATATTTTGCGGGAAAAGAAAGGGGATTTTTTACAAAAAAGAAAGATTTTTACTGTCTTACTTCAAAGGCTACAGGTTTGTATGTGGGTATGCCTGTTAGAATTTCTGGTTTTAAAATTGGTAGAGTGAAAAAAATGGAGCTTCAGGACGATGGATTTGTAAAGTTAACCCTCTCTATTGAAGAGTCTCATGCCAAATGGTTCAGAGATGGCACGGTAGCTTTATTTTCTAAGGAAGGCTTTATCGGAGAGTCTTATATTGAAATACTACCAGGCAAGGGTCAACCTTTAAAACCAGGACAGACTATAAAATTTTTTAGACAGGCAGGAATTGAAGAGATTGCAGGAGAGCTTAAAGAGGAGATTTCTGAGATTCTAAAGGGAGTGAAAGAAACAATAAATTACATTAATGAACCTGAAGGTAATATTAAGAAAAGTATTAATAACATCGAGAGGGTTTCTCATAATCTTATTGAAACAACTAATCAGCTTAATATTCTTCTTGTGGAACTAAACAGAAAAATCCCCGAGATAGCAGACAAATCAGATAAAACAGTAGAGGAAATAAAAGAATTAATAAGATTACTACAAAGTCTTTCTAAGGAACTGCATGATACGGCCACGGCAATAAAGGGAGTAACCAAAAAAGATATGCCTTTGATGATTGAGCAGACAAAAAAGAGTATGCAGGACATTGATGAAATTCTTCAAAGCATAAAGGGACTTTGGCCTATAAGAGAGGGCATAAGGAAAAAAGAGATAAGACCAATTGAGGCAGATACTTATGAGAAGTAGTTTTAAGCTTTGCGTTATAACGCTTTTGCTTGTCACAGTTATCAGTTGCTATAGGCCGCCCGTTGAACAGCCACACAGGATAAGCGAACTCAGCAGCTTAATACTTCAGGCAAATAAGGCTTTTGAGAGAGGAGATATTCAAGCGGCAGAACTAATTTATAAAGAAGCCTATAAAAGAGCCAGACTAATACAGGATGACAATTCCTCCGTTATTATTTTAATTAGTCTGTCCCGACTTTATTCTTCTTTAGATAAAATTGAAGATGCTTCATCATGCGTTGAATCTGCTTTAAGACTTTCAGAGAAGTCCTCTATTGATAGAAATTTAGAGGAAGAAATCATCTTTGAAAGAGCAAGGATTGAGTTTTTAAAAGGAAAAAACGATGAAAATTCCTTAAAGAGACTTACAAAGTCCGAGTCAGTTTTAATGAGGATTAAAGCACTAAATCTCCTATCAAGGATAAATTTAAGAGTAGGTGAGCCTAAAGAGGCAGAAAATTTAATAAAGGAGGCTTTGTCTCTAAACAAAAATATATCAAGAATTGAAGAAGCCAATTCTTGGAGATTACTTGGAGAGATTTATTTAAACGGAAAGCATAATTTAGGAGAAAAATATCTACTTAGGGCTTTGGAAATTGACAAAGAAATTGCAATTCCCGAGAAAATAGGCCTTGATATGGAAATGCTGGGCAGATTTTACAGCAACGCTGGTGAAAAAAGAAAAGCTATAGAGTATTTTAACAGGGCTCTTGAGATATGGAGAGGGCTTGGTAATCAAAGCAAGGAAATAAAAATCATAGAGGAAATAAAAAGGCTTTCTCTTTAAGATTTAATAAGGGTATGATATTTCTCAAAAATTCTTTTTACAGCCCTATGGGCAGAGTTGAAGGCATTAATTATAGAGCCTCTTTTGGTGGCAATGTCTCCTACTAAAAAGACCCTTTCAAGATTGCTCTCTCCAAATTCATCGATGACAGGAGAATTCTCCCTGAATTCAACCCCCATTTTTTGAAGAAGATTTTTAGGAGTGCTTCCACCCAGACAATAAAAAATTTTTGAAAAGACTTCTGTATGGCCGTCATGAAATATTACCTTTACAGAATCTTTATCTTCCTCTAAGGCTTTTATTTCTGTGCCCAGAAAAAAGGTAATATCATCTTTTCTTTTTTCAAGTTCTTTAAGATTTTCTTCGTTAATTCTGAAAAATTGCGGTCTTCTGTATGAAAGATAAACATCACATTTACCAGCAAGCATACAGGCAATCTCAGCAGCGGTGTTTCCTCCGCCTACAATTAATATTTTTTCTCCTTCTGGTAGTTCTTTCGGCAATTCAAAAAAAACCCTGTCTTTTATTTTTTCGGGTATAGGATAGGAGGGTCTCTTAGGTTTGTCAAATACACCGGTTGCTATTATTACAAACCTTGACTGAGCAACGTGGAAACTACCTGCCTTTATAACATAATCGTCTCCTTTTTTCTCAAGACCGTTAATCTCTATATTATAGTCAATTTGAATTTCATAGTCATTTATGTACTTCTTCATTCTATTCAGAAATTCCTCTTTAGTCTCTGTTTCAAAAGAACATATACCTTCTGTTGAAGCGATTACACCTTTATAATCTTTATCCACCCTTTTACCGGCTGGATAAAGTCTTCTTATAGTAGAGCAGAATTTGCTACCCTTCTCAAATATATGGATATCACTTATTCCTTCGGCTTTAAATTCAACAGCTGAGGAAATTCCGGCAGGTCCTGCACCTATTATGGCAACTTTTAGTTTCTTCATAAGTTATTTATTATAATTATTCAGCATACCTCTTGACAAATTAGAAAAAAAGATATAAACTCTTTATACAAAAAAATCTTTTCAGGGGGCTTGTATGGATAAAGGAACAATCTATGAAGGATTGGTTCGTCGCGGGGTTTCAAGAAGAGACTTCCTTAAATTCTGTGCATCTACAGCGGCTGTTTTAGGACTCTCCTCCTCTTATGTTCCAAAGATTGCAGAAGCAATGGAGAAAAAAGAAAAGCCAGTAGTAGTATGGCTACATTTTCAGGACTGCACTGGCTGTAGTGAAAGTGTTTTAAGAGCAACAAAACCAACAATAGGACAGATTGTTCTCGATGTAGTATCTCTTGAGTATCACGAGACAATAATGGCAGCGGCAGGACATCAGGCTGAAAAATCCCTTCATGATGCGATTAAGAAGTATAAGGGCAAATATCTTGTGGTAGTGGAAGGCGCAATTTCTCCAAAAGATGGTGGCATTTACTGCTGTATTGGTGGCAGGTCATCTGTTGACATAATGAAAGAAGTTGCTAAAGACGCTGCTGCTATAATTGCAATTGGCACTTGTGCAACTTATGGTGGTATTCCAGCAGCAAAACCTAATCCCACGGGAGCCGTAGGTGTAAGAGATATAATCAAAGATAAGCCTGTAATTAATCTTCCAGGCTGTCCTCTAAATGTAGAGAACTTCACTGCTACAGTAGTTTATTTCCTCACCTTTGGAAAACTTCCAAAAACTGACAATCTTGGAAGACCTCTATTTGCCCATGGCATTCTCATTCATGATAACTGCGAAAGAAGAGGTCATTTTGATACACAGGAATTCGCCAAGGCATGGGGAGATAAAGGACATAGGCTTGGATGGTGTCTCTATGAGCTTGGTTGCAAAGGACCCTTTGCCTACCACAACTGTCCCACCATTAGATGGAATGACGGTGTAAGCTGGCCTGTCATGGCAGGACATCCCTGTGTTGCCTGCTCAGAGCCAAAATTCTGGGATGCTAACTCTCCATTTTATGCTGATTCAGGCAAAAGAGAGGGCTTCTTTGCAAAGGCTTCCAAGATAGGTCTTGGAGCAATGGCAGTAGCCGGTTTAGCAAAGAAAGAAAATAAGGAATAAATAAAGGGGGCATGTATGGCAAGATTAGTAATTGATCCAGTTACAAGGATTGAGGGACATTTAAGGTGTGAAGCAGTAGTTGCCGATGGAAAGGTGAAAGATGCCTATTCATCCTGTACAATGTGGCGTGGAATAGAAGTAATAATGAAAGGAAGAGACCCAAGAGAAGCATGGGTTTTTGTGCAGAGACTTTGCGGTGTCTGTACAACTGTTCATGCAATGGCATCAATAAGAGCAGTAGAAGATGCATTGAAGATTAAAGTTCCAAGAAATGCTGACCTTATCAGAAATCTCATAATGGCGAATCAGTGTGTTCAAGACCATGTAATTCATTTCTATCATCTTCATGCTCTTGATTGGGTTGATGTTGTCTCTGCTTTGAAAGCAGACCCTGCAAAAACTTCAGAACTTGCAAAAAGCATTTCTCCATGGCCTAATAATTCAACAACATACTTCAAGGCTGTTCAGGACAAACTGAAAGCCTTTGTAGAGAGAGGACAGCTTGGAATATTCAGCAATGGCTATTGGGGACATCCTGCATATAAATTGCCACCAGAAGCTAATTTAATGGCCGTTGCCCATTATCTTGAGGCTCTTGATTGGCAAAGAGAAGTTATCAAGATGATGGCAATGCTCGGTGCAAAAAACCCACATCCCCAGACCTTCTTAGTAGGTGGAATGGCAATTCCAATAGACCCAGAAAGCCAGAATGCAATTAATGCAGGCACTATTGCTGCTTTAAATAAATATGCTGATATGGCTATTGAGTTTGTTGAAAAAGTATATATTCCAGACCTTCTCGCAGTCGCATCTTTCTACAAAGATTGGGCAAAATATGGTGGAAATGTGAATTTCCTTGCCTGTGGTGAGTATCCAGAGGCAAATGGAAAACTCTGGCTACCAGCAGGAATTATAAAGAACAAAAATCTAAAGGAAATATATCCCGTTGACCACAAAAAGATTCAGGAATACATAACTCGTTCATACTACAAATATTCCAAGGGAGAAAATGCAGGACTTCATCCTTGGGATGGAGAGACAGTGCCTAATTATACAGGACCTAAACCACCATATGAGTATCTCAATGTAGACGGTAAATACAGTTGGGGTAAAGCACCAAGATATGAAGACCTTCCAATGGAAGTAGGTCCTCTTGCAAGAGTGCTTGTAGCCTATGCTTCAGGACATAAGGAAGTTAAGGAAGCAGCAGATATGGTAATGAAAAAACTCGGTGTCGGACCCGAAGCTTTGTTCTCCACTCTTGGAAGAACAGCGGCAAGAGGAATTATAGCTCTTGTTACTGCCTACAAAACAAAAGATTTCATCAATGAGCTTGCTGCAAATATCAAAAAAGGTGATTACACAATCGCTAACACTGAAAAATGGGATCCAAAGACTTGGCCTGCAGAGGCAAAAGGTATGGGTTGGCATGATGCTCCTCGTGGTGCTCTATCTCACTATATAGTAATAAAGAATAAGAAGATTGAAAACTATCAGATGGTAGTGCCATCTACATGGAATCTTTCACCAAGAGACCACAAGGGTGTAAGAGGTCCTGTTGAGGAGGCTCTTATTAATACACCTGTAGCTGATTCGAAACAGCCCCTTGAACTTCTAAGAACTATTCACTCCTTTGACCCATGCATGGCATGTGGTATGCATATCGTTGAAGTAAAGGAAGAATAAATTAGAACAAATAAAAATTTTGAAAGCCCTCCCCACAAAGGAGGGCTTTTTAATTGGAGAAAAAGATGGATATTTGCATAATTGGTGTAGGAAATATTTTAATGCAAGACGAAGGGGTAGGCCCGAAGGTTGCTGAAACTTTAAAGAAAGATTATAGTTTTCAACCACCTATTGAAATCATCGATGGAGGAACTTTGGGTCTCGAACTTCTGCCGTATATCGAAAAATATAAAAAAATTATGATTATCGATGTTGTTGATTTTGGAAAAGAGCCAGGTTTCATAAAGGTTTTAAGAGGGGACGAGATACCTCCCTATCTTAAAACAAAACTTTCTGTCCATCACGTAGGCGTTCAGGATTTACTTGAAGTGGCAAGGCTGATGGGTTATATGCCTGAAGAGCTTGTTCTTGTGGGTATTCAACCTGAAAATATAGACCTTGGTCTTGACCTTACACCTGTTGTGGCTGGTAAACTAAATGAACTTACTAAAGAAATTTTAGAAATACTTAAAAGATGGGGGATAAAATGTGTCTCGCAGTGCCATCAAAAATAGTAGAAATTGACGGATACATGGCTACTGTTGATGTAATGGGTTTGAGAAAGCAGATTAGTCTTATGCTATTACCGGAAGAACCAAAGATTGGAGATTATGTGCTTGTTCATGCTGGCTTTGCCATAAACAAAATGGAACCAGATGAAGCTGAAGAAGCATTAAAAATATTTGAAAAAATATTTAAAGACATGGAGGAGAAGGAAAAGATTTGGCAGACAGAGTCTTAGATTACTGCGGATTAAAATGCCCTTATCCTATCTTAAAGCTGAGTTCCCAATATCCCAATTTTAAAGAAGGAGAGATAATAGAGGTAATCGGGGATTGTCCTACCTTTGAAAAGGATATTAAAGCCTGGTGTCAAAAACTCGGAAAGACCATAATTAACATGGAAAAGCAGGGTGATAAACTCAAGGTGACTATAAGGATTTGAAAATGGCGAAATACCTTTGTGGCAGTTTACTAAACCTTCATTGTTCAATTGAGAATTGTCAACATGGAGAAGACTTTATCAAAATTCTCCATCAATGCATTTCAGTTCTGGAAAGTCTCTCTAAGGGCGATACCTCTCAAAAAGTTACGATTTTTACAGATAAAGGATGTCTTAAGAAATTAGTTGATACAATACATAGACTTACAGAAGAAGTAGAAGAGTTTTTAAATCTCAATCACGAATTAGCCATAGGTATTTGCGAGCATTTTGATGTCCTAAGAAAACTTCAGCAGGGAGACTACTCAGTAAGAGCCTCTGAAGACTCTCCAGTTGAGATTGTAAAAATGCTTGGTCAGCTTATAAATAAGCAAAGAGATAGATTTTTAGATTACATAGAAAGGCTTAAAGAGCAGCATGCAGAGATAGTTCACAGTTATGAGCAACAAAATGCCATACTCTCCTCTGTAGGTGTGGCGATAGTTGTTGTCGATGAGGATATGACTATTGAGTTTGTAAACAAGGAGTTGGAGGATTTAGTAGGTTACTCTAAAAAAGAACTTGAAGGAAAATTCAAATGGACAGATTTTGTTCCTGAGGAACTCTTAAACACGATGATTGAGTATCATAAGTTAAGGAGAATTTCTCCTCATCTCGCACCTCGGCAGTATGAAGCAAAGATTAAAGACAGAGAGGGAAAAATCAAGGATGTTTTGATAAATGTAGCAATGATACCGTATACAAAAAAGTCAATTGCCTCTATCATTGATATATCCGAGAGAAAGAAAATACAAGAGCAACTTATTCACTCGCATAAAATGCAAGCTTTAGGTTTGCTTTCAGGTAGGGTTGCTCATGAATTTAATAATATTCTCTCGGGAATTCTCGGTTTTGCAAATCTTATTGAGGAAAAAATAGAGGATTCGCTTATTAAAAATTACTCAAGAAAGATAATTGAAGCAGGAGAGAGAGCCCGAGACCTCGCAAAAAATCTCCTAACTTTTAGTAGAAAGGAAGCTGTAGGCGAATCAAAGAAAATAAACTTAAGCAGATATCTCTTAGAGTTTGCAGAGTTCATAAGACCAATAATTGGAAGAGACATACAGGTAAAGTTAAAAATTCCAGAAGATGAAATATCATACCGAATAGATCCCTCTCATCTTGAGGTAATACTTATGAATCTTGTCACTAATGCAAGAGATGCCATGCCCGATGGAGGAACTCTCACTTTAGGTCTGAAGGATGTTAATCTTGACATGGATTATTACTATACCCATCCTTTAGTAAAACCAGGGCACTATGTGGCAATCTGTGTAACAGATACAGGAATTGGCATGGACAAGGAGACAAAAGAGCGGATATTTGAACCCTTTTTCACAACAAAACCCAAGGGGAAGGGAACAGGTTTGGGTTTATCAACGGTTTTTGGATTAATAAAAGGCTACGGAGGGCACATACACGTATACAGTGAGCCCGGTAAAGGAACAACTTTCAAGATATATCTACCTCATGAGGAAAAAAGAGATACTCTCATTATTGATAGGAAAGCTCTTAAGGGAGATGAAACTATTTTAGTTGTCGACGATGACGAGCAGATAAGAAGATACTTCTCTGCGATATTAAAAGATTTTGGATATAGTGTAATAGAGGCTTCAGACGGTTTTGAGGCGGTTAATATTGTTGAGGACAACAAAGAGTTAATCTCTCTCTGCCTTGTAGACCTTGTTATGCCAGGTATTTCTGGTATAGAGACTGTAAAACAGATAAGAAAAATCAGTGATAAGATTAAGACAATAATAATGAGCGGACACCCCATTGATTTAAAAGAGTTTGAAAGCATAGAGAAAACAATATCTGCCGATGAGCTTTTATATAAAATAAGAAATATGCTGGATAAAAAGGAGTGAGGTGCTATGGTAAGAAATGACAGATGGATTAGAGAAATGGCCAGAAATGGTATGATTGAGCCTTTTGAAGAGGGACTTGTAAGAGAGGGGGTTATATCTTACGGAATAAGCTCTTACGGATATGACATGAGAGTTGCCGATGAATTCAGGATATTCACAAACATAAACAATACAATAGTAGACCCTAAAAACTTCGACCCAAAAAGCTTTGTTGAGTTTAAAGGAGAAGCCTGTATAATACCTCCTAATTCTTTTGCTCTCGCCAGGTCTGTTGAGTATTTCCGAATTCCTCGAGATGTTTTAGTTCTCTGTATCGGTAAATCTACATATGCAAGATGTGGAATTATAGTAAATGTTACGCCCCTTGAGCCTGCCTGGGAAGGCTTTGTAACAATTGAAATCTCAAACACTACTCCTCTTCCTGCCAAGATATACGCAAACGAAGGTATTGCTCAGTTGATATTCATAAAGGCGGAGGAAGAATGCGAAGTTTCTTATGCCGATAGAAAAGGTAAATATCAGGCACAACAGGGAATTGTGCTGCCAAAGATATGAGCCTTGACAGAGTAATCATCGCTCTTGACTTTTCAGACAGGAAACAGGCTTTACAGATAGTAGATAAGCTTGAGGGTGCTATAAATTTTTACAAAGTTGGAACGGAGCTTTTTCTTAGCGAAGGAGAGAGAATTATTGATGCTTTAAAGAGGAGAAATAAGAAAATTTTCCTTGACCTTAAATTCCATGACATACCCAATACAGTTCAGAGGGCTGTCAGCGTAAGTTTGAACTTTGGAGTAGACATGTTAACGCTTCACACTTTGGGTGGAATTGAGATGCTTAAAAGAGCAAGAGATACAGTTGAGGAAGAGAAAATAAAGAGTAATATTTCTCTAAAACTCCTTGGTGTAACAGTTCTTACGAGTCTTGACGGAAAGGCATTGGAGGAGATTTTTGGATTTTCCATAGAGGTTAGTTGCTTAGTAGAAAATCTTGCCATAATGGCTAAAAAAGTAGGATTAGACGGAGTAGTAGCCTCTGCCAATGAAATATTCTTGGTTAAAGAGAAATGCGGAAAAGATTTTCTCGTTGTCACTCCTGGAATAAGGCTTACCAAGCTTGTTCGGGATGACCAGAAAAGAGCTGTTACTCCGCAAGAGGCTTTTAATAGAGGCGCTGACTATATAGTTGTTGGTAGAGCCGTTACCCTTTCAAATAATCCAATGGATGCACTTTCTACTTTTTTCAGAATGGAGCATAAAGATGCATAAATTTCTTCCCTTATAATGAAAGTAGTTTTGTGTACTAACAGACAATCTCTTGCTATCAAGGTTTCGGAGTTTTTAAAAAAAGAGGTCAATTTTTTATTAAATCTTCCGATAGACGATAATCTGCAAGACAAAATTTATCGGATAAATCCAGATGTGATAATGTTCGATTTCTCAACTAAAAACAGAAGAAAATGGAAATTGATTGAAAATTTCACTTCTGCTCCTTCTCTAAGAGACATACCCCTTATTGTAATTTTTAGAAAAAAGATTGAGGCACAAATACAAAAAATCTGTGAATACGACATTTATGATTATCTCATTGAAAATTTTCTCAAATGTGAACTAATCATGAAAATAAATAAAGCACGGGAAATAGTGGATATAAAAAGGGAGTTTAATAGGCTTCTCACCAAAGACCCTTTAACAGGAGCTTATAACAGAAGCTTCTTAATGGAGAGGATAGGCGAAGAGATAAGCTGGTGTTCACTTTATAAAGACCCTCTTAGCCTGGCTCTAATTGATATAGATTTCTTCAAAAAAATAAATGATACTTACGGGCATCTATCGGGAGATAGAGTTCTAATTGAACTTGTCTCAATGGCTGTAGATTTCTTCCCAAACAGCATGACCATAGGGCGATATGGTGGTGAAGAGTTCTGTCTAATTATGCCCTCAACTGCTGAAAAGGAAGCTGTTGAAATATGCGAGAATTTCAGAAAAAAAGTTGCAAGAAATGAATTTCATACCTTTTCTGGAAGACCAATAAATCTTTCTATTAGTGTGGGATTAACAACTTTTCACGGAGAAGTCCTTATAAGCGTCGATGAAATAATCCAAAGGGCAGACATAGCCTTATACAAAGCTAAGCAGAGTGGAAGAAATAGGGTAATTTTTGAGCCTTTTGTAGTAGAATAAAAAATAAAAAATAGTGGAGGTTTAAAATGAAAAAGATAGCTTTACTAATGTCTCTTTTATTGCTTCTAACGGTTTCTTGTGGACAACTTCAGCAACAACATTATGAGGGAGCTGGAGCAGGAGCTGTTGTTGGAGGAATAGCTGGTGCACTGCTTGACAGTAAAAATCCCTGGCGTGGAGGTGTTATAGGTGCAGCTCTTGGTGGAGTTTTCGGTGCAACTATTGCCGATATTTCAACAAGAGGTTCAAGAGAAGCTTATCAAAGTGGTCGTCCTGTTGAATACAGAACCGAGGACGGAAGAGGTTACTACAGAGCAGAACCTGCAAGTGATTATTACTACAAAGACCCTCAGACAAAATGCAGAAAAGTCTCAGAGAAAGTATGGGAAAACGGAAAGCTTGTAAAGGATTCGGTAAAAGAGGTCTGTGAGTCAGAGAAACAGGAGAGAAGCTATTGATAGAAGAAATGAGGGAGAGATTAACAAGGCTTATTTACGAGAGAGCTTTTAAATACAGTGAAAAACCTGTATTCAAGCTGGTATCTGGTGCTTTAAGTAATTATTATTTTAACTGTAAAACTGTGACACTTTCGCCAGAAGGCATGTATCTGATAGGTCATATAATTTTCGATATGATATCTCATCTTAATGTTAGAGGAATTGGCGGATTAACTCTCGGTGCAGACCCTATCTCCAATGCCGTTGCCTATACTTCATACCTTAAAGGCAAGCCCCTGGAAGCATTCACCGTGCGGAAAAAAGCTAAGGAACACGGAACAATGCAATGGATTGAGGGTAATATTAACTCGGGCGATAGCGTGGTAGTTGTTGATGATGTGATAACTACGGGAAGCTCTACAATTCAGGCAATAACCAGGTTGAAGGAGGTAGGAGTTTTGGTAAGAAAAGTGGTTGTACTTGTTGATAGACAGGAAGGAGGCAGGGAAAATATATTGAAATTTTTAGGTGAGTGCGGATTTCCACAGGAGCTTGAAGCAGTAGTAACAAGACAAGAAGTAATGGCAATTCATAAAAGTTGAGCAATATCATAAGATTTAAGTGCATAAAAGAGTGCTCCTCCGCTTGTTGTGGAGGAGCAACAATTATAACTCTCTCAGAAATCAGTGGTCTTTATCGTTTATTCCCTATAACATTGGGTTTTCAGAAAGTTTATCCCCTCGACGCAGAACACGAAAAATATCTTCAAGAAATAACATTCAGATACAAAAATTTTTACATCATCGGCGATTTTATAGCAGGAAATAGATTTAACCCTAAATGTCGTCTTCTCAAAAACGCTCTTTGTGCCATACAGGATAATCTTAAACCTCTTCAGTGCAGAGTTGTTCCTTTTTCCGTAACTTTTCCTGAAGAATATCAGGACAAAGTCATAATTAGCAAGAAAAAGGGAGCTTTTAGAAAATGCAAGGGATTTGCCGAGAGTTATCCAACAGTATGGGATGGGGCATTTGTGGATGACCAGTTAAGAAAAGATTTCTATGCCTTGAGAGAGTCGCTAATACAGCAGAGAGAGTTAATGGAAAACTTTTTTAGTCACCTTACGCAGAGCTCTCATTTTGCAAAATTTTTAATTTCTCAGGATGGCATACTCGAAGCTCCTTTGACTGAAAAATTCTTAGAAAGCTTATTCGCAAAAATCTCTATAGAAAATCCAGAAGCCTTTAAAAGAGCTCAGAGATTAACATTCATAAGAGAAATTGGAGAGGGTGAACTTAAAAATCCTCTATTTAAAGAGGTTTTAGATATTATGGACAGGATAACGATTTGACAGAATTGAGAAAATCTTATTAATATTAAAATATTCCTTCCATTAGGAGGTTTTAGTGGCAGGTCATTCCAAATGGGCTCAAATCAAGCACAAGAAGGCACAGGTTGATGCAAAAAGAGGTAAAATATTTACAAAGTTAGTAAAGGAAATATCTGTTGCTGCAAGACTTGGCGGTGGTGACCCTGAGAAAAACCCACGCTTAAGAGTAGCTATTGAAAAGGCAAGAGAAGTTAACATGCCCTCTGACAATATTAAAAGAGCAATAATGAAGGGAACAGGTGAACTTGCAGGAGCTGCTTACGAGGAGGTTATATATGAGGGATATGGACCCGGAGGCGTGGCGTTACTTATTGAAGCCATGACAGACAACAAAAACAGAACAGTCTCAGAGATAAGACATCTTCTGTCAAAGCATGGAGGAAGTCTTGGAGAGTCTGGATGTGTATCATGGATTTTTGAGAAAAAGGGATATATTCTCGTTGATAAAAAGACAATAGATGAAGACACATTAATATCGATTGCTCTTGAAGCAGGTGTGGATGACGTAAGAAATGACCCAAAAGAGGAGAGTTTTGAACTCATATTTCCGCCAGAAAACCTTAAGGAAGTTAAATCAGCTCTTCAGAATGCAGGGGTAAATGTTTCTCTTGCAGAGGTTACTATGCTTCCTAAAAATTATGTTTCCATTGAAGGAGATGATGCGGAAAGAATGTTAAAGCTGATGGAGGCCTTGGAGGACCATGATGATGTCCAGAATGTTTATGCTAACTTTGACATACCTGATGAGGCGATGAGTAAGGTCAGTGCATAGTATGGAGCCATCCATCAGACTAACCTTTAAGCGAAAGTTTATCGCAGGCCTCATTGTAACTATCCCTGTCGCAATAAGCATATTTATCTTCATACAGCTATTCAAAATTGTAGACGGTCTTTTAGGACCTATTTATGACTATATTTTTGGAAGACATATTGCAGGCTTGGGGTTTGTAACGGCAATTATACTGGTTTTTGTAGTAGGAATAATATCTACAAATGTTTTTGGAAAGAAACTTCTTGACCAGATTGAAAAACTGCTTTTTCTTAAAATTCCCGTTTTCAAAAGTCTTTATTCATCAATCAAACAACTGATAGATGCTTTTTCTCCCGATAATACCTCATCTTTTCAAAAGTTCGTAATAGTTGAATATCCTCGAAAAGGTTGCTTTGCTTTTGGCTTTCAAACGAAGATATGCACCATTCAATCAGAAAATTGCGAAAAAAAACTTGCTGCCGTATACATTCCAACAAACAATCTCTACTTAGGAGAGGTGGTGCTTTTTGAACCTGAGTGTGTAATTCATACTGATATTCCCGTTCAGCAGGGAATAAAAATCATTCTATCGGGTGGAATAGCTTCACCTGAAATTATAAGAGGTGAGAGATAGTGGATGTAGTTATTTTGGCAGCTGGTCTGGGAACAAGAATGAAGTCAAAGCTGCCAAAAGTGCTACACAAAATGTTCGATACACCTATTATAGATTATTTATTACAAACAGCTAAGAGCATAAAACCAGATAATATATTTGTCGTATTAAATCCTAAATTAAAAGCGGTTATAGAATATATTTCAAATAAAAATCTGGATATTGTTTTTCAAAAAGAACCTCGGGGAACTGCAGATGCTTTGCTTTCTGCTCTGCCGCACATAAAAAGTGATAGGCTTTTAATACTTAATGGTGATACACCTCTTTTAAGAAGAGAGACTATTCAAAAATTGATTGATTTATTTGATAAAAACAATCTTGCAATGGGTATTCTATCTTTCTATCCTCAGAGGGAACACAGTTACGGAAGAATTTTAAGAAATCCCGAGGGATTAGTTGAAAAAATCGTTGAGAAAACGGATTTATCAGAAGAGCAGAAGGAAATTTCTGAGGCTAACAGCGGGGTTTATTTATTGAGGCGGCAGACAGCTGAACTTGTAAGGGAAGTTAAAGAAAATAAAAACAAAGGAGAATTCTATCTTACAGACCTTGTTGAAATCGCTGTTAAAAGAGGAAATAGAGTAGAGGCATATCCATTAGCCACTGAAGAAGAGCTAATAGGTATAAATACAAGAGCTGAGCTTTCATTAGCAATAAGATACTTAAGAGATTCGATTGTAAGGGAATGGATGGAAAGAGGAGTAACTTTTTATGACCCCAGTACAGTTTGGATTTCACCTAAGGTCTCTATCGGAGAGGATACAGTAATCTATCCCAATGTATTTCTTGAAGGAGAAACTAAAATCGGGGAGAATTGCACAATATACCAAGGGGTCAGATTAAAAAATTGCATAATAGAGGATAATGTTGAGATAAAGGACTGCACAGTTGCTGAAAATACCCACATAATGGAAGGCTCTAAGATAGGTCCTTTTGCCCATTTAAGACCAGAGACTGTTGTTGGCAGAAACTGTAAGATTGGAAATTTTGTAGAAGTGAAAAAAACAACAATAGGAGATGGTAGCAAGGCATCACATCTTAGTTATTTGGGAGATGCTCAGATTGGCAGAAACGTGAACATTGGAGCAGGCACAATCACATGCAATTACGATGGTCAGAAAAAGCATAAAACAATAATTGAAGACAATGTTTTTATAGGGAGTGATACCCAGCTTGTAGCACCAGTGAAAATAAATAGGGATGCCTATGTAGGGGCGGGTTCTACAATTACAAAGGAAGTTCCAGAAGGTTCTCTTGCTATAAGCAGGACACCTCAGAAGAATATCGAAGATTGGGCAAAGAGGAGGCGAAGGAAGGAATAATGTGCGGGATAATAGGATACATTGGTGACAGAAGCGCAACAGAGGTGGTTATTGAGGGCTTAAAAAAGCTTGAATACAGAGGTTACGACTCTGCAGGCATAGCCTGTCTGATTGAAGATAAGATAACAACTGTAAAGTGTAAAGGTAAAATAGCCAATCTGGAGCAATTAATAGACAGTAGCTTAAAAAAGGCAAAGATAGCCATTGGGCATACAAGATGGGCTACACATGGCAAACCATCTAATGAAAATGCTCACCCCCACTGCTCTGGCGGTATAGCTCTTGTGCATAACGGAATTATAGAGAACTATGCAGAGCTTAAAAGAGAGCTTATGGCAGAGGGATTTAAATTTAACTCTGAAACAGACACAGAGGTAATTGCTCATCTTATAAGAAAATTTAGAGAAAATTTTAGTTTTGAAGAGGCTGTAAAAAAGGCTGTTTCCATGCTTAAAGGCTCATACGCAGTTGTAATAATAGATGAAAAAGAGCCTGACAAAATAATTGGTGTAAGAATGGAAAGCCCTCTTGTAGTAGGCGTTTCGGAAAAGGAGAAATTTATTGCCTCTGATATTCCGGCTTTTCTAACCTACTGCAATAATGTGATATTTCTCGATGATGGAGAAATGGTTGTTATTAAAGGCAGGGACTATAAAGTTTGTGATTTAAAAGGTAACGAAAAAAGAAAAAAACCCGTAACCATTACATGGACGGCCTCAATGGCTGAAAAGGGTGGTTACAAACATTTTATGCTTAAAGAGATACACGAACAACCGAGAGCCTTAGCTGATACGATTAGAGGCAGGGTTTTACCAGATGGTTCAAAGATAAATTACAAAGAATGGGGAATAACAAAGGATGAAATGGCTTTAATCAAGAAAATCTATCTTGTCGCCTGCGGTACTTCCTATCATGCTTGTATGATAGGGAAATATACTATTGAGAGAATAGCTAAAATACCTGTTGAGATTGACATAGCGTCAGAATTCAGATATAGAGAAGTGCCCTTTGAAGCGGACTCTCTCTTTGTAGCAATTACGCAATCAGGAGAGACAGCAGACACTTTGGCTGCTCTCAGGTATGCAAAAAAGGCAGGATTAAAGACGCTTACAATATGTAATGTTCTTGGAAGCACCGCATCTCGTGAATCCGATGCGGTTTTCTATACCCATTCCGGTCCAGAGATAGGTGTTGCCTCTACAAAGGCTTTTAGTTGTCAGATAGTAGCTTTGTATATTCTTGCCTTTGCTTTGTCAATGTCCCGTAGGATAAATCCAGCTGTTGTCAATGAAAAGTTTCTGATAGACCTTTTTCATCTACCAAGATTAGCTGAGGAAACATTGAAATTAGACGAAAAAATTCAAAATCTTGCAAAAGAATTATACAGGAAACCTAATTTTCTCTATCTTGGAAGAGGTCTTAATTATCCCGTTGCACTTGAAGGAGCGCTTAAATTAAAAGAAATATCATACATACATGCAGAGGGATATGCTGCAGGAGAGATGAAACACGGACCTATAGCACTGGTAGAGGAAGGTTTTCCTGTTATTTTTGTGGTATCCGATGACCTCTATCTTGAGAAAACCCTATCTAATATAGAGGAAATAAAGGCAAGGGATGGTTTTGTAATCACCTTATCAAATACAAAGAAAGATAAACTTATTAGATTATCCGATAGATTTATTCACGTAGAAGGAATAAATAGCTATCTAAATACTATTCTTTTCAGTATTCCCCTTCAGTTGCTTGCTTATCATGTAGCACTATTAAGGGGGTGTGATGTTGATCAACCAAGAAATCTTGCAAAAAGTGTTACTGTTGAATAGATTTTTTAAAAATAAAAAAAGAGGGGTACAGCCATGAAAGATTTCCCCTTAGGGGAGTTAAATCCCGCGCAACAAGAAGCTGTAGTATACTGTGAAGGTCCGCTTCTGGTGCTCGCAGGAGCAGGAAGTGGAAAAACAAGAGTAATTACTTACAAATATGCTTATCTAACAAAGGTATTAGGTTACTCTCCTTCTTCAATATTTACTGTTACGTTCACTAACAAAGCAGCCGATGAAATGAAAGAGCGGATATGTAAAATATGCAATGGAAACTGGAAAAATTACTGGATAGGCACTTTTCACTCTCTATGTGTAAGAATACTAAGAGCTCACATTGACCAGATTGGTTACAAAAAAGATTTTATCATTTATGACGAAGATGACCAAGCTGCACTTATAAAAAGGATATTGAAAGAACTAAACATGCACGAGGCTTTATGTAAGTGCGTAGTTTCAAGGATAAGCAATTTAAAGTCTAATATGGTGACTTCAGAGCAATATGCCTCTAACATAGAGGGTTATGAATTTGAAGAAAGACTTGGCAGGATTTATGCAAAATATCAAAATGAATTAAAAAAATACAATGCCCTTGATTTTGATGATTTGATTCTCATGGTCATAAATCTTTTCAGCGAAAGGGAAGATTTACTAAAAAAATACGCCGAGCATTTTAGATATGTTCTTGTAGATGAGTTTCAGGATACTAACAAATCCCAGTATGTTTTGCTTCAGTTGCTTTCGAAGTATCATAAGAAAATTTGTGCTGTTGGCGATGATGACCAGAGTATTTATAAATTTAGAGGAGCAAATGTCCATAACATACTAAATTTTGAAAAGGATTTTCCAGGAGTTAAAATAGTCAAATTAGAACAAAATTACCGTTCAACAAAGCATATCATTCTTGCATCCTCTGCAATGATTTCCAAAAATTTATTAAGAAAGCCAAAAAATCTATGGACTGACAGAGACTGGGGAGATAAAATTCACTACTGTCAGCTTAGCAACGAAGAAGAAGAGGCTAAATACATTGCTAAAAACATAAAAGAGATGTATCTGAAGGGAGATTACGAATACAGAGATTTCGCTGTTCTCTATAGGCTCACCCTGCAGGCAAGAGCCCTTGAGGAAGCCTTAAGAATTGAGGGAATTCCTTATCATGTAGTAAGTGGTGTTAGTTTCTATCACCGAAAGGAGATTAAAGATGTTATCGCTTACATGAGGCTTTTGCTTAATAGAGAAGATAACGTGAGTTTATTAAGAGTTATAAATACACCTCCAAGAGGTATAGGAACTTCCGCAATAAGTAAGATTGAACAAGAGGCAAAAAAGAATGGCTGTTCTTACTATGAGGCAATAAGAATAATAATAAATGATGAAACAGTGGCAGAGTCATTGAAACAGAAGCTTTCATCTTTTATTGCACTTATAGAGGATTTATCAACAAAAGACTATAAAAATGCAGCCTCAATGATAAAAGATATTCTAAATACTACAGCCTATCTGGAGGAAATAGAAGAGGATAGAATTCAGAATGTTCTTGAACTACTCTCCTCGGCTGAGAATATATCTGTCAGAGATTTCCTCGATAAAGTCTCCCTTGTATCTAATGTGGATTCATGGGAAAGTAAGAAAAATTACGTATCCCTTCTTACTCTTCATTCGGCAAAAGGATTAGAGTTTCCCGTTGTATTCATTGCTGGCTGTGAAGAGGGAATTTTACCGTATTTTAAAGCACAAGAAGACCCAGCAGAATTACAGGAGGAGAGAAGACTTTTCTATGTGGGTATGACGAGGGCACGAAACCTGCTCTTTCTTACGACTGTAAGGCAGAGAAGACTATACTCTAAGGTTCAGAACCAAGAACCTTCAAGCTTTATAAAAGATATACCACCAGAGTATTGCTGCTGTATAAAAAAGGACTGCTCTAATTTTAATACTCCTGTCAAAGACAGTGATTCAAGGAAGATTAAACCTCCCTTTGTGATTGGCTGTAAAGTAAAGCATCCCACATGGGGTGTGGGTGTTGTAAGAGATTGTTATGGCGAGGGAGATGACCTAAAAATAGTTGTAAACTTTCCTGGAATAGGAGTAAAGAAATTAGCTCCTAAAATAGCAAACTTAGAGAGGGTGTAAAGATGAAAATATCTAAAGAAATGGTAAAGCACATAGCCATGCTAAGTAGGTTGGAATTTCAGGAAAAAGAAATAGAGCTCTACGGAGAACAATTAAGTAGAATACTTGATTATGTGGATAAGCTTAATGAGGTAAATACGGAGGGTGTAGAGCCTACCTCTCATGTTTTATCTTTAAATAATGTTTTTAGAGAGGATGTAGTTAAATCGTCTCTTTCAAGAGAAGAGGCATTACGAAATGCTCCTGACTCTACGGATAAGTTTTTCAGAGTTCCAAAGATAATTGAATAGTGTATAACTGGAGAGATATATGTTAAGAAGTTTTCTCAGGGCTAAACTACACATGGCAAAAGTAACAGAGGCAAATCTCTTTTATGAGGGTTCAATCAGCATTGATATTGAACTTTTAGAGCTTGCAGGTATTCTGCCTTATGAAAGGGTATGGATAAGTAACATGAATAATGGAGAGAGGTTTGATACTTACGTAATTGCAGCTCCTCGAGGCTCACGAACAATAGGATTGAACGGTCCTGCAGCAAAAAAGGCTTCTGTAAATGACAGAATTGTTATTTTTTCCTACGGCTACATAGGGGAGGAAGAAATATCCCAGCATAGACCTAAAATAATAATTCTTGATGAATATAACAACCCGCAAAAGATATATCAAGGAAGTTGTGAGATAATATAATTTTTATACCACCTATGTTTGAATTAAATAACATACCCTCATCACCAGGCGTATATATTTTCAAAGACAGGAAAGATAAAATTCTTTACATAGGAAAGGCAAAAAATCTTAGGAATCGTCTAAAAAGCTATTTTCAGTCATCCGAACTCGAACCAAGAAAGACCAAGATGGTTGAGCAGGTAAAAGAGTTTTCATTTATAATAACCTCCAATGAATATGAAGCTCTTGTCCTTGAAGCCAATCTAATAAAACAGCATAAGCCTCCATACAACATAGTTTTAAGAGATGATAAAAACTATCCCTATCTTAAAATTACCCTTACAGAAAAATGGCCAAAGATTGAAGTAGTAAGAAAACCAAAAAAGGATGGTAATCTTTACTTCGGTCCTTACGTTCCTGCCCAGGCAATGTGGGAGGCTTTATCTTTCATAAGAAAAAATTTTCCCATAAGAACCTGTAAATATTCATTAAATAAAACTATAAGACCCTGTATTCAATATCAAATGAAAAGATGTCCCGCTCCTTGTGCTGATAAGATTAGTAGGGAAGATTACATGAGAGGTGTAGAGGAGGTCATTCTTTTCCTGAAAGGCAAGGGAGCAGAGCTGATTGGCAGACTTCAGGAGAGGATGAAGGAATTAAGTAATGAAATGAAATTTGAAGAAGCTGCTAAAATAAGAGACCAGATAAGAAGGCTTGAAAGAATATTTGAACAGCAAAGAGTTGTATCTGTGAATCTTGACAACATTGATTTTGTAGGAGTCTACTCAGAGGATTCTGAAATTTCAGTGAATGTCCTCTTTGTAAGAAATGGACTACTCGTAGGCTCAAAAAACTATATGATTAAAAAAGCCTTCTATGAAACTTGGGAAGAACTTATTAGGTCAGTTGTTCAATCCTTATATTCTGTTGAATCTCTCATTCCTCCCAAGACAGTTATAATTGAGAATACGCCTGAAGACCTATCAGGAATAATAGAATGGCTCAAAAATAAAAGGGGAGAGCAACTAACCATAAGACAACCGAAGACAGATGAAGAAAAGGCTGTTCTTGAGATGTCCCTTGCAAATGCTAAAGAGTATTTGAGAGCAAATAGAAAAAATGTAGAATTTATCTTGGATGATTTAAAGAAGAGACTTAAGCTCGAGAGAGTTCCCTTAAGAATAGGAGCTTTTGATATCTCAACTCTCTTTGGTTCTAATTCAGTAGGGAGTTTTGTCTATTGGGAAAATGGGGAGTTTAAGAAAGAATATTACAGGCATTTAAAAATCAGAGAGGTCAATGGAATCGACGACTACTCTTCAATGAGAGAACTGGTAGAGAGAACAGTTAATAGATTTGATTCACCCGAAGGAATACCAAGACCAGATATAGTTCTTATAGATGGAGGAAAAGGACAGCTAAACGTTGCAATGAAAGTAATGGAAGAGCTTAAAGATATTAATATATTTGCCCTTGCCAAAAATCCAGACAGACTGATAATGCCTGAAGGTGATGAAATCTCTCTTGAAGATAAGAAAGCATCGTCTCTACTGCTAAAGAGAATAAGAGATGAAGCGCACAGATTTGCCATTACTTATCATAAAAAGCTTAGAAAAAAAGCTTCCTTTGAGTCGGTTTTAGAAAAAATTGAGGGAGTAGGCAAAAAAAGAAGGCTTGCCCTTCTTAAACACTTCGGAAGTATTAAGAGAATAAAAGCTGCTACAGCAGAGGAAATTGCCTCTCTTCCAGGATTTTCAATTAAATTGGCAGAAAAAATTTTAGCAAGCCTTAAGGATTACTTTTGAGAAACTCTAATGCAAGTTCTTTGTAGGCAATTGTTCCTGCTGCCTCAGGCGCATAGAAAATTGCAGGGATACCATGTATAGAGCTTTCAGCGAGAGCTATATTTCTTGGTATCACTGTCTCAAAAGTCTTAGTTCGAAAAACTTTTCTTATGTCTTCAGCGGTTGTTCTGCTAAGAGTTATATGTTTGCTAAACATGGTAAGAAGAATCCCCTCTAACTCGAGAGATTCATTAAAGTTTCCTTTAATTCGCCAGAGAAGTTTAATGAAAATTCTCAAAGCCTCTAATGCAAACTGTTCGCATTGAACAGGGATTATTACAGAATCAGCAGCAACAAGAGCACAGAGAGTAAGAAAGGAAAATGAGGGAGGACAGTCTATAAAGATGTAGTCAAAAATTTCACGACAGGGCTCAAGAAGCACTCGAAGCTTTTTTTCCCTCTCCTCTGTTTCAAATACTTCTAATTCTGCCATAAAAAGGTCTATTCGGGTTGGAATAACAAAGAGATTATCGATGCATTCAATAAGAACTTCCTCAAGTTCTGCTCTCTCTGTGTAGTATTCGTATAGTCCCTTTATCTTTTCTCCATTTCTTCTTATTCCCAAGCCAAAACTAAGACTGGCCTGAGGGTCTGAGTCTATGACCAAAACTTTTTTTCCCTTTACAGCAAGGCAGGCAGAAAGATTGATGGCAGTAGTTGTTTTTCCAACTCCGCCTTTTTGGCTTGCTACTGCTATGATTTTTCCCATTAAAGGTTACCTATCATAGCATTTTGTTGTTTTTTACGGATTCTATCAGTTTGTCCCTTGCCTCTTCGTAGGTTGCCCTTATTCTGTAACCAGCAGCGTTTTTGTGCCCACCTCCACCAAAGCTTTGTGCAATGACTGATACATCTAAGCTTCCCTTTGAACGAAGACTGACTTTAAAAAATCCTTCCTCTATTTCTCTGAATAGGACGGAGATACTTATATCTTTTAGTATTCTCAAAAATTCAACAAATCTTTCTGTGTCAGCCTCAATCGTATTTGTCTCTTCAAAATCTTTTTTTCGTAAATGGCCTATTATAAAAGGAGGGATAATTTCAGTTTTATCGAGCATTTTTATGAAGAGCTTTAATCTATTTGTAGTCCAGCCTTCAAATAGATTTTGATATATAAAAGATGGCTTAGCCCCGGCTTTTACAAGTTCATAGGCAATACGTAACTCCTTTTCTGTTGTATTGTCAAACTGAAAATTACCGGTATCTACTATTAAAGCAGAATAAAGCAATGTAGCAATAGAAGCGTTAATAGGAATATTCAATTTTTTTATTAGTTCATATACCATCATTCCTGTAGCAGCCTCATGGGGAGAAATCCATTTTATAGCATGGAAATCACTGTTTTTTCTTTCAAGATGATGGTCGATTATAACTTTTATGCCTGAGAATTTAGTTATTTTGCTTATTAATTCTTCATTGTTGTTTACTCTTGAGGGTTCATGGCAGTCTACCAAGATTAACACTTCAAATTTATCTGGAGAAAGCTCAACTAAGTCTTTTATTTCATTAATTCCCGGCAAGAATTTATATTGAGCTGGAATGGGCATTTCCGTATAAACTTCGGCCCGCTTTGACAAAAGATTAAGTGAAAACTTTAAGGCTAATGCTGAGCCAAAGGCATCTCCATCGGGAGTTGAATGAGTAAGTATCAAGAAGTTATTTTTTTCCGTAATTATCTCAATTAGTTCCTTCGGTGGTATCAAATATCCTCCGAATTCTTTTTTATCTCCTTTAGTAATTTGTCAATCTTGAACCCATGTTCAATTGACTCATCAATAAGAAATTCAAAGGTCGGTATAATTTTTATCCTTAATCTTTTTGCAATCTCGTTTCTTACAAATCCCTTTGCTTCATTTAAAATCTGAAGAGATTGGGTTCTCTCTTCTTCTTTAAGCACGGATACGAAGACCTTTGCGTTTCTCAAGTCATCGGAGAGTTCTACATCTGTTACTGTTATAAACCCAAGTCGGGGGTCTTTTATTTTGTTTAGAATAATATCTGCTACCTCTTCCCTTAGAAGTACGCCGAGCCTTTTTGACCTTTTGTAGGGATGCATTTTATAAGCCTTTGACAGGTATTTTCTCTAAAATATAATTTTCGAGAATATCACCCTCTCTTATGTCATTAAAATTATCTATTGTAAGACCACACTCATAACCTGCCTGAACTTCCCTGACATCTTCTTTAAATCTTTTGAGAGAGCTAATTTTGCCCTCATATATCACTATGTTGTCTCTTATAATTCTTATTCCATCGCTTGCTCTTGATATAGTTCCATTAAGAACATAACAACCTGCTACAGTTCCAACCTTTGAGATTTTGAATACGGCTCTTACCTCTGCCCTTCCTAAAATTTTCTCTTTTACCTCAGGAGTTAACATTCCAGTGAGAGCTTTCTTTACATCTTCTATGACTTCATAGATTATGCTGTACAGCTTTATATCCACCCCAAGTTGTTCTGCCAATTCCTGTGCTTTTGTTTCGGGTCTTACATTGAACCCTATGATGATTGCATTAGCTGTTGCTGCAAGATTGACATCACTTTCTGTAATACCACCTACGGCTGTATGAATGACCTTCACCTTAACTTCTGGATGAATTATATCCTCTACGGCTTTTCTAAGAGCCTCGACAGAACCCTGAACATCGCCTTTTATAATTAGATTTAGTTCTTTGACTTCACCTTCTTTAATTTTGTCATAGAGGTCTTGCAATGTAAGTTTTTGTGTTCTCTGCATCTCAGCAAGTCTCTTTTTTTGAGCTCTGAGATTTGCTATATTACGAGCTGTTTTTTCATCTTCCACAACCGTAAAAATGTCACCTGCTTGAGGAACTTCCTCAAATCCTACTACTTCAACAGGAGTAGAGGGAGGAGCTTCGTTAATTCTTTTTCCTGTATCGTCAATTAATGCCCTTACTTTACCGTGTGTTGTTCCTGCTACAAAGGCATCTCCAACCTTTAGAGTTCCGCTTTGCACTATTACTGTTGCAACAGGCCCTCTTCCTTTGTCGAGACGAGATTCAATAATAGTGCCTCTTGCTGGTTTGTCAGGATTGGCTTTGAGTTCCATAATTTCTGCTTGCAGTAGTATCATTTCAAGCAGATTTTCAATTCCCATGCCTTTCTTAGCAGATATGTCAACAAATATGTTCTGTCCACCCCATTCCTCAGGAATTACTCCATATTCACTTAATTGAGTCCTAACTCTTTGAGGATTTGCCTCTGGTTTATCTATTTTATTTACAGCAACAACAATGGGAACTTGAGCAGCCTTTGCATGATTTATGGCCTCAATGGTCTGGGGCATTACTCCGTCATCTGCAGCCACCACTAAAACAACAATGTCTGTAACCTTTGCTCCTCTTGCCCTGAGAGCAGTAAAGGCTTCGTGACCAGGAGTATCCAGAAAAGTTATATCCTTGCCTTGAAGAGTTACTTTATAAGCACCGATGTGTTGGGTAATTCCACCTGCTTCCTGTTCAGTTACCTTTGTTTTTCTAATAGCATCAAGTAAAGACGTTTTACCATGGTCAACATGACCCATTACAGTTACTATTGGAGGTCGTGGTTGGAGAGTTTCAGGAGCATCTTCAACCTCTTCTATAACATCAACCTCCTGAACTTGCGATAATTCAATTTTTATACCAAAACTTTCAGCTACAATCTGAGCAGCATCAGGGTCAACGGGTTGATTTATTGTTGGCATGTAGCCCAGTTCCATAAATTTCTTAATCACATCGGGAACTTTTTGTCCAATAAGTTCGGCAAACTCTTTTACCGTAGTACCCTCTTCTATTTTTATTGATTTTTTTCTTGGAGCAGTTGTAGGTAAAGGAGTTGCTTCCTCTTTTTTGTTTTTGTCTTTAGCTTTTTTCTGTTCTTTTAGGTCTAACCATTTTTTAGGCTCAATTTTTTTAGGAGGGATTTTTGATGAAATTGGCTTAGGTTTTATTTTTTCAATCTTTTCAAAGGATATCTCTCTTCTAAATCTTCCTGGAAGCGAAAGGTCTTCTTCATCTCTTATTTCTTCTTCAATTATTTTGGTTGTTGGTGGTTCGATTTTTTCAGGTTGTGTTCTTTCATCTCTTATTTCTTCTTTTATTCTATTTTCAACTGGTGGTTCTATCTTCTGTCCCTCTCCTTCCTTTGTTTTTATTTGTTCTTTTGGTTCTTTTTCCTTTATTTCAGTTTTTTTCTCTTCTTTTCTAAAGAACTCTCTTATTTTTTCAACTTCCTCTGGTTCAACCTTTATGTTTGTTGTTCCTTTTTTGAACTGAACATTTCTGTGTTTTTCGATGAATTTAACTATTTCTAAGGGTTTAACTCCAAGTTCTTTGGCTAATTCAATGCTTCTGAGTGCTTTATCTGACATAGAACAGTCTGTCCTCCTTGTCTACAAATCAATAAAATGTTATCATAAAAATATAAGTATATGCAAATTGAAGGAGGAACTGATGGCAAGCTGTTATGTCTGTGGTAAAAAGAAAACACTCGGTAACAACGTAAGTCATGCAAATAACAAAACAAGGAGATATTTTTTCCCTAATCTTCAAAGAATGAAGATTATCACAGAAAAAGGCCCTCAAAGAGTTCATGTATGCACAAGATGTCTCCGTTCGGGCTTTGTAAAAAAAGCTGTTTAGCCTAAATGGAAAAGCTTAGTTGTATTATACCTCATGTAATAAGCAGCTTAGGGATTGAAAATGCCATAAAATTGAAATTTCTTAGAAAGAAATGGCATGAAATTTTTGGTTCTCCTTTGAGTGAACGGACTTTCCCTCGGGATTTAAAGGAAGGGACTCTTTCAGTGACAGTTAATTCAAATGCATGGTTGAATGAGCTGGAATTCTTGAAGGAAGATTTTTTGAAGTCTCTTCAACCTTATGGAATTAAAAATGTGACTTTTAAGTTTGGCAAAATCTACAACCATAACAGAACAGATAAAAAAAGAAGAGTGGAGTGCAGTTGTAGTATCTCCGCTGAACAGTTGAGGTGGATTAAGGAAACTCTCAGCAGGGTAGGTGATGAAGAAATAAAAAACACGATGGAGAGTTTGCTTACTAAGCATTTTAAGTGTATAAACAGTTTAAGTAAAGGAGAAAAAAATGGAAGAGCTTGATTTTGTCTATAAGGAATACTCTGAAGAGGAAAGCAGAATATACCAGAAAGCAATGGAAGAAATTCTACAAAATATTAAAAAAGGAATGCTTTTTCAGGATGCCATTGACAGCGTTGAGGTAACAGATAAAAACCTAAAAGCTCTCATAGAAGATGATGCTTTAAAAATTTTAATAGCCGAACTATGTTATGTTTCAAAAATACCCTTTGAGGAACTTGCTAAAATGCTCGGTATCTCTGTTGAGAGAATAAGAACTGCTAATTTTGAGATGCTCGAAGATATTGAATTGACGCTCAATAAGACTTTTAATAAAGATGGGAGAGCAGGTCATGCATAGGAAAATCAGAGTTTACTCCCTCAGCACCTGTCCAGCCTGTAAGAGGCTGAAAGAGTTTCTTAGAAGTCATAATATTGAATATGAAACCATAGATGTTGACACTCTTGACAGTGGTGAACAGTGGGTTGCTCTCAAAGAGTTGAGAAAAATCAATCCTCAGGAAACCTTTCCAACAATAGTAGTTGAAAAGGCAGTGGTTGGATATGAAGAAGAAGCTTTGAAGAAGTTGCTTGAAATATGATGGACCGAGAGAAACTTTATGAAATTTTAAGTAAGTTTGCCAATTCAAAAGGAATAGAGCTAAACAGAGATAAAAAGTTGGTTTTTGACCTAATCGAAGGTCTCATTAAGAATGAAAATCGTTACGGTTATAGAAGCTGTCCCTGTAGACTTGCAAGTGGTGATAAAGAAAAAGATAAGGATATAATCTGCCCGTGTATTTACAGCGAGCTTGATATCAGAGATTATGGTAGATGTTACTGTGGACTTTACGTATCAAAAGATTTTAATGAAGGAAGAGTTCCGAACACTATAGTTCCAGAGCGAAGAAAAAAGGAGGTTCTTTAAAATGATTTGGGAAGAGTTACTTACTTTCGAGGATATTAAAAAAGAACCATACTATATCAGTAACATACTGTGGGATGTTAATCCAACAAAGGTTATGGAGCCCGTTATTACCAAGGAGGGCGACGATATAGTATGTAAAAAACCTGTAAAAGGCTATGTATTCTACATAGAGACATCAGGTAAAAAGCCAGAGCTTTTTCTCATGATGCATAAAGCAAATTGTTTTGGCGAAACCATTGCTAAAATTGAGCATATTCCCGAGGAAATGCTTAAAGAAGCCTTAGAGGAGAATAAAACTTACATTAAATTTGGTATGTGTCCCATAAATGAAAAGATAAAAAATTGGCTTAAAAAGGAATTGGGAATATTATAAGCTCAGCTTTTTATAATTTCTTTGAAACTGTTTATTGTTAAAAAATTATTAGATTTTCTGGGTTCACTTCTGGAACTTGATAGTCCTCGTAAAATGGGCATCTTTATTCCAAAAGATTTTGCTCTGTGCAGAATCTCTTCTGTATCATCAACGAAAACCGTTTTTTCTGGTTCAAAATCAATACACTCCTTTAGTTTATGCCAGAATTCAAGTCTTTCTTTTGGATATCCTATGTCAAAGGATGTAAATGTTTTATGAAAATACCTGGCAAAGCCGGTTTTCTCTAATTTTAAATTCATAACTTTATTGTGTGCGTTTGTTACAAGATAGACTTTCTTTCCATTAGAGCTAATAAAATTTAAAAAATCCTCTGCATCGGGGTGAGGTTTTATAAGGTGAGTGAGCTGTTTTTTTAGAGTAAAGATATCAATTCCTGTCTTTAAGCTCCAGAAGTCAATGTCAGTCCAGTTAAGAGTGCCTTCTTCTGCTTTATACATGTTAAATAGAATTTTTTGAGCTTCAGAGAAGCTTAAGTCTTCTTTTTCTGCATATCTTTCAGGTAAGAATATCTCCCAAAAATAATCGTCAAAATATTTATCAAGGATAGTCCCATCCATATCAAGCAGAATTGTAGATATTTCATCAAAGGCTATCATCTTCGTGCTCTCTATACCAAGACATATCAATAAAAAATTTGGTTCTCTCATAAATCATGCGAAGAATGTTGCTCAATTCAAAAAATATGTCTTCATAAACCTGTAAATCTTTTAGCTCTTCTCCGCCAATGACATAAGAATAGGCAATTTCATATTCCTCTGCATCAACTAAGTCTTTCCTGTAAAACTCCTTTTTAACAAGAACAGGTTCAAGTTCGCTGTATTCATTTGCAATTTCTTCATAAAGGTCTACCATTTCATTGTAGCCCTCCATAAAAGGAAGGCTTATAATTATGTCCAGCTCTATAGCCTCATCTATTTCATCGTCCTCTTCTTCAAAATAGATAGAAGTGCTTGTTTGTTGAACATCATAGGAAAATGAGACAGTAGCAGTTATCGGATAGGGAGGCTTAATTTCAGGTAATGTCATTGACAATCTACTTTCCTTGTTAAGAGAATATTGCTCCACCAAAGTTGCCATGTCATATACATCCATATAATTCTTAGCGGCATCCATTATCCTCATTTGTAATTCTTCAAATCTTATCACCACTTCCTCCTTATGAGCTTGCCTTTAATCTATACAACATTATACCATATAACGATATATTTGCTTTATAGAGTGCATAAACAGTAGGGTGAATTTTTATTGTGAGAGGTCTAATTATCTAACAATAAGGAGGATAGGCAATGAAAGGTGGATATTTTATAACTGGCACAGATACAGGCGTAGGTAAAACTATTGTAACAGCAGCAATACTCAGAAGTTTTATAAAAAAAGGTTTAAAAGTCGGAGCAATGAAGGCAATTGAAACGGGCTGTCTTAATAAAGATGGAATACTCCTACCAACCGATGGCATGTTTTTGAGAGACATGGCTGAAATGAGTGATTCCATAGACTTAATAACTCCTCTTAGATTTGAGAATCCTTTGAGTCCCTTCGTTGCTGCAAAGCTGGAGAATTTAGAAGTAGAAATAGATAGAGTTTTTAAAGCTTTTGATGCTCTTAGGAAAAAATATGACTTCATTGTTGTGGAAGGCGTAGGAGGATTGATGGTTCCACTCAGAAAAGAAGAAAAGAAGAAAGCAACTTTTTACTTTGTTAGGGATTTGATTAAAGAATTAGGATTATCCGCAATAATCATAACTAAACCCACTCTTGGCACATTAAATCACACAATTCTTACAATTGAAGCACTAAAAAGCAAAAAAATTCCTATAAAGGGATATATCATTAATTTTTCTGAACCTGCAAAAAATGATATAGCTGAAAAAACGAATCCCGAAGCCCTAAGAGAATTACTTGACATACCCTTTTTAGGCATCATGCCCTATTTAAGTGATTTAAATAAAGATACAATAGGCGAGACGGCAATTAAAAATCTTGATATTGAGTCCCTAATATCGGGATGATTTTAAATAAAAAGGAGGTTTGCAATGGCCAAGAAGATTTTAATGATTGTAGGCGATTTTGTTGAGGATTATGAAGCAATGGTTCCCTTTCAGATGCTCAAGATGGTAGGACATACTGTTCACGCCGTGTGTCCTGGAAAGAAAGCAGGAGAAACAGTAAAAACAGCGGTACATGACTTTGAAGGTGACCAGACCTATACAGAAAAGAGAGGCCATAATTTCATGATAAATGCTGATTTTGATAAAATCGACCCTGCAAAATATGACGGCCTTGTCATCCCAGGCGGAAGAGCGCCGGAATATCTCAGGCTTAATGAGAAAGTGATTGCCATTGTAAAACACTTTGTCGAATCTGGAAAGCCTGTTGCAGCCATATGTCACGGAATTCAACTTCTCACAGCGGCAAACATAATAGGTGGGAGAACTCTCACTGCCTATCCAGCAGTAAAAGCAGAAATTTTGCTTGCAGGAGGCAAATGGTGCGAGGTTAACGCTACTTACTCGAATGCCTGTGTAGATGGCAATATTGTTACGGCACCTGCATGGCCTGCCCATCCAGAGTGGATGAAGAAATTTTTGGAACTTCTTGGAACAAAAATAGAAGCTTAAAAGAATTTTTTGCAGAGTATTAAAGGAACGATTAAATCCCTTGCGATAGGATTACATAATTTTTCAAAATAGTCCTTTTTGAGAGGGAATATTATCTTTTCGGGAGATTTTTTTCTTCTTAAGATTCTCTTGGGGAAGTTCTTTTATGAAAGAAGAAGGTGGAAGATTTAGTTTTTTTCCGTTAATGAATCTACTTCTTGCATGCAGTATTATCAATTCATCCATTGCCCTTGTCATTCCCACATAGAACAGTCGTCTTTCTTCTTCAATATCCCACTCTGTTGAAAGTGTGTATGGAATGAGCCCTTCTTCTGTTCCAACAATAAAAACAACAGGAAATTCAAGCCCTTTAGAACCATGAAGGGTCAGAAGACTCACAGCGTTCAACTTTTCTGGAAAAAGGTCAATAGATGTAAGCCCCGAAAGCTCGTCTATGAAAGCCTGTATTTGTTCGATTAATGTTCCCTTTCTATAACTTTTTGCTATGTTACTGACAAGGGAAATCTCGTAAGGCTCTAACTTTCTAAGTAAATCGGTTGAATTGAGAAACTCATAAAGGGGAGCGGCCTCAAAAAGCTTTTTTGTTATTTCTTTTCTTTTTATTTGCTCGGAGAGATTTTTTATAAAAGATTCTATCCAGGGTTCTATATCTTTTTTAATTGTTTTAACAGGTATTCCCTCACTTAAAAGCTTGTCATTTATTATTTTCAGCTGTCTATTTGTTCTTGCAAGAACAGCGAAATTGCCATAGGTATATGAGGTTTCATCTTTATTTCTGTATAAGTCAGTAAAATCAACAGCTCCAACTTTTGATTTTATAGCCTCCACGATTACCCGAGCTTCTTCAAATTCGTCTTCTACCTCAATTAAAACTATTGGATGGGAGGACTCTTTAGTGGGCTCAATTTTTTTTGAAAATCTTTTGGTGTTCACTGTTATGAAATGATTAGAGGCGTTTATAATGTTTGCTTGAGAACGATAATTGAGAGACAGATTTAATAGAGTCAGATTTTTAAAGTCGGTAGGTAAATTTAAAAAGAGGTCTATCTCAGAACCTCTGAATGAATATATAGCTTGGTCTGGGTCTCCGAAAACTGAAAAAGAACCATCCTTTCTGAGAAGTCCTTTGATTATTTCATACTGAATTTTGTTTATATCCTGAAATTCATCAACAACTATATGATTGAAAAGGGGAGGAATTTTGCCTTCCTTAAGCATTTCTTGTGTTTTAGTTAAGAGGTCATCGAAATCAAAGAGGTTTAGTGCCTTTTTTTTCTCTTCATATTTTTCATAGATAGCCATAGTCTTATCATCAAGAGGAATTCCTCTGTTTTTAAATTTTGATATTCTGTCAATAGTTTTTTCGGCATTCTTTTCGCCTAATTCTCTAATAATCTCTTTTTGTTTAATTCTTGTGCATAACTTAAAATTTCTATTTTCACAGGGAAGAAACTCTCGGAGAAGTCTTATACACAGAAGATGAAAAGTCCCGATAAATGGGAGCTCTTCTTTTTTAACATGCTTTATGACTCTTTCTCTCATCTCAATGGCTGCTTTTTGAGTAAATGTTAATGCTGCAATTTCTTCTGGGGATAAACCATTTTGCAAAAGATGAATTATCTTTGCCGTTATAGTGAGAGTTTTACCTGTTCCCGGACCGGCTAATACACATAGGTATCTATCAGAACTTTCTACAGCTACTTTTTGGTTTCTATTTAAATCCATCCGATTTTTTCTTTTAAATCAATCTAAAAAAGAAGTGACTGACCTTTGATAGTTGTTTCAACTGCTTCTCCAAAAATTTTTACTTTTCCGTATTCTCCATCATAACCGGGTTCTACGATTATTTCACCTTTTCTCATTCTTTCAATTGCCTCTGCAAGGGATGCATCAAATTTTTCAATTTCCCTTACATCTTTTTTTAGAAGTATATCATATTCACTACCGAGTGAATGAATGGCTTTTGAGTAATGTTCTAAGACGGTCTTGCTCTGTGCCGATGTTTTCTTAAGCTCTCCTATAATTTCTGGAAGAGGAATTATTGAGAAGTAGGGACGTGCCTGCAGCGGTTTAAAACCTTCTTCACGGTCTGCCAGTAACTCAACCCTATGCATTACACCGACAGTAACTTTTTTACCACAGACAGGGCAAAGATAATTCCTTTTTATTGTCTCTTTAGGCGAAAGTCTTATTCCGCATGTTCTATGTCCGTCATAATGATATTTCCCTTCTTCAGGGAAAAACTCTACAGTGCCAATAAATCCCTTGCCGGTCTTTATTGCTTCTGCTATGGAATTGTAATTTATCTCCGTGTCAAACACATTTGCTTCTCTTCCTATCTTTGCAGGTGAATGGGCATCTGAGTTCGAAATTAAAACCAAACCGTCAAGTTTACTTAATCGCCAGTTCATGGGAGGGTCTGAGCTTAATCCCGTTTCTATAGCATACACATAGGGGGTTAGTTCTTCAAAACATTCTTCAATGCTATCAAAGCCAGATTGGGAGCCAAAAATTGAAAAATGAGGAGTCCATGCATGGGCGGGTATAATTAATGTTTCAGGACTCAGCTCTAAAACTATTTTCATCAGTTCCTTCGCATCTACTCCCAGAATAGGTCTTCCATCAGATAAGAGACTCCCTATCTGATTTAGAGCATGGTTAATTTTGTAGACATTCTTTAATGACGGAGTAAGAAGCAAAAGATGGATTTTTCGAAGTTTTCCGTTTTTCTGATATATGCAACTAATTTCAGAAGATAGGATAAAAAAAACTTCATTTTGACAAGCTTCTGGAAGATTTAGCCTGTATTTACTTTTAAGGGTAAAAAGTCCGTTTCCTGCTTCATTGAGTTTATTTTCAATCTCCCTTATCCATTCGGGATGAGTAAAATCGCCAGTTCCAATTAATTTAATACCTTTTATTTGTGACCATTGTTCTATATTCTCAAGGTTCATATCTTTGCTTGTGGCTCTTGAGAATTTTGAATGGATGTGCAGGTCTGCGTAAAACATAGTTAATTATAACATTTTCTAAGGGAGGCTTCTATGAATTCAATTATCTGTAAGTGTTCTTTAACTCCTCTGTCTTCAATTATTACAGGTTTGCCTATAAAAAAGCATATGGGCTTTGTAGGGTCAATTTTACCAAAATCCTTTACTATCCTGCCAACTCCCCATGCGTCAGTTCTTAAAGCCACAGGAACAGCAGCAACAGAGGCTTTTTGGGCAAGCTTAATGCCGAGAGTGTTAAATTTAGCAGGGTCAAAGATAAGTTCTCTTGTTGCCTGAGGAAAGACAATAACAGAGATTCCTTCTTTAAGTCTTTTAACTCCTTCCTGCATTACAACCCTGTAGTCTTCTTTAGGATTTTTTCTGCTTACAGGAATGGGTTTTAGAGCTGAAAGAATTTTACCGAAAAATGGATACTTAAGGAGAGATTCTTTTACAACAAAGGTTACTCTAAATTCCTTTCCAATGACACCAGGTAAAACCAGCGTTTCAAGGGTGCTCATGTGATTTGCTATAAAAACGCAAGGAGGCTTAAGATTTTGTAGATTTTCAATGCCTTCAACGGTTATTCTGCAACCGACATTACGCATCATCTGAAGAATTTTTAAGCCATCTAAAACAAGCTCTTCGTAAGTGTATTCTCCTTTTCTTGCTTTTATTGCACTAAGTATTATTTTTTTTATGACGTTGCTGTGTAGTCTTAGGGTAATCATTTTATTAGAGGGTCTCCTATTCCTGCTTCCTCAAAACCTTTAAGTCTGTATTGACAACTTGGGCATTTTAGACAAGGAACAGGATTTTTTAATTCTCCTTGCGGATTGTAACAGCTCCATGTGAGAGAGTAATCAAATCTGAGTTGTAAACCTTTTTTAATAATATCGGCCTTTGTCATATAAAGAAGGGGTGCTTCTACTTTAAATTTTATTTTACCCTCTACAGCTACTTTAGTAGCAAGATTAGCCATTGTTTCAAAGGCCTTCAGATATTCGGGTCTACAGTCTGGATATCCCGAGTAGTCTACTACATTGGCACCAATAAATATGGTAGGACACAAAAGAACTTCTGCCCATGAAAGAGCGAAGCTAAGAAAAATTGTGTTTCTTGCAGGTACATAAGTAACTGGTATGCCTTCAACTTCACCTTCTGGAACAGGTATGTCCGTTGTGAGAGCTGAACCTCCAATCTGACGCATATCAAAGGAGACAATAAGATGCTCCTTTACACCTATGAACTTAGCAACTCTTTTAGCACTTATGAGTTCAATCTTATGTCGTTGTCCGTAATCAAAGGAAAGGGCATAGCATTCATATCCCTCTTCTTTAGCAATGGCTAAGGTAGTTGAAGAGTCAATACCTCCGCTAAGTAGCACTATTGCTTTTTTCATTTTTTATCACCTATCTTTGTCTCAGTTCCTTTCAGTAATCTTTTAATGTTTGAAAGATGTCTTAAATAGATAATAGCTGTTATGATAAAAGCAAAAACCGTTACTTCATCGGGATATCTTAATATCATAGTAACAAGAGGAAGCACTCCAAAAGCCACTAAAGCACTCAAAGAGGAAATGCGAAAGACAGCGAAGGTAGATAGCCAGATGATTACTGTAGTCAATCCAGCGAGAGGGCTAAAAGCCAGAATAACACCTACAGAAGTTGCAACTCCCTTGCCACCTTTAAATTTCAAAAAAGGAGTGAAACAGTGTCCAAGTATAGCAGCAATGCCTGTAAAACCGAGCAGTAGCATATTGCTTTCTTCATAAAATAATCTTAAAAGCATGACAGGAATGAAACCCTTAGATATATCAAGAAGTAATGTAGCTAAAGCCTCTTTTTTACCGATTACTCTAAGGACATTAGTAGTCCCGATGTTTCCACTTCCTGTTTTTCTTAAATCAATACCTTTTAGTTTTCCAATTATAAATCCCCAAGGAATAGAGCCGAAGATAAATGCAAAAATGCTTACTATTATATTCATTTCAAATTCCTCCAGAAATGCCATACATAGCCTATTGCAGAATAAATAGCTAAAAATGTTGATACGTATAGAAGAACAATGCCAACGTCATATAAATCGACTCCTAAAATCTCATCTGCTATTAGTAGAAGCAGGATAGAAGTCATTTGCATTACTGTCTTTGCTTTGCCAGCTTTTTCTGCAGGTATAACAACTCCTTTTGATAGAGCATAAAAACGTAAAGTTGTTATCATAAATTCTCTCAATATTATTACTGTTGCTATCCATGCAGGTACTCTTACAAGGTCAACGAGTACTACAACAGCAGTTATAACCAGAAGTTTATCGGCAATAGGGTCTAAAATAATACCAATTTTCGTTATCTGTTTGAATCTTCTTGCCAGATAACCGTCAAGAAAATCTGTTACCGAAGCTATGAAAAACAGAAAAGCTCCGAATTGAGGATTAGATGGAGCTTTTATTAAAAAAAGTGGGATAATGAGAATACGTATTAATGTTAGGGATGTTGGAAGATTAAAGGTTTTTATATTCATCTACGAAGTTGTCCAGAAGTCCTTTTGCTTGAAGAATTAGATCGCAGAGCTCTCTTACTGCTCCATCGCCTGCCTTGTTTTTCGTAACATAATCAACATTGCTTTTAACTACTTCATGAGCATCCTGTGGTGACGCAGAAAAACCCACTCTGGTTAGAATGGATAAATCAATTATATCGTCTCCCATTGCTGCAACTTCTTGCTTTTTTAAACCGTATTTTTTCAATATCTCTTCGAAAATTCTAAGTTTTTCTCTTGCTCCTTGATAGACTTCTGATATTCCCAGTTCTTTCATTCTTCTTTCCAATGCTCTTGATTTTCTGCCTGTGATAACGGCTATATTTATTCCCGATTTATTTAACATAACAAGACCGTGTCCATCTCTTACATTGAAAATTTTTAACTCATTGTTTTCATTGTCAAGTATTATTCCTCCACTGGTTAATACGCCATCTACATCCAGAAAGAGAAACTTCACTTTTTTTGCTTTTTTGAGTATGTTGTCTTCCTGTCTTGGCTTGTTGTATTTATTAAGAATTCTCTCTATTATGCCTGAGGTAGAAAAACCTTCTACATATGGCAAACTGTAAACCTCAGGCACAATATCAGCTCCTACAATGTCTTTAATCTTCCAGTCTCCTCCCTTTACGAGCACATGTGGATTAAGGAGTTTTATTAGTTTGTAAGGAGTTTCTTCGTGGAATACTGTCACAAAGTCAACCATTTCAAGAGATGCAAGGACTTCGGCTCTTTCTTTTTCAGAATTTATAGGTCTAAGGGGTTTGAGCTTTTTTACAGAACTGTCTGAGTTTAGTCCTACTACAAGAATATCACCAAGTTTTTTCGCCTCTCTTAGATATCTTATGTGACCTGCATGGATTATATCAAAGCAGCCATTGGTGAATACGATTTTCTGTCCCTTTGCTTTAAGTTCATTCAGTTTTTTCTTTAATTCGCCTCTATTCAATATTTTATGCACCTATCTTCTCCAATGCTTTTTTTAAAATTTCTTTATCACTTCCGTAAGTTAATCTCTCAATAGCCTCTTGAGGGCTAAACCATTTAGCAGAATCCACTTCATCATCAGGATTTATATGTCCTGAAACGTATTCAACCAGATAGTATTTTACTGTTTTAAAGTATTTTTCATCGTTTAGATAAAACCAGTATGAAACCTCTCCTATGGTATCTTTAATTTTACCATCAACACCTGTCTCCTCTTTAATCTCTCTCAAGGCTGTTTGTTCAGGCTTTTCATCTTTCTCTACAAGTCCTTTTGGAAGAGCCCAAACTTTATTGTTCTTTACAGAAATCAATAGCACTTTTAATTTTTCATTTTCGAACTTGTATACTACTCCTCCTGCAGAAAAAGCTCTTTTCATTTTCCGAAAGGCATTTTCCCGGGATTTAAAAGTCTAACAATATCATTATAAAATGCAAGCATCATCAGGGCAATCAGAAAGATTATACCGATTTTTTGCGATATGGCAATAACTTTCTCACTTAAAGGTTTTCTTCTTATAGCTTCAATCAGGAAAAACATTATATGTCCACCGTCCAATACAGGAATGGGTAAAAGATTTAAAATGCCGAGATTTATGCTGATTATGGCAGCAAAACTTAGGAAACTAATCAAGCCCTGTTCTGCGGTTTTGCCTGCTGCCTGAAATATGAGGATAGGGCCTCCTATAACTTCCGTAGATACAACTCTTTGTATTATCTTAACTACCGTAAGATAGGTTAGTTCAACAATTTCATAGCATTTATCTAAAGATTTTTTTAAGGCACTAAGCGGTTCTTCCTTCTGGATAAAAAATTCTTCGGCTGGTTTAATTCCTATCTGTCCTACATATATTTTTTCGCCAAAAAGATTCTTCGTTTCTTTGCCTTCAGGTTTGATAATTATCTCTCTCACTTGTCCACTATTTTCTACTTTGAATTTTAGGTCTTTTCCCGGATTCTGCTGGATTTGTTGAGCCATATCAAACCAATTAGTTATTTTTTGTTCATTAATCTCAACTATCCTATCTCCTTTCTGTAATCCTGCCATATAAGCAGGTGATTTCTCCATTACCTCTCCAATTACCGGTTTAAGAACAGGTATTCCATAGACAAAAACTATCCAAAACAAAAATACTGCTCCAATAATATTAAAAAGGGGGCCTGCCAGAACTATGAAAATTTTTTTATAAACTGGCTGATGCTTAAATGACCTTTTTTCTTCAATTATCTCATCACCAACCTCTTCACCATACATTTTTACGTAACCACCGAGAGGTACGGCGCTTAAAAGATACTCTGTATCGCCGATTTTCTTACCAAGTATCCGCGGTCCAAAGCCTATTGAAAACTTGAGAACTCTTACGCCACTGAGTTTAGCAGCAAGAAAATGACCTAACTCATGAATGAATATCAAAAAACCGAAGAGAATTATTGCATAAATAAGATTCATCCCTCTATCTCCTTTTTTGCAAATTTTCTTGCCCAACTATCAGCCTTAAGAATTTCATCAATATTTTCTGCTGGTGAAACTGAGTGGGCATCCATCACTTTTTTAATAATTAAGTGTATGTCATTAAATTTTAACTTTCCTTCAAGAAAAGCTTCAACAGCGATTTCATCTGCGGCATTTAAAACCGCAGGCATAGTGCCTCCAATTTTTATTGCTTCATAGGCAAGTCTAAGGCAGGGAAAAGCCTCTGTGTCTGGAAGTTCAAACTTTAACTCGTTTGTAATTGACCAATCTATTGGTTTTATTATGTCCGATAGTCTTTCAGGAAGCGATAGAGCCAGAGCAATAGGAGCTTTCATATCGGGATTGCTTATCTGGGCAAGATAAGTTCCATCAATGAATTCAACTAAACAGTGAACAATGCTTTGCGGATGGATTAGAACGCCAATATTGTCTACGGCAATATCAAAAAGGTGATGAGCTTCAATGACTTCGAAGCCTTTATTCATTAGTGTAGCCGAATCTATTGTTATTCTCTTCCCCATTTTCCATTTAGGATGATTTAGCGCCTCTTGAACTGTTACATGTTCCATCTGATACTTTTTCATTCCCCTGAAAGGCCCTCCAGAAGCGGTAAGCCATATTTTTTTTATATAGGGTTTGTTACAGCCATTTATGCACTGAAAGACCGCACTGTGTTCGCTATCAACAGGAATTATCTTTGCTCCACTTTTTTTAGCTTCTTTTTTTATTAACTCACCAGCTAAAACAAGGCTTTCCTTGTTAGCAAGACCCAGAGTTTTACCTGCTTTTACAGCTTCAAGAGTAGGGAGTAGACCTGCGGCTCCGACAATTGCTGATATTACAATGTCGGCTTCTTTTAATTTTGCAAGTTCGCACACTCCTTCAATACCTGCTATTATCTCTATTCCTTTGAACTTTTCTTTGAGTAGGTTTGATTTTTCTTCATCAGCCACAGCTACAAAAGATGGTGAAAACTCTCTTATCTGCTTCTCAAGCATAGTAATGTTACTTTTTGCCGCAAGTCCTAAGACCTTAAATCTGTTTTGAAAATTTTTTATTACTTCCAATGCATTTCTGCCTATTGAACCAGTGCTTCCCAGTATTACAACATTCTTCAAACTTCCCTCCTACATGTATTTCATAACAAAATACAGTATTACTCCTGCAAAAAGCATAGCATCTACTTTATCAAGCACTCCACCATGTTCAGGGAAGAGGAAGCTCGAGTCTTTAACTCCCGCATCCCTTTTAAACATAGACTCTACAAGGTCACCTAAAATTGATACAAAACCCATGATTCCGCCCATTAAAACTAAACTTAAGATGGACTGATTGAGAATTAAATAGCCTACTGCTAAAGATGTAACCGCTCCACCTGCTATTGAACCATAGGCTCCAGCCCAAGTTTTTTTAGGACTAACTTCAGGATAGAGTTTGCTTTTACCAAAGCCTTTTCCTATGTAATAGGCAAAACTATCAGATGCCCATACAACACTGTAAAGATAAATTATCCACTGCCATCCTTCTGTCCTGAGAAACCAGTGGAAGGCTAATAGACCAGGTATATATAGAAGGCCTACAATTACAGGAGCTAAATCCTTCAGTGAGCCTTCGGGCTGTTTTTTGATAAATAGACGTATGAGAGCAATACAAATGAAACTTAGAGAATAATAATACACGGCGAACTGCCAGTAAAAACAGTTGAGCGCAAATATAATTATGGAGATAAAAATTCCAGTAAAAGATAGTAATTTTAACGTGTTGTACATTCTGAGAAATTCCCAGAAGGCAATAGTATTTGTTAGAACCAGAAGTCCGAGAAAGAAATAAGGCGGAAGTTTAATAATTATAAAAAGAAGAAGGGGAACAGCGATTAGGGCAACAATAATTCTTTTACTATGTCCTTGTAAATTCACTTACCTTTCCAAATCTCCTCTGTCTTTTCTGATAATCAAGAACAGCTTCTGTAAACTCGTCATCGGTAAAATCAGGCCATAAGGTCTGAGTAAAGTAAAATTCTGAGTAAGCCGCCTGCCATATAAGGAAATTGCTCAATCTCTGTTCTCCAGAAGTTCTTATAATTAGGTCAGGTTCTGGAATTTCTGCAGTGTCAAGAAGGGAATTCATGGTATTTTCATCAAAACTATCGTAGGAAATTTTTCTTTTAATTGCCTCTCTTATTGCTCTTAAAATCTCATCTCTTCCAGAATAACTTATTGCAAACTGTGCAATTAGCTGGCTACAATCGGACGTTATTTTCTCTGTTTCCTCAATGGCAGATAAGATATCAGCTGGCATCAGAGAGCGATTACCTATCATTTTAAACCTTACGCCCTGAGAAATGAAATTGTTTGTTTCTTTTTTTAGATGGCTTTTGAGAAGTTCCATTATTATGTCTATTTCTTTTTTAGGCCTTTGCCAGTTTTCTATAGAAAAAGCATAAAAAGTTACTACACTTATTTTAAGTCTGAGACAGGCTTTTATAATTTCTTTTACTTTTTCCACTCCTCTTTTATGGCCTTCATAACGGGGAAGACCACGCAATTGAGCCCATCTTCCGTTGCCGTCCATTATTATTCCTACGTGTTTTAAAATACTGCTCATAACTTAATATTTAAGAGAGAGTATATGAAGGTTAGTCTCAAAGGGGCTTTCTCCCTGAAGGATTCTTTTGGGATTAAAGCCAAAAGGTGGTTTAACAAGGACAAATAACTTATCAGAGGAAACAGCATAATCAAGTATCTCGCCAGACATTTCTTCGGTTATATCGGTTTGTTCAATTCCAATTCCTGTCCACTGAAGAAGTTGAAGTTTTGAGCTTCTGTAACCAAAGGTAGAAAGATTGACAAGGCCTAAAAGAGGTTTTTTCTCAATCACAATAACACCGTTACTTAAGGGCTTTATTCTGCTTTGCACCTGCCATTTGCCTAAACTCAACATGGCAATGCCTGTTTGCTTTTCATACTGAAGCCCATAACCAAATGACTCTGCAGAACGCCAGAGGGGAACACCCTTATCATTATATACTGCCAGCGTTCCATCTTCTTGCCATTTGAATAAGGCATTGTTTACTGAGTAGAAGTCATAAATATTTGATTTTACTGGCAGTTTGAAGGCCTCTACCTTTTCATACTTTGCTAATGAAGTAGGTTTAATTACAAAAATCTCGCCTTCAAATCCTGAAGACTGAGAGAAAGATTGAGCAAGAAGCTTGCCTTCATAGATTCTAAGGAAAAGGTCATCAAAGCGAGAAAACTCTTTAAATTCGCCATCAGTCCATTTTATTATTGTTGAAATAACTCTGTTTTCCCTTTTAATAGTCAATGCAATTTCGTCTTTACCATCTTTGTCAATATCTCCTGTGTCAAACCAGATAATATCTCCGCTAAGAGGGATTATGTAATTACTCTTAAGTTTGAGGTCAACATCTATTACATACAGGCTTATTTCGCTGTCTGAGGCTATCAAAAGCTGGTTAGGGCTTACGCCGTCAAAGTTACCCGTAGATACTCTATTTATACCTCTGGAAAGTCTGTAAGAAAGTAATGTATGACCTTCAGGAACAATAAGAGAGGCATATTTTTTTCTTAAATCTGCAATTGCTGTTGCAGGAAGCTCAATTTCTGCTTTAGAGAAGAGTTTACGGTCTTTTATCCAGTAAAGCTCTTGAGAGAGTTTTAGAGCTCCATCTGTTTTTATTGGAGTTAGAAGAAGGAGTATATCTGCCCCTTTGTTGTCTTTAAAGAGTAATTCTTTATTGTCAGTATTAATGGGAGCGTCAATCATTTCAAATCTCTGTGTGTCCCTCAATTCTCTGTAGTAACCTTCACCAACTGCCCATTCGGTTGTTGTCTGTGCGTAAAGAACTTTAATTTTTGATTTGGGAATTTTAAAAAGAATTTGACTTTCACCCTTTTTTAATTCACCTTCAATAACAACTGCCTTAGAGAAATCATTTCCTACGCTTACTATTTCTGCAGCTCCGATTATTCGCTCTGACTTACCTATTACTTGCTTTGTTACTGGATGTATTAATGGAACGGTCTCTTCAAAAAGAACAACTCTCTGGCCTTTTTTTAAGCCGTCTTTACTGCCTTTATCGAGAGTAATTTCATTATTTTCCTGCTTTGTAACTTTGCCAGTTATAACGGGAAAATAAGAGAGAAGTTCATTTTTTAGAGTCTGAAAAGTTCCTGTATCAGCATTTGCTTGTGTTATTAAAAGAAGAGACATTATGATAAGGAAGATAAAAAATAGTTGCTTTAAATTGTGCATTTTAAAGTTTATACCAAATAACTTCATCAAGTCAAAATTTTGTGTGATAAAATAAATTATGACCATTCAGATTGCCCTGCCTCTTTTTGAAGGCCCTCTTGACCTTCTACTTCATTTGATTAAACAGAATAAAATTGATATTTATGATATACCTGTAGCTTTAATAACAAAGCAATACTTAGACTATCTTGAATTAATGAAAGAGCTTGATTTAGAAATTGCTTCTGAATTTTTGATAATGGCAGCAACGCTGGTTTACATTAAATCAAGAATGTTACTGCCCAGAAGTGAATCGGAGCAACAAGAGGATGACCCCAGAAAAGAGCTGGTAGAGCAGCTTATTGAATACGAAGCTTTAAAAGAGGTCTCGTCTTCTTTAAAGGAAAGATATGATTACTGGTCAAAGTCTTATTTACGAGATTTTTCAAATGATATAGATGCTCCTGTTTATGAAATTTACGAAATATCTGTATACGACCTTTTTGTTGCTTTCAGAAAATTAATTGAAAAACCAGAGCCCCCAATAATAATAGCTCAAGAGTTAATAAAAGTAGAGGACAAAATAGAGCACATTCAAAAGGTTCTTAGGGAAAAAAAGTTTATTAAGTTTTGTGAACTTTTTGATAATTACTCTAAAAATGGTGATAAGGCTTCAAAATTAGAGATTATCGTAACCTTTTTAGCCCTTCTTGAACTATTAAAACTTGGAGTTATAAAGGCCTATCAAGAGAAAAACTTTGATATAATTTATATAAAACTGGAGGAAGAGCATGCAAATAGCAGTTATCTCTGATACCCACGACCACATGGAAAATATAGGGAAAATCTTAGAAATTTTAAAAACTCGCAAAGTCAGCACAATAATTCATGCAGGAGATTTCGTATCTCCATTTACATGGAGAGTTTTCAAGAATTTTGAAGGAGAGTTTTACGGTGTTTTTGGGAACAATGACGGTGATAGAGTTTTATTAAAAAAGATGTATGGCGACAGAATACAGAAAGGTATCAGGAGTATTGAGATAGGAGAAAAGAAAATAGCTCTCATGCATGAACCACAAATGCTTGATGAGCTGGCTTTGTCTGAGAAGTTTGACCTTATAATATACGGCCATACGCACGAAGTAGACCTTAGAAAAATTGGAAAAACTTTAATTTTAAATCCTGGCGAGGCTTGCGGATGGCTATACGGTAAAGCCACTTTTATTATTCTTGATGTTAACAGTTTAGAATCAGAGGTGATAAGAATATAGGAATTGCCTCTTTTACCATGCTATCTGAAAGTTTATTCTCTATTACTTTTGTTAAGAAATTTTCATTTGATTTTTCTTGATTTTTATAGGAAAATAAAACAATAACACAAAGTGTAACTTCAACGAGGAGGTGAAGTATGCAGACAGCATTAGTAGCAAAAGAGACAAGGCTTTCTGATAGTTCGCAGATACTTCAGCTGGTAACATTCACACTTGGAGGAGAAGAGTATGCCGTAGATATACTGAAAGTGCAGGAAATAAACAGGATGAAAGAGATAACCCGTGTGCCCAATGCACCTTATTATGTGGAAGGAGTGATTAATCTCAGAGGCAAGGTTATACCTGTTGTTAGCTTGAGGAAGTTTTTTGGGTTACCAGAAGAGGAAGACAGACTCAAACAGAAGATAATGATAATGGACATACAGGGAGTAACGATGGGGTTGATAGTGGACACCGTATCTGAGGTATTAAGGATATCCTCGAGCATAGTAGAGCCACCGCCTGCAATGACCTCATCAGTGAGCAGTGAGTTTATCTCTGGCATAGCAAAGCTGGAAGACAGGCTAATCATACTGCTTGACATGGACAGGCTCATAGGCAAAGAAGAGTCAGCAAGCATGATAGGCATGGCAGAGAAGGCAGCTATTGAAGGATAAAAATAAACTTAAAGGGGGGTATGAGGGATGTTTAAGAACATGACAATAGGAAGGAAGTTATTTTTTGGATTTGGTATTGTAATTGCGCTTCTATTAATCATCTCTGCCTATACTTTTTTCTTTATACTCAGCACCGATTCAAAAGTGCAAGATGTGGATGAGAGAATTGATAAGATTCTCTATGCCGCAGAGATACAAAGAGAAGTAAATAATATTCATCTCAAAGCAAGAAAACTTTTTCTTACCAATGACTTATCAAAAAAGCAGGAGATAATGAAAGAGATTGAGGAGCACAGAAAATACTACAGAAAAAGAATGGAAGACCTTGAAAAAATAACCCGTTCTAAAGAAGGAAAACAACGTTTGCAGAATTTAATAAATGCCTCAAATGAGACAAGAGATGCCAACAACAAAGCTCTTCAATTAGCCCTTGAAGGAAAAAATCAAGAGGCAATAGAACTTTACATGAAAGAAGTGGAATCTAAAGCAGGTAACAGAGAGAAAGCACTTAACGACCTCGTAAAATTCTATTATGATACAGCAAACAAAAGAATAGAAGAGGTTAATGATGCTCTCAAACTTGAATTGGTAATACTAATAATAATGGCCTCTGCAAGCACCGCCATAGCAGTCTTTTTCGCCCTCTTCATCTCCCGTTCTGTAAAAAAACCAGTAGCAGAACTCAAGACAACCCTTGAGAAAGTAGCACAAGGAGACCTATCAGTAGAGGCAAAAGTAGAAAGCAGAGACGAACTTGGCATGATAAGCCAGTCAGTAAACGAAGCAATAAGAAGCATCAAACGTCTCATAGCAGAGTCAAAAACCATCTCAAGCTCCCTTGCCTCCTCCTCAGAACAACTCTCAGCAACAACAGAAGAGATATCGAGGAATCTCAAATCCCAGACAGAGAGAGCAAGCCAGATAGCCTCTGCAGCAGAAGAGATGAGCCAGACAGTAGTAGACATAGCAAAGAATGCATCAAACATAGCAGAAGTAAGCGTAACAACAGCCAGTGTAGCAAAAGAAGGAAAAGACATGACCACAAACACAGCGAAAGAGATAAAAGTAATAGAGGGAGCAATAGGGAAACTATCAGAAGTAATCAACGTGCTTGGTGAGCGTTCAAGGCAGATAGGTGAAATTGTCACAGTGATAAAAGACATAGCAGACCAGACAAATCTACTTGCATTGAATGCAGCCATAGAGGCAGCCCGAGCAGGAGAGCAGGGAAGAGGCTTTGCAGTAGTAGCCGATGAAGTAAGGAAACTTGCAGAGAGAACCACTAAGGCAACCGATGAGATAGCAGAGATGATAAGGGGAATACAGACAGAAGTAGATGTGGCAGAGGGTTCGATGGAAGATGCCACAAAGAAAGTAGCAAGCGGAGTAGAGCTAAGCAACAGGTCAGCGGAGATACTTGGGCAGATACTGAGCAAAGCGCAGGAGTTACAGGGGATGATACAGCAGATAGCCTCTGCGACCGAAGAGATGTCTTCAGTGACAGACCACATAACGCAGGACATAGGAAGCATAGCAGAGGGTTCAAAGGAGATATCCCTTGCAGTGGATCAGTCAGCCCAGACAGCCAGTGATATAGCAAGACTTGGCGGAGAACTCCAGACAGCTATAGGAAGGTTTAGGGTATAGAATAGAGTTTTTCAGAAAATTGCCCTCGGGAGAATATCTCTATAAAAGATTTCCCGAGGGCATTATGTCTGCCCTCCATATAAATGACTTTTCTTACATTAACCTGATAAAATCAATATCATGAAAGCAATTATTTATTTTGACGGAGCTTGCCTGCCTCATAATCCCAATGGAGTTGGAACTTACGGATTTGTCATAAAAGATGCAACCAACGGCAGTATTTTGTTTTCAGGGAAAGGAGTAGCCTTTGAGAGAGGGACAAGTCAGATGGCAGAGTATCATGCTTTAATTCAGTCTCTGGAAAAAGCTCTTGAGTTAAAGATAGGAGAGATTGAGATATACGGAGACAGTATGCTTGTTGTAAACCAGATAAATGGAGTTTATGATGTGATAGAACCTAATCTTCTAAAGCTTTATCAAAAATCAAGAGAGTTACTCAGCAACTTTAAGTCATGGAAAGTTAAATGGTTTAGAAGAGAAAAAAATAAGGAGGCAGACAGGTTAAGCATAGAGGCTTTTGTAGAATATATTGAGATTAGAAACAAAGAGAAGATTGACAATCTAATTCCCTTTGAAATAGTAAGAGAAAGGAAACAAATGTTTAGGCTTAAAGACTATATGGTGATTCTCAATCCTCCTTCCTGCAGTTGTAATTATTTCAAAAAATTTAATAATTACCCTTTGATTAAAAAGGCTGGTATTATCATAAAGTGCGAACATATTCTTTACATAGAGGAAAAGTTATACCTTGAAGAAATGCAAAAATCTACTTTTGAGAGAAGAAATTTGAAAGAGGAGACTATTGTAGGATGATAATAATCTGTGGTGCGGGAATTACAGGACTTTCCCTGGCAAGGGAACTCGTAAAAAAAGGGATTAAGGACATAACAATAATTGAAAAAGAAACCTCTCTTGGTAAGCACGCCTCTGGAAGAAACAGCGGAGTGCTACATGCAGGAATTTATTACACTCCAGACTCCCTTAAGGCAAAATTCTGCCTACGGGGCAATCTGCTCATGAAGCATTACTGTAAGGAAAAGGGACTTACACTCATTGAGTCGGGCAAGGTTATAGTGACCAAGAAAGAAAGCGAAATACCCGTGCTTCATGAACTTTACAGAAGAGCAAAGGCAAATGGTGCAGATGTTGAGCTTATAGATGAAATGGCATTGAAAGAAATTGAGCCCTATGCAAAAACCCATGAGCAGGCTCTGTATTCACCTCTTACAGCAGTGATAAATCCGAAGGAGATACTTGAGAATTTAGAGAGAGAGTTGGAGAGTTCGGGAGTTAAGATAGAGAAAGGTGTTGTTCTTAAGGGGGTTAGGGAGAGCAAACTTCTTACAAACAAAGGTGAATTCTCCTATGAACTCTTTATAAATTCCGCAGGTTCCCATGCAGACAGAATTGCTCACCTTTTTGGTCTGGCAAAACAATATAGAATTGTTCCATTTAAAGGACTGTATAAGAAATTGAAGAAGGAAAGGTCATACTTAGTTAAAGGCAATATCTATCCTGTGCCTGACATAAAAAATCCTTTTCTTGGTGTTCATTTTACAAAAGTCCATGACGGCACTGTCTATGTGGGACCAACCGCTACACCTGCTTTGGGAAGGGAAAACTATAAACTGCTTGATGACTTAGGAGTTGAGACTCTAAAAATTCTGTGGAGAGATTTTTCCCTTCTTCTAAGCAATGAAAAGTTTAGAAGCACAGCTTTTACGGAGATGAAGAAATACTTAAAAGCAAATTTTTATAAAGATGTAAAAGATATGATTGAAGGAGTTGCCCCAACTGACCTTTTACATTCCAAAAAAGTCGGCATCAGACCCCAGCTTATAGATATTGACAGAAAAGAGCTTGTGATGGATTTTTTAGTTATAAAAGATGCAAATACTATTCACATTCTTAATGCCATATCTCCTGCCTTTACCTCAGCCTTTGCTTTTGCCGAATATGTGGTTAAAGAATACATTTTGGGAGCAAGACGATGATAAACTGGGCAAAAGAGCTAAAAAAGGAGTCTTTTCCGAATAAGCCTGAGAATGTAGAGATTATTCAAACCCATATCTCATACGTTTTTATTGCCGATGAAATAGTATACAAAATCAAGAAACCCGTAAACTTTGGCTTTCTTGATTTTACAACCATTGAGCTTAGAAAACTTTATTGCGAAAAGGAAGTGGAACTCAATAGAAGGCTCTGCCCTGATATATATCTTGGTGTTGTGCCTATATCTGAGAGAGATGGGAGGTATGAGTTAGAGAGTGAGGATAATATTGTTGAATATGCAGTGAAAATGAGAAGACTGCCTGTTGAAGGAATGATGGAGAAACTGATAAGGGAGAGCTTGCTTACTAAAGAGCAAATAGACCTTATTGTGGATATTCTTGTCCCTTTCTTTAAAAACGCTCGAACTGGAAAGGGAATTGATGAGTACGGCTCGATTGATACAGTTTCCTTTAATACAGAGGAAAACTTTACTCAGACAAAGGGATATGTGGGAGGAGCAATAAACAGATGGAGATACAATGAAATTGTGAATTGGACGAGGGATTTTTTGAGGGATAAAAAAGACCTTTTTGAATCCCGAATTTCTGAAGGCTTTATCCGTGAAGGACACGGAGACCTTTACTCTGCCAATATATGCTTTGATGACCTACGGAAAGTCTATATCTTTGACTGCATAGAGTTCAATGAGAGATTTAGATGCGGTGATGTTGCCTCTGACATAGCCTTTTTAAGCATGGATTTAGATTTTCACGGGCTTAGGAAACTTTCAGATTATTTTGTCAACTCCTATGTTGAAAAGTCTGGTGACAGAGATTTATTGAAAGTTCTCAATTTTTACAAATGCTACCGGGCTTATGTAAGGGGGAAAATTGGCTGTTTTACCTCCGATGACCAAGCTTTATCAGAAGAAAAAAGAAAAGAAGCATTAGAGACAGCCCGAAAATACTTTGACCTTGCCTATCTTTACGCAGAGGGAAAGCCCAAAGTTTTTGTTGTTTTCGGACTTTCAGGAACAGGTAAATCAACGCTTGCCAGAGCACTGGATAAAGAAACCCTTGCTGAATGGATTCCCTCAGATATCGTAAGAAAAAGCCTTGTAGGAATCGCACCAACAGAGCATCATTATGAGCCCTTTGAAAAGGGAATTTATAGCAGGGAATACACCGAGAAAACCTATACAAAAATGATAGACCTTGCAAAAGAGGCAATTCTTAAAGGCAGAGACATCATACTTGATGCCACATTCAGAGAAAAAGCCTATCGTGAGGCTGTAATGCGTGAGCTAAGCTTTGCTGATATTTACTGGCTTTGGTGCGTTGCTGAGGATAGTGTTGTTAGAGAGAGATTCATGAAGCGTAAGGAATCGGAAGACATCTCCGATGCCCGCTGGGAAATATACCTTGCCCAGAAAGAAAAGTTTGAGCAACCCGATGAAGTTGAACCTCAAAAACTTATTAAGCTTGATACTTCAAAGGGAGTAGATTTGGTTGAGAGAGTGATTGAGAGAGTTTATGGAGTGGAGAGTTGATAGAGTTCATAGAGTTAGTGAGTTGAGATGAGTAATTTGATATAATCTAAAAAATCTATGAGGAAATTTGTGAAGCTACTAAACCATGAGAAAGCAATAAAAGAATTAGATACCGTAGTTCTGATTCGTGATATCAAAGAGTACTGTTTGGCAAGTGGAGATATAGGAGTGGTAGTTTATTCTTATAAGGACAGTGACAGTTATGAAGTGGAGTTTGTAACCGCTGATGGAAAAACAGTAGCTGTTCTTACTCTTACTTCCAAAGATATAAGATTGATGAAAAACAGGGAAATTTTGCATGTCAGAGAAATAGCAGAGGTAATTTAGATTTTCTATCAGGCTATGCCAATAAAAGGGTAAGAAAAATTTTAGATTCAGAGGGGCTAAGGAGTTGAGAGTTAATGTGTAATCATGAATATATATCAAATAGTTGGAGGGTTCTATGCTTGAAATAATCTTCATTGTAGAGGAAGACCCAGAGGGTGGATATAGTGCTTCAGCTCTTGGTCATGCAATATTTACTCAGGCTGATACTTTAGAGGAATTGAAAATGAATATTAAAGATGCGCTTAAATGTCATTTTGATGGGTTATCAAATGCCAAACAGTGTCTTAGACATAAAAACTCTTAACTGGCTTCTTCTTTTTGGAGGGCTGGATGTAGTATCAAGGGTAGAATTTGATATTATGAATATGAGAGTGGGAAGATGTTCAGTTTGATGTTGAGGAATTACTCAAGAAGGCTAAGGGGTTATGTCAGTTTTGGGGATAAATAAGGAAAAGAAGATTTATATGTATTCTATTTCACCCTTACCTTTGCTTTTGGCTTTATAGACAGCTTCGTCAGCTCTTTTTATTAGTTCTTCTATTGTATCGGAGGGTTCGATATTTGTAATTCCGATGCTAACGGAAGGGGTGAATGAATGAGTACCTACTTCTATAGTTGTCTTTGCGAGATTATTCTTTATTCTTTCAGCCACTTTTTTAGCAGCCTCTTCTCCGCCTTGAATGATTATTATAAATTCATCGCCACCCCATCTTGATGCCAGGTCATTTGACCTTAGACTTTTAGTGATAGTATTTGATACAGTTCGGATTGTAGTGTCTCCAACAATATGTCCAAATTGGTCATTTATTTGTTTTAAACCGTCCATATCCAGAAAAAGAACCGAGTAGAGTCTGCCCTTTTTTGTGTTTTCAATAAATTTTTTAAGATTTTCTTCTAAAAAATTTCTGTTATAAAGAGAAGTTAAAGGGTCTTTAGTTGCTATTTCAAAGAGTTTTTCTTTTTCTTTCTTGTAGAAAGTGATATCGTGGGCAATTAAAAGCATTGTGTCCGATTTATTCTCAACAGGAATTATCCATAGACTGAGAAATGTTCCGTCAGGTAGAACTATTTCATGCCAGAATGTCATTTCTTCCTCTGAAACTGATAGAAATTGTTTGATAAAAGAGTAGATTTTTTCATTGGAAATTCTAAAATCGCTATCTCCAAGATATTCAAGTGCCTTTGGATTGGCGTAAATTATTTCTCCTTTTTTGTTGAAAAGTATTATTATTTCCTCTGATTTTTCTGCTATTTTTTCGTAAATTTTTCTGTTTTCTTCTATTTCTTCTATTTTTTCTTTCAACATTCTTAGATGTATGTTTATTTCTTCAGAAAGAGTTGAAAGCTCATCTTTTCCCCTTATTTTTAATATGTCGCCTCTACCATTTCTTATATTTTTTAGTTCTGTGATTAATTTATTAACCTTTTTCATGGTTAAATGGTTGATTATTAGGAAATTAAGTGAACCTAAAAGCAACCAGATTCCTGCCCAAAGGATTAGATTTTCTTGATTTGTCTCGAAAATTAAAAGACTTGAGAATATCATTATTATGAATAGAGCTATAAAAGAGAGGCCATTTTTTCGTTGAATAAGCATTTTATTTGATAGATTTTAACAAAATTTTAGATTCTTATCAAAGTTGACAAACTATCGAGTATTCAAGTCATTATAAAAAATGGATATTTTCCAGAAAATTGCAGAGGAGAAAATTCGAGAGGCAATGGAACAGGGTCTTTTTGATGACCTGCCCAACAAAGGCAAGCCTCTTAAATTAGAAGACCTCAGTTGGGTTCCTGAGGAGCTGAGAATTGCCTACAAAATTCTTAAAAATGCAGGTTGTATACCTCCTGAAATGGAGATAAGGAAGGAGATTATAGACCTCAAGGAACTCCTAAAGACTATTGATGATGATGCAGTAAGAATAAGAAAAATCAGAGAGCTTAACTTTAAACTTCTGAAGTTAAATGTGGGAAGAAAAACTCCCTTTTATCTTGAAGATTTTCCAGAATACGAAGATAAGATAATTAAAAAATTTATAGGATAGAGATTGTTATCGTGCCTTCAGGGGAAGTCTAATTATAAAAGTGCTTCCTTTCCCAATTTCACTTTCAATGGATATAAAGCCACGATAGTATTGAACGATTGTAAGAGCCACTGTTAGTCCAAGACCTGGCCCATAAACCTTTGAAGTGAAAAAGGGGTCGAAAATTTTTTTAATCAACTCCTTAGGAATTCCTTTTCCAGTATCAGATATTCTTATTTCTATATCATTTTCCTTTTTCTCAACAGAAATTTTCAGAATTTTCCTTTCTGCTTTATCCATTGCCTCAATAGCATTTTTAATAATGTTCCTAATTACTATTTTTAAATGTTCTTTGTCTATGTAAATCAAAGGAGTTTCTTTATATTCTGTCTCCACCTCTATTCCTCTGTCCTCTATTTCTCTACCTGTTTCTTCTAAAACTTCTTCAACGGCCTTTTTAATGTCCACATTCTCCATAAATCCAATGGCAATCATTTTAAGAGTTAGTATTTCTCGCAAAAGTCGCTCAAGTCTTTCAGATTCCTGCATGATTGTCATGAGATATGGTTTATTTGGGTCTCCGGGAGGAAGGCTATCGTATACTTTTTTGGCAAATCCTGCGATGCTTACAATAGGATTTCTTATTTCATGGGAAAGACTATCGATAAGCTTTCTTACAGATTCGGTTTTCTCTTCTTCGATAACCCTTTCAGCTGTTTCTTTCCTTGTAAGAAGGGAGCGAATTCTTGCTGAGAGTTCTCTGTAATCAAAGGGCTTTGGCACATAGTCATCAGCGCCTATGTCAAGACCTTTAACCCTGCTTTCTACATCAGACTTTGCGGTTAACATGATAACTGGTATGAATTTGGTTCTATCATCAGTTTTAAGCCTTTTGCATACTTCATAACCGTCCATTTTGGGCATCATTACATCGAGAATTATTATGTCCGGAGCAGATTCATAGACTTTTTTAAGGGCTTCTTCACCATCATAGGCTTCGGAGGTGTTGTAACCTTCAGCTTTGAGCCTTTTTCTTAAAAGTTCTACTGTATCAATGTTGTCATCTACAATAAGGACTGTTTGCTTCTGTTCGTTCATTTATCTTTCAGATATATTTTTATTTGCTCTGGAAACTCTCTAACATTTATAGGTTTTGAGATATAACCATTACAGCCTGCCTGAATTGCTTTTTCTTGGTCTCCTCTCATTGCATGGGCAGTAAAGGCTATGATTGGGGTGTCTTTAAAATCAGGTCTTGCCTTTAGTCTTCTTGTGGCTTCGTATCCATCAATTTTGGGAATTGATATGTCCATGAGAATAAGGTCTGGTCTGTAGGCAATTGCTTTTGCAATCGCGTCTTCTCCGTCAACGGCCTCGATTATTGTGTATCCCTGTTTTTTTAATATTTTTCTTACAAGCTCCCTTGAATCCTCATTGTCATCAACAACAAGAATGGTCTTCACATTATCCTCCTATTTTTCTCAAACTGTTCTTGAGCTCTTCTATAAGTTCATCTTCGGAAAAGAGAGCTTTGTTTATTATATCTTTTATTCTACCATCAAGTTCTTCTTTTTCTCTCTGGCTTAATTCTTTGTTTGTAAGAGCAATTATTGGCACTTCCCTTAATTCAGGAGAACTCTTTATAAAATCAATAAAATCAAAGGCACTGCTTAGGGGGTCAGTTATATTTACAATTAGCAAGTCTGGCTTTTTAGTTTTTACAAATTCGATGGCTTCTTTACTGTTAAAGGCTGAGTGGACATCATAGTTGCTTTGTCTTAGTATTTCTGATAGGTCTTTATTTGTCTTTTCTTCTCTTTCGAGGAGGAGAACGCTTTTTATTTTTCTGTAGGACTCTATGTTTCTTATCTTTCTTAAAAGGGCATTGCCATCTAAAGGTTTTACAAAATAATCCGTTGCACCAAGAGAAAAGGCGAGAGTTTTGTTTTCTATTATTGAAACGATTATTACGGGAATATCCTTAGTTTCTTCATCTTCTTTGAGTTCTTTCAAAACCTGCCAACCATCTTTTTTCGGCATCATTATGTCAAGGGTTATGGCTACGGGTTTAATCTCCTTTGCTTTTCTAACGGCCTCCTCGCTACTTAGTATTCCTATAACTCTGTAATCCTTCTCGAGATATTTTTTTATCAAATCTATGGCGTCTGGATTGTCGTCAATGGCTAAGACTATCTTTTCTTTTTCCAATGGTTTTGCTATCTCTGGAATTAAGGGTTCTTTATGTAAAACAAGGTCTCTAACTACCTCGCATATTTTACAGGCATCTGCTTTCTCAGGATGAGAGCCAATCTTCATTCCCTTGCAATGCGTTCCTAATACGAGCCAACATCTTTTCTCTGAAGAGCCATATTCAGGGCAGTTTACATGTCCGCACTGTGTGTAATCCCAGCATCTTACCATTTTGCCTTCATAGGAAGGTTCTTGTAGAAATACGTCCTTTGGCACTTCGAAATATTTAGCAAGTTCTTCAGCCATTTTCTCTTCTATAACAGGGGTAGGGTTTTCGAAGACTTCCTTTTTGAAAGGCAATAGAACATAAAAAGTGCTTCCTTTTCCAACCTCGCTTTCAGCCCAAACCATGCCTTTATGTAAAGCTACCAGCCCTCTGACAATGCTCAATCCAAGGCCAGTGCCTTCATATTGCCTTGTAGTAGAAACATCAGCTTGAGCAAATTTGTCAAAAATCTTATCGAGGTCTTCTCTCTTAATGCCGATTCCTGTATCTTTCACTGAAATTTCAACAAACTGAGGATTTCCATCGCTATCCATACCTCTTTCTGAAACCTTAGCCTTGATTGATATCCCTCCTTCATGGGTAAACTTAACGGCATTTGATATGAGATTTATAAGAATCTGCTTGGTTTTGTCCTCATCTACATAGAGTTTTTCTGCTCCTGGTTCAATATCAAGAGTAAATGTCAGTCCTTTCTTTGCAATTAAAGGTTCAAAGGTGACCATTATTCCGTCAATGAGTTCCTTTAAATCGACTTCCTTTGGTCTTAATTCTATTTTGCCCGATTCAATTTTCGATATATCTAAAACATCGTTTATTAGTTGAAGAAGATGTTTTGCATTGGCAGATACCTTTTTAAGAGAAGCTTTCTGGTCTTCGTTTAGCGGACCGTCGACCTCATCGAGTAATAAATCAGTGTAACCAATTATGGCATTCATAGGAGTTCTAAGCTCATGGGACATATTAGCTATAAAAGCAGATTTAAGTGTGTCAAGCTCTTTTAGCTGTTTGTTTGCTTTCTGAAGAAGGGCTACAAGTTCATCCCTTTCCTCAAGAAGTCTTGCTCTTCGGGTAAGTTCTTTTTCAAGCTCCATTTTTGAGCGAGCAACTTCATTTACCATGTAATTGAAAGTTTCTGTGAGAGTTCCTATTTCATCGGAAGGATATTTTTGTATTGTTGTCATCTCGCCTTTTGCAAACCTGTGTGTTGCGTCAACTAAATTGTTGAGAGGTTTTCTTATAAACCTGCTTACAACGAAATTAGTAACGAAAATTGCAAGCAGAGAGGCAAAGAAAGTTAAAGCCAGAGACCTGTTTCGCTGGGCTATAACAGTCTTATAGACACCTTCCACATCGGTCTTCATTACTAATGCTCCTAATACTTTACGTGATTCACCATGGCAGTGATAGCATTCGGGTGCATTATGGATTGGTAATACGGAGATTAGATTTCGCTTGTCTTCTATTTTAAGAATTGAAGAGATTCTTGTTTGAGAAGTTTCTTTTAAGCTCTCTCCAATCATGTTGAAAAATTTTTCATGTTTTATCAGCTCTGTTATTTGCGAATTCACATACTCTCTGTTGGTAGAAAAAGAGATTACTCCGTTGAAGTCAGTAAGATAAACCTTTATATTTTTATATTTCTGGCCTATCTCCTCTAAGTCTCTGTGAATAGCATCACTGTCTCCAACCGTTAGAGGATGTTTCATAGCTGCATATATCGTATCCATTACCTCATTGTTGCCGTCTTCAACTAATCTCATTCTGTCTCCTACTCCGAAGTAAATTCTGAAAGTCATTTCAATTATCATGACTAATATTATTATTCCTATGAAGGTAAGCATTAGCTTGTTGCCGATTTTTTGAGTTACAAATTTAAACATCAGTGTGCTCCTCCGTAAAGGAGTGGCTTAAATCTAAAGGCTCTTATTCTCTCTTCTGTGTGGCAGGGTTCACATATCTGAAGAGTGAACTTTCTCCTAATATGTAAGGGATTTTTGGTTTCTACATGTTTTTTACCTGGTCCGTGACAGACCTCGCAGCCTGTATCTTTAAGATGGGGAGTTTTCTCTACTGATATAAAGCCTCCCTTTTTCCCATATCCTGTAGTATGACAATGATAACAGCCCTTTAACTCTTCTTGAGTAATCTTATTTTTCATTTTTTCAACAGCGACAAAGGAACGGGACATTCTTGAATACTTAGTGAAGTTTTCATACTGTTTTTGATGACAGGTTTTACATGCTTCAGTGCCTACATAATCAGAAAAGGTTAATGCTGGAAATGAGAGAATAATTAATGCTGTGAAGAGCCATTTCATACTTAAAGATTATCAGAAAAGGCATGATTTGTAAATAGCATAAGAACCTATAAAAACCAAATATTTAGTCGTAGGGCTTGAACAGATAAGTAGGGAAAAGAACTTCTTTTATGTTAAAATTTTTAAATAATTCCATTAGTTTTTTCTATTTTCAATGGAAGAGTTGAAAGGGGGATTAAATGCTTATAATTGGCGAGCGATTAAGTATTATTTCCAAAAAAGTGAGAGAAGCCATACAGAATAAAGATAAAGCTCCTATTCAGCAGATTGCTGCTGAGCAGTGGAGGGCTGGTGCGCACATGATTGAGGCAAATATAGGACCTGCCGAAGAGGATGGAGAGGCTCTAATGGAGTGGTTTGTAACTACAATTCAAGAAGCAGTGCCTCTTCCTGTGTCGCTTGATACAACCAATTCCAAAGCAATGGAGGCAGGTCTTAGGGTTCACAACAATCAGTGGGGAAAACCTCTTGTTAATTCTACCTCTTTAGACCCGGAGAGATTTATAATGCTTGAGCTTGCCGCTAAATATGATACTCCCGTAATTGCTCTCACTGTTGGCAAAGGAGGACTGCCAAGAGATGCAGAGGAAAGGGTAGAGATAGCATTGAAGCTCATGGAAAAGGCAGCAGAGTATGGAGTTCCAATGGAAAACATATATCTTGACCCTCTTGTCATGCAGATATCGGGCTCGCAAAATCAGGCAAAAGAAGTATTGAGAGCAATAAAACTTTTTCAAGAACTTAATGACCCACCAATGAAAACAGTTGTAGGGTTGAGCAATCTTTCAAATGGTTGTCCAAGACATTTAAGGCCTCTTTTGAACAGATACTACCTTGCTCTTCTCATGTATGAGGGACTTTCAGCGGCAATTGTAAATCCAGAAGAGGTAAGGGAAGCAATAAAAACAATCGATGTAATAACAGGTAAAACGCTTTATGCCCATTCTTATCTTGAGATTTAGAGGTGTTTGATGGACTTTGTAATACCTAAAGAGACTTATACCGGTAGTATTCCCGAGATTGAATTTGGAAAAGCAAAGACCGTTCGTTTTGCCGGCGAATCGGCGCTTCCTATGCACTTTTTTGAGGGAGCATTTCCTAATAAACCTCTCATAGCTTTCGAAATTCAAGATGCCCAACCTGATGACTATCCAGAGGAGCTTTCAAAGGTTTACTCTTCTGTATGGGATGACCCTGTAAGGTGGGCTAAATTTTGTGCATCACTTGGAGCAGAAGCTATTGCTCTTAGACTCATGAGCAGTCATCCGGACAGTAAAGACTCGAAACCTAATGAGGTTGCCGATATAGTTAAAAAGGTCCTATCCGAGATTGAGCTGCCTTTGATAATTCTTGGAAGTAATCATACTGAGAAAGATGCTGAAGTTTTGCCAGTTGTTGCTGATGCCTCAAGGGGATATAACTGTATTATAGGAAAGGCTCAAGAGGGAAATTACAAAACTATTGCTGCTTCTGCAATGGCAGGAGGTCACAGCCTTATTGCCATGTCTGAGCTTGATGTAAATTTAGCAAAACAGCTCAATATTCTGATTACCCAGACTGGTTTTCCTAAGGAAAAAATAGTCATAGACCCGATGTGTTCTGCTCTCGGATACGGTTTTGAGTATACCTATTCTGTAATGGAAAGAATCAGAATTGCTGGGCTTCTTCAGGGAGATGAAATGCTTCGTAGCCCCATGGTTGCAGATGTGGGGTTTTATGTTTGGAAAACCAAAGAAGTTCAGGCAACTCAAAGTGATATACCCGAATGGGGCAGCCTTTATGAGAGAGCTGTTATTTGGGAGGCTACAACGGCCTGTTCTTTTCTTTTGAGTGGAGCAGAATTATTAATAATGAGACATCCAGGGGCAATAAAAATTACTAAGAAATTTATCGATGACCTATATTCTGAGAGGACTGAATAATGGCTATTACGGGAATAGAGATTTTTAAGCTTCTGCCTAAGACAAACTGCAAAAAGTGCGGTTTTCCTACCTGTCTTGCTTTTGCAATGAAAGTAGCACAGGGTCAGGCAAAAATTGACGATTGTCCTGATGTAGGAGAGGAAGTAAAGGCAAAATTAAAAGAAGCCTCTACTCCGCCAATCAGAGGTTTTGAATTTGGCACTGACACGGAAAAGATAAAAATTGGAGAGGAGACGGTTTTATTTAGGCATGAAAAGAAATTTAACAATCCCGTTGTTTTAGCCTTCGAGATTAAAGATACCGATGAAAACATTGAAGACAAAATAAATCAAGTCATACAATCACAGATTGAAAGAGTAGGACAGATATTGAAAGTAGATGCTGTATATCTCAGAAACAGTTCCGGTAGTGCGGAAGTGTTTAAAAATGCCATTAAAACATTAGCAGAAAAGTCACCTCAAATTCCTCTAATATTTGGAATAGAAAACCCCGAAATTGCTTTATCAGCATGCGAGTATTATAGAGGTGGCAGGCCTATCTTGTATGGTGCAAAAGAGGAGAACCTTCCAGAAATGGCTGAGATTGCAGAGAAATTTAATATTCCTTTGGGCGTATCTGCAAAGGGAGTTGAAAAGATAATATCTCTTACGGAATCTTTGAAATCCAAAGGGGTTGAAGATTTGATAGTAAACACAGAGCCTTCCACGGCAGGTAAGCTTCTCAAAGACAATACTGTAATAAGAAGGTCTGCATTAAAGAAAGGCATAAAAGCCTTGGGATACCCTATAATAACCTTTGCTTCCTCCATCATTAACGATAATTATTCTGTCATTCCGAGGAGCACGAGCGACGAGGAATCTACTGAAAAAAGCTTATACGAGACGATAATAGCTTCTTTAGCAATTTTGAAATATTCATCCATTGTTGTTCTCGAAAGTATCCCCAAGTGGAAAAATCTTGTCCTTTTTACGCTTAAACAGAATATTTACTCAGACCCTCAGGTGCCTATGCAGGTAAAGCAGGATATTTATAAGGTTGGCGAACCCGATGAAAACAGTCCTATAATAATAACAACAAATTTCGCACTTACCTACTTTCTCGTAAGAGGAGAGATTGAAAACAGCAAAGTTCCTGCCTGGCTTGCCATAATGGACTGTGATGGACTGAGTGTCCTGACAGCTTGGGCAGCAGGAAAGTTCTCTGCAAGCAAGATTGCACAGTTCATAAAGGAAAGCGGAATTGAGCAGAAACTTGCCCACCGTGAACTCATAATTCCCGGCTATGTGGCAATGCTTAAAGGTGCAATAGAAGATAAACTCTCTGGATGGAAAGTAATTGTGGGAACAAAAGAAGCGAGTGCTATTCCTGCTTTCTTGAAAAGCTATATGAGGAGCAAGAATTGATAGAGCAATTAGTTGAATTAACAAAAAAGGCATCGGAAGAGCTACTGAACAAAACAGAGAAGGTTCTGAAGGATACCCTTGCAGAGAGAGGAGAGGCCTCTCCAGTAGAACTTCCCGATACAGCCTATGGATTTCCTCTTATCTATGCCCTTGAAGGAATGAAGATAACCCAAATGGGAGAACTTCATTCATTTTTTAATAGTATAAAAGAAAGGGTTGGCAGTTCCATTGACCCATTTAGTTTGGCATTAAATTATCTATATCTTCTCGAGATATATCTTAGTCTGCTAAATTCCGAAGAAAGCAGTTCTGAAGAGCAGAGAGCATATTTCGGATTTTTGGGAGACACTGTTCAGAGAACTCTCGGTGTTCAGCTTGTTGACGGTAGAATTCCTGCTGTAGCAGTTTTGCTTGGAAATCTCGAATTAGATAGACTCATGCCTATAGTCAAGGAGTTACAGGAAAAGCGAATACTCGTTTTCCTTGTTGGCTCCATTGCAGAAGAATTTATTAAAACTGGCGAGAGATACGGTTTTGAAGCTTACATTGTTCCGGTGGGCGCTGAAATAGAAGAAACCGTTTATGTGATTGACTGGGCAGTAAGAGCATCGCTTATTTTTGGTGGTCAGACTGCCGGTGATAGAGATGCGATTATTGAATATGTTAGAAGGAGAATAAATGCATTCGCAATTGCCTTTGGAAGTTTAAATGAAAAGGCTGTAGCAGTTGCATTGGGAGCTGCTCTGTTTGCCATTCCTGTAATTTCTGACCAGCCTGTTTCAGAGATTGTAATAGATGATGTAGCTGAGTATCCTCTATTAATTTCAGAGGCTGACCATACAAAGATAGTAAAAAAAGCCATTGAAATAAGAGGATTAAAGATAGTTGTTGAAAAACCTCCTATTCCCGTGGCTTATGGCCCGGCTTTTGAAGGAGAAAGAGTTAGAAAAGAGGACACTTTCATAGAATTTGGCGGTCAAAAAACACCAGCTTTTGAATGGGTTAGAATGAAAGATTCCTCTGAAGTAGAAGATGAGAAAATTGAGATAGTTGGAACGGACTGGTTAAGTCGATATGAAGAGGGTGGCAGAATGCCTCTTGGTATAGTTGTAAATGTGGCAGGTAAAAAAATGCAGAAAGACTTTGAGCCGGTAATTGAAAGGCAGATTCATACTTTCATAAACGAAGCAGAAGGCTTGTGGCACATAGGCCAGAGAGATATAAACTGGATAAGAATAAGCAAAAGAGCGAAAGAGGCCGGTATCAGACTTGAACATATCGGGATAATCATAATGACCATGACAAAGGCAAGATTTCGAAGCATCGTTGACAAAGTTGAGGTTGTTCTGTATGTTGATGAAAAAGATGTCCTTACTCTTCGTGAAGAGGCAAGGGCAGAATACAGGCAGAGAGACCTTCGATTAGCCAAGCTTACCGATGAAGATGTAGATGAGTTCTATTCATGCCTTCTATGTCAGAGCTTTGCTCCAAAACATGTATGCGTAATAACACCTGAGAGACCTGGTCTATGTGGTGCATTTACTTGGTTAGATGCTAAAGCAGCCTACGAGATTGAGCCAACAGGTGGGAATCAGCCCGTTCAAAAGGGAAAGTTGATTGACGGCCTTTACGGAAGATACAGCGGTGTTGATGAGTATGTGAAAAAGCATTCTGGAGGAGAGGTGGACACAATAAATCTTTATTCAATTATGGAAAATCCAATGACCTCCTGCGGATGTTTTGAGTGCATCGTAGCGGTTGTGCCTGAAGCAAATGGCGTTATGATAGTCAATCGTGGCTACAGCGGTATGACACCTGTAGGTATGAAGTTCTCCACCCTCGCAGGAATGATAGGCGGAGGAGTTCAGACTCCGGGGTTTATGGGGGTTGGTGTAAATTATATAGCGTCACGAAAATTTCTCAAAGGCGATGGCGGTATTAGGAGAATTGTCTGGATGCCGAAAGAGTTGAAAGAGAGGATTAGAGAGTCTATTCAGAGAAGGGCAGAGGAAGAGGGAATTCAAGACTTTTTAGACAAGATTGCTGACGAGACAGTCTGTGAGGACATTGAATGTCTTGTTGAATTTTTGGCTCAAGTTGACCATCCAGCCTTGCAGATGGAGCCAATAATAAAGTAGGGCTACTTTTTAAATCGCTCTCTGAAAAGCTTTGCACCTTCTTTACTGCTTATTACAACATCACTGATACCTCTGAATTTGAAAAGAAGTTTGCTTTGGCTGATTGTCTGAATATGTTCAACTTTATCCACATTTACAAGATAGGATTTGTGAATCCTGAAAAAACCTCTATCTTTAAGCTTCTCCTCAAGTTTTGAGATAGAAAGGGGATAGTAAATCTGCTCTTCCCTTGTTCTAAGCAAGGAGTCCTTTAATTCTGCCTTAACATAGAAAATATCCTCTGCCAAGATTATCTTGTAGTCACCGCTTAGAGTCTTCACCATCAATCTGAGAGAATTGATAGATTTTTTGTATTTTTCAACTCTTTCAAAAACCCTTTTTATCTCCTCTATTGTGTAGGGTTTTAAGAGATAATCAATGGCTCCTACCCGAAATGCCTGAAGGGCATACTCTTCATAGGCTGTTTGAAATACGATAAAAATATTTTCGTTGATAGTGAGAATTCTGTATGCAAGCTCAAGGCCTGAACCCTCTGGCATTCTGATGTCAATAAATGCTATCTCAATGTCTTTCTCCTTTTCTACAATTTCAAGGGCTTCCTTTGAAGAAGAGGCGGAGAGAATAATGTTTTCGCCCACTTCTTTTAAGAGTCTCTTAAGCCTGTTCAATGATAGAATTTCGTCATCTACTATTAGTATTTTCATTTCGGCAAGATTATTATAAACTCTGTTTTCTCGGCCTTTTTAAAGTCAACGCTGCCATTGCACAGAATGCTAATTCTTTTTGATAGATTTGTCAATCCCGTGCCAGCTCTAAAATTTTCAATAGCTTTACCGTCATTTTTAACGGAAATTAGAATTTTATCGGTCTTTTCTTTATAATCTATTTCAATATTCAAAGGATTGCCGTTAAATCCGTGTTTGACAGCATTTTCAACAAGCAGTTGAATAGAAAATTTAGGAATTTGTGTTTTAAGTATTTCTTCGTCGCCAGCGATTTTTAGATTAATCATATTTCTGTATCTCAAATTTTCGAGTGCTATATAAGTCTTAACATTTTCAAGCTCTTCTGAAAGAGGTATAAGTTCTTCGAGATTAAAGGCTTTTCTTAGAAACCTGCTTAACTTTACCATTGCCTCTTCTGCTCTCTTTGGGTCTATGTTTATGAGTTCTGTAATACTGTTTAGAACATTAAAGAGAAAGTGAGAGTTTAATTGAGTGTTGAGGGCTATCAGTCTGCTCTCATTCAGCAGAGTCTCAAGCTCTGTTTTTTTAGTCTTCATTCTAATGAAAAGATAGATTAGTAATCCAATAAGATAATTAAGAGCTCCAACAATTAAGGCAATTCTGTGGAGATTGTCCTTAAAAACTGAGGGCAGTTCAAGATTGAGAGATTTGACTAAAAAGTAAGCCAAATAAAAGCCAAGAATTCCTGCAGTAAAAGCAAAAAGAGCAGACAGGAGCCACCAGATAAGAGGATTTTTTATCTTCGGTAAGATGTAATAGTTGTTTATGCTAATGAGAGTGAAAGACAATACGGCAAGACAAAATCCTATAATACTCCCAGTAAATAGAGCATCAAGAGATTCCTTGCCCAATGACAGATATATTAGAGATGTCAATAGAGACGCAAAGATGATTGCTAAAAATATTATAAAAATCCAGTCTTTGAAGGATACTCTAAGCTCAAACTTGTTCACCAATCTTTCCTATTAGATTTTTTATGCCCATTGTTATTCCAATCCATCCTTGATAGCAGAAAAAACTGTCACCCACTAAATATAAATTGTGAAAGGGAGTAAAGTTTGACGGTATTCTCCAGAAAGTATTTTTTAGTGTAATCGGTATTCCACCGACAGAGCGTCTTCCCAGATATCTGTAGAAAGTTTCTGGCGTTGACAGAAAAGACATTTTAATATTTTCTCTTTTTACAGGGAAAAACTCAAGGAGATTTTCAATTATGCCGAGGTGCGTATTTTGCTTTCGATTTTCGTAATCCTCCCTTTTTAATCCATGCCAATAGTTAATGCTTGTGTGGGTAGAGACCGTAAAAACGCATTCTCCTTTGTTTTTTTCTGCAGGAAAGAATGAGAAGAAAAGATAAGGAGAGGTCGTATAGGGTAGACATTTACGGAGAATTGTGAGGTGAAAGGTATTTTCGGGGTAAAAATTTTCTAATACGCCGTAGGCAACAATAGCGGAGTTATCAGTTTGAAAAGACAAGTATTTTTCGAAATATGCTTTTATTTTACTGTCTTGCAGGATATTTAAACTCTCAAGAATTGGCATAGCTATTATTAGATTGTCAAAGCGTTCCTCGCCAAAAGCTCCTTTAAGCTTGAACCCGTCTGCATTCTTACTTACCGATATTATTTCTGAATTTAAATGATAAGAGAAATTTTTGGCTATTTCTTTTACTATCTCACCCATTCCATTTTTAGCATAACCAACGCCTGTAAATGGATAGCCGAGGCTTAAAAAAAGAGTGACCATATTTACATTTTCAATACTGCTCTGAGCCACGATTTTCACATGGCTATCCATAAATCTGAGATATTCTCTGTCAATTGAACTAAAATAATCCTTAAGACCCTCTATGGCTGGTTTCAAAAACAGACGATAATACTTGTATATAAGCCTTCTCATTCTGTAAAAACTCAGAAGGCCGTCTCTTAAGGTTGAAAAATTATGATAAAAGCCATATTTTAGTATCTCTTCTGTGACAGCTTTTACATCTCTCCAAAACTCTTTATTTCTCCTGTGTGGAAAGACTTTGTTAATCTCTTCAACAGTTCTTTCGATGCTTTGATATCTATTTACTCTTCCTTTTTCTGTATGAACAACAATGGAAGGGTCTTCTATCTCTATCAGATTTGTTAATTTAAACTCCTCAAGTATCTCTCTTACAGAATATCCTTCCAGTAAGCCTGCAATAGTTGTGGCAGCAGTATTGAAAGTGTAACCGTCTCTTGTGAAGCTTCCTGCACATCCTCCAAGAGTTTTGCTTTTTTCAAATAAAGTTATATTAAAGCCTTTTTTTGCAATCAACTCGGCTATGCATGTCCCTGCAATACCGCCTCCTATTACGGCAAAATTGCCTTTATTCTTTCTGGGCATAGACTACGTATAGAGGATCAGAAAAAAGAGTGCAGCCAAAGTATTTATCATCATAGGGTCGTCTGAAGCCTCTCATGGAAAAGGTTTTGAAATTCTTGAATCCTCCACTTCTTAGAAGCAACTCTAAAACATATCCCATTCTTTCAAATTCGTGTAGGTCAATCCATAGCTTAATTACTTTGGTGGGAAAATATCTGTTTGAAAAACTTACTGTAAAAATACCGTTTGATTTTAAAATTCTCTTTATCTCTCCTAAAAGTTCAAAGGGTTTGGTAATATACTCAATCGAGAGGTCGCAGACTACAGCATCAAATTCTTCCTCACCGAATGGCAGTTGAGGATTTTTATTTAAATCGGCGATTAAAAAACTATCAAGTATTTTGTTTTGTTCCATCTCTTCTTTATTAAGTCCTAATCCAACTATCGTGTGCTTTTCATTTTTTGGAATGTGAGACTGAAAACTGCTCATGAGGTCAAGAATTTTACCCTCTTTGGGGAGAATTTTATCATAAACTTCCATAAGATTTTCATGACACTTAGAATCTATGTGGGTTGTAATTCTTGGTTCACTGTAAAAGTCTGTGTCATCTCCTTCGTCCTGTCTTGTAAAGCTTTCAGGATTTTCAAGTTCAAAATCAGTCTCTAAACCGTTATATCTTATCTGCATTCCAGGACCGTTCTCAAGAGAAATAGCACACCAGTCACGGCATTCTCCTCCTATATCGGCTGATTTCTTTGTAACCGAAAGAACCTCTACTTCCAGCTCAATATCGTATGCTCCTATAGGAACATTTGTGTCTATGAGGAGAGTTTTCTCTTGAATTCCAACAACTCTTGCAGGCTTAAAGTTTTCGGGAAATACTCCCTCGAGCCCAATGAAAAATCCAAGAGGATAAAATCTTCCCAAACGAGGAGCAAGACTTGCTCTGTAGGGCTTCTGTGGTAAGAATTGAACTTTCTCAACTTCTATAATATTCTTTTCGGAAAAGGGGATTAATTCACCTTTTTTAAATGAGGTAGTAAATTTTTCTCCTTCTGTTTTCTCCCATAAGAGAGTTTTCATCTTAGGAGGGAAAAGGTCCATATCTCTCCATGGATTAATCCTACAGTAGTATGTCTCTTCGTGTTCTCCAATTTCAGAAGCCCATCTAAATTTAAAAAGAACCTCAGCCCTTGTTCTTTCGTTAATTTTCTCCATGACAACCTCCTTAATCAGCTTTTAGCATAAATTTAGTATTTATTGGAGGAGTGGTCTTTTGGTAGAGCTTTTTTGTAAGTTAATTCTCGACTGTTTTTGAATTAGAACTGTCTTATGGAAATTCTCTCAATTTTTCTGGCAAGACCATCGGAAGAATTAATCTCTATATGGACAGCAGAGAGAGTTGCAGAATTTGCAGGGACTTCAAATTTCTTAGGCATCTGAGTTAGAAACTTCTCGATTACTTCCGTTTCCCTAAAGCCAATAATAGAGTTTTCAGGGCCTGTCATGCCAACATCTGTTATGTAAGCGGTGCCTTTTGGAAGTATTCTCTCGTCGGCTGTTTGAACATGAGTATGCGTTCCAATAATTGCACTCACCTTCCCATCTAAATAGAAGGCAAATGCGAGTTTTTCTGAGGTTGCCTCAGCGTGAAAGTCAATGATGATTAAATTGGTATCTTTTTTTAGTCTTTCTATCTCTTCTTTGGTAGTTCTGAAAGGACAGTCAAGGACATTCATAAAAATTCTACCTAAAACATTTACCACAGCAACAATGTGATTATTTTTTGTTTTAACTGTTGTGCTTCCCGTTCCCGGAACACCTTCTGGATAGTTCAGAGGTCTTAGAATTTTTGGTTCTTTTGCAATAAACGGAAGAGTCTCTTTTTTATCCCACACATGATTTCCAGTGGTTAATATGTCTATACCGTAGGAAAATAATTCTTCCGCTACTTTTTCTGTAATACCAAATCCACCAGCTGCATTTTCTCCATTGGCTATGACTAACTCGGCATTGTAGTGGTCTCTAAGTTTCGGTAAGACAGCTTTTACAACATTTCTTCCAGGTTTTCCAACTATATCACCGATGAAAAGAATATTGACCGTATCACTACTTGGCATATTCTATGAATCGTGACTCTCTTATGACTGTTACCTTTATCTGCCCCGGATAGCTTAACTCCTTTTCAATTCTCTTACTTAGTTCTCTTGCAATGAGGGCGCATTCTTCATCTGAAACTAAGTCTGGCCTTACTATGAGTCTTACTTCTCTGCCTGCTTGAATGGCGTAGCAGTTTTGGACACCCTGAAAGGACATGGCAAGTTCTTCGAGCTTGGTAAGTCTTTTTATGTAGCTTTCTATTGTCTCTCGTCTTACACCCGGACGGGCAGCAGAAAGTGCGTCTGCTGCTGCTACAAGAGCAGACTCAATACAGCTGAATTCAACGTCTTCGTGATGGCTTAATATGGCATTAATGACCTCTTCGCCTTCGCCGTATTTTCTTGCAAGCATTGCTCCAATCTCCTGATGAGAGCCTTCCATTTCATGGTCAACAGCTTTGCCTATGTCGTGAAGAAGGCCAGCTCTTTTGGCCAGTGTAACATTAACTCCTATCTCTCCTGCCATTAATCCACTCAGCCATGCCACCTCTTTTGAATGTTGAAGCACATTTTGTCCATAGGAAGTTCTGTATTTAAGTCTTCCCACAAATTTGATAATCTCGGGGTGAATGCCGCTTAGACCAAGCTCAAAGACAGCCTTTTCACCTTCTTCTTTTATAGATATATCCACGTCTCTGCGGGCTTTTTCAACGACTTCTTCAATTCTTGCAGGATGAATTCTTCCATCAGCTATAAGTCTCTCAAGAGCTATACGAGCAACTTCTCTTCTGATAGGGTCGAAAGATGAAAGAATAACAAGTTCAGGAGTGTCGTCTACAACAAGGTCAACTCCTGTCAATGCCTCAAAGGCTCTTATGTTTCTGCCTTCTCTTCCAATTATTCTTCCTTTCATTTCATCGTTTGGTAGGCTTACGGCTGTAACTGTAGCATCTACAACATAATCACTGGCATATCTCTGAACGGCAAGACTTAATATTTCTTTGGCTTTTTTATCAGCTTCCTGACGGGCTTCATCCTCAATTTTTTTGATAAGTTTTGCTGCTTCAAACTTAGCCTCCTGTTCAACCTTTCTGAAAAGTTCCTGTCTTGCCTCTTCTTCTTTCATGCCAGCTATCTTCTCTAAAAGAAGCTGCTGTTCTTTTATTAGCTGTCTGTAGTGGTTTTCTTTTTCCTGAAGTTGTTTCTCTCTATTGATTAACTCTCTTTCTATTCTGCTTAGCTCCGATTCTTTTCTGTCTACCTGTTCTAATTTTCTGTCAAGAATTTCTTCTTTCTGTCGCAGTCTTTTTTCTTGATAGTTTATTTCCTTTGTTTTTTCTTTAAGCTCTCTTTCTGCCTCGGATTTAAGCTGATAAACAACTTCCTTCGCTGAGAGATGTGCTTCTTTTCTTATAGTTTCCGCTTCTTTTTTAATTGCTTCTGCTTCTCGCTTTGCCTCTTCGATAACCTTCTGAACTTCATCGTGAATTTTTAGCTTTTCTTCCGCTAATTTGCTCTTCTTATAGAGATAGAGTCCGAATCCTGCTCCTGCGCCTGCAGCAATGGCAATGAGAATGTATATAAATTCCATAAGAACACCTCCAGTAGTTATTTCTGGCTTCCTCAAGGGAATATGATGAAGTGGATAGACTGGAAATCTATGACAACAAAAACAGATTAAACCTTTTACATCTATCTAAAAGTGGATTTCTCCACCGTCATCATACCCCCGCCCTGCCGTGTGGTAAGGAAAGTTAGATCCCTCTTGGACAAGTGGGTGCCTTGTAGGTAGGTTAGGCTTCCTCCGAAGAGGCATGCACACCGCTACCTACGCTGGCTCCCTAACGGACCTAACTGCCGGATCCCCTTTTCCTCCATCACGCACAGGGCAGGAAGCCTTTATTATTTTATACCAAAAAGGAATAAATATATGCAACTTTGACAAGTTTTAAGATTTTCAGGGTTGGCAAAGAGATATTCCTTAGAGTTATAATCAAATTCATGCTTGACAAAAAGTATCTATTGCCAGATGAGGCACTGAGAAAAGTTGTCGAAAAATTAAAATTTAGAAGCCTTCCCGCAGAAATAGTTCCTTTGGAGGCTTCGTACGATAGGGTTACGCATGAAGATATTATATCGCCAGAGGATTTACCGGGATTTATTCGTTCTACTGTAGATGGTTTTGCAGTAAAGGCGTCTGACACTTTCGGAGCAAGAGAAAGCTCTCCAGCATATCTGAATTTAAAAGGCGATATACCAATGGGAACTGTTCCTTCCTTTAGTCTTTCAAGGGGAGAAGTCGCTTCAATTGCAACGGGTGGTATGCTGCCAGAAGGAGCTGATGCTGTTGTAATGATTGAGCATGTGAACGTTATATCTGCCGAACTCATAGAAGTTTTAAAGGCTGTTTCTCCTTGGGAGAACGTTATCTTTAAAGATGAGGATATCAAGAAGGGTGAGATTGTAATAAGGGCAGGCTACAGATTGAAGCCGCAGGATGTGGGTGCTCTTGCTGGCTTGGGAATTACAGAAGTGAGAGTATCTAAAAAACCCATGGTATCCATAATTCTTACGGGAGACGAAATTGTCCCCTATAATGAGAAAATCCTGCCAGGACAGGTCAGAGATGTCAATTCCTTTACCCTTGCAGGTCTTGTGCAAAAGACAGGGGGAATACCTTTAAAGATGGGAATAATAAGAGACGTATATGAAGAAATAAAAGCTGCTGTGCAAAAAGCCTATGAAAAAAGCGACATTGTTTTAATAACCGGTGGGACAAGCGCAGGTTTTAAAGACATGACTGCAAAAATAATTGAGGAACTCGGCTCTCCAGGAGTGCTATTTCATGGAGTTTCAATGAAGCCCGGTAAACCTATCATTGGTGGAGTTTGTGGAGATAAACCCGTTTTTGGCTTGCCAGGCCATCCTGTTGCTGTCTACATATGTTTTGAGCTTTTCGTAAAGCCCGTTATTGAACATATGCTGGGCTTGGAGAGAAAAGAGGTTAAACGAACAATTAAGGCAAAAATGGCAAGAAATATTCATTCCCAGGCAGGAAGAGAAGACTTTATAAGGGTTGCTCTTGAACAAAAGGATGGGCAGCTATGGGCAGTGCCACTTCTAAGCAAGTCTGGTTTAATCATGAGTCTTGTAAGAGCAGATGGTATTCTTCATATTCCGCCCGAACTTCTTGGTTTTCAAGAGGGAGATGAGGTTTTAGTGCAAATTATTGATTAGCCGTTGCAGACCATTTAATCGATTCTCTGTAAGAAATGGGCTCTCTTTTTAAAAGTCTTTGAATGGGCAGGACGTTATCGGAATATCCACAAATGTTGTCCCGCCACATCATTTTTAGTTGTTCCTTTGCAAAAAGTCCTAAAATAGACTTTGAAAATGGAAAAAATAAAACTTTTTTCCCCCTTTGACTCACATAGTCTTTAACAATATCTTTTAAAGTAACCTTTTCGTTTCCACACAGCTCAAAAATTGCGTCTTCTTTATGGTCAATTGCTCTTATAAAACCTTCGGCCACATCTCTTACATCTACAGGTTGAAATTTATATCCCTTAATTTCCGGGAAAAACAATATAGGCGAGGCCTCCATTACTGGTTTTAATTTTAAAAAAAGTAGTTGTTCAGGACCTAAAATAAACGAAGGTCTTAGAATTGCATAGGGAATTCCACTTTTTATCAGTTCTTTTTCAGCCATAAGTTTAGTTATGTGATATTTTGAAGGAGCGTTTTCATCAACTCCAAGAGCACTCATATGGATTATCTTCTTTGGAGGATTCTGCTTAACTGCTTCATAAAGTATCTTTGCATATTCGTAGTGAACTTTTTCAAAGGTTATGCCCTTTGATTTAATTTCCTGAATTATACCAATAAGATGAATTATGTATTGAGGCTTTACCTTTTCAACTATACTGGACAGGTTTAGCCTGTCTGTAAATATTTCAAGAGGATGAAAACTTACGTTTTCGGGAAATAATTTTTTCGCCTTTTCAAGATTTCTAACTATTAGATGAACTTCATAACCACTCTTCAGAGCTTCTCTTACAACATATCTACCTACAAAGCCAGTGCCACCAGTTATGAGAATTTTTTCCATATTTTTATTTTAACAGTTTTGGGAGTAATTATTAACCTCTCCCGTCAAAGTTAATATTCTTTTCTTTTCAAGGTATTAGAAAACATAAAAATTCTTTACAGAGTGATACATGAGTAAATTTTTCTTCGGCGAAGCAAGCAAACATTTTGATATAAAGCAGGACAGCGGGTAAAGCGTATGGAGACTAATGAAATAATGAAAGTTTCTGTTGATATTAAGCCTTATAGATAGGATATAATTAGAAAAAATAAAAAAGAGGAGGTATTTTATGCTATCCAAGATTCCCTTCAAGATGGAAAATCTTACTGAAGAAGATATGGACAGACAGATATTAAGAATAGGACTGATTGCAGAACTTGATGCGATTAATCTATACGAACAGCTCGCTGCCCTTACAAACGATGAGAAACTTAAAAAGGTTTTTCTTGATGTGGCAAAGGAAGAGAAAACTCACGTAGGAGAATTTCTTGCCTTGCTTCTTATGAAAGACGAAGAACAAGAGGATGAACTTGAAGAGGGTAAGGAAGAAGTTGAGGAACTTCTTGAGGAAGAGGAGTAGCTAAAAGGGATTTATAATTAATAGGGCATATATGAGATAAAAAGAGCCCGATAAAATCAGTGTGAGAGGGGAAATTCGCTTTCGCAAGTGAATTTCCCCTAAAATTATAACTCCTGCCAGAATTGCCAGACAGGCACTCACTAAAGCGTATCCGGTGATGTTCCAATCAGTAAAAATTATTCCTACAGAAACTGGAAAGGTTGATTGAAAAACCATAGCACCGGTCACATTGCCCATGGCAAGAGTATCTCTTCCCTTAAATGTCCATGTTACAGAGTTGAACTTCTCTGGCAGTTCAGTCGCAACTGGAGCTACTAAGAGAGAAAAAATCAAGGGGTCAAATCCAAATTTAAAAGAAATATGCTGAAGAGCCTCAACAAAGCCATGTGCTCCCTTTATCATTATCGCAAGGGCAAGTATTACTTGAACAAAAGAGAAAAAACCTTTAAATTTTTTAATAGGCAGGATTTTACCTAAAAACTTCTCAAGGTAGAGCTTTTCTTCATGCAAAATTTCAGTGCTTTCACTTTTAAAAGTATGATAAAGATATACTATGTATCCAAAAACTAATAAAAAAGCGACTAAAATATGATACTTTATGAACATGGGCAGAAAAATTCCCGAAGAATACATGATTAGAAAAAATACTAAATCTCTTTTAAGAGTTGGTATTTCCGCATCAAAATGAAAGGTTCTTCGCTTTAAGAGAAACGCTATGACCACAGTTATACCAATCATTAGGAAGGCAAGTGTCGCAAGCATAAATGGAGCGCCAAGTATTGCACCAATGCCGATTGAATGTCCTGCTTCTCCTTTGTGTAAAAATATGGCAACCATCGGTAGAATTGTCTCTGGAAGAGCTGTTCCTACGGCAGCAAGAACGCTTCCAACGACAGCTTGACTGAGAGATAGCCTCTTGCCAAAGACTTCAATTCCATTCGTGAATATCTCTGCACTTAGTAATATCAATAGTAGGTTAAAAAGTAGTAGAAAAAAGTCTACGGTCATGTATAAAATTATAAACTAAACTTATTAAGAGGAACAATTTATTTTTTTGACCTCTGGAGGTATTTAGATGGAAAAGATATTTCAAGGATTAGAGCTAACAAACAATGCCATAGAGGTATTAAAGAGAAGGTATTTAAAAAAGGACGAAGAGGGCAGGATAATTGAAACACCCGAAGAACTGTTCCGAAGAGTTGCCACCTCTATTGCAGAAGTGGATGCTTTGTATGGAAAAACGGAGAAAGAGGTTTCGAAAACTAAAGAATCCTTTTATGAACTAATAACCTCTCTTAGATTTCTTCCCAATTCGCCCACCCTGATGAATGCAGGCACTCCTCTTGGTCAGTTAAGTGCATGCTTTGTGCTGCCCGTTGAGGACTCAATGGAGGGAATTTTCGATGCAGTAAAGTATGCGGCTATAATTCATAAATCTGGTGGTGGCACAGGATTTAGTTTCTCTCGCTTAAGGCCGAAGGGCGATGTTGTTGGCTCAACAAAGGGGATAAGTTCAGGTCCTGTATCCTTTATGAGCGTATTTGATGCAGCCACCGAGGCAGTAAAGCAGGGTGGAAGGCGAAGAGGCGCTAATATGGGGCTTTTAAGAGTTGACCACCCAGATATTATTGAATTTATAACCTGCAAAGACGACCTTACAAGGTTTACTAATTTTAACATCTCCGTTGGTTTGACAGAAGAATTTATGAAGGCTGTAATAAACGATGAGGAATACAGCCTTATAAATCCCCGCTCCGGAAGAGTGGTAAATCGCATGAAAGCTAAGATGGTTTTTGACCTAATCGTTCATCAGGCATGGAAAAATGGAGAGCCCGGAATTGTATTTCTTGACAGGATAAACGCTGCTAATCCTACTCCCGAGTTAGGAGAGATTGAGGCTACTAACCCCTGCGGAGAACAGCCTTTACTGCCTTATGAATCTTGTAATCTCGGCTCAATAAATCTTGCCAAGATGGTCAGGGAAAATTCGGTAGATTGGGACATTCTTAAGGATACTGTATGGAAAGCTGTTCATTTTCTTGACAATGTTATAGATGCCAACAAGTATCCATTGGAGCTTATTGAGAGAAACACTAAGGCAAACAGAAAAATCGGACTTGGTGTAATGGGTTGGGCCGATATGTTAATTCAGCTGAAAATTCCCTATAACTCCAAAGATGCCCTTTCATTAGCGGAAAGTCTTATGAAGTTTATACTCGAGCAGGGAAGACTTGCCTCTATGCATTTGGCAAAAGAAAGGGGTACTTTTCCAAATTATGAAAAAAGCATTTACTACGATAAAATGCCCCTCAGAAATGCAACTATTACTACCATTGCTCCTACGGGCACTCTTAGTATAATAGCTGGTTGTTCATCTGGTATTGAGCCTCTCTTTGCAATTTGCTTTGCAAGAAACGTGATGGATGGGACAAGACTAATAGAGGTAAACCCTTACTTTAAGAGAGAAATGGAAAAATTAGGGCTTTGGTCAGAAGAACTTGCTCAAAAAATTGCTGAAAGTGGTTCAATTCAGGGAATAGACGAAATTCCTCAGGATATAAAGAGAGTATTTGTAACAGCTCATGAGATATCTCCATCAGACCATGTGAGAATGCAAGCAGCATTTCAGCAATTTGTAGATAATGCCGTTAGCAAGACCGTAAACTTACCAAACGATGCAACAGAGGATGATGTAAGAGAAGTTTATCTGCTTGCCTATCGTTTAGGCTGTAAAGGTGTCACTGTATATCGAGACGGCTCAAGGCAAGGTCAAGTTATTCAGAAAGGTAAAGCACAACCGGAAGTCTCTCAAACAACTCTTAAACCAAGAAGAAGACCAGAGGTTTTACGTGGCGTTACAAGGCTAATGAAGACAGGATGCGGAAACCTCTACATAACCATAAATAAGGATGAGAAAAACAGACCCTTTGAGGTGTTTACAAATATAGGCAAAGCTGGAGGTTGTGCAGCATCGCAGGCAGAAGCAATTGGAAGGCTTATTTCTTTAGCCCTAAGAAGCGGCATAGAACCTAAGGAGATTGTAAAACAGCTGAAAGGAATTTCCTGCCATACACCTGTATGGTCAGGAAATGGAAAAATAACAAGTTGCTCTGATGCAATAGCAAAGGCAATTGAAGCAGAATTAAGGGATTTTATATCTGAAAAAGAGGAGAAGAAAGAGAGTAATGAGGCATCCGAAGAAAGTGTCCACAAAAGCGAGATTGATATTGTTCACTACGGAGCTTGTCCTGAGTGTGGAGGAGCAATCTCTTATGAAGAGGGTTGTGCCATATGCCACAGTTGTGGATTTACAAAGTGTGGATAGATAGGTATGAAAACTAAACGTGAACTGATAATAGTAGGAGACAGGGTTCTTATTGAGCCTGATGAAAAAATTGATAAAACCGATGCAGGACTTTTTCTCCCTCCAACTGTAAAAGAGAAAGACAAAATAATGGCAGGTAGAATTATAAAGGTTGGGCCGGGTTATCCGGTGAATGACCCTTCTGTGATTCTTGAAGAACCATGGAAACAGAGAAATACGGAACCAATTAAATATATTCCTCTGCAGGCACAGGAAGGAGATTATGCCTTTTTTCTTAAAGATACAGGCATTGAAATAGAGTTTGAAGGCAGAAAATATCTTATCGTTCCTCATTCAGCTCTTGTTGCTCTCATAAGAACAAGTCTTGTGGAGGATGAGGATGATAGAAGATTTTAAATCTTCCGATACTTGGCGAGTTTTTAGAATTCAGTCAGAGCTTGTCGAGGGATTTGAAACGCTCCATGAAATTGGTCCGGCAGTCTCCATATTCGGAAGTGCCAGACTGACAGAGGAAAGCTTCTACTATCAGGAAGCTTTCAAAGTCGCAAAGGCTTTAAGCCAATGTGGATTTTCAATAATTACAGGCGGTGGTCCTGGAATAATGGAGGCAGCAAACAAGGGAGCAAAGCTTGGTAAAGGAAAATCAATAGGGCTTAATATCGAAATTCCCCATGAACAGCGTCCCAATAAATATCTTGACATATCTTTAAATTTTCGATATTTCTTTGTAAGAAAACTCATGTTTATTAAATATTCAATCGGTTTTATTATATTCCCTGGAGGTTACGGAACTTTTGATGAACTTTTTGAAGCTTTAACTCTTGTTCAGACTAACAAAATTAAGTCATTCCCGATAGTTCTTTATGGTTCTGAATACTGGAAAGGTTTAATAGACTGGCTTAAAAGTTCACCCCATTCAATCGGTGCAATAAGCCTTGAAGACTTAAATTATTTTGTCTTAATAGACCATCCTGATGCTGTTTGCGGCTATCTCAGGAATTATCTAACCAGGCTTAATGTTCCTCTGCCAGAGTTTCAGTATTAATAAATGGAGAGGGAAAATTTAAAGACTTACAGGCTGGAAGAAATAGAAAAACTAATAAAAGACCTATCATTGCCTTCATACCGAGCCAAGCAGCTAATACACTGGATTTATAAGAGATATGCAAACTGTATAGATGAGATTACAGAATTTTCAAAATCTCTAAGAGAGAAGCTATCAGAAAAATATTGCATAGGCAATATTAAGTTGATTGATAGAAAAATCGCTTCCGATGGAACTGAGAAGTTTCTGTGGTTACTCGATGATGGAGAAAATATTGAAAGTGTGCTTATTCCAGATAAAGATAGACTTACTCTTTGCATATCCAGTCAAGTAGGCTGTCCGCTCAGATGTAAGTTCTGCCTGACAGGATACAGCGGATTTAAAAGAAACCTTCTTTCTTGGGAAATTTTAGACCAGTACATTCAGGTGTCTAAGGTTATTGAAGAGGAAAATAGAAAGATTACTAATATTGTTTTTATGGGAATGGGTGAACCGTTGCTTAATTTTGACAATGTAGTAGATGCTCTATGGAGATTTAAGAGACTAATTAATTTCTCTCCAAGGAGAATTACCCTCTCCACTGCAGGAATAATCCCTGCTTTGAGAGAGCTTTCCTTCAAAGCACCACCTGTAAAGCTGGCGATTTCTCTAAATGCTCCAGAAGACATAACAAGAGAGTATCTTATGCCGATTAACAAGAAATATCCATTAAGTAAGCTTGTCGAAGTCCTCAGAGAATATCCGTTAAAGCAGGGTCAGAGAATAACTTTTGAATATGTAATGATAAAGAATTTAAATACTTCAGAAGAACAGGCTATAAGACTTTCGAAACTATTGAGAGGTATTCCTTCAAAGATAAATTTAATCCCCTTTAATCCATGGGAAGGCTGCGAATTTGAAAGACCTTCTGAAGAGGAGATATTGAGATTTCAACAAATTCTCATATCAAAAGGCTTTTCGGTTTTTATAAGGAAAAGTAAGGGGACAGATATTTATGCGGCCTGTGGACAATTAAAGGCACATTACAGAGCAAAGTAATTTTCCCAGCTCTTCCGATAGAGGATGCTATCTATTCTTTTTAATCCATATCTGAGAGCCTTATTGACTGCTTCTTCATATTCTTCTTTAGTTATCCTTCTGTTTAGTTCTTCATATTTGTATGCCTGAAAACATGGTCTGTACTGGTCCATTATGTTTATGTATGTTTCCTTTGAAATCTCTTCGGATATGAATTTTAGAGTCTCTTCTGTTCCTGCGAGATTGTTTGGAAGAACAAGATGTCTTACAAGCAGACCTCTCAAGGCGATACCTTCAGAGAGAAGTAAATCTCCTACCTGCTTGTGCATTTCTTTAAGGGCAAGTTTTGCAAAGGTTGAGTATTCCTTTGCCTTTGAATATTTTTCAGCTACTCCATTGTCGGCATATTTAATATCAGGCATGTAGATATCTACTATTCCATCAAGAATTTTAAGGGTATCTAAAGATTCATATCCTCCGCAATTATACACAACTGGAATTTTAAGGCCTTCTTCTCTTGCAATATATAAGGCTTTAAGTATTTGAGGAACTTGATGGGTCGGAGTAACAAGGTTTATGTTATGACAGCCAAGATTTTGCAGATAAATCATCACACCAGCAAGCTCTTCGTATGAGATTTCTTCGCCCTCTCCATCATGACTTATTGTCCAGTTTTGACAGTAGACACAGGAAAGATTACAAAAACCAAAGAAGATTGTCCCTGAACCGTGATGACCAACGAGCGGCGTTTCCTCTCCAAAATGAGGCCCCCAACTTGATACAAATGGCTTTGAAAGGACTTTGCAGAATCCTTTTTGTCCGGAAAGTCTGTCTACTTTGCATTCCCGAGGACAAAGGGTGCAGTTCTTGAGTATTTCAAAGGCTTTTTCAATTTTTCTCTCTATTTCCTCATTTTTAAGTTTAAGATAGGCGGGTGTGAACATGTTTTATATTATTTTTTTGAATGCCTCTACCACTTCTGGGTCAAATAGTTCGCCTGCCTTAGCATTTATATAAGTAATTGCCACATCTTTGTCAAAATGCATTCTGTATGGCCTGTCTTCGGTGAGGGCAGTGTAAACATCGCTTACAGCTATTATTTTTGCAATGTCCGGAATGTTTTTTCTTATTCCTCTAAGATATCCTTTACCGTTTAATCTTTCATGGTGAAAACCAATTGACTCAAGAAAAAGTCTGCCACCTATACCATGTGATAGCTTGTCACATAATGCCTCTCCCCATAGGGCATGGAGCTGAAAAATTTTAATCTTCTGGTCATCAAATGTTTTATCAGAAAAAAGCAAACTTGCAGGAATGCATATCTTGCCTATGTCGTGAATTAATCCTGCAATTTTTATGTCCTCATCGTTTTCACCAAGCATCGTGGATATTCTATGGCTGATTTCTGCCACATTCCTTGAGTGTTCTGAAATAACGAGTCTTTCATTGTCGGTTTCTACACTTTCAAGTAATACCTTTGCCGCCGAGATTAATCCTCCAGCTTCTTTTATCAGTAACATCTTCCTCAGAAAATACAGCACATCATCAAATAGGCTAAAAAGAATGATTCTGTGACCGGCAAGTTGAGTAGAGAGAAAGGAAAACTCTTCGATATTGAAAAAGAATTTACGGGCAAAATAAACGGTGAAATATCTTGGCCTGTCTTTTATTCGCAGCAAAGAGTCAAAGTCATACTCCTCGCTTTCATATACCCATACATCAGGATAGGCAAAATCTCTGTTAAAGCTTATTTCGATTCTTGGGAAATGAATATTTCTTACAGGAATTAACTTTCTGTTGTCTATATCCCAATTTACAGTTAAATTTATGGATGGTTGCATTTTTACCTCTTAATTTAATTTAATATGTCTATAAAAATTTTTTCTACAAATATTTATCTCCACTGGAAACTATTAGTTGAATTTTAGAAGAGAGACTGTTTTCTGCTGACATGCAAGGTTCGAATTAATTAAAATAAAAAATGGCAAAAATTTTAATTGATGGATACAATCTCATCGGAATAGCACACAGAGACCTTAAGAAAGCAAGACAAAACTTGATAGAAAGACTAATAGATTACAGAAAAATTAAAGGGCATGATATTATTGTTGTGTTTGATGGATATAAAGAAGGCACAGGAAAAGAAACCTGCGAGCATATTGGCGGAATAAGAATAATATATTCTGGAGCAGGTGAAAAGGCCGATGATGTGATAAAGAGAATAATTAAACAGGAAAGGTCTTTTTTTATTGTTATAAGTTCTGACAGGGACATAGAAAAATCAGCTTGGAGAGAAAATTGCGTTGCCATAGATTCTTCCCTTTTTTCTGATATTCTCGATGGCGAAGAGCTCTACTTTGAGAACCCTAAGGGTGTAACTCTTTCAAAAAAGGAGAAAGCTGTAAAGCAGGCCTTAATGAAATTGATATGATAAAGGAGCTTTTTAAGATTCCACCTCCCTTTCAGTTAAATATAATTTTTTTTATTTTCACGAGTTTGATTGTTGTGATTTTTTCATACAAGATACCTGCATGGCCAGATTTTCTCTTGATTTTTATCTCCATGGCAATATTTCAGTATTTTTTATGTAAAACAAAAGAAAACGGAGTTTTAAATTTCCTAAAGAACGTAGGTTTCCCCCTTTTTTCTGTTCTTGTTGCTTTTGATAGTGTAGGAGTAATAACCCCTTTAGTAAATCCAGAGGACTTAGACCAATTTTTAATGACCCTCGATTACAAGATTCTTGGTTTCTATCCCTATATTGTCTCCCAAAAAATTACATTCCCGCTGTTAACAGAGATTATGCAGATTTCCTACTGTGTTTATTACTTACTTCCTTTTGTAATAGGCATATATCTTCTGCTCAAGGGAGACGAGATGGAATTTCAAAGAGCCCTTTTCCTTCTTCTCTTATGCTATTATCTTTCGTATATCGGTTACTTACTTTTTCCTGCCTTGGGGCCGAGATATTATGTTTTAGATGCTTTCTATATTGACCTGAAGGGAGTGTTTTTGGCTGAAAAGATTAATAGCCTTCTTAATTCGCTCGAGGGTATAAAGAGAGATGCCTTTCCCAGTGGTCATGTGGCAGTATCTCTTCTTGTTTTATATATAATGTGGGAGAAGAATAAAAAACTATTCTATATCTTTTTCATACCTGTAATTCTACTCATAATTTCAACCATCTATTGCAGATATCACTATTTCGTTGATGTAATTGGAGGAGTTTTTTTAACTGTTGTAACTTTATTTATAGGTAGGTTATACTATAATTTTTGGTTGTATAAAAATGAAATTTCCATTAATAAAAGGCAAAGAAGGATATACGTTAAGAGTTCTTGTGAGAACAGGTTCCAAGAACCCGGGAATTGAGTTGATAGATAATGAAACAGTCAGGGTGAGAGTGAGAGCCCAACCGCATGAAGGGATGGCAAATAAAGAGCTAATAGAAATCTTATCTGATTACCTTGGCATAGCCAAATCGAGGCTTGAAATATCGGCAGGAGAAAAAAACAAAAGTAAGATTATCAGGATAAGAGGACAAATAGATTGATAGAAAGTCTTACAGGATATGGTATTTCGGAGAGAGGAATTTTTCGGGTTGAGGCAAAATCACTCAATCATCGTTTTTTAGAAATTAACATTAAGTTGCCTACAGTAATATCAAAATATGAAATTGAGATAAGAAACCTTATAAAAAATAAATTCAGTAGAGGTAAAATCGACCTTGTAGTTACTATAAATCAGAGAGATAGAGGAGGAAGGGTCTATCTTAACAAAAATCTTGCAATGCAACTTTATACGGCATTTATAGATTTAAAGAAAGAATTGAGCATTCTGGGCTCTATAGATATTTCGATGTTTTCAAATTTCAGAGAATTATTTATCTATGAAGAAGAAACTCCGGACTTAAATGCTTTAATAACGGCAGTCAGTGAAACTCTCGATGCTGTTAAACAGATGAGAATGCGAGAAGGAGAACTAATCAGAGAGAGTTTAATCGAAATTACGGCTATCATAGAGGAAAAAATAAATCAGTTAGTTAAAATGGTTGATATAAGTTATAATAATTACATAAATTCGCTAAAAAACAGAGTGAGAGACTTGATTGTTCAGAACAATTTAGATGAAAAAAGAGTTTTTGAGCAGATACTTATTTATGCTCAGCGGGCAGATATAAAAGAAGAAGCGGATAGATTAAAAAGTCATATAATTCAATTTAAAGAAAGTCTCTTACGGGGTGGAGAAATTGGTAAAAAACTTGACTTTCTCACTCAAGAGATAAACAGAGAAATCAACACAGTTCTTGCTAAAACAGAGGATTTTGAAGTTAAAACCCTTGCAATTGATATAAAAACTCTAACAGAAAGACTCAAAGAACAAATTCAAAACATTCAGTAGCCATGCTTGTTAATATTGGATTTGGAAATATTGTTTCTCTGTCAAGAATAATAGCAATTGTAAATCCAGGGTCTTCTCCCATGAAGCGAATGAAGGATGAAGCTAAAAAGAGAGGTAAGCTCATAGATGCAACCGAAGGCAGAAAAACTCGTGCAATAATAATTACTGACAGTGACCATGTAATACTTAGTGCTCTTCAGGTTGAAACGATAATGCAGAGAATAAATGATACGAAGAGGACCGAAGATGAAAACCCATAAGAGCGGTATTATTTTTGTAATTTCTGCTCCTTCAGGTACGGGTAAGACTACCATATGCGAAGGATTATTGAAAACTTTGGACGATTTAAAAATGAGCGTTTCCCATACAACGAGAAAACCAAGAACAGGCGAAAAGACAGGAGTAGACTATCACTTTGTCGATGAGCAAACTTTTCATAAGATGATAGAAAATGATGAGTTTGTCGAATGGGCAGAAGTTTATGGTAATTTCTATGGAACTTCAAAAAGGGCAATAAACGATATTTTAAACGGTGGACATGATGTTTTGCTCGACATAGACATTCAGGGAGCTAAAAATATTAAAAGAATTTATCCAGAAAGCGTGCTTATATTTATCCTGCCTCCCTCTATTTATGAATTAGAACAAAGGTTGATAAACAGAAAAGAGGACAGGGAGATTATAAGAAAACGTTTAAGTAAAACCGTCGAGGAAATTTCTCAATATGAGCTATATGACTATGTTGTGATAAATGATAATCTTGAAAGGGTTATAAAGGAAATTTTGAGTATAATCACAGCGGAAAGACTTAAAACCACGAGAATTAATAAAGATTTTATAAATAACTTAATTATGGAGGGAAAAAATGGAGAAAAAAGAAAAAACACTTGACATCATATCACAGCCTATAGAGTTAGACAGACAGAAAATTGACAGCAGATACAGGCTTGCTCTAATAGCTGCCCAAAGAGCCGCTGAGCTTTCTTTAGGTGCAATGCCTTTAATTGAAAAAAGGGCGAAGAAAGTTACCACTTCAGCGCTAATTGAAGTTCTTTCTGGAAAGATAAATTATATCACCGGCGATGAAGCTATTAAAGCTAAAGAAAAGATAGAAAAAATTGACATTAAGAAGATGCTTGAGGAGAAGAGAAAGGCTATTCCAGACCTTTCGGAGCTTGAAAAAGACCTTAAAGTTTATCTGCACGGCAAAGAGTCAGCCGAAAAGATGCTTGAAGATCTTTTTACAGAAAACTCAGAAAATACAGAAGAATAGCGAAAGGGCACTGCCTTGCTTAAAAACAAAACTGTTGCATTAGGCATTACGGGAAGTATCGCTGCCTACAAAGTATTTGAGCTAATCAAAAAATTTAAAGACGCAGGTGCTGATGTAATTCCCGTAATGACAGAAAAGGCAACCTACTTTGTAACACCTTTGAGCTTACAGATTGCAAGCAACAGTAAGGTTTTTATTGATATGTTTGAGTCTCCTCTTGCCCACATACAGTTAGCTCAAAAAGCAGATTTATTTTTAATAGCGCCTGCAACGGCTAATTTTATAAATAAATATGCCACTGGTATTGCCGATGACTTACTTTTAACTGCCTTACTTGCTTTCAGAGGGGCTGTTATAATTGCGCCTGCCATGAACTGGAGGATGTATGAAGCTCCACAACTTCAGAAAAACATTGATTATCTTAAAAGTATTGGCGTTACTTTTGTAGAGCCCGAAGAAGGCTCTCTGGCCTGCGGTGAGGAAGGAAAGGGAAGATTGGCATCAATAGATAGAATTTTTGAAGTATCTTGCAGTATATTATCCCAAAAGGACTTAGGGCATGAGACAATATTGATAACAGCAGGTCCCACAAGACAATACATAGACCCTATCAGATTTATAACAAATAAATCCTCAGGGAAAATGGGTTATGCCCTTGCTAAAATAGCAAAAAGGAGAGGAGCTAAGGTTAAGTTAATTAGTGGACCCACAAGCATTTCTCCACCATTTGTCGATGAGTTTGTAAGCGTTGAGACAACACAAGAAATGCTGAAAGCAGTGAAAGAAAGAATAGAAGATGTTACAACTTTAATAATGGCTGCAGCTCCGCTTGACTTTGAGCCAGATGAAGTATTTACCGAAAAAATTGATAAAAAAAAGATAAAATCAATATCTTTGAGGCTTTGTCCTGATATTTTAAAAGAAATTAGCAAACTCAAGAAAAAAACCTTTACAGTTGGTTTTGCTGCTGAGTGGGGTTTCAATATTGAAAGGGCGAAGAGAAAATTAATGGACAAATCGCTCGATATGATAGTTCTGAATGATATTTCTGGATATGAGGTAGGAATGGGGTCTGAGGACAATCAAATAATAATTATTTACAAAGAGGGTAAAAAATTCACTCAACATAAGACACCTTTACTTTCAAAGGAAGAGATTGCCCATATAATTCTCTCTAAGATTACGGAGTTAAAAATTGTCTGACCTTTTCCTGAATCGAAGAAAAAAGGTCTTAGAGCACGCTCTCTTAAATTCTGATGCTTTTTTGCTTACGAATCGTAAAAATATCAGATATCTTACAGGCTTTAATGGAAGTTTTGCCTTGGCTTTGTTTACAAGCAGTGATAACATTCTTTTGGTTGACTTCCGTTACAGAGAACAAGCGAAAAAAGAGACCGAGATGCAAGTAGTAGAATTCAAAAATACATGGCTCGATGCACTAAAAAAAATAATTTCTCAGAGAAAAATCAAAAGGCTGTCCTTTGAGTCAACCTTATCTTATGAGACTTTTGCTCTCCTTTCAAAGCTAAAAAGAGTAGAACTCTCACCTCTTAGCCATTTAGTTGAAAAGACCAGGGCATTAAAGGACAGAGAGGAGATTGAATATATAAAAGTAGCAGTAAAAAGAGCAGAAGAGGCATTTTTGTCTGTAAGACCGTATATCAAAGAAGGCATTAGTGAGAGAGAAATTGCCATTATGCTTGAACATGAAATAAGAAAGCAAGGTGCCGATGAGTTGCCTTTCCCTGTTATTGTAGCTTCTGGTGAAAATTCTTCTATGCCCCATTGGAGAAACTCTGAAAGAATCCTAAGAAAAGGAGATTTTATTTTAATTGATTGGGGTGCTGAGTATAAAGGCTACTATTCAGACATGACAAGAACATTTGTTTTAGGAAAACCTTCGGATAAACAAAAGCATATTTATGAAATAGTAAACAATGCCCGATTAGAAGCAATAAAGGCTATTCGGCAGGATAAAAAAGCAAAAAAAATTGACGCAAAGGCAAGAAATTTGATAAAACAATCTGGTTATGGTGAAAACTTTGGTCATGCCACAGGTCATGGGATAGGTATGGATGTGCATGAATTTCCTAAGATAAGCGTTAACTCCGAGGATATCATTAAGCCTGGAATGGTTTTTACAATTGAGCCGGGAATCTATATTGAAGGATTTGGAGGTGTAAGAATCGAGGATATGGTGCTGGTAAAAGAAGACACAATAGAAATATTGACAAGTCTTCCAAGAGATTTACAAATTTTATAGGAGGTGCCAATTGATATCAACAACTGATTTTAAGAAGGGTTTAAAAATTGAATACAAAGGAGAACCTTATGAAATAATTGATTTCCAACACGTAAAAATGCAACAGAGAGCTCCGATTGTAAGGACAAAGATAAAAAATCTCAAAACTGGTAGGGTGCTTGAAGAAAATTTTTCAGCCGGTGAAAAATTTGAAAAGCCACAGCTCGAGGAAAAGCAGATGCAGTATCTATACTCTCAAGGAGATTCTTACGTATTTATGGATATGGAGTCTTATGACCAGGTTTCTATTCCAAAAGAAAGAATGGGAGAGGCTATCTACTACATAAAAGAAGAAATGCTCGTAGATGTAATTTATTACAAAGGGGAACCACTTGTGATTGAACCTCCAATGTTTGTTGAATTAAGAGTAGAAGAAACAGAACCAGCATTCAGAGGGGATACAGCTTCGGGCGGTGCCAAGCCTGCTAAGCTTGAAACCGGACTTATCGTAAAAGTGCCTTTTCATATTCAGAGCGGAGATTTGTTAAAAATAGATACTCGGACAGGTGAATACATAGAAAAGGTAAAGGAGTAAAAGATGGAGCTTGAGCAGATAAAGGAAATAATATCTTTCTTAAAAGATACGGATATAACAGAGCTAAATATAGAGAAAGAAGGCTTTAAGATAAAAATAAAGCGGGGTTATATCTACGGTCCTCTCGAAGTTGCAAGAACAACAAGGGTAGCTGAGGAAACTCCAAGAGAGAGTCGTCCTTCTGAAAGCTTCATAGAACAAGAGGAGACCCTTCATACCGTCATTTCTCCTCTGGTAGGAACTTTCTACAGAAGCCCTTCTCCTGATTCTCCTCCCTTTGTAGAGGTAGGAACAAGAGTTGAAAAAGGCCAAGTTCTTTGTATAATTGAAGCAATGAAGATAATGAACGAGATTGAGAGTGAAGTCTCCGGAGTTATTAAAAAAATATTAGTAGAAAATGGGCAACCAGTAGAATACGGAGAGCCTCTCTTCCTAATTGAGGTAGCCTAAATGGAGTTGTTTAGGAAAATTTTAATTGCCAACAGAGGTGAAATAGCAGTTAGAGTAATTCGGGCTTGCAGAGAACTTGGTATAAAGACTGTTGCTGTATACTCAGAGGCTGACAGAGATTCTCTCCATGTTAAGTTAGCAGACGAGGCTGTATGTATCGGTCCCCCTTCGCCAGCCCATAGTTATTTAAATATAACAGCCATATTATCTGCCGCTGACATCACTGATGCAGAGGCCATACATCCCGGTTATGGTTTTCTTTCAGAGAATGCCCAGTTTGCAGAGGCCTGTGTAAACTCGGGCATAACCTTCATAGGACCTACTCCAGAAAACATAAGAATAGGAGGAGATAAAGCTAAAGCAAGGCAGATATTGAAGAGAAAAGGCATTCCTGTTGTGCCTGGAAGTGACGGGCCTGTGACTTCAGAGGAGGCTTGTATAAAAATTATAAAGAAAATAGGTCTTCCAGTCATATTTAAAGCCTCTGCGGGTGGAGGCGGAAGAGGTATGAGAATAGTAAACGACGAAAAAGACATAGAACAGACTTTTTTTATGGCTCAGAGAGAAGCTCTTGCAGCTTTTGGAAATGGAGAACTATATATTGAAAAATATTTTCCAAAGGTTAGACATATTGAAATACAAATTCTTGCCGATAGGCAGGGAAATATAATTCATCTTGGCGAGAGAGATTGTAGTATTCAGAGAAGACATCAAAAACTTATTGAAGAAGCACCCTCTCCAGCTTTGACAGAAAAATTGAGAAAAAAAATCGGTGAGTATGCCGTAAAAGCTGCGAAAGCCCTTAAATACAGAAATGCAGGCACTTTTGAGTTTATCGTAGATGATGAACTTAATCCTTATTTTATAGAGATAAATACTCGTGTGCAGGTAGAACATCCTGTTACTGAGGAAATAACAGATATTGATATAATCAAAGAACAAATAAAAATTGCAAAAGGTTATCCCTTAAGCTTCAAACAATCACAAATAAGATTTAAAGGTCATGCAATTGAATGCCGTATCAATGCTGAAGACCCTGAAAAATTTACTCCTTCTCCGGGAATTTTAGAGTTCATTCATTTTCCCGGTGGTCCGGGCATAAGGGTAGACAGTTTTCTTTATCAGGGATGCAAGATATCTCCCTACTATGACTCTCTTGTTGCTAAAATTATTGCTAAAGGTTCAACAAGATTAGAGGCAATAGATAGAATGAGAAGAGCATTAGAGGAGATGAGCGTGAGGGGAATAAAAACTAATATCCCTTTCTTTCTTAAAGTCTTGCAACATCCGGATTTTATAAAAGGAAAATTTTTCACTGATTTTGTTCTTCAAATGCAAAATAATGATAAAAGCTGACATTCCTTCCGTATGTCTAATCATCTCATCAAGGGAAATTCCACAGAAACTTGAAACGGCACTTATCTCAGGAATTAAATGGATTCAGTACAGAGAAAAAGAGCTTCCAAGAAAAGAAATTTTGAAAAATGCCATTTTAGCAAGAGATTTGACAGTCAAGTATGGGTGCCTCTTGACTGTAAATGATTATGTTGATATAGCTATTGCAGTCGAAGCCGACGGAGTTCACCTTGGACAAGAGGACATTCCCTTAGAAGTTGCAAAAAAAATTTTTAATGGCATAATTGGAATATCCACTCATAATTTAGAAGAGGCTGTTGAAGCTGAAAAAAACGGAGCAGACTACATAGGATTTGGGCCTGTATTTGCCACAAAAACAAAAAAAAATGCTCTTGCACCGAGAGATATCAATATGGTATCCTTTATCTGTAAAAAAATTAGTATTCCTGTAATTCTAATAGGTGGAATAAGAGGAGAAAGTTTGAATTTTCTTTATGAAAAAGGTTGTAGATATGTGGCGGTTAGTTCGGGAATATTGGATGGTGATATGGCCAGAAACATAGAGGAATTTTTAAAATTTTTCGAGTCCATAAATGAAACAAAATATTGCTAACATAGTAGCTAACATATGTGAGAATAAAAACACAGGAATGTTAACAATAACATTTGCTTCAGAGAAAAACTTATTTAAAATTTACTTCAAAAATGGAGAGATTTATCATCTATCTTTTGGATTTAAAAAAGGTTTAGAGTGTTTAAATGAGATAAACGAAAGAGAGCCGATTTCTTATAATTTTATTCCCGACGTAACTATTGATATAAGTAGTGGTAACCTTTCAACTGAAAAAATAGTCGAAAACTTAAATAAGATAAACAAATATATATCCTCTGAAGAAGGGGCAACAATAAAATCCTCGGATTTTGAAAAAGTAAAAGAAGCAATAAAAACAGCTTTAATAAGACAGATAGGACCTATTGGAGGGAAAATACTTGAAAAATATATCAGAGAAAAATGGGTTCCTGCAAATCCTCCCACTAAGGAGGATTTTTTAAAACTTGCTAATCTTCTAATAGAAGAAATAGAAGACACTCAGTCAAGAAAAGAATTTTTTGATGAGATAAATAAAATTTTGGAGGTACATAAATGAAGATTGAATTAGGATTAAGAGCAGGTGTGGCAATTCCAATAATATCAATTTTGCTTATAGGCATGGGTATTCTGTTGGTTTTTAATTACTTTACGCAGGTGAATATTCTGAAAGAAGAAGAGAAGAGAAGCATTGAAACAGCTGTTAATACAACACAAGCTCTACTTCAAAAAGCTACTGCCAATTATCTTCAGATGTCTGCTTTGGTAGCGAGATTGCCAGAAGTTCAGGAACTCGTCTCTAAAAAGGACAGAAATCGTTTGATTGACAGGTTCCTACCGGCCTTTACCTATCTAAAAGAAGAACATGGTTTGGCTCAATTTCAGTTTCATTTGCCTCCTGCGGTGTCTCTTGTTAGACTCCACGAACTTACTCTGTATGGAGATGATTTGTCAACCTTCCGTGGCACAATTATGCAGACCTACATGACCAAAAAGCCTACAACAGGTTTAGAAGCTGGTGTAGGAGGAATAGGATTAAGAGCAGTTGAACCAATAATCTATAAAGGGACATATGTTGGAAGTGTCGAGTTTGGTGGAGGTTTGGCTCAGGAGCTTAAGGCAATCAAACAGGCGATAATTGGTGACGTGGGAGTAATTGTTCATAAGGAATCTTTAGCAGAATGGGTTGGACTTAAAGATGTAAGATATAAATTTGGTGATTGGATTCCGGTGGCCTCAACTTTACAAGATTTGAGAGGTTATGTTAACGAAAATGCTATAAAAAGAGCCTCTCAGTCTAAAGAAAAGTATTACAAAGAGGACATTACTATTGGCGACAAGGAGTACTCAGTGGTTTATACTCCATTGAAAGATTTTTCTGGTAAAAACATAGGTTTCATATACATAGTTAAGGAGAAAATTCTCAGCCAGTTAGAAATTTTCAGAATTTTAGGAATAAATGTTTTGGCTTATATTGTAATGCTTGTAGTCATGGCTTTCTTAATAGGTTATGGTATGAACAAATTTGTAATAAATCCTATTATTGCACTGACTAAAGCTGCCGACGAGATATCGATGGGTAAAACTTCCCAAAAAATCGAGATAACCAATGCCAGAGGAGAGATTGCAGTTCTTGTAAAGGCTATAGAAAGAATGAGAATAACAATGAAAAAGCTTCTGGAATAGGAGAAAAAAATGACAAAAGGCAAAATATTAGTCATTGATGATAGTCCTCTTGTCAGAAAACTTGCAGAAGTTTCTCTGCAGGAGAAGGGCTATGAGGTATACACTTCAGCAGATGGCGAGGATGGGTTAAAATTAGCTGAGGAGATAAGACCAGACCTTATTTTAGTTGACTTCATAATGCCTAAAATGACAGGTTCTCAATTTTGTAAATCCCTTCGAGAAAATAATGACCTTAAGGATACACCTGTAATCTTAATAACAGGAAAAGGCGAGACAGTAGGTCAGACCTTCATAGAAAAATATGGAGTAATAGATTATTTTATAAAACCCTTTAAGTCTGAAGATTTAATAGACAAGGTTGAATCTACGCTTAATAAAATAACAGAAACTCCCTATAAGGAAGTTGTTATGGAAAGTGGTGCAATAGAAAGCTTGCAGAAGGAGACAATAGAAGAGGAAGTTGAATCTAAAGCATTCGACGAACTGCTTGCCTCATTTGAACCACCTAAGACGGAAGAGTTAATTTTTACCGAAGAGAAAGAAGATACGGCAATATTAAAGGATGAAGAATCAATCAAAGAGGAGATATCTATTTCTCTTACAGAGGATATTCTGTCGAGTTTTGAGAAAAAAGAGACAGAAAAATTTGAATTTAAAGAACCACCCCAATTAGAGATTACCGAAGATTTGCCAGAAATAAACGAGATTGTCGGAGTAGACCAAAAAACAGAGGAAGTAGAAGCCCCAACTTTTTATACAGAGGATATTTCTTTAGAGAATATTATTACTACACAGCAGACCATATCAGAAACAATAGAGGATGAAATATCTATACCTCAAGAACAGTTAGAGGAGAAAAAAGAGGAGCCAATAGAAGTCCATAAGGATGTAAAACCTTCTTTACCTCAGCCTGATTTTAATGAACTTTTTTTGAAGTTCACAGCCTACTTAGATAGCTCATTGGAAGCCCTACTTAAAAAATATGGAGTGATTAAAGAACCATCAACTATTCTTTCGGGTAATTTAAGATTTTTCTCTATCTATGAAATATTCTCTTTAATAAGTTCGAAAAGCTTGAGTGGTCTGTTCTTAGTGTTTGATAAAGGTAATACCTTCGAATTCTTATTTTTAGAGGGAAAAATTGTATACGGAGTTTCCTCTTTACAAAAGTATAAAATGGGTGGTAAAGTATTCAGTGAAATCTCACAGGGGGATATTAAGAGTATGCTTTCAGAAAGCATACAGGAGCTAAAGAGTAATAAAAGTGGAAGCTTCATTTTTGAATTAAACAGTTTTGATACCCTTACTTTCACAAACAGAGAACGGTATGATTTTAGAGAGTTTTTTAGTTAAATATCAAAATGGTATAATATAAACACTCTTGCAAAGGAGATAGATGATATGCCAAAGGTTCTGGTAGCTGAAGATTCACTTACAGATGCTAAATATATTGAATCAATCCTTTCTGAACAGGGATATGATATTGTTTTTGCAAGAGATGGAGAAGAAGCGGAAAATATCCTGAATAGTGATAATTTTGACTTAGTTATATTAGATGTGGTCATGCCTAAGAAAAGCGGTTTTCAGGTGTGCAGGGAAATTAAGAAAAATGAAAAAACAAAGGATATTCCGGTAATTCTTGTGACCTCGAAAAAAGAGGAAGCCGATAAATACTGGGGAAAACTGCAAGGTGCAGATGAATATGTTACAAAGCCTTTTGAACCGATAGATTTATTAGTGGCGATAAGAAAATGTCTGAAGAAATAAAAAAAGAAAAATTTTACTGTGTATTTGGTATTGGAGAGAGAGAGTTTCTAATTCCAAAAGATAGTGTTGTTCAAATTCTTGATATAACACGTATATTCCCAATTCCTGGCTCACCTGACTATATTGTTGGGGCTTTACCAGTAAGAGGAAAGATAATCCCGGCCATAGATTTAGCAAAAATCTTTAACATCGAAAGACTCGGATATTCGGACAATAAACTTTTAGTTGTTGAGGCAAAGGGAGAAAAATTGGGGATATTGTCAGATATAACTCCTTTTTTTGTTAGTTTTGATCCAGACATAGTTGTTGAAGATTTCATTGACCCTGACAAATTATTTGATCAATTAAAGGTTAACTCCAAGAAAAATTCTGAAAAAAGCAATGCTTAGTAATTCAGAACTAATTCGCTACTTCCTTTTAGAGGCGGAAGACTATGTTAACACTCTTGTCGAAGGAGTTGAAGAATTAGAATCTAAAGGATTTGATAAAGAGACCGTAGAATCCCTTTTCAGAGCAACGCATACACTTAAAGGCTCTGCATCTATTGTAAAACTTGAAAAAATTACTCTCCTCGCTCATAAACTTGAAGCCCTCTTTGAAGCTTTACTGAATAAAGAAATAGAGTATGAAGATACTTTTTTAGGCTATATTAAGAAAGTTATCAATTCAATTGTAAATTTGATAAACGAAGTTTCAACCTTTGGAGTTGAGAAATCAGAGTTAGACAAAGAGCTTGTAGATATTATCGATGATATTTTAGAGAAAAAGGAGATTCCCCTTAAAAGTGAGATTGCTTCTACTATAGAGGTTTTGCCGGTTACCAATACCGTAAGAATAGACCTTGAATTAATTGAAAACATTTTGACTTCACTTGGTGAAATCCGTGTTCAGAAAAATACACTTACAGACAAAGAGAGGGAATTATTAGAAATTATTGAAGAAATCTCACATAGTGGAAAACGTCTTTTGAAGGAAATCACAGATTTTTCTGATAGATATTGGTTATCTGCCCATGAATCGGGACAAAAGGTTACAGACTCTTTTTTCACAGACTTCGGAGACCTTCAGTTTGACCGCTATGATGAATATCACATATTACTGAGGAAAGTTCAAGAGATTACAAATGATATATCAGAAAGCATGAAGTCTCTTTTAAGTTTTTCTGAAAATTTATCTCTAAGTTTTAAATCTATTAGCAGAGAGATTAATTATCTTAAAGACAATCTTGTAGAAATAAGAATGATTCCGGCAGGTAAACTTCTACACAGACTTGCAGAGGCAACAAGAGATATTGCAGAGAAGGCAGGAAAAATCGTTGAAGTTGAGATTAGAGGAGCAGAAATAAAGGTTGACAAGCCTGTTTTTGATTCTCTTTATGAGCCAATAATTCACATAATAAGAAACGCTATTCAACACGGTATTGAATTACCTGAGGAGAGAATTGAGAAAGGCAAAGAAAAAACAGGAAAGGTTAAAATTGAATTTGCTAAAGAAGGGAAAAATATAAATATCGAAATTAAAGATGACGGCAGAGGAATAGATTTGGAAAAGGTAAAAGAAACTGCTATTGAAAGAGGAATAATTTCATCAGACCGAATACCCTATCTAACTCGCGAAGAGATACTCTCATTTATTTTTGCTCCCGGCTTTTCTACTTCTGAACAAACAGATTACCTAAGTGGCAGGGGCATGGGGCTTAATATCGTTAAAACAGCTATCTCGAAACTCAAAGGAACAATAGAGGTATTTTCTGAGAGTGATAAAGAAACAACTTTTAGAATAAAGATACCTCAATCACTTAGCATCTCCACTTTACTGGTGTTCCGTTCTTCAAAACTTGAATATGCCGTTCCAATAAATTATGTTGAGGAGATTCTTTCCCTTGAGGATTTTCCTGATGCTGTAAAAGAAAAGATAATAAATCATAAAAATCGTAGTATTCAAGTGAAGTTATTTTCTGAAATTTTCTTCTCATCTAATGGAAAAAAACTTGAGAAAGGTTACATAATTATATTTAATTTTTCTGGAATTAGAAGAGGTCTTGTGGTTGAGGAAGTTCTTGGTCATGAAGAAACTACAATTAATAGCTTTGGGAAGTTTCTTGAAGGTCTAACTCAGTATCTTGGATATTTTATTTCAGGAAAGGGTATCCCTCGATATGTAATTGACCCTCTCAAGATATACGAAGAAGAATTTGTTTTAACCCCCTCTTATGCTGCATTTATAGAGCCTATTAGTTATAAAGGTGCTGTTCTGGTTGTTGATGACTCAATCAGTGTGAGAAAGTCTTTACAGAATATTTTAGAATCTAAGAAAATAAGAGTTTATACTGCAAAAGATGGAAATGAAGCACTTAACGTCTTAGAAAATAAAAATGTTGACCTAATAATTACAGATTTAGAAATGCCGATAATGCACGGTTATGAACTCATAACAAGAATTAGAAAAGACCCAAGATATAGAGACCTGCCAATTGTTGTTCTTACCTCTCGTGGTACTAAAAAGCACGAAGAAAAAGCATTATCTCTTGGCGCTGATGGGTATATAGTAAAACCATTTGATGACAAAACTATCTCTCAATTACTAATAAAATTTGAACTGATTAAGGATACTTTTTAAACCTTAAATCTCTCCGAAGAAACAACCAATTCTTTTGATGTCTCTGCAAGAGATTGTGACAGCTTAGTAAGCTCATCTGTAATTTTTGCAGTGCTTTCTATAACTTCTTTGACGCCATGAATTGAGTTAACTTCTGTATCTGTAATTTCTTTCTGTTTTAAGGCTGATTCGTTAATTTCAATGATAATCTGGCCTATTTTCTTTATGATAGAATCTATTTTTTCAAAAATTTCTGTTGTCTGAGCAACCATATTTGTTCCTGCCTCCACATAGCTTGTTTCTTCTTCAAGATTTCTTGTGACAGCTGTTGCTTCTTCCTGAATTCCTGTAATAATATCGGCGATATTTTGAGAAGACTTTGCCGTTTTCTCTGAAAGAGTTCTTATCTCTTCTGCTATTACTACAAAGCCTTTTCCTCCTTCTCCTGCTCTCGCTGCTTCAATAGAAGCGTTAAGGGCTAAAAGATTTGTTCTATTTGCAATTTCGCTGATTAATGTAGAGATTGTTCCGATCTCCATTATTTTCTCTCCGAGAAGCTTCATCCTTCTATTTATTCCCTGAACGGCTGTTCTTATTAATTGCATGCTATTTATTGTTTCTGTAACAATTTCATTTCCTTTTAATATAGCCTCAAGGGCTTCTCTTGAGACATCGGTGGCAAAATTGGTTTTATCACTTGTTTGTGTTGCAAGAGAGGCAGCTTCTTCAATTAAGTATGCTACTTTCTCAATCTCTTGTCTTTCTATCTCAGCACCTTTCTGGAGTTTTTGAATAATGTCGTTAAGGACGATACTTTTTTCACCTATATCTTCTGCTGAATTTTTAACTTCCTTTACAAGTTCGCTTAATCCATCAGCCATTAAATTGAATGCATCGGCCATTGAACCAAACACATCGGGAGTAACTTCTGCTCTCTTTGTGAGGTCTCCTTCGGAAGCAGCGGTCATTATCTGTAAAAATTTAATAACATTAGTTTGCATCTCTCTTTTTTCTTCTTCTGTTTGAATTACCGTTGATAATCTATCCATCATCTGATTAAAGGCGTCGGCAATTTTTTCAAATTCGTCTCCTGTTTTCAGTTTAATTCTTTTTTCAAAGTTACCAGCTCTAATTGCCTCTATAGCTTCTTCCATAACTGATAGAGGATTTATAACCTGTTTTCTAAACCAGAAAACATTGGCTGTAGATATTGCTATTAGAGCTATAGCAAAGATTATAAGAACAGGCATAAATTTTATAAGACTTGCCATTAATCCGATTTGTTTTACTATAAATTCTTCGCCGTAAATCTGATAACCTGTAATTATAAGTCCTGCGAGAAGAATTATGGTTGAAATTAAGATAGAGAAGTTGAAGATGACTAAAAATTTTCTATAAAGGCCTGTAGGTTGTTTTCTTTTAATAATTTCCGCCGTTTTTTTCTGTTTCTTTTCGGTCATAAAAAACCTCCAAAATTAATTGAGATTATAAAATATGTAAGAAATTATATAAAATTGTCAATATTTTTATATGCCAATAACTCTTCCTGTTTTTAAATCTATATCTATTGCTTTAAAATTTGGATTTGAAGCTGTTCCGGGCATTAGATTAATTTCTCCTGCTACAGGCACAATTAATTTAGCTCCATGAAATACTAATATATCTTTGATAAATAACTGCCATCCTTCCGGTACTCCCTTTAAGTTTGGATTATCAGACAGGCTTAGGTGCGTCTTTGCTATACATACAGAGAAGTCCTCAAATTCTTTCTTTTCATTGATTGATTGGAGTTTATCAAGGGCAAGAGGTGAAAACTCTACAGAATCTGCTCCGTATATTTCCCTTGCAATTTTTTCTATTTTTGAAATATGAGGTAATCGACTTTCATAGAGAAATCTAAATTTTGAACCTCTTTTGCATGCTTCCATGACTAATTCTACCAATTCTAAAGCTCCCTCTCCGCCCTTTTCCCAATGTTCAGAAACTGCCAGAGGAACTCCAATCTCTTTACAATATTTTTTTATAAATTCAATTTCTTCTGAAGTATCTGTCAGAAATCTGTTCAGGCAAACTACCATGTTAAGACCAAATTTTTCTATTATTTTTATATGATGAAAGAGATTTCTCATTCCTCTTTCAAGCCATTGGATATTTTTTTCAAAATAATCCTTTGGTAATGGATTACCAGGTATTATTTTTGGTGCATTTCTGTCTCCTCCATGGTATTTTAAAGCCCTTAATGTTGTTACCAATACAGCAGCATCAGGTTTCAGTTCAGATATGCGACATTTTATATTACAGAACTTTTCAAATCCTATGTCTGCACCAAAACCTGCTTCTGTAATATGGTAGTCGCTCAGTTTAAGTCCTATCATATCAGCGATAATAGATGACTGGCCTATGGCAATATTGGCAAAGGGAGCAGCATGTACGAATACGGGCTGTCCCTCTATTGTCTGGATTAGGTTAGGATTTATGGCAGATAACATTAAAGCGCACATTGCACCGCTTACTTCAAGGTCTTTTGTTGTTATTGGCCTTCCATCTCGAGAGTAAGCAACAACTATATTGTTTATTCTTTCCTTAAGGTCTCTTAAATCTCTGGCTAAGCTTAAAATTGCCATTAACTCTGAAGAAGTGGCAATATCAAATCTTGATTCCATTGTCACTCCATCTTTTTTACCACCCAGACCGATTACTATTTTTCTTAAAGCCTGAGCACAGAAGTCAATTACCCAGCCCATCTGAACTTTCTTAGGGTCTATATCGAGCCTTTTTAAACCTCGTTTTTTGAGAATCTCATCAGGGTAGTTTGCCTCGTGAAGCATCCTTGAAGTAATTGCAACCATGGCGAGATTGTGTGCGTTAGTTACGGCGTTTATATCGCCAGTAAACCCAATAGAGAACTCATTTCTTGGAATACATTGAGAAAGTCCTCCTCCTGCTGCAGAGCCCTTTATGTTCATGAGAGGGCCTGCAGAGGGTTGCCTTATGGCACAGCTTACTTTTTTGCCTTTTTTCCCAAAACCTTGAGTAAGTCCAATTGTTGTTGTTGATTTCCCTTCTCCAAAAGGAGTAGGAGTAATTGCGGTAACTATTATATATTTGCCATTAGGATTATCCTTAATTCTATTGTAAAGTTTCCCGAAATCAATTTTTGCTATGTAGCGTCCATAGGGTATTAATTCTTCTTCTTTTATATTTAGTTCTTCGGCAAGCTGAAATATGGTTTTCATTCGTTTTTCAGCTTCTTGAGCTATTAACCAGTCCGGTGATGAGAGGGGGTTAGGTAGCATAGAGTATTTTGTTTTCTCTCTTTTTATTCGTTAGGATTATCAATGTCGGCAAGATAATCTTTCAATTTCTCCATTAGAGAGTCCGGTAAAACATCTTCATAAAGTAGAGCATTCATCTCCTCTATTGTGAGCTTTTCCTTTATGTCTTTTGGAAGCATTCTAACTATAGCTACTCTTGCTGGATCTGGTTGTTTTTTTGTGTCCATTTTGTCCTCCTTTTGTTAGCATGTCAGGTGGAAAGCACCGGCTACTTTTTTGCCTTCCTCCAGGAACTTATTAAAAATCGAAACTGCTTTTTCCGTATCGCTCACATAAGTTTCTATACCTTTTTCTTTGAGCTCCTCAATCAGCTCTTCTGGCACTTTCATTTTTTCGTAAGCACCCGTTCCAATAACGAGAATTTTTATATCTCTTTTCAATACTTCTTCAAGGTCAGACATACAGAGACCGTGCCCTTCTTTTCTCCACCATGATGGATAGAGACTGTCAGGAAAGACAATTAAGTCTGCCGTGTATTCCTTATTTTCTACAATAACTTTTCCAAAGGAGTAATGATTAATTTTCATAGGGGTAACCTCCTTTTTTGTTGGCGGGAGCGTGTGGGAATCGAACCCACCCTGCCTGTTCCTCACAGGCAACACTGGATTTGAAGTCCAGGAGGGACACCAGAACCCCATACACTCCCGATATAGAATTTTACAGCATTTTTGATATTTTTGCAATTATTTACATTGTATATTCTGTATTATGTGTGAGAGAATTCAATGATTGCCTAAAACTTCCTATTAAGTTATAATGAAAAAAATGAGAAGGAGTATCTATGCCATATTGGCAAGGCGGTGGCTGTAGGGGAAGATTTAGAGAATGTGGATTGAAATGGACTCAGACAAGAGAAGCTATCGTTAATACTCTTTCGTCAAAGTCTGGACATCTTAGCGCAGAAGAAATCTTTTTTGAAGTCAAGAAGGTTCTTCCTGGGATAGGACTTGCTACAGTTTACAGAACTCTTGAGACACTGAGAGAGCTTGGCATAGTGAGAGAATTTGATTTTAAAGATGGAAGAACCCGCTATGAGTTCGTTGTTGGTAAGGAAAACGCTGAACATTACCATCTTATATGTAGAATTTGCGGGAAAATTATTGATTATGAGATAAACCCTCATAAAGAAGAAGACCCTATCAAAGATTTTAAAAGCTTTTTATCAGAAAAGTTTAATTTTTCTATTGAACGTTCGGATGTGCAATTTTTGGGTCTCTGTGAAAAGTGCAGAGAGATTTTAGATAAAAAATAATTAAAGAGATATTTCTTTAAAGCCAAGCTCTAAATTCGAACTCTTTATTTTAAATAATTCTCTTATGTGGTCATCCATTGTGAGATAAATAATCTGCCATCCCTCTCGTGCCAACTCAAAGAGGGTTTCAACTAAAAGGGGTCTCTTTTTGTAGTCTGAGTGCTGAAAAGCATCGTCTAAAATCAGAAAGGCAGGCTCGCCTTTTAGAATGTTTTTAGCTAAACCTATCCTTAAAGCTATCATTATTTGTTCTTTCGCACCTGTGCTTAAATCACTCAAGTTGAAGCTTGAGAATTCATCATTGATAATAATGTCTTCTTGATTTTTTGAGCTTTCATGCTCTGAAGACGGAATTGTAAAACTTAATGATTTATATCTGCCTGTAATTTTTTCTATAAGTCTCGTTATCTCTGGAGTGTTTATTTTCTCCATGAGTTTTTCATCTTCTTCCCTTTGCAGTTCCTGTATTGTCTCATGAACCATTATTCCTGCTATTATTTTTGCCTCTGTATCTTCAAGGCTTTCCAGAAGTTCTTTTCTTTTTAAATATACTTTCTCTATCATTTCATTCCAGCTGGTAGATATATCTATGCCTGTGAGCTGTATTATTCGGGCTCTAAGTCTCTCTAATTCTTGACTTTTTGATTTTAAATGCTCTTCGAGCTCGGATAACTCTCTGTCAATTTTCTCTAAGTCTTGGGGAGAAAATTTTATGTTAGGATTTTCCTTAATAAACTCATTTTCAGGCACGCCTAATCCTTTAAGTAATCCTTCAATTTCATTGAGCTCTTTTTCAATTTGTTTTCTCTCTTTTTCTATTTCTTCAACTTTTTTAGTCCATTCGGTCTCTTCTAAATCAATGTTTAAGTCGTTTTTAAAAATTTCTTCTATCTGTTTTTTTGTCTCTACGAGTCTTTTTTCATATAATTCCCTTTGTTCTTCCATTCTATATTCTTGTTCTCTTAATTTAATAAGACCAGAAATTTCCTCAATTTTTTCGTCCCATTCCTTTTTATTAAATTTGACTCCAGGGTCTTTAATTTCGTAGTCACTCTCTTCTATTCCCAGTTCTTCAAGTTTACCTCTTAATCGCTGTGCTTTCGCTTTTAATTCTTCTCTTTCATTTCTTATTTCTGCTATTTTTTCAGTCCATTTATTTTCGTCTATGCCATTAATTCCGATTCGATTGAAAAAGTCCTCAATTCTATACTTTAAAGAAAGTAGCTCTGTATTAAGTCTCTCGATTTCCCTTTCGTATGTATCTAAGTTAAAGTAGCTTTTCTCTTGCTCATAGAGTAATTCCTCAAAGTCAGTCAAATTTTCAGGCTCTTTCCCAAATTTTTTTGCAAATTCTTCCCTCAAAGTTTTCAGTTCTTCGCTCTTCTTGAAACTTGTAAAGGACTTTTTGGTTTTCAGCATATAATAAGTTGCAAAAAGTCCTGAAGCTACGAGAACAATGCTTGCTGAAATTTTTTGTTCAAGGAAAATCATTAAAATCCCAACAAGTATGAGAAAAGCAGAGAGATATGGAAGAAGAGATGTTGCTTTACCTGTTTTCAGAGGTGAAGAGATAATTTTAAGATAATTCTCTTTCGCTGCTTTAAGCCAGTAGTAATCTTTTGATTTTTCTTTTAATTTATTTAGAGTGTCTAATTTATCATTTATTTCTGCTATTTTATGCCCATACTGAATCACAGCCTGCTGAATATCTGAAATATCCTCATCGGTAAATTTTTTTAGTTGTAGTTCCGTATCTTTTAGGTTAATTGAAATTTTATAGGCTTCGTGTTTTTTGGCTTTCTGAAGAGTTTCTTTGTCTCTTTCTAATTCTGGTATTCTTTGGGTTTGTTTTCTTATTGCCTTAAGCTCTATTTCTAACTTTTCAATGTCCTCACTTATATTTTTATGCTCCTGTATGAGTTTTTTTAATTTTTCAAGCAGGTGGTCAGAGAATTTTTCTTTTTCTATTTTTAGTTTATTAAGTTTTTCATTCAAAACATATGCTTCATATCTTTTGGCCTTAAGTAAAAGCTGCTTTTGTCCTGAAAGTTCTTCTTTTCTTATTTGTAGGTTTCTGATTTCTCCCTGTTCATATTCATTTATTAGCTGTTTTATTAATCCTTCAATTTGGTTTATTTTCTCTTTTGTTTCAATATAATCTTTGCCTTCGCCTTGCTTTTTTATGTTTATCTGTCCGTCTTCAATTTTTGCTCCTTTTAAGGTGGCCGTAATTTTACTTTCAATCTGATTTAATACTCTTCTCGGAGACAGAATTTCTTTAAGTGTTTTTTTATCAATTCCGCAAGAATTTTTTACTATTTCTGTCTCTCCTTCTTTCACTATTAAGAGATTACTTAGCGATGGCGGAAGCCCTTTTTGCTGTTTTTCCAAATGGTCTTCTATTTTTTTCTTTGATGATGGTGTGAAATCAGAAGATTTATTATCAAATCCAGATATTACAACTTTTCCCTGTCCAGGTTGTCTGAGGTCGCTCCAATGAACTTTGTTTTTAAAGAGGCTATGAATTATAAATTCAACAAGATAGGACTTGCCTTTCTCGTTTTCGCTGTAGACAAGGTTAACTGTGGAAAAATCTATACTTAAGTTGCTGAGTGGACCGCATTGTTTTATGGCTATTTTTTCTATTTTTAATGGCATTTTAGTCGCTAAAAATTAACTCCATTGCTTTTTGTAATATTTTTTCTCTTGGAGCTTGCTGATTGCTAATCTCTATTTTTTCCATTTTTTCTTTTACCTTTTCAAGAAGATAGAGCCTGTCTGAGTCAATTTCCTTTAAAATTTTTATCTCTGAAATATCCAAACCATCTTTTTCATAAAGATTAATTCCTGTATTAGACAGTATATTCAGAAATATTTCCATTGTTTCTCTTAAATCCCTTACATATCCTTTTAGAGATAATCGGACAGAAGCTTTTGAGAGTTCCTGCTGATTTACATTCCAGCCTTCTACCATCTGTATAATTTTTTTATTTATAAAATCTTCCTGCTCCTCTGAGGGGAGAAGTGTTATGGTTTCATTAAAATAGATTTTATCTGTATTAACAATAATGTCTTCTACATGGTCTGCAATTGTATCGTATACGAGGAATCTTCTTTTTCCTGTCTCGGTAATATCTAAACCGCAGGGTGACCCTGGATAAAAAACTCTTCCGAAATCAGAGGGTTTGTGAATATGCCCTAAGAATACTCTTAAAGGATTGTGTCTGAGTATTGCCTTTGTTGTAAGGGGCATATAAAACCCAGGCTCATAAGGGTTTAACTCTCTGTTTCCTGTTATGTAATCTCCATGACCTATTAAAATCCACTTTTCCTGGATAGGTTTTTCGTGAGCGAACTCTGATAAAACTTCATCCATTGAGTTTTTTGGATTGTAAGGGATGAAAAGAACAGACATGCCTTCGATTTCTTTTATTTTTGTTTCATTTAACACTTCTATATTGGAGGAAACAAAGAGTTTGTTGCTAATCTGATAGTCATGATTGCCGGGAATGATAGAGATTTTTATGGAAGGAAAATTTTTGCAAAGAGAGTCAAAGTCAGCATAATTTGAAAAGTCTCTGTCAAATAGGTCTCCTGCAATTATCAGATATTCTATGCCTGACTGTTTTATTTGTTCAAATATATTCTCCAGTGCCCTGTATCTCTCAGGCGTTTCATTGTGTCTTTTTAGATGAACATCTGCGGTGATTGCAATTTTCATTAAGAATTATTTTATCAGATTTTCCACTTTGCAGTTTTTGAAACTTGAAAATTTATTTTATCTGCAAAAACTTATGAATCTGAAGATTAAATCTAACTTGGAGTCTATCCTCAATAATCCACTCTGCAAGCTTGCTTGGTTGTAAAAATCCTATTGCAGGAGAAAAAAGTATCTCTCTTGTTTTTGCAGAATATTTTTTAAGGAAGTCTTTAGCCCATTCATAATCTCTTCTGTCGGTTATTACGAATTTAATCTCGTCTGCCTTTTTAAGAAACCGAAGGTTTTCAAGGCAGTTTTTACTTTCCATGCTACTGCCTGGAGTTTTTATGTCAAGAATTATTTTGACTTGCCGAGGGACACGTTCTATTGAAATTGAACCATTTGTCTCAAGAACAACATTATGTTTCATATCAATAAGTTTATCCATAAGGTCATAAATCTCATTCTGTAAAAGGGGTTCTCCTCCTGTAATTGCAACATATTTTAATTGTGACGATTTTATTATACGGAGCAATTCATCAACTGAGAACTCTTTTCCATTGTCATAAGAGTAAGTTGTGTCACAGTAAGTGCATCTTAGATTACAGCCAGAAAGCCTTACAAATATCATGGGAATTCCTACAAGAGAGCCTTCTCCTTGTATGCTAATAAAGATTTCGGAGATTTTCATATCGTTAGTTTAGAATTGATAATTTTATATCCTTCTGAAGCCTCTTTAAGCCATACTTGTGCTGAGAATCTACCTTCAGGCAAGAAACCATAGGAGAGTTCTCGCCAGGTGACTACCGTGATATTCCCTTCTCTTTTTGCCTCTGCTACAGGATGTTTAGCAATATTAAGAAGGGCTTTTACAGACTGCGAGTCCTTTGATTTTGATATTGCATCATCATTAATTATTTTATATCTTTTATCTATATAAACCTTCTTTGAGAAAAGGTCTACGAATCCTGTTATGTATTCGTCGTTGTATTTTGATACAAACCACCACCTTAAAAAATCATTGGGCAAAGGATAGACTCTGTATTGCTGGGCTTCAATTTTTTGTTTAAGGAAATCTCGGGCTTCTGTTTTAAGATAAGCCTTAAGCCCTATGTAGAATAGGACAAAGATTATAGCTAAGAGATAAAAAAACCTTGACTGCTTTTTGAATTTTAATGAAATTATCACGGAAAGCAGAAATGGTAGAAGCACATATGGGTCTATGATGAAGGTGAGAGAAAGACTGTAAGGAGTGCAGTCGAAAGGACATAGTATTCTTGTTCCATACTGGTTAGTAAGGTCAAGGAGAATATGAAGAGCATAACCGCAAAGGGAAATGAGATAAACTTTAAAGAAACCATACTTTTTTCGTAAAATGAGAGCAGGTATGAGGGGAAACACGAAAAGAGCAAGTATTCCATGTGTTATGCCTCTGTGGTAGATGAGAAATGTTTCTTTACCGTGAAGTCTGAGAATTATATCCAAATCAGGCGAAAGGGTGGATATTATAAAAACAAAGAGTAGAGCTCTGTTTTTTGTCAGAAAGCTTCCTGAGACAAAACCAGAAAGACTATGAGAGAGAGGATCCATTGAGAATTTTAACAAAAAAGATTAACTTCCGTCCTCTTCTTTTGATAAGAGAATTGTTGAAATTTTATGTAGCCCTGTGTCATATTTATGACATGAACGATGAAATCGTAATTGCCGGTAAATCTCAAGCTATTCAGCGGATTATTGAGCTTTCGGAGAAGCTATCAAAGGCTAACAGCACTGTTTTGATAATGGGAGAAAGCGGCACAGGTAAAGAGCTTTTTGCAAAATTAATTCATCAGAAAAGCTCAAGAAACTCGAAGCCTTTTATTCCAGTAAACTGTGCAGCCATACCCTCTGAACTTCTTGAGTCAGAGCTTTTCGGTCATGAAAAGGGTGCCTTCACAGGAGCAACCTTTATGAGACCTGGAAGATTCGAACTTGCCAATGGGGGAACTATTTTTCTTGATGAAATTGGTGACATGCCCCTTCATCTGCAGGTTAAGCTTCTTAGAGTTTTGCAGGAGAGAAGTTTTGAGAGAGTTGGAGGCACTAAACCTTTGAAGGTTGATGTAAGAATAATTGCCGCTACTAACAGAAATCTGGAGGCAGAAGTCAAAGAGGGCAGGTTCAGAGAAGACCTTTACTGGCGACTCAATGTAGTTCCCATAGTAATTCCTCCCCTGAGGGAGAGAAAAGAAGATATTCCAGTTCTTTGTGACTATTTTGTTGATAAATTTGCATCAATTTTTGGATTTAAAATTAAACTCAAACAGGAAATTATGGAACTTTTTTTGAATTATAACTGGCCAGGAAATGTTAGAGAGTTAGAAAATTTAATTGAGAGACTCTATGTCTTAAGTGAAGGAACTGAAATAGAGATTGATGATATTCCTGAAAGAATAAGATTTTATGAAAATGCCTTTTCTCGAGACCTCATACCAGAAGAGCTAAATCCCTTTACCGCAGGAATAGACCTTAATGAAGTTTTAAGGGAGTATGAAAAAAAGCTGATACTACACGCCTTGAATCTTCATAACTGGGTTAAAAGCAGAGCAGCCAAGTATTTAAATATTAACAGAACCACGCTGATAGAGAAAATGAAAAGACTCGAGATAAAAGACAGAGAAAAACTCAGCGAATAAGCTATGAACAGAAAATCTGCTCTGAAGTTTTTAATTTTGATATTTTTTATCTTTTTCTTAAACTCAAATCACCTATTTGCTGAGGACGCTTTAAAGATAGGTCAGGAATACTTAAAAAAAGAGAATTATCTTCAGGCAAGAGATTTCTTTAAAAGATACACTGAAGACCCTAAACTCGCACCAGAGGCTTTGCTTGGTTTTGCAAAGGCCGAATATTTTATGGGTAACTACTATGAAGCTACAGTTCCTTTGAGAAGGCTAATTAGAGATTTTAGCAACTCTCCTCAGGCAAACGAGGGATATCTTTATATGGGATTGGCGTTAAGAAAGATTGGTAGACTTAAAGATGCGGAGTTTTATTTGAACAAAGTACAGCCTCCCTTTGATAAACAGGCAATGATTGGTAAAGCATGGATAGCTCTTTCTCGAGGAGACTTGAAAGCTGTTGAGACTGCCATAAACAGGCTGGAAAACAAAGATTTTAACGACCCAGAGACAGCTCTTCTAAGAATAAAATATCTTGCCCTTTCAGGTAGGGCTGAAGAGGCTTTGAGAGAGTTTAATAAAAATCTTAAACTCAGAAAGCCTGCCTATGAAATTGATAAAGCAGAAGTAATGATTAAAGCAGGAAAATTCGACGAGGCTGAAAAGCTGATAAAGGGCTTCATAGATAAGTCAAAAAGTCTTGCCGATACAGTAAAAGCAAAAAGAATGCTTTTTGATATTTATTTAATGCAGAAAAAAGAACAAGAGGCTTTACAGATAGGAAAAGAAATATACTTTTACATTCCCACAGATGAATTCAGGCTTAAGCTTTACGAAGCTTACTTGAATCAGAAAAATTATGAAGAGGCTTTGAAGATGCTCTTTGTTCTTAGAGATAAATCTTTGAAAAACAAAAAAATGGAGGAGTTTATAAGGAAAATAACTTCCGAGTCTCCCTCAAATGCATATACTTATATTCTCAAAATATATCCGTTTCTTCCGAATGATTCGCAAATACTCCTTCAATCTGCCCAGTTTCTAATTGAACAGGGCAAGCTCAACGAGGCTAAGAACATATTAAGGAAAGTCCAGACCGGACCGAGAAAAGCGGAAGCTATAATTCCTCTTGCCAGCATTCTGATAAAGGAAGGCAAATACAAAGAGGCAAAAAAACTTATCGAAGGAATAAAAGATAGAAATGACAATGCATTAGCTCTGTATGGGATTATTCTCGATAAAGAAGGAGAAAAGCTTCAGGCCTTACAAACCCTTAGAAAAGCTGTAAAATCTGTGCAAGAGCCAGAAGCTTTACTTGCACTCGGCAATCTTGAATACTCACACGGTGACAAGAAGAAAGCCTTTGATTACTGGATTCAGGCAGCCAATAAAGGTATTGCAGAGGGAGCTGTAAATGCGGCTGATTATCTATACATGTCAGGTAAAATAAAGGAAGCAGCAAGTTACTATAAAAAAGCAATAGACTTAGGGATTAAGGACAACAATACTCAACTTTGGGCTTATTATCAGTATGGTAAAATAACAAAAGATAAGTCCTATCTTGAGAAAGTTGCCGGTTCAAAGGGAGAATTGGCAGAGTCTGCCAGAGCACTTCTCGAAAAGTTATGAGCAAAGAAGAACTTCTAAATGAAGCTATCATTAAGATTAATTCCGCCTCAGAGACGCTTATCAAATATTACAACGTTCTTGAGAATAAAATAAAATTACTTACCGAAGAGGTAGAGCAAAAAAAGAGACTTCTTAGTAGCATTATAGACAGTATAGATATTGCTGTTGTTTTTTTTGACAGTGAAGGAGTTATAAGATTGATAAATAAATCTGCCGAGACCCTTTTCAATATAAGAAGTGAGGATGTCTTAGGACAAAAACAACTTCCCTTAGAAATCGAAGAAGACAGGGTAATTCCTAAAAATTCTTCTCCCTTTTTTGCGATTGTATCCCGTTCTGAAGTTCTTGATTCAGAAGGACATAGGGTTGGAGAGGTTTTTCTCTGTAAAGACATAACGCGAATAAAGGAACTTGAGGCTGAAAACGAAAGAAACAGAAGGCTAACAGCTATGGGTTCTCTTGTCATGAAAATAGCCCATGAAATAAGAAATCCCCTTGGTAGTATCGAATTATACGCAAGCATGATAGCTGAAGACCTAAAGGAAAGCATTCATGGAGACTATGCCAGAAGAATTTCGAATGCTGTAAGAATGCTCAGAAACACTCTCGACAATATGCTTGGCTTTACAAGGGGAATTGTTCCCAAGAAAAAATCAACTGCTTTAGATGAGCTTTTAAGCGATGTGGCAGCAGAATTCCGAGAACTGTTTCATAGAGTAGGTATTGAAATAAAGGTGAGTTCTAAAAAGGGAATTATTGCTGAGATAGACCCTTCTCTTCTTAGGCAGGCATTAATTAATCTAATGATAAATGCCTATCAAGCAATGCCTGACGGAGGATTTCTGCATTTAAAGGCTGAGCGGAAAAAAGAATTTGTCAGAATTTCCGTCACAGACACGGGTCATGGAATTGACAGTGAAGTCATGGAAAGAATCTTTGACCCTTTCTTCTCCACTAAAGACAGAGGTACAGGTCTTGGCCTTAGTATAACTGACAGCATAGTGAAAGCCCATGGTGGTAGGATGGAAGTAAAAAGCAAAAAGGGTGAAGGCACAGAGTTTGCATTATATTTACCGGTAAGATGAAGTCTGTTTTGATAATAGATGACGAGCCTGACATGGGATTTGCCCTTAAAGAGGGCATGGTAAGACTTGGATTTGAACCTGCCTATTACAGAGACCCTATCCAAGTTCTTTCAGAGGTTAATGTTTCCGATTTCTCTCTAATTATTACAGACGTGAGAATGCCGAAAATGAACGGTATTCAATTTCTTGAAGAGATAAGAAAAAGGGGGATTTTTACTCCTGTAATTGTAATAACAGGCTATGGAAATGTGGAAGATGCAGTGAAAGCAATGAAACTCGGTGCTGTTGACTATATTTTAAAACCTTTCTCAATGGATACTCTTAAGTCTCTTGTTTCGAGGCTTATGCCTGACGATGAAGGTATAGTGGCCGAGTCAAAATCAATGAAAAGGATTCTCGAGATTGCCAGAGAGATTGCAAAAACAGATATAACCGTATTAATTACTGGAGAAAGTGGAGTAGGAAAGGAAGTTATTGCCCGATATATCCACAACAATAGTAATAGAGCCAAAAATCCCTTTGTGGCAATTAACTGTGCTGCTATAACAGAGACACTCCTTGAAGCAGAGCTCTTCGGTCATGAAAAGGGTGCATTCACTGGAGCTACAGAGAGAAAGGCTGGCAAATTTGAACTGGCAGACCGGGGAACAATTCTTCTTGACGAAATAAGTGAGATGGCTTTTAGGCTTCAGGCAAAGCTTTTAAGGGTTATTCAAGAAAAGGAAGTTGACAGAGTCGGTGGCACGAAGCCTGTAAAGGTTGACGTTCGTATAATCGCTACCACCAACAGAGACCTGGCAGAAGAGGTTAGGAAGGGAAATTTTAGGGAAGACTTATTTTACCGAATCAATGTTTTTCCCCTAAGGATTCCTCCTTTAAGGGAGAGGCAAGAGGATATTATACCGCTTGCAGAGTTCTTTATAAGAAGACTGTCAAATAAGATTTCTAAAAATCTCTCTCTTTCCTCTGATATGAAAAGGTATCTTCTTGAGAGAGACTGGCGAGGAAATGTTAGGGAGCTTGAAAATTTCATTTATCGAATGGCTGTATTAAGTCAAGATGGAAATCTCAGACCCTCTGAAGAAGAGATGGTTATTTCTGAAGAAAATAAATCTATTAAGGCAGGAAAATTAAAGGATGCCGAGAGAGAACTGATTTTAGACGCTCTTAAAAAGACAGGAGGGAATCGCACAAAGGCAGCAAAAATACTTGGTATAAGCGTAAGAACATTGAGAAACAAGATAAATGAATACGGCCTCAAGGATGTTTAATGGCACAGTATTTGCTTATTTTCTGAATGAAAATTTTATCATAAATCTATTGGAGGCATAAAAAGTATGGATAATTCAATAAAACTGTTGCAAAAAATAATGGATATTTGTTCCTACAGGCAAAAAATTCTCGCCTCAAATATTGCCAATGCAGATACTCCTGGTTATAAGGCAAAGGACATTAACTTTCAGGAGGAGTTAAAAAAGGCTGTCCAGTCAGAAAATATTAGCCTAACAGTTATTGAAGCACCTACAACCCTACCAAACAGAGATGGAAATACTGTCAATGTAGAGGTTGAGATGACTAAACTGACAGAAACAATACTCATGCATAACAGTGCTGTCCAGTTGCTTTCAAAAAGGATTGGGATGTATAAGGATGCTCTCAGAGGAGGTAGATAATGAAAGACCTTTTTCTACCGCTTAAGGTCGCTGCTACAGGACTTGAAGCTCAGAAGATAAGATTAAATGTTATAGCTTCTAATCTTGCGAATGTTAACTCTACTCGAACTCCCGAAGGTGGTCCTTATAGAAGAAAAGATGTTCTGTTTACCACTTACATTTACGACCAGATTTCTCAGGGGGTTGATGTTCAAAGAATTGTAGAAGACCAGAGACCGCCAAGAATAGTTTTTGACCCCTCCCATCCCGATGCAGATAAGGATGGATATGTAAGATATCCCAATGTGAATCCGATGGAAGAAATGGTTAACATGATTTCAGCATCTCGTGCATACGAAGCCAATTTAACTATGATAAACTCATATAAGGAGATGTTTTTAAGAACCCTTGATTTACTGAAAGTTTAGGAGGTAACAGATGACAGAGATAAAGGGAATAAGTGAAATCTTAGGTAAAAGCCTTGAGGAGCTGAAAAATCTTCAGACCTCGGGAAAGGAGTCTTTTGAGCAAGCGCTGAAGGATGCGATAAAAGAGGCAACAAAGGTTGAACAGGAGGCTCAAAAGGCAATTGAAGAGTTTGCAAAGGGAGAGACAAGTATTGATAAGGTAGTGCTGGCAATGGAGAAGGCAGATATGACACTGCAGACACTTATACAGGTAAGAAATAAGGTTATAACTGCCTATGAAGAAATATCTCGTATGCAGGTGTAGTAAGAGATGCCTTTAACAGATAGACTTAAATTAGCCCTTGAGAACATAAAAAATTGGCCTACCAATAAAAAACTTGCCTTTGGTGGCGTATTACTAATCACTGTGGCTTTACTGATAACCCTGCTTCTTTGGTTGCCTAAACAGGATTATCAGGTGCTATACAGCAATCTGTCTGCCGAGGATGCGGGAAATGTGATAAATAAGCTTAAGGAGAAGAAAATTCCCTATCAGGTAAAAGAAACAGCCATTTATGTTCCCGCAGACAAGGTGCATGAACTAAGACTGGAACTTGCCTCACAAGGAATACCATCTGGCGGTGGAGTTGGATTTGAGATATTTGACAAAACATCAATAGGTCTTACAGAGTTTTCTCAGAGGGTTAATTATGTCAGGGCATTACAAGGAGAACTTTCAAGGACAATAAAGCAGATTCAGGAAGTAGAACAAGTTAGGGTTCACATTGCTATTCCTGAAAAATCAATATTTACAGAGAAAGAAGACCATCCCACTGCTTCTGTGGTTTTAAAGTTAAAACCAGGGCGGGCACTTTCAAAAGAACAGGTATCAAGCATAGTTCATCTCGTATCAAGCAGTGTGGAAGGTCTTGCACCCCAGTATGTTACAGTAGTTGACCAGTATGGAAACCTTCTTTCTGCTCCTAAGGATACTGCTCAGCTTGTTGAGGCAACTCAAATTGAATACAAGCGAAACCTCGAGAAAACCTATGAAAAGAACATACAGAGCATGCTTGAAAATATAGTTGGTAAAGGCAAGGCTATTGTAAGGGTATCGGCAGATATAGATTTTTCAAAAGTTGAAAAGCTTGAAGAAAAGTTTGACCCTGACACTATTGCCGTAAGAAGTGAGCAAAGGTCACAGGAAAAGACTATGATGCCTCAGACGGGAGGAATACCGGGAGTCCTTTCAAATCAGCCCGGCCAGCCTCAGACAGGCACAGCTCAGCAAAATATACAGTCTCAGAAACAACAGGAAAGCATCAACTACGAAGTAAGTAAAAGTATAAGCAAGATACTACAGTCAACGGGACAGATAAAGAAAATCTCTGTGGCAGTTCTTGTTGACGGTGTCTACAAGGATGAAAAAGGAAAGAAGGTATTTACGCCGAGAACAGAAGAGGAGATAAAGAAATATCAAGAATTAGTACGGGCAGCTATAGGTTATAACAAAGACAGAGGTGACCAGGTTATAGTTGAAAGCATGCCTTTTGAAGTTACACCAGAGGAAAAACCGGGGATAGACTTCTTAGGACTTGCTAAAACACTTCTTAAATACATCATTCCCCTTGTTATAATACTGCTAATAATACTTTTTGTCCTAAAACCCCTTTTAGAGATTCTCAAGAAACCTGCTGAGAAAGTTAAAACAAAGGAGATAATAATCTCTGAAGAACTCCCTCCTTCTATAACACCTGAGAGAGATATGCGAGAGGATATAAGAGAATTCGCCAAATCAGACCCGAAAAAAGTGGTATCATTACTGAGAGAATGGATGGCTGAGTAAATGAGAAAGTTTTCTGGAATAGAGAAGGTTGCAGCTCTTCTTTCTCTCATAGGAGAGGACGCAGCTACTGAACTTTTTAAACATTTTGACCCCATTGAACTTGCCAGGATTATACCTATGATGTCGCGAATTAAACTGTCTCAAGAGGAGGCAGATTTAATACTGCAAGAATTTGCTGAAAAAATAGGCACAGCACCTGTAAGGGTAGATGTGGAATATATAAAGGGTATACTGACAAAAGCTTTTGGAGAAGAGCAGGCGCAGAAACTTCTGAGTAAGATAGAAAGCGGAGCTTCAGCCTTTGATATTCTTCGATGGCTTGACTCATCCTCAATTGCTACCATGCTTCAACGCGAACATCCCCAGACAATTGCTATAGTGCTTGCCCATCTTGAGCCAGTTCAGGCAGCAGAGGTGCTTGGCAGACTGCCTGAACAGTTAAAAATCGAGGTTTCCCAGAGAATTGCCAGTCTTGACCAGATTTCACCCACCATATTGAGTGAATTAGAGGATGTGCTGCAGAGTCAGTTACGTTCATACACGCAGTCAAGAAGAATAGGAGGTATAAAAACTGTCGCCGAAATCCTCAATCAGTTAGACAGAACAAGTGAAGAGCTTATTTTGAAAAACATAGAAGAAAAAGACCCGATTCTCGCTGAAGAGATTAGAAAGCTCATGTTTACCTTTGAAGACCTAATCAATGTAGATGACCGAGGCATTCAAACAATTCTCAAAGAAATCTCTACCGATGACCTTGCACTTGCTCTTAAAATGGCTTCTGAAGAGCTTAAAGAAAAAATATTCCGAAACATGTCAAGCAGAGCCGTTGAAATTTTGAAAGAAGAAATGGAGTCTAAGGGTCCTGTCAGAGTTTCCGATGTAGAGAAGGCGCAGATGAATATTGTAAGAGTTGCAAGAAGGCTTGAGGAAGAGGGCAAAATAGTAATTGGAGGAAAAGGCGGTGAAGAAGTCATTACATAAAGAAGTAAAGCCTTATGTTCCTTCTTGTTTTGACGAAAGAAAAGAAGCCTCTCAAGTTTCAACTTCTAATGAAATGGCAAAAGAAGAGGAAATAAAAAATTATGAAGAAACGATAAAAGAGCAAATCGAAAGAGGTTACAGAACTGGCTATGAAGAGGGTTTTAAAAAGGGTTACGAAGAGGGCCTCAAAAAGGCAGAAGCAGAAATAAACGAGAAAATATTAAAATTACAAAAGGCTGAAGAACTTTTTTTAAAGGCCTCAGAAGAGCTTAGCAGGCTAAAAGAACAGCAGATAAAAAATTTGATTCCCCATATCCTAAAGCTTTCTTTAAAGATTGCAGAGAAGATAATTGTACAGAAAATAGAGATGGATAAAGAATTTATCTTTCCAATAATCAAAGAAGCTTTAAGTTTCATTCCCCTTGAGGAAGAAAAAGTGGTTATAAAGCTAAACCCTGAAGATTATCAGCTTGTCAGGGATAATATTTCAAGGCTTAATATAGATTACGAAAGAGTCTATCTTGAACCTTCTAATGATATAACTAAAGGTAGTTGTCAGATTGAAACGCAAACAACAATGGTCGAATCAAAAATTGAAGAGAAGTTAAAGGAAATTGAAAATGCTCTCAACAGAATCCTTCCTTGAAAAAGCTGAAGAAACAGTTGAGACATTCCAATCCGTAAGAGTTTTCGGAAAGGTTACGAAGGCAGTAGGTCTTGTTGTTGAGGGCGCTGGAATAAGGGCAAGCATAGGCGATATATGCGAGATTATAACCGAGGAAAATACAATAGAAGCTGAAGTTGTTGGATTCAAGGATGGTGCGGTTTTATTATCACCCCTCGGAGAGATATATGGAATCAATCAGGGAGCAAAGATATTTCTTAAAGGAAGGCAGAGTTACGTAGAGATTAGTGAGAACATACTGGGAAGAGTGATTGACGGACTTGGAAACCCCATTGATGAAGGCCCTCCGCTTAATGGCAGACCCTATCCGATTTACAGGGAAGCAATCAATCCTATGGAAAGAGAGATAATAAAAGACCCTCTTGACCTTGGAATAAGGGCAATAAATGCTCTTATTACTTGCGGCAAGGGGCAGAAAATTGGAATTATGGCAGGCAGTGGTGTAGGTAAGAGCGTTCTTCTTGGAATGATAGCAAGATACACATCGGCAGATGTTAATGTAATAGCTCTAATTGGCGAGAGAGGTAGAGAGGTAAGAGAGTTCATAGAGAACGACCTTGCAGAGGGATTAAAAAAGTCTGTTGTTGTGGTTTCAACTTCTGACACTCCTGCCCTTTCAAGAATTAGGGGAGCCTTTGTGGCAACGGCTATAGCTGAGTACTTTAGAGAACAGGGGAAGGATGTTTTACTGCTGATGGATTCTCTCACACGTTTTGCCATGGCTCAGAGAGAGATAGGGCTTGCCGCAGGAGAACCGCCAACGATGAAGGGCTATCCTCCCTCTGTTTTTAAACTGATGCCTAAGCTTTTAGAGAGAGTAGGAGTAACTAAATCCGGTGGTTCAATAACAGGAATTTATACTGTTTTAGTTGAAGGTGATGACCTAACAGACCCTGTAGCAGACTCTGCCCGTTCGATTTTAGATGGACACATTGTTCTTTCAAGGGAACTTGCTAACAGAAATCACTACCCCGCCATTGACCCTTTAAAAAGTGTGAGCCGTCTCATGAAAGATATAGTTGAACCAGAGCATCTTAAATATGCAGGAAGACTACTTGATATACTGGCTGTTTACTCAAAATACGAGGATATCATAAACATAGGTGCTTACAAGGAAGGAACAAATCGGCAGGTAGACTTTGCCATAAAGATGATGGATAGAATTAACAGCTTTCTTAGGCAGTCAATAGGAGAGAAGTCTACCTTTCAGGAAAGTATAAAAGCCTTATACGAACTTTTTGGTGAGAAATGAACACAACAACGCTAAGTATGATACTTAAAATAAGAGAGTGGCAGGAAGAGACAGAAAAGCAGAAATTTGCAAGCCTTCTGTCAGAACGAAGAAGAATGGAGATGTATTTGCGGGAGATTGAGGAGAGATTTCAAATACTTTCTCAAGAGAAAATCTCTGCTTCTGACTTAGTAGCAGAAAATATTAATGTCCTTTACTCAGAAATCGAGTATTTAACAGACAGACGTATAAAGATTAGAGAGAGTTTAAAGGCATTAGACGAAGAGATTGAAAAACAAAGAGAGACCTATGAGGAAGCTTTCAAGGAGAGAAGAAAGGTAGAGGAACTATACTACAGGGCAATCAGCGAAAAGAAAGCAGAAGTAGAGAAAAATGAGGAAAAAGCAACATACGATATTTTGATGAGTAGATACAGGAGTTAGCCATGCTTAAAAGGGCAATAGTGCTTTCCATATTTATTTTTATCATAGGTATAGCGGCAGGAACTATCATAGGACAGCAGTCTACTCCGGAGAAATCAACGAGTATTGAGGAAGACAGGATGAAAATTCTTCAACAGGACCTCACAAAAAAAACAGAGGAACTAAAAAAACTAAAAGAAGAAATTGAAGCAAAAATAAAACAACAGGAAGAACTAAAGGCTCAACTTGAGAAAGCTCAAAGCGAAAACTATCAAAGGCTTGCAAAGATATACGAACAGATGCCACCAGAAGAGGCAGCTACTCGCCTTGAAAAGCTTGATGATGACACTGCAACAACTCTACTTCTTGCAATAAAGCCCCGTCAGGCCGCAAAGATTCTTGCCAATGTAAATCCTGAAAAGGCAGCGGTGCTTTCAAAGAGACTTGTCTCAATAAAGGAAAAAACCTCTAAGTAGGAAAAATTTTCCTCCCAATTTTCTCTCTTTTTAATGTCTGATTTTTTACAAACTCCTTATAAAACAAAGAGTTTATAACTCCAATAAAAATGGCATATAGCTTGATTTACTATATGGCATGATAATGAATGTGAACATAAATTTGAATGCAGTAGATTTAACAAAAATGCAGGTTCAGGCAGGAGAGGGGGAAAAGCTTTTCGACATAGTTCTAAATGAACTTTTAAATCTGCTTACCGAAAATAAGGAATTAGGCTCAGATAGTAATTTAATGGTTTTGCCGTATGGAATTTTTCCATTTATGCCTCTGTTGGCAGAACAGCAAAATTTAACCCCATTAATAGCAGGAAATATCGATAGCAAAGAAAATCTTAAGTCTGTTCTTTTAGAGCTTATTCAGTCTGAAGCTTCAGCTACAGATGTTCAAAGCCTTCTTCAAAAGTTGAAAAGCCAGAATTTACAGTATAACCTTACAGAGAGTAAAAGCTATTCAGAGATTATTAACTCTATTAAATCTTCCCATAGAGATGTAGACACGTTAGATATTCATAAACTCATTGAAAAGTTGACAGCACACGGTGAAGACAAAGGTCTCACACAAAGTTTACTTACCGAATCAGGTAAGACAGTGCCTAAAGAAGAGAACTTTAAAGGATTGTTTAGTATTCTGAAAGACGCTGAAATGATTAATTTAAGAGAGAAAGCAGAAGAGAAAAGCTTAAAAGCTGAATTTGCAACAACTTTAGGCAGCTCAGAAATCTCTAAAAATGGCAATTCTGACCAGAAAATTCAACTTCCAATTACAAGACTACAGGATATTTCAAACATAATGTTTAAAGCTCTCTCGGCCTCACAAAAAACGCTCACCATCCAGCTTGAACCACCGGAGATGGGCAGGATACTCATAAAGCTTTTTTTGGAAAATGGTGCTGTGAGGGCAGATATGAAAGTAGACTATCCCCATGTTAAAGAAATGCTTACAGGGTTAATACCAGAAATAAGAAGCAATTTACAGTCATCGGGCGTAAAGGTTTCAGATTTTCTTCTTGACCTCTCAAGAGAACAAAGAGGTTATGGTGACTCTTACAATGGACAGGGTCAAAGAAGGTATAGAGGAAATCAAAAATTTTTCGAATACATTGCATAGGAGGCAAAAATGTCAGAAATTACAAGCATATTTGATAATCCCCTTTACATGGTGCAGGACAAAAAAACTTCAACGGGTAACAACAAAATAGACAAGGATGCATTTCTCAAGTTGCTTACTGCCCAGCTTAAGTATCAGGACCCTCTAAATCCTCTTAAAGACACGGAATTTATGGGACAGTTGACTGCCATGACTACCCTTGAACAGCTGATAAATATGAACAAAACTCTTGAGGAGCTTTCCAACTATCAGATATATTCAAATGCCCTCATGGTAGGCTCGACAGTCATTGATAAGACCATAATTACAACAGACGGAAAAGAGTATGTAGCAAAAGGAATAGCCATTGAAGACGGAAAGCTGAAAATAAATGTTGGTGATAGCTACATATCAATGAGTCAGATAAAAGAGATAAAGGCAAAGGAGGTGGCATAAATGTTAACGTCACTTTTTACAGGTATAAGCGGTCTTAATGCAAACTCTCTTGCCCTTTCTGTAATCGGTGACAATGTGGCAAATGCTAATACCGTTGGGTTTAAGGCAAGTAGGGCAAACTTTGGAGACATATTGAGCCAGACGCTTGGTGGAGCATCAGCCATGCAGGTTGGAAGAGGAGCGATGATTATTGATATTCAAAAGCTCTTTTCACAGGGAACCCTTGAGACAACCTCAAACCCTTTAGACCTTGCCATAGAGGGCGACGGATTTTTTGTGGTAAGGCAAGAAAACGGACCTACCTATTACACAAGGGCTGGCCAGTTCAGAATAAACAAAGATGGATATCTTGTCGACCCAAATGGCTATCTTCTTCAGGCATACCAGATTGATGCCAATGGCAACCTAACAGGAGGCATAGGCGATGTTTATCTGGCAGGTCTTGCAAGCAGTCCTTCAGCTTCAACCAGCATTACAATGCAGGTAAATTTGGATTCGAGAGATTCTGTTGCCCAGCCATGGACATTTACTCCAGGAGCTACTCTGCCATTATCTGATACTTATAACTACTCCACAGCTATCACAATATACGACAGTCAGGGTAATCCACATTTGGTTTATACGTATTTCAGGAAAACAGCGCAGAATACTTGGGAAGCTCGTGTAGTATATGACAACAGACAGAGCACTCCTACACCAGGTTCAGTAAATTATGTAGAGGCAACAGGAAGTCCGATAACTCTAACGTTCGATGCAAATGGAAATCTTACATCAACTCCCACTGGAAGTTTAACTTTTGATTTTGGGTATTGGACGGGAGGAGGAACTCAACCCGTTACCATAGACTTCTCCAACTCGACCCAGTATGGTTCTCCTAATGCAGTGATTTTTCAGAATCAGAATGGCTATACAGCAGGTAATCTGATAGCTGTAACTGTTGACCAAGATGGAGTTATCGCTGGTGTTTTCACAAATGGTCAGGTAAGAAACGTTGCCCAGGTTGTCCTTGCCAAATTTGTGGCAGCTCACAATCTTACAAAGGTTGGCAAGAACCTCTTCCTTGAGTCTTTCAGCTCAGGCGGTCCTACCTATGGCTCACCGGGAACCGTTGGTGTGGGAAAGGTCTTTGCAAACTCCCTTGAGGCAAGTAATGTAGACCTGGCAGAAGAGTTTATCCGAATGATTGCAGCCCAGAGAGGCTATCAGGCAAATGTGAGGGTAATTACAACTACCGACAACATGCTCAATGAGTTGATGAATATAGTAAGATAGCATTGAAATTACAATAGGATGGAGAAGCTTAGAATCAACTTATTACTAAAGGAGGTTAAATTTTTCCCTGACAAAAGTATTAATGCATTTAGAAAAATCCAATGCCGAAATCCTTTATTTCAACTTGCTGAACTGATGCACCTGTTCCTTGAGTAAAACCAAACTTGACTGAATTCATTGTAGTTGGCAGTTGAAAGCAGTGAGATACTGTTGGAGTAGCAGTATAATTTTGATTCAAGTCTCGACAAGAACTGGCAGGACAGTCAATCCATGCCTTGAAAAGTGCGTAATTTTGGGTATTATTCCCACAGTCGTTACAATTGGAATTGCAACCAGTTATTATTTCAACTCTTGCAGTATGCTCGACTCCATCTTCAAGCCATGTAGCATTTGAACCAGCTACACAACCCTCGCTTTGACATGAAGGATTTGTTCCCATAGTAGTTGATGCTCCATGAGTATTATTCCCTCTTTTTACTACTGCCACATGATTGTTAGATGTGTCGCCTCTTGCTGAATTAGGATATGTGTCAATCTCTAAAGCTATTGAGTCGTATCCGAGTCCACCAAAGCCGATGTATTCTCCTAAAGAACCACAAGCATTGTTAGGCATATCGCTTGTCGCCAAAGCAAAGGTAAATCCATCGGCATACTGAGTTGAAGTTGAGGAAGTGTCGATTGTTAAGAATTTAAATTTAAAGAAAGCCCTCATTGTTTTTCCACTTAGCTGATAGGCAGAGGGATACCAGAAACAACCTGTTGTATTGTTAGTAGACAACCCCATTAACACAGAAGTTCCAACAACATTTACAGCACCTGTTGACTGAAATTGACCTATATTGTTCACAAAGGATACCTGAGAGCCGGGAGGACTGCCGTTTTGATTTGAGGACTGAGGATTTATTGTTAAAACTAAGGTTTTTGAAGCAGTATTGCCATCATTATCACGCACATAAAATTTCAAACTATATGTTCCCTGAGTAGTTGGAGTTCCGGTGATGGATATGCTATCTGCCTGTGCCCAATTTCCCCCATTGAGACAATCAGAGGATGAATTTGAAGGATTTGCATTCAAACCAGAGGGTAAGCTGCCTTCACGACACCATTGATATCTTCCACCAGATGAGAAAGATATGCCTCCTTCTGCATATATAGTTGCATTGTATGAGGAACCTACATAACCATAGGGCAACTCATTATTTAATATTTTCAGCTGTGCTCCTTGGCAGCCTACTTTAATTCTTAATTCATCAAGAGTTACCCACTTAACAATATCATCATAGGGTTCAGGACGATTGAAATCATTAGTGTAGTAATCAATATTTGGAGCGTCATTATAAGGAATTATTATGGTTGTTGCAGTGGTTATCTGTTGTGTACCTGCTGTTTGATTATTGTAATTTTCACCACTGCTTATTATTAGAAAAGCCACGTTTGGAATATCCTGATAGTTGTTTGCATCTTGATAAACCCTTACGGTTATATTTGTTGTTCTTCTATCACAAATCTTATTCTCTGTTCCAGTAGGTTGTTGCACTAAGTTGTTATCAACAATATAATAAAAAGGCTTTCCCCATGAGTCATTTCTATTTCGGATTACATTGACAAATTCATTCGTATTCGGCAATCTCTTATTTCCTGCTGCCCAGCTTATGATTGCCTCAACATTGGCGTTTAAAGTCTCTTTTGTTTCATTTATCTTTGCTCTCTTTGTGAGAGGACCAATTAGGCTTGCACCGAGGCCAATGAGAAGTCCAAGAATTACTAAAACTATAGCTACTTCTACAAGTGTGAGACCTTTGTTGTTGAAAATTCTTTTCACATGTTCATTTTATTAAAAAATTCCTCTTCTGTCAATGCCCATTTCATCTCTGTGCTTTTTCCCCTTGCCTTTTCCTTTCCAGTTAGGTTTTAATTCTTCATCTCTGAGGTTATATTTTTGTCCATTTGTTAGATTATGTATTGACCTGGCTATTATGAACATTTCTCCGTTTCTTGAGAAATATTTAGCTCCTTGGATGATAACTTCATCGCCTACCCTGAGTTCTATTCCTTCTTGCTGTAGGAACCAAAAAGGTGCTGTAATTACAGTAAAATTTCTATCGTTTCTGGTAACTTCAAGTATTACCGGTCCTTTTTTGTTTATTAAAGTGGCTGAAAGCTTTCCTTTCAGAGAGACTTCTGTGTTAGGGTCATAACTTTCTCCCCACTCTTGAGCGTTGATGTTAGGCAGGTGAAAAATTAGGAGCATTAATATTAGAAAAAACCATTTCATTTTGTTTTTCTCTTGATAAAAGGGGGCAGAAGCCCCCTTTATTATTCTACCATCCGCAAATTCTTCTTATATTTAGGCCTCTTTTGCCACCGGGAGCATAAGGTAGTCCCATTTCATGAGCTTTTTTATGCATCTCCACTCTTAGATTTGCTCTTTCCTGTTCTTTCTGTTTTATAGCATTCCAGTCAGGATTGGGTTGTGCCCAGAGTGTTAAGAGTTCTCCGCGAAGTTGAATGTCTTTTTGATACAGTGGCTGAACTTCTTTACAATACTGCTGGGCTTTTGCAGGGTCAACACCTATTGGATATTGTCCAGCTGGTCCCATACCCCTTTGGGCAAATGACAACCCGGCAAAACTTAAAATCACAGCTGCCACAACTAAGATACTTAAAAACCTCTTCATCTTAAAACCTCCTTTAAGTTTTTTTAGGGAAAAACTTCCTTTTGATTTTACCATCTTCTACCAAAATTGCCAATGTAGGGAAGGCCGTGTTCCTGTGCCCTTTTCTGCATTTCAGTTCTTATCTGCGCCATTTCTTGATGTTTCTTCTCAATGGCCTTCCAGTCAGGATTTGGCTGTGCATAAAGCTGCATTAGTTCACCTCTCAGTTGAAGCTGTTTCTGCCTCAGGGACGAAGTGTCATTATAAAATCTCTGTGCTTTCTCAGGGTCAACATAGCTGTATCCATACATCGGGCATCCTCCACCGTATCCTCCAGCTCCGCCTCTCCATGCATAGGCTGAGGCTCCTAATAGCGAGAATGATACCACTGCAATAAGAAAGGTAAGTATAACTCTTTTCATTTGCTTTCACCTCCTTTCGTGTCGTTTTATTTTTTTTACTTTTCAAGATTTGTGCCAAAATAAAATATGTTGAATTTTAAGGATTTTTTGTGTTTAAGTTTTAAATGAAATGCTTTGTTGAATGCAAAATTTGCATTAAACTTTGCAAATTTTGCAAAGTTCATTAGTCATGTTAGCATACTCTTCTATGGTAAGTTCTTCAGCTCTTTTGTTAGGGTCTATTCCTAAAGATAATAGAAAAGATTTAGGATTATCGATAAAGGATTTGAGAGAATTTGAAAGCATTTTTCTTCTATGTGAAAAGGCTGTTTTTATCAGCTTAAAAAAAAGACTCTCATTTAAAACTTCTACTGGAGGTCTCTGTCTTCTGTCCATTTTTATAACTGAAGAATCTACCTTAGGAGGCGGGCTGAAAAAGGTTGAGGGTATATGAAATTTAATATCTGCCTCCATGTGATACTGAAATATCAGGGTCAGCGATGAGTACGCCTTGCTGTGAGGTTTAGCTGTTAACCTTTCGGCCACTTCTTTCTGAATTGTAAGGGTCATTGATTTTAGGTTTGAGGCTTCGATGAGCCTGAATATGAGTGGTTTAGTTATGTAGTAGGGAATATTTGAAACTACCTTGAATTCTTTCTGTTTTTCATAAGGAAACTTTAAGGCATCTTCGTGTATTATTAAAAGATTTTTTCTGTCGGCAAATCTTTCTCTGAGAATATTACACAGAGAGGCGTCTATTTCAAGAGCAACTACTTGTCTTGCTCTTTCTATGAGTAACTCTGTCAGGTCACCTAATCCCGGCCCTATCTCTATTACTTTGTCTTCCCTGTTTATTTCAGCGGCCGATACTATTTTTTCCAGAATTTCTCTATGCCGTAGAAAGTGCTGTCCTAATCTTTTCTTTTTTTTATGCATTTTTTATTTTAAGTCGCTCTACATTTATTTTAAGTGTTCTGTTCTTGTAGAGGACTTCTATTTTGAGGGGCATGTTAATAACTGTTCCGTCCTCAGTTTGAATTTTACTGTAGTTATCATAGGTAATTAATATGTTATTTCCGTCTATGTTTAAAAATTGTCTTAAAGGTTTGAATTCTATCTTATCGATTATAATAGTTCTCTTTGAGTCATGATCTTTCAGAATATAGCTTTCTGAATTCTCCTCAATGGAAAAGTCCCCTTGCCACCAAAGAAACCCTTTTCGAATGCTCGTAGAGAGTTGCTTTATTCTTTCCTTTTCAATGGGAAGAGTTGAGCTGGCTTCGCCATTTTCCTCGTAAATTTCTCCAGCAGGAAATCCCAGATAGTATACTCTTAGTAAAAGTTGATTGTTCGAGATTCTGAGTGAAGCATCTCCCTGGAGAGTATTTTTACCTTCATACTGAATAGATAGCGCTCCCTCAACAGAAGAATAAACTCGCATCTTCATAAGAAAATCCTGTATATTTTCAGCATGAAACTCCTTTATTGAGACAGGCTTCTTTTCAGCGCAGGCGAATAGAAACAGAGTCGTAATGCTAATTAAAAATAATCTCAATAAGTTCATTTATTGACTCCACTGCTGTTATTTCAATGTTAAATTTGTCTTTTAAACCTTCAAAATTGCCCTTTGGTATTATTGCTCCTTTCATACCTATACGAGAGGCCTCCCTTAGTCGTAGCTCTGTTCCAGAGACAGCTCTGATTTCTCCGCTAAGACCAACTTCGCCAAATATGACAACTCGTGGCGGTAAAGGAGTTTCTCTAAAGGAAGAGATAATTGCCGATATTAGCGCTAAATCTGAAGCAGGCTCTGTTATCTTAAGGCCTCCAACCACATTTACGAATATGTCAGCGCCAGCAAGGTTCATTCTGCCTCGCTTCTCTAATACTGCGATGAGTAGATTTACTCTCTGATAGTCCACGCCTATGAAGTTTCTCCGGGGCATGCCGAAATTTGAAGGTGTCACTAATGCCTGTATTTCCGTTAAAATTGCCCTTGTGCCTTCTACTGTTGACGTTATGGCAGCCCCGCTTATAGCAGCATGCTCTGATAGAAATATTTTAGAGGGATTTTCAACCTCCTGAAGTCCCGCTCCTGTCATCTCGAATACTCCAATTTCATTGGAAGGCCCAAATCTGTTTTTAACACTTCTTAATATTCTGTATGCATAGCCTCTGTCTCCCTCAAAATAAAGCACCGTGTCAACGAGATGCTCAAGTATGCGTGGTCCTGCAATAGCTCCTTCTTTTGTTACATGACCAATAAGAAAAACGGGCACTCCGTAAGATTTTGCGAAGGCCATAAGTTTTCCTGCAGACTCACGTATTTGACTTACTGAACCCGGCGCAGATATTGCTTCTTCTGTATAAACTGTCTGAATAGAGTCAATTACAACTAAAGTAGGCTTCTGTTCTTCTGCACATTCTATAATTCTCTCTACGAGAGTTTCGCTTAGGAGAAATAGATTTTCCGATGAGATATTGAGTCTTTCTGCTCGTAATTTTATCTGTGAGAGCGACTCTTCTCCAGAGACATAAAGGACTTTACCATAATTTTTTGCCATGTTATCTGTTGCCTGAAGAAGTAAGGTTGATTTTCCAATTCCGGGGTCTCCACCAATTAAAATCAAAGCTCCCCTTACAACTCCTCCACCAAGCACTCTGTCAAGTTCGCCTATGCCTGTAGAAAGCCTGTCGGAGACTGATAGCTCTACAGAGGCTATTGAAACAGGCTTTGATATTTCAGTAACTTTGCCTTTCTGCAAGTTAATGTCAAGTTTTTCTTCGACAAAGCTATTCCACTCTCCGCAGTCAGGACACTTGCCGAGCCATTTAGGTGACAGATATCCACAGCTCTGACACTGGAACATTCTCTTAAGCTTTGACTTCATGTGTTAATGATAATTGATTTTTGGATATTTTTACAAAGAGATGGCTAAATTTTTTAAAAAATATATTAGCAAAATGCCGGTGGTGGGATTTGAACCCACACGGGATTGCTCCCAGCGGATTTTGAGTCCGCCGCGTCTGCCGTTCCACCACACCGGCAACAAACAAAAATAGCATAAAAAATTAAAAAAAATCAAACGCTTGGAAAGGCAATAAAATATATCTTGACAAATTTTTCCAAAAATGCTATAAAGGGTTAAACCACACTAAAAATCCATTCAAAGGAGGGCTTAAGATGGCAAAAGTAGGGGTTTATCTGTGCCACTGTGGAGAGAACATCAAAGGCGCCATTGACATTGAAGAGCTGAAAAAGTATGTAGAAACTCTTCCCGATGTAGCCGTTGTAAGAAATTATGTTTTTATGTGTTCTGACCCTGGTCAGGACATAATTAAACAGGATATTAAAAGTGGAGCAGTAGACCGTGTTGTAGTTGCTGCCTGTACGCCAAGGACACACGGTCCGATATTTAAAAAGGCTATTGAAGACGCAGGATTAAATGGATATCTCTTTGAAATGGCAAACATCAGAGACCAAGACAGCTGGCCTCACTGGCATAACAAAGAAGGAGCGTTAGAGAAAGCCAAAAGACTTATCAGAAGTGCTGTAGCTAAGGTAAGGCTTAATGAGCCTCTTGAGGACCGCTATGAGGAAATGGAAAAGTCTGTCCTCGTAGTTGGTGGTGGAATTGCAGGAATGTTTGCCGCTCTTGACTTGGCCAATATGGGGTTAAAAGTCTATCTTGTTGAGAGACAGCCCTCTATTGGCGGTAATATGTCAAAGATTGATAAAACATTCCCAACGATGGACTGCTCTGCTTGAATACTCACACCAAAGACGGGCGAGGTCGCCCAGCACCCAAATATAGAGCTTATTACCTATGCTGAAGTAGATGATGTCAAAGGTTATGTAGGTAATTTTGACATTCGCATCAAAAAGAAAGCTAAATACATTGATTGGGACAAATGCATAGGCTGTGGTGTTTGCACAGAAATATGCCCATCAAGAGTTCCCAATGAGTATAATTTCGGTCTAAATCAGAGAAGAGCAGCTTATATTGAGTATCCTCAGGCAGTTCCTAAGAAAGCCGTAATAGATAGACCTAATTGTCTGTATTTCAAGTCAATGGACAAAACAGGTAAACCAGCTTGCCAGATATGTGAAAAAGGAATTCCTCCAAAGGGAATTCAGGGATGTCCTGCAGATGCTATTAAATTTGATGATAAAGACGAATATATCAACCTGAAAGTGGGCGCTGTCATAATTGCTACAGGCTTCAAGCCCATGTCTAAACATTACTTCAAAGAATACTCACCTCACAGCCCAGATGTTATAACCTCAATGGAGTTTGAGAGAATTCTCTCTGCCACAGGACCAACTGGTGGTGAACTGAAGAGACCATCTGATGGCACAAAGCCTAAGACAATTGCGATGGTATCCTGTGTTGGAAGCCGTGATGAAAGATATCATCCTTATTGCTCAAAAGTTTGCTGCATGTACATGCTTAAACATGCCAGAATTCTTAAAGAAAAATATCCAGACATTAAGCTTTATCTGTTCTTTATAGATGTAAGAACAGCAGGGAAGGATTTTGAAGAGTTCTATGTTTATACAAGAGAGTTAGGAGTTAAAGTAATTAAAGGCGGTAGGGTATCATCAGTCGATGTTAAGCCCAACGGAAAATTAAGAGTAAGAGCTTTTGATTCAGACCTTTGTGCTCCTGTAGAACTTGATGCAGATATGGTTGTTCTGGCAACAGCGATTGAGCCACCCGATGGAGTAGAAGAGTTAGGGAGCATGTTTACTGCAACCTGCGGAAGAGAGGGCTTTTTAAGGGAAGTTCACACAAAGCTATATCCTGTTGAGACACAGGCAAGAGGAGTATTTATTGCTGGCTGTGTTCAGGGACCAAAGGATATTCCTGAATCAATTGCTCAAGCCCGTGCAGCAGCCTCAGCAACAGCAGCTTTGGTAATTCCTGGAAAGATTAAGTTCGAAGCAATTATATCAGAAGTTGACAGAGATAAATGCAGCAGCTGTGGAGTCTGCGTTCCACTTTGTCCATATACGGCTATTCGAATTGTTGAATACAAAGGCAAAGAAAAGGCATATATTGAACCAGCACTCTGTGCAGGTTGCGGAGTTTGTGCCAGTGCCTGTCCATCCAAAGCCATAAAATTCAACGGATTTACTACTGAACAAATAATGGCACAGATTGATGCCCTCACAGAGGCATAAAAAATAAAAGGAGGGAGAAATGGAAGAGGGTGGCGTAAATGTAATTGATCTCACCCAAGCAGATGAAAGTTTTGTAAAAGAACTGGAAGCATTAGGAGCTGACGAACTCAGAGAGTGTATACAATGTGGTAAATGTGGTGCAACATGTCCAATGGCTTTAGCAGGTTTAGAGTTTTTCATTAAAAGAATAGTGCATGCTGCTAATCTTGGCTTGAGAGATATCCTTCTTGAAGACTCTTCAGTATGGGGCTGCCAGTCCTGCAACCGTTGTGTTGAAATATGCCCAATGGATGTGAAGCCCTATGAACTTATTCAGGCAATTAGAAGAGCTGCTATGAAAGTAGAATCGTGTCCAGCAAACACATATGAAGGTTTGAGAAATTTATACAGATTTGGACACGCCGTATATCCGAAAGGCTATGAAGAGAGAAGAAAAAAAGCAGGGCTACCTGAGAAACCACCAACGGCGATAAGTTATGATGAGTTAAGAAAGAAATACCAGGAAATCCTGAGAAATACTATCCTGGAAGAAATTGCACCATTTCCGCTTGATTAAGGAGGAAGAAATGAAAAAAATAGGATTTTTCCTTGGATGTAACATTCCATTCAATAGACCAGACGTGGAGTATTCGGCAAGATATCTTCTAAATGAGCTTGGTTATGAAATAGTCGAACTTGAGGGTGCTACATGTTGTCCTGCTTTTGGAACAATGCCTTCTCTTGATTTAGTTGGTTGGGCAGCGGCGTCTGCCTGGAATCTAACAATTGCAGAAGAAAAAGGAGTTGACATAGTTACAGGATGCGGTTCCTGTTATGGCTCCCTTAATGAGGCCAGACATCATATGGAAAAACATCCCGAAGTTAAAGAACAAGTAAATAAAATTCTCAGCAAAGTAGGCAAGGAATACAAGGGAACAGTAAAGGTATGGAATTTCATAAACTTTCTATATGAAGATGTAGGGCTTGAGAAATTAAAATCAAAGATAAAACATAATCTCAATGGGTTAAAATGTGCTGTTCAGACAGGTTGTCATAATCTTTGGCCAAGTAAAGCATATCCAACAAACGAAGACAACACATTCTTCCCAACAAGACTTAGGGAAATCTGTGAAGCAATGGGCGGAGTTGCACCTCACTACAGCACCATTACAGACTGCTGTGGTATGGGTGCTTTAAGGTCAACTGCTTCAGAGAAATCCCTTAATCTCTTCAAGAAAAAACTTGATGTAATTAAGGAAGAGATAGACCCAGATATTACAGTTATGGGCTGTAGTTCCTGTTTGCTACAGTTTGACGCTGGCCAAGCCCTTTTGGTTGAACAGAAAAAACTGAATTATAAAATACCTGCCCTTCATATTGTTCAGCTTGCCGCAATAGCTATGGGAGCTGACCCGGAGAAAGCCACTGCTTTAGCATCAATACCTTTGAATGGAGTAATTACTAAGATAAAAGGAGGGAATTAAAATGGCATGGGAGCCAAGATTAGTTGTCATCGCCTGCCACTGGTGTACATATGCAGGGGCAGACCTGGCAGGAAGCTTACGTTATTCCTATCCGCCTACAGTGCATATAGTAAGAGTGCCCTGTAGTGGAAGAGTAGAGCCCGAATTTATAGCAGAAGCCCTCAGAAGAGGTGCAGACGGAGTATTTATTGGTGGATGTCACTTTGGTGACTGTCATTATAAAGAAGGCAATTACAAAGCAATAAGAAGATTCAAGCTTTTAAAAAGAGCTCTTACAGACCTTGGAGTTGACCCTGACAGAGTCCAGCTCGAATGGATTTCTGGAAGCGAAGGTAAAAAATTTGCTGAAGCCATGACAGCCTTTGACGCTAAAATAAGAGAACTTGGACCAAATCCTATGAAAGGAGGGGCAAATGTCTAAACCTAAACTTGCATATTATTTAGCTGGTGGCTGCGGTGGTTGTGATATTGCCGTAGTAGATATATCAGAAATGCTTGTCGATGTTGCCCTGGCAGTAGATATAGTGTTCTGGGCTCCGACAGTGGCTGATGCAAAATACAAAGATTTAGAGGCAATGCCTGATGGCTCCATTGATGTTGGATTAATTTCTGGTAACATAAGAAACTCAGAACATGAACATATTGCCCATGTTATGAGAAGCAAATGTAAGGTTTTAATTGCTTTTGGTATATGTGCAACAAACGGTGGCATAAAAGGCTTAGTTAATCTCCATACAACAGAGCAACTTTTAGATAAAGCCTATGTCAATACCTTTAGCACCGACAATCCTAATAAAGAACTACCACAGACAAGCTGTGTTGTAGATGGCAAATACGAGTTAACTCTCCCATCGCTTATGTATGCAAGACCGCTTGATCAAGTTGTAAAGGTGGACTACTATATCGGTGGATGTCCACCCCATTATGAGCATGTCAAGAAAGCTTTCACAGCATTGCTCTCAGGTCAGCTTCCACCGCCAGGTTCATGGATAACAATGGGCAAAGCTGTCTGCGAAGTTTGTGACAGAAATCCTGTGCTAAAGGGTAAGCCGAAGAAGTTTGCCACAACGGTAAAAAGAACAATTGATGGTGCTCCAAGTGAAGATGGCTGTCTTCTCGAGGAGGGCTATCTTTGCTTAGGTCCAGTAACTCAAGGAGACTGTGGTTCTAAGTGTCCTGCCGCAAATATTCCCTGTAGAGGTTGTGGAGGCCCGATTCCAGGGGTTAAGGATTTCAGTTTAAGAGCAATTAGTGCAATTGCCAGTATGCTCGACAACGAAGAGCTTGTTGACCAGATTCCAGGCCCTGTGCATCTTTTCTACAGATATACATTACCGAGTTCTTTCCCATATAAGAGATTAAAGAGTTAAAAGATGAATTTACCTAAGAATAAAATAAAAAAATTACCCAGAAGGGGGGAAAGGGAATGAAAAAAATCGAAATTAATCCGATGACAAGGCTCGAAGGTCATGGAAAAATAACCATATTCCTTGATGAACAAGGAAATGTGGAAAATGCCTTCATGCAGGTTGTTGAATTCATGGGTTATGAGAAGTTTCTTATAGGAATGCCGATTGAAGAGGTTCCCCGAACTGTAAGCACCATATGTGGTGTCTGAAGGGGCGTGCACTATACAGCCTCAGTGAAGGCTGCTGACGGAGTTTACGGAGTAGAGCCTACTCCAACAGCTAAAAAAATAAGAGAACTTTTCTATAATGCCCATTATGTAGAAGACCATACGGGAATTCTTTATGCTCTTGGTTTTCCAGATTTTGTATGTGGTCCTACTGCTTCGCCTGCAGAGAGAAACCTCGTTGGCTTGGTTCTTAAAGTAGGTGCAGATGTTGGAAAGCTTGTTTTAAAGAAAAGATATTCGGCAGTAAAGATTTTTGAGCTTACCTCTGGAAGACCAAGTCATCCTGTTGCAGCCCTTCCAGGTGGATGGTCAAAGAGAATTACAGAAGAAGAGAGAAAAGAAATTCTTGCCTGTGCCGATGACTGTGTAGAGCTCGCTAAATTAACTTTAGATGTCTTTGATAAGGTTGTTTTACAGAATAAGGAATACATGGCATTGGTAACGGGAGATGTTTATAAGGTTGTGTCGAACTACATCGGAACAGTGGATGAAAACGACAAGGTCACTTATTACGATGGAACACAAAAAATTGTTGATACAAAGGGTAATGAACTGGGAAGGTTTAAGGGTATCCAGTATCTTGACTATATTGCCGAAAGAACCCTTCCCTGGAGCTATCAGAAAGCACCCTATCTGAAAAAGCTTGGATGGACTGGTTTAGTAGACGGTGATGGAACAAGTATTTACAGTGTAGGACCACTTGCAAGATTCAATGTAGCAAGCGGATTTGATACACCTTTGGCACAGGAAGCTTATGAGAAAATGCTTGCAGCTTTTGGAGGAAAGCCCGTTCACAACACATTAGCCTATCACTGGACAAGGGCAATAGAGTTAATGCATGCTGCAGAAACAGTTAAAAAGATTGCTTCCGATGAAAGTATTACAGACCCTAATATCCGTCAGGAACTTGGAACTCCTGTTGGTGAGGGAGTTGGAATCGTGGAAGCTGCAAGAGGTGTTTTGATTCATCATTATAAAACCGATGACAAGGGCATAGTTACCGATGCTAATCTCATTGTCGCTACAACTCACAATAAAGGTCCTATGAATATAGCAGTAAAGAGAGCAGCTCAAAGCTTCATTAAGAACGGAAAGGTTGACGAGGGAATTCTTAATCTCGTTGAAATCGCCTATCGTCCCTATGACTTGTGCTTTGCCTGTTCAACCCACACATTACCAGGAAGAATTCCAGTTAGAATTGACATAATAGACCACAACGGAGACTTAGTAAAAAGCCTCAGAAACTACGAATTATCCTAATTTTCCTTAAAGCGGGGGTATATCCCCCGCTTTCCATTAATCATTCTTCCGAGAGGTGAGATGAAAAGCGTAATTATTGGTATTGGTAATCCTAATTTTAAAGACGATGGAGTTGGATTGAAAATCGTTGAGCATTTTGAGGGAGTTGTTGATACGGTTACTCTCTTAAATATTGGTTTCAATTTAATAGACTCTCTTCTTGGTTACGAAAAAGCATTAATTGTAGACGGAGTTAAAACAGGTGCTGAGCCAGGCAGTATAATTGAGTTTGATGTAAATTTTTGGGGTAACGTGTATGCCAGTGGAACTCATAATTTTTCAATTTTTGAAATAATAAGAATAGGCTACTCAGTTTTTCCAGAGGAAATGCCAAAGGAAATAAAAATAATCGGAGTAGAAGTAGAGGATGTAGAGACATTGAGCAGAGAATGTAGCCCCTCTGTTGAGTCTGCTATACCATTGGCAATTTCAAAGATTAAAAATTATCTTGGCTTACAATGAAAATAGCAATTGGACAAATAGACGTCTTCTGGAAATCTCCACAAGAGAATTTAAAAAAGATAAGAACTTTAGTTCAGAAAGCTGCAGAAACTAAAGCTGATGTTGTTGTATTTCCAGAATGTTGTAATACGGGTTTCTGTATTGAGAGAGAATTAATTGAAGAGGAAGGAGGTATTACAGAGAAGACTCTATCAGATATGGCAAGTTTTTTTAAAATAAACATAATCGCCGGATATTTTTTAAAAATTGAAGGCAAGAATAGAAATGCAGCGAGAGTTTTTTCGGCAGATGGTAAGATAGTTACTAATTACTATAAAATGAAGCTTTTCTCTCTTCTAAATGAAGACCGTTTATTTTTAGCAGGTGAGAGCCCAGTTTTATTCAGGCTCAATGAATTCAATTGCAGTATTTTTATTTGTTTTGATTTACGCTTTCCCGAATTATTCAGAAGGGTTATTCCTGATGTAGAAGCAATATTTGTGATAGCTAACTGGCCTTCATCAAGAGCAGAACACTGGCGTTGTCTTTTAAGGGCAAGAGCCATAGAAAATCAGTGTTATGTAATAGGAGTTAACAGGGTTGGCTTGGATGGAAATGGGATAGAATATAGGGGAGAGTCTTATGTTTATGACCCCTTTGGAGAGATGCTCATAAAAGGGGGAGATAGAGAGTCTATCTTAATATGTGATTTACAGAAAGAAAAGCTTCTTGAGATAAGAGAAAAATATCCTTTTTTAAATGCTATTGAGCGATAGTTGCGAATTTCTACTTAAAATATAAGAAAATCGAGTTTTAAAGCTTTTTTTGCTTCTTCTTCAGAAATTAAGCCTTGTTCTTCGGCTTCGTCAAGTTTCTCAGCCCAGTAACTTATGTCGATAACCTTTACTTTTTTGAAGTAATTTCCAAAATATGCTGGAGCTCTTTCTTTTATTTTTCTTTCGAAATTGTCTACTATTAAACTGTCTACATCTATTGCCTCTTGCATAAATTTATTCTAACAGTAAGTGTTTGATTAGTCAAGAAAATCAGTTTTTTATGAGTTTTGTCTTTCAAGCAATTATGTTCTAAAATAGAAGTAGTGAAGTCAATCGGGTTAAAGTTTCCCCATTATGCAATACTTAAAGCCTCTGCAGGCTCAGGTAAAACTACAGCACTTACGAAGAGATACGTATATTTTTTACTTTCTCCAGAGATTCCCCACAGAGGTTTAAGAAAAATTCTTGCCATAACTTTTTCTAATAACGCCGCCTATGAGATGAAAAACAGGATTCTTAGATGGCTAAAAGATTTGTATTTTAAAGAAACAAAAACTTTAGAAGATTTTTCTGAGTTGATTCCTTTCGATGAAAAACAGATTTCCAACTTAGCAGAGACTATAATTGAAGAGATTATCAACAATTATTCAGATTTTCAAGTAAAGACAATAGACAGCTTCATGACTTCAATTTTTAAAGCATCGGCAGTTGATTTTGATTATAATCCTGATTTTGAAATATTGATGAAAAACGATTTTCTCATGACCTTTGCCTACGACCTTTTTTTGAAAGATATAGATGAAAATACTCGTAAGAAAGAGATTTTGATAGATACATTAGAGACAATTTCTCCTTTAAGGAAAAGTTTTATCTGGAATCCTGCACAGGATATTCTCAATAAAATTAAAGAGCTTTATTCTGTTTTATCGAAAACTAACAAAGAGTTTGACAATGGTCCATCTGCAGGAGAAATAGAAAGAACAAAAGAAGAGTTGATTGAAATTATGAGAAAAATTGTTGCAGAGGTATCTAAGTCTGGGTTTGAGAGAAATTCGAGAAATCAAATTTTTGATTTGTTCGAAGAAATAATAAGAACAGAAAATTTCAAAGAGATTATCTCAAGAGGTATCAGCACATTACCAGTTAAAAAACCAAGAAATAAAAATCTCATTAATCACTTTGAAAGAATTGAGTTTTTATGGAATGAATTTCAGAATATTGTATCAAGATATGCTTATCTTTATGGAGCTACCTTTTATGCGTCCTATCTCGATTTGTTTAAAGATTTCAATGAATATCTGAAGAAAATCAAGAGAAAAGAAGGAAAGATATTCATTGAAGACTTAAATAAAATGCTTTCTGAATATCTGAAAGAATCTATTGTAACAGATATCTATTTTCGTCTTGGAGAGAGAATCCATCATTATCTAATCGATGAGTTTCAGGATACATCACCTCTTCAGTGGGCAAATTTAAAACCTCTTATTGAAAACGCTCTTTCTGAGGGGGGAAGTCTCTTTGTAGTGGGAGATACAAAACAGGCCATCTATAGCTTCCGGGCAGCAGACTATCGAATAATGAGAGAACTCGAGAGAAAACATACATTTCCCTCTTCTGTGAAAGAAGTTGAAGAACTAAAGATTAATTACAGAAGCAAAGGGAAGATTGTTTGTTTTGTAGATGAATTTTTTAAGGAGAAAATAAGAATAAAGGATATTTATATATCCGCTGCTTCACTTACTGGCATTAGCAGTTACGAACAGAAAGTTCCACCAGAAGCAGAAAATGATGGATATGTGGAGATAAAGGCTATTTATGAAGATATGGAAGACATTAATGGGGCAATTAAAGACAGCCTCTATCAGATAATATCTGATGCGCGAACGAGAGGTTTTAACTTCAGAGATATGGCAATCCTTGCTTTTAAAAACGAACAAATTGTAAACTTAAGCGTTCTCTTGAATGAGTTAAATTATCCTTTTGTTTCCTACAGCAGCTTAGATGTCAGAAAAAGAAAAATAACCGCCGAGATTTTTAGTTTGCTTAAGTTTTTAGACAGTCCTTTAGATGACTTTTCTTTCTCTGTTTTTCTCCTTGGAGATTTGTATAAAACCTTTCTCATCAAGCAGGAAAGTTTAGAAGAAGAGAGATTCTACAAGGAAATGGAGAGTTTTATGATAAACAGCAGAGAATCAGAACCTCTTTATAAAAGCTTTCAGAGAGAGTTTAGCAATAGATGGGAAAGGGATTTTAAGGAGTTATTCAAATTAACAGGTTATCTTCCACTGTATGATTTAATTACCGTTGTTTTGAGTAATTTCAGGGTTTTTGAGATAATGCCTGAGGAAGAGGCAACTTTTCTTAAGATTCTTGAAATCGCTAAAGTCTTTGAAAAAAACGGTTCAAGCAGTATAAAGGATTTTATAGAATTTATAAATACTTCAAGTAACGATGAAAGAATATGGGATATTTCTCTTGGCTCAGAAGTAGATGCAATTAATGCAATGACCATTCATAAGGCGAAAGGTTTAGGTTTTCCCTTAGTAATCGTTTTTCTTGAAGACATTAAAGCCTTAGCAGAGGATTACATACTTTACGAAAATGAAAATAACATTCAGATTTTCAAAATAACAAATGATTTAGCCGATAAGTCTGAGTTTTTAAAAACGATAAAAGAGAGCGATAAAATCTCTAAGATGGCAGACTTCTTAAACACCTTATATGTGGCTTTTACAAGGGCCCGCGAAGAGTTATACATAATTTGTAAGGTTAAAAAGGAGACTAACTTCCCCTTCGACATACTCAGAGAATTTTTCGGCCAGAACTTTGGCTTTAAGAAAAATAAAGAGCGTTCTGAAATTTTTCAGATAGGTTCTATTAATACGGAGCATTACAATCTTAAGATTAACTTTCCTGTTAAGCCTCAATTTGTTCATTTTAGTGAAAAACAACGAGGAGAGATTATTCATAAGCTTCTTTCCAAGATAGAATATATAGATATTGAATCTCCCCATGAGACCATCAGTCAAGCAGAGAAGTATCTCAAAAGAATTAATAAAGCTCTTCCATTGCAGGAAATTGAAGAGATAATTTATCGAATTATCAACGACGGAGATATTGTTAAATTTTTTATTCCCCGAGAGCACAGGAGGATTTTTAATGAATTTGACATAGCCGATGAAAGAGGTTTTTTACATCGAATAGACAGGCTTGTTGTAGATAAAGATAAAGTTACCCTTATAGAATATAAAACAGGTAACCCTGCCGAAGAACACATTGAACAGGCAAGACTTTACTTAGAATTGATATCCAGAGTGTTCGAAAATGTTAATTCAGAGGGATTTCTTTACTATCTTGATTCAGGAGATATAAAGTGGATTTCATTCTAAATATTTTAAAACCAGCGAGATTTTCTGGTTTATTAAAAGACAGAGCATCTTTTAGAGAAAGGCAAAAATGATAGAAGAAGCAAAAGAGTTTTTCGAGAAAAATCATTTTATTCCTGAAGAAAAGAGGGTAATAGTAGACTCTCAGAAGGATTTGATTGATGAAGTAATATGGAAGCTTAAAAAAGAAGGGCGCGACTACTCAAAAAATGCCGTAATATTTCCGGGAAAAAGGCCGGCATACTATCTTATAAAACGACTGGTTCGGGAGTCTGACTCCCCTCTAATTCCGCCTGCAATTTTTTCTATAGATGAATTTATTGATTTTGTTTTTGAAAAAATTGATACTTCAGCTTCAATTGAAGCCTTTGATGCAGTGGGAATTATTTACGAAATTTGTAAGGGCAGGAATTATCTCTCACCTTTTTTTCAAAAATTTGACAACTTTATTTCCTATGGATTTAGGTTGTTCAGGGTTTTTGAAGAACTTTATATTGAAGGAGTCTCTTATGATAAGTTGAGGGAGGTAGAGACATTAATAGAAGTGCCCTATCTTTCAAGGCAGAACATCAGAGCTCTATCTGATATTTATGATATGTTTTACAAAGAGTTAAAGCAACGGAAATTCGCTACAAGGTCTCTGAAGTATAAAACTATTTCAGAAAAGGAGATTCTCAGCTTTTTAAATTTTGAATCAATAATTTTTGCTGGTTTTTATGCCTTGACCTATAGTGAAAAGGAAATACTCAAAAAAATTACAAAACATCATAACTTCACTTTTATCTTTCAGCAACGGTTTGGTTTTTCAGAGGAAAAGATAAAAATTTACTGCTGTTCCGATTTGCATGGAGAGGTTAAAATTGCAGGCAAAATATTAAAGGAAATGCTTCAAAGAGAAGAAAGTTTATTAGATGAGGGAACGGCTATAGTGCTTCCTTCTTCTGACTCGCTCTTTCCAATTCTCAGGCAGGGCATTCCCTACATAAATGAAGAAAATTACAATATTTCAATGGGATATCCTCTGCGAAGAACTCCTATTTTTGGTTTCTTTACAAGTCTTTTTGAACTAATAAGCTCTGCAGAAAAAGACAGATTTTATGTGCCCTTGTATCTTAAATTTTTGCTTCACCCATACACTAAAAACATTCTTTATAGAAATAATGCCGAATTAAGCAGAATAATCCTGCATGAAATTGAGAATTATCTAACTAACAAAGATGCTTTAGTGTTTGTTGAGCTCGAAATTCTTGAAAAAGAAATTCCTCAAAGGATAGTTTCAGAATTAATTAACTACGGTATCTCAGAAGAGAACATATACGAACACCTAAAGCTTATTCATGACAACACTGTAAGGAAATTTCTAAGTTTAGAAGACATAGAAGACTTCATGAATAAATCGAGGGAAGTTCTTCTGTTTATATACGAAAGAAGCACCGCAAGGCTGCATCCACTTTTTTATCCCTATGTGGAGAGTTTTTTAAAGGAATTTGACAAATTTGCTCGTTCGTTTATTGGAAGTTTTAGCTTTGAAGAGCTTGAATCTTATTTTAGTTTCTTTAAAAATATCTTTACCTCCATTAATGTTCCCCTAACTGGAACTCCTCTTAAGGGCTTACAAATTATCGGATTTCTTGAGACAAGGAATATAAAGTTTAAGAGAGTAATTTTTTTAGACCTAAATGAAGATATTTTTCCTGCTATTTCTGAGGATTATTTATTGCCCTATGCAGTAAGAAAAATTCTCGGGCTTCCCACTTATCAAGACACGGAGAGATTAATCTATCATTATTTTTCAATTCTAATTGAGGGAGCTGAAGAAGCCCATTTAATATACATAAAGAATGACAGACAGGAACGTTCGAGATTTATAGAAAAATTGATATGGGAACTTGAAAAGCAAAAAGGAGAGAGATATGATGAGAGTAAAAGCCTTATAACACTTTCAAACTACAGGCTTAATCTTGCCAATAAGTTTCCTAAAGAAATAAGCAAAACAGAAGAGGTAATGAAAGTAATTGAAAAACTTACTCTTTCGGCCACTTCTTTAGATGAATACTTAGAGTGCGGAATAAGGTTTTATTATTCAAATATTCTTAGGCTAAAAAAGAGACAAGATGTTAGCGCTGATATGGAAAGGTCAGAGATTGGAACTATAGTTCACGATTCTCTGAGAGATTATTTTAAAGATAAGATAGGAAAGAAGCTTAGGGCTTCTGATTTTAGCAGTAACATTGAAGATATAGTAAACAGGTTTTTCTTGCAGAAGTATGGTGATAAAACAGAAGGTAAATCATATCTGATAAAACTCCAGATATTGAAGCGATTAGGAGAAGTCATCAACTATTACAGAGAAATATGTGGAAAGGTAGACTATCGCATATTATCTGTAGAGGATTCTTTTGAAGAGAAGATAGAAGGGAGAAGATTTAAATGTCGAATAGACAGGGTTGACAGAGTTGATGATAAAACATTAATTCTTGATTACAAGATAACAGGAATAGAGGAAAATTTTAAGATTAATTTTGACAGACTTGATATAAAGGACAGAACAAGTTGGAGAAAAGCCATATCAAGCTTACAAATTCCTCTTTATATGATTCTATATAGTAATAAATATGGTTTGCCTGCAAGTAAAATACAAGGCAGTTATGTTTTGTTAGGCAAGTATGTATTTGATTCTTCCTGTTATTTCAGCCCAATAAGCAACATCAATAAATATGAAGAAATAGAGATTTTAGAGGCTGTTATTGCGGGGCTAATTAAAGAAATAGAAGACCCCGCTTTTCCTTTCATGCCACCGGAGGACTTCAAAAATGCCTGTAGAATTTGTGACTACAAATCCCTTTGCGGAACTTTGACCGTTCCTTCAAATACCTCCTCTGCAGGACCGGTCATATAAACATGACCGTTTTCAGCCCATTCTATTAAGAGGTCTCCTCCGAGTAAATGCACTGTTACTTTTCTGTTTGTAAGTCCCTTAACCATTGATGCCACTGCTGTAGCACAGGCACCTGTTCCACAGGCAAGAGTCTCTCCAGCTCCCCTTTCCCATACTCGCATGACAATTTCGGAAGAATTTTTTACGAAGGCAAATTCAACATTTGTTCTCTTTGGAAATATTGGATGTGTTTCAATAATAGGTCCATACTTTGCGACAGCAAAGTTTTTAGGGTCTTCTTCAAGAAATATCACTGCATGAGGATTACCCATGCTTACGCAGTTTACCTTTGCAAGCCAGCCTGATACTTCAAGAAGAATATCGAAGGCTCTATCACCGTCTGCATCTACAGGTATTTTAGAGGGGGTGAATTCGGGCTTGCCCATATCAACCTGCACAAGTTCTCCAATCTTTTTAGGCTTAATAATACCTGCGAGAGTCTCAACTTCAAGGATATCCTTGTTTGATAGTCCTCTGTCCCATATATACTTGGCAAAACATCTTATACCATTTCCACACATCTCTACTTCAGAGCCATCGGCATTGAAAATTCTCATTTTAAAGTCTGCTCTTTCAGAAGAATACAGCAATAGTAGCTGGTCTGCGCCTATACCAAAACGTCTGTCACAGTATTGAATAGCAAACTTTTCTGGTTTAGATAAGCTTTGATTGATGCAATCAATAAGGATAAAATCATTTCCAAGACCGTGCATTTTCGTAAAATAAATTTTTTCCATTAAAGCAACTCCTCCGGAATGATTTCATTTTTTATTAAATCTTTGTAAGTTTCACGTTTTCTTATGAGGGCATACCTTTCTCCTTTCACAAGCACTTCTGCAGCTCTTGGTCGGCTGTTATAATTTGAAGACATGCTAAAGCCGTAAGCTCCAGCGCTCATGACTGCGAGATACTCGCCGGCAGAGACCTTTTCAACCTCTCTGTCCTTTGCCAGAAAATCACCAGACTCACAGATGGGACCTACAATATCAGCCAATATTTTTTCTCTGTTTTGAGGAGAAATAGGCTTTATTTCATGATATGAACCATAAAGAGTAGGTCTCATTAGGTCATTCATGCCAGCATCTACAATTATAAAATTCTTATGTCCCGTATCCTTTGTGTATATGACCTTTGTAACCAGAATGCCTGCATTACCTACTATTGAACGTCCGGGTTCAACAATCAGTTTTCCTTTCTTATTTTTAACCATAGGAATAAGAGCATTGGCGAGTTCTTTTGGATGAGGAGGTTCTTCGTCTCTATAAGTTATTCCAAGTCCGCCACCTATATCAATGTATTCAATCTCCATGTCGTATTTTGCGAGCTGGTCATAGAGGGACAGAATTTTGCTTAAGGCTTCTACATAGGCTGAAGTTTCTGTTATTTGAGAACCAATGTGTTTATGGATTCCTATGACTTTTATATTTTTCATTGATTTAGCAAGTTTATAGTAATCAAGAGCTTTTTCAATGGGTATTCCAAATTTACTACTTTTTAAGCCTGTTGCTATATATTTGTGCGTTTTAGGGTCTATGTCAGGATTAACTCTTAAAGCAACAGAGGCTATTTTTCTTAGAGCTTTAGCCTTCTCAGCAATCTTGCGAAGCTCTGCTTCTGATTCTACGTTGAACATAAGTATATTGTTTTTAAGAGCATATTCAATCTCTTCATCAGTTTTCCCTACACCAGCAAATACTATTTTGTAGGGTTTAATTCCAGCTTTAAGGGCTCTGAAAAGTTCTCCCCCTGATACGATATCAGCGCCAATGCCAAGTTCTGCGAATATTCTTAGTATGGCGAGATTTGAATTGGCTTTCACTGCGTAGCATATTATATGAGGCACTTCACAGAAAGCCTCTTCATATGCTCTAATGTGTCTTATTAGAGTTCCATAGCTGTAAATGTATAAAGGAGTTCCAAATTCCTTTATTAATTCTCTTACAGGCACATCCTCTGCATAGAGCTCTCCATTTTTGTAAGTAAAGAAGTGCACAACTTCCTCCTTTTGAATTTTTATGAAATATAATATTATACTAATTTTTTGAATGTTTTAAACAAGGAGGAGGCTAAATGGGGAGGAACATTGTTGAGAAAATTCTTGAGACGCATGTTGTTTCAGGGTTTATAAAAGAAGGCCAGCTAATAGGAGTACGTGTTGACCAAGTTTACACACAAGATGCAACTGGCACAATGGCATGGCTTGAATTCGAGGCTATTGGTTTGGATAAGGTAAGAGTGCCTCTTGCTGTCTCATATGTTGACCATAACATGCTTCAGAGCAATTTTATGAACGCCGATGACCATCTCTTTCTGAGAACCGCTGCAGCCCGCTTTGGAGCTTATTTTTCAAGGCCAGGCAATGGAATATGTCATCAAGTTCATCTTGAGAGATTTGCTGCACCTGGACTAATTGCCCTCGGAACAGACAGCCATACTCCTACGGGCGGAGGCATGGGAATGATTGCAATCGGAGTTGGTGGACTTGAAGCAGCCTCTGTTATGGCAGGAATGCCCTTTGAGTTTACCATGCCGAAAGTGGTAAGGATAAATCTCTCTGGAAAACTCAGAAGACCTTATGTTACAGCGATGGATGTTATACTTACTCTCCTTAAAATGCTCACTGTTAAGGGAGGTGTTGGAAAGATATTCGAATATGGTGGTGAGGGGGTGAAAGACCTCTCTGTCACTGACAGGGCAACAATTACAAACATGGGAGCAGAGCTTGGTGCAACAACATCAATTTTCCCAAGCGACGAAAACACACTAAAATTTCTCAAAGCTCAGGGAAGAGGACATCAATGGATTCCCCTTGAGGCCGATGGGGATGCTGAATATGCTGAGATAATCGAGCTTGACCTTTCAGAGATTGAACCAATGATAGCCCAACCTCATAGCCCTGACAATGTGGTTGCTGTAAGAGAACTTAAAGGTATGAAGGTTAATCAGGTCTGCATTGGTTCATGCACAAACTCTTCCTACAATATGATGAAAACAGTTGCATCTATTCTTAAAGGAAAGACTGTAAATGAGGAGGTTACTCTTTTTATAAATCCCGGCTCAAAGCAGGTATATCAGATGCTTGCTCGGGAAGGCGATATTGAGGCAATGATTGCAGCCGGCGCAAGAATACTCGAATCTGCCTGTGGTCCCTGTATTGGAATGGGCGGTGCTCCTGGAAGCGGTCAAGTTTCAATTCGCTCCTACAATCGTAATTTTAAGGGTCGTTCAGGAACAAAGGATGCCTTTGTATGTCTTGCATCACCGGTAGTATGTGCTCTTGCAGCCATAAATGGAGAGATAGTAAATCCCTTAGAGACAGACTTAGAAATAAATGAAGTTAACGACCCGGAGACATTTTTAATAAATGATAATATGCTTATTCCGCCCCGCAAAGAAAAGGAGGCAAAAATAATTAAGGGACCGAACATAAAAGAAGTCCCCGTAAAAGCCCCCCTTGAGGAGAGCATTGAAGCAGAAGTTTTGCTAAAACTTGGTGACAATATAACAACCGATGATATTTTGCCAGCAGGAACGCAGGTGCTGCCTTACAGGTCTAATATCCCTGAGATTTCCAAGTTTACATTCAAAAATCTCGACGAAACTTTTTATGAGAGAGCGATGAATGCGAAAAATAAAGGCGGTGGTATCATTGTAGGTGGTGAAAACTACGGACAGGGCTCATCCCGTGAACATGCAGCAATCGCACCAATGTATCTTGGAATAAAAGCTGTCATAGCAAAGTCTTTTGCGAGAATTCATCGAGCCAATCTAATCAACTTTGGAATCATGCCTCTAATTTTTACAAATCCAGAGGATTATGAAAAAGTAGAGCAGGGAGATATTTTAAAACTCAATGGCTTGATTGAATCAATTAAAGGTGAACAGCAATATGAAGTTATAAACTTATCGAAAAAGAACTCTTTTAAGGTTTATTCGAACTTAAATGAAAGAGAAAGAGACCTTCTCCTAAGTGGCGGACTTCTTCCTTATGTAAGAAAAAAAGTAACTCAATAAGCTGTCGCTACTGTCCCATTTGGGACAGTAGCTCTTCTTGCCTGTCCCTAATGGGACATCTCAAATCGGGCGTTTCCTAATATTTTCAATAACTTATCTTCTGGCAAGTCTTTTGCATTTTCTCTTTTTTGAGAAATTCTCAGGAGGTTTACCATGCAAAAAATTTTAGTATGTTTTGATGGCTCAGAATGGTCAAAAAAAGCTTTGAACGAAGCTATCAAGCTGGCACAAAAATTTGGCTCTCAGATAACAGTTATCTCAGTTATTCCGAAAGTTTGTTTTTTAGAGATTGGCGTAGACTGTGCAACAGTTGAGGGAATTTTTAAGGCCGAATTTGAGGGCAACCTCAAAAGAGCACAGGAAATTTTAAATGAAAAGGGGGTGAAAGGAGAGACAATAATTCTTGAAGGTTCGCCGGCTGATGTAATCATTGATTATGCCAGAAATGGCTATGACTTAATTGTTATTGGTTCAAAAGGTAAGGATGCAACAGAAAGAACACTCTTTGGAAGTGTCACACAAAAAGTGGCATCAAATGCTACTCAATCCGTTTTGATAATCAGATAATAGGAGGAGGAATTTATGAAGCGATTTTTAAATTTCTTTGTTGTATTTTTTGTTTTAACGGTTTTTGTCTCTACCGGAATGGCTCAGAAGCCTGCTGAACAGAAAGCCCAAGAACAGAAGCCTGTAGAAGCTCCGAAGGAAGCACAATCAGCAGAGACTGTTACAGTAAGCGTAGATAAAACAAATCTCTCAGGTGGAGGTAAACTTACAATCACCGGTAAAGCACCAGCTGGTAAGGATGTATATATTGAAGTTTGGGCTGAAAAGACAATCAGAGCGGCAAGACTTGATGCAGACCCAGACCCAAAGACTGGTAAAAGACCCTATATATTTTATATGACCGATGATATGCCAGCCTTTTACAGATTAATTGTTCCTGAAAAATATAAGCCCGTTTTAGAGGATGCTAAAGCAAAGGGTGGAAAGTGGAGTGTTTCTGAAGTTATAAAAAATGCCGGTGCCGATGCTGTTTACGGTTATCCTGCAAAGTTGAAAATTGATAGGTATCAGACGTCTTTGTGGGCAAGCATAATTGGTTCAAGAGGAACAAAGCTTGAACCAATGGATGAAAAAGAGAATAAGCGCAGGTCTATGCAGCTACTTAAAGCAAGATTTCGTAGCGTTGGTAACGTATTTTCTTCAAACTTAAAAATAGCCGAAGATGGTACATTTAAAGCCATAGTAGAACTTCCAGCAAACACTGCGCCTGGAAAATATTTTGTCGTTGCAAAGGTTGACAAGGATATAAAGAGTGAACCAGTTATTGTCGAAAACTCCGTTACATTTCCCAGTGTATATTTACCAAATGCTGGTAGAACTGTTAATGTAATATGGCCATTCCTTCTTACTGCAGCAATTACAACCTTTGGAGTATTGATGGGTGCAGGAGGTGGATTTATTCTTAATCCCATATTAGTTATGCTTGGTTTGCCTCATACTGTTGTGGCAGGAACAGTCATGCCAACTGTTCTTTTCTCTCAAGGCACAGGTATTTATAACTACTCAAAGATAAACTTTATTAACTGGAAGCTTGGAGTTACGCTTGGACTTGCCATGCTTGCCGGAGGTTTCATTGGACCAAAACTTACTGAGCTTATAACTCTTGAGCAATATAAGTTCCTTTTTGGATGGGTTCTCATAATTCTTGCTGCTCTAATGTTTTGGCAGACAACTCCAAAATATCTTGAGAAAAACAAGAAAGAACAGGCAATTCTTAAAGAGTTCCAGAAGAGAGCTCAGGAAGCAGCAAAGAAAAAAGCAGAAGGAGGTAAATAACTATGAAAATCGAATTCTGGGGACAGGAATTTAAAGTAAATCTTGCTATAGGTATTCCAGGTGCATTTCTTATAGCAATTGCATCATCTATGTTTGGCTTTGGTGGCGGGCCATTTATGGTTCCTCTTATGGCAGTTGGTTTAAGGCTTCCCATGTATGTTATCGTTGGTAGTTCTTTGCTTGCCATATTTTTCAATACCCTCATGGGAACATTCAGACATTATGGATTTGGAAACTTTGACCTAATATTCTTCTTAATAATGTTCCCAGCGGCAATTCTTGGTGGTTATATAGGACCTAAGATTGCAAAAAAACTCAATCCTGTAATGGTAAAAAGAGTTGCATGCATTGGTCTTTTAATATTGGCTTTACAATTGCTTGGTGTATTTTAAGAGGGGTTTAACATGAAGAAATCAGTATTCAGCAACTGTGGAATGTGCTCCGTAAGGTGCCCCATTCGGGTTGAAGTAGAAGACGGTAGAGTTAAATGGATAGAAGGAAATCCCTACGTTCCTGGCATGGAGGGCAGCCTCTGTGCCAGGGGCTCTGCTGGAATTGCCCTTCTGTATGACTATGAAAGACTTCAATATCCAATGATTAGAACAGGTGAGAGGGGTTCTGGACAGTTTAAGAGAGTAAGTTGGGAAGAAGCTTTCAAATATGTTGCAGACAAAGTCAAGGATATCCAAGCAAAGTATGGCAAAAGAACAGTAGCACTCTTAGACAGAGGAGCTGGTCTCTTTGGAGAAATGCAGAGACTTATTGTAAGAGGAATGGGTTCTCCCAATTACTTTAGCCATGACGACTTCTGCAGAAAAAATGTTGACCTTGCCTATCAGACTCTGCTTGGCTACGGTAGACCCGAAGTAGGATATGATTTTGCCAATACTAAACATATGGTATTCTATGGCAGGAATGCCTTAGAAGCCTTAGGTGTAAGAGAGGCAAATAATATTGTAAAAGGACTTGAAAACGGTGCAGAGCTTACATACATTGATGTAAGAGCATCAAAAACTGCGACAAAGGCATCAAGATTTTACCAGATAAGACCAGGTACTGACTATGCTCTCAATCTTGCCTTAATTCATGTGATTTTAAAAGAAAATCTTTACGACAAAGACTTTGTTGATAAATTCTGTGATGGAACTGTAGAACTTGAAAACTTCGTAAAAAACTTTACTCCCGAGTGGGCTGAAAAGGAGACAGGAATCCCTGCCTATGAAATAGTAAGTCTTGCAAGAGCATTAAGTGCAGCAAAGCCAAAGGTGATTATCTATCCTGGCTGGTTTGCTGCAAGGTATGTGGATGCCTTTTACTTTGCCCGTTCCGTAATTATCCTCAATGCACTCCTTGGAAGTATCGAGCAAAAAGGTGGATTGATTCTTGCAAAGACACCAAAGGAAGTGGGAGCAAAAGGATTAAATAGTCTCCTTGAGAAAATTCCTGCACCTGAGGAAAAAAGAGTTGAGGCTGAGGCAGGTAAAGGATTTCTCTACGATGGAGCAGGACACATTCTCCATCTTTACAGAGCAATTAAAAAGGGTGAGCCCTATCCTGTGAAGGCTCTCTTTGTAGTTCGTTATGACCCATTTGCAGGAATTACCTTAAAAGATATTAAAGAAGTCCTTGATGGACTTGACCTTTTAGTGGCAATAGACACTAACTATTCAGCCACTGCCTGGTATGCCGACGTTGTATTGCCAGAGTCAACCTATCTTGAAAGAGATGACATGATTGGACTTCAGAGAGGAGCAAAGCCTGCATTCATAATGAGAAGACAGGCAATTAAGCCAATCTATGATACAAAGGGCAAGTGGGAGATAACAAAGGGACTTCTTCATGCCTATGGAGTTGGACAGTATATGCCCTTTGAAACCATTGAAGATCTTTGGAATTATCAGCTTGAAGGAACAGGAGTAAAGATTGAGGATTTCGATAAATCTGGACAGGTTGCTCTCTGTAAAGATGCTAAAATGTATTCAAGAGACGAGCTCAAATTCAAGACTCCTTCAGGTAAAGTAGAGATTCTCTCAAGCAAGATGGCTGAAAGAGAAGTTCCATTCTTCTATGAACATCAAACACCTGCAAAGCCTAACATTGAAGAGGGTGAGTTCAGACTTGTCTTTGGAAGAATGGCAGTTCATACCCATGTGCAGACCCACAACAATAAATATCTCAATGAAATAGTTCCTGAAAATGAACTTTGGATAAACGATAAAGTGGCTTCAAAACTTGGAATAAAGAATGGTGACTGGGTAGAGGTTTCTTCTGGAGATTTTTCAGGGAAAATTAGAGCAAAAGTTACTCCGTTCATTCATCCAGAGGCAGTGTTTATGTACAGAGGATTTGAGAATGAAGTGCCCTGGAAGACCCGTTCCTATGGTAAAGGTGTTAATGAAGGAAGACTACTCAAGGGTGCCTTTGACAGAATGGCACATGGAAGCCATACAGGTGCACTTTTTGAAAACTTTGTAAAAGTGAAGAAGGCTTAAGGGAGGAAGGATATGAGCATCTACTACATATATCAAGACCATGACCGCTGCATAGGTTGTTACGCCTGTGAAGTCCATTGTAAATCAAAAAATGAACTTCCTGTAGGACCAAGGCTCTGCAGAATCATAGAGACCGATGTGAAAATGATTGGTGGACTTCCAAGACAGAGATTTGTCTTTATGCCCTGTTTTCACTGTGAAGAGCCCTGGTGTGTGAAAGCCTGTCCTACTGGTGCCATGCAGAGACGTTCTAAGGACGGAATTGTCTTTGTTGAACAGAGCCTTTGCGTTGGCTGTAAATCCTGTATTACTGCCTGTCCTTGGGGTGTACCTCAGTGGAATCAAGAGACAGGAAAGGTTGTCAAATGTGATTACTGTAAAGATAGAGTAGATCAGGGACTTAAGCCAGCCTGTGTTACAAAGTGCACAACTAAGGCTTTGAGATTCATATCTGCTGAGGAGGCTTCAAGACTGAAGAGAGAGAGGTTTATAAAGGATACCTATGCATCCCTCTACTAATCAAACGGAGCTGATTGAAGTAGAAGAAGGAACTAAAATAATCAAGGGTAGTAATGTCATAATTACTACCCTTGATAAAGTGGTAAACTGGGGCAGGTCAAACTCTCTTTGGCCCCTCACATTTGGTCTTGCCTGCTGCGCTATTGAGATGATGGCAGCAGGCGCATCCCATTTAGACCTTGACCGTTTTGGAATACTCTTTAGAGCCTCACCTCGTCAGGCAGATGTAATTATCATAGCAGGTACAGTTACATACAAAATGGCACCAATAGTAAAAATGGTCTATGACCAGATGCCTGAACCAAAGTATGTCATAGCTATGGGAAGCTGTGCCTGTACAGGTGGAATATTTAATACCTACAGCACAGTTCAAGGTGCAGACCAGTTCTTGCCTGTTGATGTCTATGTCCCTGGTTGTCCACCAAGACCTGAGGCATTAATGTATGGACTCATTAAATTAAAAGAAAAAATTATGAAGGAGCAAGGAAGATGGGGCAGCTGGAAATAGAGAAGATAAGTGATACTACCTTTGTCCTTCAGATGGGACCCCATCATCCAGCAACTCATGGAGTTTTGAAACTATGGTGTGAGTTTGAGGGTGAAAGGGTAATTAATATTAAGCCAGATGTAGGTTATTTACATAGAGGAGTAGAGAAACTTTCGGAGAGTAAAACCTATCCGGGAGCAATGACTCTCACAGACAGGCTTGACTACATCTCAAGTATGACTAACAACGTAGGTTACTGTCTTGCCGTTGAGAGACTCATGGGGATTGAGCCACCACCACGGGCAAAATTTATAAGAACAATGGTATCTGAAATGACCAGATTAAGTAGCCATCTTCTTTGGCTTGCCACTCATGCTCTTGACATTGGTGCAATGACCGTATTTCTCTATGCATTCAGAGAAAGAGAGCAGATACTTCAGTTTTTTGAAAAGATTTGTGGAGCCCGTCTTACTGTAAGCTATCCAAGGATCGGTGGAGTAAGAGTAGACATAGAAAAAAATGTCCTTGATGAGATAAATAGATTCATGGATGAGATGCTTAGAAGAGTTGATGAATATGAGACCCTTCTTACTGAGAATCGTATATGGCTTTCGAGAACTAAGGGAGTAGGTAAGATTACTGCAGAAGAAGCTGTTTCCTTAGGACTTACAGGACCTGCCCTAAGGGGTTCTGGGGTTTACTATGACGTAAGAAAATTAATGCCCTATGATGCTTATAACGAAGTAGAATTCGATGTTCCTATCGGTGAAAATGGAGATACCTATGACAGATACCTATGTCGAATCAGAGAAATGAGACAGTCTGCGCTTATTGTTAAGCAATGTATTGAGAAGATGCCCGAGGGAGAGGTCATATCTGAAAAGTCACCTGACATTGACATACCCCATCAGGGTAGAAGAAAAATTGAAGCCGGTGATTCTCTGTGGAGCGGATTTATTGCCTTTTCACAAGAAAAGCATGATTTAATGCCAAGAGGAGAAATCTATTCAGCCATAGAAGCGCCGAAAGGTGAGCTTGGCTTTTATATAGTGAGTGACGGTTCAGGAAGACCTTACAGAATGAGAGTTAGAGCACCTTCATTTATTCACATATCTGCAATTCCAAAGCTTTGCGAGGGACATCTTCTTGCCGATGTAATAGCAATAATTGGAACTCTGGACATAGTTATGGGAGAGGCTGACCGATGAACAATTTACTGAAAAAGATATTATTCATTGACTTGATTAAAGGATTATTAATTACATTCAAAACCATTTTCACAACACCGGTAACTATTAGATATCCAAAGCAGAAAAGACCTCTTGAAGACGGTTTCAGAGGAAGGCATGCCTTTGTCCGTGATCCTGAAACAGGGAAGGAGCGCTGTGTTGCCTGTACAAAGTGTGCTCAGGTATGCCCAAGTCAGTGCATATACATTGACTATTCAATAAACCCTGAAACAGGGGCAAGAGTTTTAACGAAGTATGAGATAGATGCATTAAGATGTATCTTCTGCGGATACTGCGAAGAAGTCTGTCCTGTAAATGCAATAGTTCTTACTGAGTATTTTGAGTATGCCTCTTACACAAGAGAGGAAAACTACTTTAATAGAGATAGACTTCTTAGTAACTGGGATGAATTTATTGGACAGTACGAAAGAAAGGAATATTTGAATAAATTCTGGCATTTGCCAGGAATTGGTAGAGAGAGACTTCCCGTTGGAAAAAGACAGCCCAATCCAATCATTAGAAGGGAGGAAAGTCAATAATGGAACCAGGTTCATACATACCTTACAAATATCTATCTGTTCTAATTGCCATGATATTTGCCACGGTCTTTGGCTTGGGAGGACTTATTGTTAATAAGATTGTAGCTCCAAGGAAATTTAATCCTATCAAGTTTATTGCCTACGAGTCTGGAAACCCACCAAGTGGTGAACCAAAGGAGAGGTTCTATATTGGCTTCTTCCTTCTTGCCATTCTCTTTGTGGTCTTTGATGTGGAAGTCATTTTTCTCTATCCTTGGGCAGTTGCCTTTGAAGCCATATCCCTTGAGGGATTTTGGATGATGATTATATTTATCTTGCTGATTTTTATTGGATACATCTATGAAATCTTTATGGGAGCACTCACATGGCACAGGAAATAGATAGAGTCTTAGAGGAAGAGCCATTAGCACCTCAAACAAGTACTTATTACCCATTTCATTCCGAAGGAGCGAAAGGGACCGAGGAATCTCTTAAAATTGCATTCACACTAAAAGAACAATTTCCAGAGGAAGTTATCGAGATAAAAGATTTCAGGGGACAGGTTTCTGTAATTGTAACATCAAATAAAATTAAAGAGATTTTAAAATATTTAAAAGATCAACAGGGATTCAATCACCTTCAAGACCTATGCGGTGTTGATTATTCTACAGAAAAACCAAGATTTGAAGTAGTCTACAATCTTTACAGCATCTGGAGAAGGCTTCATATAAGAGTTAGAGCAAAGGTTAACGAAGAGACTCCAGAATTAGATTCAGTTACAGATTTATGGGAAGGTGCAAACTGGCATGAAAGGGAATGCTTTGACATGTTCGGAATAAGATTTATTGGGCATCCAGACCTTAGAAGAATACTTATGCCTGAGGATTGGAATGGATATCCACTAAGGAAAGATTATCCCCTTAAGGGTAAAGAGCTTTGGAGAGGTTTTAGAGAGATTATTGAAAGTTCTTCAGTGGAGGAGAATAAATGATTGAGCTTCTCATAATGGTAATCAAAACAACAGTGGTCTTTGGAATAGTTCTTACCCATGTTGCCTACACAACCTATGCAGAAAGAAAGATAATCGGCAGAGCACAGGCAAGAATGGGTCCCATGGAAGTAGGACCCCATGGACTGCTTCAGCCAATTGCCGACTTCATAAAGATATTCTTTAAAGAAGACATAGTTCCCATGAATGCAGAGAAGTTTATATTCCAAATTGCACCGCTTATTGTTTTAATCTTCACAATGATTAATCTTACTGTAATACCCTTTACTTCAAACTTCATTCTTGCCGACCTAAATGTGGGCTTACTTTTTATATTAGCCTCTGCTTCAGTCTCTGTTTATGGAATAATCCTTGCTGGATGGTCATCGAATAGCAAGTACTCTTTCCTTGGTGGACTTCGTTCGGCAAGTCAGGTTCTTTCCTATGAGATAGCACTCGGACTAAGCCTTGCTGGAGTTGTTCTTGCCGCAGGCTCCCTCAATTTAAGAGATATAGTTATAGCCCAACACAATACAGCCTTAGGAGTCTATGCAATTCCGCAGATAATTGGTTTTGTTGTCTTCGTCATTGCAGCCTTTGCAGAGACAAACCGTGCACCCTTTGACTTACCAGAGGCAGAGACAGAGCTTGTCGCTGGATACCTTACTGAATACAGTGCTTTCAGGTATGCTTTGTTCTTCCTTGCTGAGTATGTTGCCATGTATATAATGGGATTTCTATGTGCCCTCTGTTTCCTTGGTGGATGGACAATTCCAAAATTCATTACTGATATATTGCCATTCTTAGATAAAGTTCCAGGAATAATCTGGTTTGCCATAAAGGTTTATGCTTTCATATTCCTTTACATCTGGGTTAGAGCAACTCTTCCAAGATACAGATTTGACCAGCTCCTCAACATTGGTTGGAAAGTGTTAATCCCTGCAGGATTAGTGAATTTAATAATAATAGCAATAATAAAGAGGTTGAGCCTATGATTTACCTAATATTTACTTACTTCTGTCTATCAATGATTGGAATTACAGTTATGGCTTTAACAAGAAAAAATCCTGTTCATGCTGTAATGTGGCTACTTCTTCTCTTCTTACATGTGGCTGTTGTTTATCTTTTCTTGAATGCCGAATTCCTTGCCATGGTTCAAGTGATTGTCTATGCCGGAGCAATTCTGGTTATGTTTCTCTTTACCATATTTTTCCTTGGAGCAAAGGAGCTTACAAAGGAGAAAAGATACACCCAAATTTGGGAAGGTAGACTCCTAATAGGTCTTGCAATGACTGCCACAGCAATAGTAATTTTTTCAGTGGCATCACCAAGCTACAGAGGAAAATACACCATTCAATATGTAGAGAAAGTCGGAAATGTCAAGTCTGTTGGTGAGATGCTCTTTAATGAATACTCCCTTGCCTTTTTAATGCTCGGTGTTGTTCTTCTCGTTCCAATGGTGGCAGTAGGACTCATTGCAAGGAGGCCCAGATGATTCCTGTTGAGTATTACTTGGCTCTGAGCGGACTAATTTTTGGAATGGGGCTTATAAGTTTGCTTATAAACAGAAATCTTATAATTGTATTTATATCTCTTGAAGTAATGCTTGCTGGAGTAAATCTTGCTCTTGTTTCCTTAGCTCACTATATGAATGACATAAGAGGTCAGATTATTGCAATTTTTAGCATAGCTGTTGCTGCAGGCTCTGTAGCAGTAGGTCTTTCCCTACTTGTTGCCAATTTTCAACTTAAGAAAACTCTTGACTCTGAAGAATTCAGCGAACTGAGGGAGGAGCTGAGAAATGACTAATTATCTTCCCATTTTCTCTATTGCAGTATCAGTTATCGCAGCCATATTAATTGTCCTAATTGGAGATAAAAGACCAAACTTAAGAGAAGCTGTCTCGGTTATTGCAGGTATTCTAAAATTTTCCTTTGTATCAATGTTGATACCTCCTTTCTTACAGGGAGAGGAGATTGCAATTAAGATAGCAACAGTACTACCTGGAATTGAGCTTGCTTTTAAGGTTGATGGATTAGGTTTACTCTTTGCTTTTGGTGCCTCTTTCCTCTGGATTATCACAACCTTTTACTCAATTGGTTACATGAGAGGACTTAATGAGCATGCCCAGACAAGATATTTTGCCTGTTTTGCTCTCTCTCTTAGTTCAGCCATGGGAATTGCCTTTGCAGCCAATCTTTTCACCATGTTCATATTCTATGAAGCTTTGACTGTTGTCACCTATCCTCTTGTTGCTCACCATGAAGACAAAGAGGGTATTGAAGGTGGAAGACAGTATATAGTCTATCTTTTAGGCACTGCAAAGATATTCCTCTTTGCAGCCATAGTTATAACTTACATAATCACAGGAACTCTTGATTTTAGAAAGGGTGGAATTTTTAACGAACAAATTATCGAAAGCCACAAATTAATTCTTCAGATACTTCTTGTTCTATACATCTACGGGTTTAATAAGTCAGCAGTTATGCCTTTACACAGCTGGCTTCCTGCAGCAATGGTTGCACCTACTCCTGTTAGTGCATTACTACATGCCGTTGCCGTTGTTAAAGCTGGCGTATTTACTGTCTCAAGGGTCTTACTCTATGTATTCGGTGGAGATACGGTAATTAAGATAGGAATGCAAGATATAGTCCTTTTCCTTACAGCTTTCACCATAATAACAGGCTCTCTTATTGCCATGAGAAGAGATGACTTTAAGGCAAGACTTGCCTTCTCCACTGTGGCTAATCTTTCATACATAATCATTGGAGTTGCCATGTTCTCTGCCGCTGGAATTATCGGTGGATTAATTCATATTAGTATGCATGCCTTTTCAAAGATTACCATGTTCTTTGTAGCAGGCTCTGTCTATGTTTCAACCCATGTAAAGAAAATTAGCGAACTTGATGGAATTGGCAAAGTCATGCCTATTACTATGTTCTCCTTTTTCCTTGCTACTCTTAGTATGATTGGTATCCCTATTTTTGCTGGATTTATAAGTAAGTATAACCTTGCCCTTGGTGCCCTTGAAATTGGAAGACCTGAACTTGTCCTTGTCTTTGTTGTAAGTTCCTTCTTAAATGCTGCCTATTTCTTACCGATTTCTTATAGGGCATTCTTTAGGTCACCGAGCTATCCAACGAGATGGGTTGGAACAAAGGAGAATTACTTCTGTGCAATTCCACTATTGATAACAGCTCTTTTCACCATTGTTTGGGGACTTTATCCAGACTTTCTATTAGAGATTGTAAGGAGAGTAGCTCAATGATAAGAATGATAAGCAAAAAGACCTTTTACTGGATTTGTCTTATTGTTGTAATACTTGAAATTGTCTTTCTAAAAATTATGCATCTTGGTCATCCCTACTTTGACTTTGAAGAATTACCAGCCTTTGGAGCCATTATAGGTTTTTTGGGAACTCTGTTCATCGTAGTCGTTGCCAAGTCTCTAAGTCTCTTTATCACTAAGAGGGAGGACTACTATGATTGATTTTATTCATCCAGGTTTAGTTCTTATTCTTGCAGCAACTCTCTTACCTGTCCTTCCAAAGAATTTAAGAGGACCCTATAGCGTATTAGTTGCCACAGTTGGATTTTTCTTGACTTTGATAGCAGGACAAGGTTTTTACGGTTCAATTAGTCTTTTTGGAATAGAGATATCTCCACTTGTAAGAGTTGATAAGCTTAGCCTTCTCTTTGCGTATATTTTTAGTTTTATTGGGCTCATTGGAATAATATACTGCTATCACATCGATGACTGGCTTCAGCAGTTTGCAGGACTTCTTTACACAGGAGCATCGGTTGGTGTTAGTTTTGCCGCTGATATATTAAGTTTCTATCTATTCTGGGAGATGCTTTCCTTCTGTGCAGTCCTGTTAATATGGTCTGAGAGAACAAAGGAGTCTACAGAGGCTGGCTACAGATACATACTTGTCCACATTGCTGGTGGACTCTCCCTTTTTGCTGGAATAATGATTTTCATTTATCAGACAGGAAGCTTTACCTTTGATTCCTTCATGGCCCACTCTGGTGAGCCCTTCTGGTGGTTTATACTTATTGGATTTATTCTCTGTGCTGCTGTCCCTCCCCTTCATGCATGGCTTCCCGATGCTTACCCAGCTGCTACGATTTACGGAAGTGTATTCTTAAACCCATTCACAACAAAGGCAGCAGTATATGCTCTCATAAGAGGCTTTCCCGGTGCAGAGGTTTTAATTTATCTTGGTTCAGTCATGGCAGTATACGGAGTTATCTACGCTTTGCTTGAGAACAATCTTAGACGACTTCTCTCCTATCACATTGTCAGTCAGGTTGGATACATGGTTGCTGGAGTAGGTCTTGGAGTCATAACCCTTGGACTAAATGGTTCTGCATCCCATGCTTTTAATCACATTCTTTATAAATGCCTCCTCTTCATGTCTGCTGGTGCAGTAATTTATGCTACTGGCAAACAGAAGATGACCGAACTTGGAGATTTCGGAAGATATGCACCGATTACAGCAATAAGCTTCTTTGTTGGTGCTTTCTCCATTGCAGGATTTCCTCTAACAAATGGATTTATTGGAAAATCTCCAATTATATCAGCTGCTGGAGAGATTCATAATGCCTTTGCCTACATAATGCTCAATGTGGCTACCTGCGGAACAATAATTAGTATCATATGCAAAATGGGTTACTACACCTTTTTCTCCGATAAAAAATCCGACTATCCTGTTAGAGAGACTCCTATTAATATGAAGATTGCCATGCTTATTACCTCAGCACTCTGTATTCTAATTGGAATCTTCCCTCATGCATTCTATGCCTATCTACCTTTTCCAATGGATTATGAACCTTACACAGCAGCTCACATACTCGATACCCTTGGAATATTCAGCTTTACCTCCTTAGTTTTCATTCTTTTCCTTAAAAAATTAAAACCAAAACCTTACATCAATCTTGATATGGACTGGTTTTACAGAAAAGGAGCGGTTGTTACAAATAAAACTCTTGATAAAACAGTTATTCCTGCAGAGTATGATTTCATAAACAATGTTTGGAGATGGATTTTAGATTCCGTAGTTATCCCTATCAGTAAAAGATTAACCCTTTTTGAAAATACAAAAATGAATGGAATTCCTATTTTCATGTCTAACGCAGCAAAGGCAACTGGAGATGGTATAGCTCAGTTTGGAAGTGGAAAAATTCAGGATTATGCTGTATACATGGTAATTTTCATGGCTTTAGCATTAATTCTTTACATTATACTTTAGAGGAGAGTGGTGATGGGTCAGGCATATTTAACAGTACTTATTCCTCTCATAGGTGCTTTAGTATTAGTGATTGTTAAAAATCAATCCTTTCAGCGGGCTTTTGCAGTTTTGACTTCTCTTTTAACCTTAATATTAAGTCTCTTCCAATACACGAGTCTTGACAGGGCTAATAAAGGTTTTCAGCTTCTGTGGGAACATCTCTGGATACCATCTTGGAATTTAAGTATCTCCTTTGGTTTTGATGAACTTAATGCTCCTTTTGTGTTGCTTACTTCATTTATCACTTTGATAAGTGTCCTTTTATCTCTTAGAACAATAGAGAACAACATTGGAAAATATCTTGCTCTCTTATTACTTCTTTCAGCTTCGGTGAATGCCTATTTCCTCTCAACAAACTTTCTTTTCTTCTTCTTTTTCTATGAGGCAATGTTGATTCCCTCAGTGCTTCTGATTAAGCTTTGGGGTGGTAGAAAGGCTTCAGAAGCTGCAATGAAATTCCTTATATACACCTTTGGATTTAGTATATTTCTCTTTGCCTCTATACTTGCTGTCTACATCTTCGGTGGAGGCTTTAGTTTTGACAGTCTCTATAATCTAAGATTAACAAGTGAAAGTAAAATGTTGATTTTCATGGGATTTGTATTAGCTTTCGCAGTGAAGATTCCAATCGTTCCCTTCCATGGCTGGCTCAGAGATGCCTATTACGAAGCACCAATGGCAATTACCATATTCCTTTCGGCAGTGCTTGGAAAGATGGGACTTTATGGTTTAATCAGAGTATCTCCAGCCTTTTATCAGCAAATTTTAGCATACGGTGATTGGTTAGTCGGCTTGTGTATTTTCTCTTTTGTATATGCAGCCTTCTTAGCACTCTTTGAAAGGGACTTAAAGGCAATGTTTGCCTACATGAGCTTAAGTCATGTTGGAATCATTGCAGCAGGAGTTTTTACTGGAAATATCCTTGGTTTTCAGGGAAGTTTGCTTCAGAGTATTAATCACGGCATACTCTCAGCTGCCTTTTTCTATGTGGCTGAATTACTCTACAGAAATACGAAATCCTTTGATGTAGAGAGATTTGGTGCTCTATCGAAAAAAGTTCCTGCCATGACTTTCTTTGCCTTTGCTTATCTAATGGCAATGGGAGGCTTTCCAGGAATGAATTACTTTAATGGTGAACTTCTTCTCTTAAGCGGAATATTTAATAAAAATACATTGCTCGGATTCATAGGAGTTTTTGGAGTTGCCGTTGGTGTTGTCTATCTCTCCTGGTATTTTTACAGAATATTTTTAAGAAAACCTGGCAAAGAACTAAGTACCTTAGTAAGAGATGTTAGATCCTGGGAGTTAGTAATTTTCTCCATATTGTTTGTCCTTTCAATTTATTTAGGACTTAATCCCGACTTTATTTTGTCAGGGGTCAGAGAACTCACTTTATTTGGAGGTAGAGGATGAGTCAATACATAGCTCTTGTTCCTGAAATGGCTTTGCTTGCCCTCGGAGTAGTGTTATTTCTTTATGGTTTAATCAGTAAAGATAATAAAAAAGTTTTCTTTTTGGGAATTTTAAGTATCGCCATTTCTACTGCATTAGCATTAATGTACAGCTTTGAATTTTCAAATTCACTGATACGGATTGATATATACACTATTATTCTACGGTTACTTATTTTATTTACAGGTATTTTGATTCTAATGCTTTCTTACGATGAACTAACAAGAAATAACTCAATGGCAAATGAATACGTTTTCCTGATTATTCTTGCTCTTTTTGGCATGAATATGATGATTGCTGCTAACGACCTCCTAATTCTCTATCTCTCCCTTGAAGCCTTCTCTTTACCCTTGTATTTGTTGGCAGGTTTTTATATAAGAAACAAACAGAGTGTTGAAGCAGGACTTAAATACTTCATTTTAGGCACTGTAGCATCAATACTTCTCATTGGGTCCATAGTATTCTTATATGCCAACACAGGTAGCACATCCTATGAAAGCTTTGCTGCTTTGAGATGGGATAAGTTATCAAGCATATTAATACTTGTTTTTTTACTTTTCACCTTTGCCTTCAAACTCTCCTTAGTTCCCTTTCATGCCTGGGCTCCCGATGTCTATCAAGGAGCACCAACTCCAGTAACTGCCTTTTTCTCAACAGCTCCAAAGGTAGCTGCCTTTGCTGTTCTTATTAAGGTATTCTTAGTATCCCAGCTTGAGATAAAACCACAGACTCTTATTATTATTCTCTCTGCCCTCTCAATGATTGTGGGTAATCTATTGGCACTAAGGCAGACAAATCTTAAGAGACTTTTTGCTTACTCCTCAATCGCCCATGCTGGATATATGTCTATGGCTCTGCTGCTTGTTGATAACACTTTAATACTATCTTTGATTCCCTATTTAATTGCCTATGTATTTATGAACATCGGTGCCTTTGCCGTAATTCTCAGTATATCAGGGGGTGAAAACATATTGAACTATCGAGGACTTAATAAGGTTAATTCTCTAATAGCTATATCTATGGCTATTATCCTCATCTCTCTTACAGGTATTCCGCCAACAGCTGGCTTCATAGTTAAATTTAATCTTTTTAAAAACGTTTTCATGGCTGGCTATCAAGGTTTGGTTTTCCTTGGACTGCTTATGAGTGTCCTTTCAGCCTACTATTACTTAAGAATTGTCTTCTATATTTACAAAGATGTTCCTTCTCGCGTTTCAATAAATAAAAACTCTTTAATAAGTGGCGTTGCTCTTGCTTCAGCAGTTTTTCTAATTTTGTCAGGAGTAATTCCGAGTTTATTAATGATAAATTAAGTTTTTAGGATGAATTGTTTTATTAGTTTACTAAATGGTATAATAAAAATAATTTATAAATCTGTATTTATAGAGGAAAGAAATTTGAAATATTCTGTTTGGTCTTCTAAAAAATTCCTTCGGTGCCTTTCAGGAGAAAAGCAATTTTGTAATCAGTCACTTTAAAGGAGAAATTAATCGGTGACATTCTAAACTATTTTAAGTTAAAAAGGGGGAGGGAAATGAGCGTTAAAAGGCTTTTACAGTTTATTAACGTAATGATTTTTCTTGTATTTATTGGTCTTTTTGTAATCTCTTACTTTAATGAGCAGGGCTTTGAGGAAAGAATAGAGAAGATGACGAAGAAAGACATTAATGTGCTAATTGCCCTAAATGATATGTATGCACAGGGACTTCAGACAGGCCAGGCAGTAAGAAATGTATTTATAAATCCAAAAGATGAGCAGGCAAAAAAGAACTATCAGAAGGCTCATCAGGATTTTATGAAGTCCAATGAAGAGGCAATTAAGCTTACTCAAGGAGATATGCAGGAGCAACTAAAGAAAATACAACAATTATGGCAGAAAGACCATTCTATGAAAATGGAGATTCAGCAGCTATCAGAACAGGGCAAAAAAGATGAAGCTGTGCAAAAGATAATTGAAGAGACAAAGGTTTGGAGAGAGATAAAAGACATGATATTCAAACTAACGGAGTCTCATAGGAAAGAGTTTGACAAACTCAATCAAGAAGTCTCTTCGGTAAGAAAAAGAAATGCCATCATCTATTCTTCGCTTCTTCTAATATCTTTGCTCGGCTTGAGTGCTCTAATATTTTACTCTCATAAGTCCTATGAAAAAAGCATGTCTTCTGCTCTTGTATGCTTTACAAGATTGGAACAGGGAGACTTAAGAGAGGATAAAATGCAGAGCTGCGACTTAATTGGCGATATATATACAAGAATAACAGGGAGCTTGAGGGCAACCATAGGTAAGATTAGGGGAGTTGTAAAAGATACGAACTCTATAGTGTCTTCTCTTTCCCATGAAACAGACAGTTTAGAGAAAAACTCTCGGGAACAACTATCCCGTATAGACCAGATGGCATCGGCCTCTACAGAGATATCGCAGACAATAATTGATGTTGCCAAAAATGCTGCTCAGGCATCGGATTCGGCAAAACAGGCAAATGAAACCGCTGAGAAAGGTAAAAACGCCGTTGAAAAGGCTGTAAAGGCAATGATAGAGATTGCAAACTCCATAAAATCTGCGGCAGGAACAATTGAAGAACTTGGACAGAGCTCGCAGGAGATTGGTGAGATAGTTCTTACCATTAAGGACATAGCAGACCAGACAAATCTTCTTGCCTTAAATGCAGCCATTGAAGCAGCAAGAGCAGGTGAGCAGGGAAGGGGTTTTGCAGTAGTTGCCGATGAAGTTCGTAAACTTGCAGAGCGAACTGCAAAAGCAACAGAGGAGATTGCCGACAAGATTAGAAATATTCAGTCAAAATCTGACGCTTCAGTGAGCGCAATGAATGCAAGTAGTTCGCAAGCAGAAGGTGGAGTGACTTTAGCAAATGATGCAATGCGTGCTCTCGATGAGATTGTTGCTGCAACAGAAAAAGCAATGGATATGATACAGAGAATAGCTGTTGCCACTGAGCAGCTCTCTGCTACAAGTGAAGAGATAGCTCAAAACATGGAAAACATTAAGTCAAGCATAGACCAGACTGTTAAGTTAATAGAGACTGTAAGGTCTATCTCAACAAAACTTTACAGTCAGGCAAGTGCTCTTGATGCCAGTGTGGAGTATTTCAAGATTTAACCTATAACACACTTGGCATACCCCCCACCCTCCTGAAAGGGTGTATGGAAGAGAGAGTCTTCCATACACCCTTCATAAAAAGAGCGAAAGTTGATAGGTGAGATTTTTAATTATCATTAAGAGAATATTATAATTATTAAGACCATGAAAAAACTCGCAAAATATGTTATTTTTAATTTGCTAATTAGGGTTTTTTTAACTCTCGGAGGATTTACAAAAAAGTCTCAATTTAAGGGTATAGCTAATTTTATAGGACATATTGCTTATTTATTACCATGGAAAAGGAAAATAATAGCAAAAGAAAATCTCAAGATAGCCTTCCCTAATATGCCAGAGGAGAACATAAATGCAATACTGAAAAGTTTTATAAAAGAGGTATTTCTAATAGCACTTGAGGCTGCGTCCATAATAAAGAGAAAGGAAAAATTTTCTTCTTACGCATCTGTATGGGGCATTGAAAATTTGGATAATGCCATGAGTAAAGGTAAGGGAGCAATTGCTTTAAGTGGGCACATCGGTAATATAGTTGTTTTAATTGGTTGGTTTGCTGAGAAAGGTTACCCTGTAGCTGTTCTTTTTAAAGAGGGTAGATATTTACCTAAGGGCTTTCTTTATAATCTGATAAAGCGATATGGAGGTTATCCAATCCCCTTTCATTCTGATGAGGAGGTAGTAAGAGAGATAGTAAGGGCTTTGAATAAAAAAATGTTAGTATTTATGCTTGCTGACCAGGCAAGACCGGGTGTTTATGCTAAATTTTTTGATAAATATGTTCAATGCCAGAAAGGAGCTTTTGTTATTTCACAAAGAAAAGGCTCGCCTCTTGTGCCTCTTTTTATTGTAAGAGAGAGCGAAAGATACAGCATAAAGATTTTTCCCCAGATAGATTTGAACTATACTAATTTTTCTTCTTATCAGGATAGAGAAATTAAAATAATTGAAGCAGTCGAAAAATACAACTTTCTACTTGAAAGTTTAATCAGAGAACATCCTGAGCAGTATTATTGGTTTCACAGAAGATTTAAGAAGATGAAGAATTACTAAACTGTAAATTCCACAACTCCCTATAGAGCCCTTCCTTTGCAAGAAGCTCTTCATGAGTTCCTTGTTCAATTATCTGCCCTTTGTCCATTACAATAATCTTATCAGCTCTTTTTATTGTTGAGAGCCTGTGGGCAATTATTATCGTCGTTCTTCCCTTTCTCATCTCCTCAAGGGCTTGCTGTATTTTTTCTTCTGACTCGGTATCAAGTGAGGCTGTTGCTTCATCAAATATTAAAATTCTTGGCTCTCTCAATATAGCCCTGGCAATAGTAATTCTCTGTTTTTGTCCACCTGAGAGTAAAACTCCCTTTTCGCCAACTTTAGAGTCATAACCCTCTGGCAGATTAACTATGAAATTATGAGCATCTGCCATTTTGGCTGCTCTTTCAATATCTTTATTGGTGGAGGATAGATTGCCAAATTTTATGTTATTCATTACGGTGTCATTAAACAAGATAACATCTTGCGTAACCAGGGCAATTTGTGAGCGGAGACTGTGGAGGGATAAATCTCTGATGTTCACGCCATCAATGAGTATGTCACCCTCTGTTGGTGGCCAAAAACCAGCAATTAAATCAGCGATGGTGCTTTTCCCAGCTCCAGAAGGACCTACAATGGCAACAGTTTCACCGGCATTGATAGTAAAGTTAATATTTCTTAAAGCATAATGCTTTGACAGAGGATATTTGAAGGAAACATCTCTGAATACAATGTTCCCTTCAATGGTCTTTTCAATACCCTTTTCCCGTTCGTGTTCAACAAATACTACTTCTCTTAGTCTTTCTATTACATTTCTTCCTCTCTGAAAGGCTGTATTTACTTTGCTTAGTCTCTTCAAGGGTGTATACATTAACATAACCGCTGCTGCAAAGGAGAAAAAATCACCTGAAGATATTTTATCACTCACAACAAGATACCCGCCGTAAAAGAGGATTAAGGCCACGCCAATTCCAGCGATAGTCTCATTTAAAAGATTTGCAAACTCTTCTGTTCTAACCTCTCGCATTACATTTCTGTAGTGCTCCTGAAGAGCCTGTTTATATCTGTCTTTCATATCCTTTTCCATCGTGAAAGCCTTTATAATTTTAATTCCTGTGAGAGTTTCGTGTAGAAGGGTTGTAACTGTAGCAATTCTTAATCTCGTTTTCATTCCGAGTTCTTTCATCTTTTTGCCAACTTTGCCAATTAAATAAACCATCAAAGGCACAACAATAAAGGAAAGCAATGCGAGATCCCATCTTCTGTAGAAGGCTACCACCGCCAGGACAATCACTGTAAATCCCTCTACAAAGAAGTCTTTTATCGTATATGAAACAGTGCTTTTTAGGAGATCAACATCATTTAGCACTTTAGATATTATATTTCCCGAACTGTCTCTACAGAAAAAGGACATTGGTAGCTTTAAAAGTTTTTCATAAACTGCGTCTCTTACTGTTTTTACTATTTTGGCACCTATAGAATTCATGAGATAGTTATTTGCAAATGTAAAAACGCCTCTCAAAGTAAACAAAAGAACTACTCCGAAAGTAATTAGATACAAAAACTCAGAGGATTTTTTTACGAATATTTCATCCATTGCAGGCTTGACTGCCCAGGCAATAGCTCCATTAATTCCTGATATGGCCAAACTGCAGGTTAAAGCAAACAGAAGCCTTAAACGGTGTTCTTTTATTAGTCTCCAGAATACAGCAAAGTCATCTACCCAAGATTTTTTGAATTTAACTTTAAAAAATTTTTCTATTTCCATCGCATCTCCCAAGCTTTTGCATACTTTAAGAAAGAGTAAAAACTATAAAAAACGGCAAGTAGAAGCCCTCTGATTCCGTCGAGAAAGCCAAGCCTTAGGATAAACATCTTTAAAAAAGTAAAAGGTGGCGTAGATAACATTTTGAAAAGTATCCATAATTCAGAGAAATTCTTTTTAGAGATTTCCTCTGCTGAGAGGGTTGAGTAAATCTGCATCTTTTTTATAAAGTCTTCAATACTTTGATAGGTAAAATGAAGAAGAGGTTCTTTGAGGTAAGCTGTTTTACCTTCAACTGTGACTTTTTCATGCACTGCCCGGATTTGCATTTTACTTTTATCCTTTCTGAATAGTCTAACTGTGTAATCAGGCCACCATCCGCTGTGTTTAATCCATTTCCCTAAAAAGTAGTTTTTTCTGGGAATGAGATATGCATCGGCCTCATATTTTGTAATTCTCTCCGAAATCTCTTTTTTTAGTGCTTCCGTAACTCTCTCATCAGCATCAAGTATTAAGACCCACGAAAGAGTGGCTTTATCAATGGCAAACTGTTTTTGTCTGGCAAACCCTCTCCATTCTATTTGAAAAATTTTATCCGTATATTTCTTAGAGATTTCAACGGTTTTATCTTCACTGAAAGCATCGACAATAATAATCTCTTCGAATTCTTTTACAGATTCGAGGGCATCACCAATATTTCTCTCCTCGTTTTTTGTTATGATTGCTACGGAGACTGGAATTTTCAAAAAAGCTTAGCCTCCTATAGTAGACATCGGCCTTAGAGGCTTTGATTCTCTGAGCATACCCTGAGGTTTTAAGTTAATTGTATCTACGATGGCATCTCTTATTTGTCTGTCTGAAGCACCTCCCCTAATAATCCTCTTTAGGTCTATTTCCGCATCTGAGAACAGACATGGTCTTAGTTTACCATCGGCAGTAAGTCTCAATCTGTTGCATCTCACGCAAATGTGTGAGGTCATAGGACTTATAAATCCTAAAATACCCTCGCTTTTTTCAAGCATAAAATACTCAGCTGGCCCTGATTTTTTCATATTTACAGGTATTAATTTTCCAATTTTCTTTTCTATTCTTTCTTTTATCTCATTTTTCGAGATGAAGAACTCTCTGCTCCACGAATTTTGACCAACAGGCATGAACTCTATAAACCTTATCTGGTAGTCAACCTCTCTGCTCCATAGAGCAAAAGTCTCTATTTCATCATCATTAATTCCTCTCATGACAACCATGTTTATTTTCACAGGGTTGAGGCCAACTTTTTTAGCTTCTTCAATTCCTTCTAAAACATCACTTAAACTGCCAAGTCTTGTTATGGTTTTGAATTTATCAGGATTAAGAGAATCAAGACTGACGTTCACCCTTTTTAAGCCTCCCTCCCTTAGCTGTCTTGCAAATTTTTTTAGCAGAACTCCGTTGGTTGTCATGCCAATGTCTTTCAAGCCTTCTAATTTTGAGAGCTTTTCGATAAAAGTAATGATATCTTTTCTTAGAAGTGGTTCTCCGCCTGTAATCCTTACTTTCTTTATTCCCAAATCTACAGCTATTTCTACTATTTTCAGTATTTCCTCATAAGTAAGAATTTCGTCATGAGGAAGAAGGTTTGATATTCCTTCTTCAGGCATGCAGTATATGCATCTGAGATTACATCGGTCTATCACAGATATTCTCAGATAGTCTATTTCTCTGTTGTAACCGTCTTTCATTGTCTATTTTTAGTCTTTGATTTGGGCTTTGAAGTTCTGCTTCCTGAACTCTGACTTTTTAGTATTTCTGCAATCTTCTGCTGAGCTATCTCGGCTTCTTTTGATTTCGGATATCTCTCAATAACTCGTTCAAATACGACTTTTGCTGTTTTCTTGTCTTTTAACTCTAAAAATGCCATTCCTTCTTTCAACATTGCTCCTGGTGCTTTTTCGTGTTTTGGATACTTTTTGAGAAACTCTTCATAGGCTAATATGGCGTCTTCATATTTTTTTTCACTGTAATAGGTCTCTCCAATCCAGAAGTAAGAATTTGGAAGAAGCTCGAAGTCAGGATAGTTCTTTACAATCTCTTCGAATTTAACCCTTGCAGAGGCATACTTTTTTTCTTTTATATCGATGTGAGCAGAGTCATATATTTCCTTTGCTTTTTTAGGAGTTTCAGCTGTTTTTTTCTGTTCTGTTTCTTTATTGGAGACATTCTGTATGCTTTGAGGTGCTGTCTGTGCTAATTTATTCTGCAGCTCTGTAATCTTGTCATTAATCTCTTTAAACTTCTTGTCATTGTTGTATGAGTTTTCTTCAAACCGGCCTTTTAATACTTGTAACTCTCTCACATAATCTTGTGTCTGAGCAATAAGGGTAAGCTGTCCTTCTTTAAGAGCTGTTGCAGTGCTTAAGTCAGAGGACATTTTGTCTACTCTTGTCCTAAGCTCTGAAATATCTTGTCTTAATTGGCTGTTTTCTACGTAGAGTTTTGCAATATCAGCTCGCATCTGCTCGTATTCGCCTGTTGTTACGCATCCTGTTAAGAGACTGAAAGAGGATAAAGCAGCCAAAAATAGTTTAATCTTTTTCTTTGTCATTTCCCCTCCTCAATAAATACGAAATGGGCTCTTCTGTTTTTCTGCCAGCATGCTTCGCTTTGCTCTGTGCATACAGGCTTTTCCTCGCCATAACTGACTATATCTATCCTTGAAGATGGCACGCCAAGAGTCATCAAATACTGCTTTGCTGCATTTGCTCTTTTCTGTCCTAAGGCAAAGTTATATTCATTTGTCCCTCTTTCATCGCAATGTCCTTCTATAATAACTCTCAGGCGAGGATATTTTTGAAGAAAAGAAGCAACTTTTTTTAACATGGGAATATCATTCTGTCTTATGTCGTATTTGTCATAATCGAAATAAATATCTCCGACTTCTTCCTGAATTTTTCTTATTTGCTCTCTTATGTCCTGAGAAGATAACTCGCTAATCTTATTTTCTGCAATCTTATCTTCTTTCTGCAGCATATCATTCGTTTTTGTCTGCTCAGAGGTTACCGTATCTTTCGGAAAATAAATTTTTCGCTCCGCACATCCTAACAATAAGGCCACCATTAATGCTGATATGATCGCAGATTTAAAATGCATTTCATGCCTCCAAAGAACATTTTAACGGCGGGTTTTTATATTGGTTCATACATATATAATACAACAAAAAACTCTTATTTGCTAAGTAAATTCAAAAGTTATAGAAAATTACTTTCTTGACATTATCTCTTCTATTTATTAGGCTTTACCTCTGTCTGTTTCATTCCGAGCTGACTGAAGCGAACTCTGAACCGTATGGAATGGTTCGTGATGAAACTCTTCCGTTCTTAATCATAAAGAATTGCTTAATAAAGTTTTAATATACTATAAAGTTTTTAAATTAAAAATATTATAAGCAAATATTGACAAATAAATATAATATCTAATAAAATTAGAATACTATAAATTTTTAAGAAAATTATAATAAAGGAGGTTGTGATGAGTGTATTACTGCTTGGAGGAATGGACAGGCTTGAAAGGCACTATTTAAATGAAGCAAGCCGAAGGGGTATTAATCTTAAAGTTTTCACTAAGCCCACCAAAGAGATAAGTAGAAAGATTGGTAAGGTTGATGCAATAGTGATATTTACCGATAAGGTTTCTCACTCTATTAAGTATGAAATTGCAAGTTTTGCCAAGGCAAAGGGTATACCTTGCTTTATGTATCACAGTTGTGGTTTATGCACTCTCAGGAAATGTCTTGATTGTCTAAAAAATATTAAACAAAAAGGAGGAGTTGCATGATAAGAATTAATGTTTCAGCCTTAGCTTTATTACTAATTCTTTTCCCTCTATCAGTTCATGCCTTAGACATTACTGACAATCTCTCTGTATCGGGAACAGCAACCACAGTTTATCAGTGGCTTAACCTCACAAAAGGCTATACCGATGAAGAAAATGGCACGAAGAAAAAAGACAGAGGCTCAGCAGTTATTGATTTTAATGTATCTTTCAAACCTTATGAACAAGGTGAACTTTTCCTTCGGGCAAGTTTTGCAAAAGGAGATGGTCTTAAGGCAGTATCTCCTTTTGTGCTATCTCCCAATGCCGATGACCTATTGCATGACTTAAAGAACATAAACGGTCACAGTAGGGACCATCTTCTTGAACTTTGGTATGCCCACAAGTTTGAGCTACAAAAAGAAATGTCTCTTAGAATTCAGGCAGGAATAATAGACTCTACGGCCTTTATAGATGACAATGCCTATGCAAACAGTGAGATTCAACAGTTCATGAATGCTGCTCTGGTAAACAATCCCATAGCAAATCGTCCTACCTATGATGCAGGTGCAGTCATCGAATTTGAATGGGATAAATTCCACCTAAGAGTATTAGGCATGCGTTCAAAGAATGATATTGAAAGAAAATTCAATATAGCAGTAGTGCAAACAGGATATAAGCTTGATACAGAATTAGGTGAGGGTAACTACAGGATTTATGCATACACAACGGACAGGAAATTTCAAAACTGGGATGGTGATTTAAACAAAGCATTAAAAGGAGTTGGAGTCTCCTTCGACCAACAATTAATAAAAGATACTCTCGGAACTTTTTTCAGAGCAGGATGGCAAGATGACTCTGTAAAGACTGACTATCACAGAATGTTTTCCTTTGGAATGAATCTCAACGGAATTATATGGGGAAGAAAGGGGGATGAGATTGGGTTGGGTTATGCTTATTTAAAAAGTCCTTCAAAGAATGAAGAGCTCAAGCACAGTCAGGTATTTGAAAGTTACATAAAGTTTCGACTTTTCTGCTACAAAACTCTTAGCTCAGACATAACCTTTGACTATCAGTATATCCGTGATAGAGCAAGAGAGTCTCAAGACACAAAAGCAGGCAATGTATACGGTATTAGATTAAACTTCAGCTTTTAGAGGAGGCAGATGATGGTTTCAGGGAAAAAGATGCTGTCCCTGAAAGATTTATACATAGGAGAAGCTGCAGAAGTAGTTTTTCTTGACAGCAGGGAAAATCAGGATAAAAGGTTGAGAGATATGGGATTGAGAGAGGGAGTTATTATAGAGTTGATTTCCTATGATTCCCTTATTAATAAGAAAGCTGTTCTGAAGATTAATGAAACCATGCTTGCCTTAGGGATAGAACTTATCGAAAATATCAGAGTAAGACCTATAAAACCTTGGTATAACTTTTATAGAGAAAAAGCTTTTCATGACACACTGACTGGTTGTCTGAATAGAAATGCTGCATTTCTTATCCTCGCTGCTGAATATGAAAAGGCAATGAGTAACAAAATACCTCTTTCCGTAATTCTGATTGATATTGATGATTTTAAGAAAATAAATGATACACATGGTCATACCTTTGGTGACTATGTTTTGCAACAATTAGGTGGCTTGCTTAGGAAGAATTTAAGAAGAACCGATATGGTGTTCCGTTGGGGTGGTGAGGAATTTCTTATAGTGATGAGAGGACTGACAGTTGGAGAGTCTTATATAGTAGCAGAGAGATTAAAGGACTCTGTTTATTTTATTGAATTACCAGATTGTGGTAAGGGATTCCTTAAAATAAGCGCTGGCGTAGATGGTGTTCCACCCTATGTTAATCTCGATGAACTTTTAGAGAGAGTAGACAAAGCTTTGTATGCAGCAAAATCAAGAGGAAAAAATCAGGTTTGCACTTTTTTCTGGAGAAAATACAGTGAGGCTATGTGATTGTATCTATGCTTGAAAGATTCTCCCTTTGAGTATCTCTCAGAGGGTGAATTCTTAAGAAAATGGGAGGAAGGAATGATTCCACTTGCTTTAATTGGAAAAGGAGAAAGAGTAGAAATTATTGATTTGATAAAGAGAGGCAAGGCAATTTTTTGTCATCTAAGGGATATGGGACTGTTTGAGGGAAAAATTATTGAGGTCTTAGACAATCAAAACAAAGGACTTATTATTGTAAAGATTGATAACTCTCGGTTAGCAATTGGAAGAGGTATGGCTATGAAAATAATCGTAAGGAGGCTTACATGAAGCTTAGTGAACTAAAAGTCGGTCAAACTGCAAAAATTCTATCTTTAAGCTCTAAAGGAGCAATAAAAAGGAGGCTTATGGATATGGGTGTGTTAAGCGGTGAAATTCTCAGGATAGAGAAGGTTGCACCTTTAGGCGATCCCATTGATATAGTGATAAAAAATTATCACCTATCATTAAGAAAAAACGAAGCTGACGAGATTGAGGTGGAGGTAATAGAATGAAAAGGCTTACTGTGGCAGTAGCGGGAAATCCGAATTCTGGAAAATCAACTTTGATAAATGCAATTGCAGGAACCTCTTTACAGGTGGGAAACTGGCCAGGCGTTACTGTTGAAAAAAAGATGGCCACACTAAAAATTGAAGACCTTACTATAAAACTTGTTGACCTTCCCGGCACATACAGTCTTAGCCCTTACACGCAAGAAGAGGTTATAGCAAGAGATTTTCTTGTAAAGGAAAAGCCAGACATAATAATTGATGTAGCAGACTCAACCAACCTTGAGAGAAATCTCTACCTTACCGTTCAACTTCTTGAACTTGGAATTCCCGTAATACTTGCTTTAAATATCTTTGATGAGGCAAAGAAAAAAGGCTATGAATTTGACATTGTTAAATTAGAAGAACTTCTTGGCGTAAAAGTTATTCCTACAGTAGCCACAAAGAAAGATGGAGTAGAGGATATTTTGCATTATATCAAGGAATTTGCCGAGGGAAAATCTGTTCATAGCCCTAAAAAAATCAAATATGGCGATGACATAGAGAATTCCTTAAAAATCATAGAAGAGGCTCTTAAGACAAGCAATCCTTCCATCTTAAGCCTGTATCCCTCCAGATGGCTTGCCCTTAAAATTCTTGAGGAAGACCAGCTTGTGCTCAAAGAGACTGGAATAAATGAGGATGCCTACTTTTTGAAGAAAGCAAAAGAGCATTTTATTAATGCCCATGAGGAAGATATCGAATCTATCCTTGCGGACATAAGATATGGTATAGCAAGTGGTGTAACCAGAGAGATTTTAAGCAAAAGAGAAGTTAGAAGGTCAGACCTAACAGAAAGAATTGACAGGGTAGTATTAAACAGATATCTCGGCATCCCCATATTTTTAACTGCCATGTGGCTCGTATTCAAGATAGCCTTTGATTTTTCAAGCCCTCTCAGTGACTGGATTGACTCTACAATAAGCGGAGTTGTTACGAAATGGAGTAAATTTGTTCTCGAAACCATGGGAACTCCTCAATGGCTTGTCTCACTGGCAACAGAGGGAGTTATTGCAGGAGTTGGCGCTGTTTTAGTATTTTTACCGGTAATTGCTGTAATGATGTTCATTATCACTTTTCTTGAGGGAAGCGGATACATGGCAAGGGCTGCTTTTGTTATGGACAGACTTATGCACTACATTGGGCTTCATGGAAAATCCTTTATTCCGATGCTTCTTGGTTTCGGATGCAATGTGCCATCAATCTATGCCACTCGTGTTCTTGAGACAGAGCGCGACAGAAAGCTTACAGCTATGCTTGTTCCACTCATGTCTTGCGGTGCAAGGTTGCCTGTTTATGTAATATTCATCGGAGCATTTTTTGCTCAAAATGCTGCTAATGTTCTTTGGTCTCTGTATGTGCTTGGAATACTGATGGCTGTATTGCTTGGATTATTTCTAAAAAGAACACTTTTTAAGGGTTTTGCTCCCGTCTTCATAATGGAACTTCCTCCTTACAGAGTCCCTGTGCTAAGAGACCTTATGGTGCACACTTGGCAGAAGCTTAAACACTTTGTTGTTAAGGCAGGGACTTATATTTTTGCCGTGTCAATTATAATGTGGTTTTTATTAAATACTCCCTACGGTGTTGAAAAGGAACACTCTATTTTAGGGAGAATAGGAAAAACTATAAGCCCTGTTTTTGCCCCTCTTGGATTTGGCACATGGGAAGCATCATCAAGCCTTGTAGCCGGCCTAATCGCCAAAGAAGTAGTCGTAAGCACCATGGCACAGATATATGTTGATGACAAAGGAGAAAACAAAGGAGAGTCTGAAGCAGCAGAGGTTAATGAAGAGGGTAGAGATGAAAATCTTAAGAAAGAGACGGAAATGGGATTTTTTGAAGATCTTAAAGAGACTGTAATTTCATTTGCAGTCGCAGTCAGAGATTCCTTTGTAAGTTTATTTTCTGGCTTAGGTATACATAGCCTTAAAGCAGAGGAAGATGAGGAGCAAAAAACTCTTCAGTCTAAACTAAAGGGAATTTTTAGCCCCTTAAGTGCTTATGCTTTTTTAGTCTTTGTGCTACTCTACTGGCCATGTGTTGTTGTAGGAATTGCCATGAGGCAGGAGTTTGGAAGCTGGAAGCTTTATGGTCAGACCATGATTATCCATTCAGTTCTTGCTTGGCTTGTTGCTTTTTTAATTTTTCAGGGAGGTAAAATGCTTGGCTTTTAAGGAGGAAAGATATGACCTTCACCGATTTATTGCTTTCAACAGCAATCTTATGTATCGCAGTCTATATTCTTTATCGTTCCATATGGAAAAAGAAAGGTAGTTGCCCTGGCTGCAGCGGATGCTGTTGCTCGAAGATAGAAGATTAGGTTATGAAGAAATGGGGAGATTTTTCTTTTTTAATCTCCCCTCAATGATAGTTTACAAAAGTGATTAATTTGAATATTTTTGTTATAATTTAATGTGACCGATGAACTAAAATTAGAGCTAACGGAGAATCTTGAGGATTATCTACATGATATTTACGATATTCTGAAGAATGCTCCGATTGTCCGCATAAAAGACATTGCAAAAAGAAGAAATGTAAAACTCTCAAGTGTTGTCATTGCTGCGAAAAGCCTTGCAGACAAAGGGCTAATAAACTATCAAAAGTATGGCTACATAACTCTTACTGAAAAGGGATTGGAGATTGCAAAAGAGATAGAAAATAAAAAGAAAATACTCTACAAATTTCTTACAGAGATACTAAAGGTAAGTCACGATTCGGCAATAAGAGATGCCCATAAAATGGAGCATGATTTGTCTGAAGAGACAATTCAGAGGATAATTCAATTTACCAAAAATTGCTCTGAAAACTAAATAAACATTTTCTTAAGACAAAAGAACAAGTATCATAAAACCAGCAAGAATTGTCAATAACGTAATGGGAACTCCAACCTTTAGATACTCGCAGAAGGAAATTTTTACTTTTTGGGACGCAGATTCTATGACTATTATATTGGCGATTGAGCCAACAATTGTTAGATTGCCTGCAAAGGTAGAACTCATTGCAAGACATAACCATGCAAATTCAGAATTTCCAGAGCTGCTTATTAAAGGTTTAAAAATTAAGACAGCAGGGACATTGCTTACTATATTTGACAAAACTGTTGACGATAAAATAAGAGCTAAAGGTGTTTGAACTAAAAGAGCTGCATTGCCAAGAATTCTCTCAAAAAGAACAGAGTTTTCAAATCCTTTTATCACTATGAAAAGACCTATGAACAATATCAAAAGTCTAAAATCGATAAGACTATAAACCTTCTCTGGCTTAATTCTTCTGGTAATGAGAAGAAAGGATGCAACTCCCACAGATACAATCTCAAGAGGTATACCGTAAAAGAAAAGCATTAGAGTGATAATGGCCAAGATAGAAGACTTAATTACAAGAGCTTTGTTGTATCTGTATCTAATTGTCGTTGTTTTTTCAATTTCTTTACGGAGTTCTCTCCGATAGATATAAGCTATTAAAATAAAACAAATTATGAGACCAACCATTGCTACAGGAAACATTTTTAAAAAGAAAGCTCCGTAGCTTATTCCCGAAGCAGAGCCGATTATAATGTTTTGAGGATTGCCTGTTATTGTGGCAACACTTCCTATGTTTGCAGACATGCAGAGGCCTAAAAGATAGGGCTTTGGATTTATATCAAGTTTCTTAGTAAGTTCAACAATAAAGGGAGTAAATATTAAACAAACCGTATCGTTTATAAAAAAGGCTGAAAGAATACCAGATGTAAAAATTATCGCTCCTAAAAGGAGTAAAGGATTTGTTATTTTAGACAGGATAAAGTGTTGAACGAGATTGAAAAAACCTGAAAGTCTTATATTAGCTATTAGAACCATCATTCCGAAAAGAATTATGACTGTCTTATAATCAATTGCCTCGTAGGCATCATAAACTGAGAGTATTTTAAAAATAACCATTAATGAAGCACCTATTATAGCTGCACCAGTCCTGTCTATTCTGAATAAAGGAGGCTGTCCTAAGGCTATAACAGTATATGTAAGCAGAAAAATTACAGAGGCGATATCCATTGGAAGAGTTTATTTTTTGATTATTCTTTCAAGAATTCCCTCGAGTTGGTCGAGGGAGTTGTAATATATCTCAAGTTTACCCCTTTTGCCTTTGTGCAGGATTTTAACTCTTGTTCCCAGTTCGCTGGTTAATCTGTCCTCAAGGTCATTTATTTCGGGGATTTCTTCTTTAACTTTTTTAGATACGGGATTGGTGAATCTTTTAACTAAATCTTCAGTTTGCCTTACGGAGAGAGATTTTTTTATTATCAAAGCAGCCAATTTTTTTTGTTTATCTGTATCATCCAAAGAGAGTATTGCCTTTGCATGTCCAACCGTAATATGCCCTTGTCGTATGTGTTCTTTTATTGCCTCAGGAAGTTTTAAAATTCTTATGAAATTAGCTATGGTAGCTCTGTCTTTTCCAACTCTTTGAGATAGTTCCTCTTGAGTTAGATTAAATTCTTTTATCAATCTTTCAAAGGCCATGGCAGTTTCAATTGGGTCAAGGTCTTCTCTTTGAATGTTTTCAATAAGGGCAATCTCTACAGCTTCAGCAGGAGAGACATCTTTTACTATGGCAGGGATTTTTTCAAGTCCCGCTAATTTTGCTGCTCTCCATCTTCTCTCTCCCGCAATAATTCTAAAAGTTCCATCACCAACTCTTGAGAGAACGATTGGTTGAATGACACCTTTTTCCTTAATTGACTGGGCAAGTTCTTGAAGAGAGTTTTGGTCAAAGCCTGTTCTTGGCTGCGCCATGCCAGGAAGTATTCTCTCTATTTCCACCTCAATCAATAGAGAGTTATTTTGCTCTTTTTCAACTTTTGGTATTAAGGCTTCTAATCCTTTACCTAATGCTTTCTTCATTTAGCATAAACTCCATCGCAAAACTTAAGTAGCTTTGAGAACCTTTTGATTTAATATCATAAAATACTGCTGGTTTGCCGTGGCTTGGTGCTTCAGCCAAAGTAACATTTCTTGGTATGACTGTATTATATACCTTTTTCCCGAAAAATTTTTTCACTTCCTCTGCAACCTGTTTTGAAAGGGTATTCCTTGAGTCGAACATAGTAAGCAGAATTCCCTCAACTTCAAGTTTTGGATTAAAATTTTTAACCAGTTCCACCGTCCTCATTAAAAGTCCAAGTCCTTCAAGGGCATAATACTCACACTGCACGGGAATTAATATGGAGTCGGCACATACAAGACAATTTAGGGTAAGCAGTCCTAAAGAAGGTGGTGCATCAATGAGGACATAGTCAAATTGAGCAGCCACAGGAGTAATGATATTGCGAAGCAAAAACTCTCTATTTTTTCTCTGGATTAGTTCTACCTCAACTCCCACAAGGTCAATAGTTGAGGGAATGAGCCATAAGTTTTCATTTTTAGTTTCTACCCATACGCTTTCGGGTTTTGTTGAGTTTATATAGAGGTCATAAAGGCTTTTTTTGAGTTTTTCTCTGTCAATTCCCAAGCCAGTTGTGAGATTGCCCTGAGGGTCTGAATCAACAAGAAGCACTTTTTTCTTCTCTATTGTCAGACAAGCTCCGAGATTGAGGGTTGTTGTGGTTTTGCCAACTCCACCTTTTTGATTTACTATCGTTACTATTTTGCCCATTTTATATTTTACCATTACTCAGAAGGGCTTTGCCCCCTTCATGAATTCAATCCATATTGGAAGGGCTGCTCGTGCTCCTGCCTCTTTCGGACCTATTGGTTTATGATTGTCTCTGCCTACCCACACACCAACGAGAAGAGTATCGTCAAAACCAACGAACCATGCATCAGAAAAATCATTAGTTGTTCCAGTTTTGCCATAGACCTCTCTACCTAACTCCCTTGCTTTTTGCGCTGTTCCTGAAAGCACTACTTCATGTAGTAGTTCTCTCATCTGTTCAACAATTTCCTCCGGTAAAATCTCTTCAAATTCGGGATGATTTTCCTCAATTATAACACCTTTGTGAGTAGTAATTTTTTCGTAGAATATTGGTTTGATTTTTTTGCCTGTGGCAAAAACTGAATAGGCCGCTGTCAGCTCAATGGGTTTTACATCGGAAGCACCAAGGGCTGTGGAAAGATAGGGATGAATTTTAGTGCTTAATCCACACTGCATAGCAAAATCTACGACATTTTTTATTCCTACTTGCGAGGCAAGTCTTACAGTGGCGGCATTAAGGGAGAGGGCAATGGCTTTTTTTAGAGAGACTTCTCCGTGATATTCGTTGTTGTAGTTTCTCGGACTCCAGCTTTTGCCTTGCACAGCTCCCGGAAAGCTTACTGGTGAGTCTATTATGGTATCTTCGGGAGAGAAACCATCCATTAGGGCTACGGCGTAAACAAAGGGTTTAAAGGCACTTCCTGGCTGTCTCAGAGAGTATACCCTGTTGTATTGAGTTTCCCAGAAGTCGTTTCCACCTACAAGTGCCTTAACATGTCCCGATTTCAAGTCTATGGCAATCAATGCGGCCTGAACAGAAGGTTTAACTCTCTTATGTAATTCATCAAGCCCTTTTCTCACAGCCTCTTCTGCTTTTTTCTGGAGAGAATGGTCAATGGTTGAGTATATTCTCAGTCCATCTTTGTAAAGTCTCTCTCCGTATTTTGCTTCAAGCTCTTGCCTTAAGGTTTCCACAAAATAGGGAGCTTCAAATTTTCTCCAGTGAGGATGTTCTGGTAGGGGTGTGTTTAATGCCTCTTCATATTGTTCTTTAGAGATAAATTTTTCTTCAAACATCTTTTTTAAAACAATATTTCTCCTTTTTAGAGCCGCTTCAGGTTTTTTAAAGGGATTATAGGCAGAAGGAGCTTTTGGCATTGCGGCAAGCAAGGCTATTTCAGCAATTTTTAGTTCTTTGTAGGATTTTCCAAAATAAGCTTCTGCTGCTGCTGCTATTCCATAGGCTCTATTTCCGAAATAGGCCTGATTTAGATAAAGACCTAAAATTTCATCTTTCGTGTATTTTTTCTCTATTTGGATTGAAAGTATTGCTTCTTTTAGCTTTCGGGTTATACTTTTTTCAGGTTTTAGAAATAACATTTTTGCAAGCTGTTGTGTTATGGTACTACCACCCTCAACAATACCGCCCGCTTTTATGTCTCTGTAAAGAGCTCTTAGAATTCCGATAATATCAACACCAGGATGTTTATAAAATCTAACATCTTCTGAGGCTATAAAAGCTTTCTTTACTAAGTCAGGAATTTCATAGTGGGGAACGAATTTTCTTCTTTCGTAGAAAAACTCCGTAAGAATCTGACCGTCTGAAGAGTAAACAATAGATGCTTCAAGAGGTCTATATCCCTCAAGAGATTTTACATCGGGGAGGTCTGAAAATAGCCAGAAAACATAGCCAGAAAAAACTCCGGTTACAAAAAGAAATGTGAAGAATAGAATATATTTAATCTGCTTTATCATCTCTACACTATATCCAGTTCAACCTCTTTAACTACTCCCTCCTTTATTGTAAAACATCTTACAGAAAGCTGAGGTTTTATGGCTATGATTATATGGTAAACATCATAACAGGCAAGTTCGATGTCTTTAAAAGACGGATAGGCATCTCCAAAAGGATGACTGTGAAACACGGCCAGCATTTCAATTCCTTTCGCCTTAATATCCTTAAATGCTTTTAATTGTTCGAGAGGGTCAAAGAAAAAGCTTGTTGAAGAAGGTTCTATGTTTTTTATTTTGTATATTTCTGTAATCTCTTTCTTACCTGCAAGAAGTCCGCATGCTTCAAGAGGAAAACAATTGATACAATGCTTTAGCATATCCATATAGATTTCTTCTTTTATTCTTATCATCCTTTGCAGACATTACAGGAGGGATTTTTTAAAAACTTAACTTCACGAAAACTCTCTTTCAAGGCATCATAAACTATCATTCTTCCTTTTAGAAGATTACCAATGTTTAGAAGAATTTTAAGGGCTTCGGCAGCCTGTATTGCGCCGATTACTCCAGCTACAGGAGCAAATATACCCCTTGTAAGTTTTTCATCTCTTGCTTCTTCAAAAAGACAGTTGTAGCAGGGACCTTCAGGAGAAATTACATCAAATACATGGCCTTCAAATTCGTTTACTGCTCCAACTACAAGAGGTTTTCCTGTCTTAACACAGGAATCATTCAAGATAAAACGGCTATTAAAGTTGTCAGGGCAGGCTACTACAAGGTCATAATCTTCAATATATTGAAAAACGTTTTCCTTTTTTATCTCATCAGGATAGGGAAGTATGTTTATTTTGCTGTTTATCTTTTTTAGGCCTATCATGGCTGATATGGCTTTTGGCATTCCTATGTTTTCTTCTGTGTGGATAATCTGCCTTTGAAGATTGCTCTCTTCAACAATGTCAGGGTCAACTATACCAAGATAGCCAATTCCTGAACAGGCAAGATAGTAAGCCACGATACTACCAAGTCCACCGGCGCCTACAAGCAAAACCTTTGATTTTCTAAGCCTAATCTGTCCCTCTATGCCAATCTCATTGAGGATTATCTGTCTTTGATATCTCAAAAGCTCAGGATTCCTGTCCTTCAACTCTGATGAACACACTTTTTCCAGCAACAACTGGAAGTTTGTCTATTTTTTCAAGAGCCTGAAGCACATCTCTCTCCTTTGCTTTGTGCGTTAGGATAACCAGAGGAACTGCGCCAGCCTTTGACCTTCCCTTTTGAATAACAGAGGCGATGCTTATGTTGTGTTCTCCAAATACCCCTGAAATTTTTGACAACACTCCAGGTCGGTCTAAAGCGGTAAACCTAAAGTAATACATGCTTTCTATCTCTTCGATAGGCTTTATATTGAGGGCTTCTGAAAAATCAAGGGCAGCCTGATTTCCCCCTTTAGCGATGTCAACAATATCAGCAACTACAGCGCTTCCTGTTGGGATACTTCCAGCGCCTCTACCGTAGTAAAGGGTTGCTCCTACATTATCTCCCTCGACATATATGGCATTGAATACACCGTCAACTTTAGCAATTAGATAGTCTTCAGGAATCATGGTAGGATGAACTCTAAGTTCTATCTCTCCATTTAGTATTTTTGTTATGGCAAGCAGCTTTATCTTGTATCCAAACTCTTTTGCAAATGCAATATCTTGAGCAGTAATTTTTGTAATTCCCTCGCAATAGACTTTATTGAAGTTAAAAGGTATGCCGTATGCTAATGATGCTAAAATTGTAATCTTATGGGCAGAGTCAATACCTTCAATGTCAAGGGTTGGGTCAGCCTCGGCATAGCCAAGCTGCTGAGCCTCTCTTAGGGCATCCTGAAAGTCTATGCCTTCATTGGTCATTTTGGTGAGGATATAGTTAGTTGTACCATTGATAATTCCGTAAATGGCAAGCATTTTATTTGCCACAAGCCCTTCACGCATGACTTTTATTATTGGAATTCCTCCTCCTACACTTGCCTCAAAGCCAATCTGTAAGGCTTTTTCTTTAGCAAGGGCAAAGATATCATTTCCGTCTTCGGCAAGTAAGGCTTTATTTGCTGTGACAACATGCTTGCCTCTGCTTAAAGCCTCCATAATGAATTCCTTTGCAGGATGGAGTCCTCCGATAAGTTCTACGACAATATCTATTTCAGGGTCATTGATAACGTCTCTGGCATCCTTTGTAAGCACACCCTCAGGCAGTGTAACCTCTCTCGATCTTGTTATGTCTTTGTCGGCAACTTTTTTGAGTATAAGGTCTATGCCAGTTCTTTTTTTGATTATATCCCTGTGGGTTAGAAGAATTTTTACTGTTCCTGTGCCTACAACACCGAACCCTATTATTCCAACCTTAACTTCTTTCATTCTACCTCCCAATTTTTTTATGCTGCAAGAACTTTATCCTCAAGTCTTTGCACTCTTATTAAGACATCATCAATTATCTCTTTCCTTGAGAGAGCTTCCCTCAAGTCTACTTTGATTTCTGATATTTCTAAGTAAAGTTGATCTATCCTCTTGTTTGTCTCATCAATTCTCTTGTTAGTTTCGTCAATTCTCTTATTCATCTCGTCTACTCTTTTGTTGGTTTCATCAATTCTCTCAGTGTTTTTAATTATCTCATTTTTAAGTTCAACCCTTAGTTCATCAATCTTTTTGTTTGTCTCATCTATCCTCATATTTGTATCGTCAATACGTTTGTTGATATATTCAAGGGCTCGCCTTAAATCTCTAATTTCAGCCTCAACATTGGTAATCCTTGTATTCATCGAGTCAAGAGCAACTTTAAAACCTTCAAGCTGACCTGAAACAGTAGCCTTGAACTCCTTTAATTCAGCCTTTACCTCGCCTACTATTGCTTCTTTAAACTTCTCTAAAATTTTCTCTATTTCCATAGGATTCACCTAAACTACTTTTCTTGCCTTCTTTACAAAGGGAACTAAGTTTAATGCCTTCTTAATTCCCCTTGTTGCCTGTCTTATTCTGTGCTCGTTCTCAACAAGGGCAAAGCGAACAAAGCCTTCTCCACCTTCACCAAAACCTATTCCAGGAGATACGGCAACCTTCGCTTCATTTATAAGGAATTTAGCAAACTCAAGAGACCCCATTTTCTTAAAAGGCTCTGGTATCTCAGCCCATACAAACATTGTTGCCTTTGGAGGAACTACATTCCAGCCTGCCTGCTGGAGCCCCTTAATCAGCACATCCCTTCTTCTTTCATAGGTCTTTCTTATCTCCTCAACACAGTCCTGTGGTCCCCTTAAAGCAACAATAGAGGCAATTTGAATGGGCTGAAACATTCCATAATCAAGATAACTCTTTATCTTGGTGAGTGCTCCTACAATCTCCTTATTTCCAACACAGAAACCTACTCTCCAGCCTGCCATTGAATAGCTCTTGGTCATAGAGAAAAACTCTACTCCCACATCCTTTGCTCCAGGTACTTGCAGGAAGCTTGGCGCTTTGTAGTCATCGAATACTAAATCAGCATAGGCAAAGTCATGAATTACCATTATGTTATTCTCTTTAGCAAAATCTACGACTTTTTTGAAAAAGTCAAGATTCTCAACAACAGCAGTTGTAGGATTATGGGGAAAGTTTATAATTAACATTTTCGGTCTGGGCCATGAATTTTTATATGCTCTCTCAAGCTCTTCAAAAAAATCCATGCAAGGACATACATTAAAGTATCTTACATCTCCTCCTGCTATGATAGCACCGTAAGGATGGATTGGATAGGCTGGCGAAGGCGTAAGAATTACATCGCCAGGCTGAATTGCTGCAAGCAAGAGATGACTTAATCCCTCCTTTGAGCCAATAGTTACAACTGCCTCGGTTTCTGGGTCAATATCTACATCAAATCTTCTTTTATACCATTCTGATATGGCACACCTAAGTTGAGTTATACCTCTTGAGGCAGAATAACGGTGATTTTTCCCTAATTTTGCCGCTTCACAGAGTTTTTCAACGATGTGTTTTGGAGTTGGCAGGTCTGGATTACCCATGCCTAAGTCTATTACATCCTCACCTTTTCTTCGTAGCTCCATCTTTAATTGATTTACTACGGCAAATACATAAGGAGGCAGTCTCTTAATTCTTGGGAAATCAAACATCATTATTCCTCCGTTTTTATTTAATCATTTGCATTTTTGAGTATTTCTGTCAATACATCTAAGGAATATTTTTTTGCCATATCCCATACAGTGGCTATGCTGTAAGCATTTTCTGCAATTTTTGAAATATCCTCCTCTTTAATCTCTACATCCTTCAAAGTCACAGGCGCACCTTTATCTCTGAACCATGCTTTGAGTGCTTCAATTCCCTCGTCTGCACTTTTGAGATTAAATATCTCCCTTGCAAATCTTTCAAACTGGGCTATGTTTTTATCTTTATACCACTTCATCCATGCTGGAATTACAATGCTTAGGCAAGCACCATGTGGTAGGTCATAAAGTGCTCCGAGTGCATGGGCTATCATGTGATTTGGAAATTCTCCTCCTTTTATACCAAGCCTTGTGAGCCCATTGAGAGCAATTGTGGCAGTCCACATGAATTCAGCACGGGCATTATAGTTTTGTGGCTCTCGGAAAATTAATTCTGTAGTCTCCATTACTGTTTTGATTATGCTTTCGATTAATCTATTCTGTAGATTGGGACAGTATTCGCTGCTAAAATAGTGCTCAATAACGTGTGCTATTGTATCTACTGCTGCATAGGCTTGATACTGTTGAGATACTGTAAAGGTTAGTTCTGGATTGAGGATAGATACTTTAGGAAAAATGTGTTCCGAAGATATGGACAGCTTTTCTTTCGTTTCTTCATTGGTAATCACGGCAAATCCGTTCATCTCACTTCCCGTAGCAGCCAGTGTTAGTATCACATAGACAGGTAGAGCTTTTTTAATCTCTTTGCCTCTTTTGAAAAAGTCCCATATTTCTTTGTCTGTTTTAGCTCCGACGGCGATTGTTTTTCCCTCATCAATGACAGAGCCTCCACCGACTGATAGAATTGCGTCAACCTTATATTTTTTTGCTTTCTCAATTCCTTCCTTTGTGTGCGAAAGCACAGGATTTGGTTTTACTCCTCCATGCTCGATAAACTCAATTCCTTCTTTTTGAAGGGATTTAACTACTCTGTCATACAGCCCTGTTTCCTTTATCGAGGACTTTCCATATACAAAAAGAACTCTTTCAATGTCGTTTTTCTCAAGAATTTTACCAATCTTTTTTTCTGTCTCTCTTCCAAAAATTATTTTTGTAGGATTATAAAATTCAAAGTTTTCCATACCTACCCTCCTTTACTAATTGATATGCCTCATAAGCCCTTGTTGAGCTTCTTACAAGTGGAGCACTTAGCACGACTTTAAAACCAATCTCCAGCGCAAGTTCTGCAATTATGTCAAAAACTTCGGGCTTTATATATTCTACTACAGGTAAAGCTTTTTTTGAAGGCTGAAGATATTGACCTACTGTTACTATGTCGCAGTAAGAGGTTTTTAAATCTTCTAAGGTTTTTCTTATTTCATCTATGCTTTCTCCTAAGCCTAACATAAATCCCGACTTAGTAATTATTGAAGGCCTTATTTCTTTAGCTTTTCTTAAAACTTTTAGTGATTTTTCGTAGTCTCCGTCTCTTACATGGCCATACAGTCTTTTTACTACTTCAATATTATGGGCAAAAACAGCTGTGTCTGAATTTACGGTTTTTTCTATGGCATTAAAATGTCCTTTAAAATCGGGGACTAAAATCTCAGTAAATGTATTCGGATTAAGTAGTCTTATTTTTTCTACGGTCATTGCAAAATGTTCTGCTCCGCCGTCTATGAGGTCGTCTCTGGTAGGAGATGTTATTACAACGTATTTAAGGGAAAGTTCTTTAACGGCCATAGCAATTCTTGCAGGCTCTTCTTTATCTACTGGAGTTGGCATGCCCTTTATGGCATTACAGAATTTACAACCTCTCGTGCATATTTCGCCAAGAATCATAAAGGTTGCAGCCTTTTGGCTGTAGCAAAAACTTCTGTTAGGACATCTCAAAGTCTCACAAACTGTGTTTAGTCTTCGATTTTTTAGATAATTTTGAGTTGTTTTTATGTTTCTTATTTGTGTTTTTACCCATTCAGGAAGAGGCATAGGAAGGGTTTATGAAAGGGGGACATTGTGTCCCCCTTAGAGTTTTCAGACTTTTTCTACATTAACTGCTTTGGGGCCTCTGTCTCCTTCAACAACTTCAAATTTAACTCTGTCACCCTGTTTTAGGGTTTTAAAACCATCTCCTTTGATTGATGAGTAATGGACAAAGACATCCTGACCACCGTCCTGCTGAATAAAACCAAAACCCTTAGACTCATTAAACCACTTAACACGTCCTTCAAAAGCCATACTTCTTAAAACCTCCTTCTGTGTCTTCCTACCTACGGCAGGTACTGAAAGCTCGCAAAATGCTAAGCTTCTCTTTTATAACATGCCAATGGATAAAAAGTAAAGGAAAATTTTTATTTGGCTTTCAGAGGTGTTTGCTAAAGGAAAACATATTTTGCTATATTATAATATTCGGCGGCGTAGCTCAGTTGGTCAGAGCAGACGGCTCATATCCGTCGTGTCAGGGGTTCGAATCCCTTCGCCGCCATATAAAATAAGTCACAATTTTTTTCTTGCCTTATAACTTTTGTTAATGCTTATTTCTAACGAGCATAAACAGCTTCAACGCGGGAACGAGTTCCTTGAGGACCTGTAGTTTCGGAAATTATAGTAAACAAAAGCCAATATTCAAAAACTCCTGCTGTTCCGCTACCAATAACTCTCTCTTTGGCAAAGCCTGTTTTGAATTCTCCTCTACCTGTATAACAGATTTGAATATTATTATCAAAAACTCCTGTAGCATTTTGTAATCTAAACTGAATGTTAAAATTTTCGCAGTGACCGTCTGATATCTCACCGTTGAGCGCTCTGTTATAGATATCGAAGCCTCTTGTGGCAATTGCATAATGAACCCCTCCCGCAGCAGCATCACGCACGGAAGAATATGTTTTTATAGTTTGAGAAGAACCAAAAAGCTTAGTAAGTGCAAAATATATTCCTGTCAATACTAATAGAGCAAAAACTCCGATAAGAAGTGCAGAGGGTAGGGCAATTCCTCTGCTGTCTATCTTGCCTGATAGTTTCTTAAAACGATGTCCTGTTCTATTACCTTCCATCTATACCACCTTCCTGTGTTATTCCACCAATTGTTATCTATATTTGGTCCACCACCACATTCATTGCTAAACTGAGGTAAATTTGTTGATGATGTTTGCCTACCACCAACTTGAATTATCATACACAATCTTATCATATTTCTAAAATTGCTTAAATCTCCGATACTGTTGTCCAATTGAGGATTGTTTTCATTCCCCACATAAGCCCTTACAAGAAAAGACTGGACACATGAAATCATAGGTTGAGCATTATCTTGTCCTACTGATTTCATAAGATTAAAAGTGCCTGGAGCACACTCTCTTGGTAAATTAGCATTGTTGAGAAAATACGTTACTCGGAAGTCATTAGGAAATACCAAATTATTCCGTTCAGTAGCAAAAAATGCGAGAGTATTTATATATTCTTCATCACATCTTGTATCATCTACTCCACATTGACACAAAAAGTCTGATGAAGACGGACACCTATTTCTTTTACTTACAGGGTCAAGTATTACATACCAGAAATTTTTTGGATTTAAGTCACAATTTAATCCTCTGTAAGTTGTGCTTCTTATATCCATTGTTCTGTCAGGTCTTACCATTGCCCAACATCCAGACCTCGACTCTTCCCTTGAGGCTAAACTGATGAAAGTGAGAGTATTTCCAACAGAAATATTCTGTAAATTGTCTCTGTCTACTCCGAAACCGGCAGTTTCAATGTCTTTAGTTAGTTGGGAAGTCAAAACAGCTGCATCTTGTTCTTGTTTGGCAACAAAGTGTCTTTGTGCATTTTCTCTTGCCATAAATTGAAAGGCCGAAAATATTCCACCTGCAAGAATACTTAAGATGGCAATTACAACAAGTATTTCTATTATTGAAAATCCTCTGTTATTCATTTGTTGTCCTTAACAACTATTGTATTCATAATCTGAAGTCTGTTTGTAAATGGTTCGAAATACCATACTATTACAGCAGCTACCTTACCCGTTTCTCTGCCTGATTCGTCGATAATTCTTGCCACATTTATGCCTGCGTATATTCTTCTATCAGAAAATCCCTCGTAGGTGCAAACGGGAAGATTTGCTGGGCAGTTGTTACCATTGCATTGACATAAAGAGTTTACTCCATCTGACGAAGGTATTAATCGCATGTTGTTTAAATTTGCTAAAGGCAAGGAAAAATTGCCCAGACCATTGTAAGGGTCGTAAAAATCTATGAAATCATCTCCATCGGCATTTTGATTTTCAAAGGAACATACATTTGTACATGTAGAATTATTCCAGTTGTTATTGTTAGAGTAAAAAATTGATGGAGTTCCGCTTTCGTCCTTTGCATAAGGCATTCTTTCAAGGTCTGCTGATAGAGTTCTTGCTATTTCAACTGCCCTATCTTTCATCTTTACCCTTATTGTATATCTCGAATATTCTATTATTCCTCTGAGAAGACCTAACAGTATTACCATTAAAATTAAAATCGCAATAAGCAATTCAATTAGAGTGAAGCCTTTCTTATTGAATCCTAATCCTACCATATCTGTCAATTATAACCTCTTTTTCATTTCCAAAATCTTCTCTTAATCTAATAGTTTGCATTCCCAATCCACATATAGCATTGAGAGGATATCCTCTTCGATCTACTGTGATAACTATACCGGCTGTGGCATTAACTGTATTTGGAAGATTTACTGTCCTTGTCCTAATGTCTTCACTTCCGTCAATGTTTCTATTGCAGTCTAAATTGTTATCTCTGAATATTATGTATCTCCTTCTGTTATTGTCATCAATAAAAATTCCGTGAGGAACGCTTCCAATAGATTGAGCTTTTATCCAGCCCAATTCATTTGCTATATTATTTGCTGCTTGCTGCAATAATCTTTGAGATTGATATCTCAGATACCAATTTATCGAGAAAAACATGAGAATGCTAATAATAGCAATAACTATTAACACTTCAAATAGGCTAAAACCTGCTATTTTTCTATCCATGTTATAAATTTACCTTGTGCTAAAACTGTTGGAGTTGGCAGTTTAATAATTGTTCCTGCCGATGTCTGAACAATTAGTTTTCCACTTGGTAGAGCCTGGAAGGGCTGTCCCAGTGGCGGAGTTCCAGCACCGATTATCTGGTCAATGACCACAGTTTTGTTCTGTTCAAGGAGAAGCTTGTAGTGTAAAGCTATATATCTTGTTTTGCCAGAATAGTCGCATATGTTTACTGGTGGAATAAAAACGAGACTATTCACCAATTCACCGTAAAGAAAAGGTTGAGAGATTATCGCTTCCCCATTGAGGTAGTAATACCATCCTGTATTAACATTTACATTGCCGCTTAGTTGAGTTTTGTAATAATTTATATCCCTCAATGAACATCCTGAGTTGTCACATATGCATTCTCTTTCTGTAAGATATAGAGAGGTATTAGTCGTAAGGATTGATTTAACATTCACAAGGTCAGCTTTTGTAACAGTAGTTCCTGTAGTATTCCAGAAGGGGTCTTTGTATCCGATTAAATAATTCATATAGGGAATATTTTTATCATTGTTATTTAGAAATTTTCCTGTTCCTAAGAATATCCAGAGATTACTTGATTCATCAAGTGTAAATGCGGGAGCGGCAAATACAGGAGGTTGATGATTACCAGTTTTAAATGTAGAGAGATTAACAGCTAAACTTATGTGTGAATCATTGAGGCTTGATATGGTTTTGTAAGAACTGCCACTTCTAAGCGATATTTTATAGAAATTACCCCAGCTGTTATCTGTTGTTGTTTTACCATATAAACCGAAATAGATTACATCATCTTGATAATCATCATCTACATCAACATTATAAATATCTCCTACAGCGGCTAAAGCCCCAACAACGTTTACCGTTAGACTTTTTACAAGACTGCCATTTCTGAGATTGTAAAAATATATTTTGGCAGAATTTTCGTATGAAAGCGCTTCAGGTCCTTTCGGTCCTGTTCCTATTACCACATACCATTCTCCGTTATTATTCTTATCACCAAGCCTGACAATTGTTGGGAATGATGTGGTAAGTGTATTATCTGGTAAAGTGGCCTCCCATAAAAGAGTAGGGGAAGATGAAGTGCCGTTTAGCCAATCAGTAAGGTCAAGAACAAATATTGAAGAACTGTATATGTTTCCAGAGCCTAAGTCTAACTTTTTACCTCCAAATCCCATAACTCCGACAAGAATTGTTCTCCAACTTGATACTGTTTTCGATGCAGTTGCATCTCCATTTATGGAAGCATCAAAAATTAACGTTCTGTAATCAATTGTTGGAATGTGGCAGTAGTCGTAATGTCCATACCATAGTAAATAGGGCAAAGCATTTTTGGGTATAAATGCCCATTCCTCCTTGCTAATATTTCCAGTTCCGGAATCGTTTGGAGAGTTTTGAAGTTTTGCTGGCTGATTTACATTAGCCTGAGTTTTTATAGTACCTATTCTGAAAGCATGAAGCATCCCGTCATTAGCACCAACATATGCTATAGATGCACGTCTTCTGTAATCATCAGAGGTGATATATGACCGATAGGAGATATCGCCATATCTTAGATGGTAGAAATTTTGTGGTTTATCTGAAGTAACGGATGGTGTAGAATGTATGATGTCTCCCAATTTCCATGTTTTTGTGACATTTGAACCGCAGAAATGATTTATATTCAACTCTCTCATTCTTTTGACATATGATAAGTTTTTACAGGTTGCATCAGAGGAAAGATTTTCACCTCTTAGATATCTTACAATACAGGCGGCATTTGTAGAATTAATAGTGCTATCTATATCATCCCATACTCCTGCGAGATGTGATGCTTCAGCAGTTGAAAAATCGGCAAGAGAGCCACTTTTATTGAATTTAATAACTCTATCAGTAGGAGAGGTATTTGCCAGCCAACAGCCACTGTTGAATACGGAACTGACCTCATCTATTGATACTGTGTCTGTGGCAGTGCAAGTGCTGGCATTTTGAAGTCTTGTAATTTTTGTATTTCCAGTTATGTCAACGAAAAACTGTATTATTCTGTCAAGACTACCAGAGGCAAGGTCAAGAATTTTATTGGCTAAAGAATCCTCTCTAATATTTCCTGTTAAATCCACCCAAAAGGCTCTTAAAAATCCAATCCATTGAACTTCAGTATCGGGAACCTTGGGATAATAGTAGGGTTGAAGAATTAGTGAGGAAATTCCGCTTCTTGAAGATAAAGTAGCAACAGTGGCACCAGACGAAGATTTGCTCATGATTGAGCTTATGGCATAACTTAAAGCTGCTTTAACTTCTCTGGCATTGGAGGCCGCAGCAAAAGTATCCGGTATTCCATCTCCATTTTTGTCCCAATCTGTTGATGAAGGTGGAAGGGATGTGCATGGACTTCCTTTTCCACAGTTTGAAGTAGAACAACAGTCATCAACGGTACAAGTATTAGTTCTTGGATAGTCCGTTAGGTTCCCAGGCCATGTTTTGCTTCTATCAAAGGAACCATACATGGCCACATGTTTTAGAGATTTTTCACCTGTTCCTCCAAGCCAAAGTCCTATTCCATATATTGAGTCAACAAAATATGTTCCTGTCCTGTCATCAACGGGGTTGTTAAACCCTCTTTTATGTAACCAGTATGCAGGAACAACAGGGTCTGCAGAGGAAGATTCATAACCTATGTCTATGCTACATGCAGCATTTACAGGATTTCCACCTCTATTCCACTGTCCATCGGTAAGGAGGATAATAAAATTTTTTGCACACGGAACAGGTTTTAGTTCATTGCTTTGACAGCTACCGTCATTGTTTTCGTCAAAGCATTGGTAAAGTGGGTTTCTCCAATACTCTGTTCCTGTGTTCGGAGTAAAACCTCCATACTGAGGAGAATTTTGCCTGAAGTAGTTGTATGCATCCCATAGAGCAGGAGCAATAGGAGTTGAGCCACTGGGTGCTTCATAGTTTATTAGAGTAATGGTATTTTTATAAGGATTTGATGCATCGTAGGTGGCAGAACTTGTAAAGTCTCCTATATATGTCTTGTTTGTTCGTATTCCGTTGGCTGAGAAAAACATTGCACCAAATCTGGGACGTATTTCAAAGTTTTTAACTTGAAACAATAGCCCTCCCTCAGAGCCGGTAATCCTACTCCATGGTACTTTAACTTTTTGTCCGCTGTCAGAACTTAAAATGCATCCATAACTGTCACAGCTTATATATGAGTTAGGATAGGTCTCTGGATTACATTTTCTATTATCATTTGAATCACAGCTGTTTGGCTTGCCGCCTGTCAATGCCCATCTTAAAAGGTCAATTCTTCTCATGTATAAGAAATTTAGACAAGAACCCTTATATCTATTTGAAGTGTTTATACCTGAAGCTATTTTAGGACATGAAGCGGCGGTTCCTGTTGTCTCTTCCCAGTAGCTTCCTGTAGAGTTGTATCGGTATATTTTATCTGGAATAAAGTAGCCTTCTTCATTGTCACGATAAGTCCAGCCGCATCCTGCAGAATTACTACAGCAATCACTATTACTGCTGGTTGGATTGTATGCACACCATGACATTGAGCCACTTTCATCGATTAATAGTAAAACATTGGGCGGAGCTATTTCACCAACGCCTGGAGGAATGTGGCAGTATGTTCCCATGTCAACGGACTCCACAGATGGATGGTCTTTAATTAGGAGGCAAAGTAAGAGAATAGAAATAAATAAAATTAACTTTTTCATAACATCCTCACTTTAAAAGAGGTGTAGTTATCGTGTGTGTTTTAAATCTATCGCAGTGGTCTGAGTCAATTCCGAAATCGATAACTCTATTTAATATCAATTCCTTGGAGAGTTTTTTTTCTGTATAAAATTCTCTTAATCCCTTGCAAGAGTCGCTGAAGACATCAATCTTTATTTTTCCTGTGTCTGGTTCATAATAAACAACTTTTCCTGTTAGATATAGTTCATCCACAGCAATTGATAAAGCTGGTATTAAAACTGGTATTAAAATTAGAATAGAAACTATCAATAATAATCTCACCTTCATACCTCCAGTTTCTTAGCTGTTAAAAGTTTAACAAAAAAATATCAAAAAAACGTGAAAGTTTTGTGAGAGATTTATTGGGCCAATTTTAGTTGATTGTGTCCATAAAACTATAGAAACGGGAATGTCTATTAAATCATTTTTTAAGTTTCAAAACTACTAAAAAATGCTCTCCTTTTGCTCTGTATTTTAAGGCTAATTTATAGGTTTTGCAAAGATACTCAACTATCTGCAATCCTATTCCTGAACCTTTAAAAATTTCTGAAAAATCATTTCTTATTGCAATAGCTTCTTTGCAAATTTTTATGTGAACTTTAGTATACCCATACCTGAAGGCATTGTCTAAAAGCAAAAAGAGTATCATCTCTATTACTTCTTTGTTTGTCTCAAAAAGGGTCTCGCGAGTTGAGATTATTATTTTTGTTTCTCCTGGGTCATACTGAGAGATTATTTTATCTATTAATTCCCTAATAGATATGACCTGTTTACCTTTTGATACTCTGGGCAGTTTTTTAATGGTTTCCATTGATTTTTTTAGTTCATTGTAGATTACATTACAGCTTTTTTCAATTCTATCGAGAACTTTACTGTCTGGTTTTAGTCTGAGTATTTCTATATTAGTTTTTGTTGCAGAGAGGAAATTGCCAATTTTGTGAGAGAGAACAAAAAAGATAAATCTAAGAAACTCTTCATGTTCCCTCTCTTTTATGCTAATTATGTCTAAAACGCGATAAAATAGATAACTTAGCGAAAGAAGAAGTAGGCCTTCCCAGAGTAGAAGGGTTGCCGAGTATTCTTTGAATTTCTCATCTATCGGAGTATTATCTAATTCCACATCGTTTCCAATTTTTCTCATATTAGGAGGAAGGGGATAGTTTGGATTAGTTTTTAGGATTTCTCTGTAAATTGAAATGAGTTCTTTTTCATGTTTCTTCTGTTCTTCAAGAAAAAAATAAATTGTAACTAAGTTTATGAATGAGAAGATTATTACCATCACAATTACAAAAACAATGAATATTTTTATTTGGAAGTTCAACTCAGCTTATATCCTCTGCCCTTGTATGTAATAATGCTGTTTGCAGGAAGTATTTTTCGCAACTCTTTTATATAGGTTCTCACTACTTCATCACCTACTGCTTTGCCTCCCCATACGTAGTTAAGAATTGTATCAGTATCCAGAATTTCTCCTCGTCTTTTTACAAGAAGGATAAGTAATTCCCAGGCTGTTTTTGATATTTTTATCTCTTCGTTGTTCTTCAGAATAGTCTTAGAATCAATATTTATAACAATGTCACCCATTTTAATTTTGCTTTCTATTTGTTTTCTCTTGCTAAGGGCTAATATTCTCAAATAGAGTTCTTTAGGGTCAAAGGGTTTTACAAGGTAATCGTCTGCTCCTTTTGTGAAACACTCTTCTTTGCTTGAAAGCTCATTTTTGGCTGTAAGTATAAGTATTGGTGTTTTTATATTCTTGTCCCTTATGTAGGTTATTAAATCCTCACCTCTTGAAAAATTCAAAATTAAGTCTAAGATTATTACATCGAAGGCAGATATTTTGATTATATTTGGCAGTTTTCTTTCATCATGAATCCAAAATACATCTATCTCTTTTAATTTCAGAAATTCCTCAAGGCTTTCGCCGAGAGATTTGTCATCTTCTACTAAAAGGACTTTCATCAATTGAATATTACAAAAAAGAAGAGATTATTTCAACAAAGATTTAAGATGATTTTCAAATAAATTCAGGCTTTTTTTGTGTAAGTCTGTGAGTTCGTAATCCATGTTTTCTTGCCAGTAGTAGAGAATTTCTTCTTCGGTCATAAAACTTTTTAGATAATAATCTTTGACCATTTCAGAAAAGTATTCTCTCCATTTGTCTCGAGCATACAGAAGTTTTTGTTTAAAATTAGTATATTCTGCGTAAAGAATGTTTTCAGGTTTTGTAATCTCTTTTCTGGTAATCCATAGGGCAAAAACAAAGGGTAGACCCGTGTATTCATACCAGAGATTTGCAAGGTCATATACTTTTTTGTTTCTATTTTGCTTTCTATATCTTAATGCATCATCACCAATAAGCAAGAAAGAATCTCCTGAAGATGGTGCTGCGGAAATATCATAAGTAGGAGACAGACCAATAAAACTTTCAAGGATTACTCTTAATAACATATGAGAAGTGGCTGACTGGTCAGTAAGAAGAATTTTTTTGCCGTTCATTCTGTTTAGCTCTTGGTCGGTGAACAAAAGCACGCTTCCTACGCTTTTTTTTGAGCTTATGCTTATTCCATCTATAAATTCATATAGTTCTTTATTCAATAGATACTCAACTGAGGAAGAGGGAGAGATATCAATAAGTTCATTTCTCAGAGCCCAGTTTAGCTGGGAAGGAACACCTTTTACGAGATGAATGTCTTCTGTTAGAAGACTCTCTCGTTGAAGAACATAAAATATTGGATACACATTGGCATACTGAATCCATCCAACCTTAAGTTTCATCCTTTTATAACTCCCATTGGTTTTAATTTTAATACTTTCATGGCAATGCCAGCATTGTGGACAACATCAACCACATTTGATACGTCTTTATAGGCATCGGGCATTTCTTCAGCAAGGGTTTCTTTGCCAGCAGAACGGACTACTATACCCCTTTCAGCAAGCTCTTGCTTTATTGAGCGACCCTTTGCCTGCTTTATTGCTTGATTTCTACTTAGAAGCCTTCCTGCTCCATGACAGGTTGAACCGAAAGTCTCCTCCATTGCTCTTGGAAGTCCTACAAGCACAAAAGAAGCTCTTCCCATGTCCCCTGGAATTAGAACGGGCTGTCCAATCTCTTTATAGCAATCGGGCAACTCAGGATGTCCCTTTGGAAAAGCACGGGTAGCACCTTTTCTGTGGACAATCAGTCTTTTTCTCTTTCCATCAACCGTATGAAATTCTTCTTTTGCTATATTATGAGCAACATCAAAAACAACAGTCATTCCAAGGTCTCTTGGTGAAAGTTTAAATACTCTAAGAAAAACCTCTCTTGTCCAGTGCATAAGGCATTGTCTGTTAGCCCAGGCATAGTTTGCGGCTCCTTTCATGGCAGCAAAGTATTGCTGTCCTTCTCTGCTACGAAAAGGCACACAGGCAAGTTCTTTGTCTGGCAGTTCAATTCCATATTTTTTAGCAGCCTGAAGCATCACTCTTATATAATCATCACATATCTGATGACCAAATCCCCTTGAACCCGTATGAATCATTACCGTTAATTGGCCTTTCCATAAGCCCATAGCCTCGGCAATAGAAGGTTCATAAACTTCTGCTACATACTGGATTTCGAGAAAATGATTTCCCGAACCGAGTGTGCCTTGCTGAGAACGTCCCCTTTCGTATGCTTTTGGGCTTATTGCATCAGGGTCTGCTCCTTCAAGACAGCCATGTGACTCGATTCTCTCTAAGTCTTCTGCTCCTCCAAAACCCTGCTCAACTGCCCAGATAGCTCCCTTTCGGACAACCTCTTTTTCGTCTTTTGTTGAAAGCTTTATCTTTCCAGTAGAACCAACACCTGAGGGAATATGATTATAGAGAATATCTATAAGCTCACGCAGTTTAGGTTCTACTTCTTCGCGGGTCAAGTTACTTTTTAGGAGTCTCACTCCGCAGTTAATATCGTATCCCACACCTCCTGGCGAGATAACTCCCTCTTCTGTATCAAAAGCTGCAACACCACCAATTGGAAAACCATATCCTGTGTGAATATCGGGCATTGCCAGGGATTTACCCACAATTCCCGGTAGGGTTGCTACATTTGCGACTTGACGGACCGAGTCGAGTTCGAGTTCTTCCTCTAATACCTGGTCTAAGAAAATCAATCCTTCTGTTTTCATCCCTTCCACAAATCCTTTTGGCACTTTTATTCTATAAGGGTCAATTCTTACAGTTCCATCAATCTTAGGCATAAAGACCTCCTATTTTGAGGGTTATTTACTTTATTTTAACTAAAATGATAGAAATAATCTTTACGTTCATGGAATGAGAATGCCCTTTTATTTGTCATTTAAAGAGTTCTTTTGTTAGAATAGTTGCCATGATAACTGGTAAAACCAAAGTAATAGGTATCTTTGGCTCTCCTATTGAACACACCCTTTCTCCTGTCATTCACAATGAAGCTTTTAGAGTTCTAAAAATTGATTATTGCTACGTGCCATTTTATGTAAAAAAGGAAAATTTAAGGGAAGCAGTACAGGCCATAAGGGCACTTAGCTTGAAGGGAGTTAACGTGACAGTTCCTCATAAAGAGAGAGTAGTTGAGTATCTCGATGAATTATCTGAGGAAGTTTTAAAAATTGGTGCTGCTAATACCATATTAAACTCAGAGGGCATTCTTAAAGGTTTCAACACGGATGTAAAAGGCTTTATTACCTCTATTAAAGAAGAGGGCGTTGAAATTGCAGGGAGAAAGGTGCTCTTAATTGGTGCAGGTGGTGCAGCCAGAGCTGTTGCTTATGGAGTGCTAAAGGAAGCAGGCAAAGTTTATATCTTTAATAGAACTATAGAGAAAGCTAAAGAAATAGAAAAGCAATTTAATGACATCGGAGAGATTAGAGCATTACCCGAACTTAGTGAAAGAGTAACGAGAGATATGGAGATTGTTATAAACGCTACATCTCTTGGCATGAAGAGAGATGACCCCTATCCAATTGGCCCTTATTTATTGAACAGCTCCCATATTTACTACGATGTTGTATATCCCCAGACACCTCTTATGAAAGAGGTAAAAAAGAAGGGCTGCAAAGTTATTGGAGGTTTGGGAATGCTTGTCTGGCAAGCGGTTTATGCTTTTGAGATATGGACTGGAGTTAGACCTTCTGCTGAAATATTTATGAAAATTTTAAATAAGGTATTGACAAATTCTAAAAAATTTGCTACAAAACATACATAATGATTTTAGGAATTGAAATAGAGCCTTCTTCTCTGAGAATAGCTCAGATAGAGAAGAAATATGAGCTTGTAAACTGGGAATTCACCGAATTGCCCGAAGGAGTTATGAGTAATGAGGGCATTTTAGATGCCGATATTTTTGTGAACACTCTATTAAGAGCTTTAGCTAATTTTAAAGTAAAAAATCCAAAAGTTGCTTTTGCCGTGTCAGGTCCAACAAATACGGCTGTAAGAATATTAAAAGTTCCATATGTTGATAGAGACGAAATTGCTCTAAATCTACCACATGAACTTGATAAACATATCCCCTTTAGTGTAAAAGAAGTTTACTTTGATTTTCATATTCTCTCACAAGCAAAGGATAAGTCTTTTACTGAAGTAATAGTGGCAGTGGCTAACAGACAATTAGTTGATGAATACATTAAGGCTTTTGAGAAGGCTGGAATGTCGGTGGCATTAATAGATATTTCAGCTATAGCACTTTTTAATATCTATGAAGTAAGTTATACGGACAATCTTCCTGTAGCGGTAATTAACATAGGCGAGAATGTTATTAATTTTTCTATATCAAGAAAAAGTAAGCCTCTTTTCATAAGGGATAGCACGCACAACTTCAATGTTAATATTGAAAGTGCCAGTGAGGACGAGTTAAGAAATTTTGCCGACGAGGTTGCAGCAGAAATTTACAGACAAGTTGAATATTTTAAAAATTTTATGGAAGAAGACGCTGTAAGGAAGATTTATATTACCGGTTATCTGTCAAATTATCCTACATTCGTCTCTTCCCTTCAGGAAAGGCTTGAGCAGGAAGTACAAGAGTTCAATCCATACAAGAAAATAAAAATAAATAAAAAAATTGAAGCTAAGATGAAGAAATATTCTCATCTTGCCTCAGTATCAATGGGGCTATCACTGAGAGGAACGGAGAAGTTGAAGTGATTAAAATAAATCTACTGCCAAAGAAAGAGATAAAAAAAGCTCCAAGAAAATTAGAATTATCATTACCCACAGAATCGCTGAAAAAAATAATAATTCCATTAGCATTAACATTAATTTTGATTATAGGTATTGTTGTATACTTTGAGATAACATTGGCTGATTTACAAAAAGAAATAAATCAACAAAGAACTACTCTTGCTGGACTAAAGCAAAAGATAGATGAGGTTAAAAAGTTTGAAAGCATAAATAAGGAAATAGAGAATAAAACAAAATTAATTGAAGATTTTAAGAGAATGCAGGCTATACCTCTAACTATACTTTCAACTGTAGTAAAAAAATTGCCCGACGGAGTATGGATTTCAAAAATAAACTACGATGACACTGTAACTATAGAGGGTTATGCATTTTCAAATCTGAATGTAGTCTCTTTTGTTGATAACCTAAAGTCAACGCCCCAACTCAATGAAGTGAACCTTATTGAGACTTCACAAACAGAATTCGAAAAACAATTAATTTACAAATTTGTTATTAAATTCAAGCTCAAGGTGTAAAAGATGAATGGCGAGAAAAAAGCAGGTAAAAGTGGTATTTTGATGATTCTTCTCCCTTTATTATTGATAATTGTCTTCGGTTCTATTTATCTAATTCCCAAGATGGAAACGTTAAACAAGCTTAAAAATGAACATAAGGTTTTATCACAAGAGATAAATAAAGCTAAAGAAGATTCCCGGAGATATGAAGAGTTGAGAGTTTTAAATGAGAGACTTCAGAAGAGAATGGAGTTTCTAAAGACTCTCCTGCCAAAAGAAACAGAGGTTTCGGATGTCTTAAAAAAACTATCGGAAATAGGACTTCAAAAGGGGCTTGTTGTTACTATGTGGAAACCTCAAAGTAAGACAGTCCATCAATCTACAGAAGTATATGAAATTCCTGTAGAAGTTGCCATGAAGGGTAGATATCATATTTTTGGGGGCTTCTTTGCCGAAACAACTAAAATAGAGCGTATTCTCAATATAAAAAAGATGGAGATTAAAAGCGGAGAAAAAGACCCTGTAATGTTGACAGCTACAATGACTGCAGTTACTTACTCTTTAATACCTGAAGAAGAGAAGAAAAAGATACAAGAACAGAAAAAATCTCAGGAAAAGAAGAAATGATGGATAGAAAAAGGATTATAATTTTAATTTTCTTAGGAGTTGTTTTGGTTGGTGGAGGTATTTTCTGGACTTTTTGGGGAATGGAGAAACAGGCTAACATAACTCAAGTGCCTAAAGCTACAAAAAAAACAAAAGAGAGCGAAGAAGTAAAATCTATGGAATTTCCTACTTATTCCTATGATGTGGAAAACTTAAGAGATCCTTTCACTCCGCTGATTGTAAAGAGAGACATGCTTAAAAAGGGGCAGTCTCCTCTGGAGAGTTATGACATAGAAGAATTTAAATTAACAGGTATTGCATGGGATAAAAAAGGAATGTATGCCTTAATACAGGCTCCAGACGGGAAGTTTTATATTGTCAGAGAAAAAGACAAAATAGGTATAAGCGGAGGGAGAGTTGTGAAAATATTAAAAGATTCAATAGAAATTAAAGAAGACAATAGAAAAACAAAATATCTGAAACTCAGAACGGAGGAAGGAGCATGATAAATAAAATAGTTTTTTTTATCCTATCTTTTCTTATTATAATATCCGTTGATGCTCTTGCAGGACAGATTGACTCCGTTGTTTATGAGGATGATGCTTTAAAGATTAAACTTTCTGATAAGGCAGAGCACAGAATAATTCCTCAGGACGATCCATTTAAGATTCAATTAGAACTAATTTCTACCTCTTTAGGCTCATTGAACAGAAAGATGCTATTCCATAATGGATATGTAAGTGAGGTTTCTGGTGAAGAGATAGAAAAAAACACTCACTTAACCATTCTTCTTGCAGAACCCATAAAGCCTGAAATTAAATCAGAAAACAATGTTATCATTATCTCGTTTAAATCTAAGAATGAGCCAACTCCAGTTAAGGCAACGAGAATAATTGATTTGTTGTTGGAAAAATATGGTGAAGATTTTGAAGTCACCTTTTATGCTGATGGAGAACTGCCCGAGCCTACAGTGATAAAAACAGACAATTCCGTAAGTATTGAATTTGCTGACATAAAATTTGATGCTGAAATCCCTAAAGACTTTCCCCTTTCCATGAAAAGGGAAGGTAAAAATTTGAATTTCAGTTTCTTAAAGGGTGAAGGCTTAGATGCAGAAGTCCTTCACTTAGGAGATGAGGTAGTCTTTAGCGTAAAGAGAATAAAGGATAAAAAGCCTGAAAAAGCTCCTGAAAAAGCTAATGAATATAAAATTTCCACAATTGATAATAGTACAGTAAGTAATGTAAAAAGTGATACAACCGTAAATTTCGATTTTCAAGATGCAGACCTTGTTGGAGTGTTCAGGCTACTTGGAGAAATCTCGGGATATAATATGGTTATTCATCCTGAGGTTAAGGGTAAAATCACTCTTAAACTTATAAACGTACCATGGGCGCAGGCGCTTGATATGATTTGTAAAACTTTTCAGCTCCAAAAGGTTGTTGAGGGAAACATTATAAGAATAGCTCCTTTGAAAGTTTTTCAGGAAGAAAAGAAACTGCAGGCAGAGACAAAAGACCTGTTCAAAAAGGCTGAAGATACAAATACGAAAATATTTACTCTCAAATATGCACTGCCAGACAAAGTAAAGACAACTATAGAAGGTGCTAAAATTTTATCTCCTCAGGGCAATATAGTTGTTGACGATAGAACCAGGTCTGTAATAGTAAAGGATATACCTTCAGTTCTAAAGGAAGTAGAGACTTTTATTGTTAATCTTGACAAACCAATAAGACAGATTCTTCTTGAGACACGAATAGTAGAGATTAGCAGTAGTTTTGCTAAGAGTCTTGGTTTTGAGTGGGGAATAAGGTGGTCACCTCCTGGATCAAGGACGAATATAGTGGGCTCGCAGTCTTCTCCTGCCACTGTTCCAGGTGGTACTACTCCGATAGGTATTAATCTTCCTGCATCATCTGGAGCTGTTGGAGCTGGAACGTCGGCTTTCACAATCGGATATATTAATGCATCTGGAACTTTTGCACTTGATGTCAGAATTTCAGCCTTACAGGAGACAGGAAAAGGAAAGATAATTTCAAACCCCAGAATAATTACAATGGACAATCAGAAAGCAAAGATTGTTCAAGGTGAGTCAATCCCTTACGGTGAAAAAGATGTTCAAAGCGGGCAGATTTCGACCAAGTTTAAAGACGTGGCAGTTATAGTTGAAACAACTCCCCATTTAATAGATGACAAGTCTCTCCAACTTGATATAAACGTCACCAAGGAAGACCTCGTGGAGTTTGTAAATATAGGTGGAACATATGCACCAAGAACAACTAAATTAGAGGGAAATACCAAAGTTTCCCTTAAAGATGGAGAAACACTGGTAATCGGAGGCATCTATAAAAAGAAAGATACAACGAGAGACTCCAAAGTTCCCCTTCTTGGCGACATCCCCTTAGCCGGTGAGCTTTTTAAAAGCACGGGAAGAGATGAATCTCTCTATGAAGTAATGATATTCATAACTCCAAGAATATTAAGTTATGAATAATGCGAATTCTTCTTATAGAAGATGATAAGGTTCTTGGGGAAACTTTAAAGGATTATCTTAGTATTGAAAATATAGAGCTCATCTGGTTGTGGGATGAAAGGGAGCTTCCTAAGGTAATTGGTAAATATGAATTTGATGTGATAGTGGTCGATCTCATCCTTAGATATACCTCTGGTGAAAAGATAATAACTGCTCTGAGAAAAGTTGGAATTAAAACTCCTATTCTTGTTATAACTGCAAAAAGTAGCATTAAGGATAAGGAAAACTGCTTTATCCGTGGTGCCGACGATTATCTAACAAAACCCTTTGATTTCAAGGAGTTTGTATTGCGGCTTAAGGCGTTAAGCAAGAGAAAACATATAGAAAGTATAATAACCATAGGAGACATTACGATAAATCTTGACGGAAAAACAATCCACAAGGGTAATGAAGAAATCAGAATATCAAAAAATGCGTGGGAACTATTAAGTCTTTTAATTAAGAAAAAGGGAGAGATAGTTGATACAGAAACTATAATGAATTATATATGGCCAGATAAGGAAGTAGGAGAAGAGATTGTAAGGGCATACATAAAAGAACTCAGAAAAATTTTACCTTCCGATTGTATAAAGACATACCCTGGTAGAGGATATAGACTGCTTTGAGATTTCAAGTAAAAGTAATTTTAGCAACAACTTTAATTATGATTGCCATTTTGTTCTATCTGAACACGATGGTTTTTACCTTTGCCGAAAGTTTAAAAGAAGAATGGCTTTCTGAATTTTTTAATAAAGATAAGATTTCAAAGAGGAATCTTGTAGAGATAAAGTTTAAGGATTACGTTAAAAACGTTCTTCTTTGGGAGTTTTTATTGGTTCTAAGCTTAATGCTCGTTCTTTACAAGATTATCGAGCGCATGACAAGGCAGGAGAGGGAATACAGAGATTTTCTTGAACTAATACTTCTGACCATATCTCACAAGTTTGGTAACTTTCTTGCAACTCAGAGGGGAAATATAGAAATTTTAAAACTTAGAAATGATGCGAGGGCACTTGAGAGGCTGGAAAAGAGTTACTTATATATTCAAGAAGATTTTCATCGCATTCTTGATACTATTAATAAATTTAGAGACTTAAAACACTCTAAAGAAAAAATAAATCTAAGGGAGACTGTAGAGAGAATTCTCACTCTAACTCAAGTTAAAGTAGAAATAAAAACTCTTTTGAATGATGTATATGTAAATTCTAACAGGGAGATGCTTGAAAATATAGTTTTTCCGATAATTGAAAATGCTCTAAAATACTCAAAGGATATTGTTCAGATAAGGCTTTCAAGAAAACAACTTGTTGTGAGGAATAAAATTTTTTCAGAACAAGATAAGGGCTCGGGAATAGGCCTTAAAATTGTAGAAACGCTTGCAAAAAAAATGGGATACAGGCTCATTTACAGAACAAAAGGCGAATATTTTTTAGTTTGCCTTAAACTAAAGTAAAAGAATACATTAACAGGTTTATACTTCCTATGGAACTTGCGATTTTTCTTTAAAGCTTGCTACTATAATAAGATTTAAAATTTTCGGAGGTGAGATATGTATTTATTGAATTTTATAACAGATGTCTATGCTATGGGGCCTGCACCGCAAGGTGGTGCACAGGGAGACCCTGTAATGGGACTTATAGCTAGTCTTCTGCCTTTGTTTCTGATAATTGTTGTCTTTTACTTTTTGCTTATAAGACCTCAACAGAAAAGAGCGAAGGAACACAGACAGATGCTTGAGAATCTTAAAAGAGGAGACAAAGTAATAACTGTTGGAGGACTCTACGGAGTTGTGGACAGTGTAAATCCCAATACCGTTGTGCTTAAAGTTGCTGAAAACGTAAAATTAAAGTTTTCAAAGCAGTCCATTGCGGCCTTAAGACCTCAAACAGACGAGGATTAATAGTTTTTCATGAAAAAAAGTATTTACATCAGAATAGCGCTCATACTCTCTACACTGATTTTAGCGGTTGTGTTCTTTTTGCCGAACACGCCTCTTTTTAACTCGATGCCTGAATGGTGGAAGAAGAATCTTCCAAATAAGGGTATTGTGCTTGGTCTCGACCTTCGGGGAGGTTCCCATCTTATTTTTGAGGTAGATATTAAAAGGGCAAGAGAGATAACCGTTGAAAGAATAGGAATGCATCTTCAAAGTCTTCTTGAGAAAAAAGGGCATAAACCTGTTGTTAAAGTTGAAGGTGAAAAAATATTTGTCCAGCCTGTGAATGATGATGTGAAAAAAATAATAAGAGACAACTATCCAGACCTATCCATTTCTGAGCATGGCAATGCTCTTAATTGTCAGCTTCCAGAGAGTGCTTTTAAGAAAGTCGAGACAACTTCAGTTGAACAGGCAATCGAGGTGATTCGTAACAGGGTTGACCAGCTTGGAGTGGCAGAACCAGTTATTCACAAACAGGGAGACAATGAGATAGTAGTTCAATTGCCTGGAGTAAAGGATCCTAAAAAGGCTCTTGAAATTATTGGTAAAACAGCTCAGCTTGAGTTCAAACTTTTAGACGAAGAAACACCTCTCTGGAAAGAGCTTCCTTCTTTAATAAAAGCTGGAGAGGAAGAGGCTTTCTTAAATCAGTGGAAAGCTAAACTGCCAGAGGGAGATGAGATAGTTTTTCAAAAAATTTCTAATAAAGAAACTGGAGAGGTATACAAAAGACCTTATATAGTAAAAAAAGATGCACTTCTTACAGGAGACCTTCTTGCTGAGGCACATGTGAGTATTGACCAGAGATTTAACGAGCCCTATGTATCTTTGAGATTTAACGAAGCAGGTGCAAAGATGTTCGAGGATATTACGGCAAAGAATGTCAAGAGAAGGCTTGCCATAATACTTGATAGTAATCTTTACTCTGCTCCTGTAATTCAGGAAAAGATTGAAGGTGGTAATGCTCAGATTTCCGGTAATTTTACTCTTGAAGAGGCAAAGGATTTAGCATTAGTTCTTAGAGCTGGAGCTCTTCCTGCACCTGTTAAGCTTATTCAAAATGTAACAGTAGGTCCTACCCTTGGAAAAGACTCAATTGAAGCAGGGAAAACAGCTGTTCTTATAGCATCTATGCTTGTTGTGATTTTTATGATTATTTACTACCGTCTTAGCGGTTTGATTGCAGACCTTGCTTTAGTTCTGAACATTGTTTTACTCATCGGTGCACTTGCTGCCTTGAATGCTACTCTCACTCTTCCAGGTATTGCAGGTATAGCTCTTGCTGTAGGAATGGCAGTGGACTCGAATGTTTTAATGTTCGAAAGGATAAGAGAGGAGTTAAGGCTTGGTAAAACTCCAAGGGCTGCTATAGAAACAGGCTATAAAAAAGCATTCTGGACTATTTTCGATTCTCATGTTACAACTTTAATCACGGCGGCGGTTCTTTTTCATTTTGGCTCTGGTCCTATAAAAGGTTTTGCCGTAACTTTATCTCTTGGAGTTGCTATAAATCTATTTACAGCATTAATTGGTACAAAAACTGTATTTGACCTTATATATACAGGAAAGGAGAGAAAAAGTCTCAGCATATGATACAGTTTCTTGGTAAGACAAACATAGATTTTCTTGGTAAAAAATACATAGCCGTTGGCGCATCGGCTATAATGATTCTTCTTGGTATCTTTGCAATATATCAGATATACGTAGGAAATGCAAATTTAGGAGTAGACTTTGCAGGCGGATTGAGTCTTCAGGTGAGATTTTCTCAGCCTGTTACTCTTGCAGAGGTTAGAGGCGCTCTGGAGAAAGCAGGTATGAAGGATGCAGATATACAGGAGTTGCCTGCAGAAAAAAAGGTTCTCATTAAATTAAAAAAACAGCAGGAAGGAGCGCAAGAAAATATTGAGAAAGCTTTAAAGGAAAACCTGTCTGCTAAAGGACCGATAATTGAGTCAGTAACAGAAATAGGACCTAAAATAGGTGCGAGAACAAAAAGAGATGCCCTCTTTGCAGTTTTGGCCGCTACCGCAGGAATTCTTATATATATTGCTATTCGGTTTAGGTTTCATTTTTCCATAGGTGCTACGGTGGCAACTTTTCATGATGTAATGGCGGTGCTTGCTATTTTTTATTTACTTGACAGAGAGATAAACTTAATTTTTGTAAGTGCCCTTCTTACGATTGCAGGATACTCTCTCACAGACACGGTTGTTGTCTTTGATAGAATTAGAGAAAATCTTGGAAAGGTTGCAAAAGGAGCTATGACCCTTGAAGCATTAATGAATAGAAGTATAAACGAAGTGCTCTCAAGGACGATTGTTACATCTCTCACAACTCTCATGGCAGCGGTGGCTTTATTTTTCTTCGGCGGTGAAGTGTTGCATGATTTTGCCCTTGCTATGATTATAGGTATTCTTGTGGGGACATATTCTTCCATTTTTGTAGCAAGCCCTGTAGTTCTACTTCTCGGCAAGAATTCACTGACAAAGAGATAAAATGCTTTACTCCGAATGGGTTGTCGTAAGGACAAATCAGGAGTATCTTCAGTATGTTTCTAAGACGCTTGATATAACCTTACCTACAGCTCAGGTCATACTCTCAAGAGGACTTAAAAGTATTGAACAAATCTATTCATTTTTAAATCCCCATATTGACAGCATAGACCCTTTTGATATCTCAGGGGTTTATGAGGCTGTTTCCATAATAAAAGAAGCTATAAAATCGGAAACCAAAATTCTCATACATGGTGACTACGATGCCGATGGCTTGACTGCAACAGCTATACTTTACGACATACTCTATAGAAAAGGTGCGCGGGTTTTCTATCACATCCCTCACAGAATTGAGCATGGCTACGGATTAACCCTTAACAGTATAGAAGTGGCAAAAGAATTAGGGGTTAAACTAATAATTACCGTCGATTGTGGAATAAGAGATTTTGAAGCTGTAGAGTATGCGAGTAAAGAAGGTATAGAGGTAATAATTACTGACCATCATGAGCCATTAAGAATTAAAGAGGAGTTAGTCATTCCGAGAGCTCTTGCAGTGATAAATCCTAAAATTGATGACAATGCTAACTACAAATATCTTGCAGGTGTTGGTGTTGCTTTACTCCTTGCAATGGCATTAGACAGGGAGATGGCTTTAGAATATATAGACCTTGTTACGCTTGGAACTTATGCTGACATGGTTCCACTTACACATGCCAACAGAACTTTGACTAAATACGGATGGAGACTAATTGAATCCCCGTTGAGAAACTCTATAAAGATGCTAAAAAATATTGCAGGTATTAATTCAAACTCTCTCAAAGGTTTCCACTTAAGTTACTGCCTTATCCCTCGGATAAACGCACCTGGAAGAATAGATTACGCAAGGGATGTTGTTAAGTTTTTAATCTCCGAAGATGAGGCTGAAGTTGAAAATCTCAGTAAATGGATAAATCAATTAAACACTTTAAGACAGAAAACAGAAGAAAGAATAATGAGCGATATTGAAGAAAAGCTTCTCAGAGAATTTAATGATGACCCTGTTATTGTACTATGGGGAGAGTGGCATCCAGGAGTTGTAGGAACTGTTGCAAGCAAATTAACCGACCGATTTAACCGACCTGCTTTTGTGTTTTCTCTACATGAGGGAAAAGCAAAGGGTTCTGCAAGAAGTCCCTCAGGTATTGATTTGCAGGAGATGCTAAATGGCTGTAAGGACTTGCTCATAAGATTTGGAGGACACAAGCAGGCAGCAGGAGTTACTCTTTCTCATGATAATTTGCAGGCTTTTAGAGATAGACTCTGTCAGCTTGCAAAAGATATATCCGTAGAGGACAAAAGTATTCTCTTTCTTGATGCAGCCGTTAATTTAAGTGAAATCACAGAAAAAGTAGCAGAAGAGATGAACCTTCTTGAGCCTTTTGGAGAGGGTAACAGAGAGCCAATTTTTGGAGCAAAAGAGCTTACGGTGGTAAACTTAAGAAAGGTAGGCAGTAATCATCTTAAGATGTTTTTGAGGCAAAATGGTAGCACCATTTCTGCCATTGGATTTGACATGGGAGATGCTCAAATCCTCGAAGGAGCTTTAATTGATGCAGCCTTTACTCCATCAATCAATGAGTGGGAAGGCAATAAAAATCTTCAGCTTCAGCTTAAAGCTTTGAGAAGGACCCAAAGATGAGATTTACAGTGACAGATTTGCTTGCGAAAAAAAGAGAAAAACAAAAGATAACAATGCTAACTGCCTATGACTATCCTTTTGCCCAAATTGTTGACGAAGCAGGCATAGACATGATTCTCGTGGGAGACTCGCTTTCAATGGTTATTCAAGGAAACGAGACAACCTTGCCTGTAACCGTAGATGAAATTATTTATCATACTAAAATTGTAGTGAGAGCAACAAAAAGAGCCATGGTTGTAGCTGATATGCCGTTCATGTCCTATCAAATAAGCGTAGAGGATGCCGTTAGAAATGCTGGCAGGCTTGTAAAGGAAGCAGGTGCTCAGGCCGTTAAACTTGAGGGAGGAAGAGAAATCATAAGACAGATAAAGGCAATTACTGAGGCAGAAATTCCCGTGATTGGCCACTTAGGTCTTACCCCCCAAGCTGTTTTAAGAATGGGAGGATATAAACTTCAGGGTAAAATTCCTGAACAGGCACAGAGAATTAAAGAAGATGCGATTCTGTTGCAAGAGGCGGGAGTAGTTGCTATAGTTTTAGAGGTAATTCCCTCGGAGCTTGCAAAAGATATTACTGAAAGCCTTGAAATTCCAACAATAGGCATTGGTGCTGGTGTGAACTGCGATGGGCAGGTATTGGTAGTTCATGACTTGCTTGGACTTTTTGAAAAATTTACTCCCAAGTTTGTGAAGAAGTATTTAAATTTGAGAGAGGAGATTTTAAAGGCGATAAAGCAGTATAAAGAAGAAGTAGAAAAAGGAGAATTTCCAGATAAAGAGCATTCCTTTTAAAGTTGAAGGAGGGCAGAGTGTTAACACCAGAAAAACAGTTTGAAATAATCAAAAGAGGGACTGTTGAAATAATTCCCGAAGAGGCTCTTAAAGAAAAGCTTAAAAAGTCATACAAGGAGAACAGTCCACTTAAAATAAAAGTTGGTTTTGATCCGACTGCTCCGGACATTCATCTGGGACACACGGTTTTACTTGAAAAGATGAGACAGTTTCAGGAGCTCGGTCATGAGGTAATATTCCTCATAGGTGATTTTACGGGAATGATTGGAGACCCCTCAGGAAAGACAGAGACAAGAAAGCCATTAACAAGAGAGGAAGTTTTAAAAAATGCTGAGACTTATAAAGAACAGGTTTTCAAGATACTTGACCCTGAAAAAACTGTCATAAGATTTAACAGTGAATGGTTTGGAAACATGTCTGCCCTTGACATGTGTAGACTTGCTGGCATGGAGACAGTTGCACGGATGCTTGAAAGGGAAGACTTTAAGAAAAGATTTACAGAGGGCAGACCAATTAGTATCCTCGAATTCTTATATCCACTGCTACAGGCTTATGACTCGGTTTATCTTAAGGCAGATGTGGAGCTCGGTGGCACAGACCAGAAATTTAATCTTCTCATGGGTAGGCAACTCATGAAACTCTATGATATGGAAGAACAAGTGGTAATAATGATGCCTCTACTTGAGGGGCTCGATGGTGTTCAGAAGATGTCAAAGAGTCTTGGAAACTACATTGGTATAAACGAGCCACCTGATGAAATTTTTGGAAAGGTTATGTCAATAAATGATGAGTTAATGCTCAAATATTATGAACTTTTAAGCCATATATCAATAGATGAGCTTAAGGAACTTAAAAAGGGAATTGAAAATGGAAAGATAAATCCACGAGATGCAAAAGAGTCGCTGGCTTTTGAGATTGTAGAAAGGTATCATGGAAGAAAACTTGCCGAGAGAGCAAGGGAAAACTTTGTTAAACTTTTCAGAAAAAGGGAGATTCCCGAAGAAATTGAAACAGTAGAGGTAAAGGATGAAGGAGAAGGAGTGTGGCTACCCAAAGTTCTTAAAGAAAAAGGAATTGTAAAAAGCACCTCAGAGGCTGTAAGGCTAATTAAACAGGGCGGCATAAGAGTAAACGAAGACCAAATAGATAACCCCGACATAAAGCTTAAGTCTGGCGAGTATGTAGTAAGGATTGGCAAAAGAAGATTTGTCAAGATAGTAGTAAAATGATGAGATTTTTCAGCCAATTCGTTTCGTATAATTATAAGAGCAGAATAAACATTTTAGTTTCTCATGATAGTCTGAGTATTCTCAGGCATTACGCAGAATAAATAAAAGCAGCTCATAAAAATGGAGGAAGGAATGAGAATTATTGTCTGTGTTAAGCAAGTTCCCGATGTAACTGAGGTAAGAATTGACCCTAAAACAAACACCCTTATCAGAGAGGGAGTTCCAAGTATTATGAATCCCTACGACCTTCATGCCGTAGAGGCAGGGCTTCAGATTAGGGACAAAGTAGGAGGAAAAGTTACGGTAGTAACAATGGGACCGCCTCAGGCAGAGGAGGTATTGAGAGAGGCAATCTCTATGGGTGTAGATGATGCAGTTTTACTTACAGACAGAAGATTTGCCGGTGCTGACACTTGGGCAACAGCCTACACACTTTCTAAGGCAGTAGTAAAACTTGGCTTTGACCTGATAATCTGCGGAAAACAGGCAATTGATGGTGACACAGCCCAAGTTGGCCCTGAGATGGCTGAGTTCTTAGACATTCCCCATGTGTCCTATGTAAGACACATTGAGAGTATCACGCCGAACGAGCTTATAGTTGAAAGACTTATGGATGACTGCTATGAAAAAATAGCCCTAAGCCTTCCTGCCCTAATTACGGTTGTAAAGGAGCTTAACACTCCCCGTCCACCATCAATAAGAGGCAAGATGGCTGCAAAGAAAGCACAAATTCCAAGATTTAATGCCGATGATATCGGAGCTGAGGAGGAAAATGTGGGACTTAAAGGTTCACCTACAATGGTCAAAAACATCTTTGCACCACCTCCACGGGGTGAAAGAAGAATTCTTGAAGGAACACCTGAGGAGCAGGTTGAAACATTAGTTAGAGAACTAAGGAGGCTCGGATGCTTATAAGAATTGACATAGAAAAATGCACAGGCTGTGGAACCTGTATAAATGCCTGTCCTTTTGGAGCAATTGAATTAAGGGATTTTAAAGCGTTCATCACAGAGGCATGCACTCTTTGTGGGGCATGCATTGAGAGTTGTCCTGAAAGTGCAATAATTGATGAGAGGGCTAAAGAGGAAAAGAAAGCAGAAGAACACAAAGGAGTATGGATATTTGCTGAACAGTCTCGGGGTAAAATTGCTTCTGTGGCTTATGAACTTCTTGGCATTGGAAGAAAACTTGCCAATCAGAGAGGGTCTAAACTCAGTGCGGTGCTTTTTGGTCCTTCCGATGAGGTTGAGGAACTTATTAGATGGGGCGCAGACATAGTCTATCACGTAAATTCTGAGGATTACGCCTTTCTTGATGATGAACTTTATGCAAAGACACTTATAAAGCTAATTGAGGAGCACAAGCCTGAGATTCTCCTTGCTGGTGCTACTGCTATTGGACGTTCCTTTATACCAAGGGTAGCAGCAAGGCTTAGGGTTGGGCTTACAGCAGACTGCACAGGACTTGAAATAGACAAAGAGACAGGAAATCTTCTTCAGATTCGTCCAGCTTTTGGTGGAAACATTATGGCAACAATTGTCTCTCCTACAAGTCGGCCTCAGATTGCAACGGTAAGACCGAGGGTTATGAAAAGGGGAGAATATGATAAAAACAGAACAGGTGAGATTATTATTGTCCCACCGCTTAAGCCTCAAGGAAGGGTTAAAATACTTGAGAGGGTTGAGGATACCTCTTTCTGTAAGGTCAATCTTCAGGATGCAAAGGTGATTGTATCAGGTGGAAGAGGGCTTGGTTCTCCCGAGGGATTTAAGATGCTTTGGGAGCTTGCCAATCTTCTTGGTGGCACAGTTGGAGCATCCCGTGCAGCCGTTGATGAAGGCTGGATTCCCTATGCCCATCAAGTAGGACAGACTGGTAAAACAGTATGCCCAAAACTTTACATAGCCTGCGGAATTTCAGGAGCAGTGCAGCATCTTGTAGGTATGCAGTCAAGTGATGTAATTGTGGCAATTAACAAAGACCCGAATGCACCGATTTTCAATGTTGCAACCTATGGAATAGTTGGGGATGTAAAAGTAATAATTCCCCTTTTGATTAAGAAACTTCAAGAAGGAGTATCCTAATGATAGCTTTTGTTTTTCCAGGTCAGGGTTCCCAGTATGTGGGAATGGGAAAGAGTGTCTATGAAAGGCAGAAAGGGATATTTGAAGAGGCAAGTGATGTTTTAGGCTTTGACATTGCCAAGCTATGCTTTGAAGGACCAGAGGCAGAGTTAAACCGAACAGAAAACACTCAGCCAGCCCTTTTGACCGTATCCTATGCTTTGCTAAAAGAAGTCTCGGCACTAAACATAAAACCAGACTATGTGGCAGGACATTCCCTTGGCGAATACACTGCCTGTGTGGCTTCGGAGGTTTTTTCATTTAGTGATGCAGTGAGAATAGTAAGAAAACGGGGAGAGCTCATGCAGCAGGCACAGCCAGAAGGAAAAGGTGCAATGGCAGCAGTGCTTGGGCTTGATGAAGGGACATTAAGAGAGATATGTGACAGTATCTCTCACTTTTATGTTGACCTTGCAAACCTGAACTGCCCTGGACAAGTCGTTATCTCCGGAGAGGCAGAGGCTGTAGCACGGGCAATGGAGATTGCAAAGGAAAGGGGTGCAAAAAAGGTTGTGCCCCTTCAGGTAAGCATTCCCTCTCACTGTAAACTCATGAGAGAGGCAGCAGAGAAGTTTGCTCAATTTCTAAAAGACTTTAAATTAAATGCGCCCAAAATTCCTATTGTAACAAATGTAGATGCTGAGGAGAAAAGGGAAGCTCAAGCCCTTTTTGATGTCCTTGTAAAACAACTTTATAGCCCAGTTCGCTGGCAGGACTGTGTAAAATATATGATTTCAAAGGGAGTTCAGACCTTCATTGAGATAGGTCCTGGCAAAGTTCTGTCAGGTCTAATAAAGAGAATAGATGGTAATGTGAGAGTTTTAAATGTAGATAACCTTGAAGACCTAATCAAAATGCAGGAGATAATTTGAGAAGTCTTAAGGAGATAGAATCCTCAGTAATAGCCGATAAACTCAAAGGTCTCTCTGATTCGGAGATTGGTGAGAAATATAAGATCACCTATCGGCAGCTTGAACAAATAATGAGAAAGACCTTTGGAGTAAGCATAAGCTCACCCAAAAAAGAGAGATCTATAAAAAGATATGAGCCAAAGGATTTCCAAGAAGAAACCACCACAGTATGGAGTTTTAAAAGCCGTGGTGACTGGGCAACTCACAGTGGAGAATACAGAGGAAACTGGTCTCCCTACATACCGAGAAATTTAATACTAAAATATTCAAGTCCTGGAGAACTCGTTTTAGACTACTTTTGCGGTGCTGGAACAACAGCAGTTGAGGCAAAGCTGCTTGGAAGAAGATGCATTGCCCTTGATATAAATGAAAAGGCAGTTGAGCTGGCAAGAAGGAACATAGACTTTCAAATTCATTCAAAATATCAGAGATATGAAAGAATCTATGAACCAGAGCTATTTGTAGGTGATGCAAGGGACTTATCTTTCCTCGATAATCAATCAGTAGACCTAATTTGTGCTCATCCTCCTTATGCAAATATAATCCACTATACGAACAATAAAGAGGGAGACCTCTCTTTTTTAGAAGTTGAGCATTACCTCAGAGAACTTGAAAAGGTTGCCAATGAGAGTTATAGAGTTCTTAAGCCGGGTAGAAAGTGCGCCATTTTAATCGGAGACATGAGAAAACACAAACATGTAGTTCCTCTTGGTTTTAAAGTTATTGACGTTTTTCTTAAGGCAGGATTTAAGCTCAAGGAACTCGTAATAAAAAGGCAGCACAACTGTAAAACAACAGGATTTTGGTATGAAAACAGCATAAAATACAATTTTCTCCTTCTTGCCCACGAGTACTTGCCCATATTTGAAAAGCCTTTAAATACAAGTTCAGTGAAAGAGACCAGCTCTGCTTATGGAACAATTAGTTTAAGAGAACGAACACTAAAAGATAGAGATAGCATTAGTTCCCTTGAGACAACGACTGTGTGGATATTTCGTCGGGAAGAGCTTGAAAGTCTCACAGAGATTAACGTAATAGATAGATACCAGAAAAACAACTCTTTCAGGGTAATTGATATTACAAATGACGGAGTGCCTTCAGAGATAGAAAAATTATTAAAAGAGGGTAAAGTTGAGCTGATTTATGTTAAATCTTCTTGTTTAAGCAGAGCGGTCTTGGCTGAGAATGAAGTAGAGAAATACCTTGACAGCGTGAACCAATTAATTTCTATTATTTCAGAAATAGTTAATGATGAAGGTTATCTTGTGATTCAGACAAGGGACGTAAGAGTCAATGGATACATTGAACCAATGGCAAAGAGGATAGTTGAGGTTGTTAAAATTCCTGAACTTAGTCTAAAAGAGATCATAGTTATTGCTGAGAAGGAGTCCAAGAAAATTAATGCAAGGTCGGATGGCTCTCTCCAAATAGTTCACCAGTATCTGCTTGTTTTTAAGGTTTCCCGTAGTTTAAACATTAAGAGGAGTAAAAGTGCCAAAAAGCAATGAACCAATTCCGAAAATGTCATTTAAGAGAAAGGGTGAAAAAATCTCTCCTCTCTTTTTCACCACCATTAACGATAGATTTATTATTGGCGTATATCAAGGAAGTATTAGTCCATACGACATTTTGATAAAGTACAGACAGAGAACAAACAAGGGTTGGTCAAATATCAGAACTCCAAAGCATATACATTGGGCTGTGGATATCTTAATAAAGATGCATTCAGACAGAGAGAAAACTCACAAATTCCTGGATTTTCTTCTGAAAATGTGGGAGAATACTAAACCTATTAAATCAGAAGAGGAAAGAACTCGTCTGCTCAATCTTGAGAGTTTACTTGAAATAGAACCAGAAGAATTCAAAAAATTCGAGGAGCTCGGGGAAAAGGGTGAATACAGCATAAAATTCTTAATACTTCTTGCTCGCTTGCTTATGCTTCAAGAAAAAACAAATCTTGAGACTGCTTACATGTTTAAAAATCTTCTTAGGGCACTGAAAGAAGGTGAGGATATTTTTAAAATAGTATCAATCGCAACTCATAGAGGTAATAAATGAAAGGAGGAATTAAAATGAGAAAAAAGGTTGGAATCGTTGGTGCTGGAAATGTGGGGGCTACTCTTGCTCTCTTTGTGGCAAACAGTGGACTTGCCGATGTAGTTCTCTTTGATATTGTTGAAGGAATGCCTCAGGGCAAGGCACTTGATATTCTTCAAAACACTGCAGTCATGGGAGTTAAGGCAAGTGTTACAGGAACAAACAGTCTTGATGACCTTGCAGGTTCAGACATTGTTGTAATCACAGCAGGTCTTGCAAGAAAGCCAGGCATGAAGAGGGAAGACTTACTAATGGCAAATGCTGACATTGTAGGAGGCATTGTAAGAAGGCTTGCACCTCAGTGTCCTGAGGCTTACTACATTGTTGTAACAAATCCGATGGATGCCATGTCCCATGTAACCCTTGCAATGTCTGGTTCTCCGAGACAAAAGGTTCTTGGCATGGGTGGAGTGCTTGACTCAGGAAGATTTAAGACCTTCATATCAATGGAACTTGGAGTCTCCCCAAGAGATATTGAGACCTTGGTATTGGGTGGACATGGAGATTATATGGTTCCCCTTGTGAGATTTACCACTGTTAAGGGAATTCCCCTTTCAAAATGGCTTTCAAAGGATAAAATTGATGCCCTTGTAAAGAGAACAAGAGACGGCGGTGCTGAGATTGTCTCTCTTCTTAAGACAGGTTCTGCCTATTATGCACCAGCTCAGTCAACCTTTGAGATGGTAAGGTCAATTCTTCTTGACGAAAAGAGAATTCTTCCTTGCTCAGTCTATCTTGATGGAGAGTACGGTGTAAAAGGAGTCTTTAATGGAGTTCCTGTTGTAGTTGGAAGCAAGGGAGTTGAAAAGATAATCGAGCTTGAACTTACTGAGGAAGAGAGACGAGCCTTTGAAATTTCTACAGAAGAGGTCTTTAAAATGATAAAAATACTAAAGGAGGCAGGTAAAGTATGATTGAGCGTACCCTTGTAATCATCAAACCCGATGCAGTAAGCAAAAATCTGATTGGTGAGATTATCTCCCGATTTGAAAAGCAGGGACTGAGAGTGGCAGCCCTTAAGAAACTCAAGCTCACCAAAGAAGGAGCAAAGGGATTCTACATTGTCCACAAGGACAGACCTTTCTACGAGTCCCTTACAGATTTCATGTCAGAGGGACCTATTGTTGTAATGGTATTAGAAGGAGAGGATGCGATAGCGAGGGTTAGAAAAATTATGGGTGCTACAAATCCTGCCCAGGCAGAGGAAGGCACCATAAGAAAAGACTTTGCCGAAAACATTGAGCGAAATGCAGTCCATGGCTCAGACTCTCCTCAATCTGCTGCCTATGAAATCCCTTACTTTTTCTCAGCCTTAGAAATTCTTTAAAAATTAGATAGCCCTGCATATCTTTGTATTAGCTCAAAGATATGGCAGGGTTTTTTATTTGGGAATATTTTTTTCAGAATTTTTCTTGACATGTCAACCTTTATTCTGATAAACTGAACATTAGTTCACATGAACAGACGTTCAGTTGTATGAGTACAAAATGAAGAACTAAAATTTTTGAAATAAATGAGGATGTTCAATTACTAATGATCATTCCGAGCACCCTCAATGGGTGCGAGGAATCTGACCCTTAGGGTCACCCTGAGCGTAAGCAAAGGGTCTCCTCCTTAAATAGGAAAGAGGAGATTCCTCGTCGCTAACGCTCATCGGAATGACAGATGGAGGTAAATGAAAAATATTAAATTCTAATTCCTTGATTTATAAGAAACTGGGAAATTTTGAACAGTCTCATATAAGAAAGGAGGGCTGAAATATGGAAAGCAAAATAGCAAAGGCTTTAAAAATGGAATTAAATCCTGTGGCAATCATATGGTCAGATAAAAGACCAGAAAATGCCTTGCAATTTAGAGAAGGTAAATGGGGCTGTGTTATGTGGTTGTTTGCAAATGCTGTAAAGGGTAAAGTAGCTGTTTTTGATAAAAACACATATGGTTGCTGGGGTGGTGCGGTTGGTCTTGGTTTCGGAAATAAATATTTAGATTTTTTGGGAGGCATAGATTGTTTTTATTATTTTTTATCCTCAGGTAACAAAGAATGGGAGATTGGGAAAAATGTAGCTGAACAAATTAAACCCCATGTAACTAAAGAATTCTATGAGGAGTTTCTTGAAGGAGAGAGATATTTAAAAACTCCTGAAAATGTTAAAAAATTTGTTGAACAGTTACCTATCATAGAAATTCCTACAAAATATGTTATTTTTAAACCTTTGAAGGAAGTAAATTTAGACGAAGAGGAGCCAATAGTTATAGTATTTCCTGTAAATCCTCATCAGCTTTCTGCCCTCGTTGTTCTTGCAAGTTATGGAAGAGAAAGTTTTGAAAATGTGATAGTTCCATGGGGTGCAGGTTGTCAGACAATGGGAATATACGCCTACAGAGAAGCAAAATCAGATTTCCAGAGAGCGGTTATTGGTCTTACAGACCTTTCAGCAAGAAAACATGTAAAAAAGCAGCTTGGAGATAATCTTCTTACTTTTACTGTTCCTTTTAAAATGTTTCTTGAGATGGAAGAAAATGTTGAGGGAAGTTTTTTTGAAAGAAATGTATGGCAATATCTTATAAAAGAAATCTAAAAAATAATTTTTAAAATTGGAGGTAGTTAACATAAGCAGGCGTTCAGGATATGAATCAAAGAAGAGAATAATTGATGCAGCCATAAAGGTATTCTCCCAGTATGGCTACAGTGGAGCTACTATGAGAATGATTGCAAAGGAAGCAGGAATAAGTGTTGGAGGGGTATATCTTTATTTTAGAAATAAAGAAGAGCTTTTCCTTTTTCTGATGCAGGAAAAAACAAAAGATTTGGAGTCGAGGATTGCTTCCATTTTTGAGGAGAAAAGAAATGCAAAGGAGACTTTAGAGGAATATGTAAAAATTGCAGTTGAATATGCATCCGAAAATAAGGAGCTCATCCTGTTGCATGGTAGAGAATTGGGCTTTACCTTTGGAATGGAAATAAAAAAAGGTTTTTTTGAGAAACAGAAGGCATTGCTGAAAAATCTGATTGAATCAGGCATAAAAACTAATGATTTTACCGAATGCAATTCAGAAGAAGTTGCAAAGTTAATCATGCATATTATAAGAGGGTATGTGCTTTCTGTTGTCGTTGACCCTGAAAATCTTATTGACCCAGATGAGTGTGTAAAGATTATTTTCAATGGGTTGCTGAAAGTAAAAGGGGATTCTTCGCCCTCGCTTTACTCGGGCTCAGAATGACATGAAGAAAATAAAAAACTATGCTTACAATGACAGAAAAAGTTCAAGTTTAAATAAAGAGGTGTTAGAATGCGGATAAAGTTAATATTAATTTTGTTTCCTCTTTTGTTTGCCCTATTTCTTTTAGGATGTGAAAAGAAAAAGCCTATGCCTCAGATACCTGAAGTATCGGTTATCAAAATAGAGACAGAGGAGATTCTTCTTACTACAGAGCTTCCCGGAAGGACGTCTCCTTACAGGATTGCTGAGATTAGGCCTCAGGTAAGCGGAATAATTCTTAAAAGATATTTCACTGAAGGAAGCAATGTTAAGGTTGGAGAAGTTCTCTATCAGATTGACCCTGCTCAATACAAAGCAGCCTATGACAATGCCAAAGCAGCACTTTCTCGGGCAGAGGCAAATCTTCAATCAGTCAAGGCAAGATATGAGCGTTATCAGGAACTCATAAAGGTAAATGCCATAAGCAAGCAGGAGTTTGATGATGTTAAAGCTCAGTATGAGCAGACTCTTTCTGAGATTGAGGCATTGAAAGCACAGGTAAGGAATGCTCAGATTAATCTCGGATACACAAAGATAACTGCTCCCATATCAGGCAGGATTGGAAAATCAAATGTTACAGAAGGTGCTCTTGTCACTGCCTATCAGCCACAGGAACTTACAAGAATACAGCAGCTTGACCCCATTTATGTGGACATTCCCCAGTCAACAAAGGAACTGAGAGAGCTTGAAAAAAGACTTGAGCAGGGAAGACTCAAATACGCAGGAAAAGAGCAAAATAAAGTAAAAATCATTCTTGAAGATGGAACAGTTTACCCCTATGACGGAACATTGCAGTTTAAGGATGTAACAGTTGATCCTACAACAGGCTCGGTAATTTTGAGAGCCATAGTTCCAAATCCCAAAGGAGTTCTTCTGCCAGGTATGTTTGTAAGAGCATTAATACGTGAAGGGATAAATAAACAGGCAATTCTTATTTCTCAGCAGGCTGTTTTTCGTGATACAAAGGGGAATCCCTTTGTTTACATTGTTGACAGCGAAAACAAAGTTCAGATAAGACCCATTCAGGTTGATCGTGCAATAGGTGATAAGTGGCTTGTATCTGAAGGGCTTAAAGTTGGTGAACAGTTAATCATTGAAGGAGTTCAAAAAATAATGCCAGGCGCACCTGTAAAGCCTGTGCCCTATATTGAACCAAACCAGAGGCAGGTTAAATAATGCTATCCAGATTCTTTCTTGAAAGACCAGTTTTTGCATGGGTTATTGCCATTGCCATAATGGGAGCAGGTTGTCTTGCAATATCTAACCTGCCAGTAGCACAGTATCCTTCTCTTGCTCCACCTGCTATTTATATTCAGGCGAGCTATCCGGGTGCTTCTGCTGAAACAGTTGAAAACAGTGTTACACAGATTATTGAAGAAAAAATGACAGGACTTGACAGGCTGCTTTACATTTCCTCCACCAGTGATTCCTCTGGCTCATGCCGGATAGAACTCACCTTTGAACCCGGCACAGACCCTGACCTTGCATGGGCAAAGGTGCAGAACAAGCTTCAGCTTGCTATGCCAAGCCTACCAGAGGCTGTTCAGAAGACAGGAATAAGTGTAGGGAAGGCAACAAGAAACTATCTTTTGATTGTCTCACTCATTTCAGAGGATGGAAGGCTTGATGCCTATGACCTGAGAGACTATCTCAAATCCAATGTAGAAAAAGTGCTTGCAAGGATAGAAGGGGTTGGAGAGGTTGAAACTTTTGGATTTCCCTATGCAATGCGAATATGGATAGAGCCTCACAAACTTGTAAGCTATGGGCTTACAATTAGTGATGTAGTCTCAGCAATAAAAGCTTACAATGTGGAGGTTTCAGGTGGACAGCTCGGAGGTGCACCAGCAAAGGAAGGGCAGAGACTTAATGCTCCTATAATAGTTCAGAGCATGCTTAAAGAGCCCGATGAGTTTGCAGCAATCCCTGTAAGGATTAATCCAGATGGTTCATCAGTAAAGATAAAGGACGTTGCAAGAGTTGAGCTCGGCACAGACTATTACGATATAGAGGCCTTTTATAATGGTAAACCCGCTGCTGCCTTAGCTGTAAGACCTCTTCCAGGAGCAAATGCCCTTGATGTGGCTGATAAAGTAAAGAAAAAGATAGACGAATTAAGCAGAAACTTTCCAGCAGGTGTAAAAGTTGTATATCCCTATGATACAACGCCTTTCACGAAGGTTGCTATAAACGAAGTTGTAAAAACACTCATAGAGGCAATAGTTCTTGTTTTTCTCATAATGTGGCTTTTCTTGGGAAGTCTTAGAGCCACCCTTGTTCCTACAATTACTGTTCCTGTGGTGCTTCTTGGAACATTTGCAGTGCTTGGAGTGGCAGGATATTCAATAAATATGCTCACAATGTTCGCAATGGTTCTTGCAATAGGGCTTCTTGTAGATGATGCAATTGTTGTAGTGGAAAATGTGGAGAGAATAATGCGTGAGGAAAAGCTTCCTGTAAGAGAGGCTGTAATAAAATCTATGAACCAGATTACTTCTGCACTCATTGGAATAGGAGTGGTTCTCTCTGCTGTTTTTGCTCCAATGGCATTTTTTAAAGGCTCAACAGGAATAATTTATAGACAGTTTGCCATAACAATTATTTCAGCTATGTTGCTTTCTGTTTTTGTAGCCCTTACACTTGCACCTGTTCTATGCGTTACCTTTTTAAGAACCCACAGGGAAAAACACAGGGAAAGAAAAAATATTTTTTATTATTTCAATCTGATTTATGAGAAATTTTATAAGCTATTTTTCAAATCCCGATTTTCATACACAAAGATTGTTGAAAACTCTTTTAGAAAAGTTCCTGTATATATTTTTGTCTATGTATTTATAGTTATAGCACTTGGCTTTATTTTAATGAAGCTTCCCACTTCCTATCTTCCTGAAGAAGACCAGGGAATGATGCTTGCACAGGTTATTATGCCTTCTGGTTCCACTCTTGAGCAGACTAAGGATGTTTTATCAGAAGTTCAGAAGTATTTTCTTGAAAAAGAAAAGGATGCGGTTGATTCAATAATAACTCTTGCAGGAATCAGTTTTTCAGGAAGAACTCAGTCAAGCGGAATGGCTTTTATAAAGCTCAAAGACTGGCATCTTAGAGATAGCTCAAACCTAAGAGTGAAGGCTATTCAAGAAAGGGCAATGAGGTATTTTGCTCAGAATAAAAAAGCTATGATATTTGTTTTTCCACCACCTTCAATAATAGAACTCGGTAATGCTACAGGTTTTGACCTTCAACTTATGGATATGGGTGGACTTGGGCATCAGAAACTGATGGAAGCACGAAATCAGTTCTTGTATTTTGCCAATCAGGACAGAAGACTTAAAAACGTAAGACCTAATGGTATGGATGATATCCCCGAGTATAAGGTTGATATAGACTGGCAGAAGGCTGGAGCACTTGGTGTGCCTATTAATTCAATCAATAACACCATATCTGCAGCCTTTGGAAGCAGTTATGTTAACGACTTTATAAAAGGTGGGAGAGTTAAAAGAGTTTATGTGCAGGCAGATACTCCTTACAGGATGCTACCAGAAGATATGAACCGTCTTTATGTGCGTAATACGGAGGGGAAAATGGTTCCCTTTTCCTCCTTTGCCTCAGGCAGATGGATCTATGGTTCACCAAGACTTGAGCGATACAACGGGTTTCCATCTATGAATATATGGGGTGAGCCTGCTACAGGAACAAGTTCAGGAGAGGCAATGAAAGCAGTGGAAGAGATCGTTTCAAAACTTCCAAAGGGTGTAGGTTATGCATGGACAGGTTCATCCTATCAAGAAAAACTTGCCACAGGACAGGCACCCGTTCTTTATGCTTTCTCAGTTTTTGTCATATTCCTATGCCTTGCAGCTCTTTATGAATCATGGACAATTCCTATTACAAACTTAATACTGCTTCCTCTTGGTATATTTGGTTCTGCATTAGCAACATGGCTTATGGGACTTCATAACGACGTTTATTTTCAGATAGGATTCCTTGTAACAATGGGGCTTTCGTCAAAAAATGCAATTCTTATTATTCAGTTTGCAAGAGATAGAATTAAGCAAGGAGAGGAATTTCAGAGAGCAACAGTTGAGGCAGCAACAATAAGATACAGACCTGTAATCATGACCTCCTTGGCACTTTTCTTCGGAATTCTTCCACTCGCCATAGCAAGAGGTGCAGGTTCAGGAGCGATGAATGCAATCGGAATTGCCATTGAAGGTGGAGTTCTTGCAGGAACCTTCGTAAGCATAGTTTTTGTTCCCCTTTTCTTTGTGCTTATTTTGAAGCTCTTCAAGGTAAGGATAGTGAAATGAGGTTAAAAAAGATTAAGGAATACTTTTGCCAATCTAATGTGTTAACCGAAAGAGTTACTCCAATCTGTCATTCTGAGCACCCTCAATGGGTGCGAAGAATCTCTCTTTTTTTTAATGAAAGAAAGGAAGAGATTCTTCACCTGCTTTGCAGGTTCAGAATGACAAAACAAACCTTAATTTTCATACTGTCCCTGTTGCTTCTTTCCTGTACAATGATTCCCGAATACAAAAGACCTGATGCACCTGTGCCTAAGGAATGGCCTCAAGGTGATGCCTATAGTTCAATTAATTATGATAAATCACCAAAAGCAACAGAACTTAAATGGAATGAGTTTCTTAAAGATGCAAAACTTCAGAAAATGATTGAAAAAGCTTTATCCAACAACAGAGACCTCAGACTCTCAGCCCTTAATGTTGAGAGAGCCGCTGCCTATTATGGCATTCAAAGAGCAGAGCTTCTGCCAGCAGTGGATGCAATAGGCACGAGTTACAGGGAGAGAACTCCTGCAGACCTTTCACGGACAGGCAGGGCAGAGACAACTTCTAAATACATTGTAAGTCTTGGGATTACCTCTTGGGAGATTGATTTATTTGGAAGGCTTCGGAGTCTGAAAGAAATGGCACTTGAGCAGTATCTTGCCCAAGAACAAACTCACAGGGCGGCAAGACTTTCTCTTATTTCTGCTGTTGCTACTGCCTATTATACTTATGCGACTGATAAAGAAAATCTCAAACTGGCAAAGGAAACCCTTAAAAATCAGCAGGAATACTATGAATTAATGAAAAAACGATATGAAGTTGGAGTAATCTCAGAAATAGACCTTCACAGAGTGAGGACACAGGTAGATACAGCCCGTGAAGCTGTAGCAAGATATACACAGGCATTGGCTCAAGATAAAAACACCCTTGACCTTCTTGCTGGTGAGATACTAACTGAAGAGCTTTTGCCAGAAGGACTTGAGGGCTTAACACCTCCAAAGGATATTTCACCAGGGCTTTCTTCTGATATACTCCTTAATCGTCCTGATATTATGGCAGCAGAGCACACACTTAAGGCATACAATGCCCAGATAGGTGCAGCAAGAGCAGCTTTTTTCCCGAGAATTTCACTTACGACGCTTTTTGGGACAGCGTCAGCTGAGCTTTCAGGATTGTTTGAATCAGGCTCTAAGGCATGGAGTATTCAGCCCCAGGCAATAATGCCAATCTTTGATGCGAGAGTATGGGCAGCCCATGAAGCTGCAAAGGTCGAAAGACAACTTGCTCTTGTTAATTATGAAAAGACCATTCAGACAGCTTTCAAAGAAGTATCCGATGCCTTAGCAGTGAAAGGCACAGTAGATGAACAGTTACAGGCAATTGAATCTCTTGTGCACTCTCTAAGGGAGACCTACAGGCTTGCAAAAATAAGATATGAAAACGGAATTGACAGTTACATGAGTGTTCTTGATGCGCAGAGGTCATTATTTCAGGCACAACAGCAGCTTAACAGCCTTAAGCTTTCAAAAAATCTCAATTTGCTCAATCTCTATAAAGTATTAGGAGGCAGTGTAGATAATAAGCCCTGATTCAATAATATTCACAAACTATAATTTTTCACTCAACGTAATTCTTCCCTGCTTGAATTATTCTGAGTTGTTCCGCAAGATTTAGTTTTTTTTCTTCCGCCAAATCTCTTAGATAGCCAAGCAATGAACCAATAGCCTGCATCTCTTCAATTCCAAGCTCTTTTATTTCATCTGTACTAATGCTTGAAATAACGGCAAGCGCCTCCTCAAAGCGATTTTCCTTGAGGGCAATCTCTGCCTGGATGAGAAGGCTTCTTACCTTAGACCGCTCCTGCAAAGGCTCTTTTTGATTCATCCTGAGATTCCTTGACGTTCTTTTTTATGTCTTCCCATGCTGCTTTTATATTTTTGAGAATTTCAATGCATTTGCCTATTGTTTCAATGTCATTAAATAGATTTGCTTTCACAAGGTCACTTATAAGTATTGAGTAAATTGTCCCTAATTTTTCTGCAATTTCTCCGCCTCTCTGCCTGTCAAGTATTTCATTAAGATAATACAGAATATCTGTAGCTCTGCTGAGTTCAACGGCCTTTTTCTTTACGAGCTCAGGGTCATCGAGGCCTCTATTTATGCAATCCCTTGAAATTTCAAGGGATACGATTGCTCTGTCATAAAGCATAGTAATGAGCTCCAATCCATCTGCTCCCATTACCTTACTCTGTAAATAGGAATCTACGTATGTCATCTTATTTACCTCCCTTTGATGTTCCTGAAAGTGATGTCATAAAGTCTTGTAATCTTGTACTTATCTGATTGGACTGATTAATAAATGCCTCAAGCTGAGAATACTCTTTCCTAAGTCTCTCTTCATATCTTACCAAGTAGTTCTGAAGTTCAGTGAGCCTTCTATTAATGCTTGTTATCTGGCCTTCTCCAATATTTTTATATGTGCTGATTGTGCCTGTCCATGCACTGAGCTGTCCTGAGAAGTTGTTTTTTAGAGTTGAAATAATATCTTTCAGCTTGTCAGGATTGGATGAGCTGAGATTATTAAGGGCTGTAGTATTTATTGAAATAGTTCCATCCTTATCTGAGTAGTTAATAAGTCCTGATTTTATGAGAGGGTCTATCATTCTTACCATGCCTGTTTTAATTGTAGTAATTGTGCTATCGCCCTGAAACTGAGCACCTTTAGATGTCATCTGATTTACAACTGAAACAATGGCATTGTAATTTGAAACGAAGTTGTTAAGAGCGCTGTTAGCCTGAGAGTAGTCTTCGTTGATTGTTACTGTTGCCGAGCCTCTGTCTTTTACAGTTATCTCAAGTCCTGTAAGAAGATTGCTAAATGTGTTCGAAGGTGAAGTTACTTCTGTTGTAGAGTTTCCAATTGTAATTGATGCATTTTGAGCATTCTGAATTGTCTCAAGTCCTCCGAGTTCCTGAGGAATGTTGTCAGCCTCAATTGCAAAGGTTGTATCAGTTGTCTCTCTTGTTGAAGCTGATGCATCGGCCTCTGTAAGAAGAAGTCTGTAGTCTGAGCCTGTGTAGTAAACGGAGGCTTTAACTTTGTTCTGTGCTGAATTTATGCTATTAACTAAATCCTGCAAAGTTTGACCTGCTGAGTAATCTATGTTAAAGGTCTGATAGTTAGCGTTGTCAGTCCAATATCTAAGAGTCATTGTTCCTGATGATGAGAATGTATCTGAAAGGCTGCTTACTCCTCCTGTGCTTGCTCTAATTTCAGTCTGGGCAAGACGGTTTACGGTGATGCCCATTGAGATGTTTGGCGTATCCTTAGTTGCTGTTGCCGTAAGGACTGAAGAGTTTGAGGATGAAGCTTTCTTTGAGCTAAAAAGACTGGTTACATCAAGGGAGCTAAAAAAGTTCTGCATGCCGCTTAAAGCACCATATAAGTTATTGAGGCTTGCCACTTTTCCCTGAACAGCTGCTCTCTGCTGGGCAAGCTTAGTAAGAGGCTGCTGTTTAATTTGCAAGAGTTTGCTTACCATTCCCTCTGTATCAAAGGCTCCTGTGAGCCCTGAAATATAAAGGTCAGCCATTTTTAAACCTCCTCGGCATAAAAGATACCCTTAAGTTCATTCATTCTTCTGAGAATATCTACAACCCACTCTGGCGGAATCTGCCTTATGACTTCCTCTGTGCGCATATCGATAATTTTTGATATGGGCATTTTGAGCTCCGAGTCAATGTCAATTTTCAAATACCTCTCAAGCATGTTAAACTTATGTCTTAATTCTTCCATTATTTTATTAAGTTCTTCTTGAGATACAACAGGTTTCTGTAACTGCTTTGTAGTCTCATCAGGCTGGGTCAGGTTCTTCAGCTGTATCTCTTCGTTAAGTTTTGGAAGTTCAATATGCTGCACATTGTTACTCCCTCTGTAGGGATTAATAGGTATTATCTCTCTATCAATTCCGTCCAGCCTCATCTTTGCTACCTCTTTTTATTTTTTGCCCCCTCCGAAGAGGGGGCTCAAAGGCTAAACTTTTTATCTCAGAAGCTGAAGCACGAGCTGAGGTAAGGCATTTGCTTGGGCAAGCATAGCTACGCCAGACTGCATTCTTATCTGCATGGTTACGAAGGTGCTCATCTCAGCTGCAAAGTCTGTGTTACGTATTACGTTTTCTGCTTCCTTTGTATTATCAAAGGATGCCTTCTGTCCGTCCCAAATAGCCTGGAGATTGTTAATTACGGAACCGATTTGGGTACGAATCTTGTCAGCCTTCTGAATTGCAGTCTTTAGTATATCAAGGGCAAGTTCGGCGTTTTCATTGCTTGTAACGTCAATGGAGTAGAGGTTTTTGAAGCTTGAGTTTCCTGTTGCTGCTACGCCTAAACCTTCAGAGGTTGTTGCAATACCTGTAAAATTGTAGTTAAATGAATCAGGACCCATTACGACAAGTTTACCGACCTGTATTGCTGAACCCGTTGCAGTGGCTGTTCCTGTTGAGGTAGCAGCTGCAGTTACATTTGTAGTAGCACTTGACAGACCTAAGAATTGGGACATGTTGATAGTAAGGGTTCCGTAGCTCTGAGCTGAAGCTGCTGTAACTTCTAATCCAATTGTCTCTCCTTCTGTTGTAAGCACAAGCTTACCTTGGTCTATTTTGGCAGTGATATTTACGTCATTTTGAGATGCCTGTGTATTAATCTGGGTTACAAGGTCTGAGAGAGTTAAAACACTACTTGCGTTTACAGTTACGGTAATATCTGCTGTGTTGTCAGAACCAACAAAAAATTTTATTGTTGCGCTTTGTCCAGCATTGGTCTGAATGTCAGTCCACTGGGCTGCTGCAGTGCTTGTATTAGATGCTCTTGCTGTGATTCCAAGGTTTTGAAGGGCTGAGGCGCTGTTTATATTGTCTGCGATTGTTTTAGCATCAACTGCAAAAGTAAGACCGGTTGAAACTCCAATTCCTGCAACTAATGCCTGGTCTCCTGTATCCCATCTCCAAGCAGTTCCTGTTTGAACTGCACCAGTTGTGGCTGTATATCCATTTGTTACAGTTGAACCTGCTTGAGCGGATGCTGAAACTGCATTGGTGAGAGGACCGCCTCCTATTACCATATTGGCACCGAGCTCATCTGCCTTGACTGAGTCAATTCCTACGGTAATTGTCTGATTTGCCCTTGCACCGTAGTGTATTACTTTATCTGAGAATGTTCCATCAAGGAGTTTGATACCGTTGTACTCAGTGTCTGTTCCAATTTTCTGAATGGCGTCAACAAGATTTTGAATGTCTCTCTGAAGGGCAGAACGGGCATTTGGGTCATTGATGTCATTAGCTGCTGATTGTGCCTTTGTGTAGATAGTTTGCAGTTTCTCAAAAATCTGTCCAACATTGGTCTCGGCAATCTGGAGAGCACTGATACCGGTCTGAATGTTACGGTTACCTTGGTCAAGGGCTGCGGCAACAACGCTAAGTTGGTCAGCAATAAATAGACCGGCTGCGTCATCGGCTGCTGAGAGAATTCTGTTACCTGTTGAAATTCTTAAAAGAGACTTGTTCATTGCCCTTTCGTTTCTTAAAAGGGCGGTGTGTGTAACTGTTGCTTCTGCGTTAAAGTTAATTCTTAATGCCATGGTTTAACCTCCATGTTTTTTTAAGGATGCCTCCTGCATCCAGACAGCTTGTTGGGTTTGGTTTTACCTATACACCTCCCTTCCTCCCTGCTGTCTTGATTATTTATATCGGTTGGTTTTTGAAAAAGTTTAGCGAAAGATTTGTTTGTATGTATCGACTAAGTTGAGTAGCATATCAGTAGATTCTTCAATATATCTTCTAATTGCCTCAACGGTCTCAGGCACGAAATTAATCCCCCTAATCTCTTTCTGATAACAGAGGAATAGAGCAAGATGCTCATAGTGAAGAAATCCTCCTCTGACAAGGAAATTTAGTATTCCGTTATTAGTTTGATTTAGATAAATCCACACGAAGATATTATGAAGAGCATCCATGAGTTGAGATTTATTTTTGATTTTGGATTTCAATTGTGAGAGTGAATGCTTTCTATAGTTTATAGCCTCTCTATTAAGTTGTTCCAATCGTTTGGTTATAAAATCTCTGTTTTTTAGATATTCCTGAGAGAAATTTTGTTTTATAGTCCTAACTGTCTCATCCTTTTTAAATTTTCTAAGACTAATGTTCTCTAATCTCGTCGGAACAGCTCCTTTGATTTTAGCACCATCTGAGGTGTTGTAAATCTTGACATCTGGAAGAGTTTTAATAAAGTCCTCAATCCATGTTCTTGCCCAATTAAGAAACATGTTTGTATAGACATTTCCCCCAAAATTTCCCTCTAACTTCAAATCCTTTCCAAGTTCTTCAGCATAAAAATAGGTGTTTTTGTCAAGAGCAACATTATGATTGGCATGATGTTTTTTGGGGTCTTTATATCCCATGTCAGTTCCAAAAAGATATATCTCCTTAAATCCAGAGTTTACTGCAAAAGAGAGTCCACCGTTTACTACTGTAGGATTTGAAAAAATAAGTCGGGGAATATGAGGCTCAAAAAAGACTGTGCCAGCATCATTTGCTTTAAGGTACATGTAGCTTTCATCAAAAAGGGTTGAAACTAATGGATACATGGGATTGTTGAAAATCACAGGTATGGTTCTTACATATTCAGGGTCTCCAATCCAGACAAGGGCGTCATAGGTTACAACGGTTCTTTCAATGTCAATATGAAAATCAGGCTTGATTCCTGCTTTGTGAAGTGAAGAGAGGCTACTTCCACAGGAAAAAATAACGGCATTGTCAATGTTTTTCCTTATGAAGTCAAGGGAGTAGTCAAGTGAGGGTCCAGCACCAATTATAAATGCATTTGCCTTTGATGAAACAGGACTATTTCCGTAAAAGAGGGGAATTTGATTTTTTATGTTTTCAAGTGTATGCTCCACAGACCAGTATTCGTCCTGAAAAAATCCCCAACCTGTAAAAATTTGATTAAATCTTTTCATGAACTCTGTCATGAACTTTTCAAAAAAGGAGTTTTTAAAATAGCTGAATACGGGCATATCAAAACCTATAGGTGGGTTAAGAATAAACTGGCAATAAGCTACTACTTCTTTCGCAGCCTCAAAAGGATCATCCTTAATAAAAACATTGAAGGTTCTATTGTCTCTCATGTACTTTTCAAGGAAACTCCAATCAATTGTGAAAAGAGAAGCTTTAAATATTTCTGAGTCTTGTTCAACGATGATAAACTGTTTAATTTCATATCGTTTTGTAAGCTCAACGAGATGATGGCCGAGACCGATTCCAAGGCATAGGAAAGTTCCAAAAATGTCTCCTTTTCGTATGATTTTTTTTACAAAGTCAATATTTGGCTTTTCCTTTGCTAAAACTAAGTACTCATACCAATGTCTCATGTCCATCACGCTGTCCTTGAATTGTTCTGGAGTGGTTACATCTGGACCAATATAAAATTTGAATCCAGACCTCTCAAATTCTTCTATATGAGCTAAAGTAACCTTGTATGGGTCAGCTTGGTATAGCTTTTCATCTTCTATAATTAGGTCAATCAACCCCGATTGAGGGTCAATGTATATACCACATTTACTAAGTTTTGATGGTTTTTTAAGTAAATCAAGCAATTGAGGAGCTTTTTTTTCAAGATACTTGATATTTCTGTTTTTTCTTTCTTCAAGGGTTTTGATTATCTTTTGGACATCAACAGGCATGTGATATTTTATCACAATTTTAAAAAAGTTAAGTAAGTCAAAAAATCAGAAAATTTTATCTAAGCATCCCTCTAATGATATAATTTTGCTCAATGGGAATGCTCAAAAATTCAGTGTATGTTTACTCTGCTTTTGTTTATCTAAATTTACTTGTGTATGTTTTTCATTCAATCTTAGGTAAAAGTCTGGGTAAAGAAGGCTACGGTGAATTTAGTGTTGTCTACTCTTTGATTTTTTCAATTGGATATCTTGCATCAATACTCTCAACTCTTTCAATAAAGACAATTATTGAAAACTTTGATAGACGATTTGAATTCTTACAATCAATGAGATTTCTTGGATTGATTTTTGGTGTAGGATTTGCTTCCTCAGCAATGATTTTTTCTGGCTATCTCAAAGATTTTCTGAATGTGACAGAGAGCTATTATTTTTATTTTGTCGGATTATCATGGCTTGTGCTATTTCCTCTTGTAGTAGAAAAAAGTTTCTTGCAAGCTACAGGAAGATTTGGACTGTTTGCTTTCTCAAATGGATTTGAAATGACTGTGAGAGTTCTATTTGCCTACATAGCTATATATATCGGACTTAAAGTTGAGGCAGGTATTGTTGCCTATTTAAGCGGCATAATTTTAGTTGAATTAGTCCTTCTTTTAATTAACAGGGGATGGGGATTTAAGAGAGCCATACTTGATATGAGGAGACTTTTTAAGATTGCTCTTTATGCATTTCCTCTTGGATTTTTTATCTATGCTGATGATTTGTTTATCAGAAGAATTTTTTCTCCTGAAACAGCAGGAAGTTATGCTTCAGTAAGTGCCTTGGGAAAGTTTCTGCTTTGGTCTGTTGTGGCTTTAATGGATGTTTATTTCCCAAAGTTTGTAGAATTCAGAATGGATAGGTCATTAAGAAAATATTTAGTTCAGATTTTTACTATTGCAATTTTATTTGAACTTCTGTTTCAAGCTTTGGTTGCTCTATTTGGGAAGTCTCTTTTTAATCTTATTTTCGGAAGTGAGTTTGTTTCAGCTTATGATTATCTTCCAAAGTATCTTATATCGATTCTATCGTTAATTTTCGTTCAAATATTTATAAGTCTTGCAACTGCATTAGAGAGAGGTATTCATATTGTCTATTTAAATCTAATTTTTTTTTACGGAGGCTTTTTTGTCTTTAATTTTTCATCAATTGAGGATTACCTTCTTTACGTATTTGCAGTTAATTTTATCTTTGTGCTATTTTATCTATACAGTTTTAAAAACTTGATTTTTATAAGGTGAAAGATGAGGAAAAGGGTTCTTGTTACAGGTGGTGGAGGTTTCATTGGTTCCCATCTTTGTGAGAGATTGCTTGAGGAGAAAAATGAAGTTCTTTGTGTAGATAATTTTTACACAGGAACAAAGCAGAATATTGTTCATTTACTCAATAATCCTTATTTTGAGGTTATCCGGCATGATATTACCTTTCCTCTATATGTTGAGGTTGATGAGATTTACAATCTTGCCTGTCCTGCCTCTCCAATTCACTACCAGTTTGACCCTGTACAGACAGTGAAAACCTCTGTTCATGGTTCAATAAATATGCTTGGCCTTGCCAAGAGGCTTAAAATAAAGATACTTCAAGCCTCAACCTCTGAAGTATATGGAGACCCTCAAGTTAATCCTCAGCCTGAGACTTACTGGGGAAATGTAAATCCAATAGGACTTAGAGCTTGCTATGATGAAGGCAAAAGATGTGCTGAAACCCTTTTCTTTGCCTATCATAGGCAGCATAAACTGAGAATAAAAGTGGCAAGAATATTTAATACCTATGGTCCGAGAATGCATCCAAACGATGGAAGAGTAGTAAGTAATTTCATAGTTCAGGCACTTCAGGGGAAAGATATTACAATTTATGGAGATGGGAAACAAACAAGAAGCTTTTGCTATATTGATGACATGATTGAGGGTTTGATAAAACTTATGAACAGTTGTGATGAATTTACCGGACCTGTAAATCTCGGAAACCCTGAGGAGATATCAATAATTGAACTTGCAGAGACAGTTCTTAGACTAACAAAGTCAAAATCAAAACTTATCTTTAAACCTCTACCTGAGGATGACCCAAAGCAGAGAAGACCTGATATAACTTTGGCAAAAAATATTTTGGGTTGGAAACCTGTGGTTAGTTTAGAAGAAGGTTTGGAAAAGACAATATTTTATTTTAAGGAGATTTTTAAAAGATAGTCTTACTCTCTAAAAGCAAAATGTCCTAATTTATCCTGTGCTGTTAATTTATAAGCTTCAAGTCCGATGGTTTCTTCTCCAGGTCTTGGAAGTACATAACATGTAACTTTCTCTAAAAAACCAATTCTAACGCCAGCTTTATAAAACCTGTCCTGAAGGTCAGTATCGTTAACGCGGTTCCATTTTTTTCTCCAGCAGTTTATGTTGTATTTCATGAACTTGAGATAGGACCTGTAAAGCCAGGTCTGAGTACCACCTATTCTTGGCACTTGGTCTTTGACATCAACAAGTATTTCTTTTCCATGTCTAACAGCAATGTATGAACTTGAGACAAACTCATAGTTGCCCTCTTGAGCAAATCTTAGTAGCACCTCAAGATGGTCTTCAGTCCAAATGTCATCATCGTCAATTCTTGCAATCCATTTTCCTCTTACCAGCTTTAATGCAAAGTTTGCTGGAACAACTGGTCCTGCAAACCAGTGGTTTTCAACTGTCGGTGGATATCGATATCCTCTTTTGGGAAGGTTGTAAAACCTGATTCTCGGGTCTCCTATTTTTGTGACAACCTCTTCGGTTTCATCGGTGCAGCAGTCTCCGACTATTATGTATTCAAAATTTTTATAAGTTTGATTAAGAACTGATGGGACTGCTCTCTCAATTAAAAGTTTAGCTCGATTGTAAGTTGGTGTGTATACTGATATTAATGGTTCTTCCTTTTTGTCTCTGTAATCTTTTTCATAAAGAAGTCTCATTATTCTGAGAATTAAAGGCTCTGTAAGGGAGTATCTAATTGAATTTAAACTGCTGATTAATTTATCCTCAAATGTTCTTTTTCTCTCTGTCATACTTATTATTCCTTTAGCATACTTCAATTAGGTCTGGAGTGTACTGTTTGTAAGGTCTATGACTCCAAGGAGTCCAGTTTTCTTTATACTTTTCAATCTCTTCTCTTGTAAGTTTTCTGTCAAAAATTCTGATTCTTCCCTTTAAGAACTTTGGCGACGTAACCTTTTCAAGCTTCTCTGCTATGCTCTTTGAAACCATATCATATTCAAGATGGGCGCTTACCTTTTGAAAAGGTATTGAGGCTCCACAGTTAGGGCAATATCTTTTAATTTGGTCTCTAAATTCAAGAGGAGTCTTATTCCACCATCCCTTTTCTACGGGATATCCACCAGGACCGTCAAAGAGAATGTCTTGGGCAGCAGCAACTTCGCAAAAGAATGCACCTTTCGGTGTTATAGAGGCTGACCAGCGACGTTGTATCCAGCAATCATCAATAAGCTCCCACATTAAATCCTCATCATCAACAACATCCTTAATCGCAATTAAGAGGGGTTGATGCCATCCAACAAGTGGATTGCTGTGGTCATTGTAAACGATGTTTGTTGGTTCAAAGGTTTCCAGAATTATTTTTTCATACTTTTTCCATCCCCATCCATTTGTCCAAAACTGTCGCTTTGATTTATCAGGTATCATCTCCTGAAAAATTCTGCATATCTCTTCAAATTGTGGATGAAGGGTTGGTTCACCACCCATTAATCCAATGCCATATTTGTAACCTTCAAGTGATTCTATTCCCTTTCTTACCAATTCCAAGTCCATAAAAAAGGGTTTTTTATGGTGACCAACAAATCTCGTGCAGTTTGCACAGCTGAGATTACATGCATTGGTGACTTCAATGTGTATTGTTTTCATTTCATAGATTGGTATCATTTTATACCTCCATGGTTAATTTTTTTAATCTTTCAAACTCATTTTCATCCCAATTGGCAAGGTCAATTCCGCTTTTTATTATTTCTCTTCTTGCAAGGGGAAGGCCATTACCGATAAAGTTTAGAAGATTTGCAGTGGCAACGGCATCAACAGTTTTAATTCTTAATCCTTCTATAAAATGCTCAGGTTTGCCAGCTCCTCCTGAAACTATGAGGGGAATTCTAATATCAAAGTCCAAGAGTTTCAGGGATTCCAAGTCATATCCGTAGCCTGTTCCATCTCTGTCTATAGAATTTAATAAAATCTCTCCAATTCCTAATTCCATTACTTTTTTTACTGCCTCCTTTAATTCCATATCTATAAGCCTTTGCCCTCTGTTGATTAGTACCTCATATCTATTATTTTTTCTTCTGTAATCTATTGAAGCAACGATACATTGACTTCCAAAATTTTTTACAAGTTCTTTTATTATTAAATCGTCGGTATAAAGAGTAGTGTTTACCACAATTTTGTCAGCTCCTGAGTGAAGCAGTTTCTTAGCTTTTTCGATTGAGTCAACCCCGCCACCAGCAGCAACAGGCACGAATACAAATTCAACTACCTTCTTTAATGTTTCAGTAAAATACTCTATGTTTCTCTCTCCTCTTGTAACATCAAGGACAATTAGCTCATCTATTGAGTAAGAGATTGATTGAAAATTGTAGTTTTTAATCAGCCAATTTATGTCACCAACTTTTTGCAGTCTAAAATTTCTGCTTAATACAAATTTGCCAGAATCATATAGAAGTATGAAAATGAGTCTTTTATATGGCATTTTTTAATTCAAGGAAGTTTTTTATAACTCTCAATCCATTTGATTGGCTTAGTTCGGGATGAAATTGAGTGCCAAAAATATTTCCATTTTCAACAGCTGCGGTAAACTTTTCTCCATTGTGAGCTAAAGCTATAACAAATTTTTCTTGTGTTAGTGCTCTAAAACTGTGGTTATAATAAAAATCAACTTGACTTCCAAGTTTTTTGAATATTTTTGAATCTTTGATTATCTCTGTTCTTGAAAAACCAATATGAGGAATCTTGACATTTTTATCAGATTGATTGAACTTTTCAACTATTCCTTCTATGAAACCCAGTCCCTCCGTTTCTTCATCTTCGGTTCCTAATTGGAAAAGTAGTTGCATACCAAGACATATTCCCAAAAGAGGAATCCCTTTTTCTAAGACCGCCTTTTTTATAATGGTATCAAGTTTTTTCTGTCTGATGTTTTGCATGGCTTTGTAAAATGAACCTACTCCTGGAAGTATTATTCTTTCAGCTTTAAGAATTTGTTCTTCTTTGTCAGAAAGTATCGGTTCGTATCCAAGAAATCTCACTGCCGAGGTGATTGAATTTATATTCCCCATTCCGTAATTAACTATCACTATCGATTTCAAAATCAACTCCCACTTCAAATTTGGGATACCATCTTCCATCCCTTTTTTCAAACAAATCCTTATTAGCCCATTTATCAAGAACACTATCAAATTCCTCTTTTGTCATTCCGTAGTATTCCAAGTATAGTTCAATGAAGGGTTCTGGATATTGATTGTCATATAGTTTTACTAAATTTATGGCTTGTTCTCTTGTCATTGCTCCGCGCCTGATTTCAATGCCTGCATCTTGAGTAGCTCGTCCGAAACCGAATTTCAGATACATCAAATAGGTATGAAGTGCATAAAAGGCTTGATCGTTTTGAGCAAAGTTTGTGAAAGTGCCGACATTTGTATCTTCGTTTTCCAAAAGTCCGCAGTACTGCTTAGCAACGAGATAGTTTCTGTAGGGGTCCCAGTTTTCAAAGTAGGACCAATGGGTAAGATATAGTTCTTTTCCCTTTAGCTCTTCTTCCTCAGGAAAAAGCCAGAAATATAGTCTATTTTCTGGAAACTTTTCTTTCATTGCCTCAATAGCACTGTGGTAACCACCTTCAAAATAAACTCTTTTTATGTATTCAATATTGAAAAGGCTTATGTTCTTAGTTTCCGTTGAACCTCCATACTCAACTTCACCGTCTTCGGCATAGAATATTAGGGGAATATTGAAATTAATTGCAACTCTTATAACTGCTGTAAGAATTGCTATTAGCCAGCCATAATAGGGAAACCCCTTGTTTATAAAACCAAACTTGTTTAGTTCTCTCATAACTTCAGAGTCAGGACTGATGTGAACATGTTGGTATCCCGAGTTTATAAAATTAAGAAGATTCTTTTTGCCTAATTCCAATTCAAGAGGTGGTCTAACTGTTACAGTTAAAGGGTTCATTCCATATTCGTGCTTTAGTTTGTAAGAAATGTATGAGCCGTCTTTACCACCACTTACCGGCACTATACAGTCAAAGGCTTTGTTGTAACCCCTGTATTTGTTAAGTATTTCTCTTAGTTCTCTCTGTCTTGGAATCCAATCCATTTTTCTTTTCTCTTCAGCCCACTGGCAGGCATTACAAAAACCTCTCTCATCAAATGTTATTCTTGGTCTTGTTGACATGTTTAAACAGTTTTTACACCAAAATATTCTTTTCTTTCCCATTTTTACCTCCATGTAAACCTAAAGAGTAAATCCATCATCAACAATTATGTTTTGACCATTTATAAATTCGCTCATGTCAGAGAGTAAAAAAACAAGAGTTCCATTTATGTCTGATTTTGAGAGCATTCCTTTGTTGAGACAATAGTCTCTGTATCTCTTTAAAAACTTTTCTGGTTGCTTGTCAAGAATTCCTCCAGGACTAATGCAGTTTACTCTAATGTTCTTGCCTTTTAGATACTTAGCAAGATATTTGGTCATATGAATTATTCCAGATTTGATTACTGCATACTCAATAGGCATAGTCATAGTTGTTCCTGTGTACAAATCAAATCTTGGAGCTACTACTCCATAAATTGAAGCTATGTTAACAATGTTACCATAGCCCTGATTTATAAAGAACTTAATGAAACACTGGCAACTCAAAAAGTAACCGCCGAGATGAAGGCATGCATTCTCACAAAAATCCTCAAAGGTTACCTCAAGGAAATCTCTACCATAATTTTGATTTCGAGGGTAGGCAGAATTGACGAGACAATCAATTCGACCGTATTCCTTTGATACTATATTGATAAGATTCTCAATCTGCTCTAACCTTGTAAAGTCAGTCTTTACAAATTTAACCTGTTTATGATTTATGTCAAATTCTTGAAAAGAGACCTCTTTTAAATCAGCAATAATTGCAACTCCTCCATTATTTACAACAGCAGATACAAATTCTCTTCCAAGGAGTCCTGCCCCTCCGATAATAACTATAACCTTATCTTTTAGTAACACTTTGCCTTTTCCTCATTATACACTCAACAATTAATAGGTCAAGTTCGGAATCAATGTCGTAGGCACTTTCTTCTCCCATGACATAAATTCCGGTTTTGTCAAGAAAAAGATTGTTGTGATTAATCAGAATATTTCTTTTCCAAATATAAATTGATGCGTTCATATCGTAAACTCTCGGAGCATCCTGTCTTCTCTTTATTGGTTGATTTAAGGTTTTGCAAAGTCTGACTGTTCCATTTTGGTCAATCTCAATCATGTTAAAATAAGGATTTTTTCTTGATGGAGCAACAGAGAAGAGAATATCATAATCATTATCAATAAAGGTTTTAAAGGCCTTAATGATGTCCTCTGAAGTTCTTACAGGAGAAGTTACATCTAAATCAACAATTACATTGAAGGTAGTTTGAAAAAAGTTTTCACTCTTTAGTAAAGCATCCCTTATGACTTCAATTTTACCCACTTCATCACCAGACAGTTTTGGCTCTCTCTTGAAGAAAACTTCTGCTCCATTTTCTTTTGCTATTTTTAGAATATCTTCAGAATCAGAACTAACTACGATTTTATCGAAGAGATTAGAATTGATTGCTTGCTCTATAGTCCATACAATCAATGGTTTTCCTAAAAGTTGCCTAATATTTTTATTAGGAACTCCTTTACTACCACCCCTTGCACATATAGTACATAGAACTTTCATTTCGATAACTCCTTTATACTATCTATTAATTCAACAACTTTTAGAGCTTCATTGAAGCTACAGGCAATTTTTCTTGACGACAAAATATCTTCATGCATCTCCTTTGTTAATTTATCTGAGTCAAGTCTTCCAACTGACTCTGTAAATTCGTTTTTTTTGTCTTTATATTTCAATTCTCCATTGTATAAATCTATGTAAGCAGAAAATTCTTCAGCATGAACTATAATTAGTCTTAGATTTATCAGACTGATGTAGTCAAGAGTTATCGTAACGTAGACTCCACTGTTTGTAATACCTATCATTGTCATGTAGTCCTCAGAATCAATATCTAAGTTTGAAATTCTTGAAAAGTAAGCATGAAATTTTGAAATATCTCCAAAAAGATGAATTATGTAATCTATTTCATGGCTCAGGTCGAGCATCACTCCACCCCCTTTAGATTGGAAGGCACTGTATGTATCAGCGAGGTTTCTATCATTTCGCCAAAATGGTAAGTAGTAACCACAGTATGCAAAACAAGAAAAAACCTTTTGATTTTTAGTTAACTCTCTGAGTTTTTTTATGAAATGATGATATCTCAACTGGTATCCTACGAAAATTTGATTTCCATTTAAAGATAAACTCTCTCTTTTTGAGAAGAGTGGTTTTTCACAAAGGATAATTTTGTTAGATACATTAGAAACTATGAATTTCAATTGTTCATAATGCTTTGATGTTTCTGAAGCAACTATGATGTAATTATACTGGTCAAGAGGTACTTCTTCAAGGTTTCTATAGAAAATTCCTTTTTTTAATTCCTGCTTTGTTACAAAATGAATTTCCGAAATATCTGAAATCTCCGTGAGAGTTCGAGCATGCCTTTTCCCAGCAGAACCAAAACCTATTATAAGTGCTTTCATTTGTTCATTAAAAATTTTTGATGAGTTCTAATCCTCTTCTGTATTCTTCCCATTGTCCAATGTCAACGTATTCACTCTCTCTAATAGGATAGGCAAATACATTTTTTCTCTCGTTCATTAAAGATTGAATCAACTCGGGCATATCAAAATATTTATCCTCTTGAATATATTTGAAGACATCACGATTTAAAAGATAAACCCCGGTATTGATTTGAAATATCAATTCAGGTTTTTCAATTATCTTGTTTATTTTTCCACCCTTGTTTATTTCAACGACTCCGTAAGGAATTTTGTGATGGTGTATTGAGGTAATGGATGTTAAAATAGCATTGTTTTCAATATGATACTCGTAAACTTCCTTTAGATTTGTCTTTATAAATATATCGCAGTTTGAAACAAAGAAATTTTCATCAGGAAATAACTTTTCAGTGAGCTTTATTCCACCTACAGTTCCAAGATAATCTTTCTCCCAGACAAACTCGATTTGATAGTCCTTTTTTACTGTATTAAAATAGGATTCAATAATCTGACCTTTATAATTCAAGACCGCAAAAAAGCGTCGAATGCCAAATTTCTGAAAAAACTCAATGATTCGCTCCATTGCAGTTTTGTCTCCTACTGGAATTAGCGGCTTGGGTAAAACATCAGTGAATGGTTTAAGTCGAGTTCCCTTCCCCCCTGCCATAATTATGACAGGTATGTCGTGGTCTAACTTATCATAAAGGTCAAATTCATGTTTCGAGATAAAGTCAGCCCAATCAATATAACCTACGAGGCGTTTGTTTTTATCAAGTATGGGAATTATCTCTACTCTTTTTTCAACGAAGAGTGATTTAATGTCGATTTTTTTGACATCCTCTGCAAATAAAAAGACAGGTTCTCGATTATATATGTCCTTTACATATCCCTCTACTTTTGCATTCTTTAAAATATGTCTTCTGATGTCGCCATCTGTAATAGTTCCGAGAAGTGTTCCATTTCTTACGACAAATAAAACTTTTTTGGCGGTATCGTTTAATTTCCTTAGAGCCGTAAGAATGTCCTCATCTTCTCCTACGGTTATTCTCTCAAAGTCTTTCTTAATTGACATGTTTAAAACTCCAATTTCTCAGAATTCCAATAATCTTTAAGGCTGCATCACCATCTCCATATGGATTTTTAATAGTTTTGAGCCTATTTCTAAAATCCTTTCTGTATATCAAATTTAATGCCATTTTTATCTCGTGGTAATCAGGTTTACAGTCTATAACCGATTCGGCTCTTACTCTCCCCCTTTGTCTGTCCCCTATGTTGATTGTAGGCACTTTTAGGGACGGTGCTTCGATAATTCCACTTGATGAGTTACCAATAACTCCGTCTACATGTTTCATGGTTGATAAGTAGATAAGTTGTCCTAAGTTAGCAAATGCTACTGCATTTGACTTGTTTTTAGAGACAAACTCATCAATCATTTTATTAATGAGCCTTCCCTCTGCATCGGCATTGGATTTTGTGAAAATTAGAAGAGTGTTCTTTAGTTTGCTTAATGCTTTGAGAACTTCACTGAAGAAAAACTGATTTCTTTCGGGATTTTTTGTTTCAGGGTGAAAAGTAATTAGAAGATTTTTTTCAAAGAATTTAATGCCAAGAATATTCTCAAGCTTTTTTTTACTAAGTAATTTCATAGTTTTTATGTTGTCGATTCCGAGTGCCCCAACATTAAACACTCTTTCCGGAAGCTTTCCATGCTTAATTAAAACCTCTCTGTATTTTTCTGTCGAAGTAAAGTCAATATCTGAAAGTTGACTTATGGCTCTTCTATATCCATCGTCAAGACTTCCTTCAGTTGTCTCACCTCCGTATAGGTGGGCAATAGGAATTCTTAGAGTATACGCAGTTATGGCAAAGGCGAGAGCTTCAAAACGGTCTCCAAGAATCACTACAATGTCAGGTTTTAATCTCTGAATAGCGTCTGTATAAGATATAATTCCAAGCCCTATTGATTTTGCCATACCCGAATATGTATCGGAGGAAAGAAGAATTTCAATTTTTTCATCAATCAGAAATCCATCTTTTTCAATCTCTTTATAGGTCATGCCAAATTCTGGTGACAGATGCATTCCAGATGCAACTATTTGGACTATGAAATTTTCCTTTTCCTTTGCCGTAGTAATTAGAGGCCTTAGAAGTCCATAATCAGCCCTTGTTCCAGTAAAGAAGCAAATTTTTTTCTTTTCTTTTTCTTGAATTTTTCGAGTTTTTTCCATAATTCTAAATTTCAATCGCTTCACTCTTTTTAAAGTCTCTCTTAGCTACTTTACCTATAATTTCCTTCCATCTCATTGGGCAAATTCCGTCAGCTGGTCGCAGGGTTGTCAAGTTATCTTCTGAAAATACCTCTCCTTTTTTGATATCTCTTTTAGCTACAATGCTTTTTCTTACAATTTTGATATTTCTCATCTCAGAAGGGGAAGGTCTCTTAATTCCATCCCCAAAAGATTTTTCAACATTTCTTATCGCTTTAACAAGCATTTGAAATTCCTCTGGGTCTAAGCTTGCAGTGTGGTCTGGTCCAGGTAGATTTTTATCAAGAGTAAAATGTTTTTCAATTACTGTTGCACCTAAGGCAACTGCTGCGATTGGAACTTCTATACCTAATGTATGGTCAGAGTATCCCACATTAACCTTAAAGGCTTCCTTAATTGTAATCATCGCTTTAAGATTGACATCATCATAGGGTGAAGGATATTCAGAATTACAATGTAATACAGTGATTTCATCTCTTTTTGTGCCTGCTTCAATTAGTACATTTAATGCTTGTTCAACTTCGCAAAGAGAACACATTCCGGTGGACAAAATAACCTTTACTCCGTAGCTGCCGATTTCTCTCAAAAGAGGATAGTTTGTAACTTCTCCAGAGGGAATTTTAAAAGTTTTTAGATTTAGTCTTTTTAGAAATCTCGCACTTTCAATGTCGAATGGCGACGATAAAAAGTCTATATTTTTTGTTTCGGCATATCTTTTAAGTTCAATGAAATCATCAAATGAGAGTTCAAGTTTCTTTAGCATTTCATATTGTGATTCATCGGCTAATGTTCTCTTGATTTGATAATCAGCCTTCTTAGCATCAGTTCTTACAAGATTTTCTGCCCTAAAAGTTTGAAACTTTACTGCATCTGCTCCAACTTCTTTTGCCTTATCTATGAGTAGTTTGGCGAGCTCCATTGAACCATTGTGATTTACTCCTACTTCGGAAATGATATATGTTTTCATTTTATCACACTTCCAGCCTTGATAAAACCTTCAATCTCTGTATACTGTTTCACTGTTGCATTACTTCCTAAGAATGTACCTGAGCGGACTACAACTCCTCCGTTTACGATTGCAGATGTTGATATGTGACAGTGATCCTCAACAATAGCATCATGCTCAATGAGTGCTTTAGAATTAATTATGCAGTTATTTCCTATCTTGGCTCCTGCATTGATAAGAGCATGATGCATTACAACAGTTCCCTCACCTATTGAGGCATATTTTGATACGTAGGCTAAGGGCGATACTACAGTTGCTAATTGTAAGCCTAAATTTTTTAAGTTTCTAAAAATTTCAATTCTCTTGGTTGCATCTCCAATATGTCCAATTGTAATCAAAAATTTTACTCTTTCATTTATGAAGTTTGATATCTCATTATCAGTTCCTATAACTTTGTAACCCAACACATCTTTACCAAGATTTTCCTTTCTGTCGATTATTCCCAGTATCTCAAATTTGTTCGTAAGCTCGATTACATCTATTACAGACCTACAGTGACCTCCTCCTCCAATCAGAATAATTCTTTCTTTACTCATTTTTTTATAATTCTCGATGGAATTCCACTTGGTATATTAGCTATAGTATTTTCAAGCTTTATGCTGTTCTGTAGCTCTGTTTTGAAGCATTTTTCATACATCGGTAGATTTGAAATAAGTCTCCATGCTGCTCTACATTGGACAGAGTTATTTACTGCAAATTCGAGAAAAGACTCTCTTTCGTTTGCATTATCAAACAATATGGCATTGAGCCAGTAATTTGATTTGGCGTATCTTGGTTCAGTAATAAAACTCAAAGATAGACTGTTAAAAAACTCTCGATAAATTAAAGCCAATTCTCTCTTTAGTTCCAAAATTTTTGAGATGTATTCTATCTGAGCAAGACCTATAGCGGCATTGATGTTTGGCATTCTGTAATTATATCCAATTTCGTCGTGGTAGTAATGATATGGATGGGATACTTTTGCAGTTGTTGATAGGTGACGAATTTTTTCTGCTAATTCAGGATTATCGGTAAGAATAGCTCCGCCTCCACCTGTTGTTATTATCTTGTTGCCATTAAAGCTAAGAATTCCCATGATACCAAATGTACCACAATGTTTGCCCTTATAGAAACTTCCAAGAGCCTCAGCAGCATCTTCAACAACAGGAAGTCCGTATTCCTCTGATATGGAGATAATCTTATCTATTTTACATGGATGTCCAAATACGTGAACAGGAACCACAGCAGATATCCTCTTTCCTGATATTTTGTTTATAAGAACTCGATTTTTAATTTTTGTATATTTTTTTAAAAAATCCTTTAGACTTTCAGGACTCATTCCAAGATTCTCTAAATCAACATCTATGAAAATAGGGTTAGCACCGCAATGGGCTATAGCATTGGCAGTAGCGACGAATGTGAGAGGCTGAGTAATTACTTCGTCTCCATATTTGACTCCTAAAGTCAACAAGGCAAGATGTAATGCTGCAGTTCCGTTGACAGTTGCTATTGCATAACCAGTGCCTGTAAACTTTTCTATTTCTCTTTCAAATTGACCTACGAATTCTCCAACATATGATACAAAAGTCGAATCAATACACTCTTCTAAATATTTTTTTTCATTTCCCAAGAATATGGGCTCATGAAGAAAAACCGTGTCTTTATGATAGAGTTCCTTGATGAATTGAACTATAGCTATATATTTATCGCTACATTTTGTCATCGAGATATCTGTATGTTTCAAAATGATCAAATTCTGGTAATATTTCCTTAAAAAGATTGACAAGTTCGCTCTTTGTCCACTCTTTTCTTTTTCTCATTCTTTCTAATTCTGACAGAAATTTTTCAAGTAATTCCTGATTACCTTTGAAAGAGAGTTCAGTGACTCCAATATCTTTATATCTGGTCCAATCTATGAGGTCGCTATCAGTGTAAAATTCCTCTTGCTCCTTCTCTCCTGTTGTATCGGTTTGAGAAATATAGCAAGCCCATTTCCCTTTAGCTGGTAAAGTTGGCGCTAAATTGCGAGCCTCTTCTTCCGAGTTACAAATATAAAGTTCAAACCCGAGGTGATTTAAAAATTTTTCTGCAATTTCAGCAAAGGAGGTAAGAGGCAATCTTTGTTCAATTTTGGGGATGAAAAGTTCTGCATTTTGCCCTGTAGTACAGGAAATCAGACAGAGCAAACTTGCCTCATAGGGAGATATGAAGTATCTCATAACATCTTTTGGGAAAACGAGAGGTTGTCCTTTTAAAATTCTATTGATGAAGCTACATAGTAGACTTCCATCGCTGAATGCTACGTTTGGAAATCTTGAAGTGTTAATCTTAATTTTATCTTTAAACATGAGTAGAGAGATTTCCATGATTCTTTTTGATGCTCCCATCATATTGACAGGATTGGTTGATTTATCAGTGGATACGGTGAAATACCTTTTGACACCCTTTGACGATGCCTTCTTAAGAGTTTTTATAACATTTAAAATATTAACCTCAATCATTCTCATCAGTGTATATATGTCTTTTTCACTCCTTACATGCTTAAGAGCTGAGAAGTTTAGGATGTAGTCATAGCTACATTGTTCTTCGATAAACTTTTCGAAAATATCACTGCCAGTGTCTATAACGTATGTTTTAAAATCACCTTCAATATATCCAATCGAACTTCTAATATCTCTGACCAATTCTGCCAAGTTGTTTTCGTTAATGTCGATTACATGCAAAACCTTGGGATGATGCTTAAAAATTTCTTTGACGGTAGCTGCTCCTATGCTTCCAGCTCCTCCTATAACGAGAAAGGATGCATTTCTGATTAATGTAGGGACATCGTATTCAATAAAATCATTGATGAAAAGATAATTTTCTCTTCCGATTATTTTTAAAATTTTAGAGTTATCAAGAGTGAACATTACTTATTTCCTTTCGAAATATCCGAATCCACTTAAAATAAAAATCTATCAGGAACTTTTGATTTTTAAGTTGCCTAAATTTTAAGGGAGAGATAAAGCTTTTCTGAAACTCTCTGTAACATTTGAATACTTTTCTTAAATTCCATTCCTTAAAAAACGCATTGATTTTATAAAAAAAGTGAATAATTTTATCTGTCTTTCGAATAAACATTAATTTAAAAGATTTAATATTCATTAAAATTTTTATTCTTTTTCTAATCATTTGCTTTGTATCTCAGAAATCCTGATTTTTTACTACTTTAAATTAAGGAGACAAAATTTTTCAATGGTTTATTTTTCTAAATACTAATAGATTGTAAAAGCTATAAAAATGCTCTTTATAATGCATTTTAGCGTTGCATTGCTATAAGAACAGAAGACATGTAAGAAGTTTCAGAATTGAAAGATTTCGATTCAATTTAGACTTATCGCTTAAATGAGTTTAAAAGCTCGCTTTGAAATGAATTAATAGAAGCATTGAAAGTCTCTGGAACTTAATTTATTGACTTTCAACAAATAATAAACTTTTGAAAATGTTTAAAAGAGAAGGAGGCTAAAAGGTTCCTCCTCTTTACACTTTAAATTTTTCAATCTCTCTTGCCAGACTTTCGGTGTTTTCTCTTAGTCTATCAAAGCTTTTGGATATCTCTTCTGCTTTTCGGTCTATTTCTCTTGAATGTTGTGTAGATTTTTCGATGTTTCTTGCCACTTCCTCTGCCACTGCCGATTGTTCCTCAACAGCTGTTGATATATGGGAGATTTCTTCTCTTACAATCTGGACAGTTTCGTAAATCTTTTTGAGTACTTCATCAACTTTGTTGATTAGTTCAGTTGAATTCTTTACTTCCTCGGAGGCACTGTTCATATTTTTTGCCGTATTATTTGCATCCTGCTGAATTGCTATTATTTTGCCTGAAATCTCATCGGTTGCTTTTATTGTTCGCTCTGCAAGTTTACGCACTTCATCGGCAACTACGGCAAATCCTCGTCCTTGTTCACCTGCTCTGGCTGCCTCAATGGCTGCATTGAGGGCAAGAAGATTTGTCTGGTCTGCTATGTCTTTTATTACTGTTATTATCTCTCCTATCTCCCCTGAACGCATGTTGAGGTTTTGTATGAGTTCAGAGAGTCTGTCTGTAACTTCTTTTACTCTTTCCACTGCTTTTACAGCTTCTATGGTTATTTCTCTGCCTTCCTTTACAGCTTCTGTAGCTTCCATAGAGCGTTCCGATGCTGTTGCAGTGTTTCTTGCAATGTCTCCTATGGTCTGGCTCATCTCTTCTGCTGCTGTTGCAATCTGCTCGGCTTGTTTGACCTGTTCGGATGTTGATATCTTTGTCTGATTTATTTTTTCCATAGACTGCTTGGATGAGGAAATAATTTCATTAATCAGAGCTTTGATTTTATCTCTTATCAAAACATGGAAAGTCTCTAAAAGGGAGTTGTTGAAAGCCTGTCCCATTTTACCTATTTCATCATTTCTATTGTATTTAAATCTTTTTGTAAGGTCTGTTCCAAGATTCTGGATAAATTGGGAGAATTCATTTATAGGTCTTATTGCAAGCCTGTTTATGATTAAAAGTGCGAACACTATTATGGATATGTATACTATTCCGTTGAATGCTCCTGCAATATACATTGTTCTGTATACATCTTTAAACTCTGCGTCAAAATGCTCTCTTTTCATTGCGAAAAGATGAATTCCGAATTTTTTGCCTTCGTAGTCTACGGCATCGTAATAGGTGGCGTAATATTTGCTGTTCAATATATAACCTTTCGCAAGTAATGCTTTATAGTCAATTTCTTTTGCTAAATTCACCACATCTTCATCAAACCATTTTGCATTGGCAGTGAAAAACATATCGCCTAACATTACATCGCTGGCAGATTTTTTATATTCCTCCTCTTTTACCGATTTTCTGTCAACGAGCAGGATGTTGTATACCTTTTCCCTTTTAAAAGCTCTGCTAATACTTCCAGTGCCGGCTTGAAATTCTACAAGGCCTACAAAGTTGCCCGAATTATCAAAAACTGGTGCGATACCTCTTAAGAAAACTCCGGTATTTCCTATTTCAAAGCCGGCTATTCCCCTTTTCTCTGCTACTGCCTTTTTTATCAATGGTCTGAAGGAGACGTCATCGTCCCTTTTGTCTGAATAGTTTCTGTAAAGAGTGGTCATATTTGCTCTGATTAGATGCAACCTGACACCACGAAAATCAAAAGAATTGTAAAGTTTTATAAGTTCGCCAATTTCTTTTTCAGCAATTCGGTAGTCATTTTTTACAAAGGCCTCTATTATTTTCGGGTTTCTGCCAATAGCTGCTGCATTGGTTATTTGAAGGTCAAGCTTGTCTTTTAGTTTTTCCTCCATTACAGTTTTAAGGTTTTCGTTTTTTAGTTTTGCCTTGTTATGTTCCATGCTGTTTTTTATAAAAACTGAGAGAATTACCTGAGAAATGATTGCAACAGATATTATAACCATGAAAGAAAGGAAAATTTTACCTTTGATAGAGTTTGTGAGCTTTCCCATTGTTCCCCCTGCAAAGAATGATTGTTATTAAGTGAAAATTATAGCAAAGACGTTTTTTACTGTCAACAGCGGTTTGATTTCTAAGGTTTTTTGCTCAAAACGTTTAAAATCCCTTCTTTTCCGTGAACATTTAATTTGTCAGAGATTCTTTTCACGTATGTTTTTACCGATGATTCGGATATTTGAAGTTCTTGAGCAATCTCTTTGTAAGTTTTCCTCTGAAGTAGAAGTTTGAGAACTTCCATTTCCTTCGGTGAAAACTTTTTTTGATAAGTAGAAAGAATTTCTTCAATTTTATGCGAAAGTAAGACGTCGGCAGAGCGGGGTTTTTCAATTACTCTTTCTTCAAGAGTAAAACTTTCTTCAGGCTGCATTTCTTTTGGCTTTATGCTTTCTGTTGTTCTAATTTTTTTACCTGAGAAGTAGAATAAAAGAGTTGATATTGTCAGTATAATGTTGCCTACAGTGATTAGAAATGTTACAGCATTAGATAGAAATGTAGTTATGAGATTGCCACTCAGTAATGCCATACACATCACACCTACGCCATAACATATGGCTTTGACTGTGCATCCAGAGGTAAGGATTGCGAATATTAAAAAAAAGTCTACCAATGCAAGAGCACCTTGCATTGAAAACATACCAAGGTTAATAAGGGGAGGATTTTCAATTTTTATGAGAGAGAATGATAGCATTCCCAACAAAATTCCAATGGCAAGTGTTGAATCTTTATCCTTCCGAGTTATGTATATGCCTATTAGAGAGAATAGAACGTAAAAAAATAGTTCTATTCCCTGTACATGGGCTACTTTTGTATATTCACTTAGCAAGAAACCGTAAAATATTCCACCAATCAGATAGAACACGTAAATAAATGGAAGGTATCTCTTAAGGTCTCTTAGATTTGTCTCTGAAGAGAAATGAGAAGGGAAAAAAACTACTGAAGCCAGAGCCAGAGCTATTATTAGGAATTTGAAAAAGACGGATAAAGGAAGATAATAAAGAATAAGCACCAAAAAATTGCCCATTGCAAGTCCTGTTCCGATAGAAAGAGGAATTTTATGAGATGAGTTCAAGGTGGACATAATTTTTATTACCGTTCCTGCACTTAGAAATCCTATGAAAATCAATAGATAAGTCTGATAACTCTCTGATAAAGGATAAATAATAGTAAAGAGGGCTAATAAAAATGTTACTGCCTTAATAAGTTTTTCGGGAATATCAGTTTTGTAAGCTATTGGAATAATTGTTAGAGCAATTATATGGGCAATAAGGAAGTAGTTAATATTAAAGGTCTCGCTATTCCATACGAGATTACCCCCCATGGGAAAGGAAAGAAGCCAAAAATCGTAAAGAGAAAGTGCTAAAGCTCCCTTTATCCAATTGTGCATTGCACAAAATACTCCGAAAGAATTTATCTATTTTAACATGGTTGACATAAAAGTTGACAGAAAATCCGGCAGGTTGACATAAAAAGCGACTTTACAGAAAACAGAGTTTCACAGATAATAAATTTAATTAATGGTGTTATTCATAAAATTGGTCTGGGTTTCAACGCTTTAGTTAAATTTTATAGACCAATTTATGTAATATTTCGACCAGGCTCAAAAACTATAGGAGGTGATTATGTTGAAGCCTAGACTTAAAAAAACGTCAAGCATTTTAATCTTGCTCCTTCTTCTGTTCTTCTTTAAAAATGCCCAGGCCGAACATGAATTTCATCTAACAAACGAAATCTCCTTCACTTCTAACAACGTATCTGGGCCTGGCTATCAGAGTTCTTCTCTTACAGAGGGTTTTCATTATCTAAACGTTCTGGGAATAACTGGCATGGGAAAAATCAAAGGCTTTGATTATAATCTTAATCTGGGGGTAAAATCTACTGATGACAGAGCCAATGACCCTAAGACTCACTCACTTACCAATGCTCAGCTGAGGTTTACAAACAAAATCCATACTTTAAACATTGGCGATACCTTTGAGTCCTTTTCTCAGTATACCCTCAGCAGTGCCATAAAGGGAGGTTCTTACAAGTACACAGACCCTTCAATGAAGCTTCCAGAAGTAACATTAATATACGGTGCAGCCTATCCAAGATGGGATAGTCTTTGGCGAGACAAAAAGACAGCGGTTTTAGAAAGGCAGGCCTATGGAGGCAGAATTAAATATAATGTAAGCGAAGAATTCTGGGTAGGGTTCAACTATATTAGGTCTGAGGATGACAAAAGAAGGACAGCCTCAGATACCCTTTATGACAACTCACTTTATTCCTTTGATTTTGAATACAGACCTCTTCCTGGAGCGACAATCTCAAGTGAGCTCGCATTTAATTCAACGAGAAAATCTGAGCAAGAAGGTGAACCATATAAAGAGTATCATGGCATGGCATTTAAGATAACTGCCATTGGAGACAAAGACCCAAGCCGAGTGACCCTTGAGTATGAAAGAGTAGAGCCAGATTTTGAGACTCTTCTTGGCTCTGCTACTGCTGACAGAGAGAAGTTTAAATTCAAATGGAGATATAAACATACAAGAGACCTTATTTTTAATACGGGCTTCCTTTGGTATAGAAACAACCTCGAAGGACAGAAGGCAGATGGAACAACTCATTACTACAAACCAGAATTTGGTGTAACAATAAAAAAGCTCTTTGGAAGACAGTATGCATCAACAGACTTATCTTATAAGTTAAATAGAAGCCATAACAAAACTTCTAAAACAGACCATGTTGTAAACCTCAACTACAGAGACCGATTCGGTCCATTTGATTTTGATGGAAATCTTGGCTACACTTCCTATGACACAAAGGGTGCTTCAAGAAGCAAAAGCTATGAGTTCACCTACAATGGCTCTATAAGTAGCAGACACACTCTCGGCGATTATATTTTGAAGCCCTCTCTTTACCTCGGTGGCTGGAGTTCACGAAACGAACTTGAAGACAAATCTGACATTATATATGAGTATTCACTGGGACTGGGCTTTGAGATACCTAAATATAATATAAATTCCGATTTAAGATTTGGAATGAACAAGCTTGAAAAAGACGCCGGAGATGACTCTCAGAAGGCCTTTGGAAGTTTTAGTATTTACTACAAGCCAAAATTCCTTGAGAAACTTAAATACAGCATGCTCTATCTCAGAGCATATGTGAATGACTACAGATTTACTACTGGCTCAAACAACTTTAGAGAGACAAGCATAACTTTTGGGATTAATCTTGAGATATAAGAGAAAGGCAATAAAAGGAGGATTAAAGATGAGAAGGTTGAGATTATCAAAGCTTTTAATTGTGACCTTATTTATCATATGCCATATTTTAATAAGCCAATCTAAATCAGAGGCGAAGTGGTGGATTTTTGGAGCTTCAGAGGATGAGATAACGATTAAGTATATCTATTTAAACAACATCTCCTATGAAGAACTCGGACAGAAAGTAACACTTTTTAGAGATAATTTGCCTGATGGAAACGCGGTGATTAAAGGTAAAGCAACGGTCAAAACAGGAACAATAGCAAGCGTGAGGGTCACACTTAACAACAAAGAAACCTGGCAGGATGCAACACTCTCTGAGGACGGAGCTTTTGAATTCAGATTCCGTCCAGAGCTAAACAAAAACTATGTAGTATTCATAGAGATAATGGATACAAGAGGAAAGACAAATGACATTGAAGCAACAAGAAAAGAGATAACAGTATCAGAGAGAAACATTACAGCAATGGTAAAGGAAGCACTTGAGGGGATGGCAGAGGCATACAGGAGAGAGGATGCAGGAAAGTTTATGAGCTATGTGGCAGAGGATTTTGCAGGAGATGCAGTAAATCTTGATAGAGCCATAAGAAAGGACTTTAGTCTCTTTGACAATATAGACCTGAGATTTACCATAAACAATGTAGCATCAGGAGGGAAGGGAATAGTAGTCTCTATCAATTTTAGTCGTTCACTTATATCATCAAGGACAGGGAAGTTGCTGTCAGACAAGGGTATAACAGAGTTTGTATTTAAGCTTGGAGATGGAGGGCTTAAGGTATACAGCATGAAGTTTCCATTGATATTTGGGCTAAGTGATGCATCCAATGTGGCAACAGGAGTATTACAGTCACCAAGCAATGAGCCAACTATAGTAGTTGATGACAGTGGAAACGTGGCGAAAGAACCCTTTGACCAGGCAGTAAAGACAGCAATGGAAGAGTTTACTGTAGAGTCGGGAAGTTTTATACTTGAAAGTACGAGTAGTAAGCAAGAAGGCTTTGTTTTTGCTAATGGAGAGGTAATATCTGCTGGAGCAGCAGATATTTATATGGAGATAAATTTAATGTTTTTAAACACTGGAGTTACGGTTGTAGATCTCGGTAGTAACAATATTAACAACATTAAAGAGGCTCCTGCATCTGGCTATAGCTTTACAGATTTCCGAGTCGATCTTAATATCGGACATGTTTATGCAATTAAATTAGCAAATGGCAAATATGCCCTTCTCCAAATTGATAATTGGACTGACATAGGAGGTAGTATTTTTAAGGGTTATTTTAAATATAAATATCAGCCTGATGGGTCAAGGAGATTTTAGAAAGGAATCTATAATGAGAATAAAGCATCTTCTCTTAATTTTTGCTTTTATTTTAGTTTGTCTCCTTAGGGCTCCACAGGAGGTTTCTGCTGCAGCACTTACTAAAGCCGATGACATCCCAGCAGGGCTTAAACTGGGATTAGATGTTGCTCAGGCTATTGCAGACCAGCAAAATGTCCAGAATGGACTTAGTGAGTTTGCAAAGGGTCAGCTTGACGACTGGATGTGGAATTCTATAGGAGGCTATGAAAAGCTCTGGACAGGCCAGCTTGACGATGTAGATGCTGTATCTAAACAGGCTAAGGATAAGATTAAAAAGTCTCTTGAAATTCTTCAGCAGATAACTGATTTTGCAACTAAAGTTGGAGAGGGCAAATATGACGAAGCACTTTTTGTCAGCATAGATGCAGCAGTAAGTCATTTTGACCATCCCGTTGTGAAGACTGCTTGGTCTGCCTGTAAAATTGCTTATGAATCCCATAAACTTGTTCAAGATACAAAGGCAGAGCTTGAGATTGAAGCTCTTTACGGTATGCTAAACAATGATAGAAGATTAATGGGAACCATAACTCCAGGACAAGACCAACCCAGACTAATCCCGGAGAGCGCAGACACTGTAGATTACTTTTTTAATAAATATTTAATGACCAATGACCAAGCCAGAAACCTTATGAAAACTTATGTCCGTAAAGTTCTTGGTGATGAATGGCCTGAACAGAGCTGGGGACAATGGCTTTCAAGCTGGCAAGAGATTGGTTCAGGAGCAGATTCCGCAAGAAGTGCAGAAATAGAAGCTCTTGCCACCGAATTAAGAAATAAAGCCCGCACCTGGATAATGCTATTAATCAAAGATTTGAACAAACAGGTAAAAGTGGCATGGGCACAAGCAAGAGTGCATCAGGAAATGGCAGAGTTTCAGAAGTTTGTTGAAAGAATGAGGGCATTTTCTGGGAATATTGATGAATTATTCAAAGAATTTAAACAGAAAGCTCAGTATAGAAAAGAACTCCCAAAATACAGAGAATTTTTAGCTCAAAGTCCTCAGGCACTTGAAAAGGCAAGAAGTGACTTGGCAGATCCTAAAAAACTCCGACAGGTAAGGGAAATTATAGACCTATGGAAGGGAAATCTCATTCGCTCTTACAGTGCCGCTCGCTTAATCGGGGAGGAAACTTTATCTCGTTCTCTTCAAGAACAGTTAAAAAAATGGTATGAACTTGAGAAGGAATATGAAAAATCTTTACCCTCCTATAATGAGCAATTAGTTCAAAACCCTTCTTCAATTTCCATAAGTTCTGGGCAATATCCTGTTATTTCAAGAATTAGGGGCGAAGGTGACCAGATTATAGAGGTCACTATTTGTACTTTTGCAGATGTTCAATCTTACTATCAAAGATATTTTTCTTCTATACTCAAGCCATTTAGTACGTGGAAGCATGATATTGAAAAACTGAAGCCTCAGGTTTTATCGCTCCTTAAGTCTGGTGATTTTGATGTCGCATCTAAATTAATAGAAGAATGGAAAAAACATAAAGAAGAAATAGATAAGTATTATGCAGAAATGAAACTTAATCTTGATAAGGCAATTGCTAAAAGAGAAGAGGCAGTAAAAGAGATAGCCAGTAGACCCTGGACAAAAGAAACTTCGATGATACTCGCTCGAGAGAATTGTAATTTGGGAGGCGCAGTTGCCATAGCAACAGAAGCGTTCAAAGCGATGGAGTGGGTCACCTATGAGACCTTTAACTCAGGCTCAGGCAATTTAAGTGAAATTTATTCAGTCTATGATGGCTTAAAAAAAACCCGTCAGTCCCAGTGGGGACAATATTATGCCATTATTCAAGAGATGATAAAGAGCCTTCCTCTCTATGCAGTGAGTGGTAAACTCCCTGATTTAGCTTTTTTTAATATAACTGGCTATGACAATCCTTCTCAATGTTCAGAGAATTTAGAATGGTTTTTAAAAGAAGCACAGTCTAATGTCCATACAAAGATCGGTAACGTCATCGGCCCTAATGATAAGATTTATCATTTAAATGGACATCTGGCATCTCTTGGGAATTCTATTCTGAGTGGGATTAAAAATCCTGATAGAATTTTTTCGATTTGCAACAAGTGGATTCCCGTATGGAGAGATTCAGCGAATAAATGGACCCAATTTCCAAAGGTTTCTCAAAGAGAAATGGAAGAAATCGAGATATTTGTTAAACCCGTAGTTGGATTTTCCCAAAGGGGAGCTTTGGATATTTCCAAGCTAAAGGAATTATTGATAATTATTGAGGACACAGCAAAAGGAGTTCCAGGATTGATATCACAAATAGATAGAGATTTAAAAACGCTTGTTCAAATTCTTGATACGGATGCCTCAAATCGTCAAAAAGATGGAGAATGGCTTTTGGAAAAAGCCAGACAGGTTGATTCATTTTTCAAGGACCAGATAGCCAACAAAATTTTTAAGGTAGGACCTAATGATTTCGAGCTTGCACTTTCTCTGGGACAGGACAATATGGCAATAATGGATAATCCATATAGGCATTATGCCACAGAAAAAGACTTTGAAGAATATGCAAAAATGCTTGAAGATAGATGGAATAAATATCCTGTTATGAGTTTTATCAAACAATATGCCCCTAATCAGTATCAAAAGATGCTTAGGCTTGCTCGGGGAGAGGGCATAAAAAAAGCGCCAGAAGAGAACTTTATTCCCATCTTCAGCCGAGAACAGCCTATCTATAAAAGCGGACTAATGCAAGCTAACCTTTTATTAGATAAAACTGCTACGAAGCTCACAGATAACGAATTTAACGGAGTTATGAATGATATAGACACTCTAATTCCCCTGACTGTTCTTAAAGATAACAACCATGTAGCAGGTTGGAAGATAAGAGACGTTATAGAAGGCGATATAAAAGGTCACTCACAGTATTTTCAACATCCTTTGGGAGAGCAGTATGTTAAAGTCTATGACAAAATTAAGAAGTTTATTGACGAACGGACTGGCTACAAAATAGAGGAGAGAATGAAAAAAGAGAGGGAACAGAGTGATGAATGGTGGCGAAAAGCACAGGAAGAGGCAATGAGAAAACAGGAAGAGCAAGCAAGGCAACAGGAACAGGAGAGATTGGCAATGCTTACGAGAGAATTAAGCACAATTAATGAACTTTACGCTCGATTTAAATCTGCCTATGAGTCAAGGAATGACTCTCTTGTGATGAGCTTTCTTGGGGATAGCTGGTCTGCTGGAGACGGGACAACCCTTGCCGATTTACATGACAATCTCAGAAGAACTTTCAAGACCTTTGATGAAGTAAGATTTAATTTGCAGAATTTGAAAATTGATCCTATGAGCTCTGATGTTTTTCGAATTTCCTACGATGTGACAATCACAAGCCGGATTTATAAACGTAATATAAAGCATGAAGAGAAGTCTTCGGTGGTTGAGGAAGTGACAGTTGACAGCAATTCAAAAAAAGCAAAGATTAGCAGAACAATAAGTGGAAGATTTTGGTATATAAAATAGTGTTCTTTGAAAAGAAGAGGTAATGGTAATTTTACCTTGAAGGTGAAAGAGAGATTTTATATACTCTGAATATGAAAACAAAGCTAAAAGAAATGATAATGCCTATTCTCATGGTAATTATAGTCTCTCAGGGCGTTCATGCAGCTGATTTAAAGCTTGAACTCATTAAAAAACTCTGCCCTGTAGAGCCTGTAAGGGAGGGAAATAGGCATGTTTGCCCTGTCTGTCCAGATTTTACCGATTTTGCCGGAGATGATTACGATAAATTTTTGATAGTTCAGGTAATTGAAGGAAACTTCCTTTCTGGAAAGAAGGCAAAGTTCGTAGGATACTTTGGATGTGAGCCAAGAATAAGGCATTACGGTGGCTATTTGTTATTGACGGAGGATGATGGAGCTGAGAGATTGCTTGTTGACGAAGAAAGAAACTATTTAGGTATTTGTAGAAAAATCGCAGGCAAAAACCAAGACCTTTTAGAGTGTAGAGGAGGTGATACTCTTAAGGGCAGGCCTAATTGGTGGAGAGTTTTGTGTAAGGTTAAGGATGATGGAAGTTTGACATGTAAGAAAGGAAAAATTAAGGAGAAAGGGAAATGAAGAAATTAATTTTTCTAATCTCACTTGTGCTAACTTTTTTAACTTTATCGTTTTATTCCTATGCTTACGAAGTTCTTGAGCAAGAGCCTAATAACGAGATACTCAAAGCTCAATTGATACCTCTCAATAAAAAAGTTCTTGGAATTATGCATCATGAGGATGGCCTTGACCACTACAAAGTGTTACTTCCTTCAACAGGAAAGGTGAGAGTGAAGTTTTACGATGTTCCTTCTACATGTGTGATGTTAGTTCAGATAGTTGGCTTCGGAGCTTCTCAGAAAAATTTTGACAACAGGGTTGATAAAACAATTGATTACACATTTAACGCATCCTCTAAAGAAGGCTACATAATAATTAGTTTTCCCGTGAAAGTGGCAGAACTACACATTCCCAAGCAATGGTCTGCGAGGAAATGCTATGAAAAGGGAGACTACAGACTTACTCCTTTTGGTGATGGCTCAACAAAAAACGTGCCTTTTACATATCAGGGACATTCGATTGGACTTCCAGTAAGCTATGGTTTTAGTGTAACCTTAGAAGGTTCTTCTTCCTCTCAAACTCAGCAAGTTCAGCCAGTATTTCTTCCTAAAGAGTTAAATCCAAACAAACCAGGTAGATATATATTTGAAGATGAAGAACTTTTTAAAGTCAAGCCTGAATTGAACAGAAATTTTCCTCTCAATGAGACAATTGTTGGCTATATGCATTATGGGGATTATACTGATAATTTCCAGTTCAAGTTGCCTTCTAAGGGAACTGTAAAGGTCAGATTTTCAACCAATGCTTATGATTGCGATTTTTTCATTACTGCCATAGATTTTCAAAACAAACCCGGTTTAACGAAGAGGCAGATAAAAGTAAAGGGTAGTCAAATAAGCGAAATGACCTTTACTGCAGAAGGTACAATCGGAGTGATAAATGTTACAAGGGATTTAATGACTTCTAAACAGATGTGTAATGATAAAGTATGTGTTACCCAATGTTCACCTAACGGCCCTATCTATTATGCTTCATCTCCGAAAGATAGAGGCATTATGCCATTTCCACCTGAAGGAACGACCTTTGACAACAAGCCTGTTATGTCTATGATAACTTATTATTTAAGTGTAAGCATGATTGAAGAAAAGAGAGCAGAATTAAATGTTGTCCCTGACGGAGTGAGTTTTTTAAAGGGTGATTACAATTCGAACGAATTAAAATTGCAAGATTTTTGGGAGGACAAAAGCTCAGGTTTGTTCAAAGGGTGCGGCAAGATGGAAAGATTGAGTCTAATATGGGAAAATCAAAGAAAGGAGAAAGAAAAATGAAAAGTAGAAAGTTAATTTCAATTGGTTTAGTTTTGGCGATTGTTTTTGGTATTTCCACATATTCACTCGCGATGACTGTTCTTTTACCTAAGTCAAAACTTGTAACACTTCGTGGATACCCTCAAAAACCTTTCTTTGACTTTGAGGAAGGTTGGTATGTTTACGAGTGGGGACCTTACGGTAAAGCTGTTAAGTCTGAAAGTAAAGGAGACATAACGCTTGATTATCTGGGCGTATCTTTTAAAGGAAACAATAAATACAGAATAGGGATAATGAAAAATGTAAGTATACCTGTGTCTCATTGTAAGAAACTAACTGTCTATGCTGCTTGGGGAATTCTCAAAGAGAAAGACTTTGCAGCACCGAATCTCGTTGCTCCTCTGGCAATAATTGTAGGTTACACAGATGAGAAGGGTGTTGCCCATCACAAGTTTTCTCTCCATCCTTTTGGTCCGGATAGTGTATTTTGGCTTGGATTTACTTCATTGGGCAAAGAGGGATTACCAACAGGAACAGAAATTGTAAACAGATTTAGGACTTATGCAGGAACATACGATAAAGGGGAAATTCCTAACATAGACCTTATGCAACTTAAGCCCAAACCAGTTCGTATAGACTTTGTGGCAGTTGAAAGTGCTGGCCCAACTCCGCGAGAAAGTCAGATTATTGAATTAAATTTATACTGTTATTAATAAAAAAAAGGAGGAAAAAGCAATGAAAAGGCAAATCATGTCAGTAGTTTTAGCCTTTGGTATCGTGTGCTTGCTATTTTCTGCTTCCTATGCACAACCGAATTCTTCTTCTAACCCTAATTATCCTTCGCAGATAAAAAAACCAGGCAATAATGATGTAAAAATTAATCCCAATTTAAAAGATTTTATTCAGGGTAAAGCACATGGTGAGAAAATAGACCCTAATAAGACTTCACCAGATATGCAAGCACAGATGAAACCACCAATTCCTCAGAAAGAAAAAGACGACATGCAGAAAGTAAAAGAATGGTCTCAGCAGAATCTTAAATCTATGAGTGTAACTAAAACTAAAACCATTCCAGACCCTAACAATGCTATCTTTGTTTCAAAACCTCGCACCGAAGAACAACCAGTTAAAAAAGACGATAGCATTAAATATAAACTTATGGAGCAGGACATGGGAGGAAAACCTGCGTTTCAACAAACACAAAACCAGAACAAACAAAACGCTCAAGTGCAAAATCAGACACAGAATCAACAGCAGAATTGTGTCAGAGACCCGAAATTTCCTCAACTTATATCATGTGACCCAAAAGGATTAAAGAAATAAGGATGAAAATGGAGGAGACTTTCTTCAACAAGAGTGACACCCCCTCTCCTGTCATTCTGAAGGGTCTCCTCCTGCTTTTAAAAAGGAAAGAAAAGGAGAAAAAAATGAAAACAAAAATTTTGGCTTTAACATCGATTGTAGTATTTACATTGATTTGCTCTATTAATCTCTACGCCCAGGACCCTTCGGATGTAGGCACACCTGCTTTTGCACCGATTTCAAGCAAGACCATGACGCTTAAGTATGGTTTTAAAGGTGCTTCAGTTTATGATACTACTCTTAAGAAATGGCAATTCCTGAAAATGACAACCATAACCCGTTCAAAAGTTGAAGGTTTCGTAAATCAGATTAATGACAATCTTGCTCTTGCTGCAGGCATAGGCACAATTGCAGTTTATGACTTTTCAAAACACAGATGGATTGTTTATGAGAGAGTGACCGTTGATGACTCTACAGCAATGCTCGATAAAAACATAATTCTTGGAAAGGACTATGCGATTGTCAAAGTTTTGAACGGCAACTTTTTAAAATACACTCCTCAGACAGGTTGGTATGAGTTCAGAAAACAGTAAAATAAATTAAGTATGAAGCATCATCCCGCCCCTGACCAGAAATGAAGGGGTGGGTTTTAATTTATAAAAAATCAAAGAGCCGAAGGAGGAAAAATGCTTATTGATGAGATAAAAAAACTACTGCAGAATTATAATGGCAGTCTGGAAGAAAAGAAGGATACTTATAAATTTGAGACAGTTATAGCAGAGAGAAAATCCTTTCTTTCAAGAAAGAAACTCATGTATATAATCAAATTCAAAATTGATGATATCTATAGAAAGATTATTTTTTCCGAAATGCTAAAGGAGACAGGTTTTGGGCTATCTTCATCTGCAGGAGATGATGAGATGAGTTCAGGTTTTACATTTAAAACATACAAAACCAAACAGGGATTTGGTGCTCCAACAGAAGGAACTATCGAGGAACAGTCAAACCTATTTGGGCAGAAATACAGTTATAAATTTGATTTTAAAGTGATTAGGGAGAAAATAAAACAAATAGCCCAGCAGAACGGCTATGAGTTTGAATATAAAATTTGGTTTTAGAAAGGAGAGGAAATGCGAGAGTATTTTTATTTTCTTTCAATTCTTTTAATTTTAATTTCACAGACACTTGTTGCTCAGGCTCAAACTCCTTACTTTGAAAAATCTCTTGATGAATACAATCCTCCTCTTGTTTCTGATATGGTACCGAAAGAACTTCTTAATTTTAAGCCTGTGTCCTTTAAATTTTATGGAGGCACCATAACAGAGTTAAAGGCTACAACTAAAGGAGGTTTGTCACGAAAAACTGATGAAAGAGAACACGGTAAAAAATTACACTTTGAATGGCCAATAAAGGGGAAATTAGTAACACTTGATTATTATGTTGTCTCATGGGAAAATGCTCAGAAGTACTTTGGCGGGAAAAAAGTTCATCCTAATACCTATGCGTATTTGGAGATTATTGGCAAAAAAATAAGGAATGTTTGCTCAGGTGGTAACTGTCCTCATTTGTTTGTAGAATCTAATCTGCCAGAGGAACACAATAAGTGTGATTTTTATGCAAGTCCAGATAAAATATCTACCATTCCTTTTAAGTCAAACTATTACATATATAAACAATGTGCTATGGCTGGTGGACAAAAGTTTTACAATATTTATGTAGGTCTTTGGAGTTATGCTAATGTTTTTATAGAAGTTACTGCATATGATATTGATACACTAAAAAAACTTGGTGAATCAGCAGTTGCTAAATTAATGGGTAAAAGTCTTTCTGTTGAACAACCTGTAGAAAAATCAAAGGAAGCAATCAAAGAACAACCAAAAAAGGAAGAAATACCTGTCAGAGTAATCGCAATGCCTTCTGCTGCAGGAGATGACCTGTGGAGCAATGCCTACCTGCCTGCAACAAACAAGTTACCTGCAAAAATAATAGCAGAGACAAAGCCAAATACACCTGTAACATTTCATATAGTTAAAAGTCCTAAAGATGCTTATTTAGTTATAGGAAATAAAAAAGGTGTTACCATAGAAACTAAATCAGACAACAAAGGCATTGCAGAGGCATTATTTTATTACAATGGTGGTAAAGTTACACAACCAAAGAAGTATGAAATAAAAGTAAGCACAGGTGAGGAAAGAGACATTGCAACAGTCAATGTTGGTTTAGGTCTTGCCTTTGATAAGATTAAAGCAGTGCAGGGTGCATACGGAGACAGACACCCCTTTACTCTTTCTTTGGTAAGTAAGCATTTTCCTAAGTTAAATCTTGGGCTTTACTTTAGCAGTGCTTCACGGAAAGTATGGAATGGGCAGACAGTCGGTATAAGGCTTAAGCCTCAATGGGTAAATAAGCCTGCAAACCTTCCAGCAGACAAAGTATTTAACGGAATAACAAAAATAACACCTGTAATGGCATCTTCAGGTGGAAACAATGTTCTTACAGTGTTGTCTTATGATTCAGGAGAAGAGACAGTCTACAACATAACCAAGTATGCCTATCCTGCAGTAAAAATGATGAGTGACGGAATTCACAACTACAGAATAGTAGGCGAGTTGGTTTTAACAGATGAAGAAGGCAGAGACCTTGGAGGAATTGATGAAACATTAGTTCAATCAGATGCTCTTGCAGTTGTATCAAAAGAAATGCCTGAACACTATATGGTGAGCCTCGTTTGTGCTTTTGAGGCACAGAATGCTGACCAGTTTTTGATGCTTGAAATTCTTAAAAAAACTCCTGCTTACGGTGAAATAATAGATGAGTTTTTAAATGTAACTGGAATACTCTGTAAATTTGGTAAAGCAGACTATGAAGGTTTATTTTATGATTTAACCACATATCTTGGCAGTAAATGGATAGACCATCTTGCAAGCGATAAAGTTTTTCCAAAACTAACACCAAGGCAACAAAAGGCGGTTAAATGGGCAGAGAAAAGCATAGAAAAACTTGGCGATGTTAAGACCCAAAGAGAGTTTCGTGAGAAAATGTCAGAAAGCGATAAAAAATATCAGCCTTCTTATATGGTAATTGATGGAACTATGATATGGGCACCTACACCAGCTGAATTAAAAGAAGCAGAAGAAACAGTAAAGAAAATGGAAGAAAGAGAGCAGAAAAACAAACCCATTGAAGCAAAATTCAACAATGAAAACCTGAAAAAAGCAGAGGAGATGAAACAACAACAAAATACACAGACACAGCAAGGCTCTGAAAACACTGGTGATAATGTTTTTGAAAAGGCAATCAATGAACTGAAAGATGCATTTAAGAAGATATTTAAATGATAAGGTGTTATAACTTGAAAAAAACTTTTTTACTGATAATAGCTCTTATTTTTGTGCTAATTTCTACGGATTCTTCAGCCGACAGGGGACTTTTCTGGTGGGACAGTGATGCCAGATTTACCCAGTCTGCCCAGAAGGCTATAATATTCCATAACTTTAAAGAGGAAGTTCTGATTCTTGAGACAGAGCTTCAGGCAAATATGGCAACAGAGGCACTTGAGTTTATTCCATTTCCCTCTGAACCAGAAGTTGAGCTTGCCAAAGGAGACCCTTTCAAAGAAATGAATAAAATAATAAATAAAAAGAGATTGAGTTTTGAGGAATTATATTTCAAAGGTTCTCCTCTATCAGAACCAGTTGAGGTAAGGGAAAGCAAAAAGATTGGACCTCACGATGTAACCGTGATAAAGATTAACAGTGTTGAGGGATTTAATGAATGGGTTTTGAATTTTCTCAAAAATAAAAAAATTAGAGTAGAGTCTAAAACCTTAAAGAACATTTCAGAAGTTGCTAATGACTATATTCAGAGAGGTATCCAATACTTTGTTTTTGACTATGTGAAAGTTGAAAATCTTTTCCAGAGAGTTGAACCATTAATTTACAGATTTAAGACTGATAAGCTCTATTATCCACTTAAAACATCAAACACTATAGGAGGAGAGGGAAGGGTTGAGATAGTCATGATAATGCCTGAGTTTTTTGAGGGAACAAGGAGAGAGATGAGAGAGATTTCAAAACCCTTTCCTGAATACAATATGCCAATGCTTAGCAATCATGCAGAGATAACTATTTCTGAATTAAGTTTAATTTATGAAAAATTAGACAACTTTTTCCTCAAAGACAAAAAACTATATATCCAAATGCTTCGCTACAGAGGCGAGTATAGATTCAAAGATGACTTGAATTTAGACATATCAAAAATAGTTAAAGATAGACAGAATTTTAAAAAGGACTTAATTGACGCCACTCTTACTGCAATAGATAAAAGCTGGCAGAAAATCAGCAAAGACTCATGTGTAGTATTAACAGACGAAATAAAGAACCAGTTTGAAAAATGGAGAAAAGATTTTTCCTCAATGAAACCAGAAGGTTACAGAGTGCGAACAGTATTTCCTATTGATATCTATGAAATAAAATCATTGCAGATTGGTGGATTTGGACCTCTCTATCCACCATCAAGCATTAGAATAAAAATTAACAAACCACTGAAGATGGGCGATGTAATAAGAAAGGATGATCGTAGCATATATGAAGTGATAAAAGTATCAGACAATCTGAAAAGCACAGATTTAACCGAGAGAATGATAACGCTTTATGCCATCTACACTGAATATGACATAGTCTATTTAAGCAATAGATGTATTTTTAGAGTTGATACAAGAAAGCCGAAACCAACACATTATTATGTATACGTTGATGAATAAAAAAATAAGAGGAGGAAATATTATGAAGAAGTCTTTGATTCTCCTACTATTATCAGTGTGCTTTTTTTATGGAGTATCCTACGCCTATGACAAACCCTATGACAGTGCACAGGGTATTTCAGGTAGCAGTCACAGAGCAGAGCAGCAGTCGCAAGGAGGAATTGATTATAAAAACTTAAACAGTCCTGCAGAAGATGCAAGAAGCAGTGCGGGAAGAGGCTTTGACGGACCAAGAGATTCTAATACAGGTTGGGGCAATCAGTATATTCCAACACCAAAGCCAAAAATTGAAAAACAATAAAAGGAGGTGTAAAAATGAAAAACTTTCTTATCATTAGTTTCATCGTTTTATCTTTAACCGCTCTATCCTATGCAGAACAGATTCCCACACCAAAGCCTGTAACAGACTGTAAAGCCACTCTTGAAGCATGGGGTAATCCACCAAACTGTTATTGTCCTTGCGATACTTGTAGACCTGTATGTAAAAAGACAGAAAAGCCAAAGTCTGATAATGATAAGAAGTCTATGGTTAATCTCTATGCTGAAAGTTCGAGCTATGATGTGAATGTCTCCAACTCGACTGCCACATCTAATTCAAATAAATCCTCTTCTGGCGAGAAAAAAGATGATAAGACATTGACAGACAAAGTGAAAGATACCATCGATAAGGCTATTGACAAAGTTGACCAGAGGAATAAGCCTAAGTGCACTAACTGTGTTATTGGCACAAGAGGTTAAGAGGATTTTTGTAAGTAAGTTATATTAGAAATTTTTAAACAGTTCAATACTCGTAGGAGGCTTATATGCTAATCAGAAGGAGTGTTCTTTTCGTTGCATTGTTTTTAATTTTTTTGCCGAGTTTCTCTTTCTCAATGGCTGAAAAACCAAAGAAGGTTGAGCAGGCCGATAATCTTGAGAAGTCTGTGTTTCAGATTCAGCGAGAGGTAAAACAGACGCTGGACAGCATGATAGAAGCATACAAAAGCAGAAATGTGGCAAGCTTTATGAAATATGTGGCAGAGGATTACACAGGTGAGAGAACAGACCTTGAATGGAGCGTAAGAAAAGATTTCAGTAATTTCAACAACATTGAATTAAGATATAGCATTAACAATATAACTATTGACTCGACAGGCAAGTTCATTCAGGTTACTTTAAATTTTAATAGAACTTATGTGGATATAAAAACAGGCAAAGCTGTTAAAGACTCTGGACAGAGTATTCTTATATTCAAACTTTTCGAAAGTAAACCAAAGCTATACTCAATGCGGGAAAGGAGGCTTTTTGGAATAAGTAAGTAATAAAAATGAGTGCATTCCTCCTCGGACTTCTCAGATATTAGGAAAAACTTGACTTTTTAAGTGGCTGATGCGATATCATTTTCTATGGATAGGAAGGTTGCTTTTGCCTATGATGATATTTTTTTAAAACATGAAACTCCAGAAGGTCACCCTGAATCAAAAGAAAGGCTAATATCAATAGTAAATAGACTAAAAAAGGAAACTATCTGGGAAAGGCTTATTCATATTAAGCCCAGGAGAGCTACAGAAGAAGAGATTGCCTTAGTCCATGAGCCTCATTACATAGAGAGAGTAAAAAACTCTCCTCCTGGCTACATAGACCCAGACACATATATAAGCGAATACAGTTATGAGGCTGCTCTCCATGCAGTTGGTGCAGTCCTTGATGCTGTCGATGGAGTTTACAGCAAGGAGTTTGACCGGGTATTCTGTGCAGTAAGACCGCCTGGACATCATGCTGAGATTGACACAGCAATGGGATTTTGTATCTTCAATAACGTATCTGTTGGAGCAGCCTATGCAAAAACAAAGGGGTATAGAAAGATTTTTATTATAGATTTTGACGTTCATCATGGAAATGGCACTCAACACATCTTTGAGGATGACTGTTCAGTTTTTTATTTTAGCTCCCATCAGTTTCCCTTTTATCCAGGCACAGGTAGAGAGCTTGAAAGTGGAAGAGGAAAGGGTGAGGGTTGCACTTACAATGTGCCTTTAAGGGCAGGTTCAGGAACAAGGGAGTATCTGACGATTTTTCAAGATATTGTTCCACAGAAGATAAGGGAAGTTAAACCAGACCTAATTCTTGTCTCTGCCGGATATGACATGCATCAGGATGACCCGATGAGCTACATAAATGTCACCACAGAGGGAGTAAGAAGTATCGTAAGAAGCATTCTCAACTCCTCATGGGCTCCAAAGATATTTGTTCTTGAGGGTGGCTACAATCTCAACTCTCTTGCCGAATGTGTCAAAGTAACTCTTGAGGAGATGTTAGCTTAGCCTTTCCAAAGAAACAGTCCTGTATCCTCATCAAATCCTCTCTCATAGGCAGTGCCTTCAAACTCAATTATCTCAAATTCAAAGGCAAAAACTTGGGCTTCAAAAAGATGTCCACCGATAGATGAATAGTCCTCTCTTGATAGAACAACATGGATGTGGGGAAAGGGTTCATTATCTTTGATGGAGATGTTTCCTTTTAGAGACAATATCTCCATAGGCTCAGAAAATTCTTGAGACATATATTTACGGTTTCTCTGGTCATAGTAGCCAATTTTTGCCCTCTCTACAGCACCTATTCCGTTTACTACACCGGCAGTTATTCCCTTATCCCTCGCTATCTTTGTAATGCTTGCGACTATTTCATCTCCTTTAAAAAGTCTTCCCTGAAGGATTCTTTTGATTTTGAAATCTTTAATCATAGTTGCCTCCTGTTAATTTGTTTTATCATTCTTAAGCAACTTTTTTACCTTGAATGTTTTTTTCACCCCGACCGATAGCGAGGGGTATCGGTAAAGTATGAGATTCCCTCGTCGCTTACGCTCCTCGGAATGACAAGTAAAAAAATCCTGGAATTATAGAAATATAGAAAGCATCTAAATGATTATAGTGCTTGAACATTTGAGTTTTATTCAATTTTAGTCCATCCTCTCAGCAAGAACTTCAATTGAATGCTTCACTTCAATGTTTAGTCCCTCTCTGTCAACTCCTCCCCTTATCTGCATTACACAGCCCGGACAGTCTGTGCAAACAAGGGATACCTGAGTTTTCTTTATGTTTTCAAGTTTTCTCTTGAGAATTGTTCCTGATATCTCAGGGAATTTAAGGGAGTATGAACCTCCCATACCGCAGCAAGTATCGGACTCAAACATCTCAGTAATTTTCATTCCTGAAGCTAAGAGGCTTTCCCGTGGCTCTTTTTGAATGTTTAGAGTTCTCACTAAATGGCATGGGTCATGATAGGTAAATACTTGTTCTTTACCATCTTTAAATTTAATATTGCCTTCTTTTATGAGAGAATTTATTAACTCTGAGGCATCCTTTACCTTTTCACTTAACTTTTGAGCTTTTCTTATGATTTCCTCGCCATAATTCTGTTCCTTTAGGTCTTTTATAAACTGTGTTTTCAATGCTACTGTGCAGGTAGGACAGGCTGAGACAATGTAGTCTGCATCAATAGATATTAATGCCTCTACGTTCTGCCTTGAGTTATTGGCTGCCACATCCATTACTCCTGAGTATCTTGCTGGTGCTCCACAGCAAGTCTGCTCCTCTGGGAAAAGAACTTCTATGCCTGCAGCATTAAGAAGCTTTACCAGTGCCTCTCCAATCTCAGGATAGGCAAAGTCTATGAGACAACCGGCAAAGAAAATAGCCTTTTTCTGAGACTTGGGTTGCCTAATTTTCTTAAACCTGTCTCTAAAGGGAATGTCGGCAATTGCAGGAAGACTTCTCTCAGCAGTCAGTTCAGAGAGGAAAAAGGGTAGATGCCTTATGAAACCTCCTTTTTCAAAGGGTTTTTGTATCTTTGAAGCTGCTCTGAGTATTGAGTGGAAAAGTTTTCTATTGTTTACTACCGAATAAATTGCCTTTGTTTTAAAGCTTAATCCCTCTTCCTTTGCAAGTCTTTTTCTAATCTCAAGTATCAGTTCGGGAATGTCTATTTTTCCAGGGCAGACTCTTACACAGTTTCCACATTGAATGCAAAGTCCCTGTATGTCCTTTGAAGCTTTAAGTCCCTCTGTCCATGCTGTAAGAATTGTTCCAATTCCACCAGTATAAACTTTGCCAAAAACATGTCCTCCAATGTGCCTAAAAACTGGGCATACATTCAGACAGGAAGCACAGCGGATGCACTGAAGAGTCTGCTTGAACACAGGGTCTTTAGCAATTGAAGAGCGATTATTGTCAAGAAGCACAATATGAAAATCCTTTTGAGAGCCATCTATGTGGGTATAAGGTTTTGAAACAAAGGATATATAGCTTGTAATGAGCTGAGCTGTGGCACTTCTTGGTAAAGCCCTGATTATTGGGAAGATATCTTCAAAGCGGGCAACTAATTTTTCTACTCCCACTACTGCCACGTGAATTTTAGGCAGTGTCATTGTAAGACGGGCATTACCCTCATTTGTGAAAAGAACAATTGTTCCTGTCTCAGCGATGGCAATGTTGGCACCAGAGATTCCCATGTCTGCAGCAAGGAATTTTCTCCTTAAGTGTTTACGGGCAAACTTGACCATTCGGGCTATGTCTGGCTCAATGGGCTCAACTTTTTTGGTAAATACCTCTGAGACATCATATCTTGTAAGATGTATGGCTGGAAGCACCATGTGAGAGGGTCTTTGTCCTGCAAGCTGGATAATCCATTCTCCTAAGTCTGTTTCGTTGACCTCTATTCCTTCATCTTTGAGGTATTTATTAAGATGAATCTCTTCAGTAGCCATTGATTTGGATTTGACGATACTTTTCACATTGTGTTTTTTTGCAAGCTCTATTATGTATTTTCTTACCTCTTCAGGAGATTTTGTATAGAAAACTTTGGCTCCATTTTTCTCGGCAGAGCGGATAAAGGTTTGAACAATCTCCTCAAGATTTTCTGCCACATATGCCTTAGCTCTGGCTATCTTCTCTCTTAACTCTTCAAAATTAAGCCCCTCATAAGCACGGGCTCTACTTACTGCGTATGCTTCAGAGAAACGGGTAAGAGCTCCTCCAAGATTAGCATTTTGAAGAGCTTTCTTTATCTCTTCCTTTATCATTAAGTTTCCTCCTTAAAAGTTATCTATGCAAACAATGATTAATCTTTCCGGTCCGTGAACTCCTATTGTGAGGACTCTCTCTATGTCAGCGGTTCTACTGGGACCGCTAATTACAGTAAGATAGGGAATTTTATTTATATCAATCTTTCTCATTACACTCTCAAGGTCAGGCTCAATTCTGCTCATGGGCAGAATGGCTATGTGAATCTCAGGCAAAGTAGAGCAAAGTCTTCTCTTAACATCTTCAGAAATCTCTATGAGGCTTCCAGTTTCAGCTACACCGTAGTCCACCTGATTTATTCCTACTTTAGCTGAGGATGCCGAGTTAAGGTCTATGTTAAACTCAATCTGGGGAAGTTCCTCTATGAGTGAGTCCTTATCAACACCCTCAAGAAAGGGAGAGTCACACCAAACTACTGATTTGGAGCTTTGATTTGAAGTGTTCTCCCTAATGAAATTCTTTATAAAATCAAGTGCCTCTGCTTTACTTTTGAAAGAATGAACTTCTCCACTTATTGCCTCTGCCTTTTGTTTAAAGAGTTCAAACATTAAGTTCCTCCTAAGATTTTTGCTCAGACCTATAAGACTCAGCAAGAAGACTAACTGTATGGGTTACATTACAATTTCCTCCAAATCTCTTTATACCCTCAAAGAGCTCCATCATACAGGCTGGACATCCAGTACAAACAATCTCAGCTTCGGTTCCCTTTATGTCCTCAGTTTTTGATTTAACTATCTTAAGGGCTGTGTCTGCATGGGTAAGGTGAAAACTTCCACCACTTCCACAGCAGGCATCAGGTTTTTTCATATCTATCAAGGTAAGTCCGGGAATGGTCTTAAGAATCTGTCTTGGCTCATTAAAGACTTTCATTGACTTCTTAAGATGGCATGAGTCATGGTATGTAACTTTAAGATTAAGATTTCCCTTAGGTGATTCAAACCTTATTACTTTTAAAAGAAAAGTTGATATGTCATGAACTCTCTCTACCCACTTTTTTGCCTTTTCTTCGTAGTCTGTTCCTTCAAGGATTATAGGATACTCATGCTTTAAGGCACTTCCGCAGGAGCCACATACTGTAATAATATAGTCTGCACCTGTTTTTTCAAATACTTCTAAGTTCTTCTGAGCAAGCTCTCTTGCTGTTTCAATATCACCATGTACCATTACAGGCATTCCACAGCAGTTCTGCTTCTTTGGAGTGACTACAGAGACTTTATTTCTCTTTAGAACATAGATTAAGTCATCACCAACCTCAGGGTAGAGATAGTTTACAGAACAGCCAGTGAAAAACAAAGCTTTAGCCTGTGCTTGAGGGACTTCCTCTTTTTCCTTTACTCTATCTCGGAAACTTTCCTTGGTGAGCTCCGGTATAATGAATTTTTCGTCAAACCTCGGGCTTACTCCCTTTAGGAATCCTCTCGGTGCACGCTTTCCCTGTTCCTCTGGACTAAGAAAAAGTCCCTGCATGGCTGCAAAGGCTTTCATTCCCTTGTCAAAAAGTTCAGGTTTCTTTAGAAGTCCAAATAGTGCTTTTTTTATGAAATGAATTCCCTTTTTCTTAGCAATTGCTGCCCTGAGCCCAAGAATAATCCTGTCAAAGCGAACACCAGAGGGACAGGCAAGCATACAGGATTTGCAGACAAGGCAGTTAAATATCAATTTTACAAGGGTTTCATCATCAATTTTTATGTCATCACTTAGCACCGCTTCTCCAAGGGCAATCTTTCCACGGGCAACAGAGGACTCCTTTTTCTCAACACTGTAGATTGGGCATACGGACATGCAGTTTCCACATTTCATGCATCTTACAAGCTCTTTCTTTAGAAGTTCCACATCATCAAATATTGTTTTAGCCGCTACGGTCACCTTAGTCCTCCATTGGAACAAGTTTCCCGGGGTTTAGGATATTGTCAGGGTCAAGGGATTGTTTAATTCTTCTCATTGTTTCAATGCCAGAGCGACCTATCTCATTTTTCAGATACTTAAGCTTTGCCACACCAATGCCATGTTCACCAGAGAGAGTGCCACCTAAGGAGAGTGCTACCTCAAAAATCTCATCAACAGCTTTATGAACTTTCTCCATCTCCTCTTTGTTCATTGGGTCAATGAGGAGTGTTGGATGAAGATTTCCATCTCCTGCGTGTCCGAAGGTTCCAATCATGAGACCGTATTTTTTTGAAATATTTTGAACTGCCACAAGCATATCTACAAGTTTTGTTCTTGGCACTGTTGCATCTTCAAGAATTGTTGCAGGCTTTACCTGGGCAAGTGCTGGAAGTGCTGCTCTACGGGCAGCCCATAGGGAGTCTCTTTCTGCATCGGTCTCAGCAATTTTGTATTTACCATTATTCTGCTTGATGATTTCAACGCATTTTTCTGCTTCCCATTCAACGGAGTCCTTACCCATGCCGTCAACTTCTATGAGCAATAGTGCCTCTGCCTGAGTGGGAAGTCCAACTTTAGCGAAGTTTTCAACGGTCTGGATTGTAACTTTGTCCATGATTTCAAGGGTAGCAGGAATAACGTGTGCCCTAACTATGTCTGTCACAGTTTTTCCTGCATCCTCAAGCTTGTCAAATATGGCAAGCATGGATTTACGATACTTTGGTGCTGGTATAAGTTTGCAGATTATTTCAGTAATAATTCCAAGTGTTCCCTCTGAGCCAACGAACAGATGGGTAAAGTCATAGGCAGTGACATTTTTAACACATTTTCCACCAAAACGGAAAATTTCTCCAGTGGGCATCACTACTTCCATTCCCATGATGTAATGCTTGGTAACTCCATATTTTAAGCCACGAAGTCCTCCGGCATTCTCTGCCACGTTTCCTCCTATTGTTGATGTTGCCATTGAGCCAGGGTCTGGAGGATAGAGCAGTCCATACTTGGAAACAGCTGCATTGAGGTCAGCAACAACTACACCAGGCTGAACAGTGGCTGTAAGGTTGTCTGGGTCTATCTCAATAATCTTGTTCATCTTCTGAAAAGAGACAACCACTCCTTTACTTAAAGGTACTGGTCCACCACTTAGACAGGTTCCTGCACCTCTTGGATAGATTGGAGTTTTTGTCTGCCTTGCAAGAAAGATAAGTTCCTGAATTTGCTTGGTATTTTCAGGAAAAACAACTACCCCGGGAATCTCACGGGGAATCCCAGGGGTAGCATCATAACTGTATGCAATGAGTTCTGCCTTGTCTGTAAGAACATTTTCTGCACCGAAAATGCTTTTACATCTCTCAATAAAAGCACTATCTATCATTTTAATACTCCCTTGCCGATTACTCTTGAAAGTATAACTATGAAAATTGAAACGGCAAAAGTTGCTACAAGGTATGTTAGTCCATCACTTGAGGGAGCGGCTTGGGCTGGTTTTGCTGCTTGCACAGCTGCCTGCACTGCCTGTTCCCACTGAGGAATCATCCATGTAAATACATAAGCCTGAAGCATTGCAAGAACTCCCATAATAAGTGTAAGTATGATAGAGTGCTTGAGGGTGAATCTGAAAATGTCTCCTTCATGTCCTACGTAACCCGTTGCTGCTGTAGCAACGGCAATTGACTGAGGAGATATCATTTTTCCAAAAACTCCACCAGAGGAGTTGGTTGCAACGGTAAGCACCGGGTCAATTCCAAGCTGACGGGCTGTAACTTCCTGAAGTTTTCCAAATAGTGCATTGGATGAGGTATCTGAACCGGTCATGAAAACTCCAAGCCAACCAAGGAAGGCTGCAAAGAGCGGGAAAACTGCACCTGTTGATGCAAAGGCATAGCCGAGCGTTATAGCCATTCCTGAAAAGTTGTATAAGTAGGCAAAGCCGAGGATTGTTCCTATTGTCACAATAGGCCACTTAAGCTGATTAAGAGTTCTTCCTGCAACTTTCAGGGCTGTGCTGAGAGATGCTCCCATAACAGGAATTGAGAGAATTCCTGCAAAGAGAATTGCTGTTCCCGCTGCTGAAAGAATATTAAAAGCATAGACTGCAGCTTTAGGTTTGTCTAAATGGTCAATTACAGCTTTGTCAAGACCGGTGATTGGGAATTTTAAAGTTGCAATCTGGTCAAGATAGGCTTTAACTGGCTTTATACCCCATGCAGCAACAAATATCGAAAGAAGTATGAAAGGTGCCCAGGCGCGGAAGACCTGACCGAAGGAATACTGAAGACAAGCTTTCCCTTCTGCACAGGTCTCATGAGAGAATGTCCAGGACTCCTTTGGATGCCAAATCTTAACAAATATAACAGTTGCAATAATTGATATGATTGCAGAAAGTATATCTGGTAGATATGGTCCTATGTAGTTTGAAACTACATACTGGGTTAACGCAAAAGAACCTCCGCTTACAAGAAGAACAGGCCATATCTCTACTGCCTTTTTCCATCCAGCCATTACAACGACCATATAGAATGGAACAAGAACGCTGAAGAAAGGAAGCTGTCTACCGACCATTTTACTTAATGCCATCATATCTACGCCTGAAACTCCTGCACCAACAACAATGGGAATACCGATTGCACCGAAGGCAACGGGTGCGGTATTTGCAATTAAGCATATTCCACAGGCATAGATTGGATTAAATCCAAGTCCTGCGAGCATTGCTGCAGAGATTGCAACGGGAGTTCCAAAACCTGCTGCACCTTCAAGGAATGCACCGAAAGAAAAAGCAATGATTACTGCTTGAATTCTTCTGTCATCGGTGATTGTGGCAAGAGAGTTTTTGATAATCTCAAACTGCTTTGTCTCAACTGATAGATTATAGATGTATACGGCAGTTACGACAATCCAGCAAACAGGCCATAGTCCGAAGATAAAACCGTTGAAAGTAGATAGTACTGCAAGATTAACAGGCATTCCGTAGGCAACAATAGAGATTAACATGGCGATAACAACAGCAGAGATTGCTGCCCAATGCCCTTTCATCCTCTTGTAAGCAAGTGCCCAGAAAAGATAGAAAATAGGCACTGCTGCAACAAGAGCACTGAGGGCAAGACTTCCAAGTGGGTCAACATTAATTTTCCATGGCATAAAGACACCCTCCTGTGATTAATTTTTTATATAATTATGCAAATTGAAAGAAAGCTTGTAAATCGGAAAAATCCTACATTTTTGTAGGAAAATTCCTACAGAGGTTGATTTTTGATTAAAAGATTTAACTGGTCAAGGAACTCCTCAAAACATTTAATTTCCGAGAGTTTTTCAAAGACTTTGCTGTCGTCAACTTTAACATAGTGATGAACAAGAAGATTTCTGAATTTTGCCATTATTGCCAGCTCTCTTAGGGTTTGTTCATTGAAAACCTTTAATTCTTTGAGAATTTCAAAGCAGTTAGAGTAGTCCTTTGGAGCTTTCTTAATGAGTTTTGCTGTGAGATGATAGCATATATCAATTGAGGCTTGCGAGGCTATTATGAAGCAGTATTTGGCATCTCTTATAATTTGAGGAGAGTTTAGAAACTCTTCTTTTGTGAGTTTTGAATACTCTTTTAAAACTTTCAATGCATTTATAATCTCGCTGATATAATTTATAAGTCTATTTCTGTCAATCATGTTTTTCAAGCATATCAGCAAGCACGGTTCTTGAGGTAATCTCGTAGTCCTGATAGAGAGACCAGACTTTTGTGACAAAGTCAATCCATAGGTTTTCGTCCTTGCAGAAAAGAAGTATTCCCTGGGTGGCTTGAAAGCTTAGGCTAAGTGGAGCATCATTTAGAATAACTATGTCAATTGGGTATTTCTTTATTTCACTCTCAAGCTCAACGGCAAGTTGAAGCGAATAGTCTAAGAAATTTTCACGGGGAAATTTATCTTCAAGATACAAGGCTATGTCAATGTCTTTAAAGCGTTTCAATTCTTTGTCAATAAATGAGCCAAAAACATAGGCAAAGATAACATTTGGGTCTTCGAACAGTTCATTCTTTATTAGGGATAAAAGTCTATTTCTTTGCCTTTCAGAGAGTTTATAAAATTTGACCTTTTCCATTTAAATTTAAAGAGTTAGCAAAAATTCAACGATTGCCTTCGAGGTATGAAGTCTGTTTTCAGCTTGATCTAAGACAACGCTTTGAGGTCCATCGAGCACATCATCGGTAATCTCTTCACCTCTGTGGGCTGGAAGGCAGTGCATGACTATAGCGTCAGGCTTTGCCTTTTTTATAAGGCCGTTATTGATTTGAAAGTCTTTGAATTTTCTCTTTTTTTCTTCATTTCCTTCCTCGCCCATGCTTAGCCATACATCAGTATAAACTACGTCTGCATCAATCACTGCCTCAAAGGGATTGTTTGTAATTGTAACCTCGGTGAGTTTTTTTGCTTTATCAATTGAATCTTTATTTGGTTCATAGCCTGGTGGTGTGGCAACAGTAATATTAGCACCAGTGAGAGCAGCTGCCTCAATAAGAGAGTTTGCCACATTGTTTCCATCACCAACATAAGCTATCTTTATTCCCTCAAACTTACCCTTTTTCTCAAAAATTGTAAGCGTATCAGCCATTGCTTGACAGGGATGATGAAGGTCTGTAAGGGCATTTATGACTGGAATTGTTGCCCACTTTGCAAGTTCCTCAATCTTTTCATGTTCAAAGGTTCTTACAACTAACGCATCTAAATAACGAGATAAAACCAAAGCTGTATCCTTAATAGTCTCTCCCCTTGAAAGTTGAAGTTCCCGAGGACTTAGGTAGACAGGATGCCCACCCATTTGATATATGGCTACTTCAAAGGAAACCCTTGTTCTTGTTGAAGGTTTTTCAAAAATCATGCCTATGCTTTTTCCAATAAGAGGACAATAGGAAATGTTCCTATTAATTTTTAGCTCTCTTGCCTTTTCAATTAATGAGAGAAATTCCTCTCTATCTAAATCAAAGACTCTCAGGTAATCTCTCTTCAAATTCAACCTCCTTAAAGGCTTTATCGAGTATGGAGACAGCTTCGTCAATATCCTCTTTTTCAACTATCAAAGGAGGAGTAAATCTTAGCACAGAACCATCTCCTGCAGTGCCTATTAAAAGTCCCTTTTCAAGGCATTTTTTTACTATTTCTACTCCATTATGGGCGAGTTCCATTCCAATGAGCAGTCCCATTCCTCTAACTTCTATAACTTTATCAGGATATTTTTCTTTGATAGCATTAAGCTTTTTCATGAGATACTTGGACATTCTTCCGCAGTAGTCAAGAAGATATCCATCTTCAAGAATTGTCTCTAAGGTTGCCACTGCAGCAGCACAGGCAACAGGATTGCCTCCAAAGGTGGATGCATGGGTTTTGGGAGCAAAGGCTTGAGCAATCTCTTCCTTAGTAAGAATTGCACCGATTGGAATTCCACCACCCAATCCCTTTGCAAGGGTCATTATGTCTGGTTCTATTCCATAGTGTTCATAGGCAAAGAGTTTTCCCGTTCTACCAATGCCTGTCTGGACTTCATCAAAAATCAGTAGAATCCCCCTTTGGTTACAGAGTTCTCTTACAGCCCTTAGGTATTCCTTTTCTGCTACATTAACTCCACCTTCAGCCTGAATTGGCTCAAGAATTACTGCGCAAGTTTTATCTGATATAGCTTTCTTTAGAGCATCTATGTCATTAAAGGGAACAAATTTTACGCCTTCAAGCAGTGGTTCAAATCCATGATGATACTTTTCCTGGCCTGTCACACTAAGACTTCCATAAGTTCTTCCATGAAAGGAGTTCAAAGTTGAGATAAACTCAAATCTATTTTCACCAAGTTTGTTTTTCATGTAAATTCTTGCGAGTTTTAAAGCTCCTTCATTTGCCTCAGTGCCGGAGTTACAGAAAAATACCCTGTCTGCAAAGGAGTTCTTTATTAGAATCTTAGCCAGAGCAATTTGGGGTTCCGTATAATAAAGATTAGATACATGAATCAGTCTCTGCACCTGCTTTTGAACAGCAATGACGACTTTTCTTGGACAGTGACCAAGGACATTAACAGCAATTCCTGCAAGAAAGTCAATGTATTCTTTACCATTAACGTCCCATACTCTTACGCCACGTCCTTTTCGCAAAACAACAGGATATCTTGAATAGGTTGGCATTATGAATTTTTCTGAGAGTTTTATGATATCCCTATCTTCCATAAAGCTTTATGATACCATAAATATTGATGTTAATGGTATAATTTGAAATATTTACGATAAAGGTAAAATGAGCAAGAGAGATATAAGAAGAAAAATGCTTGAAATAAGAAACAGCATTGCAGAGTCAGTTAGAAAAATGAAAGATAGAAAAATAGCAGTAGCTGTGGCTGATTTTTTAATGAAAAAGGGATACAAGGGAATTCTGCTCTATGCTTCTTTTGGCAGTGAGGTGGATACGTGGGGAATTTTTGAGTTTTGTATAAAAAATAATATAAAAACCGCTTTTCCAAAGGTTGCCAATGACAAATTAGACCTTTTCTGGGTAGAAAAAGTTGGACAATTGTCTCCTGGTTTTAAATCCATACTTGAACCAATAACTTCAGAGCGAGCCTCTCTCGCTCAAGTTGATGCTATTTTAGTTCCAGGAGTTGCTTTTGACGAAAATTGCTACAGAATTGGCTATGGTGGAGGCTTTTATGACAGACTTCTGCTAAAACGAACAGCTTTTGCTATAGGTATTGCCTACGAGGAACAGATTGTAGATAAAATTCCGCATGAGCCCTTTGACCAAAGAGTTGACATGATAATTACAGATGAAAGGAGTATAAGCTGTGTTTGACAGGAAAAAAATTGAAGAAGGCGTAAAGCTCATACTGGAAGGCATAGGAGAGGACATAAATAGACCAGGATTAAGAGAGACTCCCCAAAGAATTGCCAGAATGTTTGAGGAGATTTTCAGGGGATTGTTCCCGCCAGAGGAAGATTTACTTAAGTGCATCGAGGGAGAAAGCCATGACGAAATGGTTTTGATAAAAGAAATTCCTTTCTATTCCGTATGTGAACACCATCTACTACCTTTTTTCGGTCATGCTCACATTGCTTACATACCCGATGGTAAAATTGTTGGCTTAAGTGAACTGCCGAAAGCATTAGACTATCTTTCCAAAAGACCGCAGGTTCAGGAGAGACTTACCAGCCAGCTGGCCAATATTTTAATGGAAAAACTCAAACCAAAGGGCTGTATGGTGGTTATAGAAGCGGAACATCTTTGCATGAGCATGAGAGGTATAAAAAAACCGGGAGCAGTTACAGTTACATCGGCAGTAAGAGGAATTTTCAGGAGAAGTCAGGCAACTCGTCAGGAGGCTCTTGAGCTTATTAGCCACAGGGAGGATTAAATTATATGCAGATAATTGACGGTAAAATTTTAGCTGCCAGGATAAAGGAACAACTTAAGGCCGAAGTAAATAGTCTTATAAAATCTGGTATAACCCCAAAGCTTTCAGTAATAATCGTTGGAGAAAACAAAGCATCATTAAAATATGTGAGCTATAAGGAAAAGTCCTGTAATGAGTTGGGAATAAAAAGCGAAGTAATAAAACTGCCCGAGACTGTCATGGAGAAAGAAGTTGTAGAGGTAATTGAAAAGTTAAACACAGACTCTTCTGTAAATGGTATCCTTGTTCAACTACCCTTACCCCGTCATATAAATCAACAAAATATACTCTCTAAAATAGAGCCAAGCAAGGATGTAGATGGTTTTACTCCCTACTGCCTCGGAAGGCTTCTTATGGATATTCCTCTTTTTATACCCTGCACTCCTAAGGGCATTATAAGAATGCTCGATGAATATGGAATAGAGACAGAAAAGAAAAGAGCCGTAGTAGTAGGCAGAAGCATCATAGTTGGAAAGCCCCTTGCTCTGCTTCTGATGAGGAAGAATGCTACGGTAACAGTATGTCACAGTAAAACAGAAAGCCTTGAAGACATAACAAGGGATGCGGATATCTTATGTGTTGCCATCGGCAAGCCAAATTTTATTAACGCTCGTATGGTAAAGCGGGATGCGATAGTAATTGATGTGGGAATAAATGTAGGAACTGATGGGAAAGTTACAGGAGATGTTGATTTTAAAAGCGTAAGTGAGAAGGTCTCATTTATTACGCCTGTTCCGGGAGGGGTTGGTCCCATGACTATAGCTATGCTTATGGAAAACACTGTTGAGGCAACAAAAATACAAAGGGGTATCAAATAATGATTGTCACAAAGAGAAAGCAGCTTGATGAAATAGCAGCTTATATTGACAGCTATAAAAAATTTTTTCTCATCGGCTGTTATGAATGCGCTTCTCTGTGCGGCACAGGAGATGAAGTAGCAATCATGACACTAAAGGACTGGCTTCATAAGGAAGGCAAGTCTGTTACTGGGTGGTTTATAGCAAAGACAGGTTGTCAAATTTTAGGGACTAAAAAGGAGATTTCAGCCTACAGGGAGCTTATTGAGGAGGCCGAATGTATAATGGTTCTTTCCTGTGGTGCAGGAACACAGACCTTAGTAGAATTTTTCGAGGGAAAACCGGTAATACCTGTAAATGATACTTTATTTATTGGCAATATGCGACGATTTAGAGATTTTGAGGAAAGATGCAGAGCCTGTGGAGAGTGTTTTCTTGCAATAACAGGTGTATGCGTTGTAACATTGTGCCCAAAATCAATGTTAAACGGGCCTTGCGGTGGATATAAAGATGGAAAATGCGAGGTTAATAAGGAGAGAAAATGTGCTTGGATTATTGCATTTAGCATTCTTGAAAGGAAAAACCTTGTTGAAAAATTTTATGAGAGCCTTCTGGGACCTAAGGACTGGTCAAAGGCAAATTCTCCGAGAACACTGGCGAGGGAGAAGTAGAATTGTCTTTGCTCAGAGAGAAACTTCTCAAAGGTGACTTTGTGATTACCGTAGAGATTACTCCACCAAAGGGACCCGATGTAACTAAATTAGTTGATAAGCTTCATGAATTAAAGCCCCTTGTAGACGCAGTGAATTTTACCGATAATCCTTCGGCAAAAATGAGAATGTGCTCTATGGCAGCATGTAAACTTTCCCTTGACCTTGGTTTTGAACCAGTCCTTCAAATGTCCTGTAGAGACAGGAATAGACTTGCAATACAGTCAGACCTTTTAGGCGCCCATGCTCTTGGAGTAAGAAATTTACTTGTAATGACAGGAGACCATCCCGTATGGGGAGACCACAAAGAAGCAAAACCTGTCTACGATATAGATTCGTCTATTCTTGTAAACCTTGTCCAGAAACTTAACGATGGTTTTGATATAAATGGCAATAACCTTAATGGCAAAACGGATTTCTTCTTTGGAGCTACTGTAAATCCTGTAGCAGAACCCTTGCTTCCTCAGCTAAAAAGATTTGAGCAGAAGTTGAAGATGGGAGCACAATTTTTTCAAACGCAGATGATTTTCGATGTAGAGAGACTGGAGATGTTTATGGAATATGCAAACAAATTTGCTCCGAAAGTTATTGCTGGAGTAGTTATGATTAGAAACAAAAAAATGTTACAATTCCTTTCAAGTAAAGTTCCCGGTGCAGTGGTGCCTAAAAGTCTCATGGAAAAGGTCGAAAACATGACCGATGAAGACATAGCAAAGTTTGGAGTAGAGATGGCAGCTTCAATAATTTTTGAAATAATTGAGAGACGTTTGTGCCAGGGGGTTCATATAATGGCCTTTTCAAAAGTACAGGAAGTAAAAGATTTATTAAACTTGATAGAAAAGAGGGTTTAAAATGGGTATCGTAGGAGTTACCTCTCTTGGGGAATATTTGGTTAAAAAAGGAGTTATTTCAGAGGGACAACTGATTAATGCCCTTAAGCTTCAAAAATCAGAGGGCATAAGAATTGATGCTGCCATGGTAAAACTTGGATACATAACAGAGGATAAAGTTCTTGAAGCTTTGAGCGAAATTTATGGTTATCCAACAGTAAAATTATCAAATACCGAAATAGACATAGGTGCTCTAAAGCTTATTCCAGAAGGAGTGATTTCGAAGTATAAAATAGTTCCTTTTGCAAAAACAGGTAGCACCGTAAATGTAGCAGTATCTGAGCCATCAAAGACCGTTGTAGATAACATAAAATTTCTTCTGCCCGGCTTTAACATAAAAGTTTATCTGGCTAAAAGTTCAGAAATTGACAAGATTCTCTCAAAGTTTACCTCAAAGGAAGAATCAGGAGCCAGCACTTCCGAATCTGTAAGTGAGTTAGTCGAAAGTGCCCTTGTAGATGTAACACAAGAGTCAGAGGCCGAGATAAAGGAAGAGAGGGTAACGCCTGATGCACCTATAATCAAACTTGCCAATAAAATTATAATTGACTCTGTAAGGATGAGGGCGAGTGATATCCACATTGAACCCTATGAGAAAGGAGTAAATGTAAGATATCGAATAGACGGAGTTCTTCACAATATTCTTAATCTTCCTCTTCAGATAAAGAGCTCACTCATTACGAGGTTTAAAATCATGTCACATCTTGATATTTCGGAAAGAAGGCTTCCACAGGATGGAAGAATAAAACTTAAGATTTCAGGCAAAGAAGTTGATTTCAGAGTCTCAACTCTTCCAACAATATATGGTGAAAAGATTGTTCTTAGAATTCTCGAAAAGGGAAATCTTCAGCTTGACCTTACCAAACTTGGATTTGAAGAGATTTCTCTTCGATTTTTCCTTGAAGCCCTTGAAAAACCATACGGTATGATACTCGTAACAGGTCCTACAGGCTCTGGAAAAACAACGACCCTTTACTCTGCTTTAATGAAGCTAAATAAACCAGAAGTAAACATCATGACCGTTGAAGACCCTGTGGAATACAGCTTTCCTGGTATCAATCAGGTTCAGGTCAAAGAGGACATAGGCCTCACCTTTGCCTCTGCTTTGAGGTCATTTCTAAGGCAAGACCCGGACATTATAATGGTTGGCGAGATAAGAGACTTTGAAACTGCCGAGATAGCTGTAAAAGCAGCATTAACAGGCCATTTAGTATTGAGCACTCTCCATACCAATGATGCGCCAAGCACTATTACGAGGCTCATAAACATGGGAATTGAACCGTTTTTAATTTCTTCCTCTGTAATTCTTGTTATTGCCCAGAGATTGGTAAGAAAACTTTGCAGTCACTGCAAGACAGAAGAGAAACACTCTAAGGAATCCCTTATAAAACTTGGTTTTCCAGAGGACAAAATTGGACATTGTAAAATTTTTGGACCTAAGGGTTGTCCTGAATGTAATAACACCGGTTATTCAGGCAGAGTTGCTCTTTACGAGGTTATGCCAATAAAAGATGAGATAAGGGAGTTGATTTTAACGGGTGCGCCGGTGACGGAAATAAAGAGAGAGGCCATTAGATTGGGAATGCTTACTTTAAGGCAGAGTGGTATACACAAGATTATTCAGGGTATTACTTCTATTAAAGAGGTTGTAAGAACAACCTTTGAGGACTAACTTTCTATGAAACCGTCTTCATCAAAAATTTTCACCGATTATCTAATTATAGGAAGCGGTGTTGCAGGCCTCAGAGCAGCTATTGAGCTTGGAAGTAGGGGTAAAGTAATTGTTGCCACAAAGGATTTACCTACGGAAAGCTCTACCGAGTATGCCCAGGGTGGTGTGGCAGTGGCCCTCAGTGATGAAGATGAGATAGGAATTCATTTTGAAGATACTATCAAGGCTGGCGATGGATTATGTAACGAAGAGGCTGTCAGAATTCTTGTAAGTGAAGGACCTGAAAGAATAATAGAGCTGATAAACTGGGGAGCTGAGTTTGACAGAGAAGGCTCTCGTCTTGCCTTTACTCTCGAGGCAGCCCATTCAAGAAGGAGAATTCTCCATGCTCATGGTGATTCTACGGGAAGGGAGATAGAAAGAGTTCTCATAAAGAAAGCATCAACGATGAAAAATATTCAGAAGGCTTCTTTCACTATGGCATTAGACCTTATTGTTGAAGATGGTATCTGCAGAGGAGCTTTGCTCTTAAGGGAAAAAGAGATAATCCTTTGTTATTCAAAAGCAACGCTTCTTGCCACAGGGGGGGCAGGCCAGGTATTTTTGAGAACTACCAATCCAAGAGTTATTACAGGAGATGGAATGGCAATGGCATTTAGAGCTGGTGCGTATCTTAAAGATATGGAGTTTGTTCAGTTTCATCCTACAGCTCTTTATGCCAGAGATGTGCCTGCTTTTCTTTTAAGCGAGGCAATGAGAGGAGAAGGAGGCGTGCTAAGAAACATTAAGGGAGAGCCTTTCATGAAAAATTATCACTCCCTCGGAGAACTGGCTCCCAGAGATGTTGTTTCGAGAGCGATAATTTCAGAAATGGTAAAGACATCTTCAAGCCATGTTTATCTCGACATGACCCATCTTGACAGAGATTTTATCAGAAATAGATTTCCAAACATCTACTCGACATGTTTGAAGTTTAACATTGATATAACTCGTTCTCCTATTCCAGTCTCTCCAGCTGCACACTTTATAATGGGAGGAGTGGAAACAGATGTAAACGGTAGAACCAATATTGAAGGACTTTTTGCTGCCGGTGAGGTTGCTTGCACAGGCGTTCATGGTGCAAACAGACTTGCAAGTAACAGCCTTCTTGAAGGTCTTGTTTATGGCTATAGAGCGGCAAAGGAATGCTTTAATTATGTCGAAGGCAAAGAGGAAAGGCCATTTCCAGAACATATTGAAATGAAGAAAATTGTCCATTTGGATGTTGAGACAGTAAAGGAAATGCGTGAAAACCTAAGAAAGACCATGTGGGAGAAAACGGGTGTTATTAGATGTGGCGAGTCTCTTGGAATAGCCCTTTCGAAGATAACGCCATATTTTGAACAACTCTCAAAAGTTTTCTCTTTAGACCCCTTTGTGATAGAACTTAAAAATATGGTAACCGTAGGCTTATTAATAACTCTTTCTGCTTTTAATAGAAAAAACAGTGTTGGAGCACATTTTAGAAGTGATTTCAAAGATAAAACTCCAGGATGGCAAAAACATACAAGGGTTATGAAAAGAGAGGAAGGAATAGAGATTTTTTATTGAGGAAATATGCGTAAAGCAAAAATAGTTTGCACAATAGGACCTTCAACGGAAAAAAGGGAGACCCTGAGGCAGTTGATTCTGGCGGGAATGGATGTGGCACGTCTAAATTTTTCTCATGGAAGCTATGAATGGTTTGAAAGAATAGTGAAAACTATAAGGCAAGAGGCAGAAAAACTTGGCAGACCTATAAGTATCCTACAAGACCTTCAGGGAATAAAGATAAGAATAGGAGAGGTGGAAAATGGAGAGTGCGAGCTTGTTGAAGGAGAGACTTTAGAGATTTTTGCAGGTAACGGAGTTTCAAATTGCAAGACAATATTCATTTCCTATCCTCCCTTACTTGAAGATGTAAGGCCAGAAGAGGAAATTCTGATTGATGACGGACTTTTAAAAATTAAAGTTATTGAGAAGCTCCAGGACAGACTTGTTGGTGTTGTTGTAGAAGGAGGAGCTTTAAAGTCAAAGAAGGGTGTAAACTTACCTTATACGAGAACTACCATAAATGCTTTCACTGATAAAGACAAGGCAGACCTTTTGTTTGGCTTACAACTTGACATAGACTACATCGCCGTATCCTTTGTGAGAAATGAAAGAGATATAGGAACCATAAAAAAATGGGCTCGAGAGAAAGGGCTAAGCCTACCGCCGATTATTTCAAAGATTGAAAAGAGAGAGGCTTTAAAAAATATTGAGGCTATTCTTGAACAAAGTGATGGCATAATGGTTGCAAGAGGTGACCTTGGAGTTGAGCTTCCTACAGAAGAAGTGCCTGTTTACCAGAAGATGCTGATTGAGGCGGCTAACAAAAAGAGAAAATTGGTTATCACAGCTACGCAGATGCTTGAGTCAATGAGAGAGCACTCAAGACCTACGAGAGCTGAGGCAACGGATGTGGCAAATGCGGTTCTCGATGGAACAGATGCTTTAATGCTTTCAGCGGAGACTACAACAGGGAAATATCCTGTAGAGGCAGTGAAGACAATGGATTCTATAATAAGGTTTACGGAAGAAAATTTGGGCAATAAAATAATTTCACCTTACAAAGTTAGTAATTACTTTCCCGAAGCTATAGCATCTGGAGCAGTGAGAGTAGCTCAGGATATTGAGGCAAAGGCTATTGTGGTATTTTCTCATTCAGGTTTTTCTGCTTTATTAATCTCAAAGCTTAGACCACCGATGCCAATTGTGGCTTTTACACCAGACTACAAGGTCTTCAAAAGTCTATCATTAATTTGGGGCGTTGTGCCTATGCACATACCTTTCAAGCTTGACGTAATTGACGATGACTTTCTAAAAGAAACGGAAAGTCAGCTAAAGAGTCTTAACCTCGCAAGAAAAGGGGATTCTGTTGTATTTGTTGCAAGCTCACCTTTTTTAGGCAATCGAAACGTCATAAGGCTGCATAAAATCGGAGACCCTCTATAAAAGGTCTGCGTAGGTATAGTTTCTTAGATAGGTTATGAACTCCTCTACAGCAGGAGAAAGAATTGTGTTCTTTGGCAGAACAATATAAAAGTCTCTGGTAATTTTTCCTTCTTTTAGCCTTACAATTTTCAAGTTTCCGCAAGCAATTTCTTTTCTGATTGCCCATTTTGAAACTATTGAAAGACCGATACCTCGCTCAACAGCTTCTTTGATTGCGCCAGTGCTACCAAGAATTAGGGAAACATGCATATCCGAGACACTTAGGCTGTGTTCGGCTAAAAACTTTTCAATGACAAACCTTGTTGATGAGCCTTCTTCTCTAAGGACAAAAGGTTCTTTAATTACGTCGAAAATTGATACTGATTTCTGATTACCAAGGGGATGGTCTGGCGGGCATACAATGCATAGTTCATCTGAGATTATTGGTTCCACTGTATATTTATTTTTCCCTGGCACTTCAGAAGAAATTCCAAAGTCGATAAGGCTTGTATTAAGCATTTCAATTATCTTCTTGTCATTTCCAATGGAGATGCTTACTCTTATTTTTGGATGCCTCTTTTTAAAATCAACGGCTATGGCAGGCAAAATATAGTTGCCCGCCGTAATTCCTGCTCCAATCTTAACGCAGCCCTTAATTAATCCAGTGATTTTACTTATCTCCTTCGCCGCTTCAGCATACATTGTTAAAATTTGCTTAGCATACTTGTAAAGTATCTCGCCTGCAGGTGTGAGATTTATGCTTCCTGAAGAACGGTCAAAAAGCTTTGTCTCGTATAACTCCTCCAGAGCCTGAATCTGTAAACTTACAGCAGGCTGGGTGAGATGAATAATCTCGGAAGTTTTGGAAAAACTTCTCGTTTCCGCTACTGTGCAGAAAACTTTTAGCTTGTGGTCTTCCATAAACAAATTAATTTTAGCATAAAAAATTTTAATAATCAAGCAAAATAATACCCTCATGTTGACATCGAATATCTTCCCGTTATATATTATAAAAAAGATTGATAAGGGGGTAAGGTATAAAGATGGATAGTAAAATCAAGTTAATTCAAAGATTGAAAAGGATTGAAGGTCAGATTAGGGGATTGCAGAGAATGATTGAAGCTGGAAGGGGTTGTGAAGAGATAATAACCCAGTTTTCCTCGATAAATGGAGCACTGAAGGGAGCAGGCTTTTTAATTGTAAAGTTTTATCTTCGGGATTGTCTTACCAGAAATGAGGGCTCCGTAGAAAAAATTGAGAAAGATATTGAAAGAGTAATAAAAACTTATATTTCAGCTGTATAGGAGGTAAAGCTATGCCAATTTATGAATACAGGTGCAAAAAATGCATGAGCGTTTTTGGGAAGTTCAAATCAATCTCCAGCAGAGATGAAAAAGAGATTTGTCCTGTATGTGGAAGTAGTGAGACCGAAAGGGTTATCTCTACATTTGCAAGTAATATCAAAAATTGTAGCACTTCATTCAGTTCTGGTGGCTGAAGGATAAGATAATCGGTAGGTTACCGAGGGAGGAGAAAGATGAAAATTTCAAGGAGAGGTTTCCTTGCCATGTCTACCGCTTTATGCGGAAATTTTTTATTGGGAAATAAGGCAGAAGCAGCAGAAGGTAAATACGCTACGATTATAGATATTACAAAATGTGATGGATGTAAGGATGAGCCTATTCCGCTCTGTGTTAAGGCCTGTAGGGATTATAACAAAGATAGATTTCCTGAGCCTAAAAAGCCAATTCTGCCTTATTGGCCTCGAAAAACCTATGAAGATTGGTCAGACAAAAGAGATAAGATTGATACCCTTACTCCCTACAACTGGATTTTTGTTCAGAAACTAACATTAGAGGGAGAGGAAATCTATATTCCAAGAAGATGTATGCATTGTGATAACCCTCCATGTGTGCGAGAATGTCCATTCGGCGCTCTTACAAAGCAACCGGAGGGCAATTCGGTCATAAGTGATAAGATATGTTTTGGTGGTGCAAAGTGTAGAGATGTCTGCCCTTGGCACATTCCGCAGCGTCAGGCTGGAGTTGGAATATATCTTGAGCTTTTGCCTAAATACGCAGGTGGAGGGGTTATGTATAAGTGTGACCTCTGTAAGGATAAGATTAAAAAAGGTGAAGAGCCTGCGTGTGTTGTGGCTTGCAGAGAAAGGCTGGGAGATAAATCAGTATTTGTTTTTGACGAGAGAAAAAAGATTTTTGAAACAGCCATGAAAAGAGCTAAAGAAGAAAGACTTTATATCTATGGAGACAAACAGAATGGTGGCACTTCAACTCTTTATCTTTCAAAAGTGCCCTTTGATAAGATTGAGCAAACTCTTAAGGAGAAAAAAGAGAGATTTCAGATGCCTATAAAAGTAGAAAACAAGATTGAGTCAAAATTTAATCCAATCGGAAAAATAGTTTTAGCTTCTGCAGTAGTTTCTATGGCAGGAGGAATTTTAGGTGCTCTCTCATCAAGAAAGACGAAGAAAGAGGAGGAAGGCAATGAAAAGGAAAATTAAAAGACACAGCTTAATTGAGATAATAGAGCACTGGAGCATTGCTATTTCAGGGATAGTCTTACTCTTTACAGGGTTGGGATGCTTACCCCTGTATAAGAGATATTATATCTCCGAGATACCTGGTTTTGCATGGACAGCTGACTTTTACAACGTAACTGTAGTGCATTACATTGCCTCGATAATCTTTGTCTCCGCCGTTATTTTTCATATTTTTTATCATGGCTTAAGAAGGGACTTTTCCATTTTGCCGAAAAAAGGAGATTTATCAAAAAGCATAAAAGTTATTGGTGCAATGCTTGGAATTGGCAAAGAACCACCATCGGATAAATATCTCCCAGAGCAAAGAATTGCCTATGTCGGAATTGGCATTGTTGTTCTCATTTTGACAGTAACAGGCATTATAAAAGTATTGAAAAATCTCCAGTGGATTATACTTTCTCCGACTTTTGAATCTATAAATACCCTCATTCACACCTTAACGGGTTTTATTTTCATACTTGCACTCATCGTTCATGTAGGCACGGTCATCCTGTTCAAATCAAACTGGCCGCTTCTTAAAAGCATGTTTACAGGTTATGTAGATGAAGATTATGCAAAGCATAGACATTCTTTGTGGTATGAGAAAATCAGAAAAAATTAGTTGCTTCAATTTTGGGCAAAAGAAAAATTTTTTAATTTTTATCGAAGCTTTTTGCAATCATTAACAGAGTTTTCAACAAAGTTTGTTTAAAATTGGAAAATTATTAGAGTTGAAGGAATTTTTTTCTAATTGTTTCTCTGATTTGTTCGTCAGAGGCATCTGGCTCAGAGAGGAAAAGTTCCATGAGCCTAACGGAATTTCTCGATAGACAATTTGGGCATTTGTCTTGAATGTGGATGGCAAAACAGTCCATACAGAAAAGAGCATTTCTGAGGGGGATAAGACATTTTCCGTATCGTTGCTTTATCGTGCATTTTTCTTCAATTTCGTAAATTTTAGTTTTTTCCATAGATGATTATAGCAGATATTGCAATAAAAGAGATAAAATTTTTAAAATATAATGTCTGCGCCTGTAGCTCAGTCGGATAGAGCAACTGCCTTCTAAGCAGTGGGTCAGGGGTTCGAATCCCTTCAGGCGCGCTGGCGGATGTAGCTCAAAGGTTAGAGCACTGGACTGTGGCTCCAGGTGCTGCGGGTTCGAATCCCGTCATCCGCCCCATCCAATATTTAGCCAGATAAAAGATTAAAATTTTTATCTGACATAAAGGTCGGAAGATTTTTTATTTGCCTTGACATAAGTTTTAATTTTTGATAAACTAAAAAGTCTTGTCTGCAAATGTTAAGAATTTGTTAAAGAATGATAGAGATACTTTAAGATAAGAGGTGAGAAGGTGCCAACAATAGCGCAATTAGTAAAGAAAGGCAGAGAAAAGGTTGAGAAGAAGACTAAATCGCCAGCTTTGCAGTCTTGTCCGCAAAGAAGAGGGGTTTGCGTAAGGGTTTACACGACTACACCTAAAAAGCCTAACTCGGCTCTGAGAAAGGTTGCAAAGGTCAGGCTCACCAATGGTGTCGAGGTGATTGCCTATATACCCGGCGAGGGACACAACCTGCAAGAGCATTCGATAGTTTTAGTAAGAGGTGGAAGAGTAAAGGATTTGCCAGGCGTAAGGTATCACATTGTCAGGGGAACGCTTGATTGCGCAGGAGTTAACAATAGAAGAAAGAGCCGTTCCAAATACGGCACAAAAAGACCAAAATAGTTGAGGAGTAAGAAATGCCAAGAAGAGGTTATGTGCCAAAAAGAGAAGTTTTGCCAGACCCGAAATATCAGAGCAAGCTTGTTTCTAAATTAATAAATGTAATCATGAAAGACGGAAAGAAATCAACGAGTGAAAGAATTTGTTATGGCGCCTTTGAGATAATAAAGGAAAAAACTGGCTCAGACCCACTTAAGGTTTTTAAGCAGGCCATCGAAAACATTAAGCCTGTTCTTGAGGTAAGGCCTCGAAGAGTGGGAGGTGCTACCTATCAGGTGCCGATGGAAGTAAGACCTAACAGGCGACTAAGTCTTGCTTTGAGATGGCTTTCAACTTATGCAAGGCAGCGTAAAGAAAAAACTATGAGAGAAAGGCTGGCAGCCGAAATAATAGATGCTTACAATAATGTAGGTTCTTCAATAAAGAAGAGAGAAGAAACCCACAAAATGGCAGAAGCCAACAGAGCATTCGCTCACTACAGGTGGTAATTTAGAGGAGGCTATGAGTAGATTTCCTTTAGAGAAAACGAGAAATATTGGTATTATGGCTCATATTGACGCCGGTAAAACAACGACGACAGAGCGTATTCTTTATTACACTGGCGTAACATACAAAATTGGCGAAGTCCATGAGGGAACGGCCGTAATGGACTGGATGCCTCAGGAGCAAGAAAGGGGTATTACAATTACAGCAGCTGCAACAAGCTGTGAATGGAAAGACCATAAAATAAACATAATAGATACACCAGGGCATGTAGATTTTACCATAGAAGTCGAGAGGTCTCTCAGAGTTCTTGACGGAGCAATAGCTGTTTTTGATGCTTCTGCTGGAGTTGAACCCCAAAGTGAGACTGTCTGGAGGCAGGCAGATAAATACAGGGTCCCAAGAATTGCTTTTATGAATAAAATGGATAAGCTTGGGGCGGATTTTTCAATGGCTGTAGAGAGCATGGTTGAAAAGCTTGGTGCAAATCCTGTTCCTGTCCAAATACCTATAGGTAAAGAGGATACTTTCAGGGGGCCCATTGACCTAGTTGAGATGAAGGCCTACTACTTTGATGATGAAACTTTGGGGGCTAAATTTGTAGAGGACGAAATACCTCAGCAATATCTTGATGAAGCAAAGAAATATAGAGAGAAAATGATAGAGGCATTATGCGATATAGATGATGTTCTTATGGAAAAATATCTTTCCGGTGAAGAGATTACAGCAGAGGAAATAAGGAAGGCCTTAAGAAAAGGGACTGTTGAGCTGAAGATAACCCCTGTTTTATGTGGCTCTGCTTTTAAGAATAAAGGCGTTCAACTTTTATTGGATGCCATTGTTTATTACCTTCCTTCGCCTCTTGATGTTCCGCCTGTAAAGGGTGTTAATCCTTTGGATGGCTCTGAAATTGAGAGAAGGCCAACTGTTGATGAGCCTCTTACTGCCTTGGCTTTCAAAATTATGGCAGACCCTTACATGGGAAGCTTAACTTACGTGAGGGTTTATTCGGGAGTCTTATCCTCTGGTTCTTACATTTATAATTCCACGAGAAATATAAAAGAGCGTGTGGCAAGAATTTTTAGAATGCATGCCAATCATAGAGAAGAGATTAAAGAAATATGTGCAGGAGATATTGCCGCTGTTGTTGGCCTGAAAAATACGCTGACAGGAGACACTATCTGCGAAGAGTCAAATCCTATTATGCTTGAAGCTATAGAGTTTCCCGAGCCTGTTATCTCTGTGGCAATTGAACCAAAGACAAAGGCAGACCAAGAGAAATTGTCTATGGCACTTCAGAAGATATCTCAGGAAGACCCTTCATTTAGAGTGTCCTACAATGAAGAAACGGGTCAGACGATAATTTCTGGAATGGGCGAGCTTCATCTGGAAATAATTGTCGATAGGTTGACGAGAGAATTTAAAGTAGGCGCGAATGTTGGAAAACCACAGGTTGCCTACAAAGAGACCGTGAAAAATCCTGCTAAAGCAGAAGGTAAATTTATCAGGCAAACCGGTGGTAGAGGACAGTACGGTCATGTATGGATTGATATAGAGCCAATGGAGAGAGGAAAAGGATTTGAATTTGTCAATAAAATCGTAGGAGGAACCATTCCGAGAGAATACATTCCTGCCGTTGAGAAAGGTATTGTAGAGGCCATGGAAGGTGGGGTGCTTGCAGGTTATCCGTTGGTTGATGTAAGGGTAACGCTTTTTGATGGTTCTTATCACGAAGTAGACTCTTCAGAAATGGCTTTTAAGATTGCCGGTTCAATGGCGCTCAAAGAAGCATGCAAAAAGGCAGAACTTGTTCTTCTTGAGCCAATTATGGATGTAGAGGTAGTTACCCCAGAAGACTATATGGGAGAGGTAATAGGAGATTTAAACTCAAGAAGAGGAAGAGTACAGTCCATGGAAAAGAGAGGAAAAGCGCAGGTTATAAGGGCAATGGTTCCGCTCGCAGAGATGTTTGGATATGCTACGGACTTAAGGTCAAAAACTCAGGGTAGAGGCACATACACGATGCAGTTTTCTCATTATGACGAAGTACCGAAAAATCTTACCGAGCAGATTATTGCAAAGATAAAAGGGAATGCAAAATAAAAGTTTAAGAGACTTTGAAGGAGGAGAGTAATGGGAAAGGCAAAATTTGAGAGGAAGAAGCCACATGTGAATGTGGGGACGATAGGGCACATTGACCATGGGAAGACCACATTAACGGCGGCAATAACTAAGTATTTGAATTTAAAGGGCATGGCACAGTTTAGGAGCTATGACCAGATAGACAATGCACCTGAGGAGAAGGCGAGGGGAATAACGATAAACACGGCTCATGTAGAGTATGAGACAGACAAGAGGCATTATGCCCATGTAGACTGTCCTGGGCATGCGGACTACATAAAGAACATGATAACAGGAGCAGCGCAGATGGATGGTTCCATACTGGTAGTAGCAGCCAATGATGGACCAATGCCTCAGACCAGGGAGCACATACTACTTGCAAGACAGGTAGGAGTGCCATACATAGTAGTATTCATGAACAAAGTAGACATGGTAGATGACCCGGAGCTACTTGACTTAGTAGAGTTAGAAGTAAGAGAGCTATTAAGCAAGTATGGATTTCCTGGAGATGAGATACCTGTAGTGAGGGGTTCAGCATTAAAGGCCCTTGAGAGTGGAAGCAACGACCCTAATGCAGAGGAGTACAAGCCCATACAGGCACTACTTGATGCATTAGACAGCTACATACCGGAGCCAGAGAGGCCGATAGACAAGCCATTTTTAATGCCCATAGAAGACGTATTCACCATATCTGGACGTGGGACAGTAGTGACGGGGAGAGTAGAGAGAGGGATAATAAAAGTAGGAGATGAAGTAGAGATAGTAGGATTGAGGGAGACCCGTAAGACAGTAGCAACGGGAGTAGAGATGTTCAGGAAGATATTGGATGAAGGAAGAGCTGGAGACAACATAGGAGTGTTATTGAGGGGAGTAGGGAAGGACGAAGTAGAGAGGGGGATGGTATTGGCGAAGCCAGGGAGTATAACGCCCCATACGAAGTTTAAGGCAGAAGTATACGTATTAACAAAAGAGGAAGGGGGAAGGCATACACCCTTTTTCAATGGATACAGGCCGCAGTTTTACTTTAGGACGACGGATGTGACGGGAGTGATAAAGTTACCTGATGGAGTAGAGATGGTGATGCCAGGGGATAATGTGAACTTAAGTGTAGAGTTGATAGCGCCGATAGCGATGGAGGAAGGATTGAGGTTTGCCATTCGTGAAGGTGGAAGAACTGTCGGTGCAGGCGTTGTGACAGAGGTGTTGGAGTAAAATGGACCAAAAGATTAGAATAAAACTAAAAGCTTACGACCATAGAGTTCTTGACCAGTCGGTCAAGGAGATAGTTGACACTGTCAAAAGAACAGGCGCAAGAATTGCCGGTCCTGTTCCTTTGCCAACAAAAATAAGTAGATACACTGTTTTAAGGTCTACAAATCAGGATAAGAAGTCAAGGGAACAGTTTGAAATAAGAATTCACAAAAGACTTATTGATATACACGATCCCACCCCCGAAACAGTAGAGGCTCTTTCAAAATTAGAGCTTTCTGCAGGGGTAGATGTGGAGATAAAGCTATGAAGGCGATATTGGGCAAAAAAGTAGGAATGACACAAATATTTGACGAAGAAGGCCGAATGGTGCCTGTAACTGTAGTTGAAGCCGGCCCTTGTTGGGTTGTGCAGGTAAGAAGCAAGGAAAAGGATGGATATGAGGCCGTTCAGATAGGTTTTAAAGAAGCTAAAAAGGAAAAGAATATAAAGAAGCCAATTCTGGGAATTTTTAAGAAGGCAGGAATACAGCCTTGCAAGATATTAAAAGAGTTTAAGATGAGCGGCTACAATGTAGGTGACAGGATAACGGTTGAGATATTCTCAAAAGGCGAGGTGGTAAGCGTAGCTGGCATTTCAAAGGGAAAAGGCTTTCAGGGCGTAATGAAGAGACACAACTTCAGGGGCGGACCAGATACGCATGGTTCAATGTTTAACAGAGCTCCAGGCTCAATTGGTGCAAGCTCCTTTCCTTCAAGGGTGTGGAAAGGTAAAAGAATGGCCGGACATATGGGAAATGAAAGGGTTACTGTTAAGAATATAAAAGTCGTAGATGTAATCCCTGAACAGAACCTTATACTTCTTAAGGGTGCTGTTCCAGGTGGAGTTAACGGAATATTAGAGATATGGAAGGTAGAGGTATGATAGAGTTAGAGATAAGAGATATCAACAACAACATTGTTGGCAAAAAAGAAGTTCCAGAAATTGTCTTTAATAATCAGGCAGATGATTCAGTAGTGCATTCAGCTGTGGTGGCATACATGGCAAATCAGCGACAGGGTACCCATGCCACAAAGACAAGAGCGATGGTTTCTGGTGGCGGCAGAAAACCATGGAGACAGAAACATACAGGAAGGGCAAGGCATGGAAGCATCAGGTCTCCCCTTTGGAGAAAGGGAGGGATTGTATTTGGTCCACAACCAAGAGACTATTATATTCAGTTGCCCAAGAAGATGAGAGATGCCGCTTTATTTAAGGCTCTAACACTTAAGTATCAGGATAAAGAAATTTTACTCCTTGACAAAATAGAATTAATGAGGCCCAAGACAAAGGATATGATTGAGATAATCAAAAATCTTGAGCTTGCAGATAGCTCTGTGCTTTTTGTTCTTCCCGATAAAGACGAAAATATCCTTCTGTCCTCAAGAAATATTCCTTATGTGGGTGTTATACGGGCAGGAGATTTAAATGCCTATTATGTTTCGCTTTTTGACAGAGTGGTGTTTACCGTATCTGGCCTTGATAGACTTTTGCAGATTAAGGGGGTGGTAAGCTGATGAACGTATTCGAAATCATAAAAAGACCGATTTTTACTGAAAAGGCGATGAATCTTAAAGAGACCGAAAATAAGATTGTTGTAGAAGTTCATCCGAAGGCAAATAAGGTTCAAATTAAAAAGGCCTTTGAAGAATGCTTTAAAGTTAAGGTAGAGAGTGTGGCTGTGATAAACATTAAACCCCGCACAAAGAGAGTTGGGCTTTATTATACGACAACTAATAGGGCTAAAAAGGCGATAATTACCCTCAAAGAAGGGGAAAAATTAGATTTAATAGAGGGTGTATAAATGGGAATAAAAAGGTCTAAACCAACATCAGCAGGAAGAAGATTTGTCACTTACCCTGATTTTAGCGAAATAACAGCTGACAAACCCTATGAACCTTTAACTGTCTGTATAAAAAAGAGAAAAGGTAGAAACAATCAGGGAAGGGTTACTTCATGGTTAAAAGGCGGGGGTAACAGAAAGCTTTACAGAATAATTGATTTTAAGAGAAACAAATATAACATTCCCGCTAAGGTGGTCAGTATAGAGTATGACCCTAATCGTTCTGCAAGAATAGCTTTGCTCAAGTATGTAGATGGAGAATATAGATATATATTAGCCCCAGATGGCCTAAAAACTGGCGATACAGTAATGAGTGGAACGGGTATAGATATAAAGATTGGTAATGCTCTACCTCTAAAGGAAATCCCTCTTGGCACGATGATTCATAATATAGAGCTTTACCCAAAGGGAGGAGGAAAGCTTGTAAGAAGCGCAGGAGCAGCAGCACAGCTTATGGCTAAAGAAGGTAAATATGCACATGTTAAGTTGCCTTCAGGTGAGATGAGGCTTATAAGCGTAAACTGCATGGCAACAATAGGACAAGTTAGCAATCTTGACCATGAAAATATAATAATAGGTAAAGCTGGAAGGATGAGGCATATGGGCAGAAGACCCTCTGTGAGAGGAGTTGCCATGAATCCAATTGACCATCCACTTGGCGGAGGCGAAGGAAAGGCTTCTGGTGGAAGACCTGCTTGCAGCCCATGGGGTAAACCAGAGGGAGTAAAGACAAGAAAAAACAAAAGAACTGATAAGTTTATAGTAAAGCGCAGGAAGTAAGGGGGGTAGAAAGTGGCGAGATCATTAAAAAAAGGTCCCTTTGTTGATGAAAAACTTATGGAAAAGGTTAAAAAGGCTATAGAGAGTGGAGATAAAAAGCCGATTAAAACATGGTCAAGAAGGTCAACGATTGTGCCAGAATTCATCGGCCTAACCTTTGCAGTTCATAACGGAAGAAAATTCATACCTGTCTATGTTACGGAAAACATGATTGGACATAAATTAGGTGAATTTGCACCTACCAGAACTTTCAAGGGCCATGCAGGCTCAGAAGAGAAGAAAAAGGCTAAGGGGAAATAAAACATGGAAGCAAGGGCTATATTAAGATATGCTCGCATAACTCCAACAAAAGCAAGAAGGGTTATCAATTTAATTAGAGGAAAAAAAGCTGGCGAGGCTCTATTGACCCTCAAATATATGCCTCACAGAGGTGCCAGAATAATTGAAAAGCTTTTGAGGTCCGCGTTAGCGAATGCCGAACAGAAAAATCCAAGAGTTGACATTGACGCTTTAAAAATAGTAAAGGCCTATGTAGACCAGGGGCCAATGTTCAAAAGAATAGAGCACAGAGCAATGGGAAGGGCAAACATAATTAAGAAGAAAACCTCCCATATAACTATATACGTTGGCTCAGAAGAAAATTAAACTGGGGGTGATGAGTTGGGTCAAAAAACAAATCCAATAGGAAACAGAATAGGAATAATTAGGACATGGGAGAGCAGATGGTTCTCAAAGAAGGCCTATGCGGACCAATTAATTGAAGATTTGAATTTACGGAAGAGTTTGAAAGAAAAACTTTATCATGCAGGAATTGCAAGAATTGAGATAGAGAGAGTGGGAGAAAAAATCAAAGTAATTATCTTTGCAGCAAGGCCAGGAATAATAATTGGCAAAAAAGGTGCAGAAGTCGAAAAGCTTAAAAAGGAAGTTGAAGATATAACTGGTAAACAAGCAAATATTGAGATAAAAGAGGTAAGAAGACCTGAACTTGATGCTCAGCTTGTTGCTGAAAACATAGCTCTTCAGATAGAAAAAAGAGTTGCCTATCGTAGAGCAATGAAGAGAGCCGTTGCATCTTCCATAAGATTTGGTGCAAAGGGAATAAAAGTCTCTTGTGCAGGAAGGTTAGCAGGAGCAGAGATAGCAAGAACTGAGTGGTATAGGGAAGGACGAGTTCCTCTCAGCACCTTCAGGGCTGACATAGATTATGGTTTTGCAGAAGCAAAGACTACTTATGGAATTATTGGTGTTAAGGTATGGATATTCAAAGACGAAGTTCAGCCTGGTCGGTATATAAATTACAACTATTAATTGGGTGAGGTACGAATTATGTTAGCTCCTAAGAAAGTTAAATTTCGTAAAATGCAGAAAGGCAGAATGAAAGGCATAGCTTACAGAGGAAGTTCTGTCTCTTTTGGTGATTTTGGATTGAAGGCCTTAGAACCTGCATGGATTACATCAAGGCAGATAGAGGCTGCGAGAGTGGCAATAATGAGGCACGCTAAAAAAGGTTGTAAGCTCTGGATAAGAATTTTCCCAGACAAACCAATTACAAGAAAGCCAGCAGAGACAAGAATGGGAAAAGGAAAGGGTAATCCAGAGTTTTGGGTAGCGGTGGTTAAGCCAGGCAGAGTAATGTTTGAGATTTCAGGAGTTTCAGAAGAAGTGGCTAAAGAGGCTTTTGAACTTGCGGCTCATAAGCTTCCGATAAAGACAAAATTTGTTAAAAGGCAGGAGAGTTTTGTATGAAGGCTAAAGAATTAAGAAATCTTTCACCAGAGGAGTTAAAGAAAAAGGAGATGGAGCTCAGAAGAGAGCTGTTTAATTTGAGATTTCAGCTGGCAAAGGGTGAGCTTCAGAATGTAAGAAGGATAAGAACTGTAAAAAAAGATATTGCCAGAATACTTACCGTTGCAACAGAAATTGAAAAAAAGAAAAACTGAAAATAAAGAGTTTTAAGGAGTAGGGAAATGCCAAAAAAGATACTCAAAGGTACGGTTGTTAGTGATAAAATGGATAAAACTGTTGTGGTCTCTATCGAGAGAGTCTTTCAGCATCCTCTTTACAAGAAGACAATTAAAACAAGAAAAAAGTATAAGGCCCACGATGAAGAAAATAAATGCAAGGTGGGAGACTTTGTAGAAATAATTGAGAGCCGCCCAATAAGTAAAACAAAAAGATGGAAAGTTTTAAGAATTGTGAAGGAGGGTGAAGAGGGATGATTCAGCCAAGAAGCATTCTTGAAGTTGCTGATAACTCAGGAGCCAAAAAGGTTCAGTGCATAAGAGTTATGGGAGGTTCCAATAGAAAGTATGCAAGTTTAGGAGATATAATTATAGTTAGCGTAAAAGAGGCTCTGCCAGACAGCAATATAAAAAAGGGTTCTGTTGCTAAGGCGGTTATTGTGAGGCTTCGTAGGAGCATAAGAAGAGTTGATGGTTCTTATATAAGATTTGACCAGAACGCCGTCGTATTAGTTAATAACCAGCTTGAGCCAATAGGAACAAGAATATTCGGTCCTGTAGCAAGAGAGTTAAGATGGAAAGAGTTTACAAAAATAGTCTCTCTTGCTCCAGAAGTCATATAGATGGAGGAATAAGGTGAGTTTAGGTATTAAAAAAGGAGATACGGTTTTAGTTCTTTGGGGTAAAGATAAAGATAAAAAGGGAAGGGTTCTGGCTGTAATGCCCAAGAAAGAAAGAGTTATTGTTGAAGGGGTAAACATACTAAAAAAACATCAAAAGCCAACCAGAAAATATCCTCAAGGAGGAATAATAGAGAAAGAAGGGCCTATTCCAAGGGCAAAGGTGATGCTTGTTTGTCCAAAATGTGATAAACCTGCTCGCATCGGTGCACGAGTCTTAGAGGATGGCAAGAAGGTGAGAGTTTGTAAGAAGTGCAAGGAGGTTATTGACTAATGACTGCTGAAGCAACAAAGAAATACACACCACGTCTTAAGGAAAAATACTATAGTGACATAATTCCAGCTTTAATGAAGAGATTTAATTACAAGAATATAATGGAAGTTCCAAAGCTTGAGAAGATAGTTGTTCATGTTACTCTTGGAGAAGCAATTCAGAACATAAAACTACTTGATGCGGCAGAAAAACAACTTGCTTTGATAACAGGACAGAAACCTCTCATAACTAAGGCAAAAAAGCCTTTAGCAGCTTTCAAGTTGAAAAAGGGAATGCCTATAGGTGCAAAGGTAACATTGAGAAGAGAAAGAATGTATGAATTTCTTGATAGATTAATTTCCCTCGCTTTGCCAAGAATTAGAGATTTCAGGGGACTTTCAAAGAAGTCCTTTGATGGTAGAGGCAATTATGCCTTTGGTATAAAGGAACAATTCATATTTCCTGAAATTGACTACGACAAAGTTGAAATGATACACGGCTTGGACATAATCATATGCACAACTGCGAAAATAGATGAGGAAGCACTGGAATTATTGAAACAATTTGGAATGCCATACAGAAAATAAGGAGGGGTTGTGGCAAGGAAAAGTAAAATAGAAAGAGCAAAGTATCCACCTAAATTTAAAGTTCGTGTAAGGAATCGTTGCAGAGTTTGTGGCCGTTCGAGAGGTTATTTAAGACAGTTTGGCCTATGTAGAATTTGTTTCAGATTTTTAGCAAATGCCGGGAAAATCCCGGGAGTTGTAAAATCAAGCTGGTAGAGAGGTGAGGATATGTTAACTGACCCAATTGCAGACATGCTTACTCGAATCAGAAATGCCATTAAAGTAAAAGCAGACAAGGTGGATATACCTGCCTCAAGGATAAAGATAGAAATTGCAAAGATACTGAAAGAAGAGGGTTTTATAAAATCTTATAAAATCATCAAAGATAAAAAACAGGGCATAATTAGAGTGAATCTAAAATATACTCCCGAGGGAGATTCTGTTATCTCCAATTTACAAAGGGTGAGTAAGCCTGGCAGAAGGGTGTATGTTGGAAAGGCAGAAATACCAAGCATTATGGGAGGGCTCGGAGTAGCTATTCTGACCACATCAATGGGAATTATGACTGATAAAGAATGCCGACAGAGAGGCGTCGGTGGTGAATTATTATGTTATGTATGGTAAGAGGTGATAGAATGTCAAGAATCGGTAGGAAGCCTATTCTAATACCAGACGGTGTAGAGGTAAAAATAGAAAACAGTAGTGTTAGCGTTAAAGGGCCCAAGGGGCAACTCAGTTATAGCCTGCCAGAGGGTATAACTGCTACATTAGAAGGTAAAACTTTAGTAGTAACAAGAAATTCAGAGGTTTCAAAAACAAGAGCTCTTCATGGACTTGCAAGAAGCCTTATCTCAAATATGATAACGGGTGTGTCACAGGGATTTTCAAAAGCTCTTCAGATAGTTGGTGTAGGTTACAGAGCACAGCTTAGCGGAAACAAGCTCGTAATCAATATCGGTTACTCCCATCCTGTTGAATTCCCCTTGCCTGAAGGCATTAAAGCTACCGTTGATGACAAGCAGACAACAATCACTCTTTACGGTATTGATAAACAGTTGCTCGGGCAGATAGCGGCAAACTTAAGAGCCATAAGGCCTCCAGATGCGTATAAAGGAAAAGGAATTAGATATGCCGATGAAACATTGAAATTAAAACCTGGCAAAACAGGAAAGAAATAAGGAGGTTTAGCTTTGCGCGATAAAAGGGAACTCAAAGAAAGAAGACGCCAAAGAATAAGAAAAAAAATATCTGGAACTAATGAAAGACCCAGGTTGTCTGTGTTTAGAAGCTTAAACCACATATATGCCCAGATAGTTGATGATACAACAGGCAGAACTCTTGTATCAGCTTCAACCTTGGACAAAGAATTTAAGGAAGTGAAAGTTAACAAAAGCAATATAGAGTTTGCTAAGAAAGTCGGAGCTATGATAGCAGAGAAAGCTTTAAATATTGGAATTCAAAAGGTTGTCTTTGACAGGGCAGGCTATAGATATCATGGTTGCATCAAAGCTCTTGCAGATGCTGCGAGAGAAAAGGGATTACAGTTCTAAGGAGGAAGGATGAGGCAGGAAAGAATAAACGCCAGCGAATTAAATCTCAAAGACAAAGTTGTCTACATAAATAGAGTTGCCAAAGTTGTAAAGGGTGGTAGAAGATTCTCTTTCAGCGCACTCGTAGTGGTAGGAAACGAATCTGGCATTGTAGGTGTAGGCAAAGGCAAGGCAGCAGAAGTGCCTGATGCAATTAGAAAGGCTATAGATAAGGCTAAGAAAAATCTTGTAAGCTTTCCACTTAAAGAGACAACAATACCTCATAGAATAGAATATAAATATGGTGCTACAAAAATCGTAATAAATCCTGCTCCAAAAGGAACTGGAATAATCGCTGGAGGACCTGCAAGAGCTGTATTTGAAGTAGCAGGTGTTCAGGATATTGTAGCAAAGGTTCTTGGAAGTCATAATCCTTTTAATTCCGTTAAAGCAACCATTGGAGCATTAAGCAGATTAAAAGAACCTACCTCTGTTGCAAAACTCAGAACAAAGCCCTCAGAGATTGAGGCAACAGAAGAAAACCAGACAGTTGAGGAGGAGAAGGTTTCATGAAAATAAATGAATTAAAACCAGCAGAAGGAAGCAAAAGAAAACCAAAGAGAGTAGGTAGAGGTTTAGGTTCAGGACATGGAAGAACTTCTACAAAAGGTCATAAAGGACAGAAAGCACGCTCGGGCAGAGCAAAGGGACCAGGCTTTGAAGGCGGACAGATGCCTCTTCAGAGAAGGCTGCCAAAACGGGGTTTTTCAAATGCTCCATTCAAAAAAGAATATGCCGTAGTAAATTTGGCTGATTTAAATAAAATTAATGCTGAAATCATAACTCCCGAAGTTTTACTTGAAAAGGGTATTATTAAAAAACTCAAAGATGGATTGAAAGTTTTAGGCAATGGCGATATAGAAAAGTCAATTACAGTAAAAACTCATGCCATAAGTAAAACAGCCCGCCAGAAAATAGAGTCAAAGGGTGGTAAGGTAGAGGTCTTATAGTGGGACTTGTAACAGCCCTCAGAAATATTTTTAAAATTCCAGAACTCAGAGCAAGGGTTCTTTTCACCCTTGCAATGCTCGCTGTTTTTAGAATAGGCGCTCATATTCCAACTCCAGGTATTGACGGAGAGGCGCTTAGTAAGTTTCTCATGGAGCGTGGCGGAGCTGTCATGGGATTTTTCGACATATTCACAGGTGGAGCTCTCTCAAAGGTTACAATATTTGCTCTTGGCGTGATGCCTTACATAAGCGCATCCATAATATTTCAACTTTTAACTGTAGTAATTCCAGCTCTTCAGAAGCTTGCAAAAGAAGGAGAAGAAGGTAGAAAAAAAATTACCAGATACACCCGTTATGCCACAATAGTTATTGCTGCTATTCAGGGATTTGGAATAGCCGTTGGGCTTGAGACAATGGGAGGAGGACAGTTCATTCAAGAGCCTGGCTGGTCATTCAGGCTGGTAACCATGATTACTCTAACTGCTGGAACAGCTTTTCTCATGTGGCTTGGTGAGCAGATAACAGAGAGAGGTATTGGCAATGGAATTTCTCTTATAATCTTTGCAGGAATTGTGGCGAGGTTTCCTAATGCAATATTCTATACATACAATCTTGTTCGTACTGGCGAGCTTTCCATATTTTTTGTTATAGCCCTTGTGGTTGTAATGGTTGCTGTAGTGGCAGGAATTATATTTATTGAAAGAGGACAGAGAAGAATTCCTATTCAGTATGCCAAAAGAGTGGTGGGCAGAAAAATGTATGGCGGCTATACGACCTATCTTCCTTTGAAAATAAATTCTGCAGGAGTTATTCCTCCTATCTTTGCATCTTCTGTTTTAATGTTTCCTGCAACAATTGCTGGATTTATAGCAATACCATGGGTTCAGTCTCTTGCAAAACAGCTATCGCCAGGTAGCTTTCTTCATATTATTTTCTACGTAGGCTTGATAATATTTTTCACTTATTTCTACACGGCTGTCATATATAATCCTGTAGAAATTGCAGATAATTTGCAGAAAAATGGTGGCTTTATCACAGGAGTTAGGCCAGGCCAGAAAACTTCCGAATACATTTACAGAGTTTTGTCAAGGCTGACATTTATTGGAGCATTGTATCTGAGCGCCGTATGTGTCCTGCCGGAAATACTCATTGCAGAGTTTAACGTTCCCTTTTATTTTGGCGGAACTTCACTTTTAATAGCGGTAGGCGTTGCTCTTGACACGGTATCTCAGATTGAAACTCACATGATTAGCAGGTCCTACGATGGATTTTTCAAAAAATTCAGGATTAAGGGCAGGAAGGACTGATTAAATAGTGATTATTATCAAAAGCTCGGAGGAAATAAAAAAAATAAGGAAGTCCTGCCAGATAGTTGCTGAAGCTCTTGAGGCCTTAAAAACCTATATAAAAGAAGGGCTTACGACAAAAGATGTGGAGAGTTTCATTGAAAAAATTATAATTAAAAGGGGTGGAATACCTGCTTTCAAGGGATACAGAGGGTATCCATCAAGTGTATGTGTTTCTGTCAATGAACAAGTTGTTCATGGAATTCCCTCAGTAAGGCAGGTAATAAAGGAAGGGGATATAGTAAGTGTTGATGTAGGTGTTATCCTGGATGGATTTTACGGTGACGGTGCTTACACATATGCGGTAGGTAAGATATCTAATGAAGCGGAGAGACTCTTGAAGGTAACAGAGGAGTCTTTATACATAGGAATTGAACAAGCGGTTGTTGGCAAGAGAATAGGAGATATTTCAAAAGCCATTCAAAGCCATGTGGAACTTAATGGTTTTTCGGTGGTTAGAGCATTTGTTGGACATGGAATTGGCAGGTCTTTGCACGAGGATCCTCAAATTCCTAATTTTGGAACCGAGGGCACAGGCCCCAGATTAAAGGCTGGTATGACACTGGCAATTGAACCTATGGTGAATGCAGGAACGTTCGATGTGAGAGTTTTAGAAGATGGTTGGACTGTAGTTACAAAGGACGGTTCCCTTTCAGCTCACTTTGAGCATACCATTGCAATTACTGAAGATAGGCCAGAAATCTTGACTAAAATATAAAAATAATAATATATTAACAAGTTATGCCGAAAGAAGAAAATATTGAAATGCAGGGAACGATTGAAGAGGCCTTGCCTAATGCTATGTTTAGGGTAAGGCTTGACAATGGCCATTTGATTTTAGCATATGTTTCGGGGAAAATGAGGATGCATTTTATAAAAATATTACCAGGGGATAAAGTTCTCGTAGAGATATCTCCTTATGACCTTACAAAGGGAAGAATAATTTACCGATTTAAATAGGAGGTGTCATTTGAAAGTAAGAGCCTCAGTAAAGAAGGTTTGTTCTAAATGTAAGATAATTAAGAGAAAAGGTGTTTTGCGGATTATCTGTGAAAATCCCAAACACAAACAAAGACAGGGCTAAGAAAGGAGTAAGATATGGCAAGAATAGCCGGAGTAGATATTCCTAAAAACGAGAGGGTAGAAATAGGTTTAACAAGGATATTTGGTATCGGCAGAAGCCTGTCAAGCAGGATATTGAAAGAAACAGGAGTAGACCCTAACAAAAGGGTTAAAGACCTCAGTGACGAAGAGATAGTTAAAATAAGAGCAGAAATAGAGAAGAACTATAAAGTTGAGGGAGAATTAAGAAAAGAAATATCAATGAACATAAAAAGGCTCATTGACATTGGCTGTTATAGAGGACTAAGGCATGTAGCTAACTTGCCTGTAAGAGGACAGCGTACGAGAACCAACTCAAGAACGCGTAAAGGTCCAAGAAGAAAGATGATAAAGAAAAAATAAGAGAGGAGGGCATATAGATTAATGGCACAAAAAAGAAAAGGCATAAAAAAAGTAAAGAAAAACATTCCTCATGGTATTGCCCATGTGCAAACAACTTTCAACAATACAATAATAACAATTACAGACCCAAATGGAAATGTTGTCGCTTGGGCATCCTCGGGTAGTTGCGGATTTAAGGGGTCACGAAAAGGAACTCCCTATGCTGCTCAGATAGCAGCAGAGACTGTTGCAAAAAGGGTTATAGATATGGGAATGAAACAGATAGATGTAATGATTAAAGGCCCTGGAGCTGGAAGAGAGACGGCGATAAGGGCATTACAGGCAGCAGGTCTTGAGATTAATTTAATAAAAGATGTGACACCTGTTCCTCACAATGGGTGTAGACCCCCTAAGAGAAGGAGGGTTTAAATGGCAAGGTATACTGAGTCACTTTGCAGGCTTTGCAGAAGAGAGAGCATGAAACTTTTTCTTAAAGGCACAAGGTGTTATACAGAGAAATGTGCCTTCGAGAGAAGAAAATATCCACCAGGACAACATGGACATAATAAAGGCAAGCTTTCTGATTATGGTCTGCAACTTAGAGAAAAGCAGAAAGTAAAAAGAATGTATGGCGTAATGGAGAGACAGTTTAAGAACTACTTTGAAAAAGCTACAAAGATGAAAGGTGTAACAGGAGAAAATCTTTTAAAGCTTTTAGAGAGAAGAATTGACAATGTTATATATCGTATGGGCTTTGCAATAAATAGAAGGCAGGCAAGGCAGTTGGTAAAACACGGTTTTTTCTTGGTTAATGGCAGAAAAGTTGATATACCGTCTTATTTATTAAGAGCAGGAGATGAAATTGAATTAACTCAGGCTGGAAAAGAGCTTGAAGTAATAAAAGAAAATCTTGCATTGGCAGAACAGAGAGGTTTTCCTGCTTGGGTTGAAGTAAATATTGCAGAGATGAAGGGAAAATTTGTAAGAATTCCGGAAAGAGAAGAAATGCAGCTTCCAGTGCAGGAGCAACTAATTGTAGAGTTTTATTCCAAATAAATTTATAAAGCTATAAAAATTAGGAGGCTGTAAATGAGTTTATATAAAGACTTTCAGATGCCCAAGAAAGTTGAGTTTGAAAAAGAGAGTCTAACAGATAGTTATGGAAAATTGATTATTGAGCCCCTTGAGAGAGGATATGGAACAACATTAGGTAATTCTCTTAGAAGAGTTCTGCTTTCATCTCTTGATGGAGCAGCTGTTTACGCTATAAGAATAGACGGCGTTCTCCACGAGTTTAGCTCAATTAAAGGCGTCAAAGAGGATATACTTGACATTATTCTGAATGTAAAAAAGATAAGATTCAAGTATCATTCTCAAGAAGCTGACAAAAAAATAGCTTCAATAAAAGTTAAAGGTCCTGCTGATGTTACTGCCGAACTTATCAAGACTGACGGGACATATGAGGTATTGAATAAAGGCCAGTTTATATGTTCTATTGATAACGATGCCCAGTTAGAGATGTATCTGTATATTAAAAGAGGCAGAGGTTATGTGCCTTCTGAGATGGTAAAAGATGAAGACCTGCCTGTTGATGCTATGACAATAGATGCAGTATTCAGCCCCATCAAAAAAGTTAATTTCAAAGTAGAAAAAACAAGGGTAGCCGAACATACTGATTATGATAGACTTATACTTGAAGTATGGACAGATGGTAGTATTTCTCCGGAAGTTGCGGTAAGCGAAGCTTCAACGATACTTATAAAGCACTTTGAATATTTCATGCTCGTAAAGGATTCTCTTTCTCATACCAGAGAAACAGAAAGCAATACTACAGATATTGATAATGTTTTAAACATGCATTCGTTGAATGTGAATATTTTAAAGCCAATTGAAGACCTTGAGCTTTCAGTGAGGGCATATAACTGTCTGAAAAGTGCGGGGATTAACACAGTTGCTGAATTAATTCAGAAAACAGAGCCGGAACTGCTTAAAACGAAAAATTTTGGAAGACGCTCTCTTGATGAAATAAAAGAAGTATTGGCAAGACATGGATTGAAATTGGGAATGATATTAGAGCCAGAAGTAATTGAAAAACTACAAGAAAAAGCTCAGAGGGGGTAAGTATAATGAGGCATAGAGTTGATGGAAGACACTTTGGAAGAACGGCAAATCAAAGAAAAGCACTGCTTAGAGGTCTTGTAGCCTCTTTAATTAAATATGAAAGAATTGAAACTACCTTAGCGAAGGCAAAGGCAATAAAGGAAATTGCCGATAGGCTTGTTACATTTGGGAAAAAAGGTGATTTACACTCAAGAAGGCTTGCTTTATCCTATCTGCCCGACAGAGAGCTCGTAAGAAAACTTTTTTCAGAGATTGCCCCTCGTTTTGTCGATAGAAACGGCGGATATGTAAGGGTTGTGAGAACGGGAATGCGAATAAAAGATAGTGCACCTATGGCAATCATAGAGTTCGTGGATTATGTTAAGGAGGAAAAGGAAAAGCCTAAAGAAGAGAAAAAAACAGACTAATTAGCCGTAAGCTCTTTTAAAACAAAGAAAATTCTTCTTAAATTGACATAATTTCTTAAAATTTGCTATTTTTATATAATTCCTGGGTAGCTCAGCCGGCAGAGCGGGTGGCTGTTAACCACTTGGTCGGGGGTTCGAATCCCTCCCCAGGAGTCTAAATTAGATAAAAATCTTGCCTTCAGATGCTTAGCATCATGAGGATGAAATGAGAGGAGGATATAAATGCCAAGAGTAAAAGGTGGACCTAAGACAAGAAGGTATCATAAAAAAGTTCTTTCCATGGCAAAGGGTTATTACAGCGGCAGACGTCGTTCATACAAAGTTGCTGCAAAAGCTGTAGAGAAAGCGTTGGAACACTCTTACAAAGACAGAAGGCTTAAGAAAAGAGACTTCAGGTCGCTCTGGATAACCAGAATTAATGCGGCTGTCAGAATGTTCGGTCTTACATACAGTCAATTTATCGATGCCCTTAAGAAAGCGGAGATAGGTCTTAACAGAAAAGCTCTTGCCCACATAGCCTACAATGATATAAATGCATTCAAAGAAATCGTTGAAAAGGTAAAACCCTTTGTGAAAGCCGCATAAATGGAAGACCCTCTTAAACAAAGTTTTCTTAGTGAAATCGGGCAAGTATCTTCTCTACAGAAACTTTTAAATATTAAAGCCAGGTATATTGGCAAGAAAGGACTCCTGACAGAAAAAATAAAGGGACTGGGAAATCTCTCTAATGAAGACCGGAAGTTTTATGGAAAATACTATAATGAACTTAAAAATTTTATTGAAGAACAATTAAAAACAAAAGAGAGCGAATTAAAACAGAGGGAAATAGAACACTCTCTTAGAAAAGACATAATAGATATAACTCTTCCAGGTAAGGATTACTACTTTGGTGGCTGTCATCCTGTAAATAAGACTCTCATTGAGATAATAAAAATATTCCAAGAGCTTGGTTTCACTGTTGAAGAAGGTCCTGAAGTAGAGCTTGACTACTATAACTTTGAAGCTCTCAATATTCCCAAGAATCATCCTGCCAGGGACATGCAGGATACCTTTTATGTGAGCGAAGAAGTGGTGCTAAGAACTCATACTTCACCTGTGCAGGTGAGGGTTATGGAGAAGAAAAAACCGCCTTTAAGGTTCATATCGCCGGGCAAAGTGTATCGATGTGATTCTGACGTTACCCACACTCCTATGTTTCATCAAGTTGAGGGTTTAATGGTTGATGAAGACGTGTCTTTTTCGCATCTTAAAGGAGTATTGGTTTATTTCTTAGAGAGACTTTTTGGAGAAAATACACCTGTAAGGTTTCGTCCAAGTTTTTTTCCTTTTACTGAACCTTCAACAGAGATAGATATAGGATGTATAATCTGCGGAGCAAAAGGTTGTAGGGTTTGTAAAGGAACAGGATGGCTTGAAGTGCTCGGTGCAGGGATGGTTCACCCGAATGTTTTCAGATTTGCCGGTTATCCAGAGGGTAAATATACAGGATTTGCCTTTGGAATGGGTGTTGAGAGGCTCACTATGCTTAAATATGGCATTGATGATATAAGATTATTTTTTGAGAATGATATAAGATTTCTGAGGCAGTTCTAATGAAGATTCCCCTAAGCTGGCTAAAAGAATATCTTGAAGGCACTATGGACGAAGCAATTCTTCCAGAGGCTCTAACAATGGCAGGCCTTGAAGTTGGTTCAGTTGAAGAGATTGAGGGAGATAAGGTCTTTGACCTTGAGATAACGCCGAATAGAGCAGATTGTTTAAGCCTTCTTGGTATTGCAAGGGAGATTAAGGCTATTTTCAGGTTAAATCTGAAAAAGCCACAATTTGAGATAAAGCAAGCTCTGAGAGATGATAGGTTTACAATTTCAATAGCAGACCCTCACCTTTGTTATCGCTATGCAGGAAGGATAATCAGAAATGTTAAAGTAACTTCATCTCCTGAATGGCTCAAACTAAGATTAGAAAAAGCAGGAATTCGTTCTATAAACAATGTGGTAGATGTGACTAACTATGTTCTCCTTGAATACGGCCATCCTTTACATGCCTTTGATTTAGACCTTCTTGAGGATTACTGCATCAGGGTTGGGACGCCAAAGAGTATTTTAGGAACAAGCTCAGCAGAAATAGAGACACTCGATGGTGTAAAGAGAGTTGTCGGCTCAGAGGACCTTTTAATTTGGGATGGAAAGCGGCCTGTTGCTGTGGCAGGAGTAATGGGAGGGGCTAATACGGAGGTTACTGATAGAACAGTAAACATTCTTCTTGAAAGCGCTTATTTTAAACCTGAGTCAATAAGGAAAACGGCTAAGAGACTTGGCATTTCAACAGAGGCTTCATACAGATTTGAAAGAGGCACAGACATAGAAAATCTCATCAATGCCCTTGACAGAGCAGCCTATCTCATTCAGAAGTTAACAGGTGGAGAAATATATGAGACAATCGATGTATATCCGACAAAAATTCCCGTAAAAGAGATTTCATTCAAAACAGACAGGATAAGAAAATTCATCGGCCTTGAAATAGACGACAGAGAAATATTAGAGATTCTCAGCGAGCTTGATATTGAAGTTAAAAAGAAAGAAGATTTCTACATTGCAAAAGTGCCGACCCATAGGCAAGACCTTTCGATTGAGGAAGATATTGCCGAAGAAGTGGCAAGAATATACGGTTATGACCGTGTTCCAGCAGAAATGCCGAAGGCTTTTAAGCCAGTTAAGGAAAATTTAGAACTCTCAAAACGCAGAGAATTTATAAATCTAATAAGAGATGCCATGATTTCCCTTGGTTTCAGTGAAGCTGTTAATATGAGCTTTATGTCTGTTCAGGATTTAGACAATCTTGAAATTCCACAGGAAGACAGGCGAAGAAAGGTAATTTCCCTTTTAAATCCTTTGAGACAGGAAGAATCGGTGATGCGAACCATGCTTACTCCTTCAATAATCAGAAATATTGAGAGAAATACTTCAAGAGGTATAGAGACAATTAAATTATTTGAGATAGGAAGGGTTTTCTTCTCAGAGCATAGCGAGCCATTACCTCAAGAGCTAACTCATATTTGCTTTGCAACAAAAAAAGAAGATTTTAAGTCAATATTCAATGAAGACCCCTTTGATTTTTATTCTCTGAAGGGAATAGTCGAAGGTCTACTTAGAAGGCTTAGGCTGAAAGACATTCTTTTCAGAAGGTCTTCTGAACCCTTTTTACATACAGGCCAGTCTGCGGATATTTATATTAACGGAGAAAAGTTCGGTTTCATAGGTGTTTTATCTCCTAAAGTTATTTCAAAATTTGACTTCAAAACAAAGCCATATGTATGTATTGCCGAGTTAAATCTTGAAGCTTTATTTAGAGCCATTCAGAATATAGCTGCCGTTACATATAAACCTTTTTCAAACTATCCGCCTATAAAAAGAGATACGGCCTTATTAGTGCCAATTGATTTTGAAGCTCAAAAGATTTTTGATTTAATAAGCTCCTATGGAAATGAACTTGTTGAGGATGTTTATATTTTTGACGTATATAAAGGTAAAGGCATTCCTGAAGGAAAATTAAGCATTGCTTTCAGAATAACATATCGGGCATCTGAAAGAACTCTCACCTCTGAAGAAGTTGATACCCTTCATTCAAAACTAATTCAGAATATTATATCTGAGACAGGAGCAGAATTAAGATTTTAGCCTGTATCCTGCCTCCTCAAGAGCTTTTGATATTTCCGAAAGTGTAACCATGTTTTCATCAAAAACTATATGAGCTTTTCCGATTTCAACATCTGCATCTTCCACTCCTGCTTTTAAGAGTGCTTCGGTGACTCTTTTTACACAGTGCTGACAGGTCATTCCTTCAATAAAAATTGTCATTTCTTTCATCATAACCTCCAATTAAATTTTAATTGCAAATATCTTGATTATTAGATATGAAAAAACAAAATAGGCTAATAGTCCTGTAACTAAAGAAGGTATAACTCCTATTTTTGAACTCAGAGATATGACGGAAAAAATATATGCCAACCACGGAAATAGCATAATCAGCAGGCTTTTAGCATACAATACCACATTCTTCTGGCCTGATTCGACGTATATTATGATAAATGTTACAAGAGTTATTACGGGAAGATTGGCAAAAAAGGCTGCCATTAGTCCTTTTGAGTGCGACGCAAAATAACTTACAAGGCTTACAACTGTTCCACCAAGTACAAAATATAGTAAGTATTTGAATTCCATATTAAGTTAAAGATTATTTAGATTTTTTCTAATCTCTTCAATTAGGGAGAAGACAAGTTCGCTCTCTTTCACGGTTTTTATTACCTCACCTTTTGCAAAAACTATTCCCTGACCTTTTCCTCCCGCTATTCCAAAGTCTGCTTCCTTTGCTTCCCCTGGTCCGTTAACGCAACATCCCATAACAGCTACTTTCAAGGGAGATTTTATATTTTTTAGAGATTTCCTAACCTGTGTTACCATTCTCTTTATATTGACCTCACATCTTCCACAGGTGGGACAACTAATTATCTCAACTCCAACTTTTCTTGCTCCAACAGTTCTTAATATTTCATAGGCTACTTCAACCTCTTTTACAGGAGAGTCAGTAAGCGATACTCTAACGGTATCGCCAATTCCTTCAAGTAAGAGGATTCCTATTCCTATAGCTCCTTTGACAATTCCCTCTGGAGGCGGGCCTGCCTCAGTTATTCCTACATGAAGAGGATAATCGTATTTTTCACTGAAGACACGATAGGCCTCAATTGTTTTCAAAACATCGGATGCTTTAAGAGATACTTTGATATAGGAGAAGTCTAATTCTTCAAGAATATCAATATGTCTTGAAGCTGCCTCAACCATTGCCTCTGGAGAAGAGTGTCCGTATTTTTGCAGAATATCTTTTGGAAGAGACCCTGCGTTAACTCCGATTCTTATGGGAATTTTATTTTCTTTTGCTGCATTTACCACTTCTTTTATTTTCCATTGAGCTCCTATATTTCCCGGATTGATTCTTAGTCCACTGACGCCTTGCCTTATCGATTCAAGAGCAAGCTTATAATTAAAGTGTATATCTGCTATGATAGGGATTTTTACGCTTTTTTTTATCTTGCCTATTGCTTTGGCTGCTTCCATATCTGGCACTGCCACTCTCACTATTTCAGCTCCTGCTTTCTGTAGTTGTTTAATCTGAAGGATTGTTTTTTTTGTGTCTCGTGTATCAGTTTTTGTCATCGATTGAACAGAAATGGGAGCATCACCTCCAATAGGCACATTTCCAACATATATTTTTCTTGTTTTTCTCCTATTCACTCTTATTCCCTCTTAGTTCATTTATCACTGAGACATGTCTGTCATAATTTACGGAAAATTCGTGTGAACCGTCTCCTCTTGCAACAAAGTAAAGATAGGGAACTTTAGCAGGATTGAGAGCTGCTTTTATGGAGGTTAAGCTTGGCGAGGCAATAGGACCAGGTGGTAGCCCTTTGATTATGTAGGTATTATAAGGTGTTCTGTTCTGGAGGTCTTTCTTTGTCACTCCTTCTCTGTATCTTTTAATTCCGTAAATAGCAGTGGGGTCTGCCTGAAGGGGCATTCCAAGTTTCAGTCTGTTATGATATACGGCAGAGATAATAGGCTTTTCCTCCTCAAGTTTTGCCTCTTTCTCAATAATTGAAGCCAGAGTAACTACTTGATTTACTGTCCATCCGAGCTCTTTTGTTTTATTTATAAGAGCTTCATCGTATACACTCCAGAATTTCCTCACCATCATTGTCACTATTTCCTCTATTTCCATTCCCTTGGGAATACTGTATGTGGCAGGATACAAGTAGCCCTCAAGGGATGGAGCATCAATGTTTAGGGATTTTAGAAATTCCTTTTTTGTGCTTAATTCTAAAAATTTAGAGCTATAGTCAGGATTTAACTTTGAAAGCTTCTCGGCAATTTCAAATATGCTGTCTCCTTCAACAACTGTAAATGAGTAGTCTAAGATTTTTCCTTCCAGCAGCTTGTAAAGAAGGTCAACTAAGTTCATTTCAGGAGTTATCAAGTAATAACCTGCTCGTGCCTTTTTTTCGATACCGAGAGCTCTACCGGCAATTTTGAATACGGTTTCATTTCTAATAAAGCCCTTCTCTTTGAATATTGATGCAATTGTAGAGAAACTTGCACCTTTAGGTATATAGACCTCTGCGTTTTCTCTGATGTTAAAAGGCTTGAGCAACTCTAACATCAGATAGACTATTAAGAATAAAAGATAACAGACGAGCGTTAAAGCGAGGGCTTTGCGAATGTTCATTTTTTAATGATATCAGATATTTTGTGAATGAGGCAAATCTATCGCAGAAGCCTCATATATGGTCATAAAAATTAGTTTCATATCGATAAAAGCTATCCTTAGAAAAATTAAGATAGAAAAAAACAATTTTACTAAAAGGTTAAATTTATATAAAATTTTTAATAAAAAACTCTGGAGGGTCATATGGGTGAGTGGAAAAACTTTCTTGCTACTCGATGGGGTATAATTTTTGTTGGCATTTTAATAGGCATTCTTGCTTCAATCTTACAGAAGCTTGGCAATCCCCCAAATATGGGCATATGCGTTGCCTGTATGGAAAGAGATATTGCTGGAGCATTAGGATTTCACAGAGCTTCGGTTGTTCAGTATATGAGGCCTGAAATTCTCGGGTTTGTCCTCGGTGCTTTCCTTTCTGCCCTTGCCTTTAGGGAGTTTCGTCCAAGAGGTGGTTCTGCACCTTTTATAAGATTTATTCTTGGCGTTTTTGCCATGATAGGTGCATTGGTTTTTTTAGGATGCCCTTGGAGAACACTGCTGAGGCTTGCCGGTGGTGATGGAAATGCCATTTTTGGTCTTCTTGGACTTATCTTTGGTATTTGGATAGGAACAAGGTTTTTGAAGGCAGGATACTCTCTTGGAAGAACGCAAGTTTCAACTTCAAAGGCAGTGGGTCTTGGGTTTCCTCTTTTAATGCTTGGATTACTTATACTTCTTCTTATTGACCCTCAGCCAGAGGGAGAGTCAAGGGGTATGCTTCTTTTCTATAGCCTGAAAGGACCAGGGTCACAGCATGCACCCTTGTTAATATCTCTTGCCGTGGGCTTACTGATTGGAGTTATTGCCCAGAGAAGTAGATTTTGCACAATGGGTGCTTTCAGAGACCTCATCCTTTTCAGACAGGGACATCTGTTTTCTGGTATAGCGGCTTTATTTATTGCCGCATTTATTACAAATTTAATTCTCGGCCAGTTCAATCCAGGTTTTGAAAAACAGCCGATTGCTCATACAATGCAGCTTTGGAATTTTCTTGGAATGACCCTTGCTGGACTTGCCTTCACACTTGCCGGTGGCTGTCCTGGTAGACAACTTTTCATGTCTGGAGAAGGTGATGGAGATGCAGCAGTTTTTGCTACAGGAATGATTGTCGGTGCAGCCATAGCCCATAATTTCGGACTTGCCAGTTCTCCATCGGGAATAGGTCCCAATGGAGCTGTTGCAACAGTCATTGGTTTAATCGTATGCCTAATTATAGGTTTAACAATGAGAAGGAGGTAAAAAATGGCTGAAATTGTTGATGCAAGAGGACTTTCGTGCCCTGAACCTGTTCTTTTAACTCTTGAGGCAATTAAAAGACTTGGTAAGGGGGAAATAGAGATTCTTGTTGATACGGATACATCAAAAGAGAATGTCTCAAGGGCGGCCTCTTCAATGGGTTGGCAGATTGAAAATGTTATTGAGGAAGGCTCTGGATACAGGATAAGGATAAAGAGGGATTGAAATGGGGATACTTAAAAAGCTTTTTAAGGGAAAAGAGGAGAGTTCTCAAGTAGTATCTTGCAATGACAAGGCGATTTTACTCTTTGAAAACACTTCGGAGGTAATAAGGGCCGAGAATATTCTTAAAGAAAATGGTTACACCATAAGGGTAGTAGGTCCTCCGGCTCATGTGCGAAAGGGATGTGACCTTGCGATAGAAATTCCTCTGTTACATACAATGGGAATTTTGAAGGTTTTAAACTCTTATGGATTACCACCTCTTGATTGGTTACCCTCAGATAATGGAAAGCTAAAGCCTGTAGACCTTTTTCACATAAAGGATTTTGGGCGTTATTTAATGGTTAGGGCAGCTAATATGAAAATCACTGTTCACAAGGCCTCTTTAACAATCGTAAATGTTTCTGGTGGTGGCTGTCCTGATGTGCCATACCTGGCAGCAATGATGGTCGGTAAAAAACTAAATGAGGCCATAGAGCCAAGACTAATTGGACATACTTTATGTGGATATGCCCTTCAGTTAGCCTATGATAAAATAAAGGAACTATGCTTGCCATAATAGGCACAGTTCCTGATGAAGAATTTAAGCTTTATGCAGGCGAAGTAAGCTTAGAGGGAGAAAGTCTTGTCCTGAAAGATAGGAGAATTCCAATCCAAAGAGGAACTCCTGCTTTAATTGCCTCAGCTATCAAGATATTTGAGTTATTTGGAAAAACCCTTCCATTTGTTTATCTTGCAGGAGACACTGGTAGAGGAAATGGCAGTAAGAGGCTTTATGAATTTTTAGTAAATGACCTGAAAAATAGAACTTTTACAACTTTGACATTCCATTATCTCCTTCCTGATGCAGACTGGTGTAATAAAATTCTTTTTTCTATCGATGAAATGCCTCTTCGTCCTTTTCTAATTGCTGATGCAGGATTTATGTATGCTGCAAAGATGAGTGGAAACGCCACTTCTTTTGACCTCTTTACTCCAGACATAGGAGAACTTGCATTCTTAGCCGATGAAGAAGCTCCCCATCCTTTCTATACGAGGGGATTTCTTCTTCAAGAAGAGGACAAGGTAGAAGAACTTGTTCAAAGAGCCTATGCACATGGTAATGCATCAAAATATCTTCTCGTAAAGGGAAGAGCCGACTGTGTTGTTAAGGAAGGTAAGATTATTGAGACAATATCAGAACCTATGGTAGAAACCCTTGAGCCTATTGGCGGGACAGGAGACACTTTGACAGGCATACTGTCTGCTTTAATTGAATGTGGCTATGCTTTAGAGACTGCCTGCATTACTGCTTCCAGAATAAATAGATTGGCAGGAAAACGTGCTAATCCAGACCCATCCACTCAGATAGGAGATATAATTAAATATATTCCCGAGGCTTTTAAACTCATCTAATATTTGATATAATTGACTTAAAAATGAATAAGAGCTTCTACATTACCATATCGTTTATTCTAAGCATTGCTGCACTCCTTTGGTTTGTCTATCCTCCTTCTAAACCACCTATAAAAATAGGTCTCATGGTTTCACTTACAGGAAGTTCGCCAGAACTTGGTAGAGAAATAAGAGATGGTGCATTTATGGCTGTGGAGGAGATAAACAGAGAAGGGGGGGTTAGGGGCAGAAAATTAGAGCTGATAATAAAGGACAACAAAGAAAATGTTGAAATAGCAAAAATAAATTATCTCGAACTAATAGATGAAGGAGTTGTGGCAGTAATCGGGCCTTCAACAAGCACGAGAGCGAGAGAGTTATTACCGCTTATAAATGAAGAGAAAGTTTTAACTATCTCGCCAACTGTTTCGGGCAATATATTTGCAAAGAGAGATGATTATTTTATAAGGCTTGAGCCAACTAATAAGGATTTTGGTCACTCACTCGGAAAATATGTGAAGGATAAAATAAAGCCTAAGAGAGTTTTGTTGATGGTAGATGAGAGAAATCCCATATATACTGCTGATTTTGCAGGAAGTTTTATTGTGCAACTCAACAAAGGTTCTTCCATATTTAGCATTCCCATTGAAAAGAATATCTCAGATTTCAATGCCCTGATAGAAAAGGCTTTAAAATATAATCCAGATTTTATAGTTATGATAACGGACACCTTTAACGCCTCCATTATAACCCAGAAAATTAGGACAACTAATCCTAAAATAAAACTGGCCATAGCACCGTGGGCCAGATTTTACGGCTTCATATCCTTTGCCGGGCCTTTTGCTGAGGGAGTTTTAAGTGTTGGATATTATGACGAGTCTCCAAAAAATGAAAAATACATGATTTTTAAGACAAAATTTATGCAAAAATTTGGCTATCCGCCGGATTCATCAGTTATAAACAGCTATAATGCGGTTATGCTAATAAAAGAGTCGATTATTAGAGGAGCAGAGCCTTATAAAATCAGAAAAAATATCATAAATGGCATCTTTAGACTTCCTCTCGGTGAGTTAAAAATAGACAGGCATGGAGATGTAGAGATAAAGCCTTTTGTAGTAGAGATAAGAAATGGTATGTTTGAGAGAATAGACCATGAAAGTAACTTTTAATTTTAAAACATTTATCTTCATACTACTTCTTATTTTCGCAGTCTCTCTTATTATTTCAACGAACGCTTATATTTACATTTTTTCAAAAATTCTAATAACCAGAGATAAACAAAATGAGTATGAGGCAATAATAGAGACTTTTCAGCAGTACTTTGAAGGAAACATAAAGGATAACGAAATTTTCTTAAACTCAGTAAGGAACATTATTGAGAGAGAGACAAACTCTAAGGAAAGAAAGGTTCAGCTACAGAGATTGCTTGAGCTAAATCCCTCCGTTAAATATATAATCATTTTTAGTAAGAACGGTTTTATCAAAAAGATATACCCCGAAAGAAAGGATGCTCTTAATTTGTATCTTGGCAATTCTCCTATTTTTTTAGATATCGGAAAAGCTTTATTCTCTGGTCCCCATGTTTTTCTAATTGACAGAAAATCCTATTATGCCCAGTCATTGAAATTCAGAGACGATTACATTTCAATACTTGTAGATTTACCAGATTTTAACAGCTATCTTAAGGGTTTAAATAAAAAAGGCTACGTTTCCTTTGTCGTTGACAATAAGGGTAAGATAATTGCTCATTATGAGGAAAGTTTTGTAAATGAAGGAATGAATATTAAGATGTTAATTTCGGACTTATACGAGATAAGGGAGACGGACACTCCAAAAGAGTTTACGATAAAGGATAAAAAGTATCTCCTATACTCAAAGTATATTCCTCCTTTGGATAAATATATTTTTATGGGAAATGAATACAGACGAGCCTTTGCAGAGTATAACATCTTCAAGGAGCAGATACTATGGCTTGTTTTATTTTTTATAATGATAGCCTTTGCATTAAGTCTTGTTGTGTCAAATTTTATTCAGAAACCATTTTTTGAGCTGTTTGGGCTAATAGACAACATAAAAAAACGAAATAAAAATCTGTCATTTACGAAAACTTATTTTCTTGAATTCAATAACCTTGCCGAAAACATCTCAGATATGGGCAGAGAAATAGCCGAGAGAGAGGAGAAACTCGTAAAACTTTTTGAAACATCACGAGATGCTATAATAATCTCGGATATTAAAGGCCAGATTTTAGAGATAAATCCAGCAGGACTACAGATGTTTGGATACGAAAACAAAGAGCAGATAGAAAGTGCTTTAGCCTTTTATTCAAAGCCATCAGACCGTAGCAGATTCATAGAACAAGTGATGCAGAAGGGATATATTGAAAATTACGAAATCAAAGCTAAGCGTAAAGACGGTAGCTATTTTTATGCATTACTATCTTCCTCCCTTGTAAGAGATGAGAGAAATGAGCCACTCTTCTTTATCTCTGTTGCAAAGGACATAACAGAAAAGTTAAGAATACAGCAGCAGCTCTTTCAGGCTCAGAAAATGGAAAGCCTTGGAAAACTGGTAGGAACTATTGCCCATGACCTCAACAACATGCTCACTGTAGTATCAAGCAACAATCAATTGATACAGATTCATACTAAGGAAGATGAAAAAATAGGGAAGTATACGGAGGGTATTGCTGTTGCCGTAGGAAAAATAAGAGATTTTATAAAACAGCTTCTTGCCTTCTCAAAAAGACAGGTTTTTGAATTTAAAATTTATGACCTAAATGAGGTAATTCAGGAAGAGATAAAACTTTTAAAACCAGCTCTCAGAGAGGATGTAACTCTAAAAGTGAAAACATACTCTGAACCTTTATATGTAAGCCTTGACGTTACACAGTTTACCCAGGTTTTGCTAAATCTTCTTGTTAATTCCTTAGAGGCGATGCCTAATGGAGGAGAAATATCTATATCCTTAGAGAGAAAAAGAATAGAAAAAATCGTTGCCGATAGTTATCCCAGAGTAAAGGAAGGCGTATTTGCCTGTGTAAGCTTTTCAGATACAGGCAAGGGAATTCCAGAGGAGATAATCGATAAAATTTTTGAGCCTTTCTTCACAACTAAGGAAAGCGGCACAGGTCTTGGACTATCTACTGTTTACAGCATCGTAGAGCAGCACAAGGGATTTATAAATGTTTACAGTGAGTTAGGAAAGGGTACTACCTTCAGAATATACTTGCCTCTCACTGATAAGGAAAAGGAGACGTCACTAAAGATTGAAAATAAAATCACTGTGGAAAAGAGGAGAATCCTTCTTGTTGAGGATAATCCAGAAGTAAGAACTGCAATAGAAGAGTTGTTGAGAAAATACGGTTTTGAAGTTCATTCATTTGCAAGCGGAGTAGAGCTTATTGAGAAGTTTGATTATTACATTGATAGATTTGACGTTTGCCTGTCCGACATAATAATGCCAAGGATGAATGGTCTTGAACTTTATAGAAAATTAAAACAGACAAAGCCTGACATTAAATTCCTCTTTATGACAGGTTATGCAGAGAATATTGAACAAATAAATGAGCTTACAAAAGAGGGATTAAAGGTTTTATCAAAACCTTTCAGTATTGACGAGTTTGTTCAGAAAATAAGAGAAATCGAGCTATGATATTTTTCTAACTATCTCTTGCATTGCAGATGAGTCAATTTCTAATGAAATATCAAGATAACAGAATTTATCAGTAAGGGAAGGGTGCTTTCCAATCTTTACGAAGTCCTTTTTGGTGGTTATTACTAATTGAGCTTCAGAGGCAAGAGAATTAATTTTTTTAAGTAATTTTTCAGAATATATTTTGTGGTCTATGAATTTTTTGTATCCTACAACTTCTAAATTTAGACTTTTTAAAGAGTTTAGAAAGCCTTCAAAATTGCCTATGCCCGCAAAGGCATATACCTTTTGCCCTACTGGTGTTATTTTTTTCCCTTCAAAGCTAAATATTCCCTTAATTGAAAGGGGCGAAAAAAAGAGATTTTTAAATCCTTTTTCTTGAATTTCTCTCTTTAGGGACTCATTTTCCCTCTTTGTAATAAACACCATGTCAGCTTCAATTATTTCCTCTAAAGGAGACCTAAGGGAGCCTAAGGGTAGCAACCGTTGATTGTCAAATCCTCTGTATCCGTCTATTAGTAGAATGTTTAAGTTTCTTTGTAACTGCCAGTGTTGAAATCCATCGTCAAGAATAAAAATAACTCTGTCTTTTTCTGTTAAACATAGTTTCTCAATGGCATAAACTCCACCGACATATCTGTTAATAGCCTTTACGACAGTAAATCCTTCCATGACCATCATAAGTGGTTCATCACCTACATCTTCTGCATTCATGTATTCTTTCACAATTACTGGCCTCTTCAGTCTACCTCTGTATCCTCTTGTGAGAATTATAGTTCTGTATCCTTTTTTTTCAAGCTCTTTGGCTAAAGCTACAGTGAATGGAGTTTTGCCTGTCCCTCCTACTGTGAGATTGCCAATACTGATAACGGGAAAGGGAAGTTTTTTCTGATTTTTAATAGCTTTTTTCTTTTTTAGTCCATAAAAAAACAGGTAGACTTTCTCTAAGATACTCATTCTCGCCAGAAAACTCCGTTTATCAGTTTTACGACAGGCTGGTTTTCATAAAATTCTATTATGTTTACGCAGGCAAACTCTTGCTCAATTCTGAATATATTTTCAAGGGGGATACCAAGTATATTGCAAAGTATGACTCTGTTTATTCCGCCATGGGCAGTGATGAAAACTTGACTGTTTTGGTGGCTTGATATTATTTCACTTAAAGCCTCTGATGCTCTTTCGCTTACCTGCAAAGTGCTCTCACCACCAGGTGGTGAAAATCTTAAAGGGTCTGTTCGCCACCTTTCAAATTCTTCTGGATAAAGGGAGACAATATCATTAATGCTTAAACCTTCCCACTTGCCAAAACTTCTCTCTTTAAGGCTTTGTAAAGGCTTGGCCTTTGCCCTTAATGATAACTCCTCTGCTATTATCTCTGCAGTTTTTACAGCCCTTTTAAGGGGAGAGGAATAGCAAAACTCTACTTGGAGGTCGTATCTCTTCGTATAGTTTTTGAGAAATTTTGCTGTTTTCTCTACCTGCCTTTCTCCTTCTTTGCTCAAAGGAATGTCGATATGTCCCTTATAAACTTTTTTCTGCCCTTCTGTTTCACCGTGTCTTAAAAGATAAAGAACAAGCGTAGGCGTTATCAATATTCAATCCCCCTTCTTGCCTGTATTCCTCTGTCAAAGTAGTGTTTTATCTTTCTCATCTCTGTAACGAGGTCTGCTTTCTCAATTAGCCACTCAGGAGCTCCTCTTCCTGTTATAATGAGTTCACTGGATTTTGGCTTAATTTCAATTAGCCTTTCTGCTTCTTCTTTTGTTATGAGCCCTGTGCTTATTGCTACAGAGAATTCGTCAAGAATGATGAGGTCATATGTGTTTTTTTTGATTTTCTCTTCAATCTCTCTAAGACAGTCTTTTACTTTTTGCCTTTGAAGTTCATCGGGTGATTTAAAAACAAAGCCTGTGCTACAGCGGTATATTTCAACTAATTCTTGAAATTTGCTGAGAAATTCTACCTCGCCTGTTTGAGAACCTTTTATAAACTGCACAAATAGAACTTTTAAGCCATTTCCAATTGCTCTTACTGTTAAGCCTACAGCAGCCGTTGTTTTACCCTTGCCATCTCCTGTATATATGTGAATTAATCCTTCCATTAGATAGTCTCCAGGATTTTTACGAATCCCTTTTTTATTAAACTTACGGCGATTGTTGCCAGTAGAAGAGCCATGACTTTTGCAAAGGCTTTTATTCCATGAACTCCCATGATTTTAATTATCAGCTGGGCTTTCTCAAGCATCACCCAAGCAATAAGGAGATTCAGAATCAGTGATAAAATAACCATTCCATATCCATGTGTGCCAGCGAGAATTAGCAGAGTTGTAAGCGTTGCTGGGCCTGCAAGCAATGGTGTTCCAATAGGAACAACTCCGAGAGTTTCACTTATGGCAAATTCCTTTTCTTTAACCCTTAAAATTTCTGAAATAGACAGAATTAAAAGCAAAATACCTCCTGCAATCATAAAATCTTCAAGCTTAATAGCAAGAAGAGAAAATATAATGTTGCCCAGAAAAAGAAAAGAGATTGCCACTAAAAACGCTGTTATAACAGACTGTCTTGCAATCTTTGATTTTTCCCTGTCCGAGAGGCTCTCAACGAGTGAAATGTAAAGCGGCAGAATTCCAGGAGCATCAATGGCTACAAAGAGGGGTATAAAAGTGAGAAGAAAAGTGTCGATTATGTTCATCTATTAAGCATAACAAAAATAACGAGAAATAAGGAATTTCCCTTTAGGCAGAAATTATCGCATTCTCTATGGCTGTTTTATCTGTAGTGGGTGGCTCACAGGAGTAGTTTTTGCAGAGAAAATAAGTAGTTTTTCCTTCTAAGGTTTTCAGCTTCTTTATTTCTTCAGAGATACTTTCATTGATAAAGTCTTTCAAAAGAGGCAAAAAAGAGGGCAAAAACTGCTTTTGTAATTTACGAAGGAACTCCTTATCATCTTCAGTAATGTTTTCTGTAACTACTGCAAGTTTCTCTGTTCCCTTGAATATTAAATCAAGGGGTAGGGCAGAAAAGATATAATTCGAAGGAACTTTATCGATTTCTGAAGAGAATACTTTTAGAGTATCTATGGCTAATTTTTCATATTGATTTTTTCCTATAAGCCTTGCAAGCCTTATTAAATTGTATATCATAACTGAATTACCCGAGGGAGTTACGCCATCATAAATTTCCTTAGTTCTCTCTATGACAACCTCAGCATAATCGGCAATGCTGTAAAATCCACCTCGTTTTTTATCACGGAAATTTTCAATAACGAACTCGCAGAGATTTATTGCCTTAAGAAGATAGAGACTTTCAAGGGTTGCAAAATAGAGTTCCATCAATGCCCATATTAGATAGGCATAATCTTCCAGATAGCCATAAATAGAAGCTTCTCCTTCAAAGTATCTGTGAAGAAGCCTTCCTTCCTTGTCAAACATTTTCGAGAGTATGAATTCTATTGCTTTCTGAGCGGTTTCAATATACTCTTTATTTTCAAAGCCAACACCTGCCCTGCAAAAGGCAACAATAGCAAGGGCGTTCCAGTCTGTAAGGATTTTTTCATCCCTGAGCGGTTTTGCTCTCTTTTGTCTTATAGTAAATAACTTTTTTCGAATACTCTCTATTCTTTCAGTTAATTCGTTAATCTCAGTTTTAAGAGCCTCTGCTAATTCTTCCAGTGAGTTGTTTAAATAGAGAATATTTTTGCCCTTTCTTTTTCCTGTAGCTTCTTCGCAGTAATTTCCTTCAGTAGTAATTGGATAAAGCCTTTTGAAAAGTTCAAACTCAGCTTTACTGAGTGTATTTTCTATTTGATTATAAGTCCACAGATAAAACTCTCCTTCTTTTCCCTCACTGTCTGCATCTTCTGCAGAGTAAAAAGCTCCTTCGGGAGAATACATATCTCTCTTTAGATAGGTGGCAATCTCTTCTGTAACTCTTTTAAAGAACTCATCTCTGGTAATCTGATAGGCCTCTGTATAGGCAAGCATTAAGAGAGCATTATCATAGAGCATTTTTTCAAAATGAGGAATTATCCATTGTCGGTCTGTCGAGTATCTGTGGAAGCCAAAGCCAATATGGTCGTATATTCCACCCATTCTCATTTTTTTAAGAGTTTCAAGGCTAATCTGCAGAGCAATTTTATCTTTGTATCTGTAAAAATACCTGTGAAGAAAGAGCATATTAAGGGGTAGCGGAAACTTGGGAGCTTTGCCAAATCCTCCAAATTGTATGTCATAGACAATTCTCAGTCCTTCGAAGGCCTTGTGGATTGTCATTTCTGAAAGCTCTGTCTCAGCTTCTGATTTATTTAGAAATTTCTTCAGTGCCTCAGTTGCTCCCTGAGATACTTCAGTTATCTTTTCTCTATTTTTATTCCAGAGTTCTGAAATTCTTAAAAGAACGTTTTTGAAGCCGAGTTTTCCATACATATCATCTCTTGGTATATAGGTATCAACGAAAAAGGGTTTTTTGTCGGCTGTCATAAATACTGACAGTGGCCATCCGCCTCTATCTTGGAAGAGATAGCAGCTTTTCATGTAAATGCTGTCAATATCTGGTCTTTCTTCTCTGTCAACTTTGATGGAGATAAAAAAACGATTTAGTATTTCCGCTATCTCCTCATTTTCAAAAGATTCCTTTTCCATGACATGACACCAGTGGCAGGTAGAGTATCCGATGGAGAGAAAAATCGGTTTATTTTCTAATTTTGCCTTTTCAAAGGCTTCTTCACACCAAGGATACCAGTCAACTGGATTGAAAGCGTGTTGGCGCAAATAGGGGCTTTTTTCATTGATAAGCCTATTGGGAGACATTTGTCTTATAGGGTTTTCATGTAAGCAATTAAGTCTGCCAGCTGTTCATCGGTGAGGTCATTGAAAGAAGGCATATATTTGTAAGGTTTTTTTATTTGTAAGATAATGTTTTCTGTATTGACTGGTTTTTTGCTTACAGGAAGGTTTTTCTCTGCAAATATTCCTTTAAGTCCTGGTGCAGCTCTTTTGAAATCTTTTTTGTCAGTGTAATGGCAGGAAGAGCATAATTCGGTGAAAAGTTTTTTCCCTCGTTCTGCACTACCTTCTTTGCTTTTTGCAACAAGTTGTAACTGGTTTGTCTGTTTTGGCTCGTTTCTATCCCCCATTCCTGTAACGAGGCTGTAGCCCGTTGAAAAAGCTAATAAATTAAAAGTAAGAAGCACAACGAGGATACCGAGCAGTTTCGCATACGAATAGAACTGTCGGTAAAATTTTATAAAGACTATCTTAAGGGAGAACAGAAGAAAAATTGCTACTGCTGAAAAGGCATGGAGAGTTGCTCTCGGCGTAAGTTCAGCTTTTGTCTGAGAGAGTATGTATATGCAGGCGACAGCACCGATTAAAAACAATAAAAAGAAAACTCTTCCATTAATTCGGTGAATTTTTTTAAGTATTTCCATATTTCTCCTCCTTTCTTGTCTACCAAATATCTCAAACATCGTATAGCTTCCTACAAAAGACAGGACAATTAGAAGGGCTGATAAGATTAGCTTTAGAAGCATAGATAAATTATACCATACGGCTAAGCTTATTTTTATGTTTTATAGGAAATTTAATGGTAATTAGTGTCTATGCCCTCTGAGATATTTTTCTACTATTCTAATTATCCTAGAGATAAGTTTTTATTCACGGAATTTTCACAACTTTTATAGAAGGTTGGAATAAAATAATTTCATGAAAATGATGAATCGTGATAAGAACATACACAAAGTAAAAAAAGGAGGTGAGATATTTTTCAAAAGAGGATTCCTTTGGAGTCCTCAAAATCTTTAAGGAGGTTTTTAACATGAAAAAGCTTTTCATCAGAGACCAGAGAGGTTTCACACTTATCGAGCTCTTAATCGTTATTGCCATTATTGCTATTCTTGCATCTCTTGCTATTCCCCAGTACATGAGCTATCAGAGAAAGGCAAGAATATCCTCTTATGCAGAGCCAATTGCAAGAGCATGTATGATGGATTTAGCAGCCTATTGTGCTGAGAATCCAACTACTCAGCCTGGACAGAACGATCTTAGAAATTGTAATAACCCTCCGAATACTCCTGGTGGTCAAGTTACTTTGGTAAACGCTAACCTTCAATGTGATGCTACTGGAAATGGCCAGCCTGCAGCAAACGCAGAGTCAGTTGCTCAACTTGCTGGTGTTAACGATTACGAAGCAAGATGTAACTTTGAAAACCAGAGTGTAAGGTGTACAATACGTAACCGTTAATTTCTTCTCTCGCCCCCTGCCTCATTGGCAGGGGGTTTTTTTATTTTTGATAAACCTGCCGATGAGGAAAGCTTTTTTGAGGAATACCAGCCAGATTTTATAAATCTTACCAAACTCTGATAATTAAACACTTAAGATATGCTGTCTCCGGCATTGTAAGGAGAATAGGATGGTCTTTGCTTTGTGTGCCTTTGTGAAGAAGTATTCCTTTCTTGTTTAATGAGCTCATAGCCTCTTTGATTATTTCCATAAAGTCAATCTCTGAGATATGTTGAGAACAGGAAGACGTGGCCATAATTCCTTGAGGTTTTAACAGCTTAAGGCCGAGTTTATTCAGGGTTAAGTAACCTTCAATGGCGTCTTTTTTTTCGTCTTTTGATTTGACAAAGGCCGGTGGGTCTATTACAATAAAATCGTATTTCTTACCTTTCTTCACTTCCCACTTTAGGAAATCGAAGGCATCCGCTTTTATGAATTTAGACTTTTCACTAACGCTGTTTAGCTTAGCATTTTCTTTAGCTATTTCAACTGCCCGCTCCGAGATATCTACTGCTTTTATGTTTGCTCCTTTTCTGGCTAAATGAATACTCCATGCCCCTATGTAACAGAATAAATCAAGTCCTTCACCGGAACTAATGAGATTTTTTAAAAATAGCCTATTTTCTCTCTGGTCAAGAAAGAAGCCCGTTTTTTGCCCCTCTAAAGGGTCGAAGTAAAAACACAAATCATCCTCTACTGTCGTAAGAAATTTGTCAACATCTCCCTTTACGACCTCCTTTTCAACTTTCAATCCCTCTTTTACTCTTGCATGAGAGTCATTCTTGAGTATGATTATTTGAGGATTGAGTAATTCATCAAGTATCTCTAAAATCAGTTTTTTCAGCCTCTCCATTCCTGCAGTCAATATCTGAACTACAAGCGACTTATCATATCTGTCAACTATAAGGCCGGGCAGAAAATCGGATTCACTAAAAATTAGTCGGTAACTGTCCTTTAAGCCTAAAAACTCCTCCCTGTATTTCAATGCATCTTTAATCCTCTTTGTTAGAAATTCTTTGTTGATTTCTTCGTCATTAAAACTTAAAAGCCGTATTGATATTACAGAATTTTTGTTTATATATCCTGTGCCGATAATCTTATTTGTTTTCGCCTCGTATATTTTTACTATTCTGCCAGGTTCAATATCTGATATATTTGATAGGATTTCATTTCGATAAATCCAGAGACTACCCTTTCTTTTAAGGGGTTTTACAAGAATTTTATCCATAAAGCATAGTTTGAAAAGCCTTCCAATAAAAAGTCAATACTTATCTGAGCCTCTTCGGTTTGACTTATTCTTTCTTAAAGTTTTAGAATTTCTGTATGCGGACCGCAAAGAAAGGAAAGATAGAGATTAACTCTGATAGATGTAAAGGCTGTAAGTATTGCCTTCTGACCTGTCCTAAGGGGTGTATAGATATATCGTCGAATTTTAACTCCTCAGGATATTTTCCCGCCTATTTTGCTAATCCCGATAACTGCATAGGCTGTGCAATGTGTGCTGTTGTCTGCCCCGATATTGCAATTGAAGTGTTTGTAGAAGAGTAAACGTTTTTTTGTGTTAAAATATCTCCATCTTCAATAAGGGGTGGGGCGACTTTTGAATATCGGGGTAATTTTCTGCATTTGTTCAGGTCAGATTGATGAAAAGATTCCCTTTAATAATTTCAGAGATTTAATATCAAAAGAAGTCGAATGGATTGAAAGATTTGACCTTGCCTGTTCAGAAGACTCTCAGAGTATATTATCGGATAGACTCTCCCAGAAGAAACCCGAGGGTTTAATTGTTCTTGCCTGTTCAATTCATAACAAAGGTTCTCTGTTTGAAGAGATTGCTAAAAGGGCAGGTATTAATCCTTATATGGTCAACATTGTAAACTTGAGAGAACAGGTGGCATGGGTGACGAAAGACAAAGAAGCGGCAATCCATAAAGCCTATGCCCTTTTCAAAGGAGCATTGGAGAGGCTCAAAAAGCAGACTCCTCTTACATATTCGGAATTTCCTGTGTGCCAGGACGTTCTTGTGGTAGGAGGAGGCGTTGCTGGAATAAATTCGGCTTTATTGCTTTCGAAGTCGGGAAGAAAAGTTTTCCTGATTGAGAGAGAGGATTTTCTTGGAGGTAAGATTTCAAGATTTGAAAAACTTTTTCCTGTCCTAAGCTGCTCTCCTTGCTATGTCCATCCGATGATTGAGGAGATTTTAAATGGCTCTGTTGAGTTAAGACTGAATGCTGAAATAAGAGAGATAAAAGGCTATTTTGGAAATATTTATGCAGAAGTTTTGACAAAACCAATCTATGTAAATCCCAAAAAATGCATAGGCTGTTCAGCCTGCGAGGACATGTGCCCTGAAGGAGCTATAAGGGTAGACCCCATGAAATTACCTCCTATGGCAAGAATAAACTTGGAAAACTGCCTTAATTTTAAAGGAGATTCTTGTAGTCTATGTAAGGTAGAATGCCCCGTTGAAGGAGCAATTGATTTTAGTGAATTAGAGAAGGTTGAAAAAATAAAGGTAGGCTCAGTTTTATGGGCTACAGGATTTAATCTTATTGACTGTAGTATTTTCTCAAATCTTGGCTACGGAAAGGCTGATTACATATACAATGCCATTGAGTTTGAGGAAATTCTAAATGTAGAAGGACCAAGCAAGGGAGAGATTCTTGTGAAAAACGGAAAAGACCCTGAAAGTATAGCCATAATTCATTGCGTTGGAAGCCTTGATGAGAGATACAAGCCCTACTGCAGCAAAGTCTACTGTCAATATGCCTTTAAATTCAACAGAATTCTGAGGCAAAGATACGGAGAACTTAAAATTATACATTTCGTGAAGGAGATAGTCCTTCCTGGTAGAAAAGCCTATTCGCTTTATCAAAGTTCAATAAAAGACCCTCTTGTTGAGATTGTAAGGTATGAAAACATAGATGAGCTTTCAGTAAGGTCTGACGAGTCTATTCTCATAGATTTTAAGGATAGGAGATATGAAGTTGACCTGGTGGTTTTATGCCCAGCGATTATAAGTGGAGACAGTATTCCTGAAATTTCGGGTATAGTTCCGGTTGGTTCCATAAAAGAAGCGATGAGTGTAGAGGAGGCTGTAACAGATGCCTTTTCAGCAGTGGGAAAAATTCTTTCAGAACTCGGAGATGGCAGAATTATTAAATCTCCAGTCATAGCTAAAATAGATTATAATAGATGCACAAAATGTGGCATTTGCATTATCCAGTGTCCCTACAGTGCGATTGAACTGGAGGCGAATTCTCCAACTTTAATCGAGGCTCTGTGTGAGGGATGTGGAATATGTGTAGTTAGCTGTCCTGCCAAGGCTATGGACTTAGCAGGATTTACAACTGAACAGATAGAGGCTGAGATAGAAGGAATTTTATATGCTTTAAGGAGGAAAGAGGATGGCTTTAATAGTATTTGATGCGAGGGGATTAAAATGTCCCCAGCCTACCATACAGATGACAATTAAGGCTTTAAAAATGAAAAAGGGAGATATTCTTGAAGTTGTTGCTGACTGTCCTACCTTTGAAAATGATGTTAAAAACTGGTGCCGAAGAAACAATAAGGTTCTTCTCTGGATTAGGGACGAGGGTGGAGGAGTTAAAAGATGTCAAGTGCAGTTTTAAAGATTTCGTTAGTCATACTGATTCTTCTTCCAACCTTTCTTTATGCTCAGCAAGAAGATGTAATTGTTCTTGGTATGTCTGCTGCTTTCAAAGGTCCTACAGGTGGGCTGGGTATAGAACTTTACAGAGGAGCAATGGCCTATTTTTCTTACATCAATGAGAAAGGTGGCATAAACGGTAGAAAAATAGTGATAAAGGCCTATGACGATGGTTACAATCCTATACCTACCATTAAAAATACAGTAAAACTTATAGAAGAAGATAAGGTTTTCGCACTTTTCAATTATGTTGGAACTCCAACAGTAACGAGAATTCTTCCAATTTTAAAGAGTAACAGTGACAGAAATATCTATCTGTTTTTTCCTTTCACTGGTGCCATGCCCCACAGAACTCCTCCTTATGATGAATTCGTCTTTAATCTTAGAGCTTCCTATGAACAGGAAACAGGCGGACTTGTTGAAAACTTTATCAAAATTGGAAGAAAGAGAATTGGAATATTCTATCAAGCTGACGCCTACGGCAGAAGTGGTTGGAATGGAGTTAGGAAAACTCTCGCTAAATACGGTGGGAAAATTGTTGCAGAGGCAACTTATAAAAGAGGAGCAAAGTATTCTGATAGCTTTACAAAACAGGTTGAAATTCTCAGGAATGCAGGAGTTGATGCCATAATCTCTGTAGGGGCATATGCGGCATGTGCTGGTTTTATAAGAGATGCAAGGAATATGAAATGGGATGTGCCCATTGCAAATGTATCTTTTGTAGGTAGTGAGTTCATGATAAATCTTCTTCTTGAGGAAGAGCGAAAAACGGGGGTTTCCTACACTAAAAATCTAATTAACTCTCAGGTAGTTCCAAGTTACGAAGATACGGGACTTCCGGCAGTTAGACTTTACAGGGAGTTGATGGATAGATATAACCCCTTGCCGCCGTCAGATTTAATGGAAAAAGACTATAAAATTCTTAAATACAGTTTTGTCAGTTTTGAGGGCTTTTTGAATGCAAAGTTGATGGTAGAGATACTGAAAAAATTGGGTAAAGAACCTAAAAGACAGGAGATTAAAGGAGCTGCCGAGTCCATAAAAAATTTGGATGTTGGCATTGACGAAAAAATAAGCTTTTCACCTAAAAAACATCAAGCCCTTGACAAAGTCTACTACACTACTGTAAAGGATGGCAAATTTGTTCCTATAAGAGATTGGAGTGACTGGAAAAAATGAGAATGTCAAGGCTATTTCAGAGAACTCTTCTCGGCATTATTTTTCTTTTTGCCATAATATTCTTTGCAATCAGCATTTTTTCTGGTTGGCACTTATATGAAAATCTCACAGAAGAATACAAATCAAAAGGAACAGCCATAGCAAGCAGCATAGCTTCATCATCGGTTGAGACAATTCTTAATCTTGACTCTGCCACTGTTCAGGCAATGATAGATCAGTATCTTGACATTGAGGGAGTATCCTATGTTTTCGTTATAGATTCTTCTGGCGAGATAATATCGTACACCTTTGTGCCCTCTATTCCTTCAGAGATAGTTGAGCTTTCGAAATCTCACAGAGGGGGGATTCGAGATGTAAGAATTGAAGGTATGGGAGAGTTTCTTGATGTAGTAGCGCCAATAACAGAGGGTGCTATAGGATTTGTGCATGTTGGTATGAACAAAAATATTATTGACAGAAAAATGTGGACGGTTATTGGAAAACAACTTGGTTTGCTTCTGTTTATTTTTCTCTTTAGCGTGGTGCTTGCCTATTTTATGGTTAATAGGATATCGCAGCCTCTCAATGAACTTACGGAGTATGCAAAAAAGCTTCTCAAGCATGACTTCAGCGCAAAAGTAGATATAAAGTCAACCGATGAAATTGGTCTGCTTGCTAACACTATGCAGTCAATGGCAGATAACATAAATGAGATATTTGACAGATACGAGTATGCTCTTAAAGATGCGGTGGTAGAGCTTCAGGATACTCTTGCCTATCTTACAACTATTATTGATAATATGGCAGATGGTTTGATAGTTGTTGACAGAGATGGAGTAATAAATCACATAAATCCTGCAGCTTCAGATATGTTTGGATTGGCTGAGCACGAAATGATAGGTAAAAATATTGAAATTTTAGGAAAAAAACTGGTTGAACTGGTCAACAACTCTCTAAAAACAGAGGATATACTATCCACTGAAATAACACTTACAAAAAATAGGTTTGGCAAAGCTGTGGCAAAGAGTATTAAAAAGGAATACTTTTCAGAAGACTCTGAAGCAAGGGGTATCTTGGGTTCGGTCATTCTCATAAGAGATATAACTCAAGAAAAACAGGTTGACAAAGTTAAGACAGAATTTATAACCATCGTAAGTCATGAACTACGGACACCATTGACTTCCATACTTGGTTTTGTCGAAATGATTGAACGGAAATTTAAAGACACTCTCATACCTCAGATAGGTACAAAAGATACGAAAATAAATAAAGTTTTGAATAAAATCAACAGAGATTTTGACATTATTCGTTCTGAAGGTGAAAGAATAACCTCGTTAATAAATGATATTCTTGACATCTCAAAACTTGAGTCTGGTTCTGTAAAGTGGAACTTTGAAGAGATATCAATAGAGGAGGTAATATTTGATGCTTACAGAGCACTTTCTGCCCTTTTTGAACAGAAGGGTTTGCCTTTCCAGCACAGTATTCAACCTGATTTGCCTAAGATATACGCTGACAGAGAGAGGCTCATTCAAGTAATGATAAATCTTTTCTCAAACGCCCTTAAGTTTACCGAAAGGGGTTACATTGCCTGTAGGGCAGAGCTCAGGAATGGAGAGATACTTGTGAGCGTTGAAGACACGGGAGTAGGAATTCCAGAGTCCGATGTGGATAAAGTCTTTGAGAAGTTTAAACAGGTAGGGGATATAATGAGAGAAAAACCTAAAGGAACAGGGCTTGGTCTTCCTATCTCAAAGCAGATTATTGAAGCTCACGGAGGGAAAATCTGGGTTGAAAGTCAAATTGGCAGGGGTAGTATTTTTTACTTTACCGTTCCTATAAAAAGATTAGATAAAAAATAGCATTAGACCATAAGGGAAGATATGTTCTCTATGATAAACTTCTGCATTATCTCTGAAGCTTTCTTTATCTCAATTGGGCTTAAAAGCCTACGTCTGCTTTTTACAAAGTTGCTTATTGCCCTTATCTCCATTGTGGGAATATTGAAGTATTGAGCAGCTTTGGCAATTGCAAAACCTTCCATATTTTCACATACAGCATTAAATTTTCTCTCCAGAAAATTTGCTCTTTTTAGATTGCCCGTGCATGATGAGACCGTAAGAAACGTTCCTTTTTTTAGCTTTCTAAGGCTTTGAGGTATTTCCAGATTTATCTCCTCAATACTTAAAAAAAGAAAGGAATTAGGATGGTCATTGCAAGTTCTTAGAAGTCCCTCATCAGCGTTTATTTCTTTTTGAGCTACTACAATTTCTCCTATATTCAAGCCTGAATTTGGATATGCACCGGCAATACCTGAAATTAGAGCTTTTTTTATTGGTAAATTTTGAAAGGCAATGGTTGAGGAAATTGCAGCGTTTACTTTGCCGATACCTGTTATACAAAGGACAATCTCATATTTTCCCAACTTTCCTATTGTGTATAGTAGGTTTCCGATTGAATTTTCAGACTTTTTCTTTAATTCTTTTTTTATCAGTTCAGACTCTACTTTTGTGGCAAAAAAAAAGCTAACAATCCTTGAGCCTCCTTGTATTAAAGTTTTCTATATTAGCAGATTGTATTTGTTAACATCAATTTTTATCTGAGCAAGCTCTTTTTTGTCATACTGACAGAAAAGTTCTGAAAAAATAGAGTTGTTAGTCATAAGGGGGTCTAAATCGTCTGGTATAACTCCTTTTTTTACTAACACCTGCCAGTAGTATGTGCCTTTGATAGGCGAAAATTCAGTCAGATGAACTCGAACTTTTAATTTTTTGATAAATTCGATGCCTCTTCTTACTTCATCCAAACTCTGTTCTGGAAGTCCATACATTATATAGATACCTATCTCCTGAGAGGAGAAGCCAGCTTTTTTAAGATAGAACACGGCTCTCTCAATGTCATCATTTGTTACCTTACCACTACTTTCAATCTGTCTTTTAATGTCCACAGTTTCGAGGCTGAGCCTAAGTGTTTTAAATCCTGTCTGTCGCATAAGCAGTGCAAGTTCTTCGTCGATAAATCTTGCGTGAAGTCCATTGGGTGTGTGAAAACGTATGGATAATCTTTCCTTTATTAGCTCTCTTAGAATTGGTTTAATATGTATATCAGCATTGAAAAGAAGAGCATCGTCATAGAATGCAAAGTCTCTTACGCCGAGTTTATAGAGTCCTTTAATCTCTTCTATTACCTCTTCTTTATGCCTTTGCTTGAAAGTCTGGTTGAGAAGAGAGGATGCGCAGTAATAACAGCGGAAAGGACATCCTGTTGAAGTCAACAGTGGTGCATAAGGCATATCTTTATAGAAACCCATCTGCCACCAGTAAAAGCGTTTATCCCTCTGTTCTTTAAGGTTTATTCCAAATTTTTCAATAATCCCTTTAATTCTATCGTCAATCTCTCCTGTATATATGTAGTCGGCATCAATATTTCTTTCAGCATGTTCTTTGTAGAGGGTTGCATATATACCTCCGACAATGATAGGCGTATCCTTAAAAATATCTCTTAATATATTGATGCAATGTTTTATTCCGTGCCACCAGTATGACATGATGGAAGTAATGAGTATTAAGTCAACTTTGCCAATTTTTTTTAGGAGTTCAGTAAAGAGGTTTTCTGATATGCCGTATCTTTTGTATTTCCTTGGAATTGCCTTAAGTTTCTCAGGCTTTTCAACGGTAGTTGTTTCGTATTTTCCAGTGCCGTATTTTTTTGGATTGAAAGAATTACTGCAGTCAATTAGAATTAGATTAAAATTAAATCTACTGAAAAACTCTGCCACTTTAAGTAGTCCAAGGGGTCTTGCCCAGAAGTTATAAGCTGCGAAGTCGTATATCCAAGGGTTTACAAGAAGAAATCTAAAACTCATCCAATTTTTCTGAAGACTACTATAAATCCAGTGTGAGCAACCATTCTAAGCGAAGGCCTAAGGCTCAGTCCTTCTTTTTCCCAATTTCTTTCAAGGAGTTCAAATATTCCAATCTTGTAAAGGGTTTTACTGTAATGCTTCTCAACTTCTTCCATAAGACTATAAATCTGTAAGACTGTTGTCAGATAACAGCCAAGAATTCCTCCTTGTTTAAGATTTTTTACTACTCCATCAAGAAATAGCCATGGTTCTGTTAAGTCTAAAATTGCCCTGTCAAAGTCTGTATCATCGATACCGGCAGAGATATCTCTGTTTTGTAATGACAGAGACTCTAACATTTGGGGCGGTATAAAACTCTCTATGTTTTCTTTTGCTCTCTTGTAGAAGTCCTCTCTCTTTTCGTAGGAAATAATCTTTCCATAGGGATATACAGCTCTGAGTAGATGCATAGTTAATGCACCGGAACCTGTGCCTGCTTCAAATACTTTTGCTCCGGGAAATATGTCAAGAAGCGTAATTATTCTTGAAATGTCTTTTGGATATATTATCTGAGCGCCTCTTTGCATTTTTAAAATATACTCTTCAAGGGTTGGCCGGAAAACTATGAGTTTTTCTCCCATTGAAGAAGTGACCGTAGAGCCGTCGGGCTTGCCAATTATATCATTGAGTTTTATATTGCCTTTATGGAAAGAAAAGACTGCGTCTTTTTTTAATTTAAGGAGATATTTTCTACCTTTTGTATCAATAAGAAGGGCAAATTCATTTTCACTGAATAATGACACTTAACCTCCAATAAAAAAGCGGGCGACGGGATTCGAACCCGCGACCTTCAGCTTGGGAAGCTGACACTCTCCCGCTGAGTTACGCCCGCAATTTTATTTTTTATATCATTCAGATAAAAAATAAGTCAACCTTTGCGGCTGCTTTCTGATATAATTAATTTTAAGAACAAGGAGGAGACCTTTAATGAAAAGGAAGTTGGCCATCTTTTTTTATTTTTTAATTATCTTACCCGTTTTAGTTCATGCTGAACCTCGATATTCAATCTCCCTTGAAAATTCCCCTTTCATAGGAAGCGAAAAAGCACCTGTTACAATTATCGAATTCATAGACTATCAGTGACCCCATTGCGTTGAGGTCGGTCCGACCATTGAGGGCTTGGTGAAGGAGCTTGAAGGTAAGGTGAAATTAGTTGTCAAATTTTTTCCGTATCGCTACAGAGACCATGCGAGAATCGCCGCCGAGGCTGCTGTGGAAGCCTGGAGACAGGGCAAGTTTGCAGAAATGCATGAATTACTAATTAAAAAGTCACCAAAACTTGACAGAGAATCTCTCATAGCCTATGCAAAAGAGTTAAATCTCAATGTGGAAAAGTTTATAAAAGCAATAGACAATATGGAAGGAGCGGATATTATTGAGAGAGACTTGAAGCTGGCTAAAGAATTAGACCTTTACGTAACACCTGCTTTTTTTATAAACGGAATTAAAGTGCTTGGCGTAAGAGATGCCGATTATTTCAAAAATATTATTTTCAGGGAGCTTGAAAATGCAAAGCAGAGGTAGTATAAGAGTCTTTTTAATTGCCTCTCTTGTATTTGCCTGTTTTTTATGCTTAAATGCATATGCTTCAGAGAGAAAGAAGAGTATTGAACCTCTTCCACAACCACCTTCACCGAAATACAATACCACTACGCCTGAAAAAGTTGAGCTTGGCAAAAAGCTCTTCTTTGACAGACGTCTTTCAGGAGACGGAACAACAAGTTGTGCCAGCTGTCATGACCCTGAGAAAACCTTCACCGATGCCTCCGAGATATCTCTGAGCTATCCAACCACAAGAAACTTTAGAAACGCTCCTACTCTCATAAACATAGCCTATGCAAAGAGCTTTTTCTGGGACGGTAGAGCCAAAACACTCGAACAGCAGGCTGAATTTCCCATAATGTCTCCTTTTGAAATGAATCAAAATCTTGATTTCGTTGAGGAAGAGATAAGAATAGTGCCTGAATACAGAGAGGCTTTTCGTAGAGTATTCGGACAAGAAGTGAATATAAAGTTAATAGCAAAAGCACTGGCCGCTTTTCAAAGAACTCTCGTATCTCAGAATGCTCCCATAGACAGATATCTGAGAGGCGACAAGAATGCTCTATCTGATGAAGCAAAGAAAGGACTTGAGATATTCACAGGAAAGGGTAAATGTATAAAATGTCATCACGGTGCCTATTTAAGTGACCAAAAGTTTCATGCCCTCATGGTTCCTGAAAATCCAAAATATGCAAACGAAGAAAAGTTCATCGTTACCAGAAGATATGTAGCCAAGATAAATAAATATCCTGACTATATGAACATAAAGGAAGACCTCGGTAGATACTTTAAAACCAAGAAAAAAGCTGACTATAAAGCCTTTAAAACTCCCACTTTAAGAGAGGTTGCTAAAACTGCTCCATATATGCACAATGGCATATTTAAAAATTTAGATGAAGTAATAGAGTTTTTCAACAAAGGGGGAGGAGAGGGCAATAGAGAATTAAAACCTCTTGGTCTTAATGACGAAGAGAAGAGAGTTTTAAAGATATTCTTGACAGAAGCTTTAAGTGGTGACGATTTGAAAATTAAGCCACCTGAAATTCCATAAAATGAGGAGGTATCATGACTTTTGACGAAATAATAAAGGAAAAGCCTCATCTACAAAGCCCTCTTGAGTTATACAGTAAAATAAGAACTTTTACCGAATGGTGCAAACACGAAAAACAACGAGTAAAGCTTGAGAGTACTACAGATTTAATCGATATTGTTCTGAGAGGTTTTTCTTCAACATTTAATATTCCTTACGAGTCTGTGTCTTTCATAAAAGAGGAGATACTAAGAGAGGGTAAAAATCCAAAAGAAGAGCCTTCAAGTCTATGGAGTCTTTCCATACAAAGCGAAGAACTCTCAAAGGAAGAGCTTAACAGGCTCCTATTCATACTCAGTAAGCCTTTTTTTGTTTTTTTAAGAAAAGAAGGTCAGCAAGCATCATTTATGGAAACGGGAAAATGTCCTGTCTGCGGCAGCGATTCATCACTTGCAATGATAACGGATAACAATGAAAGAATAATGATTTGCCCCCTATGTGAACACGGTGGAAGTTTTTATCGTATAGGCTGTCCTTACTGTTTTAACAAAGACTCAAGTAAAATGGAGATAATTCTCGATGATGAAGAAATTAGGGCTGATTACTGCTTAGAGTGCAATACCTATATAAAAACATTCAGAGAAAAAGATTACATAAAATACAGAGACCCTTTCCTCATAGACCTTATAAGTCTTCCTCTTGATATAGTCGCTCAGAAAAAGGGTTACATAAGAAGGTCACCGAACATAATAGGATTGAGGAACATAGAATAATGGCTGAAAAAAAGGTCTTTCATGAACTGCTATCTCTTCGAGAGGCAAAGAAAAGATTAATTGATAAATTTATCGAGCAAGTAGAGCTTCCCATTGCCTCTGAAGTAGTCTTTGTCAAGGATGCTCTGGATAGAATAACAGCAGAGCCTGTTTTTGCAAAATTTTCCTCGCCATACTTTCACTCTTCTGCTATGGATGGATATGCGGTAAGAGCAAAGGATACTTTTTTGGCCACAGAAAGAGAGCCTGTTAAGCTAAAAATTGGTCAGGATGCTTACTGGATTGAGACAGGAGACCCTCTTAAAGAAGGATTTGATGCAGTAATACCTGTTGAAGAGGTAAGCATAAAAGACGGCTATATAGAGATTTATTCGTCAGTGCCTCCTTACAATGATGTAAGGCCAATAGGCGAGGATATCGTGGCAACGGAGCTTATAATACCCGAAAGCCACAGGGTTCGAGCTATTGATATTGGCGCAATGCTTGCCAGTGGAATAACACATATTAAAGTCAGAAGAAAGCCTGTTGTTGGTATCATACCTACTGGTTCGGAGCTTATCAGTGCCGATGAACTGTCTCATAAACTGCCCGAGCCTCCTCAGCTAATTGAATACAACTCGGCAGTTTTAAGTGGATTTGTTAAGCAAGCAGGAGCAGAACCAAAGGTATATCCGATTGTAAAAGATAATTACGATGAAATTAAAGAAGCAGTTTTGACTGCTTTGAGAGAGTGTAATATGGTTTTACTCAATGCAGGCTCAGGGTATGGAAAAGAAGATTTTACTTATAAAGTAATGAGCGAAATAGGAGAGGTAATAATAAACGGCGTTGCCATAAAGCCAGGAAAACCATTCATTGCAGCATTTATAGATAATAAGCCAGTCTTAGGAATACCGGGATATCCAGTGTCTGCGATTATATGTTATGAATTGTTTGTAAAGCCTCTTTTAGACCTATATCTTGGCACGTCTATGGAGGAAAAAGAGGAATTAACCGCTATAATTTCAAGACAAATCTCTTCAAATATAGGAGTAGATGAGTTTGTGAGGGTTAAGGTGGGACGAGTAGGAGAAAAGTATGTTGTCACACCTATGGGACGTGGAGCGGGGCTGCTTATGTCAGTAGTTAGAGCTGATGGCTTCATGGTGATACCACAAGGTTCAGAGGGGTATTCGCAGGGAAGTGAGGTTAAGGTTAATCTATGGAGAAGTAAAAAAGAAATAGACAACACAATAGTTTGTATAGGCAGTCATGACAATACTCTTGACATAATATATAACTTTCTGCGGAAAAGATATCCCCATATAACACTTTCCTCTGCCCATGTAGGTTCTATGGCCGGTCTCATCGCCATAAAGAAAAGAGAAGCTCACGTTGCGGGAACTCATTTGCTCGATGAAGAGACAGGTCAATACAATGTTCCATTTATCAAAAAGTTAATGGCCGACAGGGAGATTTTTCTTATAAATCTGGTCTATCGAATTCAAGGATTTATAGTAAAGAAGGGAAATCCGAAAAATATAAATAGATTTGAAGACCTCACTCGTCAGGATGTTGTGTTTATCAACAGACAGGCAGGTTCAGGCACCAGACTTCTTCTTGACAAACACTTAAGGGAGCTTAATATTCCTCCTTCAGCTATAAGAGGATATGAAACGGATGAATACACTCACATGGGCGTTGCTGCCGCAGTTTTAACGGGAAGGGCAGATGTGGGTTTAGGAATTCTTTCAGCTGCTCAAGCTTTAGGGCTTGATTTCATTCCCTTAGCAGAGGAGAGGTATGACCTTGTTATTCCTGCTGAATTCATGGATTTAGAGATAATTAAAGCATTGCTTGATACGATTACTAATGATAAGGAATTTAGAGAGACCGTTTTAAAACTCGGTGGTTACGACATCAGGGACATGGGAAAGATACTATACAAAAGCTATTAACTTTCCTGTTTTTTCACTTCTTCTAAGGCTTTTTCAAGTTCTTCCTTGTCTATTCCCAGTATTCTTTTTGCACCAATGTATCTTTGCAGATAATAGGGAGCTTCTAAACTGTCAATGGTTACTTTTTTTGCCCTTGTGGATGCATGGATGAATAAATTGTCTCCAAGATATATTCCCACATGGGATGGAAATTTTGCATATGTTCTGAAAAAGACTAAATCGCCCGGTTGAAGTTCGTCTTTTGCTATGGGAACGCCCACTGTAAACTGTTCTCTTGCACTTCTCGGTAAAGTTATTCCCACCATAGAGTAAACTTTTTTAACAAAGAAAGAACAATCAAGGCCTGTAAAGTTATTTCCCCCAAATCTATATGGAAGATGTAGCATTTTTTTAGCGAAAAGGAGAAGCCTGTCTGTAAGGCTCATTTGTGATAAATCTTCTGATGCTTTAATCTCCTCTATTTCCTCAACCTTTGAGTCGATATCTAATTTTGAGGCAGCAAGGGTTGGCACTTTTTCATCCGGCCTGACTGATAAGTTTTCAGAAGACTTAGGTTGAGCTTTTACTAAGAGTTTCTGGCCATTACTCAGCTTGTTAGTGGTTAGGTTGTTCATTCTTTTTAATTCGTCAACGGTCAAGTTATATTTTTTGGCTATTCTGTAAAGATTTTCTCCCTTTTTTACAGTATGATATGTTGGCTCTGTTTCTTTATTTTTTGAGCCTGATGCTTTGACTGTTTTTTTATTATTTTTTTCGGGTATTTCTATCTTCATACCTACTTGAAGGTTGTTACTTTTCAGATTATTATTCTTTTTTATATCCTCTACGGACACATTAAACTTTTTCGCTATTCTCCATATATTGTCACCCTTCTTGACCGTATATGTATCGGCAAATACAAGACAAGGGATGATTAATATCGCAACAATTAAAAGATGAACGTAATGTTTCATACTTCACCTCCTCTAAGCAACATTGATTTTTTCAAACTGAGAAATTTCGGGCAGTTCTTTTAAGCTTGATATTCCGAAGAGCCTTAAAAATTCTCTCGTAGTTCCGTAAAGAAAAGGTCTGCCCGGCACTTCCTTTTTTCCTACAATTTTTATCAGTCTCTTTTCAAGGAGACTTTTAATAGCATGGTCTGAGTTGACTCCTCTTATTTTTTCAATTTCTGCCTTAGTAATTGGCTGTTTATAAGCGATTACAGAAAGAGTTTCAATTGCTTGTTCAGAGAGCCTGTTGTTGGAATTAAATTTTTTAAATATCGTTATCCATTCTCCGTATTCAGGATTAGTTACCATCTGATAAGATTCTTCTAATTGCACTATTATTATACCAGATTTTTTATTTTTTCTCTCATCAGCGAGTTCAGATATTACTGCTTTTACCTCACTTTCTTCGATACTAAGAAGATTACTCAAAAATTTTACTGAAAGAGGTTTTTCAGATACGAACAAGAGGGCTTCTACGATTCCTCTTATCTGCTCTTTGTTGGCAAATAAATTCATCGATTGCCAATTATACACTACAAAAAGAAAAAAAATCAAACTTTTTTGTTTGAGTGAAAATTTGCTCTTAATGCATAATAGAGCATGTATCTTCGTGAATTTGACCCTTGGAAAAGCGAACTATGCACCTGTCCATCCAAATACTCACTTAACCCGTATACCGGTTGTTCTCATGGCTGTGTTTACTGTTACGCTTCATCCTATATTAAAAATTTCTTCAAATGTCGCACAAAACCTGGCCTTATTGAAAAATTGAAAAGGGAAATAAAAAGAATACACCAAGATTCTCTAATTTCTCTTAGCAACACCTCAGACCCTTATCCACCTATGGAAGCTAATCTTGGCATTACAAGACAATGTCTTGAAATCTTTGGAAAACATTATATGAGAGTGTTAATAATAACCAAAAGCAGTCTGGTTTGTAGAGATAGGGATATACTAAAAAATATAAAATCTGCTGTAACTATAACAGTAACAACCTTGAAATTTGCAGACAAACTTGAACCATTCGCTCCTCCGCCTTTGGAGCGGTTTAAGTCTTTGGAAGAACTTAGCAAAGCAGGAATTCCAACAGGTCTAAGACTTGACCCTATAATTCCCTTGCTAAATGAGGAGGAGATTGAATCAATACTGAAAATGGCAAAAGACTGCGGAATAGGCCATGTAACTTTTAGCAGTTTTAAACCAAGACTGGATAGTTGGCAGAGGTTGAAGAGAGTTTTTCCAGATTTGTCAAGAAAAATTGAACCTATGTATTTCAAAGAGGGCACAAAAAAATCTAATGCTTGGTATTTAAAAGATGAAGTGAGAAAGTCAATAATTTTAAGCGCAAGGCAGATATGCGACAGCCTTTCTCTTACTTTTTCCTCCTGCAGAGAAGGTTTCTATGAGCTAAATTCTGCTTCAAGCTGTGACGGAAGTCATTTAATCTGAATTAAAATTTCTCTCAAGAATAGGTATCCACTGATTTTTAAAGATTGAAAACTCTCCTTTTTCTATAGCGTGTCTCATATTTTCAAAAAAACGGCAGTAAAAATACAGATTATGAATCGTATTGAGCCTCATTGATAGAATTTCCCTGCACATATAAAGATGGCGTAGGAATGCTCTTGAGTAATTTCTACAGGTATAACAGTCGCATAATGGGTCTAATGGCGAGGAGTCTTCTTTAAACTCACTTCTTTTTATGCTAATCCTTCCCTCTGAAGTAAAGAGCGTGCCGTTTCTGGCATTTCTTGTGGGCATAACACAGTCAAACATATCTATGCCGTGCTCTACGGCATAGATAACATCGAGGAGGTCTCCGACTCCCATCAGATATCTTGGTTTGTCTTCAGGCATGGCTGGTGCTGTATTTTTAACGGTCTCATACATTTCTTTTTTAGGTTCTCCCACGCTGACACCACCTATTGCATAGCCATCAAAATCCATTTTGACCAGTTCCTCTAAAGCCTTCAGTCTCAGGTCAGGGTAAAAGCCGCCTTGAATTATTCCAAAAAGAGAATTTTTTCTTTTTCTTTTTTCAAAGTAGTCTCTGCATCTTTTTGCCCATTCATTGGTGAGAAGTAGAGATTTTTCCACGTACTCTCTTTCAGCCCCATAGGGAACACACTCATCAAGAACCATGAGTATGTCTGAATTGAGACTTAACTGTATTTCTATTGCTCCTTCCGGTGTTATAAAGTGAGATGAACCGTCTATGTGGGAGCGAAATTCTACACCCTCTGAGGTTATTTTTCTCAGTGATGCAAGACTGTATATCTGAAAACCACCGCTGTCTGTAAGAATTGGTTTTTGCCAGTTTATAAAGTCATGTATACCACCTAACTTTTTTATCACTTCGTGTCCTGGTCTAAGGTAAAGATGATAGGTATTTGAAAGGATTATTTCATAGCCGATTTCAGATATTTCTTCAGGAGTCATGGCTTTCACAGTTCCGTTTGTGCCTACAGGCATGAAAGCAGGCGTATGAATTAATCCTCTCGAAGTCTCAATTATCCCTGTTCTTGCGAGGCCGTCATTTTTAACCACTTTAAATTTCATTTAGATATTTTATCAGTTTCGGCTATGAGTTTTTAATTTTCCGATAGCAGATTTTTTGGCAATTGACACCTCTATATGAAAATTTATAAAATTAACTAATCCCTGGGGGAGGTCCTTGTAGGACCTGAGAGTTCCCGTTGAGGGAAGACCCCTTGAACCTGATCCGGATAATACCGGCGTAGGGAACGGGAGAGACTGAAAAAATCTCAGCCTCTATCCTCAGGGATAGAGGCTTTTTGTTTTGGAGGGACTATGAGGGTTAAGGTCAATGGCACTGAGATGGAGATAAAGGCAGAAACATTGATGGAACTACTTGAGGAACTCTCTATAAATCCGCAGAGAGTTGCTGTTGAAGTAAACCTTGAGATTGTAAGAAAAGACAGATTTAGTGAATATAAAATCAAAGAAGGCGATTCAATAGAAATCGTCAATTTTGTTGGAGGAGGATAAAATGAATGACCCATTAATAATCAGAGGCATTGAGTTTAAGTCAAGGCTTTGGGTTGGAACAGGTAAATATAGAGATTTTGAAGAGACTGCAAGAGCAATTGAAGCCTCTGGAGCAGATGTGGTTACTGTGGCAGTAAGAAGGGTAAACATTATTGACCGGACAAAGGAGAATCTCCTTGACTACATTGACCCTAAGAAATATAAAATTCTTCCCAATACTGCAGGATGTTACACCGTTGAAGATGCCCTTCGTTATGCAAGGCTCGCAAGAGAAGCAGGTGTTTCAGACATGATAAAGCTTGAAGTAATCGGCGATGAAAAAACTCTTTTCCCCGACGTATGCGGACTTCTTAAAGCAACGGAGATTTTAGCAAAAGAGGGATTTATAGTATTTCCCTACACAAATGATGACCCAATCACAGCAAAGAGACTTGTAGATGCTGGAGCTGCGGCAGTAATGCCTCTGGGAGCACCCATTGGCTCGGGTCTTGGAATAAGAAATCCCTACAACATAAAGATAATTCTTGAAACAGTAAACATTCCTGTTATTGTGGACGCAGGAGTGGGCACAGCATCAGATGTTTCAATTGCCATGGAGCTCGGATGCGATGCAGTGCTTGTTAATACAGCAATTGCAGGCGCAAAAGACCCAATTATGATGGCCGAGGCATTAAAGCATGCCTGTATTGCAGGAAGACTTGCCTACAGGGCGGGAAGAATCCCTAAAAAACTTTATGCCTCTGCAAGTTCGCCTATTGAGGGAATGTTAACATGAACTTTAAGCTTTATCTTATTGGAAACAGTAAGCTTTTCTCCGATGAAGAATCCTTCACTATGGCAGTTGATAGGGCACTTAAGGCTGGAGTTAAAGCGTTTCAACTAAGAGAGAAGGACTTAACAGCAAAGCAGTATTACGGTCTTGCAAAAAAAATGAGAGAGATTACAAAGAGAAACGATGCTTTGCTTTTTATAAACGATAGGATTGACATAGCATTAGCTGTTGATGCAGACGGAGTTCATCTTCCTCAGAGTGGTTTTCCAGCCCATGTGGTAAGAAAGGTCTGGAAAGAAAGGTTTCTCATTGGCGTATCAACGCATTCTATTGATGAGGCAAGAGAGGCATCAGAGTGGGCTGATTTTATCACCTTTAGTCCAATTTTCTATACAGCTTCTAAGGCTCAGTATGGAGAACCACAGGGAGTTGAAAGTTTAAGGGAAGTTAAACAATCGGTTAAATGTAAGGTTTTTGCGCTCGGAGGTATCAACTTGGACAATGTGCATGATGTAATACCATACTGTGACGGTGTTGCTATGATAAGTGGAATACTTGCCCAGAAGGATATTGAGGGAACTGTGAAGAGATTTAGCGAAATCTTAGGGGGTATTTGAAAGATAAATTACTGTATTGAGCGATTTAGATATCTTTGGGAAACATTTCTTAACGAAGCGAAGTGTAGACAGCCGCAACTGTTTGAGCCTGAAAGGCGAGTTTTGCGGCTGTAGCGTAGCGAGTTTAGAAATGTCCAAAGATATCTCATGAGCGAAAACAGTAATTTCATTTATAATCTAAAATCACAGGAGAATAGATATGACAAGGATTGAAATGGCTAAAAAAGGTTTAATAACTGATGAAGTAAAAGAGGTGGCTCAGGAGGAAGGAATTTCTGCGGAAGACCTTGCCAAGAATATAGCAGAGGGAAGGGCAGTTATAACAAGAAATATATTAAGAAACATAAAGCCCCTTGGCATTGGAAAATCTCTTAGAACGAAGATAAATGCTAACATTGGCACATCAAGGGATAAGACTGACATAGAGGAAGAGCTTGAAAAGCTTCATATTGCAGTTAAATACGGTGCTGACGCTGTCATGGACCTTTCAACGGGCGGACCTTTACGAGAGATGAGAAATGCCATTATAAAGCATTCTCCTGTAAGTATTGGAACAGTGCCTATTTACGAGGTTGCTGTGAGGGCAAAGGAGAAATACGGAAGCCTTGTAAAAATGACTGTAGAGGATATTTTCGAGATCATTGAAGAGCATGCTAAGGATGGAGTTGATTTTATAACTGTCCACTGTGGTGTGACAATGAAAATAGTTGAAATGCTTAAAAATAATGATAGAGTATTACCAATTGTTAGCAGAGGCGGTTCTCTTCTGGCCGATTGGATTTGCTATCACGGAAAGGAAAACCCCCTTTATGAGTATTTTGACAGACTTATTGAAATAGCCAAGAAATACGACTTGACTTTGAGTCTTGGCGATGGATTAAGACCAGGCTGTCTTATGGATGCTACCGACAGATATCAGCTCCTTGAGCTTATAACAATTGGCAAGCTAAAAGAAATAGCTGTATCAGAGGGAGTTCAATGCATAATCGAAGGTCCTGGCCATCTCCCCCTTAATCATGTGGAGACCAACATAAAGCTTCAGAAAAGCATCTGCAAAGAAGCGCCTTTTTATGTTTTAGGTCCTCTTGTAACTGACTGTGCAATGGGTTATGACCACATAGCTGCAGCTATAGGTGGCACTCTTGCAGGAATGTATGGGGCAGATTTCCTTTGCTATGTAACACCTTCAGAACACATAAGGTTGCCTAACAAGGAAGATGTGAAGGAGGGCGTAATAGCCTCTCGCATTGCTGCTCATGCCGCAGACCTTGCAAAGGGATATGCAAAAGCATGGGAGAGAGACAGAAAAATGGCACAAGCAAGAAGAGAATTTGACTGGCAAAGTCAGATTGAACTTTCCTTTGACCCAGAGAAAGTTCTTTCTATGCGCTCTGAAAGGCCACCTATTGAGGATGAAAAGGTTTGCAGCATGTGTGGAGAATTCTGTGCTATAAAAGTTTCCCGAAGGGCTGTGGAGGAAAGTATTTGACAGATTATGTTTTTTTTGATATGCTTTTCTTTAAATGAAAAAAATACTTGTTGCTTTAGTTTTACTTTTCAGTATTTTTTCCAATGCCAATGCTTTCGACAGAAAGGGTTTTTCTCCGACCGCTCCTTTTTCGGTGTTTTCAACGTTTTCAGCAGACTCGCTGAATCAGAATAAGGTTGCCCTTGACATGAACTTTGAGTTTACAAACGACCCTCAAATACAGAGGACTAATCTGAATATTTCATATGGTCTTACCAATAATGTAGAAGTATCTCTTAATTTACCTTACAATCTTGTCTACCATAATTCAATAAATACAAGTGGTGCTGAAGATTTAAACTTTGGTATCAAACACAGATTTATTGAAGAGACAACCTTTACGCCTGCTGTTGCCTATCTATTATTTGTCTCTGGCGATTTTGGCTCAAAAGATTTTTCCACAGAAGGAGGAATTGGCGGAGGATTGATAGTTACTAAAAAGGTAGGACCTGTAAGGGCTCATGGAAATCTTCTGTATTTTCGACCTGAGAAATATGGGATGAAAGAGACCTGGAACATAAACTTAGGCTCAGAGCTTAATGTTAGTTATAACTCAACATTACTCTTTGAAATAATAGGACGAAAGGCCATAGATAAAGGAAAAATAGACCTCATTGAATGGAGGCTTGGTTACAGGGTAAAAGTTAACGATTTCTCATACACAACTGTAGGAGCTGGTTTCGATATTAGGAATCGAACTCCAGACCTCCGACTAATGTTCGGTATAACCTTTGTTCTTCCCAAAGAAAAGCAGAGATACAAAAAAATTGTAGACACAAATGATTAATGTTATAATAATCCTATGTTTGACCTTGGAATTCAAGAGTTAATCGTAATATTCATTGTGGCTTTACTTGTTTTTGGGCCCAAAAGACTACCTGAACTTGGCTATACTCTTGGAAAAACAATGAATGAGATAAAGAAAGCTTTTCAAAGTGCTAAGTCTGAGATGGAGAAGGAGATAGATGAAGTTAAGGAAAAGGTTGATGAGGCAAAAAAGGATATAAAAAACCCTCTTGAACTAAAAAACGAACTTTTCAAGGATATGCCTTCTCTTGAAGATTTAAGGATAGATAAACACATTGAGAAGGTTGCTAAAAGAGAGATAGAGAAAAAGGAGTAGGGATGAATGGAAGAACAAAAAATGTCATTGGTGGAACATCTCTCAGAACTGAGAAAGAGAATAGTAATCTGCCTTGTTGCTCTTGTTGTTGCTTTTATAATAACCTTCAGTCAGTCAGAGGCCATCTTTGAGCTTTTGCTATTTCCGCTAAATTATTCTCCTCAGTTTTCATTAAAAGAAGGTTTAGTTTTTGTCCCCGAACAGAAACTGCAGAATACAAAGCTTATATTTTTAGGTCCTGCCGAAGCCTTCTGGATGAACATGAAGATAGCCCTCGTAAGTGGCTTTATTCTCACCATACCCGTTATATTCTATGAAATATGGAAATTCATCTCTCCAGGCCTTTATTCACATGAGAAGAAATATGTTCTTCCCTTTGTTCTTGCTGCAACCGGTCTTTTTCTCGTGGGAGTAACCTTCTGTTATTTAATCGTCTTACCTTTTGCTATGAGTTTTCTTCTAAACTACAAAGTCGGAGATTTTCTGATGCCGATGCTTTCTGTGGGATTGTATATTGATTTTTTGTTGAAGTTTTTACTGGCCTTTGGTTTTGTCTTTGAATTGCCCGTTTTAATTGTCATAACCACAAGAATGGGATTGATTACGCCCCAAACTCTTAAAAAATACAGAAGGCTTGCCATATTGCTTGCCTTTATTGTGGCAGCAATTATAACTCCTACACCGGATGCTTTTAATCAGACCCTTATGGCAGTACCGATGATAATTCTATATGAGATAGGAATATGGGTTTCAATTATACTAAACAGAAAAAGAGAAGAGGGCAATGGAGGGAAGGAGTAAATCTCTATCAGCTATAGCCAATGATATAGCAGAAGGCTTTACTTCTGTCAATCCAATTTTCTGCAAGAAATTTCGGGATATAGAGCTAAGGGAACTTCTTGATATTTTGATAAAGAAAGACAGACAAATCAGGGCTGAACCTTTTCCTTTTAATGATGCTTTGAAAATTCGTAAGAGAAATATGAAGCTTCAGAGAATCTCTCAGGCAATGGTAATAATAAAGAATTTCCTCGAAGGTAGAATATGAAAATAGCCCTTGTAGGTTTCTCTAACTCTGGCAAAACAACAATTTTCAATGCAATGACACATCAAAAAATAGAGACCGCTTCCTGCATGACCTCTGCTGATGTAGTCCATAAGGGCATACTTAAAGTTGAAGACCCGAGACTTAGAAAGTTAAGCGAGATTGTTAACCCTAAAAAAACTACCTTTGCTACTGTTGAATGTGTTGATACAGCAGGATTTATTAAGAATAATTTTTCTCACAACTCAAGATTAATCAGAGAGATATACGATGCCGATGCTTTGATTTACGTATTAAGAGGTTTTGATGACCTCTCTGTTCCATACCAGTTCGACCTTATCAATCCCCTCAGAGACCTAACGGAGCTGGAATATGAATTTTTAATGATTGACTTAGACCTTGTAACTAAGAGAATTGAGCGAATGGAAGAACAGCGAAAAAAAGGCCAGAAAATAAATCAAAAGGAGCGAGATGTTCTTGAGTTTTTTAAGAATCATTTAGAAGAAGGAAAGGCCTTAAAAGAACTGGCACTTGCTGAAGAACAGTTGGCAGAGATAAGGCATCTCAACTTCATAAGTTTAAAACCCTCCTTTGCAGTAATTAACGTCGATGAAAAAACATTCAACGAACAAAAACTCTCCGATTCCAGCTATACAATTATATGCGGAACTCTTGAAAATGAAATAGCCCAGTTGCCTGAAGAGGAAATCAACAGTTTTCTTGAAGCCATGGGCATTGATGAGCCAGTAAGTAAAAAGGTTATAAGAAAGGCCTATGAAGTTCTGAATTACATATCTTTTTTCACAGCAGGACCGCAGGAAGTAAGGGCTTGGAGTATAAAAAGAGGAACAAAGGCTCTGTATGCCGCTGGTAAGATTCATTCGGACATTCAAAGGGGCTTTATAAGAGCAGAAGTAATATCTTATGATGATTTTATCCTTCTAAATGGCGATATTAATCTTGCCAGACAGAAGGGAGTTTTAAGGCTTGAAGGCAAAGAATACGAGGTGAAAGACGGTGATATAATAACATTTAGATTTAAAGTATGAGGAGGGGGGACATGAATTTTTTAAGAGAATTGGACAGAAAAATTAAGCTCCGCTGGAAGATGATTTTGCCTCTTGCTATTGCAATTACTTTTGGTATCATCGCTACGGTTTTGGTCACAGGATACGGAGTTTACTGGATTGTGAAAGATACGGTGGCTTATTTTGGTTCAAAGGAGATTCCAGAACAGATTAAAAAGGAAGTCACAAACCTTCAGCTTGCCTTTGCCATCCTGGGTTTTCTCGGTATCATCGCTTCCTCTGCTATTGTTTATGTAACCTACATGATTACCCACAGACCTTTAAATCTTCTTGATAGAACTCTTCAAAGAATTGCCGAAGGAGATTTAACAGTCACCATAGAATTTAAAGACAGAGTTGATGTAATCGGCAGGCTTGCCCAGAGTGCCAACAAGGTTCTTCACGCTTTTATTAATCTTACGGATAAATCTCTTGATTATTCTCAAAGGCTTGCTATGTCTGTGGACAAATGTAATCACATAATAAATGACACCATTGAGGCATCTAAAAAGCAATCTCAGCAGGCTAATCAGATAGCAACTGCTGCTGAAGAGATGACTCAGACAATAACAGATATCGCCAACAATGCTTCTAAAGCTTCTGAAACAGCCTCAGAGGCCATGGAGATGGCAAAGAAAGGACAGGATACTGCTCAGATAGCTGTAAGGAAAGTTAACACTGTCTATGAAACAACTAATGAATTAGGTCAGATGATTACAAAATTAAATAACAGTGCCTCGGAAATTGGAGAAATAGTAACGGTAATTAAAGATATCGCAGACCAGACAAATCTGCTTGCCCTTAATGCTGCAATTGAGGCAGCAAGGGCAGGAGAGCAGGGCAGAGGATTTGCAGTAGTAGCTGACGAAGTGCGTAAACTTGCTGAAAGAACTATTAAAGCCACTGAGGAAATAGCAAATAAGATAGGATTAATACAGAGAGACACTTCCGAGACAGCTCAGTCAATGAACAGAGAACTCAAGGAAGTTAAAGAAGTTACAGAGGCTGTAAACATTATAGGAGATTCCCTTGGAGAGATTGTCTCTTCCGTAATAAAAGTGAAAGACCAGATAACGCAGATTGCCACAGCAGTGGAAGAGCAATCTGCAGCCAGTGAGGAAGTGGCAAGAAATATTGAAGAAAGCGCAAGGATAGCCTCAGAGATAGAAAAGTTGGCCGAAATTATAGTTAAGGATGCCTATGAAATTCTTCATATCTCCTCAGACCTCAGGCATACTGCCTCTGTTGTAAAGACCAAGAAGACGCAGGAGATGATTTTTGACATATTCAAAGGAGACCATGAACGAATGATGGTTAGAATTCATGCTCATCTAAGAGGTATAGACAGATTAGACCCTGAAAGACTTGCCGATTATAAGTCTTGCGGTTTTGGAAAATGGTATCATAGCGAAGAAGGTCAAAAGTTCAAAGATATCGCTGGTTTCAGAGAAATAGAGGATATACACAGAGCCTGTCATTTAATTGGCAAAGACATAGTTATTGCTCACAATGCAGGTGAACATGAGAGGGTAAGAAAGCTTATGGATGAGATGGCAAAGAACAGTGAAAAGCTCATGAGACTGTTAGACCAGATTAAAAGTGGTTACCTTGCAAGAATCAGGTAAAGAATGCTATTATTAACCATTAAGCTTGGAGAGGTGGCCGAGTCGGTCGAAGGCAGCCGCCTGCTAAGCGGTTGTAGGGCCAAAAGCTCTACCCAGGGTTCGAATCCCTGCCTCTCCGTTTCTTTCTACAATGGATTCATATTCATTTATCGCTAAGTTTTCCTATCCTGGATTATTTATACTTCTTATTCTGGGAGGAATTGGTGTTCCATTTTTTCCTGAAGACTTAATTCTCATTGCCTGTGGGATGCTGATATCTTTTGATATAATTCAACCTGTTCCAGCAGTAATTACTTCCTATGTGGGTTTGTTGGTCTCTGATTTTTTGCTTTACTATAGCGGCAGAAAGTTTGGCAGAAGAATTGTTTTGAATAAAAGATTTAGTAAAATTCTCTCTCCTTCCAGATTTTACTTTCTTGAGCAGAAGTTTATTCGTCATAGCACTTTAATTATGTTATTGGCAAGGTTGTTAATTGGCTTCAGGGCGCAAGCTTTCATTCTCGCAGGCATTACAAGAGTATCAGTAAGGAAATTTCTTCTAATTGATGCCTTTGGTTCTGCTGTAGTGCTTTCAATAATGGTCTCCGCAGGCTTCATAGGTGGAAAATTTCTTGAAAATATTAAGAAGGGAATGATTTTCATGGAATACCTTGTAGGACTTGTGATATTAGCATTAATTGTTGCCCTGATTGTTTACTACTCATACCGTTTTATAAACAAAAACAAGATTGAAAAATAGAAAATTTCTTTAAATTGAAAGTATTTATAGGCCTATTTATTATTTTTATTAATCTATAAAAAAAACTTGAGAATTTGTTAAGATTTTGTTAAAATAGTTAAAAATTTTTACTTGAGAGGTGTCTCATGGAAAAGGTTGAGATAAGATGGCATGGTAGAGGTGGACAGGGAACGGTTACAGCAGCTAAAGTATTCGCCGATGCTTGCCTAAGCGGTGGTAGATATGTTCAGGCTTTCCCAGAATACGGACCTGAAAGAGCAGGTGCACCCCTCAGAGCATACAACAGGATAAGCTCTAACGAACTACGAATGCACTGCCCTGTCACAAATCCAGATGTGGTCGTAATAGTAGACCCCACGTTAATAGAAAGTATTGATGTGACTGAAGGTGCGAAAGACGATACTAAATTCATAATAAATTCCTCTAAAGACCCTGCAGAATTAAGAAAAAAGCTTAATTTAAAGCCTTCACAAAAGCTTTATGTCGTTGATGCTACCAAGATTGCCATTGATTGTTTTGGAAGACCGATGCCTAATTCCCCTATGGTTGGAGCTTTAAACAGAGTAACAGGACTTGTAAGCCTTGAGACTGTTCTGGAGGATGTAAGGAAAAGCTTTGGCAAAAAGTTTTCTCAAAAAATAATAGACGGTAACCTCCTTGCTGTAAAGAGAGGTTACGAGGAGGTGAGAGAAGGATGATTGGATGGAAAGATATACCGCCAGGAATGGTAATTTTAGAGGCAGGAAGTGCTATGAAAATTAAAACAGGCTCTTGGAGAGCGGCATATAGGCCAAAGTGGATTGAGGAAAACTGTATACACTGTCTTCTTTGCTGGTTGTATTGTCCTGACAATTCGGTAAAAGTTAAAGATGGTAAAAGAGGAGAATTCGACTACGACTACTGTAAGGGCTGTGGTATATGTGCTGTTGAGTGTCCTGGGAAAAAGGGTAATAAAGCAATTGTAATGGAAGAGGAGGTCAAATAATGACAAAGGTTGTAGCAGTCACAGGAAATGAAGCAGTAGCAAACGCCTTTCGTCAGATAGAGCCCGATGTATGTGCAGCCTATCCCATTACCCCTCAAACAGAGCTTATGCAGAGATTTGCTTCTTTTGTATCAAACGGGCAAGTTAAAACAGAATTAATCTTGGTTGAAAGTGAGCATTCTGCCTTAAGTGCCTGTGTAGGAGCGGCTGCAGCAGGAGGAAGAGTAGCAACAGCGACCTCTTCCCAAGGACTTGCTTTAATGTGGGAGATTTTATTCATTGCTGCAGGTTTCAGGTTGCCCATTGTAATGCCTGTCGTAAACAGAGCCCTTTCTGCTCCGATTAATATACACTGTGACCACTCCGATGCAATGGGAGCAAGAGACAGTGGCTGGATTCAACTTTGGAGTGAAAATGCGCAGGAAGCATATGACAATACAATTCAGGCTTTCCGAATTGCTGAGGATATGGATATCAGGCTTCCAGTGATGGTTTGCTATGACGGTTTTATAATAAGCCACTCCATAGAAAGAATTGAGTATCTCGACGACGAAACAGTTAAGAGTTTTGTTGGAGACTACAAGCCTCTGTTTCCTTTGCTTGATGTAGATAATCCCAAAAGCTTTGGTCCACTTATTCTCACAGACCTTTATCACGAAGTGAGAAAAGCCCATTCAGAAACATATAAAAAAGTTCCTCAAGTTGTCTTAAGGGTAGCTGAAGAGTTCGAGAAGATATCTGGTAGAAAATATGGGTTTTTTGAAGCATACAGGCTTGAAGATGCGGAGATAGGAATTGTTATTTTAAATTCGGCGGCAGGAACAACAAAAGATGTTATAGATGAATACAGGCAGAGGGGAGTGAAAGTAGGACTATTAAAGCCAAGACTTTTTAGACCATTTCCATATGAGGAAATCGGTAATGCTCTAAAACATCTTAAAGCACTTTGCGTTCTTGACAGAGCCGATGCCTTTGGTGGCTCTTACGGTCCTCTTTACCTTGACATTGCAGCAAGTCTATGTAACTATTCGCAAAAACCTTTACTTATAAACAGGATATATGGGCTTGGCGGAAGAGATTATATGCCAGAACAAGCAGCTAAAGTGATAGAAGAGCTGATGGAAATTGCTAAAACTGGCAAGGTAGGTAGCTTAAAAGAATACATAGGAGTGAGGGAGTAAAATGGCTACACCACTTAATTTGAAAGAGTTATCAAAACAGGAGATAAGATTTACCGCAGGTCATCGTCTTTGCGCAGGCTGTGCAGCTCCTACGGTTGTAAAAATGATTCTGCTTGCTGCCTGTGATTACCCTGTTGTTGCCGCTTCTTCTACAGGATGTCTTGAGGTTTCTTCATGTATATCAACATACACAGCCTGGAAAATTCCTTGGATTCACAATGCCTTTGAAAATGCCGCCGCTACTCTTTCTGGCGTTGAAACAATGTATAGGGCTTTGAAGAAGCAGGGTAAAATTGACAGGGATATTAAATTTATTGCCATCTGCGGTGATGGTGGCACTTATGATATAGGTTTTCAGAGTCTATCTGGCGCAATGGAGCGGGGTCATGATATGCTTTATGTCTGCTATGACAACGGGGCATATATGAACACGGGTATTCAACGTTCTGGAGCTACTCCAACCTTTGCAGATACAACAACATGCCCGGCAGGAGCAGTAATACCAGGGAAACCCCAACAGAGAAAAGACCTAACAAGAATAATGGCTGCTCACGGAATACCTTATGTTGCACAAGCATCTCCCAGCCACTGGCCAGATTTAATGAAAAAAGTAAGAAAAGCAATAGAAACACCGGGAGCTAAGTTTATAAACATCTTCACACCCTGTAACAGAGGCTGGAGAAGCAGGACAGATGACGCAATTTTACTTAGCAGACTGGCGGTGGAGACATGTTTCTGGCCTCTCTATGAAGTTGAAAACGGTGTTACAAGAGTTACAGTCAAACCAAAAGAGAAAAAACCGATAGTTGAATTTTTAAAGGCTCAGGGAAGATTTAAGCATATCTTTGAGCCCGGCAGAGAGCAGATGATTGAAGCTATTCAACAAGCCATAGATAAAAACTGGGAACGTCTTCTTAAGGAGGAGGAAATATCTGCCTCTGGTGAAAAAGCAGAATAATTAATTTAAAACTGGGTATGCTAATGGAAGGCTAAGTTTTTAGATTAGCACACCCAGTTATTCGATTTTTTTTAATTTTCTCTTTTAACATTACTTAAAAATTTGTTATTGTATTTAACTATACCTAATTTTTTGGGAGAAGATGGGGTCTGAAATTTTATTAAGAGATAAATATTTACCAGTGCTTTTAGTCATAGCGATATCCATCGCGATTGGCGTTGCCATGCTTTTAGTTAGTAAGTTTTTCAGACCTAAAAGACCTTATACATTAAAGCTAACTGCTTACGAATGCGGTATACCATCTACAGGAGATACATGGGAGAGGTTTAATGTTAAATTTTACATTGTTGCTATAGCGTTTGTCATTTTTGATGTGGAGACAGTATTCCTATATCCCTGGGCGCTCGTATACAAAAAAATAGGCTTCTATGCTTTATTGGAGATGTATCTGTTTATCTTTATTCTCCTAATTGGTTATTTTTACGCACTTGGTAAAAATATCTTTAACTGGAGGAAAGACTGATTTGTCAGGTTTAATAAAGATTTTTGACAATCACACAGAAGCGGTGGAAGTAGAAAAGGGAGTTACGGTAGTTCCAGCAGCAAATACGATTATCACAACCATTGATAAAATTGCAAGCTGGGGAAGGCGCTCTTCTCTTTGGCCTCTTACTTTTGGTCTTGCCTGTTGTGCCATTGAAATGATGGCTGCAGGAGCATCACACTATGACCTTGACAGATTTGGGGTTATATTTAGAGCCTCGCCAAGACAGGCCGATGTGATGATTGTGGCAGGAACTGTTAGCAAAAAGATGGCACCTGTTGTAGTTAACCTATATCATCAAATGCCTGAGCCGAGATATGTTATAGCCATGGGAAGTTGTGCCTGTAGTGGTGGCATATTTAACACTTACAGCACTGTGCAGGGAGTAGATGAGATACTACCTGTAGACGTTTATATTCCCGGCTGTCCTCCAAGACCAGAGGCGTTAATTGAAGGAATATTAAATCTGCAGGAAAAAATAAAAAATGAATCCTATTACAGAGAGAGATGTCTTTCTGGTGTATGCCTAATTGAGAATTCTAAATTTGGAGCGAAAGATGAATCCCACCGAAATAGTGAAGAGATTAAAAGATAGCTTTCCAGAAGAGATTCTTTGGTATAGATGTTTTAGAAATGAGTGTGACGTTACAGTTAAGAAAGAAAAAAATAGAGAAATACTACTTTATTTAAAAAACACACCTTCACTTGAATTTGACTATCTCATAGACCTGACTGCCGTTGATTATCTTGGTTTTAGAGAACCTCGTTTTGATGTGGTCTATCATTTGATGTCCATAAAACATAGGCATCGAATAAGGATAAAGGCTGAAGTACCCGAGCAGGGTTGCTGTATTTCATCGGTTGCAGATATCTGGAAGACGGCAGATTGGTTTGAGAGAGAATGTTTTGATATGTTCGGAATAATTTTTAAAGGTCATCCTGACCTGAGAAGAATTCTCTTACCAGAAGACTGGAATGGATTTCCACTCAGAAAGGACTATCCTGTTCATAGCGACTTAGGTGATAAAGAATGGAAAACTTATAGAGAATTAAAGGAAGCAGCAAGAGGTTGGAAAGATAATGAATCTTGAAAACACAAAAGAGCTAATCATAAACATGGGGCCTCAGCATCCCGCTACGCATGGGGTGCTCAGATTAGTTCTTGAAGTAGAGGGAGAAGTAATAAAAAGGTGCATCCCCTACATTGGTTATCTACACAGAGGAGTTGAGAAGTTATCAGAAGACCTCACGTATGTTCAATCCCTTCCCCTTACAGACAGGCTTGATTATCTTTCAAGTATGGTTAACAATGTTGGTTTTTGTATTGCCGTAGAAAAACTCATGGGCATTGAAGTGCCTCTTAGAGCAAAATTTATAAGAACAATTCTTTCTGAGATGGCAAGAATATGCAGCCATCTTGTATGGATTGCCACTCATGCCCTTGACATAGGAGCTATGACTGTTTTTCTTTATGCTATGAGAGATAGGGAAAAACTGCTTGAGCTTTTTGAAATGGTTACTGGAGCAAGACTAACCGTTAGCTATCCAAGAGTTGGTGGAGTAAGGTGTGACATAAACGAGGAGTTTATTAATGAACTTTCTGATTTCATTAACAAATTTCCTGAAAGAGTCGAAGAGTATGAAACTTTAATAGATAAAAACAGAGTATGGCTTAAGAGAACAAAAGGTGTAGGAGTTATTACTGCAGAAGAAGCAATAAATTGGGGATTAACAGGACCTACTCTCAGAGGGTCAGGTGTTTACTACGATGTGCGAAAATTTTTCCCCTATGATGCCTATGACATGGTTGATTTTGAAGTGCCCATTGGAAAAAATGGAGATATCTATGACAGGTATAAATGCAGGATGCTCGAATTCAGACAGTCTGCAAGAATAATAAAACAGTGTATAGAGAAGCTCCCAGAAGGAGCAATTCTTGCAGAGGAATCTCCGAAAATAAGAATGCCTTCTTCGCCGCTTAAAATAGACAAAAACGATATACAATTTGAGATATATGTTGAAGATAGGAACATAGAGGATTTTATAAAGAAGTTTACCGATGTTTATGCCTCTGTGGAAGCACCAAGAGGAGAACTCGGTTTTTATATTGTCTGTGATGACTCTGCTAAGCCTTATAGAATGAGAGTAAGGGCTCCATCCTTTGTGCATGCTGGCGTTTTACCAAAACTATGCGAAGGAGCATTAATTGCTGATGTAATAGCAAACATTGGCTCTATAGACATTGTTCTGGGAGAGTGTGACAGATAATGGATACTTTGTATTTAATTGCTGTAACAATCATAAAAACAGCAATTTACTTTGGGCTGCTCATGCTTCATGTAGCCTATGCTACCTATGCAGAGAGAAAAGTAATAGGTCATATTCAGCTAAGACTTGGTCCTATGGTGGTGGGACCTCATGGAATTTTACAGCCTATTGCTGACATTATAAAGCTTATATTTAAAGAGGATATTATTCCTTCTGCTGTAGACAGACGTATATTTACCATTGCTCCTCTCATTAGCCTTACTGCTGCATTGAGCACCTTTGCTGTTATTCCTGTTTCAGAAGGATGGGTTATTTCAGACATTAATGTGGGAATTCTCTATGTTTTAGGAATTGCTGGTATAGGAATTTACGGAATAATTTTTGCAGGTTGGTCATCAAATTCAAAATACGCTTTTCTTGGAGGCTTAAGGTCTGCTGCTCAGATGATAAGCTATGAGGTAGCTCTTGCTATGAGTCTTGTGGGTGTTATTCTCATGGCAGAGTCTTTCAATCTTACGGAAATCGTCAACAAACAGGCTCAATATCCTATGGGAATGTTCTTACTTCCTCAGATAATTGGATATTTTGTTTTCGTAGTTGCTATGCTTGCAGAGACTAATCGAGTCCCTTTTGACCTGCCTGAGGCAGAGACTGAGCTTGTGGCTGGCTATTTTGTAGAATACTCGGGAATAAGGTTTTCGCTGTTCTATCTTGCCGAATATCTTGCCATGTTCTGCATGTCTGCATTGGCCACAATTTGTTTTTGGGGGGGATGGACAGTGCCCCCATTTTTGGTTGAAATATTTCCTTTTATTGGAATAATTCCCGGAGTTGTCTGGTTTCTTCTAAAGGTATACTTCCATATGTTTCTGTTTTTCTGGCTCAGGGGAACGCTTCCTCGCTATAGATATGACCAGCTCATGTCAATTGGATGGAAAGTGCTAATTCCCCTCGCTCTAATAAACATAGTTATAACTTCTATAATTAAATATTACAGCTGAGGTAAGAATGAGAGTTGGAGAGATACTGAATAAGGTTTTTTTAATAGAGATTTTCAAAGGCTTAGCTCTTACATTAAGGATGCTTTTCAGCAAGACAGTAACAATTCAGTATCCCTCTCAGAAAAGAAAGGTCCATGAGGGCTTTCGTGGTAGACACGCTCTTGTGAGAGACCCCTTTTCAGGTAATGACAAATGCATTGGTTGTATGAGATGCACTACTGTGTGCCCTTCGAAATGCATTCATATAAAAAGAGAGAAAACAGAAAATAAAATGGTCGTTATAGACTATATCATAGATGCTTCAAGATGTATTTACTGTGCCTATTGCGTAGAGGCTTGTCCTGTTTGTGCTCTTGTGCTGACAGAAGACTATGAGTATTCATCCTACAGAAGAGAAGGTCTTGTGTTCAACAAAGAGAAGCTTCTCAAGAATTGGGATGACTTTGCCAAAAGATGGCATAAAGATTTTTATTTCAATAAATTCTGGCAACCACCTGGTATAGACCCTTCAAGATGGCCTAAGACAAAGAGAGAACAAGCTCCTATACCGCTTAGAAGAGTTGTAGAGATAAAGAGGGAGGTTACTGATGAATCAGACGGCAGTTGACCAGGCTTTTTTCATATACTTTTATCTGAGCCTTTCTATTTTAAGCATTGCTGTTATAGTCTCAAAGAATATAATTCACAGTGCCTTTTTTCTTTTAATTTTCCTTCTCCATGTGGCAGCAGTCTTTCTGTTTTTAAATTCTGAATTTCTGATGGTAATACAGATTATTGTCTATGTGGGAGGAGTTCTTGCTTTATTTGTATTTGCCATAATGGTTATGAACATTAAAGAAGAGTTAAAACATAGAAGATTTGTCAGATTTGCTGGTGCTGGAATACTGGTAAGTCTACTGTTTTTCGCAGTTTTTTATGGCTTTGTAAAAAATGTAAAAGTATCTTCTAATCCTCCGCCTCCTAATGATGTCAATCTTTTGGGAAGTCTGCTTTACTCCTACTATCTGCTACCTTTTGAGATTCTCTCAGTGGTGCTTCTTATAGCTCTTGTGGCGGGAATAATTATTGCAAGAAAGTCTCCGAGGGAGGAGAAATGATAAACGAATATCTGCTTTTAAGCGCCACTTTATTTACTATAGGTTTTATCGGTTTTCTCATAAGAAGAGATTTGATAGTCATGCTCATGTGCCTTGAAATAATGTTTAATGCCGTAAATATAAGTTTTGCCGCTTTCAGTTATTATGGCGGAAATTTTATCGGTCAGGTTTTTGTGCTTTTTTCAATAGCCCTTGCTGCCTCAGAGGCTGCTGTTGGACTTGCCATTGTTCTTGCTCTTGTAAGGGCTACGGGAGTAAACCATTCCGATGAAATAATAAGGTTGAGAGGTTAGAATGGAAAGTCTTTATGTATTAATTCCCCTGTTTCCGCTTTTAGGTTTTTTTGTGAATATAATTTTTGGAAGACTGAGTAGTACAAAATTTGTAAATATAGTTGCAATTTCATCTATAGTTGCATCTTTTATAATATCTCTTGTCGCTGTTTCTGAGGTTTTGTCAGGCAAGACAATTCAGTATAATCTTTATACATGGATTTTTTCTGCAGATTTTACTGTAACTTTTGGTTATCTCATTGACCAACTAACGGCAGTAATGCTTGTTGTTGTGACTACTGTAAGCCTTCTTGTGCATATCTACTCCATAGGTTACATGCACGGCGATGATGGCTATGCAAGATATTTTGCTTACTTGAATTTATTTGTTTTCTCCATGCTGATGCTTGTAATGGGCAATAATTTGCTTCAGCTTTACTTTGGATGGGAAGCAGTAGGCTTATGTTCATATTTTCTAATAGGCTTCTGGTATAAGAAAAAATCGGCCTCTGATGCAGGGAAGAAAGCTTTTATAGTAAACAGAATAGGCGATTTTGGTTTTGCTATAGGTATTTTTCTTCTTTTTGTAAGCGTGCACACCATAAACTATATTGATATATTTCCTAAATTACCGGAATTACAAGGTCAGACGCTGAATATTCTTGGCATGAATATAGACTTGATAACTTTGATTGCCCTTCTTCTGTTTTGCGGTGCCATAGGCAAATCTGCTCAGTTACCTCTGCATGTATGGCTTCCCGATGCCATGGAAGGACCTACGCCTGTGAGTGCACTCATTCATGCTGCAACAATGGTAACAGCAGGAGTATTTATGGTGGCAAGGCTTAATCCTCTTTTTGGCCTCTCAGAGACTGCCCTTGCTGTAGTGGCCTTCACAGGAGCAATTACAAGTTTCATGGCTGCCACAATTGGCATTGTGCAGAGAGATATAAAGAGAATTATCGCTTACTCTACCATTAGCCAGCTTGGATACATGTTTTTAGCTTGTGGTCTTGCTGCCTATGGAGCAGGCATTTTTCATCTCTACACCCATGCCTTTTTTAAAGCATTGCTTTTTCTCTGCGCCGGTAGTGTTATGCATGCAATGGCAGGAGAGCTTGATATCTTTAAGATGGGTGGGCTTAGAAAAAAGATGCCCATAACATACTTAACCTTTTTAATAGCCGCTTTAGCCATTTCAGGAATACCAGGACTGTCAGGCTTTTTCAGCAAGGACGAGATACTTTGGTTTGCCTATTCTTCTCCGAAAGGTTATGGTAAAATTCTTTGGATTCTTGCCACAATAACAGCAGCTTTAACAGCTTTCTATACTTTCCGCATACTCTTTGTTGCTTTTCATGGAAAGTTTAGGGGAGATGAAGAGACTTTGAAGCACGTCCATGAATCACCAAGAGTAATGACCTATCCTTTAATCATTCTTGCAATCTGTTCTGTATTAGCTGGGTATCTGTCTATAAGTAGTTTCTTGGAGCCACTTCTTGGAGAGGGAATTTCAGCTATGCCAAAGGAGAATCAAAAAGTTGTTGTATACGGCTCTGTTTTAGCAGGAGTTTCGGGAATTTTCTTTGCTTGGTATATATATGTTATCAAACCAAAGATTGCTGATGTTTTTTACACTAAATTTCAAGCAGCTTACAGATTGCTTTGGAATAAGTATTACTTTGACGAAATTTATAATTTTCTCTTTGTGAAGCCTACGTTATGGATTTCATCAAATGTGGTTGAAAAATTGACGGACAAAAAATTAATTGAAGGCATTGTAAATGGTATTCCAGCCCTATGCAATAAAGCTGGTAAGGAGTTAAGCAAGCTTCAGACAGGATACTTACAGCATTATGCGATTTTGATGGTCATAGGTATATGTATAATTCTGTTCATAATCTTTAGTGTGTGAGGTAAACAATGCAGACTGAACTTGAAAATTTACAAGCAAGCACAGAACTCTTAAAAAGAAGGTTACTATTAACTCTTTTAATATTTTTACTTTCAGGGGTTGTTATCGTTTCCTTGGGAGTATTTTTTGATAAAATCAGCTATCCCGTGCTTTCAACTCTAATTTTCTTCCCTGTAGTTGGGTCAGGAATAATTCTTTTAATTAAAAGAGAGCAAGAGGAGCTTATAAAAATTGCTTCGTTAATTATAGCCGTTATAGAATTCATGCTGAGTTTACCTCTCTATTTGTCTTTTGATAGAAACTCGACAGCGATGCAGTTCCGAGAAGAGTATATGTGGATTCCTCAATGGGGAATAAAATACTCCTTAGGTATCGACGGTATAAGTGTGCTTTTTGTCTTACTCAGCAGTCTCCTTACTATTCTGTGTGTGCTTGTGTCTTGGAATGAGATAAACAAAAAAGTTAAGGAGTTCTATATATCTCTTCTGATTACTCATTCAGCCATGATTGGTGTTTTCATGAGTCTTGATGCTTTTCTTTTTTATATCTTTTGGGAAGCCATGCTGATTCCAATGTATCTTATTGTGGGTGTATGGGGTGGTCCGAACAGACTTTATGCGGCAATAAAGTTTTTTCTCTACACATTTATCGGAAGCCTCTTTATGCTTATCGGAATAATTGTCCTTTATATCTATACAGGAACTTCGGACATATTGAAGCTTTCTCAGTTTGCCTATCCCTATAAAATGCAACTCTGGCTTTTCTGGGCCTTTCTTGCTGCTTTTGCTGTAAAAGTGCCCATGTGGCCTGTTCACACATGGCTGCCAGATGCTCATACAGAGGCTCCTACTGCAGGAAGTGTAATTCTGGCGGGTATACTAATAAAAATGGGTGCCTATGGTATTTTAAGATTCAATATACCTATGTTTCCTGAGGCAACTGTTGCTATGACTCCTGTGATGCTAATACTTTCTGTTATAGCAATTGTATATGGAGCTCTAATATGTTTAGTCCAAAAAGACCTAAAACGCCTTATAGCTTATAGCTCTGTAAGCCATATGGGCTTTGTCACACTCGGAATTTTTGCCCTTAATCATCAGGGTGTGCAGGGTGGGATTCTTCAGATGATAAACCATGGAATAGTAACAGGTGCTCTATTTTTATGTGTTGGAATTGTTTATCAAAGGACTCACACAAGAGAAATTGCCAAATACGGAGGACTTGCCACAGTAATGCCACTTTATTCAGCATTTTTTATGATATTCACCCTTGCCTCAATAGGACTTCCAGGAACAAATGGCTTTATAGGAGAATTTTTAATTCTGCTTGGAGCTTTTAAATCTTGGAAAATAATGAGTGTCCTTGCCGCAACGGCTCTTATAACAGGAGCAGCCTATATGCTGTGGCTATTTCAAAGAGTGTTTTTTGAAAAAACAAACAGATATATTTCAGAGCATATTAATGAAGATGGAGATTTGAATACACGGGAGATAATCATACTTTTGCCACTAATTTTAGCTGTGTTCTGGATTGGTTTCTTTCCCAATGCTTTGCTTGGCTTTATGGATTTATCCGTTAAGGAGCTTCTCAATCAATTCAATTCTGTTATAGGAGTCATGAAATGACCATTCCCCAGATTCCTTTGGATTTTAATTCTATCATTCCTGAAATCATTTTAACTTCTCTTGCTTCATTATTACTCTTGCTTGGTTTACTGAGAATTAACAGGTCAGTTCTGGTATGGAGTGCTGTTGTATTAATACTATCACTAATTCCTACTATACCTATTTTTGAAGGAAAAGCCTTTGGTGAGTTCTTTTTAAATGACTCTCTTGCCGTTTATATAAAGATAATTTTACTCTTAGGCACTATCCTGTCTCTTCTTCTTATTTCTTCCTCTTTAAGCAAAGGGTATATTTTGATAAAAGAGTCAATAGCATTGGTTGTCTTTGCCTCTACAGGCATGATGCTTCTCGTATCTTGTCGGGAGTTGATTAGTTTCTTTGTGTCCCTTGAGCTAATGTCTTTAAGCCTCTATGCTCTTGTAGCCATTAGAAAGTATGATATTAGAGCAAACGAAGCAGCGATAAAATATTTTATGCTTGGAGGTCTCTCGACGGTAATAACTCTTTTTGGTATAGCTCTTATTTACGGTGCAACAAAATCAACGGATTTTATTCATATAATAAAGGCTGTCAATACCTCTTCAGAACTTCTAATTGGTGGACTTAGTCTTTTTATAGTAGGTTTTTGTTTTAAGATAGCCCTTGTGCCCTTTCATATGTGGGCTCCAGATGTTTATGAAGGAGCACCAACGTCTGTTACTGCTTTCATATCTACTGTGCCCAAAGTTGCGATTTTAGGTGCTTTTGCAAGAATATTAATAGAAATCTTTCCTGCTTACCATCTTCAATGGAGTAGTTTTTTAATACTGTTTTCAATCCTCTCTATGGCTATAGGAAATATTCTCGCTTTATCTCAGAAAAATATTAAAAGAATGCTTGCCTATTCAGGAATAGCTCACGGAGGATATGTGATTTTAGGCTTAATTGCCGGAACTCAGGCAGGTTTAAACGCTGTTGTCACCTATATGCTTGTGTATACATTCATGAACATAGGTGCTTTCGCAGTGGTCATTGCCTTAAACGAAGAAAGCATTGAAAATTATAAAGGCATACATAAATATCATCCGCTCATAGCTTTTGTCATGCTAATTTTCATGTTTTCTCTAACTGGTGTTCCGCCTACAGTAGGATTTATTGTTAAATTTAACGTATTCCTTCAGGCTATAAAAGCTGGTTTAGTGTGGCTTGTCATAATTGCTGTTTTATTTACTGTGGTTTCTGCTTATTACTATCTAAGAGTAGTAATGTTTATGTATATGAAAGAACCTTTAAAAAGGCCAGCCGCATCGCTCTCAAGAGATGTTGAAATAGTCCTTGCCCTCTGTGCAATTGGTTCTACAATACTCGGTATTCTGCCTCTTTTTTTAATTTAAATTTTATTATTGACAGAAGGAACTTTATTTTATTATTTTAGTAAGTGCTTACATGCTAAAAGTGTTGGGGGCAATGTGAAACGTCTTAAATTTATTGTAATTTTTTCTGTTTTTTGCTTCATGTTTTTTTCGTGTTCAAAAGCAGCTCCTCAGAAAAAACAGCCTTCTGTTCCCGTAGTAGTTGCGCCTGTCACAAAGAAGGATATGCCTATTCAGATTTCTGCAATTGGTAGCGTTGAGGCCTACTCTTCGGTTACTGTCAAATCAAGAATAGATGGACAGCTTCTTCAGGCAAACTTCAAAGAGGGTGAAGAGGTAAAGAAAGGTCAGCTTTTATTTGTCATTGACCCCCGTCCTTTCGAGGAAGCAGTAAGGCAGGCAGAGGCAAATTTATTAAGAGACAAGGCACAGCTTGATTTTGCAAAAGCAGACTTGGAGAGATACGAAGAGTTATACAGGGAACAACTTGTCTCAAGGCAGCAGTATGAGAAAATTCGAACCAGCTATGAGACGCTTAAATCGACTGTGAAAGCAGACGAGGCAGTCCTCAATAATGCAAGATTAAATTTAAATTACTGCTATATCCACTCTCCTATTGACGGCAAGATAGGCTCTTTACTTGTTCATCCAGGCAATATGATAAAAGCCAATGATACCCAGATTGCTACGATAAATCAGATCATGCCTATTTATGTTCGTTTCTCTGTTCCTGAAGCAGAACTCGTTAGAATAAAAAAAGCTATGAAAGAGGGAGTTCTTAAAACGGAAGCCATTTTAAAAGCAACTGACTCTAATTACACTGCTTCAGGCAAAGTCGTATTTATTGATAATGCCGTTGATACAGCCACGGGCACAATTAAGCTTAAATCTGAATTTCCCAACAAAGACAAAATGCTGTGGCCTGGACAGTTTGTAAATGTAGTTCTTACGGTTGGTGTAAAAAAGGATGCCCTTGTTATACCCTACAGGGCTTTGCAGACAGGACAGCAGGGACAGTTTGTTTTCGTAATAAAGGAAGACAAAACTGCTCAGATACGAGAAGTTGTGGCAGGACAGAGACTGGGCGATGAAGTAGTTGTTGAAAAAGGATTAGAGGTTGGTGAAACCGTTGTTATAGATGGTCAACTTAGACTTACTCCAGGGGCAAAGGTGGAGATAAAGAATAAATGAATCTCTCCGAAGTTTTTATCCGCCGGCCTGTAATGACTACTCTTGTTATGTTCAGCATAGTTCTTTTTGGAGTTGTCGGTTATCGTTATTTACCAATAGCAGAGTTGCCAAATGTTGATTTTCCAACAATACTCGTATCTGCCTCTCTGCCTGGTGCTTCTCCTGAAACAATGGCCTCGGCAGTAGCAACTCCACTTGAAAGAGAATTCTCTACTATTCAAGGACTAAAGGCTATGAACTCTGTAAATGCAAGAGGTATCACTCAGATAACTCTTGAGTTTGATTTAAGTAGAGATATAGATTCTGCTGCCCAAGATGTTCAGACTGCCATAGCAACAGCGCTTAGGAATTTGCCTTCCAATATGCCTTCACCGCCCACATACAGAAAGGTCAATCCTGCTGATATGCCCATTCTTTACTTTGCCATAACATCACCGACAATGCCTCTTTACAGGCTTAATGAGTATGGGGACACTCTTTTGGCACAGAACATTTCAATGGTTCAGGGAGTTTCACAAGTTCAAATATTTGGCGCTCAGAAATATGCTGTAAGAGTGAGAATTGACCCTCAGCTTATAGCTGCCAGAGGGATAGGAATAGACGAAGTAGAAGGAGCAATTAAAAGAGGAAATGTTGAACTTCCAACGGGAACTCTCTACGGGCACTTTCAAGCTTTTACCATAGAGGCAACAGGTCAACTTTACACAGCAGAGAATTTCAATAATCTAATCATAAAAGAACGTCAAGGAGCAACTGTTAGAGTTAGAGATGTGGGCACAGCTATAGATAGTGTGGAAAATGATAAGCTTGCAGCCTGGTTTGGAAGCGAAGGGAAGCTTCAAAGAGCAATGGTTCTTGCTATTTACAGACAGCCCGGCACAAACACCGTAGAAGTTGCTGACAATGTTAAAAAAAGAGTTGAACAACTGAGTAGGCAGTTACCTCAAGGTGTTACTCTGAATTTTCTGTATGACCGTTCAGTTTCGATAAGGGAGTCTGTAAGAGATGTTCAGTTTACCCTGCTTTTTACTGTTTTTCTTGTTTTAATGGTAATTTTTATTTTTCTCAGGCGTCTTTCTGCAACGATAATTCCTTCTGCTGCTTTGCCTATATCAATAATTGGAACTTTTGCCGTTATGTATCTGCTCAACTACAGCCTTGATAATCTGTCTTTAATGGCTTTAACTCTATCAATTGGCTTTCTTGTAGACGATGCAATAGTTATGCTTGAAAACATAGTAAGGCATTTAGAAAGAGGTAAAAATCCCTATGAGGCAGCTTTGGACGGTTCTAAGGAGATTGGCTTTACAATTATTTCTATGACTTTGTCTCTCGTTGCTGTTTTCATCCCCGTTCTGTTTATGGGAGGAATTATAGGAAGGTTATTTAAAGAATTTGCCGTAACAATATCGGTTGCAATTTTAATCTCAGGAGTTGTCTCGCTTACTCTTACTCCAATGATGTGCAGCAGATTTCTTAGATTAGAAAATCAAGCTCACGGAAGAATTTACAACTTTTTAGAGAGAGGTTTTCAATGGAGTCTCGATTTATACAAAAAAACATTAAAATGGTCTCTTAAAAATCACCGAATGGTGATGATAGTGTCAGGATTTGTGTTACTATTTACATTTTTTCTCTTCGTCAAGATACCAAAAGGATTTCTTCCCAGTGAAGACAAAGGGCAGATTTTTGTAATGACAGAGGGAGCTGAAGATATATCCTTTGATGAGATGGTGAGGCATCAGCTAATGCTTGCAAATATCGTATTAAAGGAGCCCTACGTAAGAGCTTTTATGACATCTGTTGGACCAGGTCCTGGCTCTCCTGCTTCAAATGCAGGTAGAATGTTCTTAAATCTCCAGCCTGCCTCTGAAAGACAACACGTAGACAAGCTTATTGAGCAGCTAAGGCCAAAGTTGATGAGCGTTCCTGGAATAAAGGCATATCCTCAAAATCCTCCAACTATTCGTATAGGAGGCACTTTAACAAAGAGTCTTTACCAGTTGACCATCTCAAGTTCAGACATGAATGAACTTTACCATTATGCTCAGGTTTTAGAAAATAAGATGAGAGAAATGCCCCTACTTCAAGATGTTTCAAGCAACCTACAACTGAAAAATCCACAGTTGAATATAAAAATTGACAGAGAAAGGGCGGAGTCAAAAGGGGTGACGGCAGAACAGATAGAGAATGCCCTCTGGAATGCCTACGGTAATAAATGGATTTCAACAATTTATGCCCCCAATAATCAATATCAGGTTATCCTTGAAGTTAAACCAGAGTTTCAAAGAGAGCCATCGGCACTTTCTATGTTGTATATCCGTTCATCTCGAGGAGAACTCGTTCCTCTCAATGCTGTCTCAACGATATCTCAAGGAATAGGTCCTCTTACGGTAAATCATACAGGGCAGCTTCCTTCTGTTACCATATCTTTTAACTTAAAACCTGGCGTATCGCTTGGAGACGCAATTGCAGAGGTTGAAAGACTGGCAAAGTCAACTTTACCTCAAACAATGTCTATCGCATTTCAGGGTGCTGCTCAGGCTTTTCAGGAGTCTTTCCATGGACTGTGGTTTCTTCTTCTCGTAGCTGTCTTGGTTGTTTATATCGTGCTTGGTATTCTCTATGAAAGCTTTATTCATCCACTTACCATACTTACGGCTTTACCTTTTGCTGGATTTGGAGCTTTGATAACTCTCATGATTTTTAGAATGGAACTGAATGTTTATTCCTTTGTGGGAATAATACTCCTTATCGGCCTTGTAAAGAAAAATGGAATAATGATGATAGATTTTGCCCTTGATGCTCAGCGAAAAGAGGGTAAGCCTCCGCAAGAGGCTATTTTCAATGCTTGCATAATAAGATTTCGTCCCATAATGATGACAACAATGGCAGCACTCTTCGGGGCTGTTCCAATAGCTTTGGGATTTGGAGCAGGTGGTGAAGTCCGTCAACCACTTGGACTCGCAGTTGTTGGAGGATTGCTTTTTTCTCAGATGCTTACACTTTTTGTAACACCTGTTTTTTATCTGTATATGGAAAAATTACAGCTGAAATTGTCTGCTTTTAGAGGTAAATCAAAAGTTTGACAACACAAGCTTTTTTATGATATACAATAAAATGATTTGGGGAGTCGTCTAACGGCAGGACGGCAGACTCTGGATCTGCTTGTAGGGGTTCGAATCCTCTCTCCCCAGTTAAACTTGGTCCCATCGTCTAGCCAGGTCTAGGACGTAGCCCTCTCAAGGCTAAAACACGGGTTCGAATCCCGTTGGGACCGTTTTTATATATTTCGAATATGCGAAAGTTAAAATATTTAATAGAATCCTTTCTTTTCATTCTGATAATCTTTGAGGGAGTTTTATCAGCGGAGACATTCACAATCTCTTCTAATACAACTGTAATAGGAACAGTCAGGTATCATAACGTAAATAAAGGAGAATCTCTAATTGAGATTGCAAGACACTACAACTTGGGTTACAATGAGATAGTTGCGGCAAATCCAGATTTAGACCCTTTCATTCCACCTGAAAACAGTAGAATAGTCATTCCAACACAGTGGATTCTTCCAGAAAAACCTGCAAATTTTCAGGGAATTGTAATAAATCTATCGGAAATGAGACTTTACTATTTTTACAAAAGCTCACAACTTGTTACTTTTCCGATTGGAATTGGAGACGATGGACTTGAAACACCTGTCGGAAAATTCAAAATAAGCCATAAGATTGTCAATCCTCCTTGGTATGTGCCAGAGTCAATAAGAAAAGAAAGACCCGAGTTGCCTGCTGTAGTGCCTCCCGGTCCAGAAAATCCACTGGGCAGTCATGCTATGAGACTTTCTGGCCTGAGTTATCTCATACACGGCACAAACAGACCTTGGGCAATAGGCAGAAAGGTTACCCATGGATGTATCAGGCTGTATCCCGAAGACATTCCAAAACTTTATGAAATTGTCCCTGTAGGCACAGAGGTAATAATAACAAGACAGCCTGTAAAAGTGGGCAAAATAGGTGAAGAAATTTTCGTTGAAGTTCATATGGATGACCAGTTAGAGAATTTTGACTATCTCCAAAATGCAATGGAACTTTTAGGGAAAAAAGGCTATCTTAAATACATAGATACTTTCAAGCTTTACAACGTAATAAAGAGAAAGAGTGGGATTCCAACTTCTGTTACAACGAAAGAGAAAGAACCGACAGTAATTCCTTCGGACATATGGTTGTAGTATCGTTAGTCTCCTTACGTTCACTTGCTAAAAATTTATATTTCAGGCTAAAATTAAATTTAACGTCAAAAAAAGCTTTGGAGGAGAAGAAATGAAAGAGAAGATTCATCCTGAATACAAAGAAGCCAAAGTAGTTTGTGCTTGTGGAGAGACCTTTACAACCCGCTCAACAAAACCTCTCATAAAAGTAGACATATGTTCAAAATGTCACCCTTTTTACACAGGAAAGCAGAAGATTGTTGACACCGAGGGTAGAGTTGAGAAGTTCATGAAAAAATACAGTAAAAAATAGCCTGAGAAGATTACTTTAAGGGGTTAGAGTTTTTCCTTTCTTCTAACCCCTTTTTATTTGGAGAAGAAATGGAGAAGAAAACAGTAGGCGGACAGGCTGTAATTGAAGGTGTAATGATGAAGTCCTCTCTGGGATGGGCTGTAGCTGTTAGAAATCCTAAGGGAGAGATTATTTTAAAAGCGGAGGAGTTTAAAGGGCAAAACAGGCTTAATAAAATTCCTGTAATAAGAGGTTTTTTCATACTTCTTGAGACTTTATGGCTTGGTATGAAAGCTATAGATTTTAGCAGTAAAATTGTCTTTGAAGAGGAGAAATCAAGTCCTTTGAGTCTTTTGCTTTCCCTTGGTCTTGCTTTTTTAATTGGAACTTTTCTATTCATTCTTGTGCCTCTTTACATTACAAAAGTTTCAGCTTCTTTTATTGCCTTAATCTCCGATAGCTCTCTTGTTTTTAATATTGTTGATGGAGTATTGAGGGTTTTGATATTTATAGGTTACGTATTTGCCATAAGTTTATGGCCACAGATGGGAAGAATTTTTGCCTATCATGGTGCCGAACATAAGACTATTAACGCCTATGAATCTGGTGAAGCTTTAATTCCCGAGAGGATTGCCAACTATTCAAGATTACATGTAAGATGCGGTACGAGTTTCATTTTTATTGTCCTTACCGTAAGCATTCTCGTTTTTTCTCTAATTCCATCTTCATGGAGCTTTACTCTAAAAGCTATTTCACGAATAGTTCTTCTTCCTCTTATTGCAGGTTTTTCCTATGAGATTCTCAAACTATCTGACCGATGGAAGAACAATATTTTAGGACGATTTATTATATTGCCGGGATTACTCTTCCAAAAAATAACAACCAAAGAACCAGATATTAAACAGATTGAAGTTGCCTGTGAAGCTTTGAGAACTGTTTTAAATTTTTCAAAAAGGGAGGAGAAAATAAATGATTGAGAAACTCAATGAAATTGAGAACAAATACGAGAAGATAACCAGCGCCCTTTCTGACCCTAAGGTGCTTTCAAATAAAGAAGAGTTTATGAAATACTCTAAGGAACAGTCAGAACTTGAACCAATAGTAACGAAATTCAGAGACTACAAAAAGATTCTTGCCCAGATTGAAGAAGTAGAGGAGATTTTAAAGAGCGGTGATGGAGAATTGAGAGAGCTTGCTGAAGAGGAACTCCAATCGCTAAAAAAAATAAAGCCTCAACTGGAACAGGAGCTAAAACTCCTGCTCATACCAAAAGACCAAAGAGATGAGAAAAACGTTATTTTAGAGATTAGAGCAGGCACAGGTGGTGACGAGGCAGCTCTCTTCGCCTCAGACCTATTCAGGATGTATTCAAAATACGCCGAATCAAAGGGATGGAAGGTTGAGGTTATTGACTCTCATTCAACCGGCCTGGGAGGATTTAAAGAGATAATTGCAACTATCTCTGGCCGTGGTGCATTCAGTAAGCTAAAATATGAAAGCGGTGTTCACCGTGTTCAGAGAATTCCTGTTACTGAAGCATCGGGAAGAATTCATACCTCTACAGCCACTGTAGCAGTATTACCTGAGGCTGAAGAAGTTGACATAAGGATTGATGAAAAGGATTTGCGAATTGACACTTTTTGTTCCTCAGGACCCGGTGGACAATCGGTAAATACAGCCTATTCGGCAGTAAGAATTGTTCATATCCCTACAGGCATAATAGTGCAGTGTCAGGATGAAAGATCACAGATTAAAAACAGAGAGAAGGCAATGAAGGTTCTGAGAGCAAGGCTTCTTGAGATGGAACGACAGAAAAAAGAAGCAGAAAGAGCAGCTGAAAGAAAAGGACAGGTGGGAACAGGAGAGAGAAGTGAGAGAATCAGAACATATAATTTTCCTCAAAATAGGGTAACAGACCACAGAATAGGGCTTACCCTCTATAAGCTTGAACAGGTCTTGAATGGAGACTTAGATGAAATAATTGATGCCTTGGTCTCTCATTATCAGGCCGAGAAACTCAAAGAGATGTGAGAGCCTTTGATAAAATAAGACAAATCAAATCGTCTCTCGAAAAAATTTCTTTAGCTAATGCCACAAAAGAAGCAGAAGAAATAGTTTTACATGTATTAAAGACAACAAAGGTCAGATTATTTACTGAAAATCCTCTCCTCACTGAAGAGCAAATAAGAATAATAAACTCACTTGTCCAGAGAAGACTTAACAGAGAACCCCTTGAATACATGCTTGGTGAGTGTGATTTCTGTAATATTAGAGTTAAAGTAGGACCAGGAGTTTTAATCCCAAGACCAGAGACAGAAATTATCGTTGAAGAGTTTAAAAAAAACGTAAAGTTCCTGCCAAGGCAGAATAATCGAATCCTTGACCTCTGCACAGGCTCAGGATGTATAGCCCTTTCAATAGCCAGAGAGTTTCCTGAGCTAAGAGTTTTTGGTGTTGATATATCTATTAAAGCCCTCTCTTACGCATCGGCCAACAAGAAGATTAACGATATTAAAAATGTTCATTTCATAGGGGGTAATCTTTTTTCTCCGTTCAGATATGGTGCTTTTGCGGCTATAACAGCAAATCCTCCCTATGTCACCAAAGGGGAGATAGAAAAATTACAGGTTGAAGTAAGAGACCATGAACCACATTTAGCTTTAAACGGAGGTGAGGATGGCCTTTTATTTTACAGGCAGATTATAAGGCAAGCAGATATGTATTTACTGCCGGGGGGCTTGATTTTTTTTGAGATGGGAATAGGGCAGATATCAAGTATTAGAAAAATGGCTGAAAATGAAGGATATGAAATATTAAAAATTGTTAAAGACCTTGCAGGAATTGATAGAGTTATGATATTAAAGAGAAGTTAACGATGAAAACTTTTCTATTCATATTGATATGTTTTCTTACATTTATGTCTGTTCAAGCTCTATCTGAGGAAAGATATATTATCGAATCAGTTCCCTTTTTCCCCTCCGAAGACTATCAATGCGGGCCTGCCTCTCTGGCTTCAGTTTTGGTTTATCTGGGGATTATAGTAATACCAGATGATATATCTAAGGAAATATATAGCTCCGGAGCTAAAGGAACAGCAGATTTTGACATGGTCTTATACCCTATTAAAAAAGGACTTAAAACTATGCAGTATCGAGGAAGTCTTGAAGATTTGAAAGAAAAAATCAAAGAGGGAAAACCTTTGATTGTAATGACCGATGAGGGAGTGTGGTTCTATAAAAAGTATCACTACATGGTGGTTTTAGGTTTTGAAGGTTCAAAAGTTATCGTAAATTCGGAAAAAGAGAGGCATAAAAAAATAGATATCGATGATTTTGTAAAGAAGTGGCAGAAGACAGATTTCTGGACTCTTTTGATAGAGAGAGTAAATTAAAGAAGGAGAGGGAAGATGGCAAACCCCAGGATATTGGCAATAGTCCTTGCAGGTGGTAAAGGAGAGAGGCTTTTTCCGCTTACTTCTTTTCGCTCAAAGCCCTCTGTGCCATTTGGAGCAAGATTCAGAATTGTAGACTTTGTTCTCAGTAACCTTGTAAACTCCCAAATTTACTCTATTTATCTTCTTGTTCAGTATAAATCTCAGTCTCTCATTGAACATATTCGTCAAAACTGGTTTTTCTCTTCTGTTGGAAGAGACCACTTCGTCACTGTTGTGCCTCCCCAGATGCGAATGGGCCCTGAGTGGTTTCAAGGAACAGCAGATGCTGTTTTTCAAAATATGGCACTCATTAAAGACATTAACCCTGAACTTGTATTAATATTCGGTGCAGACCATATTTACAGGATGGATATTAGGCAGATGATTGATTTCCACCTTGAAAAATCTGCTGAGACAACTGTAGCAGCCCGTCCTGTACCAATAGACACTGCTTCATCTTTCGGAGTGATAGTGGCTGAAAGGGATAACAAAATTACGGGTTTTCAGGAAAAGCCTAAAAATCCTATGCCAATGCCTGATAATCCAGATATGGCATATGTTTCGATGGGCAATTACATATTTAACAAGGATATACTAATTGAGGCACTCATTAGAGCGGAGAAGAAAAAACAACATGACTTTGGCGCTCACGTAATTCCAGACCTTGTTCAAAGGGGTTCTAAGGTATATGCCTATGATTTCGGTAAAAATGAGGTGCCCGGGATTAAAATCTACGAGGAAAAAGGCTACTGGAGAGATGTGGGCACAATTAAGGCCTATTTTGATGCCCACATGGACATGCTTGGAGACAGCCCACTTTTTGATATTTTTAATAAAATGTGGACAATCTATCCATCAAGATACGACATTCCGCCATCGAAAATTCTGGATGGTGTAATCGTTAACAGCGTAATTGCCGATGGTTCTGTAGTCAGAGGAGGCAGAATAGAAAACTCATTCATAGGAAGTGGAGTTGTTGTTGAGAAGGGTGCAGAGATAAAAGACTCGATAATCTTCGATGATGTTTTTATTAAGGCAAACAGCAAGCTACATCGGGTCATAGTGGATAAAAAAAATGTTATCTACGAAGGAGAAGAGATTGGTTTTCTGCCCGAAAAAGACCGCTTCCGTTGTCACATTGATGCTTCTGGCATTTCCATAATTCCAAGAGCGGCAAGATATAGTGACTGGCTAAGAGAAACTGGAAATGCATAGATGTCTTCTTTCTCTTTTATTAATTTTGTTTTTATTCTCTTCAAACCTATATGGGCAGACAGAAAGTAAAAAAAAGATTCTAATACTTAATTCCTATCATCACGGCCTAAGCTGGACAGACAACATAGTGAAAGGCATTAAGGAGTCGCTCAAACCCATTGAAAGTCAGATTGAGTATTATATTGAATACATGGATACAAAACGTTTTTATAGAGAGGCATACTTCAACAGAATATACAGACTTCTTAAAGACAAGTATGCCAACAAAAAATTCGACTTAATCTTTGTCTCTGATAATGATGCTTTATTTTTTACCATGAAGCACTACAGAGAGCTGTTTAGGGATACACCTGTAGTATTCTGCGGCATAAATAACTTCAGTGATAGCATGATTCATAAATACAGAAAGTGGTTTACAGGTGTTGCTGAAGAAACAGATGTAGCAGGAACAATACAGGTAGCCTTGCGACTACATCCTGATACAGAGCGTATTTATGTGATAAACGATGTTACCACAACAGGTCTTGCAATGAAAAGAAGCCTCCTTGAAGTAGCTCCTCGATTTTTGAGAAAAGTTCAGTTCATAATGCTTGAAAATCCCGATATGAGAGAATTACTGAGCGAAGTTGAGAAAATCCCTCCAAAAAGTATAATACTTTTGCTGCTTGTTAACAGAGACAGGACAGGTAATTTTTTTGCCTATGAGGAAAGCTTAGACCTGCTCTATCCTCACACAAAACTTCCCATTTATAGTGTCTGGGATTTCTATCTTGGCAGGGGAATTGTGGGAGGCAAATTAACCAGTGCATTCTTACAGGGGAAAAAAGCAGGAGAACTGGGAATTCAGATTTTAAGAGGTAAAGCACCCTCTCAAATTCCTGTTGTTAAAGAAAGCCCTAATGAGTTTATGTTTGATTACAATGAGCTGAAACGATTTAATATCTCTCTTAAAAGACTTCCTCAGGAAAGCAGGATAATAAATCTTCCCGAGAGTTTCTTTATTAAATACAGAAGAACTTTATTAACAATTGCTTTTGGTTTTGTCTTTCTTTCCTTTGTTATAGTTGTGCTTACCATCAATATCACTAAAAGAAAGAAGATAGAGAGGGAACTAAGGATTTCAGAGGAAAAATACAGAGACCTCTATGACAATGCTCCTGACATGTATCATTCTGTCGATAAAAACGGAATAATAATTGACTGCAATGAAACAGAAGCAAAGATGCTGGGATACAAGAAGGAAGAGATAATCGGAAAACCAATAACTTACTTTATGACAGAGGAATCAAAAAAAGCACAAGCTGAGTTTTTTCCAAACATTCATAAATACAGCTTTGTTCAGATAGAGAGAGATTTTGTAAGAAAAGACGGGTCTGTCTTTACAGCGTCTCTAAATGTATATGTAGAAGTTGACGAGAAAGGAAATTTTGTAAAGACAAAAACAATCGGAAGGGACATAACATACAGAAAGAAAATTGAAGAGGAACTAAGAAAGTCAAAGGAAGCCTTAAGAAAGCTCTCTGTGTATCTTCAGAATGCCAGAGAGAATGAGAGAAAGGAAATAGCCAGCGAAATTCACGATGAACTTGGTCAGTCTCTTACAGCCCTGAAACTCTCTCTTTCATGGATAAGAAAAAGAATTGACGATGAAACTCTAAGGACAAAATTTGACGAATCTCTCTCTATTGTGAATGCTCTTATCAAAGAAGTTCAGAACATAGCTAACAGACTTAGACCATCGTTGATTGACTATTTAAATTTACAGGATGCAATAAAATGGCAGGTAAAGGAGTTCGAGAGAAACACATATATAAACTGTAAACTCGAAATTGTAGAGGATAAACTCTCTCTGCCTAAAGAGATCTCTCTGCCCCTCTTTAGAATATTTCAGGAGGCACTTACCAATATTGCAAGGCATGCTAATGCGTCGGAAGTTTTTGTTAAGATGTTCAAATCAAATGGAAGCATAGTGCTGATAATAAAAGACAATGGTGTGGGAATTGATGAAGAGAAAATTAAAAGTCCCGATTCTTTTGGACTTATGGCCATGCGTGAACGGGCTTATTCAATAAATGGTACAATTGACATTAGGAGAGCAATGGAAGGCGGAACGGAAGTGATAATATCTGTTCCCTTGAGGAAAAATGAACAGAAAAATTAAAGTTATGATTATTGATGACCATACCCTTTTCAGAAAGGGATTAAGAGAGATACTGCTTGACTTTCCCTTTATCGAAGAATGTAAAGAGGCAAGAAGTGGTAAAGAGGCTTTAGAAATTCTCTCGCAGGAGAAATTTGACATTCTTTTTCTTGATATAGCCATGCCTGACATGGATGGCATAGAGACGCTTAAGCTGATAAAGAACAGAGACTACCAGACAAAGATACTCATGTTAAGCATGTATCCAGAGGAGCAGTATGCCATAAGAGCTTTGAAGTGTGGTGCTTCCGGTTACATAACAAAATCTGCAGACCCAGAAGAACTAATGAGAGCAATTGAAAAGATAATTGCCGGTGGCAAATACGTTCCAGAAGCTTTCTCTGAAAAAGTTCTTCATTACATAGACAAGTCAGAAGCTCTCTCTCCTCACGAAATGCTTTCGGAGAGAGAGCTTCAAGTCTTTATGATGATAGCTCGTGGTAAGAGCCTTGTTGAGATATCGAGAGAATTATCCATAAGCATAAAAACAGTAAGCACATACAGGGCAAGAATTCTCGAAAAGCTAAATCTTCAGAACAACGCTGAGATAATAAATTATGCAATCAGGCACGGGTTGATAATTTAGAGACCGAGTAAATTCCAACGGATATCATGATTAGCAGAAATGCTATAAATGCCTCCCAACCCAAGTTTTTATAAACAACTCCCGGCAGATATGAACCAAGAACTCCTCCCGAGTAATAGGTTGCAATGTAAGCACCATTTATAAGACTTTTTTGAGTTGTCGCAAGTTTATTTAAATATCCTGAAGCTACGGAGTGAACAAGAAACATACCGGAGCAAAATCCGAACATCACAAAAAATATAATCAAAAGATTTGGAATGCTGAACATTAAAAGAAAGAGACTGTATATTAAAAGGCCTGTAAGGAGGGTTTTTTTCTCACTTCCAAGGAGCTTAATAATTTTAGTAGCAATGAATGAAACGGCTATGCCTGTAATATATCCCGAGTATATCAATCCGATGGTAAGCTCACTGCTGTCAGTAAAGAGGCTTTTTATTCTGAAAGGTAAAAAGTTGGTAATGCCGGTAAACACGAAAAACAAACAGAAAATGGCAAGATAAATTTTTTTGTTTGTTCTGTTAAGAAGAATTGCCTTCAGCTTTTTAATTGAAAAGTAAGATTTCTCTGATTTTGAAAGAGAAATATCTTCGAGATAGAAATAAACCACCGGAAGCACCACCAGAAGACTTAAGGACATAATTTGAAAACAGGCCTGCCATCCCAGATATGTGGCTATACTGCTTCCAATTACCCTTCCAAGCAAACCTCCTATCGTTGTAAAGGCAATATAGTAGGACATGTAAAACTGAATTTTTTCTGGCTTTGCCTTAATGGATATGTAGGTGGTATTAGATGTTAGAATAACAGAAATTAAAAATCCTTCAATGAATCTTAGCAGAATAGCTAAGTAAACCAGATTGGTAAGCGAAATAGCAAGAACTACAAAGGAGTGAACAAGGGCAGAGAAAAAAATTAATTTCTTCGGTGATAGGTAGTTTAGAATAAAACTTGAAACTATGGGGATTATTGTAAGAGGAATGAAAGTAGCGCTCATGATAAGGGATATGGTATCCATTTCAACATTAAAAACTTTACTAAGAAGGGGCAGAAGAGGCTGGGGCATGTGTAGTGCTGATATAGTTAGCACAGTCGCATATATTATGGCAAGAAAACTCTTAAGTGGCATGAATTAGAGTATTACCTCTTAACAAATTTAATGTCAAGAACCGTATTGAACTTCCTCTTTCTATTTGACAAATCATTCAAATTTAAGGTAATTTATAATTTTGAATTTGAAGAAAATTAATTAGAGGTGAGGGATAAAAGATGAAGACAGAATTTGTAAAAAGAGAAGAAACAAGCAGAAACTGGTATATTGCAGATGCGGCAGGTCAGACATTAGGAAGGTTTGCCTCTCGCATAGCGAAGGTTTTGATGGGTAAACACAAGCCAACTTATACGCCAAATGTTGACAATGGCGACTTTGTTGTGGTAATTAATGCTGAAAAGATTAGAGTAACCGGCAAAAAGCTTACCGATAAGGTTTATTATCACCACACAGGCTACATGGGAAATCTGAAGGCAGAAACTCTTAAAGACAGGCTCGAGAAAGAGCCAGAAGAAGTTATTGTCGATGCTGTCTGGGGCATGATTCCTAAAAACAGACTCGGAAGAAAAATTATCAAAAAATTAAAAGTATACAGGGGCTCTGAGCATCCCCATAAGGCTCAAAAACCCGAGCCTCTTCAATTAAGTAAGAGTTGAGGTGATTTATCATGGCAATTGAATATCTGGCAACAGGAAGAAGAAAAAGGTCTATTGCAAGAGTTATACTTCAGCCCGGCACAGGAAAGGTGATGGTAAATGAAAAGCCTATTGAAGATTATTTCCCAAGAGAGACTCTAAGGATGATTCTCATGCAACCTTTTCAAGTGGCCGGAGTAGCGGGTAAGTATGATGCTTTCATAACCGTTGATGGAGGAGGACTTAGCGGACAGGCAAGTGCCATAAGGCATGGCATAGCAAGAGCTTTAGTGAACCTAAATCCAGACCTTAAGCCAAAGCTAAAAAAAGAAGGACTTCTCACAAGAGACCCACGAGAGGTAGAAAGAAAGAAATACGGACAACCCAAGGCAAGAAAGAGATTCCAGTTCTCCAAGAGATAAAATGCTAAGGGTTTTAATTTGTGGTGGTAGTGGTTACACAGGAAGCGAGCTTTTAAGAATTTTGGCTCTTCATGACGAAGTTCAGATAACAGGTGTGACAAGTGAAAAATCAGCAGGGATGGCTGTAAGTGAGCTTTTCCCTGCTTTTTTTATTTATGAAAACCTTAAATTTGAGCCCCTTCAGATTGAAAAAATAAAAGAAAAGGCAGACCTATTTTTCCTCGCCTTACCGCATGGTAAATCTCAAGAAGTTGCGGCAGCTCTTATTAATGCAGGCAAGAGAGTTATCGACCTTTCAGCAGACTTTAGAATTAAAGATGCGAAGATTTACGAGACATGGTATAAAACTCCCCATCTTTATCATCAACTTCTCAGCAATGCTGTATACGGATTGCCAGAAATCTACAGAGACAAAATAATTTCAGCAAGGCTAATTGCCAATCCAGGCTGTTATCCTACCAGTGTAATTTTGCCTTTATATCCCTTTCTAAAGAAAGAGCTCATTGATACAGATACAATAGTAGTTGATTCAAAATCAGGTACTTCGGGTGCAGGAAGGAAAGCGGAAGTGTCGCTTAACTACTGTGAGGTAAATGAGGACTTCAGGGCATACAATGTGGCAAAACACAGGCATACGCCAGAGATTGAACAGGAGTTAAGTTTTGCTTCTGGTAAAAACATAACAATAGACTTTACTACTCATCTTTTACCTGTAAACAGAGGAATTCTCTCCACTATATATGCCAGACTTATTAAATCTTTGAATACCAGTGATGCTCTTGAGATATTAGAAGAGGTATACAGGGACGAGCCTTTTGTGAAAATACTTCCAGAAGGGCAACTGCCTGCTATTAAATATATAAAAGGCACAAACTTTTGTTACATAAGCGCTGTTGTTAATTCAAGAACAGGCAGAATAATTCTTATCTCCGCTATTGACAATCTTGTAAAAGGTGCTTCAGGCCAGGCTGTTCAGAATATGAACATAATGTTTGGAATAGAAGAGACAAAAGCCCTTAAAAATCTTGCCCTGTCTCCTTAATTACTCCACCACCCAAGACAGTATCTTCCCTGTAGAAAACAGCACTCTGGCCAGGAGTAGGTGCAAATTGAGGCTTTTCAAAGAATACTTGGACTGTTTCCCTGTCAACGACCTTAAGAAGTGCCTTTTCTGGAGACATGGCATAGCGAATTTTAACCTCACAGGAAAACTCATTCTTCTCTAAATTAGAAAGCCAGTTGAGCTCATTTACAATTACTTCTCGTTTATAAGCTTTTTCTTTAGTGCCAACGAATATGGCTTTCGTGAACGGGTCTATTTTTAAAACATAAAGAGGATTTGGAGAGGCTATACCTAATCTCTTTCTCTGCCCAATCGTGTACAGATGAATTCCCTTGTGCTGTCCTATTATTTTACCCGTCGATATATCAATTATTGGGCCGTATTCTACGGGCTTTATGAATTCGTAGTATCTTCTATCTTTTAGAAAGCATACTTCTGTGCTTTCCTTTGATACTTTTGAAGGTAGGGCTATCTCTTCTGCTAAAGATTTTACCTTTTCTTTAGTGTATTCACCAAGAGGAAATATGATATTACTAAGAAATTTTCTATCTAAGCCATATAAAAAATAGGACTGGTCTTTTTTGCTGTCCAGACCTTTTAAAAGAAAACTCATCGTATTTTGATTTTTTACTCTTGCGTAATGGCCTGTAGCAACATATTTTGCCTTTAGCTTTTCTGCAAATTCCACTAAGACAGGAAATTTTATTTTCCTATTGCATACAACGCATGGATTGGGAGTTATACCTTTTTTATATGCTGCAAAAAAGGGCTCAATAACCTCTTTTTGAAAAGTTGCTCTTAAATCTTTAATATGTAGATTTATCTTAAAAAACTCTGCTGTTTTTTTAACCATTTCAACGGCTTCAGGTTCATCAAAAAGCATAAAGAAGACTCCCTCTACAGCCATTCCTCTCTGTTTCAATAGAAAAGCTGCTACAGATGAGTCTACGCCACCACTCATTGCAATTACAACCTTTTCAGACATTGCTTCAATAAAAAGTATATTAGCATTTTTAGGATTTAAGCAAGGTAGAATTAATTCGAGGCTTTCAAATTTAGATGGACAGGTTGTATTTTAAAGAGTTTTTTGATAAAATTTTTCCATGAATGAAATAAAACATAAGAGAAGTATTGATTTAGATGCAGTTTCCAGAAAATATTTTACTCCATCCGAGAAATTCAAAAAATATAGTATATTCAAAACAGTAGCCTTCAATTTCAAAGGAGGCTGTTTAATTATTAAAGGTCATTCCGAGCACCCTCAATGGGTGCGAGGAATCTGGCCTGTAGGGTCATCCCGAGGGTGAAGCCCGAGGGATCTCTTGATTTGAAAAATCTGGGGATTCCTCGCAGGCCCTTCGCCTCTGGCTCAGGGCTCGCTTCGCTCGGCTCGGAATGACAGATGGAGGTAATTGAAAAATTTTAGAAGAGGAGGTGAAGTATGCAGACAGCATTAGTAGCAAAAGAGACAAGGCTTTCTGACAGTTCTCAGATACTTCAGCTGGTAACATTCACGCTTGGAGGAGAAGAGTATGCCGTAGATATACTGAAAGTGCAAGAAATAAACAGAATGAAAGAGATAACCCGTGTGCCCAATGCACCTTATTACGTGGAAGGAGTGATTAATCTCAGAGGTAAAGTTATACCTGTTGTTAGTTTGAGGAAGTTTTTTGGATTACCAGAAGAGGAAGACAGACTCAAGCAGAAAATAATGATAATGGACATACAGGGAGTAACGATGGGGCTGATAGTGGACACCGTATCTGAGGTATTAAGGATATCATCAAGCATAGTAGAGCCACCGCCTGCAATGACCTCATCAGTGAGCAGCGAATTTATCTCAGGTATAGCAAAGCTGGAAGACAGGCTAATCATACTGCTTGATATGGACAGGCTCATAGGCAAAGAAGAGACAGCAAGTATGATAGGCATGACAGAGAAAGCAGCTATTGAAGGATAAGAAATAAAACTTAAGGGGGGTATGAGGGATGTTTAAAAACATGACCATAGTAAAAAAACTTGGAATAAGCTATGGAGTTATAATTGTTCTCTTACTAATACTCGGTATTTATAGTCAATATAACACGGCACAGATAAAGCAGGAAACTAAGGATGTGGATGAGAGAGTAGACAAGATAACAAATGCTGCAACAATCAGAAAAATAATAAAGGACAATCAGATTGAGGTAAGAGAAATTCTTCTGGCAGATAACATGAAAGATAAAGAAGAAAGTAAAAAGATTATAGAAGAGAATAGAAAAATTTATAAAGAAAATATGGAATATCTTGAAAAAACAACTCGCTCTGAGAAAGGCAAGAAAATATTAGCTGAACTTAAGGAATCCTTTGAAGACGTTGCAAAGGCAAATAATAAGATAATTGAACTTTCTTTTACAGGAAAAAATAAAGAAGCAATTGATTTTTTAAATAAAGAAGTTCACAAAAAAATAGACAGACTCAATTTAGCTCTTGATAATCTCGTAAAATTTCAGGTTGAAAACACAAAAACAAGTATTAAGGATATAGAATCATTCCTGAGTATTCAGTTGATTTCACTGGCCGCTATTTCTGCAGTGAGTATCGGCGTTGCATTATTTTTTGCAATTTTCATTTCAAAGTTAATTAAAAAATGTCTTAATGAACTCAAAACAACCCTTGAGAAGGTAGCACAAGGAGACCTATCAGTAGAGGCAAAAGTAGAAAGCAGAGACGAACTTGGCATGATAAGCCAGTCAGTAAACGAAGCAATAAGAAGCATTAAACGCCTCATAGCAGAGTCAAAAACCATCTCAAGCTCCCTTGCCTCCTCCTCAGAACAACTCTCAGCAACAACAGAAGAGATATCGAGGAATCTCAAATCCCAGACAGAGAGAGCAAGCCAGATAGCCTCTGCAGCAGAAGAGATGAGCCAGACAGTAGTAGACATAGCAAAGAATGCATCAAACATAGCAGAAGTAAGCGTAACAACAGCCAGTGTAGCAAAAGAAGGAAAAGACATGACCACAAACACAGCGAAAGAGATAAAAGTAATAGAGGGAGCAATAGGGAAACTATCAGAAGTAATCAACGTACTTGGTGAGCGTTCAAGGCAGATAGGTGAAATTGTCACAGTGATAAAAGACATAGCAGACCAGACGAATCTACTTGCATTGAATGCAGCCATAGAGGCAGCCCGAGCAGGAGAGCAGGGAAGAGGCTTTGCAGTAGTAGCCGATGAAGTAAGGAAACTTGCAGAAAGAACAACAAAGGCAACCGATGAGATAGCAGAGATGATAAGGGGAATACAGACAGAGGTAGATGTAGCAGAAGGTTCGATGGAAGATGCCACAAAGAAAGTGGCAAGCGGAGTAGAGTTAAGCAACAGGTCAGCGGAGATACTTGGGCAGATACTGAGCAAAGCGCAGGAGCTACAGGGGATGATACAGCAGATAGCCTCTGCGACAGAAGAGATGTCTTCAGTGACAGACCACATAACGCAGGACATAGGAAGCATAGCAGAGGGTTCAAAGGAGATATCCCTTGCAGTGGATCAGTCAGCGCAGACAGCCAGTGATATAGCAAGACTTGGCGGAGAACTCCAGACAGCTATAGGAAGGTTTAGGGTATAAGGAGAGGGGGTATATCCCCCCTCTCCCACAATAATAGAGAATTTTAAAAAACTTGGTAACTTATTGAAATTCAATAAATTACAAGCCCTAAAATTTTTTAAGCACTTCCATCTGTCATTCCAATTAATTTTACCCGATAATTTTGGTATTGCTATTTTAATTTTATCGTATTAAAATAGAAGTATGATAAAAAGAAAGCTTATGGAAGACATAAGAAAACATCTTGCAAAGCCAGAGATTACTCTTATTGTCGGTCCAAGACAGGCAGGAAAAACGACTATAATGAAAGCCCTTGAAGAAGAGCTAAAAAGAAAAGGCGAAAGAACTCTTTATCTTAATCTTGATATTGAACATGACAAGGAACATTTTCACTCTCAAACATCGCTTCTTAGACGTATTGAGCTTGAGTTTGGCAAAAATAAAGGATATGTTTTTATTGATGAAATTCAGCGAAAGGAAGATGCTGGTTTATTTCTTAAGGGAATTTATGATATGAACTTTCCCTATAAATTTATTGTTTCAGGTTCTGGAAGTGTAGAGTTAAAGGAGAGGATTCACGAGTCTTTAGTGGGCAGAAAAAGAGTTTTTGAGCTTTTAACTTTGAGTTTTGACGAGTTTATTAATTATAAAACAGGCTATAAATATGAAGAAAGACTTGCTGATTTCTTTGAGATAGAGCAAACAAAGGCTTTTACATTATTTGAGGAGTATATGAACTTCGGAGGTTATCCGAGAATTACTCTTGAAGAGGAACTATCAGAAAAGCTGAGTCTGATGAATGAGATTTATCAAAGTTACATTGAAAGGGACATTTACTATTTACTTAAAATTCAAAAACTGCCTGAATTTAGCAAACTTGTTAAATTTCTCGCTGATTCGGTAGGCAAAACAATAAATCTAAGTGAAATATCAACAACCATAGGAGTTTCATTAAAAACGCTCAAGGAGTATCTTTGGTATCTTGAAAAGACTTTCATAGTTTCAAAAATTACTCCTTTTTTTAGAAATCTAAGAAAAGAATTAAGTAAATCTCCTGTTTACTACTTTTATGACATCGGATTGAGAAACTTCTCCATTGGAGAATTTGGTAAAGTAAGAGATTATAGCTTTATTTTTCAGAACTTCGTTTATTTAGTTTTGCTTGAAAAAATTAAGAATACCGCTTTTCAGATTCACTTTTGGAGGACGAAGGACAAAGCAGAGATAGATTTTGTTCTTGATACAGGAGTTTCCTTGCTACCTGTAGAGGTAAAATATAAGAGATTAAAACATCCCGAGATACCCCGAGCATTAAGAAGCTTTATGGAAAGATACAATCCCCCAGAGGCTTTGATTGTCAATCTATCTCTTTATGAAAAGAGCTTAATAAATAACACGGAGGTTATAACAATACCATTTTATAAACTTATCGATTATAGGCTTCAAACAGTTATATAAACAAACGAATTTAAAACTTTTTTCTTGACTTAAAGGCTAAAAATGTAGTTTAATATCCTTTATGATACCGAAGACAGAAAAAATCTGGATGGATGGTAAATTCGTAAATTGGGATGATGCTAAGGTTCATGTCCTCACTCATTCGCTGCATTACGGACTTGCTGTATTTGAAGGAATAAGGTGCTACAAAACAGACAAAGGCCCCGCTGTTTTCAGATTAAAAGAACACGTAGAGAGACTCTTTAAATCTGCCCACATTTTTACTCTAAAAATTCCTTTTTCTGAAGAAGAGATTTTCGAGGCAATAAAAGAAACCATAAGGGTTAATAAAATAGATTCATGCTACATAAGACCCATTGTTTACGTAGGTTACGGTAACATGGGGCTTTATCCTAAAAACAATCCTGTGCAGGTTGCCATAGCTGTATGGAGCTGGGGAGCATATCTGGGTGAAGAGGGTCTTCAGAAGGGCATAAGAGTTAAAACATCGTCTTTTATCAGAAATCATGTAAATTCAAATATGTCCAGAGGAAAAGTTGCAGGCTACTATGTAAACAGCCAGCTTGCAAAAATTGAAGCCATATCTTGCGGATTTGACGAAGCAGTTCTTCTTGACACGGAGGGATATGTTTCGGAGGGAAGTGGTGAAAATATTTTTCTCGTTAGAAAGGGATATTTAAAGACAACTCCTCTGACTTCTATTCTTGAGGGAATAACAAGAGACTCGGTCATTACAATCGCAAAAGATTTAGGGATAGAGGTTAAAGAAGAACGGTTTACAAGAGATGAACTTTATATCTGCGACGAAGCATTTTTCACCGGAACTGCAGCAGAGATTACGCCTATAAGAGAGGTAGATGGTAGAGTCGTAGGACAGGGAAGCAGAGGGCCTGTAACAGAGAAAATTCAGAGTTTATTTTTTGATATAGTAAAGGGTAAGTCTCCGAAGTATATTCACTGGCTTGATTTTGTCTAATCTATTTTAAGTTCAGTATTTTTGATGCTTCAGAAATTTCTTGGTCGGTTAGATTCTTATGAAGTTTAGAAAATTTCCCTTTTCTCAAGAGATAAAACAACTCTTCTTTTGTCTTAATCTCTCTTTCTTGAATGAGTTTGCCGAGAGCTTTGTCATCTCTGTGGCATTTATCACATTTAAAGGCATAAACATCTCCTGCAATAATCAAAAGGACAACTAAAATTGCCATAAAACGCAAATTCTTACTCCTTAAGGGCTTTTAAAACCAGTTCATTCACCATCTTAGGATTGGCCTTTCCTTTGGTTATTTTCATAACCTGTCCTACGAAAAATCCTATTAGCTTTTCTTCTCCCTGTTTGAATCTTTCAACCTCTTTGGGATTTTTAGCAATAACTTCTTTTATGGCCTCCATTAGAATCGAATCATCAGATATCTGAGTGAGTCCCTTTTCTTGAACAATGGCAGTGGCAGACTTTCCTGTTTTGTATACTTCCTCAAAAACTTCTTTTGCCGTATTTCTGTTTATTGTTCCTTTTTCAACAAGTTCCAAGAGTTCAACAAGTTGTTGAGGTTTTAGAGAAGATTCGGTAATTTCTTTGCCTTCTTCATTGAGAATCCTTAGTAGTTCCACCATTATCCAGTTTGCTACTTCCTTTGGCTTTCCTCCAAGCCTCACTGCTTCTTCAAACCATTCAGAGAGAGCTTTCTCTTCTGTTAGGATTTCTGCATCGTAAAGAGGAAGACCATAGTCTTTCATAAGTCTATCAATCTTAGAGTCTGGAAGTTCGGGCATTTCGGTCTTTATTTTTTCTATCCATTCTTCTGAAACACTAACTGGCACAAGGTCTGGCTCTGGAAAATATCTGTAGTCGTGAGCTTCTTCTTTAGAACGCATTGATTGAGTTGTACCTGTTACAGCATCCCAGAGTCTCGTCTCCTGTATTATCTTCTCCCCCCTTTCAATTAGCTTTATTTGTCTTTTTATCTCATACTCAAGTGCTTTTTCAACAAATCGGAAGGAGTTGATGTTTTTAATCTCTGTTTTAACTCCGAATTCTTTTGAACCTACAGGTCTTACTGAGACATTGGCATCGCAGCGTAATGAGCCTTGTTCAAGATTGCCATCACATACCCCGAGATATCTTAATATAGTTCTAAGCTTTTTCATGTAAAGGGATGCTTCTTTTGGTGACCGTATATCTGGTTCTGACACTATCTCCATTAGAGGCACACCAGTGCGGTTAAAATCGACAAAACTGTATCCGGAGGCATCGTGAATGTTCTTGCCTGCATCTTCCTCGAGGTGTATTCTTTTTATTCTGATTTTTCTTTTCTCTCCATCAACATTTATCTCAAGAAAACCGTCTTCGCAGAGAGGAAGCTCATACTGGCTTATTTGATAGCCTTTGGGAAGGTCTGGATAGAAGTAGTTTTTTCTGGCAAATCTGCTGTAGGGAGTAATTTTACAGTTCATTGCAAGACCTGTTTTTATTGTGTATTCTACAGCTTTTTTATTGAGAACAGGCAGCACACCTGGCATTCCAAGACAAACTGGACAGACTTGTGTATTTGGCTCTGAGCCAAATTGAGTTGAACAACTGCAAAATATTTTGCTTTCTGTTAAGAGTTGAGCATGAACTTCAAGTCCAATTACTGCTTCGTATTGCATCTGTCTCTCTCCTATAAATTTGGTTTCATTTTATGCCACGGAGTTGATTGTTCATAGGCATATGCTAACTGAAGTAAGCCTGCCTCGTCAAAGGGTTTACCGATTATCTGAAGGCCGATGGGGAGTCCCTGATTATTAAAACCACATGGTATTGATATAGCCGGCACTCCTGCAAGATTAACGGAAATCGTAAATATGTCTGACAGATACATCTGAAGGGGGTCGTCTATCTTCTCTCCAATTTTGAATGCCGGAGAGGGTGCTGTGGGAGTTACAATATAGTCAACATCTTCAAAGGCTTTTTCAAAGTCTCTCTTTATGAGAGTTCTTACCTGTAATGCCTTCTTGTAATAGGCATCGTAATAACCTGCTGATAGGGAATAAGTGCCGAGCATGATTCTTCTTTTTACTTCGTGACCAAAGCCTTTGGAGCGAGTTTTCAAATACATATCAAGGAGGTCGTTACCCCTTGCTCTTAAACCGTACTTAACGCCGTCATATCTCGCAAGATTTGAAGAGGCTTCAGAGGTTGCAACTATGTAGTAAGTGGCTACAGCATACTCTGTATGGGGCAGTGAAACTTCAACAGGAATACATCCAAGAGTTTCTAACTGCTTTATAGCTTCTTTAATTCGCTCTTGAACTTCTTCATCCATTCCTTCTATGAAGTATTCCTTTGGAATCCCTATTTTCAAGCCTCTTACTTCCTGGCCAATATACTCTGTAAAATTCGTTGCCTCAATGGGTGCAGAGGTAGAGTCCATCGGGTCATGACCTGAGATAACATTCATCATCAAGGCTGCATCAGCTACACACTTTGTGATAGGACCTATCTGGTCAAGAGATGAGGCAAATGCAACAAGACCAAAACGGGATACTCTACCATAAGTTGGTTTTAATCCTACTACTCCACAAAAAGATGCAGGCTGTCTTATGGAGCCTCCTGTGTCAGAGCCAAGAGCGGCTATACATTCATCGGCTGCCACTGCTGCGGCACTTCCACCGGAGCTACCACCGGGAACTCTATCTAAGTCCCAAGGATTTTTTGTTATGTGAAATCCAGAGTTTTCAGTGGATGAACCCATTGCAAATTCATCCATGTTTGTTTTCCCAGTTAGGATGTATTTTTGCCTGAGAAGTTTTGAAGTAACGGTGCTTTCGTATGGTGGATAGAAGTTGTAGAGAATTTTTGATGCACAAGTAGTAAGAATGCCTTTTGTGCAGATGTTGTCTTTTACAGCTATTGGTATGCCAGTGAGTAAGCTTTTCTTACCGGTAAAAATTGCATTTTCCGCTTCTCTGGCCATTTCGTATGCCTTATCGGTGGTTAAGGTGATGTATGCCCTTACTTTAGGCTCAACTTGTTGAATCCGTTTAAACACGTCGATTATAACTTCATGAGGTCTTACCTCATCCTTACTAATCATTTTTGATATCTCAGTCAGTGTTAATTTATGGAGTTCCAAAATCAACCTCCTTTGATTTTATCAGAGACTGTTCAAAAACCTGTAACCTATTGAGATTCAATAAATTACAAGCTCTAAAATTTTTCAATTACCTCCATCTGTCATTCCGAGCTCTTCTTCTCTGTCATTCCGAGCCGAAGGCGAGGAATCTCCTCTTTCCGATTTAAGGAGAAGACCCTTCGGCTTCGCCTCAGGGTGACCCTAAGGGTCAGATTCCTCGCACCCATTGAGGGTGCTCGGAATGACCTTTAATAATTGACCAGCCTCTTTTATCAAATAAAATATAGCAATTTATCTCTTTTTTTCAAGTTGTGTGCATTTAACATATTCTAATTTCATAAATCGCATACAACCATTACAATAAATGCAATCGGCTGTGTCTTTGCCTTTTTCCCACTTTTTAGGTAAATCGGGTTCTCTAATTAGCGACCTTGAAAGAGATATCAAATCTGCCTCATTTTTCTCGAGAATATCCTCTGCGGTGCTTCTTGAACGAATTCCTCCGACAAGCATAATAGGAACTTTTATTGTCTTTTTGAACTCCTTTGAAAATTCTCTAAAATAAGCCTCTTTCTCTTTCGAATCTATTTTCGGTCTCACAGGTCTTTCATCTGGTTTTGACTCAACTATACCGCCACTTACCTCTATTGCATCAATTCCGAGATTTTCAAGCCTTTTTGCTATTCTGAGACTTTCCTCAAGAGTGAGGCCTCCTTCAATAAAATCGGAGGCGTTTAGCTTTATCATTAAAGGATAATCGTATCCTACGTTTTCTCTTATGCTGTTGTAAACTTCTTCAAGAAAGTGAAATCTCCTTTCTTCATCTCCTCCCCAATAGTCATTCCGTCTGTTCGTATAGGGCGAAAGAAATTGATTGACAAGATATCCGTGGGCACCGTGAATTTGAACGCCGTCAAAGCCTGCCTCCTTTGCTCTTCTTGCAGCTTTTCCAAAGGATTCGACTATCTCCCAGATTTCCTCTTGGGTCATTTCTTTTGGAGTAACCTTGTATACAGGTTCATATACGGCTGATGGTGCGAGAGGCTGTCTGCCATGAAGGAAAATGGAGGCACACTGCCTTCCACCGTGACTTAGTTGAATTACAATCTTACCACCTTCATCGTGCACAGCATCTGTCAGTTTTTTTAATCCTTCAATGTAAAAATCATTGTGCAAACAAAGCATTTTGGGTGCACTTCTGCCAGATATATGCACCAGGACATTTCCTGTGATTATTAAACCTACACCACCTTTTGCCAGATTTACATAGAGATTTATCAGTTTATCTGTAACAAAACCATCTTCATCTGCCATCTTTTCATAGGTTGCAGAACGAACAATTCTGTTAGAGATTTTAATTGATTTAATCTCAAAAGGCGAGAAAAGTTTCATTCCTTCACCATCCTTGCTGCAAGTTTAATAGCCTCAATGAGGCTCGTCGGAGAGGCTTTACCCTGCCATGCTATGTCATAGGCTGTTCCGTGGTCTGGAGATGTTCTGATAAATGGAAGTCCCATTGTAAAGTTTACACCTTTTTCAAAGGCTACGAGTTTAAAGGGTGCAAGTGCTTGGTCGTGATACATGGCTACGACAATGTCAAACTCGCCATTGTATGCCCTCCAGAAAATTGAGTCTGCAGGATAAGGCCCCGAGACATTTATGCCCAGTGCTTTTGCTTCTTTTATTGCTGGCGCTATTTCTTCAATCTCTTCCCTTCCTAACATACCCTCTTCACCAGCATGCGGATTAAGCCCACAGACAGCTATATGGGGATTTTCAATCTGAAGCATGGCGCAGGCTTTATTTGCAAAGAATATGGAATTTATTACTTTCTCCTTCTTTATGAGATAGGGCACATCTTTTAGGGGAACATGAATTGTTGCAAGAACTATTTTTAAGGCTTCACTGTAAAACGCCATAGCGTAATTTTCTGTCTCCGTTAACTCAGCAAGCATATCTGTATGTCCATTCCATGGAAGGCCAGCCATTTTAATTGCCCATTTTGATATGGGACAGGTTACAATTGTCTCAATTACACCAAGATTGTAAAGTTCAACAGCTTTTTTTATGTAAGAGTAAGCTGCTTTTCCGCTTTCTTCGGAGGGCATACCTTTTTTTAGTTTTGATGGATTTTTTATGGCGTTTAGATTTAGAATTTCTATGTTGTCAGGGTCAAAGTCTATTCCTATAGAGTTTATAACTTCTTTAATTATAGCCTTATCTCCTATAACCAGAGGAGCACAGATTTTATATATGTCTTCCTGAGCAAAAGCTTTAACAATTATCTCCGGTCCTACTCCTGCGGGGTCACCCATTGTTATGGCAATTCTTTTCTTGGCCATGTTGTCCTCCCTTTGTGCGAATGATTGAAGGTTTTTAATGTGTTAGAATAGTGTCATCTTTTTTGGGAATAAATTTAAATATTGAGTCCTTCAAATTTGTGTTAATTTTTACTGAATTAAATTCAATTTTTAATGAATTGTCACTGCTGTCAGTAACTTTCATTGATTTTATTGGAAACGGTTCTTCTTGAATGAGTATCTCAATTGTTTTTATATTTCCCATTTTTGTCTTTGGAATAAGCAGAAGATTGTCTTCAGATTTCTGCTTAATTTCAAAATCTCTATCAATCACTGCCATTCTTGTTAAAAGAGCAATCGGCAGTTGTCCGTATTTCTGGCTATTAAAGCTTGTTTTAATGGCTTGGTGTCTGGCTCTATCGTAAATGACAAGGGTGTCTTTATCGAGATACACTGTCTGGCTGAAATCTCCTGTGTACTGCCACCTAACTTTGTCTTCTTTAATGAAAAATCTTCCTCTGAATTTTTGCACTTTGTCCAACTCTTTTATGTAACTTGTCTGAATGAAACTACCATTGGCATCTTTAATGTTTTTATAGGCAGACTCAAGTCTGGCCAATGTATCTTCTTGGGCATAGAGAAGCCCTGTGAATAGAAAAGCAGTTAATAGCACTATCCCCATTATTAGCTTAGCATAAAAATTACGAACCATAAATTTAATTATACCAGTCCAGCCTATTTTTTGGCACGTACCAGTGGATATAGTTATACCAGATTCCTGCTGGTGCGGGCTCTATTCCTTTTATTCGCTTGTTGACCGCTATTATTGCGTCGGGAACATACAGAAATGTGTAAGGTTGGTCTTCAGTAATGAGGCTGTGAACTTTCCAGTAGAGCTTTTTTCTTTCCTCTTTATTTAATGTTTCCCTGGCTTTTTCAATCAATCTGTCCACTTCTGGATTAGTGTAACCTACAAAATTAAACTCTCCTGGTCGTGTTTTTGACGAATGGAAGATATCATAGAGGTCGGGGTCACGGGAGAGTGACCAGCCAAGAAGGACAGCCTGAAACTGTCTTTTAGTGACAAGTTCAAGAAAACTTTGCCATTCGAGAACTCTTATTTTCAGCTCTATTCCTACTTGCCTTAGTTGTTCTTTTATGATTTGAGCAGTTTTTAATCTTGCTTCATTTCCCTGATTTACAAGGAGCACGAAAGAAAACTTCAGGCCATTTTTTACCAGTATTCCATCATCACCAGCTTTCCACCCCAAATCTTCAAGTATCCTTTTAGCCAGCGTAGGAGAGTATTCAAAATCTTTCACATTAGGATTATAAGCCCACGATGCCGGAGGAAAAGGACCGGTGCAGGGTGTGCCATAGCCAAGTAGTACTCCTTCGATAATTTCTTTTTTATTTACAGCATGGGCAATGGCCTGCCTTACTTTTTTATCGGTAAATAGAGGATTTTTCAGATTATAGCCTATGTATGTGTATCCAAAAGAAGGATATCTATAGACATTGAAATATTTTTTAAAATCAGACTTTTCTCCATAGTGTTTATACTGAGCTGGAGCAAGTCCCATAAAATCAATACCTCCAAATCTCAACTCAAGAAACATCGTCGCCGGGTCAGGTATTATTCGGGATATGAATTTTTCAAAAAATGGAGTGCCTTCAAAGTAATTAACATTCCTCTCAAGAATAATCCTCTGTCCTGTAACCCATTCTTTAAACTTGTACGGTCCTGTGCCTACAGGATGTCTGTTCAAAGAGGAGCTAAAAAGTTCTTTGCCTTCAAGTAAGTGTCTTGGTAAAATTCCCATCCCCCATGATTCTAAAGCAGGAGCAAAGGGTTTTTCATAGGATACTTTCACCGTGTATTTGTCAAGAGCCTTAACTTCTTTTACAGGTCCGTAATTACTGCTGTAGGGTGTGGGATTTTTGGGATTAGTGATTGCCTTAAATGTAAATACCACATCCTCAGCGGTGAACTCCTCTCCATCGTGCCACTTTATTCCCTTTCTCAGATGAAAGACTATCTCTTTTCCATCCTTTGAAATACTCCAGCTTTCTGCGAGGTCACCGACTATGTTTAAGTCTTTATCATACTTAGTAAGACCGTTGAAAATTCTTCCACTTATGTCAGCACTTGCACTGTCGGAGGCAAAAAGAGGCAGAAGTCTCTTTGCATCTGCTGAAGAAGCGCCAGTGAGCGAAAAAGGTTCCTTTATGTCTGGCTGTCGTTGGCAGGATATTAATAGAAGGACGGCAAAGACAAGTAATCTAACATATTTTATAGACATCTATTTTTGTTGCGGTTGCTCACCTGATGGTTGTTGCGCTGGTTTTAGTGGCTGCGTTTGGGCAGGAACATTTATATCGCTTATGACAGATTTTGTTCTCGTTGTCATGTAAGTAAGAAAAAATGAAGAAAGCATAAATAGAACTGCTACTACGGTAGCAAGTTTGTTTAAAAATGTTGCTGCGCCTCTTGGTCCGAAAAGTGTCTGAGAAGAGCCTCCTCCAAAAGCAGCACCTAACTCTGCTCCTTTTCCTCTGTGAAGAAGCACAACCGCAATCATTACAAAACATAGAATTATGTGAAATACTAAAAGCAAAGTTTTCATTTTTTCCTCCTGTCTATCTCATTTTTGGTCATACTTTACAATTTTTGCAAAACTTAAAGGGTCTAAGCTTGCTCCACCAACTAAAACGCCATCAACATTGTCTAATGTTATGATACTTTTAATGTTTTCAGGGCTTACGCTTCCTCCATAAAGAATTCTTATCTCATTGGCTATTTCACCATAAATATCTCTTAGTTTTTCTCTAATAAAAAGATGGGATTCTTTTATCTGTTCTTCGGTAGCTACAACACCTGTTCCGATTGCCCATACAGGCTCATAGGCTATTGTTAAAGCCTCGACATGTTCTATATTTTTCAATCCACCTTTTATTTGAGTCTCTAAAATCTCCTTCGTCTTTTCGAGCTTTCTTTCCTCAAGGGTTTCTCCAATGCAGAGAATTATTTTTAGCTTTTCTTTAAGGGAAGCTTGAACTTTCTTGTTGATTATCTCATCTGTTTCATGAAAGTATTTTCTTCTCTCCGAATGGCCAATTATGACGTATTCAACTTCTGCATCTTTAAGCATCGATGGAGATACCTCTCCTGTATATGCCCCTTTGTTTTCATAAAAAACATTTTGTGCGCAGAGTTTTATGTTGGTATTTTTTAAGGCCTTTCCAACGGTTTCAATGCATAGAAATGTTGGAGCTATTCCAATCTCTCTGTCTTTTGTGCCTTCCACAGAGGGAATAAATTGACTTAGAAAGTTGACTGCTTCCCTGATTGTCTTGTTCATTTTCCAGTTAGCAACTATGAATTTTTGAAGCATAATTAAACAGTTTAATTAAAAAATTAGTTTTTAGTCAAATTATTCTATCCTTTTCTTCTATCTACAGCGTATCTTTTGTCTTTCTGTTTTTTAGCAAAAGATTTCATGATAGAAGCAGTCTCTGCCATTTCACTGAAGTGAGCAAAGTTTCTATGCTGATTTGATGTTATCCCTACTGACACAGTCATTATAGGAAAGGTTTGTTTAATTCCCTCTCGATTTATTGATTCAATCTGTCCCTTTCTTACGTCTTCCTCATCATAAAAATTTATTACGAGGTTGTCGAACATATCTATGATTTTCTGAGTTGTTGCTTCAATTTTGTCAGGAGACATGATGAAAACAAAGTCATCTCCTCCTATGTGTCCTACGAAACTTCCAGAAGGCTGGTCAGAACGAACAATATTTAGAATGAGTCTGCCGAGCATTTTAATTACTTCGTCCCCCCTTGAGAATCCATACTTATCGTTGAAGGGCTTGAAATTATCGAGGTCTGCATATGCTAAGGCAAATATATCTCCTCTGTCAAGCCGTTTCTGAATTTCTCTTTGTATTACCAAATTGCCGGGAAGTTTTGTAAGAGGACTTGTGGCAATTACTCTTTCCACTCTTTCAAAGGAAAGGTTCACCCGCATTAAAAGGTCTAATTCAAGGTCGTCTACTCGTATATAGTCATCAATCAGAAAATTTTTCCAGTCATTTGTATTAAAATCGGAGGATACTATGGCAATTACATTCATGGAGACAAAGAGAGGGTCACTTTTTAAGCTGTTTATGATAGATATTTCAATTAATGGATTTTGCAGAGCCTCCACAAGCACAAGCTCAGGAATTTCATCGTATATTATCTGTAGAGCTTCTCTTTCATCTTCAAATAAATATAAATCGTAGGGAGCTTGAAGAAAATTTTTCTTTATAGTTTTTTTTATTTTGGTATCTTTGCCTATAGCTATTATTTTTTTATTCATCAGATGAAAAAATGTCACCGGAACTATTGAGGGGTTCCTCTGCTTCTTTGAAGATTTCTAAAAGGTCTTTTTCTTTTAAATCTAATATTTCCCATGCAGAAGGATTTACCGCAGGAACGTACACTTCACCGGAGTAACCTATGCCCCTTGCAAGGGCAAGTATATTTGACACATGAACGATTGCTGCTTCTGTTTTAAATTTATCGCTTAACTGAGGCCTGTGATGATACATTATTGGTTCAATAAGCTTTAAGGGAAAATTCCATTTTTTTGCAACTACCCCTCCGATTTCTGCATGGGTTATGCCCAATTTTTCCCTCTCTATCTCAAAGATGTGTCTTTCATTTCCATTGATAGAGTTAACAATTTGCAAGTATTCATCTCTCAAGGCCATTATGAGAATCACTTTTCCGATGTCATGCAGTAGGGCTCCGATAGATATTTCCTCTGGAGAGGCCAATTCTTTTCTTGTTGCTATTATTCTTGCAAATATAGCACTGGAGAGAGAATGTTCCCAAAGTCCTATCATGCTTTTTTGCATTATTTCAAAGACAGACACACCTAAAAGAAGCCCTTTTACCGCATTTAGCCCAAGTATTACCATAGCATGGCTTACAGAGGATATTCTTCCAGGGAAGCCATATACAGGCGAGTTTACCATTTTTAGTATTCTTGCCGTAAGGGTGGGGTCAGAGGCTACAAAATCTGTTATTTTCTTAAGTGATACAGAAGGGTCTTCTATTAGTCCAAGAATTTTTCTTAAAATAGGTGGTATTGTCGGAAGGCTTTCTATTTTTTCAACTCTTGCAAGGACTTCTTGAGAGTTCATTTATAAAGTTCCTCTATGTGAGTGAGCAATGCTTTTTTTATGCTTAAAGTTATGGGGTCATCTATTCTTTTAAATCTAATCTCAATTTCTCTTAGAACATCGTCTTTAGGAGGTAAATCTCTTTCACCTTCCACGTAAACATGCTGTATATCCATCATGGTAAGTTTGTTTATAAGAGACTCTGTTAACTCTTTACCTGCTGGGACAACGACCATCCCTGCCTCATTTATGACTTCTTTTACGATTTTCATCCCCGGTTTTACTCGGTCAATGCTTATTTTTTTCATTTTTCTATTATAACTTAAATATCCAGTTTTATATTCAATTCCCTCAATTGTTTTACATCCACCTCTGATGGTGCTTCACTTAAGGGGCAGAAAGCTTTTTGTGTTTTAGGGAAGGCGATTACGTCTCTTAGGGAGTCTGCACCTGTCATAAGCATTACCATTCTGTCAAGTCCTATGGCAATACCTCCGTGAGGTGGCGTTCCGTATTTAAGAGCTTCAACAAAGAAGCCAAATCTTTTGGCTACTTCATCGTCTGATATGCCAAGAACTTTAAAAATTTTTTCTTGTATCTGGGCATTGTGTATTCTTATACTTCCTCCGCCAAGCTCGTATCCATTTAATACTATGTCGTATGCTTTTGCTTTTGCTTCCCTAATTGGACTGTCGGGGTCTGAAAATGCCTCTGAGGGCATATTGAGTATCTTTTCTATATAGTCATCTTGAGGGCTTGTAAATGGGTGATGCATGCTTACAAATCTTTTCTCCTCTTCATCCCATTCGAAGAGCGGAAAATCAACAATCCAAGCAAAGGAGAAACCCTTTCGTTCAACTTTGGTCATCTCTGCGATTTCGAGTCTAAGTTTTCCCAGAACTGTATTGGCAGTAGAGTTCTGGTCTGCAACAAAAAGTATCATGTCACCTTTGTCAGCTTTAACTCTTTCAGCAATTTCTTTAAGAATGTTCATTGGGAAAAATTTAGCTATTGGAGATTCAAAATCCTCTTTCACTTTAATCCAGGCAAGTCCCTTTGCGCCAAAAGTCTGAGCTTTCTCAACGAGTTTGTCTATTTCCCCTCTTGACATAGAGGCAAGACCTTTGCCAACTATGGCTTTAACAACACCTTTTTTCTGTAACGTATCAAGAAATACCTTAAATTGGCTGTTTTGCACTATTTCACTTACGTCTTCTATTTCTATTCCAAACCTTAAGTCCGGTTTATCTGAACCGTATCTGTTCATGGCCTCATCATAAGTCAATTTCTTGAATGGTATAGTCAATTCCAAGTCGAGAACATCTTTGAAAGCCCGGTAAATCATTTTTTCAACCATTTCAATGACATCTTCACTTTCAACAAAGGACATCTCGAGGTCAATCTGAGTGAACTCGGGCTGTCTGTCTGCTCTTAAGTCTTCGTCTCTGAAGCAACGGACTATCTGAAAATATCTATCAAAGCCTGCCATCATAAGAATCTGCTTGAAAAGCTGTGGAGATTGGGGAAGGGCATAAAATGTCCCCGGATTTAATCTGCTCGGGACAAGAAAGTCTCTGGCACCTTCGGGAGTTGATTTTGTGAGCATGGGAGTTTCAATTTCGATGAAGCCTTCTCTGTCAAGAAAATTTCTCACAGATAGAGTTACCTGATGTCTGATAAGAAAGTTTCTTTGCATCTCCTTTCGGCGTAAGTCAAGATATCTGTATTTTAATCTCAAGAGTTCCGTTGTCTCTTCAGCTTCGTCAAGCTGAAAAGGTAATGTTTTTGCTAAATTTAGAATCTCCAGTTCTTCTGCCCAAAGTTCCACTGTTCCTGTTTCAAGTTCTGGATTTTCCGTTCCTTCAGGTCTCTTTCTGAGAATACCTTTTACAGCAATTACATACTCACTTCGTAAGGTATGGGCTTTTTCATGGCTTTCCTTTGATATGTCAGGACTGAAGACTATCTGGATAATTCCCGTTCTGTCTCGCAGGTCTATAAAGATAAGCCCGCCGTGGTCTCTTCTTCTGAAAACCCATCCACATAGCTTGAAGCTCTTACCAATGTCTTCTTCTCTTAAGGCTGCACAGTATTTATCACGAAACATTTTTCCTCCTTTAGACCCGATTAATAAATTTTTATTATAGCAGAACAGAGATTGGATATAGAAATTGCCGAGTTAGAGGTAGTTTTGATAATGTTGAAAATTGAAAGTCTTAAAAGACTGTTTAGTTAATAAGAGCATTCCAATTGATTCGGCAAAGGCGATATTTTTCGTTGCTTATTCTCCTATGAATGACGAGGGAAGAAATTCTCTAAATGACAGAGCGTTAAAACATTGTAATGGTTCTCTGTTTTGTCACCCTGAGGCGAAGCCGAAGGGTCTCCAAAAAGATGAGATTCCTCACTGAGTTCGGAATGACATCTTGCGGTATATGAAGAGATTTCTCTTTAACCTTCCTCATCTAATGACTCAGGCCTTCCTTGACCTGTTTCAGAATGACAAATAAAGGTAATTTAGAAAATAGCCACAGGCTATGAAAAATAACCTGTGGCTAAATAATTCGATACTATTTCTTCTGCTGAAGTTCAAAGGCCTTGCCTGCTTTCTGGGATGCAGCCTCTGCTCTATTTGCTGCATCTTCGGCTTTCTTTGCAGCAGCTTCAGCTTTCTGAGCGGCGGCCTCTGCTTTGCTTACTGCTTCATCTGCTTTTTTGCAACATTCGTTAATTTTTTTATCGAGAGCATCAACTTTGCTTTCAAGCTTACCTATTCTGTCTACAAGAGGGTCAATCTCCTGTTTAACATAATCCTTAGAAGCACAACCAAAGGTAACAGCGAACATAGCAGCTAAGGCAATTGCTAAAAGTTTTCTCATGATATTTCACCTCCTTTCATGGATTAATTTTTTAATTAATACACTTTACATTAAAATTAAAAATTTTTCAAGTCTTTTTCAATATACCCCTCTATTAGGATATCGTTTCCAATTCGCTTTATTCTGAGATTATTAACCTTAAAAGCCTCGGGTATATCTCTGTATAACTTTCCTCCTACTACAGGATAAGAGTTGAAGCCACCGATAATCTTTGGTGCTACAAAAATCATTATTTTGTCTACAACTCCGCTCCATAAAGCATAAGAATTGAGAGATGAACCACCTTCTATCAACAGGGATGTTATATCTCTCTTGCCTAACTCTTTCATTAACCAGGAGAGGTCAACTTTTTCAGAAGAAAATTCAAGCAATTCAACTCCTCTTTTCATTAAATCTTTAGCTTTGTCCTGATTTATAAAGTCTGAATGGACTACAGCAATTGTTTTAGGTGGAGGATTATAAACATTGAAGTTAAGAGGTATCTTGAGTTCTGGGTCAATGATTACTCTCAGAGGATTCTTACCATTTTTTATTCTTGAAGTAAAAAGAGGATTATCATGAATGACTGTGCCATAGGCTGAAAGCAAAGCATCTACTCTTGACCTGATAATATGGACATATTTTCTCGATTTTTCAGAGGTTATCCATTTAGAATTTCCCTTTGGTGTTGCTATTTTTCCATCGAGGGTCATGGCAGTTTTCAAGATAACAAAAGGCTCGCGAGTCGTTATATATTTCACATAGAATTCATTAAGTTTTAAAGCCTCCTTTTCAAGAACGCCTTCTTTAACATCTATGCCATGAGACTTCAGAGTCTCAATGCCTTTGCCTGAAACTTTAGGATTGGGGTCTCTCATTGCCACAACAACTCTCGAAATGCCCTTTTCTATTATTGCATCAGTGCATGGTGGGGTTCTCTTGTCTCTATGGCAGCAAGGTTCGAGAGTTACATAGAGAGTAGCATCCTTGAGGGATTCTTTCGAATTCATTATGGCTTCAACTTCTGCATGAGGCAGACCAGCTTTTTTATGATATCCTTCGCCTATAATTCTTCCGTCTTTTACAACAACAGCACCTACCATTGGATTTGGAGAGGTGCGCCAGTTTCCCTTCTTTGCAAGGGTTAAAGCTCTCCGCATGAATTTTATGTCATTGTCTTCAAAAGGAGTTTTCATCTGCATAATTGTAACATAATCGTAAGACTAATTTTTAAGGATAAGAAAGGGGGTTCATGAAGTAACATTTTTATTTTTTTCGGAGCTTCTTAAAATTAGTAATCCTACGATGAAAAGTGTTGTTACAGCAAGGATTGCCGGTCTTTGACTTGCCGTGAGTTTGGATATTTCTCCAAAAAGTATTGGTCCTAATATGGAAGAGGTTTTACCAATCATAGAGTAGACGCCAAAATATTCAGATTCATGGCCAGAAGGTATAAATTTTGAAAAATATGCCCTTGACGAGGCCTGCACTGTGCCCAGTCCTGCTCCAGCTAAAGAAGCAACAACAAAAAATGTTTCTTTTGAGGTGATGAAAAAAGCTGATATGCACACTATTATCCACAAGATAAGAGATAAAAAAATAATATTTTTCGCACCCCATGAGTCCGAAGCTTTTGCAAGAAGAAAAGCTCCAAGAAAAGCTGTAAACTGAACTACTATGAAAAGCAATACAAGCTCTTTTGAGTTAAGCCCGATTGTTACGGTGGCGTAGATGCCTGAGAAAACTATGACTGTATTTACTCCATCCATGTATAAAAAATAGGCGATGAAAAATCTCCTCAGATTCTTATCTTTCCATAGTTTGAAAAAATTACTAATGATAAACTTCATTCCTTTAAATGCAGATTTTAAAAAGGCATTCTTCTTCTCGTCGCCGGGCATAATTAAGAACAAAGGTGTAGAAAAAACAAATAAAAAAATAGCTACAAAGCTCCATATTAATTCATACTGATTTTTCCGAATAAAATAAAGCCCTATTAGGAGAGAAAAAATTGAACCTACGTATCCTATTCCAAAACCCCATGAGGAAACTCTGCCCAAATATCCTTCTTTTGCTATCAGAGGAAGAAAGGCATTGTAAAATACAACTCCTGCCTCAATTGAAAAGTTTGCCAAAACTACCAGCGTAAACCCCTCAATAATGTCCCCTTTTTTTAGCAAAGAAAGAGATGCTATCGAAGAAGCAGCGATAAATACGAAGAAAAATAACATTCTTTTTCTTATTCCCGCATAATCCGCTATACCTCCTAAGTAGGGAGATAAAACCGCTACCATTAACATGCTTAGGGAGATTGCTCTACCCCACCATAAATCACCAACTCCTGAGCCTGAAGCAATATAGGTTACATAGTATACAGGAAAAATAATTGAGGCAATTACAGCGGAATAGCTTGAGGTGGCAAAATCAAAAAGACACCAGCTTAATATCTGCTTTTTGTATAGCATAAGATTTAATTCAATAGTGTAATTTAAATTGCCTATAACTTTCTAATCTTTTGTTTTTACTTTAAGAATGGGATGAATACTTGCTATAATTACTGAGATGAGCTTGGTAGAGTATTTCTTAGAAGCCTTCACTAAATACAACACTAAAACAGCATTCAATTATTTAGCCTCAACAGAAGAATATGAAAATTGGAGAAGTCTTACTTATGATGACGTTAAAAACTATTCATTTAGGCTCTGTTCATTTTTGCAAAATTACATATCTTTCGGAGACAGGGTAATAATTTACGCAGATAATTCTCCCTGGTGGTGTATCTCTTACATAGCTATTATTTTAAGTGGTGCAGTGGCAGTTCCTTTGGATGTTGAGATGGATAAACAGACAGTTGAAAGCATTGTAAAAAACTCTGAAGCAAAGTTCGTTTTCTATTCTGACAAGACAGCAGAAAACGTTAAAGATTACAAAGGATTTAATATAGAAAAAATCAAGAATTTACAATCAACGGAAAAAATTAATCCTTCCACCATTCCTGTTTATTCTACAGCATCGCTAATCTACACATCGGGCACAACTGGTATTCCTAAGGCAGTAATACTTGCCCATGAAAATTTCATTTTTCAAATAGAGGCAATTAAAAAGACCGATATAATAAAAAGCGATGAAAATATACTTTGTATTCTTCCTCTCCATCACACCTATCCCTTTGTATGCAGCTTTCTTGTTCCGTTCTGCAGCGGAGCAACGGTAACATTTCTTTCACAGATAAAGGGTGAGTTGATATTAAGTACAATTAAAAAAGCTAAGATAACTGCTTTGGTTGCAGTTCCTAAGATTCTTGAATTATTCAGTGGAAAGATATCAGAGAAAATAAGAAAAATTCCCTTTCCAGCAAACTTATTTTTAATAAGTCTCAAGAAGCTAAGCTCTTTTCTAAGGAGAAAGTTTGATATCAACATCGGCAAATTAGTATTTTTCTTTCTTCATCTCAAAACAGGAAAGCAGTTCAGATTTTTTACCTCTGGAGGCGCAAGGCTTGACCCTGAAGTTATGAAGGATATGGAGGCTTTTGGGTTTACAGTTATTGAGGGATATGGCCTTACAGAAACTTCACCTGTCGTAAGTTTCAATCCTAAAAACAAAAGAAAACCTGGTTCTGCAGGAAAAGCCCTTGATGGAGTTGAGTTGAAAATAATAGCTCCTGACAGGGAAGGAATAGGTGAGATAGCAGTAAAGGGAACTCTTGTCATGAAAGGTTATTATAAAAATGAAGAACTTACAAGGCAGTCTTTTCAGAATGGCTGGTTTCTTACAGGAGACCTTGGATATATAGACGAAGAAGGCTACCTTTACATAACAGGAAGAAAAAAGGATGTGATAGTGCTCTCCTCTGGTAAAACAATATATCCTGAAGATGTGGAGGAGAGCTACAGAAAAAGAATACCCCTAATTAAAGAAATCTGCATTCTTGACACAATGGAGGCTATCATTGTTCCTGACTTAAATTACGCAAGGCAAAAGGGCATAGTAAACATTAAAGCCAATTTGAAATGGGAGTTAGATGCTGTATCAAGAACTTTGCCATCTTACATGAGAATAATGGGTTTTCATTTATACAATAAGGAATTACCTAAAACAAGACTTGGGAAATTCAGAAGATTTTTAATAAAGCAAATTATAAAAGAAGATGCAGATAGGGAGAAACTTAAGGAAACTATCTCTGAGGTTCTTAATGAAACCGGCAAGGTAATCGAGGAAATAATAAAATTTATCATTCCTTCTGTAACATCTATTAAACCATCAGACCATCTTGAATTAGACCTCGGCATGGACTCAATTAGCAGGATAGAATTTGCTCTTGCCATTGAAAAGAGATTTTCCATAAAGCTTACGGACAGTATTACCAATAACTGGGCGACGGTTGAGGATGTTATAAGAGATGTGGATAGATTAAAAGGATTACCATTTGTTGAAAAAACAGAGATTAAAAAGCATAGAGGCAGGCTTTTTAAAATATTGCAGATTGGTATTTTAATGACAGCCCATTTGCTTTTAAGAATTTTTTTTAAGTCATTTTACAGACTTAAAGTTCACGGATTAGAGAGACTGCCTTCTAAGCCTTTTATAATAGCTCCTAACCATACGAGTTATTTTGATGGTTTTGTGCTCTTTGCTTCACTGCCTTTCAGAATTTCAAAAAATCTTTATTTCCAAGGATTGAAAAAGTTTTTTCCCTATCGATTAATATCTGAGATAATAAATGTCATACCCATAAGCAGTGATGGAGAAGTAATAGGAGCAATGGAAAGGTCAAAGGAAATCCTAATGAAAGGTTTTTCTCTCTGTATATTTCCAGAAGGTGGAAGGTCTTTTGATGGTAAACTGAGGGATTTTCAGAGAGGTTTTGCCATTCTGAGCATTCAAACAGGCGTTCCCGTTGTGCCTGTTCTGATAGAGGGAACTTTCGAGGCGCTGCCAAGAGGAAAATTTATTCCCAGTATAACTAAAATATCAGTCTTCATTGGAGCAGCTATAAACTCGGAAAAGAATTTTTCTGATGTAGAGGTGTTAGTTGAAAGAGTAAGAGAGAGTATAATTGCTTTGGAAAAAGAGAAGAGCTTAAGTTGAGATTTTGAGACTCTTTTTGTTATTTTCATTTTTAAATAAATAAAGTAGGAGGGCTATATGATTAAAGCAAAGGTAAAATGGGCAGGAGGAATGCAGTTTGTAGGACAGTCTGGCACAGGTCATGCGATAGTTATGGATGCCCATCCTGACTTCGGTGGTGAGAATACGGGAATGAGGCCTATGGAACTTTTGCTTGTGGGGTTGGGAGGATGTAGTGGTATGGATATTGCTTCGATTCTCGCTAAGAAAAAACAAGACCTTCGGGGAATTGAAATAAATATCCAGGGCAAGCAGCCTGAAGAGTATCCAAAGAGATTTACAGAAATTGAGATTGAGTTTATCATAAAGGGAAAAAATCTCTCAGAAGAGGCTGTGAAAAGAGCTGTTCAGCTTTCGATGGACAAATACTGTTCCGTTAAAGCAACGCTTGAGCATTCGGCGAAAATAACACATTCATACAGAATTGTTGAAGTAGATTAGCTCGCACCATATTTGTAATAGGCAGCACAGCTTCCCTCTGAACTTACCATACAGGCGCCTACAGGATTTTCGGGAGTGCATTTTTTAGCGAACAGGGGACATTCAGGAGGATTTTTAATTCCTCTCAGAACAAGACCACATTGACAGCCCCGTGGTTCTACTGATTTTATTTCTGGTATGTCAAAAAGCTTAAGGGCATCTCGGTGTAGGAATTCTTCTTTTAATCTTAATCCACTATTGGGAATTATACCTATTCCTCGCCAGTTACTATCACAGGGCTCAAAGTAACGATACAGAATTTCAACGGCCTTTGGATTTCCTTCAGGTTTAACAGCATCCCTATACTGAATTTCTATCTTTGGCGATTTTTCTATAATCTGCATCAGTAGCATTGCTATGGCATTTAAAATATCATCGGCATCAAATCCTGTAATTACGCAGGCTTTCTTGTATTTTGAAGCTATGAACTCGTAGACCTTGCTTCCAATAATTGTGCTCACGTGTCCGGGAAGAATAAAACCATCAAGCTTTAAGTCTTCCGTATTTATGAGAACCTCCAGTGCAGGAGGAACAAGTTTATGGACTGAGTAAATGAAGAAATTCGGAACTCCTCTTCTGTCAGCTTCGTAAAGAGTTGCGGCTATAAGGGGAGAGGTGGTCTCAAATCCAACGGCAAAAAAAACAATCTTTTTTTCACGATTTTGCTCTGCTATATTGAGAGCATCTAAAGGAGAATAGACCATTCTTATATCGGCGCCTTCTGCTTTTGCCCTGTAAAGTGAGCCATTGCTTCCTGGAACTCGCATCATATCACCAAAGGTGGTAAGAATGACCTCTGGCTTTTTTGCTATAAAGAGCATTCTGTCAATATCCTCTACAGGTGTTACACAAACAGGACATCCCGGGCCGCTTAATAGTCTTATATTTGATGGAATAATGCTTCTTATACCATGTCTGAAAATAGCTACAGTATGAGTTCCGCATACTTCCATTATGTTTATCTGCTTGTTGATTTTCTCAGAAAGTCTAAAAATCATATCTTTCAATCTCTCCAATGCCATACCTCCTTTAGATTTTATAGTTTTATCTTACCATATTGAAAGTAGGAAACTGATGGAAGAAAATCGAGATTATTAGGCAAAGTAAGTTTTCATGTGTTATAATTTTTAAATTTTACAACAAATGAGGCTGTTCAGTTACTAAGGGTCATCCCGAGGGCAAAGCCCGAGGGATCTCTTGATTTGAAAAATCTGGAGATTCCTCGCAGGCCCTTCGCCTACGGCTCAGGGCTCGCTTCGCTCGGCTCGGAATGACAGAGTGAGGTGATTGAAAAAATTTAGGGCTTGTAATTTATTGATTTTCAATAGGTTACAAGCTGATGAATACTCTCTTACAACAAATATGGAGGTGTAGAAGTGAAAATCTATTACGATATTGACGTCAACACTGAGATTCTTAAAGGAAAAAAAATTGCCATAATAGGTTATGGAAGCCAGGGACATGCCCATGCCAATAATCTTAAAGATAGCGGATTTGATGTAATAGTTGGAGTCAGAAAGGGAAAAAGTTGGCAAAAGGCTGAAAATGCAGGACTTACAGTAATGACAGTTGCCGAGGCTTCTAAAACAGCAGATATCATAATGATTCTTACTCCCGATGAACTTCAGGCAGAGCTTTATAAAAATGAGATAGAGCCGAATATAAAGAAAGGTGCTTTTCTTGCTTTTGCGCACGGATTTAATATTCACTTTGGTCAGATTGTTCCATCCTCAGATATTAACGTCTTCATGGTTGCTCCAAAAGGACCTGGCCATCTTGTAAGAAGTGAATACTTAAAAGGAATGGGTGTTCCGTGTCTAATGGCAGTCTATCAAGACCCTTCAGGGATTACCAAGGATATTGCTCTTGCTTATGCAGCTGGCATAGGTGGAGGAAGGGCTGGCATTATTGAAACAACCTTTAAAGATGAAACAGAAACAGACCTTTTCGGTGAACAGGTAGTTCTCTGTGGTGGTCTAACTTCTCTCATTACAGCAGCCTATGAAACACTTGTTGAGGCTGGCTATCCGCCTGAGCTTGCTTATTTTGAGTGTCTCCATGAGGTAAAGCTTATTGCAGACCTTATCTACGAAGGTGGTATATCAACAATGCGATACTCAATAAGTAATACTGCCCAGTATGGTGACCTCACAAGGGGTCCCAGAGTGATTAACGATTCTGTAAAGGCAGAGATGAAGAAAATTCTTAATGAAATCCAGAGTGGACAGTTTGCGAAGGAATGGATTCTTGAATGTAAAGTTGGAAAGCCAACTTTCAATGCTTTAACTAAAAAAGGCGAAGAACATCCTATTGAAAAGGTTGGAGAAAAACTAAGAGCCATGATGCCTTGGCTTAAGAGCTCAAAACTTGTGGATAAATCAAAGGCATGATTAGGAAAGAAGGATTACCTTATATAGGAGGAGCTTTACTTTTAAGCTCCTTCTTTTATTTGCTATGGCTTGAGCCAATAGCAATTGTTTTTCTCATATTAGCGTTATTCTTTGCCTACTTTTTTCGTGACCCCGAAAGAAGAGTTCCTGAAGACCCGGCTCTTTTGGTTTCTCCTGCCGATGGAAAAGTGATATTGATAAGAAAGTCCGGAGATACTCTCTGCCCAGATTCATATTCGGAAATAAGCATTTTCATGTCTCCTTTTAATGTCCATGTGAACAGAGCTCCTTTTGATGGAAAAGTTAAAGAGGTAGTGTACACACCTGGAAAGTTTTTTTCTGCTTTCAAAGAAAAGGCATACAGAGAAAACGAGAATATTAAAATCACACTTCAAACTGAAGCAGGAGACATAATAATCAGACAGGTTGCCGGAGTAGTTGCAAGAAGGGCTGTTTGCTGGGTAAAGGAAGGAGAGACTCTTAAAAAGGGACAGAGATTTGGAATGATAAAATTTAGTTCCCGGGTGGACATTTGTCTACCCCCTTCTTTTGAGGTTTCGGTAAAGGAAGGCGAAAAAGTCTTGGCAGGAAAAACAGTAATTGCTTCATTGCGAAAATGATAAAGATAAGAGGAACAAGGAAATACAGAGACCCCGATAGAAAACCTGCAAAGGGAGTTTACGTACTGCCTAATGCGCTTACTCTTTGCGGTCTTTTTCTGGGATTTTATGCAATACTTTCTGCAATTAATGGCAAATTTATACATGCCGCATGGGCAATAATAATAGCTAACATATTCGATGGTCTGGACGGACTTGTAGCAAGACTTACTAAAACAACCACAAAGTTTGGCATAGAACTTGACTCTCTCTCAGACCTTGTTACTTTTGGTGTGGCTCCCGCAATTCTTATTTATAAATTTGCTCTCTATGACTTTGGAAGAATAGGTTTTGCCGTATGTTTTCTCTTTGTTGCCTGCGGAGCTCTCAGACTGGCAAGATTCAATGTGCAGACTTCTATATTAAAGTCCTTTAAGGGCTTACCAATTCCAGGAGCTGCTACTATGGTTTCTGCATTGATAATATTTTACATTGATGTCTTAAACTTACAGCCAGAGAGGAACTTTTTTCTTCTCTCCGCAACTGCTTTTCTTGCTCTTCTTATGGTTAGCACTCTTAAGTTCCATGGATTGAAGGAAATCGACTTTAGAGAGAAAAAACCCGGTTGGATACTTTTGATTTTTATTTTTATTCTATTTTTTATATTTATCCTGCCGAATATTGCTATATTTACACTTGTAAGCCTATATGTTTTATGGGGTATAATTGAAAATATAATAATTCTAATTAGACAGAAAAGAAAAAAATCAGAGGTGCAAGATGAGGAGAATAAAAATATTTGATACTACTCTGAGAGATGGAGAGCAGTCTCCTGGAGCATCAATGAACGTGGAAGAAAAAATTCAAGTGGCCAAGCAACTAAAAAAGTTAGGTGTGGACATAATAGAAGCAGGATTTCCCATAGCCTCTCCAGGAGATTTTGAAGCAGTAAACAGAATTTCAAGGGAGATAAAGGGGGTTACAATTGCAGGACTTTGTAGAACCCGTGATGAAGATATTGAAAGAGCTGCGGAAGCTTTAAAGCCGGCAGAGCAAAGGAGAATTCATACTTTTATAGCAACTTCAGATATTCATCTTAAATACAAACTCCGTATGGACAGGCAGCAGGTAATCGAATCTGCCGTTAGGGCTGTAAAAAAGGCAAGGCAGTATACTGATGATGTTGAGTTTTCAGCGGAAGATGCAACCCGTTCAGACTGGGACTATCTTTGTAAAGTAACCGAAGAAGTAATAAAAGCAGGAGCAACAACAGTCAATATACCTGATACGGTTGGATATACAATTCCTCAGGAATATGGCGAATTGATTGAATACTTAATGAACAAAGTTCCCAATATAGACAAAGCCACAATTAGTGTTCACTGTCACAATGACTTAGGTCTTGCTGTTGCCAATTCTCTTACGGCAATTCTTAAGGGTGCTGGACAGGTGGAATGCACGATAAACGGAATTGGTGAGAGAGCAGGAAACGCAGCAATGGAAGAGATAGTCATGGCTTTGAAAGTAAGAAATGACTTTTTCAAAGCTGATACTGGAATTGTAACACAGGAGATTTACAGAACAAGTAGGCTTATAACTAAGATTACAGGTATGGTTGTTCAGCCTAATAAGGCAATTGTTGGAGCTAATGCTTTTGCCCATGAGGCAGGAATTCATCAGGACGGTGTTTTAAAAGAAAGAACAACCTATGAAATAATGAGGCCAGAGGATATAGGAATTCCAAGTTCAAAGATAGTTCTTGGCAAACATTCTGGCAGACACGCTTTCAAGAAAAGACTTGAAGAGCTTGGATTTACTCTTAACGATGAAGAGCTGAATCGTGCCTTTGAAAGATTTAAAAAGCTTGCTGACCAGAAAAAATATATATTCAACGAGGATATAGAAGCATTAGTGTCCGACGAGGTTTTAAGAATTGCCGAGGTTTATCAGCTCGTTGACCTTGAAGTGTCAAGTGGCACAAATAAAAAACCAACTGCTAAAGTGCAGATGAAAATAAACGGTGAGACTAAAGAAATTACAGTATCAGGAGACGGCCCTGTAGACTCTGTATACAAAGCCATTACCGAATTAACAGGCTCAAAGGCTGAACTAAACAAATTTGAGATAAAAGCAATAACTGGTGGCACTGATGCACTTGGAGAGGTTACTGTGATACTTGAAGAAGGAGGTCATACAGTAAGAGGGCACGGTTCTGATACTGATATAATAGTTGCATCTGCAAAGGCTTATATAAATGCCCTTAATAAGCTCGCTCTAAAGAATACTAAGGCTTAGGATGAATTGATAGGCCGACCTTCCTGTTGTGCCGTGAATTAAAGCCCATTGGCGAGCTTTTTGAGTGAGTTCATCCTCGGAAAGATTTATTCCTTCAGCGTTCGCATAATGCTTTACGATTTCAAAATACTCATCTTCGGAAAATCTATAAAAACCTATTCTTAATCCAAATCTCTCTATTAGTGAGGCTCTCTCCTGTAGGCTGTCTTCAGGAAAAAGTTCGTTTTCTGACTGCGACATGGCTGGCATAAGACTTCTTCTGTTTGAGGTAGCATATATTACCGAATTCTCTGGTATTTCTTCAATCCCGCCGTCCATTATAATTTTTAAGTCTCTGAACTCTTGTTCGTTTTCATTGAAAGAAAGATCATCGATGAAAATTATGAATCTAAATTCTCTATTCTCGTAAATCAAGTCATACAGGAAAGGTATTGTGGCTATATCGCTTTTTAGAGTCTGAACGATTTTGAGAGGAGAATTCTTAAAGTAATTAATCAATGCTCTTATTAAAGTTGTTTTTCCTGTTCCTCTCTCGCCCCATAAAAGGACATTATTTGCCCTTTTTCCCTCTAAAAAAGCCTTTGTGTTTGAAAGTAGCAGTTCCTTTTGTTTTTCAATTCCAATGAGTTTATTAATATCTACCTGAGGAATTCTTTTTACGGGTTTTACGGTTTTTTCTTGACCATACCATATGAATGCAGGCGATTCTTTAAACATAACCTTATCGTAAATACCAATCTAAAATTTTATCAGCCATGAACAGGCTTACTAAAGCTCCTATGGCAAGATAAGGGCCGAAAGGGATTTTTCTGTTGCCAGTTTTTTTGAGAATTATTATGCCAATGATAGAACCCAGAAGGCTTCCTATAAAAATGGTAAGAACAGCTGATTTCCATCCCATAAATGAACCAACTGCCGCATTGAGTTTGATGTCTCCACCTCCCATGCCTCCTCTGCTTATTATTGATATGAGTAGCAGACTACCACCACCAACGAGGATTCCTATAATAGACTCTATGAGCCCTTCTGAAAGATTTGAAAACCCATGAGGTATGAGAGATACAATAAGACCAATAGCTATTAGAGGAATAGAGATTGTATCGGGAATAATCTGGAAATCAATATCTATGAAAGATATTACTAAAAGAGCCGATATAAAGATTAAAACAAATGGTAATATCAGAGTAAGTCCAAAATTAAGAAATGCTAAGACATAAAGGACGCCATTCAAAAACTCTACCAGCGGATATCTGAGGGATATGGAATCTCCGCAGTATGCACATTTTCCCCTGAGAAAAAAGTAGCTAAAAATAGGAATATTGTGATAAGGCTTTATCTTGTTTTTACAAGAAGGGCAGAAAGAAAAGGGTTTTATTATTGATATCTGTCTTGGTATTCTGTAAATGCACACATTTAGAAAAGAGCCAACTATTAGACCAAAGACAAATAAAATCAAAACCTCCATCGGCTTATCTCCTCAAGCTCCGTCAATTTTTTCCTTTTGTCTTCTATTTCTGCCTCTAACTCCCTTACTTTTCTAATTAAAGTTGTTATTTTTTGATTTTCCCCTGTGTCTGTTTTAGAGTTTTCGCATACTTCTTTTCCTATCTCTCTTAGAAACTCATCTCTCTTTTCGGCAAAGGTATTTATCTCAGCGGTAATCTTGATTACATTTATCTCAATTTTAATTCTCTCAGAGATAATCTCTGCCCAGAATTTAATTGTTTTTAATCCTCTTAAGAAATCTTTTTTTATTGAGTTAATCACTTTATCCTACCTTGTCGAGATGCCTTATTTTTAGCTTCACACCAAGGGAATTGGCAATTTCCCTGCATTTATCTATGTCTATCTCCGGTAGATTTACAAGAGTAACCTGAACATATGGAACATTTTCCTTAGCATCTTTTATGAAATCAATAACTGCCTCGTAGGCATTTGGATACATAGGCTTGCAGATTTTATTGTAAGTTTCTCTGTCCTGAGCATTAAGGCTTATGGAGATGGAATCTATTAAACCTTTAAGTTCTGGTAAAATTCTCCTGCCGTGAATGATGTTTCCATGACCATTTGTATTAACTCTGACCCTTCCTCCTTTTTCCTTAATCCATTTTGCCACTTCTTTTATTACGTCAAGCCTTAAGAAAGGCTCACCGTAACCACAAAAAACAATTTCTCTGTAGTTTTTAGGGTTCTCTATTGCTCTGATTAAATCCTCCACAGATGGTTCATTTTCAAGTCTCAAATTATGTCCTTTTACATAGTCTGTGTGGAATCTTACACAGAATTTACATACATTGGTGCATCTGTTTGTTATATTGAGATATAGAGAGTCTCTTATTTTATAGGCTATCTCTCCTTTTGGAGTTTCTCCTATTTGGAAAAGTCTCATAGTATTGATAGTTGTTATTCTCTGAATGTCTTCAAAGGAGACCTCTCTAAGCTCTGCCAAGGCTTGAACTGTATATTTTAGGAGAGCTGGTTCATTTTTTCTTCCTCTGAATGGTTCTGGTGCAAGATAGGGAGCATCAGTTTCTACCAATAAGTATTCATCTGGAACAAATCGGGCTACTTCTTTTATCTTTTTTGAGTTTTTAAAGGTCACAACTCCTGAAATAGATATGAACATACCTAATTCAATAGCTTTTTGTGCCTGATAGACATCTCCACTGAAACAGTGCATAACTCCTCTCTTTATACCTGAAGACTTTAGAATCTCGAAGGTATCCTCAAAAGCCTCCCTTGAATGTATAACAACAGGTAAGCCAAGTTCATTTGCAACTTCAAGCTGTTCTTTAAAAGCCTTTTGCTGAGTTTCTTTTGGAGAGTGATTGTAGTGATAATCTAAGCCAATTTCTCCGATAGCCACTACTTTCGGATGTCTGCTGAATTCAAATATTTTATCCCTGAGCTCTTCATTCCAACTTACTGCTTCATGGGGATGAATTCCCGCTGTTGCATATACAATAGGATTTTTTTCGGCAATCTGTAAGATTTTGTCGAGACTTTCTGGGTCTGAAGCAACAGAAATTATTTTTGTTACGCCTGCTTTTTCTGCACGTTTTATAACCTCTGAGACTTCTTCTCCGAACATTTCAAGATGGCAGTGGCTGTCAATCATGCGCCAAACTTCCTCAGTCTGAGAGAATTGGCAAGCACGAGAGGCATTATTGCAGTTGCAGGAATTATACCAAGCTCGCCTTTCAAACACTCTCTCTCGGTGAAGGAAGATACAGTGCCACCCAGCACATAAGGAGATTTTATGAGAAGAGGAACAGGATGCCAGCTGTGTGACTTAAGAAGTGAGGGAGTGCTGTGGTCTCCTGTAATAACAAGGACATCAGGCGATAACGATAGAATTTCTGGAATAAAAGCATCAAATTCTTCTATTTTCTTCACTTTACCCTCAAAATTTCCATCTTCTCCATAGGAATCAGTCTTTTTTATGTGAAGAAAAATGAAGTCAAATTCACTGTATACCCTCTTAACCGTTTCAATCTCCTCTTTTATGTCGCCTTCTACGGCAACTGCTTTCATGCCGAGAAGTTTAGTTATTCCTCTGTACATGGGATAAACTGCTACTGAACAAGCTTTAAGTCCAAATCTCTCCTCAAAAGGAGGTATGTGTGGTAAGGCTGAAAAACCCCTTAAAAGAACAAAATTAGCTTTTTCTTCATGTTTTAATATCTCGCTGGCTTTTCTAATGAATATCCCTGCAATCTGTGCAACTCTTTTAGATTTTTCATTTAGAGGAGAGGGTTCAGCCGGAGGCTTTCCCTCTTTCTGAGGGTCTGTATCTGAAACCATTGCTTCTTCTTCGGTAATGTTGTCTGGGAATCTCATCACGAGGCAAAATCTGTGTTCTTTACCAGGGCTTAGGATGAGTCTCACCCCATCGATTTCTTCAATTTCTTTAGCAAGCCTTTCAGTGAGTTCTTTATTTTTTTCAGTTGGGATTCTCCCAGCTCTTCTGTCAGTTATCACTCCATCCTTTATGGTTGCGTAATTACATCTGATTGCAACGTCTGTTTTATGTAAATCTATACCCTGTCCTGAAGCCTCAAGCACACCTCTTCCTATTTCGTATTTCAGTGGGTCATAACCGAAAACGCCAAAATGACCAGGCCCGCTTCCCGGTGTGATTCCGTGTGAGACAGGTATGTGCAGTCCGCAAGCAGAGGTTTTTGCAAGACTATCCAGATTAGGTTTTAATGCTGCCTCCAGTTCTGTCTTGCCATTAATTGGAAGACCACCAATACCATCAAGAATTATAAAAATTATCTTCGAACTGTTCTTTTGAACTAAAGAAGAGAAGTTCATTAATATTCCTCCTGTAAAACCAATCTAAAAAGCATAATTAATAATAACAGAAAAGGCTTATTCATTTAAAACAATAACCTCAATAAGAAATAGGAAGCTCTTATGTTTTCATTTATCAGCTGATTTGTAGGAAAAAATATTAACGCTTTCCGTGTAGCAAAGTATGTTAAAATTGTAAATAACAATCAGAGGAGGTGTTTATGTTCTTTGAGACTTCACTGCTTTCATTGATTGTAATAATTTTTCTGGCTTTTTACGTTTTAAGCAGTGCAATCAAGATTCTAAAGGAATATGAAAGGGGTGTTGTTTTCAGGCTTGGAAGAGTTATACCCGTAAAGGGTCCTGGACTTGTCTTAATATGGCCTGTCATTGACAAGATGGTTAAGGTAAGTTTGAGAATCGTCACAATGGATGTGCCAGCACAGGATATAATTACAAAAGATAATGTCTCTGTTAAGGTCAATGCGGTTGTTTATTTCAGGCCAATAGACCCTATCAAAGCAGTAACAGCTGTTGAGGATTTCTACTATGCCACAAGCCAGATTGCCCAGACAACTCTGAGAAGTATACTTGGACAGAGTGAGTTGCAAGACCTTCTTACAAATCGTGAGCAGATAAATGCAGAGCTTCAGCATGTCATTGACTCTCAGACAGAGCCTTGGGGAATCAAGGTAACTGCTGTGGAAGTAAAAAATGTAGACCTTCCGCAAGAGATGCTTAGAGCAATGGCAAGACAGGCCGAAGCAGAAAGAGAAAGAAGAGCCAAAATTATTCATGCCGAAGGAGAACTTCAAGCTGCTGAAAAACTCACTGAGGCAGCAAGAATTATATCTTCTGAACCAGCGGCACTTCAGTTGAGATATCTTCAAACTTTAAAGGAAATTGCTTCTGAGAAGAACTCTACCATTCTTTTCCCCTTACCAATGGACTTAATATCACCATTTCTGGAGAATTTAAAGATTGATAAAAAATAAGATTACTCTGAAGGCACTGCTGAGGCTTTTGCTCCTTGCAGTGCTTCTTTCTTTAATCATTTTTTTTCTCTATGAGTCTGGTTTAGTTGAATTTTTTCTAAATGAGGAAAAACTCAAGAGCTTCATCAACTCTTTAGGTCCCCTTGGTTTTGCTGGATTTATAATACTTCAGGCTTTTCAGGTAGTTGCTGCTCCAATTCCTGGGGAGGTCACGGGCTTACTTGGTGGATATCTTTACGGAACTTTAGGCGGAGCAATTCTTTCAACTATCGGCCTTACTCTTGGGTCGGTTTTTGCTTTTATGCTGGGAAGAATTTTTGGAAAACCCTTTGTTGAGAGGGTTGTTGACCCGTTGATTTTAAATAAATTTGACTATCTACTTCATCATAAGGGAGCTTTTCTTGTTTTTTTTCTTTTTTTAATTCCCGGCTTTCCAAAGGACTATTTGAGTTATTTTTTGGGATTAAGTAGACTTTCCCTTCTTGAGTTTACAGTCATTGCAGGAGTTGGTAGGCTTTTAGGAACAGTTTTACTTTCTTTGGGAGGAAGCTATCTGAGGCATCACGAATATGAAAAGTTTTTCAGACTTGCCGGCATAGCAGTTGTAATAATGGTAACAGTATGGTTATTCAAAGACAGAATAGAAAGATTATTCCGAATATGGCACATCCATCGATATAAAAAAGATAAGGAAAAGAGAAAAGGCTAATTTACCATTTTATAAGTGCTGCACCCCACGTAAGCCCTGCACCGAAGGCAGCAAGCATCACATAATCTCCCTTTTTAATTTTTCCCATTTCTGCTGCTTCATCTAAAGCAATAGGTATTGATGCAGCCGATGTATTTCCGTATCTGTCAATATTTACCATGACTTTGTCCATTGGAAGTTCGAGTCTTTTTGCCATTGCTTGAATAATTCTTATGTTTGCCTGATGTGGAACAAGAAGTCCCAGTTGAGATGAAGTTATTCCTGCTTTCTTGAGAGTGGTTTCAACGACTTCCTCAAGAGTTTTAACGGCTACTTTAAAGGTTTCGTTGCCTCTCATTTTTATGAAATTTAGCCTTTCCCGTAGCACCTTCTCATCAACGGGCATTTTAGAACCACCAGCAGGCATGTGGATAAAATCCCACATTGTTCCGTCGGAGAATATGTCAATTACTTGGATTCCCTCATTTTTTCTTGTGCCTTCAAGAATTACCGCTCCTGCTCCATCGGCAAGTAAAACGCATATGCTTCTGTCTGTAAAATCGGTAAATCTTGAAAGAGTCTCTGCACCTATTACAAGAGCTCTTTTTGATGCTCCAGTCTTTATAAATTTTTCTGCTACAGACAGGGCATAAACAAATCCTGTGCATGCACCGTTTATGTCAAAGGCAACGGCATTTTTTGCACCAAGTTTCATCTGAAGTATACAGGCTGCTGACGGAACAAGCATGTCGGGAGTTACCGTTGCTAATACTATGAGGTCAATATCTTCGGGCTTCAGTCCTGCCTTTTTTAGGGCTTTTAGGGATGCTTCATAGGCAAGATCACTTGTTGCTTGCTCTGGAGAGGCTATTCTTCGTTCTTTTATTCCCGTTCTCTCTGTTATCCATTCATCGGATGTATCAACCATTTTTTCAAGGTCAAAGTTTGTAAGAACTTTTTCAGGAACATAAGAGCCTGTTGATACTACTCTTGCTTTCATCTATATCCTCCGTTGATTTTAGACTTTCTGAAATCCTTCTGTATATCTCCTTTTTTGCCATTTCTGTGGCAACTCTTATGGCATTTTTGATTGCTTTGGCTGATGACCTTCCATGACATATTAGGCTCGTTCCGTTTATTCCCAGAAGCAGAGCTCCTCCGTATTCTGAGTAGTCAACCTTTTTTCTGAAGCTTTTAACAGCTGGTTTTATCATCATGTATCCGAGTCGTCCTGTAATAAGGTCAGTAATTTCTCTTTTAAGCATTTTCATCAGTGCCTCTGCAAGTCCCTCACCTACTTTTAAAACTATATTTCCTACAAAGCCATCACATACTACAACATCAGCAGACCCAAAAAATATATCCTTTCCCTCTATGTTTCCAATAAAGTTAAGAGTCGTATTCTGAAGCATTTTAAAGGCTTCTTTTGTGGCTTCATTTCCCTTTGAGCCTTCCTCGCCTATGCTTAGCAGGGCTATTTTCGGTGATTTTGAATTGAAAAGAGCCTTATGATAGGCATCGCCCATAAAGGCAAACTGAAGAAGATGTTCGGCTTTGCAGTCTACATTTGCACCAGCATCAAGCAGTATAAAATGTCCTTTGAGACAGGGCATCACCGTTGCAATGGCAGGCCTGTCCACATTTGAAAGCTTACCAAGAAGGAGAAAGCTAAGAGCCATCATCGCTGCTGAGTTACCTGCACTGAGCACAGCGTCTGCTTTTCCTTCTCTTACGAGTTCGACAGCCTTTCTCATGGATGTATTTCTTCTTCTTATGGCTGTTGATATATTTTCATCCATGAGAATACAGTCATCGGTGTGGTGAATTGAGATTCTGCCCTTTAATTCCTTTTTTTCGGACAGAAACTCAGAGATTTTATCTTTATTGCCTACAAGGATAATCTCTATTTCATTATCTAAAGCTGCCTCGTAAGCACCTAAAATATTCACTTCGGGGGCAAAATCTCCCCCCATTGCATCAACGGCAATTTTTAACATTTTTTAAAGCTACTCTTCTACCTCTAAGAATTTTTTGCCCTTGTATGACCCACAATTTGGACAAACTCTGTGGGGAAGTTTAGGTTCCTTGCATTCAGAACACAGTGCAAGATTGGGAGCTACTGCTTTCCAGTTTGCTCTGCGTTTGTCCCTTCTTGAAGGGGTATGACGGTGTCTTGGATTAGCCATTTGCTTTTAACCTCCTTAAAAGTGATTGTAAAGCTGCAAATCTTGGGTCTATCTCTTTTATTTCACATCCACAGTCTTTTTCGTTCAAATCATTACCACAAACAGGACAGAGTCCTTTACAGTTTTCTGCACAGAGCGGTTTCATTGGTATATTCAGCAATATCTGGTCTCTTACAATGTCTTCCGTTTCAATTAGTCCATCTCTGTAAAAATCTACGTCCATCTCGTCCCTTTTAAGCTCTACAAGTTCATCCCGATTTAACTCTTCAACAGGATGATAGGTTATCTCAAATAGTGTTCTTATTGGCATAATGTAATCTTTTAAGCACCGGCTACATTGAAGTTCAACTTCTCCACTAACTACACCTTTTATGAAAACTTCTCTTTCTTTTTTTTCAACTCTCATAATAGCCTTAAAGGGCTTTAAGATTTTAATCCCTTCAAGTAAGGGCTTTTCTTCTACTTCAATATCCATACCTTCTTCTGGTATCTCAAAGACCTCGATTTTCATTTTAAGACCTCAAAAAATAAAATTCTCCCGCTTATCGGGAGATTTTTTATTGTAACAGAAAAATATTAAATTTTGTAAGCTTCGAATAGATTGGCTGAAATCAATGGATTAGGCGAAGTGTGCAAATTTTCTCAAAATCGTGTATAATTTATTGATTTAGGGTTTATCTTCTCCTATGGAAAAAGAACTTCTCAATGAGCAGGAAATAGAACGAATCCTTACAAGGATTGCCTACGAGATATTGGAAAAAAACAAAGGAGCTGAAAATATCTGTCTTGTGGGTATTGTAACGGGAGGTGTATATCTTGCCGAGAGACTTAGGAAAAAAATAAGCGATACCGAGAATATGGATGTGCCTGTAGGAGTTCTTGATATATCCTTTTACAGAGACGACATAAACCTTTCAAACAAGAGAAAATCAATTAAACCTACTAACATTCCCTTTAGCATCAATGAAAAAAAAGTTATCCTTGTTGACGATGTGCTTTACACTGGAAGGTCTACTCGTGCAGCCATGGATGCCCTTATGGATTTTGGAAGACCCGCAGAGATTCAACTGGCTGTTCTAATTGACAGGGGGCACAGAGAATTGCCAATAATGGCGAATTATACAGGAAAGTATATCCCCACTTCAAGAAATGAAAAAATAAAGGTTTATTTGAGAGAGTTTGCAGGAAAAGACTCAGTGGTACTGATAACGCCATGAAAGACCTCGTCGGAATAAAAGAACTTTCAAGGCAGACTATTGAGGAGATTCTCAATACAGCTAAGGCATTTAAAGAAGTTCTTCAGAGAGATATCAAAAAAGTTCCTACCCTTCGGGGTAAAACAGCAATAAATCTTTTCTTTGAGCCTTCTACCAGGACAAGAACATCCTTTGAACTTGCTGAAAAGCGTTTGAGCCTTGATGTGCTTAATTTTTCAGTAAGTATGAGCAGTGTTGTAAAGGGAGAGACCCTTTACGATACGCTGAAAACCATTGAAGCATACAATGTAGACTACATAGTAATGAGGCATTCTTCCTCTGGGGCAGCCAGATTTGTAGCAGAGCATACTCCTGCTTCTGTTATAAATGCCGGTGATGGAACAAACGAACATCCTACCCAGGCATTGCTTGATGCTTTCAGTATTCTTGAAGTTAAAGGAAGGCTTGATGGCTTAAAAATCGCTATTGTTGGTGATATACTTCACAGCAGGGTTGCCCGTTCTAATCTATATCTTCTTAGCAAATTTGACACTCAGATAAATTTCGTTGGTCCTCCAACTCTTCTGCCCTCCGATGCACCCGATAATGTAAGAATTTTTTATGACCTCAGAGAGGGAATAAGCGATGTTGACGTGGTGATGCTCTTAAGAATTCAACTTGAAAGACAGAAGGGCGCTTTCATACCCTCGTTGAAAGAGTATTTTCACATGTGGGGACTAAAGAGGCATGTCTTTTCGTATCTTAAAGAGGATGCTATAGTTATGCATCCGGGGCCCATGAACAGAGGTGTGGAAATTTCCACAGAAGTAGCAGACAGTTCCCGTTCTATAATACTTAGACAGGTTACAAACGGTATTGCTACAAGGATGGCTGTTATCTATTTTTTAACACCCAGGGAGGCTTAGTTGATTATCAAAATTTATAATGCCCATCTGATTGACCCATTTACAAATAAAGAAGGAATAGTGGATATAGTTATTGATAAGGGTATAATTTCTAAGGTTAGATTTAAGAGCAAATATCAGCCTTTTGCCAAAAATTTAAAAAATTCCGATTCAACCTTAGAAATAGATGCTAAAGACCTCTACGTTTTCCCTGGCCTTATAGATATGCACACCCATCTTAGAGAACCAGGCTATGAATACAAAGAGACAATCCGCACGGGTACTCTTGCTGCTGTTAGAGGCGGATTTACCTCTGTTTGCTGCATGGCAAACACAAATCCTGTTAACGACAATCCAGAGGTAACTTACTACATTCTTGCTAAAGCAAAGGAAGAGGGGAATTGCGATGTTTTCCCTATAGGTGCTGTAACAAAAGGACAGAAAAGTGAGGAACTATCAGAGATGGCCATGCTAAAGGAGGCAGGCTGTGTTGCCTTTTCTGATGATGGAATGCCTGTGATGAATTCAATGGTTATGAGGAGAGCCCTTGACTACTCAAAATCAGTAGGAGCTCCGATTATCTCTCACTGCGAAGATTTAAGCCTAAGTGAAGACGGTGTTATGAACGAAGGCAAGCTGTCTTTTCTCATGGGGCTTAAGGGAATAACGAAAGCCTCTGAGGAAGTCATGGTAGCGAGGGACATAATACTAAGTAAGTATTCTAAAGCTCCTTTGCATATTGCCCATGTATCGACACAAGGCTCTGTAGAGTTAATAAAATATGCAAAACAACACGGTATACCTGTAACAGCAGAGACTTGTCCCCACTACTTCACTCTAACAGAGGAAGCTGTGAAAGACTACAACACCAATGCGAAAATGAATCCTCCCCTTCGCTCTGAAGAAGACAAAGAAGCCATAAAAGAGGCTCTTCGGGATGGAACAATTGACGTTATAGCAACAGACCATGCTCCCCATCACATCGATGAGAAAAAAGTTCCCTTTCAGGAGGCTTTAAACGGAATATCAGGCCTTGAGACAGCTTTTGCCCTAAGCCTTGGTCTTGTTCACGAAGGAGTGTTAACTTTAAAACAGCTTATTGAAAAGCTTACTGTGAATCCCGCAAAAATCCTAAAGATTAAAAAAGAAGGTATAAAAGAAGGAGCATCAGCAGACCTTATTTTAGTCGATATAAACAGAAAATGGAGGGTAGACAAAGATAAACTGGCCTCACTTGGTAAAAATACGCCTTTTGATGGATGGGAACTCACTGGAAAGGTGTTAATAACAATAAAAGGAAAAAAATTTTTTGACATGAGGGAGTTATTGTGAAGAAAGCCATATTAGTTTTAAAAGACGGAACTGTATTTGAAGGTTTCTCCTTTGGGGCAGAGGGAGAGACCATAGGAGAAGTAGTTTTCAATACTTCAATGACAGGATATCAGGAAATCCTTACAGACCCTTCATACAAAGGACAGATTGTGGTTATGACCTATACCCAGATTGGAAATTACGGAGTAAATCATGAGGACATAGAATCCTCGGGCGTTCCAAAGGTAGAGGGTTTTGTCGTGAGAGAATACAAGGACTATCCAAGCAACTGGAGGTCAGAGGAAAGTTTGGGAGATTATCTAAGCAGGCATAAAATTGTTGGAATTCAAGGAATAGATACTCGGGCACTTACAAAACATCTCAGGGATAAAGGCGCTCAGATGGGAATTATATCAACAGAAGATACAGACCCTGTTAGTCTCCACGAAAAAGTTAAAGCCCATCCAGATATATCAGAGATTGACCATGTTAAAGCCATGATGTGCACAGAGCCCTATTGGTATCACAGGGAAGAGAACTCTCCTTTCTGTATAGTATACGATTACGGAGTAAAACTGAATATACTGAGAAATCTTAAACGAGTTGGCTTTTCTGTTTATGTTGTTCCGGGCACAACACCTGCAGAGGCTCTTTTGGAGATGTCTCCGAACTGTGTAATGCTTAGTAATGGGCCTGGTGACCCTCAGATTCTCTCCTATGCTGTAGATAATATTAAGAAAATTATTGGCAAAAAGCCTCTTTTTGGCATATGCCTTGGACATCAACTAATTGGACTTGCCTTAGGTGGAAAGACATACAAACTGAAATTCGGTCATCACGGAGGAAATCATCCCGTAAAAGATTTAAAGACTGGTAAGATTTCTATTACCGCCCAAAATCATAACTACTGCGTTGATATCGAGAGTGTAAAAGGCCAGGTAAGACTTACCCATAAAAATCTTTATGACGGAACAGAAGAGGGAATGGAGCACGTAGAGTATCCTGTTTTTTCCGTTCAACACCACCCCGAAGCAGGACCAGGACCTAATGATGCCCTTGATGTTTTTGAGAGGTTCAGGGAGATTGTAAGAGAATATGAGGGGATATAGGGAGAGTGGAGAAGGGTAATGTCAATAACCTATGATGAAGTATGGATTTCAACGATGCGGGAAATCAAAATATGCAAAGACTACATAAAGAGCTATGAAAAGCAGCTAAACGAGCTTGAAGAAAGGCTTAAAATAAAAGCCTCAGACATAACAGAAGACTTACTGAGCAATAAAGAGATTAAAAAACTTTATGAAACCAAGCTTGCTCTTGAGAGAGAAATAAAAAGACTAAAAGGATTGGAGGAGCTTTTAAGATAGTATGCCAAAAAGAACGGATATAAAAAAGATAATGATAATCGGTTCAGGTCCGATTATAATCGGACAAGCCTGCGAGTTTGATTACTCCGGTGCACAGGCCTGTAAAGCTCTTAAACAGGAAGGTTACAAGGTTGTTCTTGTGAATTCAAATCCTGCAACAATTATGACAGACCCCTCAATGGCAGACTCTACCTACATCGAGCCCCTGACTGCCGAAATTCTGGAGCTTATTATAAAAAAGGAAAGGCCTGATGCCTTACTTCCAACCCTGGGTGGACAGACAGCCCTAAATCTTGCCGTAGAGCTTGGTAATGCCGGTGTGCTTGATAAGTATTCGGTCGAGTTAATTGGCGCAAATCTTCAGGCTATAAAGAAAGCAGAAGACAGGCAGTTATTTAAAGATGCCATGGCAAAGATAGGTCTTGACCTACCTCGCTCAGCTGCTGTATGTAGCCTCAAAGAGGGACTCGAGGTAATAGATTGGATTGGTTTTCCAGCCATACTGAGACCTGCCTTTACTCTGGGAGGCACAGGAGGTGGTGTGGCATACAATATTGAGGAATACAAAGAACTTCTTGACAGGGGGCTCAAACTTAGTCCGGTAAGTCAGGTGCTTGTTGAGGAAAGCTTGTTAGGCTGGAAGGAGTTTGAGCTTGAAGTAATGAGGGATAGGGCAGACAATGTAGTAATAATCTGTTCCATTGAAAACTTTGACCCCATGGGAGTTCACACAGGCGACTCCATAACGGTTGCGCCTGCCCAGACACTTACAGACAGAGAGTATCAGATAATGCGTGACAGCGCCATAAAAGCAATAAGAGAAATCGGTGTTGATACAGGAGGAAGTAACATTCAGTTTGCCGTAAATCCTAAAAATGGCAGGATGGTCATAATAGAGATGAATCCTCGCGTGTCCCGTAGTTCTGCCTTAGCAAGTAAAGCCACAGGCTTTCCAATAGCAAAAATAGCTGCTAAGCTTGCTGTAGGCTACACCCTCGAGGAAATACCAAATGATATTACTAAGGTTACACCCGCAAGCTTTGAACCCACCCTTGACTATGTGGTTGTTAAAATTCCCCGTTTTACCTTTGAGAAATTTCCCGAGGCAAATCCTATTCTTACAACGCAGATGAAATCTGTAGGCGAGGTAATGTCAATAGGAAGAACTTTTAAAGAAGCAATTGGCAAGGCAATTCGTTCTCTGGAAATAGGTTCCTATGGATTTGAGGAAGTTGAGGCTTCCTCTGATGAGATAAGATGGAGAATTAAAAATCCTAATGCCGAAAGACTCTGGTATATTGCTGAGGCAATAAGAAGAGGATTTAGTATAGATGAGATATATGAACTTAGTGGAATAGACCGATGGTTTCTTAACAACATAAAGGAGATTGTGGAGATTGAAGGCCGTCTTAGAAAACTTCAATTCAGTGCGACCGATGAGACTCTCAAAGAAATTATATTTGAAGCCAAGCAAAATGGACTTTCAGACAGAAGAATAGCCTCACTTTTAAAGAAATCAGAGGAAGATATAAGGCAGCTAAGAGAAAGGCTTGATATAAAACCTGTCTACAAACTCGTTGATACCTGTGCAGCCGAGTTTGTTGCATATACACCTTATATGTATTCAAGTTATGAGAGAGGTTTTTACACAATAGCTTTAAGTCATCAGAGTGAATTCCTAAAGGATTCCGATGCTCCACCGACGGAAAATAAAGATAAAGTAATTATTCTTGGTTCAGGTCCGAACAGAATAGGTCAAGGAATTGAGTTTGACTACTGCTGTGTTCACTCAGTATTTGGCTTGAGAGAACTTGGATATGAAACAATAATGATTAACTGTAACCCCGAGACAGTAAGCACCGATTATGATACCTCCGACAGACTTTACTTTGAGCCTCTCACCCTCGAAGATGTTTTACATATAATTGAGAGAGAAAAGCCTTTAGGTGTGATACTTCAGTTCGGTGGACAGACACCTCTTAAACTTGCAAAAGCTCTCGAAGCTCATGGAGTTAATATTCTCGGAACAAAGGCTGATGCTATTGACAGAGCAGAAGACAGGAGACGTTTTAAAGAGCTTGTTGATAAACTCGCTCTTAGACAACCTCCCAGTGGAACGGCAACTTCTCTTGATGAGGCTCTTAAAATTGCCAGTGAGCTTGGCTATCCCATATTGGTTAGACCTTCTTATGTTTTAGGTGGACGGGCCATGGAGATAGTATACGATGAAGAGTCTTTGAGAAGATATATGAGAGAAGCAGTTAAAGCCTCTGAAGACCATCCAGTGCTCATTGATAGATATCTTGAAGATGCTATTGAAGTAGACGTAGACGCAATCTCCGATGGAGAGGATGTGGTTGTAGCAGGCATAATGCAACATATTGAGGAGGCTGGAATTCACTCGGGAGACTCAGCCTGTTCTCTGCCACCTTATTCACTTTCCAAGGAGATTATAAATAAGATAAAAGAGGAAACGATTGCCATAGCAAAAGAGCTTGAAGTCAAGGGGCTCATGAATGTTCAGTATGCAATCAAAGACTCTGATATATATGTCCTTGAGGTAAATCCAAGAGCATCAAGAACCATTCCGTATGTTAGCAAAAGTATAGGCATTCCACTTGCCCAGCTGGCAGCCAAGATAATGGTTGGCAAGACTCTTAAAGAACTTGGGTTTACGGAGGATATAAAAACTCCCTATGTAACAGTAAAAGAAGCCATATTTCCTTTTGATAAATTTCCCGAGGTTGACATAATACTCGGTCCTGAGATGAAGTCAACCGGTGAGGTAATGGGAATAGATGAAGACTTCGGTCTTGCCTATGCTAAGGCTCAGATGAGTGCTATGGGCAAGATTCCTCTAAACGGCAAAGTCTTCATAAGCGTAAAAGATAAAGACAAGGCACAGGTATTGAACATTGCAAAGGAATTTATAGAGCTTGGTTTCACAGTAATAGCAACGCACGGAACAGCAAATTATCTGATAGATAAAGGTTTGACTGTGGAAAAAATCAACAAACTTCAGGAAGGAAGACCAAATGTTCTTGACCTGATTAAAAACAGGCAGATAAGCTTTATTATAAATACAGTTTTTGGAAAGCAGGCGCAGCGAGATTCAATGTACATAAGAAGAGGAGCTCTTCAGTATAAAATTCCCTATACAACAACTATCTCTGGTGCAAATGCAATTGTAAGGGCAATAAGAAGATTAAAAGAACATCCTGTAAGTATAAAATCAATTCAGGAATATCACAGGGAGGTGCGGGGGTGATTAAGAGGGCTTTAATTAGTGTGTCTGACAAAAGGGGCGTAGTTGAGTTTGCAAGCGAATTAAGCAGATTAGGCGCAGAGATACTTTCAACAGGAGGAACAGCTAAGCTTTTAAGAGAGTCTGGAATTAGAGTAATAGACGTCTCTCAGCACACAGGCTTTCCAGAGATAATGGACGGAAGAGTGAAAACTCTCCATCCACTAATTCACGGAGGCATTCTGGCAAGAAGGGATAACAAAGATGATATAGAAGCTATGGACAGGCTTGGTATTAAGCCAATTGACATGGTTGTGGTTAATTTATATCCGTTTGAAGAGACAATAAGCAAGGAAGGAATAACACTCGAAGAGGCCATTGAAAACATTGACATCGGTGGTCCTACAATGCTTAGGGCTGCAGCAAAAAACTACAGAGATGTAGTAGTTGTTGTTGACCCCGATGACTATCCTTCAGTAATTGAGGATTTAAAAAAAGAAGGACTATCCCTTGAAAGAAGATTTGAAATGGCAAAGAAAGTTTTTGCTCATACGGCAAGATATGACGCTATAATAGCTGATTACTTTGAAAAAACAGTCTCTCCAATGGCAGACTCATTAGCCTACAGAGATGAATGGACAGTTCCGCTAAAAATGGTAAGAACTTTGAGATACGGAGAGAATCCCCATCAGAGCGCAGCTCTATATGCTCTAAGGGAAAAGCCTTCTTTGATAGATGCGGAAATCCTTCAGGGAAAAGAGATGTCTTTCAATAACTATCTTGACACCCATTCGGCTGTTCTTCTCGCTGCCGAGTTTGATGAACCCGTATGCGTAATAGTAAAGCATAACAATCCCTGCGGAGTTGCAATAGGAGAAAACCTGTATGAAGCTTATAAGAAAGCTTTCGAATGTGACCCTGTAAGCGCCTTTGGTGGAATAATTGCCTTTAACAGGACAGTTGACAAAAAGACAGCTGAAGAGGTTGTTCTTACTTTCTACGAGGTGGTTGTAGCGCCAGATTTTAAGAGAGAAGCCGTTGAAGTTTTTGGAACAAAGAAAAACCTGAGAATTCTTAAATTTCCTGCTTTGAACGGAAAAATTGTTCCTTCTGGTTTTGACCTGAAACGCATACTGGGTGGCTTCATTGTTCAACAGTGGGATGCGCATACTGATGAGCTGTCACAGCCTAAAGTGGTTACCAAAAGGCAACCAACAGAAGATGAGTGGAAGGCTCTTAAGTTTGCCTGGAAAGTATGTAAGCACGTAAAATCCAATGCCATTGTCTATGCCAGAGAGGACAGGACAGTAGGTCTTGGAATTGGTCAGACAAGTAGGGTGTTTTCGGTTAAAATCGGAGCAATGCACGCTTTGAGTCCCCTGAAAGGGACAGTAGTAGCCTCTGACGGATTTTTCCCTTTCAGAGACAACATTGACGTCCTTGCACAAAATGGCGTAACTGCAATAATTCAGCCTGGTGGTTCTGTAAGAGACCAGGAAGTCATTGATGCAGCAAATCAATACGGTATGGCAATGATATTCACTGGAATTAGACATTTCAGGCACTAAGATGAGACCGTTTAAAGAGATTAAGGCAAACTATTATTTTACAAGAGACGATGAAAGAAGGCTTGTTGAACTTAAGCCTTTGATGGAGAAAAGAGTTGATAAGGCCGTAGAAGCTCTTTATCAGTGGATAAACACTACCGAGTCAGCAAAGAGAGTTTTTAAAAATGAGTCTCTCCTAAGGCATGTAATGAAGCTTATTCGTGTGTGGTTTATTAATCTTTTCTCTGGAAAATACGACAACTACTACTACGATAACCTAATCCGAATAGGGCAAAGACATGAAAAAGTAGGCGTAGAACCCCATTTCATGATAAGAGCTATCAACATAATCAGAAATGCCTGTGCCGATATAGTATGCGAAGAAGTTGACCTAATAGAAGACAGAGATAAATATCTGATAACAATCAATAAAATTCTTGACATAAACCTGGATGTAATAACCTCGGCATATCTTGAAGAAGAAGTAAAGGGATATTCAGCAGCATACAGGGTTAGGGGAAGAATTGTAAGATTCGGCGAGATGTTTGCTCAACTGACAAGTGTAGCGTTAATCTTAGGGTTAATTTTTCTTACAGGAGCTGTAATGTATCTCTGTGCGAGGGATATATACGAAATATTTACAGGAAAGCTTGAACAAACAATAGTCACAGCCCTCGGCTCTGTTTTAATCCTCTGGGTCATGCTTGAGTTAATAAACACAGAGATAGCCCATTTACGAGGCGGAAAATTTAAGATAAGCGTATTTGTTGGTGTTGCCCTTGTTACAACAATAAGAGAGGTTATGATTGCCACTTTGAAACACGAAAGCATCGAATTCATAGCTGCCCTTGTGGCATCGGTTCTTGTCATAGGTGTCATATTCTGGTTAGTCAAAAAGACAGAGGAGGATAGAAGATGAAAGTTTTAGTTATAGGCTCGGGAGGAAGAGAACACGCAATAGCGTGGAAACTTTCTCAATCGAGAGTTGTCGATAAAATATACTGCGCTCCCGGCAACGCAGGAATTGCCGAGATTGCCGAGTGTGTAGAGGTAGAGAGCAAAGACTTATCATCTCTGCTTGATTTCGTTAAATACGAATGGATTGACTTAACTGTTGTTGGTCCTGAAGAGCCTCTTGCTAAGGGTATAGTTGATATTTTTCAGAAAGAAGGACGAAAAATAATCGGGCCTACCAAGGCAGGCGCTCAGCTTGAAAGCAGTAAAGTCTTTGCAAAGGAGTTTATGAAAAGGCACAAAATTCCAACGGCCGAATACAAAGTCTTTACCTCTTATACGCATGCAGAAGAATACATCAGGCTTAAAGGAACGCCGATAGTAATAAAGGCTGATGGACTTGCTGCCGGTAAAGGTGTTTTTGTCTGTGAGAAATACGAAGAAGCCACAGAGGCTTTAAGATTAATAATGAAAGAAAAAATTTTTGGCGCTGCTGGTGAGAGAGTTGTAATAGAGGAATGTTTAAAGGGAAAAGAAGTGTCTTATCTTGTATTTACAGATGGTAAAAACATCCTGCCCATGGTAACTTCGAAAGACCATAAAAGACTTCTTGACGGCGACGAAGGCCCGAACACTGGAGGAATGGGAACATTAAGTCCAAATCCCATAATCACAGCTGAACTCGAAAAGGAAATCTTAAATACTGTAATAAAGCCAACTATAAAGGGATTGAGAGAAGAAGGAATAATTTACAGAGGAATTCTTTATGCGGGACTCATGATTGTTGAAAACAAGCCATATGTTCTTGAATTCAACTGTAGATTTGGAGACCCTGAAACACAGGTAATACTTCCTCGTCTCGAGACAGACTTACTTGATATTTTCATGGCCGTATGGGAGGGCAAACTGAATAAAATAGATGTGAAATGGAAACATGATGCCTCCGTATGTGTTATACTCGCCTCTGAGGGATATCCGGGTAAGTATAAAAAGGGCTCTCCTATAAAAGGTCTTGAAATGATAAAGGGCATTAAGGACATTGTTGTTTTTCATGCTGGAACGAAGTTTAATGAAAAAGGTGAAATTGTGACAAACGGAGGAAGAGTGCTTGGAGTTACAGCAATAGGGAAGGACATAGCTGAAGCAAGGCAGAAAGCATACGGAGCTATTGAATTAATAAAATTTGAAGGTATGCAATACAGAAAAGACATCGGATTGAACATTTAAGTTTATTTCTTGACACAAATATCGGCAATCTGTTAATGTTCATAGTATGAACAATGATAATTACAGCGACGAAATCTCTCTGCGGATTCTTGAGCAAATACAGAGTGACCCTGCAATCACACAAAGAGACTTGTCTTCAAAGCTTGGAATAGCACTCGGCCTTACAAATGCTTACATAAAAAGACTTGTAAAGAAAGGCTACATAAAGATAAGAAATCTCAACGGTAGAAGAATCATGTATATCCTCACACCTAAAGGAATAGTTGAAAAAACAAAGCTTACCTGTAATTACATGGCAAGGTCTTTTAACTATTTCAAGGAAATTAAGCATAAAATAGACAAGACATATGCACAGGCTCTTGAGGCTGGTGATAAAAGAATTATTCTTTGGGGAAGTGATGAGCTTGCAGAGCTTTGCTATATTGCATCCAAAGGTTTACCTGTAGGTATTGTTGGAGTTGTAAGCCTAAATGGAAGAGAGAGGTTTTATGACTGTGAGGTTTACGGAAAGGATATGATAAATAATATTGATTTTGACGCAATCTTAGCGGCAACTTTTGAGCCAAAAGAGCTTGCGGAGCTTGAAAATATAAAAGCAAAGGTGTACTACCTGTGGCAGAATTAGGAGCAAACTGGTATTGTATATACGTCAAATCAAGGCATGAGTTTAAGGTTTTTGACAGACTAACAAAAGCTGGAATAGAGACATTTCTTCCTGCTGTCGAAAGGCTTAGAAGATGGAAGGACAGGAAAAAGCTTATTAAGTTTCCTCTTTTCCCGGGCTATGTTTTTGTATGTTTAGAGAAAAGCTATGAATTGATACTTAGAGTGCTTAAAACGCCAGGTGTAGTCTGTTTCATAAAAAACCCTTGCGGTGAACCAGAGCCTGTGCCAGAGGAGGAAATAGTTCCACTTAGAAAGGCAATAGAAAACGGAAGAGAAATAGACCCGTATCCCTATATTAAAGAGGGACAGACAGTAAGAATAAAAAGCGGTCCTCTTGCAGGAGCAACGGGAATACTGAAGAAAAAAGAGAAGCAACATTATTTTATTCTCTCAATACATATGCTTCAGAGGTCTGTAAGTGTTAAAATAGATGCCTCTGAAGTAGAACTGGCTTAATACGTTTTTAGCCTGCTCGGTTACTACGGCTTTATCTTAATGCCCATGTAACTGAGGAGGCGGAGCATTGGGTAAAGAGAAAAGTAATAAGTAACTAAATAAGCTTTTTGGGGAGGAAAATAATGGCAAGTACTCATATTGTACTCATTGATAAGATAAAATCAAGAGATGCTAAGATAGCATTAATTGGTCTCGGGTATGTAGGATTACCTCTCGTAATTGAGTTTTGTAAGGCAGGATTTAAGGTAATTGGTTTGGACATTGATGAAGAAAAGATCAAAGTACTTAAGGAAGGAAAAAGTTATATCAAACACATAAATAGTGACAAAATTAAAGAGATTCTCCCAAGATTTGAGCCTTCAACTGATTTTTCTAAATTAACTGAAGCGGATTGTATTTTAATTTGTGTTCCAACCCCCTTAAATAGGCATCGCGAACCAGATATGTCTTATGTTTTCAATACTTCAAAGACTATCGCCCAATATCTAAGAAAAGGTCAACTAATTGTTCTTGAATCAACCACATATCCGGGCACAACTGATGAGGATATGCGAGCAATACTTGAAGACACAGGACTCAAGGCAGGAGAAGACTTTTATCTTGCCTACTCCCCTGAAAGAGAAGACCCCGGCAATATAGAGTATAGTACTTCCAAAATACCTAAGGTTGTAGGAGGGTATACTTGTAAGTGTCTTGAAATTACTAAAACTCTTTATGATGCAATCGTAGTTAAGACAGTTCCGGTTTCTTCTACAAAAGTTGCAGAGGCTGTGAAACTTCTTGAGAATATCTATAGAGCAGTAAACATAGCACTTGTTAATGAGCTTAAGATATTATTTGACAGAATGGGCATAGATATATGGGAAGTAATTGAAGCAGCAAAGACAAAGCCGTTTGGTTTTCAAGCCTTTTATCCCGGACCTGGATTAGGTGGGCATTGTATTCCTATAGACCCTTTTTATCTGACATGGAAAGCAAGAGAATACGATTTCCCAACCAGATTTATTGAACTTGCTGGAGAGATAAACACTCACATGCCTTACTTTGTGGTAGATAAGACCATAGAAGCTTTAAATAAAAGAAGAGTGTGCATAAAAGATGCAAAAATTTTAATACTTGGGCTTGCATATAAAAAAGATGTGGATGACGCAAGGGAATCCCCATCTTTCAAACTCTTTGAACTGTTTGAGAAAAAGGGAGCAATAGTTGATTACAATGACCCCTATATTCCTAAAATGCCAAAAACAAGAAGATTCAAATTCAGCAAAGTTTCAGTGGAGTTAACTCCTGAGAATCTTGCAAAATATGACTGCGTTGTTATTGCTACCAATCATAGCCAGTATGACCCTTCATTTATAGTTGAGCATTCTAATTTTGTTGTTGATACAAGAGGGTTGATAAAGGAGATTAATAGATACCAAGGTAAGGTTATCAGAGCTTAGGAGGACAAAAAGTGAAAGGACAAAAATTTATTGCTCAGATAGGGCTTGGATATTGGGGTAAGAACATACTTCGTAATCTCCATGAACTGCGAGTTTTACACACGGCCTGTGAAGTCAATCCATCTACACTAAAACAATTTAAGAAACAGTACCCAGAAATAAATTTTACAGATTCGTTTGAGCATATTCTCTCTAACCCCGAGATTAAGGCTGTAGTAATATCAACTCCAGCAGCCACTCATTATGAAATTGTAAAAAGAACACTGCTTTCAGATAAAGACGTTTTTGTTGAGAAGCCTCTTGCATTGAAAACAAGTGAAGGTGAGGAACTCGTTAAACTCGCAGAAAGGAAAGGCAGAGTTTTGATGGTTGGGCATATTCTACAGTATCATCCTGCTGTAAGAAAACTTAAAGATTTGATATCTACGGGAGAACTCGGCAAGGTTCAGTATATCTATTCAAATAGGTTAAACATAGGAAAACTTCGCACAGAAGAGAATATCCTTTGGAGCTTTGCTCCTCATGATATATCTGTCATATTAATGCTTGTAGAAGAAGAGCCTGCAAAAATATACGCTACAGGAGGCGACTATATTAATAGGGGTATATATGATACAACTATTACAAATCTTGAATTCAAGAGCGGCATAAAAGCACATATTTTTGTAAGCTGGCTTCATCCCTACAAAGAACAAAAGCTTATAGTAGTTGGCTCAAAGGCAATGGCGGTTTTTGACGATGTGAGCAAAGAAAAACTCTTCATTTATCCCCATAAAATTGAATGGAAAGAGGGTAAAATACCTGTTGCACAGAAGGCTGATTATGAGATTATTCCAGTCGAAGTTTCAGAACCTCTTAAACTTGAATTGATGCATTTTATTGAGTGTGTGCAGGAGAGGAAAAATCCTCTCACTGATGGATATGAAGGACTTAAGGTTCTAAAGATACTCGAACTGGCTGAAAAATCTATAATTAATGGCATGCCAATAACTTATCTATCTGAAAATAAAAATTATTTCTCTCATGAAACAGCCATCATAGATGATGGAGTAGAGATAGGTAAAGACACAAGAATATGGCATTTTAGCCACATACTTAAAGGTACGAAGATAGGAGAAAAATGCATCATTGGACAGAATGTCGCAATTGGACCTGATGTCATTATTGGCAATCGCTGCAAAATTCAGAACAATGTATCTGTATATAAAGGTGTGACTCTTGAAGATGAAGTTTTTTGTGGACCTTCGTGTGTATTTACAAACGTATACAATCCGAGGGCTTTTATTGAGAGGAAGCATGAATTTAGGCCAACTCTTGTAAAAAGAGGAGCTACAATAGGAGCAAATGCCACCGTGGTCTGCGGGATAACAATTGGAAAATATGCCTTTATTGGAGCAGGTGCGGTAGTAAATAGAGATGTGGAAGACTATGCACTCGTTGCAGGTGTTCCAGCAAAAAGAATTGGGTGGGTTTGTAAATGTGGAGTAATACTGATTAATAAAGATAAAATAAATGGAAATGTTTTAGGAGAATCAGACTCAGAGAGAAAGATTATTTGTCCAAATTGTGGAAGTATTTATAGATTAAAAGATAGCATATTTAAACCTTTGGAGGAAAGAATATGAGATTAAAAGCAAAGAGAGTAAAAGGAGGATTTATGATACCCATGATTAAAGGTTTTGAAAATAAAGAAGAAATAGAGGTAGAGATTAGAAATGAATTGGGAATAGAAAAAACCTTTACTGAAAAATTATGGGAAACAGTGGGAGAATTTCCTCAGAAAAAAATTAATTGGAAAAAGAGATGGAATAAGCATTTAGAGGATAAATATGGATACTAAAATTTTAGTGGATATTAATGTAATTCTCGATGCGGTATTGCTTAGGGACAAAGTCTCAAAGCAACTTCTTGATAAATTAGCATCTTCAAATGTTGAACTTTTTATTACTGCTTCAATGATACCTACGCTTGATTATTTTCTAACCAAATATAAAATTGACAAATTAAAATTTAAGGAAATCTTTTTTTCAAGATTTTCTGTAATAACCTCCTCCGGTTATGAGGCACTTAAATCAATGGATGCTGACGATTCAGAAGATGCTCTTATTGCAGAATCTTTCAGAAGAATTGCCCCAGATGGAATAATAATTAGCAGAGATAAAAACCTCAATAGATATGGTTTAAAGGTAATGACTCCAAGACAGGTTCTTTCAGACATTGATAATATTCTCAAGAGAGAAGGAGAAATATCAATATTGAATTTACAAAAACAATATAGACATATCATGGAAACGATAGATAATTCAATATTATCATCTATAGCAGAAGCTAAATATATCTTAGGTCCGCAGGTAAAAGAATTTGAAAATAAGCTTGCAGAATATATAGGTACAAAACATGCTATTGGTGTTGCCTCAGGGACAGATGCACTTCTTTTAAGTTTAAGAGCTCTGGCTATCAAGAAAAAGGGTGAAGAATATTGGTCAAAAGACGATTTGGTTATAACTACGCCTTTTACCTTTACAGCAACAGGAGACACAATCTTAAGAAGTGGAGCAACTCCGCTTTTTGTAGATATAGATTTAGATACTTACAACATTGATACATCAAAAATAAAAGATGCTATTAAATTTTATGGGAAAAAGGTTGTTGGCATTTTACCGGTTCATCTTTACGGTTTGCCCTGCAATATGGATGAAATAATGGAAATTGCCGAAGAGAATGATTTATTCGTAGTAGAGGACTGTGCGCAGGCATTTGGAAGCATTTTCAAAGGCAAAAAGGTTGGCAGTTTCGGTGACACAGGAGCCTTTAGTTTTTTTCCTTCAAAAAATTTCGGAGCCTTTGGAGATGCTGGAGCTGTCACAACAGATGATGATGAACTTGCAGAAATAATAAGAATGCTCAGGGTGCATGGAGGTAAAGACAAATATAATGTAGACCACATTGGCTATAAAGCAAGACTTGACACTTTGCAGGCTGCGGTTTTACTTACAAAGCTCCCGTATATAGATGAGTTTAATGAAAAAAGAAGACAAATTGCCAAATCATATATTGAGGGCTTAAGAAATGTAAACAATATAAAGCTTCCATTCACACCATCAGAAGATTATTATCACAATTTTCATCAGTTTACAATTTTTGTAAAGGATGGCAGAAGAGATGCATTGCAAAGGGATTTGAAAGAAAAAGGTATTCAAACTATGATTTATTATCCTGTGCCTCTTCATAAAATGAAACTATTCCGGAGTAGGTCTGAGATTTTTGGTAGTCTGGACAACTCAGAAATAGCAAGTAACAGTGTATTGAGCTTGCCAATCGAGCCGTTGATGGGAGACAGTGAAATTTCAGAAGTAATCAGTGCGTTTATGTAAATAGATAAAAAGGATAATTTAGGAGGTTAAGTAATGGAGAAAGACAAATTAGAAAATGCTCGGATACTGGTAATTGGAGGAGCTGGATTTATTGGGAGTTTCGTGGTAAGTGAACTTTTAAAACATCCTATCAGGGAGGTAATTATCTATGATAATTTTACAAGAGGAAAATTTGAAAACATAAAGGCCTCTCTTGAAGATCCAAGATGTGTAATATTCCCTTATGGAGGAGATATTAGAGATATAGATATTTTAGATAAGGCATTTGAAGGAATTGATTATGTTTTCCATCTTGCAGCCATGTGGCTTTTACATTGTAAAGATTTCCCACGAACTGCCTTTGAAGTAAACATAGCGGGAACCTTTAATGTATTAGAAGCATGTGTGAAACATAAAGTAAAAAAATTAATTTTTAGTTCTTCTGCTTCTGTTTATGGTGATGCTTTAGAGACACCTATGACAGAAAACCATCCTTTTAATAACAAAAATTTTTACGGAGCGACAAAAATTGCAGGAGAAGCCATGTGTACAGCTTTCAATGATAGGTATGGGCTTCCTGTTATAGGATTAAGGTATGCCAATGTTTTTGGCCCGAATCAGGATCAGAAGGCTGCCTATACCGGTGTGATTCCAATAATGCTTAACAAAGTTGAGACTAATGAACCAATTTACATTAATGGTGACGGTTCTCAGGCTTATGACTTTATATATGTTGAAGACGCTGCAAGAGCTAATATATGCGCATTGATATCAGATACACCTTTTGGGTTTTACAATGTTGGTACAGGCGTTCAGACTTCTATAAAAGAACTGGTCAATTTAATTCTGAACTTAACAGGAGCAAAAAATGAAATTATATATAAACCATACAGTCCAGACGATGCGAGGCAGTTTGTAAAAAATAGAGTATTATCTCCTGAAAAGGCGGAAAAGGAGATTGGCTTTAAATATAAATACACTTTAGAAGCAGGGCTCAAGAAATTGATAGAGTGGAAAAAAATTAATGTTTTATAATGTGACAATAGATTAATTTATTTACCATGTGCGGAATAGCGGGTTGTGTTGCTTTAAATCATAAAACAGTTCATTTCCCATCAACTAAAAAAATGGTAGATGTAATATCTCATCGGGGTCCAGATGATGCTGGATACTTATATTTTCATACAGGATGCAGACACATTAAAGGGCATTCTTTTCACATGAATCTATCTGACAAAAGATATTCTAAGCTCGCCCCTTTGATACCAGACATTCAAGATGAACCAGTTATTAGAGAATTAAATAGACATGACTGGGACATTTTCCTTGGACACAGAAGGCTTGCCATTTTAGACCTGACTGAGGCAGGTCATCAACCCATGAGTGACTTATCACAAAATATTTGGATAGTTTACAATGGAGAGATATACAACTTTCAAGAATTAAGAGCAGAACTTGAAAAATTAGGACATAAGTTCAAAAGCCATACCGACACTGAGGTAATAATTTATGCTTACATAGAATGGGGAATATATTGTATTGAAAAGTTTAATGGTATGTTTGCCTTTGCACTTTATGACAACTTTCAGAAAAAATTTTATCTTGTGAGGGACAAGTATGGAATTAAACCACTTTATTATTCTCTAATTAAGGAACCTGCTGGCTGGACATTACTCTTTGCAAGTGAAATAAAAGCTCTTATGCAATATGACTACTTTCAAAAAGATATGGATTTTAACGGCGTTGTTGAGTACTTCTCATTTCAGAATTTTTTCACAGATAGGACTTTCTGGAGGGATGCAAAAATACTTCTGCCAGGACATTATATTGAAATTAGCCTTGGAAAAAAAGAAATAGGAAAAACTTATTTTCATTCTCGTCACAAATCTTTAATAACAGCTATAAGCGATTTCAGCGCGATTATCTCACAATCTAATCTTGAAGCAAAAATTCAGCAATACTGGGATTTTGAGCCATTTCAGGTAAAATTTAAGGGCAAAGAAGCAGATTTAATAAAAAATTTAGAAGAGGTTTTTGAGAGGGCGGTAAATCGACAACTCTTGAGTGATGTAGAGGTAGGTAGTTACCTTAGCGGTGGAATGGATAGTGGTTCCATCTCCGCTATAGCATCTAAGCATTTTAGACAAAAAAAGGGCTCTTTTAAAACTTTTACCATAGGATTTGACCTTCATAGTGCCAGTGGTTTGGAGATAACTTTTGATGAAAGAGAAAAGGCTGAACATATGGCATATCTCTTTGAAACAGAACATTACGAAATGGTTCTTAAAGCCGGAGATATGCAAAGATGTATCTATGACCTCGTTTATCATCTTGAAGATACAAGAGTTGGACAGAGCTATCCAAATTACTATGCTGCTAAACTTGCAAGTAAATTTGTTAAAGTTGTTCTTAGTGGATGTGGTGGCGATGAACTCTTTGGAGGTTATCCTTGGAGATATTACCATGTATTAAATGCAAAAACTTTTGATGAATTTGTGGAAAAATATTTCAAATTTTGGATTAGATTGCTTCCATTTGGAGTAATTCATAACGTTTTCTCACCAATTAAGGGACAATTCACTGTTAATCCAAGAGAGATTTTTGTCTCGGTTATTCCTGAGAATTTTAGAAAAAACAACTATTCTTCAGATGAAAATATAGAGTTAGCTATGTATTTTGAACAAAAAACTTTTTTACATGGATTACTAATAGTTGAAGACAAATTAAGTATGAAACACAGCCTTGAATCTCGCGTTCCATTTCTTGATAATGAATTAGTTGATTTTGCACAAAAAATACCAGTTAATCTAAAGATTACAAATATTGAAAACTTTGCTAATTTAGATGAAAATGATTTAAGAAATATCAAAAAAACCAATGATGGCAAAGTCATCCTACGCAAGATGATGAAAAAATATGTCCCCGAAGAAATTAGCAACTCAGTTAAACAGGGCTTCTCAGCCCCTGATAGCAGCTGGTTTAGAGGAGAAAGTATTGATTTTGTTAGAAAAGTTCTATTAAATCCCAAGGCAAGAATTTACGAATTTTTAGACAGGAAAATAATTCAAGATTTAATAGATGACCATTTTAGTGGTAGAAAAAATAGAAGACTTCTAATTTGGAGCTTATTGAGTTTTAAGGCTTTAATAGAAGTTCATTCTTAGGATTTGCTTTAAATAGATGATTTTGATGTTATTATAATAAATAATGTTTGAAAAAATGAATTTTTCTATAGAAAATGGATATTTTATTGACGTAAAAGGTCAAAAATTTAAAACTATTCAGACTGAACTAATTGATGATTTAAGTTGCCTAAGCAAACAATTAGCTTCAGAACAAGAATATTTAGAGACTCAATTTAATGAGAAAATTAATGAAGAGGTATTATATTTGATGAGAGATTTCCAATCATTCATAGCTAAAAATTTAATTCAATCTAAGATAAACAAAGGAATAATATTAGATGTAGGTTGCGGTTCGTATATTAAAGTACCTCCTTATTTAAGAGATTTAGTATCAAATAATAGATACATATACATAGGATTAGATCCTCTGAAAATTACACAACTAACTCGAGATTACCTTTTTATTAACGGAAAATTTGAGAATTTACACAAATATATTAATCAAAAGTTTGATATTTTAGTTTTTTCAACTAGTTTAGACCACTTTGAAGATTTAAAGGCTGTTGAGAATGAAATTAAATTAGTAACTCATAAAGATAGCATAGTGTTTTTCTGGGTGGGATTACATGATCCTTGTATTGTTTGGGAGCATAGCATGACAGCTTTCATCAGGAGAAATTCATGGTAAGGAAATTTATTTTCATTTATGAAAACTTTTCTGAGGATACCTATAAAATTAATATTATTAGAATTTGAAATGAAAAAGAGAAAATTTAAACTCAAAAATAGAATTCCTATAGACAATCTTCATTTCCATTATTTTACTGAGAATAGTATAATGGATTACTTATCAAAAGTTGGAAAACTTATTGATATTAAAAAGTGTTATGGTTCAAATTCTATTTTTGCTGCGATAAAACCTCATATTTAATAAAATAATCATTTTCAAGTAAATTACAAATCTATCATTGGCTAGTTATGATTTCTTAAATCTAAAAATTTGTTGTTAATTTAATCAGAAAACATGATGACATCGCATGATAAAGGAATTCTTTAAAAATAGCTTATTATATTTCTTGAGTAATATTTTAATAAAAGGTTTGCAGGTTCTTTTGTTACCAATATATACGAGATTTCTATCTCCCTATGATTATGGAGTTCTTGATTTGTTTAATGTTGTCTTTACATTCATAAATATTATATTTACTGTAGAAATCACACAAGCCATAGCAAGATATTATCAGGAAAGTAAAAATTTGAAGCAAAACAAAGAATATATATCAACAGCCTTCCTATTCACCTTATTTATATATTCAATCTATTTATTGAAATGCATTGTTTTTGCTGAAAGTCTTGCAGAATTTTTGATTGGGGGAAAGACATCTAAAAAAATTTTTATTTTAGGTAGCGTTTCTATATTTTTTAATGGTCTTTTTTACTTTACAATAAATCTTCTTAAGTGGAGAGTAGAACCAGGAAAACATCTAATCATTTCAATAATAAATTCAACTCTAACGATTACTATTTCAATACCTTTGTTGATTCATTACAATCTAAAAATTGAAGCAATATTTTTAGCACAGATAATAACAAATTTTTTAACTACTATTTTGGCAATCTATTATTCAAGAGATGATTACGCAATTATATTTAAATATAAGAAATTTCAAAAACTTGTTAGATTCTCTTTTCCTTTGATGTTATCAAGCATGGCAATGATAGGATTTATTTACGAAGATAGAATCTTTATAAACTATATGTTAGGAATAAATGATTTAGGCTTATACGGCGTAGCATATAGATTTTCAACTATAGCTGGATTATTTATGTATGGCTTTCAAAATTCACTTATGCCACTAATATATAGGGATTATAGTGACATTGAAACCCCAAATAAGATTGCTCATATTTTTCTTTTTTTTTATTTTTCTGGTTATTTCTGTAACATCTTTTACAATTATTTTTTCTCGTGATTTAATAGTATTACTAACAACAGAATCTTACTATGGTTCCTATACTGCTATTCCTTTTCTAACAATGGCTACTTTTTTTTTGAATAGTTATATATTTACGCCCGGAATGTGGATTAGAGGAAAAACAAAAATTTTTTTTATTATTACAATTACAGCTTTTCTGATAAATAGCATTTTAAACTACATATTTATTAAATTAACTGGATTTAATGGTGCTGCAATGGCTACATTAGTATCATCGATAATATTTTTTTCTTTGAATATTCTTATCTCTCAGAGATATTATCCTATTCCCTATAAATTAGAAAAGATAATTTTTATTCTATTATTTGCCATAATGAGTTTTGTCATTAGTTTGTTTATTTCAGCAAATAATCAATCGATTATTACAAAGATTTCTCTATATTTATTAATTAATTTTGCTTATTTGTTTTTTTTAATTGACAAGCAAAAAATTTTTCCTTTCATAAGAAATCTAGTTGAACTAAAAAAGAAAAAATAGATGAATATTTTAATTACTGGAGCAAATGGCTTAATTGGTAGACATTTAGTTGCACTTCTTAGTAAAAAAAATAAAATTTATGCTATTGTGAGAGAAAAGACAGGGATTCAATTTGAAACTAACAATAATGTATTTATTAAAGAAATGGATTTAACTAAATTTGATACTCAAGAATTGCCGACTAAAATTGATGCTATATATTATCTGGCCCAATCCAGAAGATTCAGGGAGTTCCCAGAGGGGAGCGAGGATACTTTGTTAGTGAATGTTGTCGCACCGATAAAATTGGCTAATTGGGCGATAAAGAATAATGTAAAATTTTTCTTATATGCCTCAAGCGGGGGTGTCTATACAAATCCAAATCAACCAGTAAAAGAATTTTTGGAGATAAATGCAAATGAAAAATTGGGATTTTATCTCAATAGTAAGCTAAGTGCGGAGATGCTTTTAAGAAATTATGCTCGTATGTTTAAAACATTCGTTATTTTACGCTTATTTTTTGTCTATGGTCCAGGACAAAACAAGTCAATGCTAATCCCAAGATTGATTAATAATGTCAAAAATAAAATAGAAATATTATTAAATGGGGAAGAGGGTATAAGCATAAATCCTATTTATGTTTATGATGCTGTTGAAGCAATAGAAAAAACTTTATATTTAAATGGTGAGTACATTTTCAACATAGCAGGAGACGAAATAGTTACGATAAAGGGTATTTGTACTAAAATACAGGAGATAACAGGTATAGAACCTATTTATAAAAGAGTAGAAGAAATCCAGAATGATTTAATAGCAGATATTACCTTAATGAAAACTTTACTTCATGTACCTAAAATTTCTATAAAAGAAGGATTACAAAGACTAATAAAGGAGGATTTCAATGACGAATACTGAGAGAAGTTTCAGGGACAAATGGGAAAAAAATGAAAAGGCTTTTTTTGAAATAACAAATAAAGAAGGAAGCGAAATTCAAAATTGGATTTTAAATAGAAATGGTTGGAAAGATTTAAAAGAATTAAGAGAGTTTTTAAAAAACAAAAAAAGGATACTTGATGCAGGATGTGGAAATGGAAGAGTAACGAAATTGCTCAGAGAAAATAGCCCTTGCGAAACCGAGATAATAGGCATTGATCTGGTCTCAGCCTCAATTGCCCACAAAAATCTTAAAGGTTATAAGAATATTTTTTTCTATGAAAGAGATTTATTAAGTAATCTAAGGGATTTAGGTAAATTTGATTTTATATATTGCCAAGAAGTGTTGCACCATACTAAAGATCCAAGGACTGCTTTTAATAATTTAATCCAAATACTTGAAGAAGAAGGGATAATAGCTATATATGTTTATAAGAAAAAAGCTCCCATAAGAGAGTTTACAGATGATTATATTAGAAATATCATAAAAAAATGAACTATGACGAAACCATGAAATTAGCAGATAAAATAACCATATTAGGCAAAACACTTAGTGACACAAATTGTTTTATAAAAGTTCCTACTATTAAAGAGTTGGGTATTGTTGGAGGAGAATATAGTATTCAGAGATTTATCTATCATTTCTTTATGAAATGTTTTTGGAATGATGATCTTACTTTTGAGGAGAATAGATTAGTTAATTATGACTGGTATCACCCTGAAGATTGTTCAAGACATACTTTGGAGGAGGTTATTACTTGGTTTGAAGAATCAGGCCTCTTAATAGTTCATAAATTTGAAGATTTTTACGGCATAACTGTGCATGGAAAGAAGTTATCATGAGAGTCTTGCACTTACCTACATCTGTAGGAGGAATGCCTTGGAGTTTAGCTCAAGCAGAGAGAAAGCTTGGCTTGGAATCTAAAGTTCTTCTCACTGAGCAAAATTGGTTAGATTACCCTTACGATTTTTGTTTGCATTTGGAAAACAAAACAAGATTTGAAAAATTAATAATGAAAATTAAAACTTTTTTTGAAGTGAGGGATAAGTATGATGTTTTTCATTTTAATTTTGGTAGCACACTAATAGATTATTTTAACTATGGAATACATCTGATTGATTTACCATTCTATAAGGGTAAAAAAGTATTTACCTACAATGGTTGTGATGCAAGACAAAAATATCCTACGATAAAAAGGACTCAATTTTCCGCTTGTCTTGAGGAAAATTGTTATGGAGGTATATGTAATAGTGGAGATAGAGATCACATAAAGAAAAAGCGAATTGAAAAAGTCTCAAAATATGCAGACCATATTTTTACAGTGAACCCTGATCTAATGTATTTTTTGCCTGAGAAAAAGAGTAGTTTTTTGCCATATGCAGTTGCTGGGTGGGATAGTATTAAATTTGATGATTATAAGATAAAAAACAAGCTCTGTTTAGTTCATGCTCCAACAAACAGAGGAGCAAAAGGTTCAAAATATATATTAAAAGCTTTAGAAAATCTTAAAAATAGATACAAAAATATTGAGATTTTAATAATTGAAAATATTCCAAATAAAGATGCGCTAAACTTATATAAAAAAGCTCATATCGTAATTGACCAAGTCCTTATCGGCTGGTATGGAGGCTTAGCAGTAGAGGTTATGAAAATGGGAAAGCCTGTTGCAGTGTTTATAAGAGACGAGGATTTGAAATTTATACCAAAAGAAATGGCAAAACAGCTAAAGGATACAATTATAAATGTAAATCCATTTAATCTAGAAGAGGAACTAAGCAAGTATATAGAGAATACAAATTTACTAATTCAGAAAAGTCAAGCATCTTTAGAATATGTCTATAGATGGCACGATCCTAAATATGTAGCATCTATCACAAAAAGCGTATATGAGAAATATTTATGAGTCAATCTAAATGTGCGGTATTGCTGGAATAGTATATAAACACCAAAATCTTCTCCGAGATGAGATAAAAATCATGACCGATACCTTGGCTCACAGAGGTCCTGATGGAGAGGGTTTCTATTTTGGAGAAAATTTTGCCCTCGGACACAGAAGACTGGCTATTATTGACCTTTCCCCCTTAGGTCATCAACCGATGATTTATAAAAGGGGAAAAGAGGAATATGTGATTGTATTTAATGGGGAAATTTATAACTATATTGAATTAAGAGAAGAGTTAAGAACATATGGCTACATGTTTAACACTAATACAGATACTGAGGTTATATTAGCTGCATATGATATGTGGGGAACTGAGTGTCTTAAGAAATTCAATGGAATGTGGGCTTTTGTTATATTTGACAGGAGAAAAAATATTTTTTTTGGTTCCAGAGATAGATTCGGTGTAAAGCCTTTTTATTACCTAAACAACAACAAAGTGTTTGCATTTGCTTCGGAAATAAAAGCATTATTGAAGCTTCCTCATCAAAAATTAGAATTAGAGGAAGAGATTATATTTGACTATTTATTATTAGGTTATGAAGAACAGGACAATTCAATATTCAAGGGAGTATATGAACTATATCCTTCCAGTGCTTTTATTCTAAATCTTGATGACTTTTCTTTTAGAGAATGGAGATATTATGAGTTGGCATATGTTGATAAATATGAAAAATTTGATGAAAAACAATTGTGGAAATATAGAGAAGAAGTTAAAGAACTGATATTTAATGCTGTAAAACTAAGATTGAGGTCAGATGTGCCTGTAGGTTCTTGCCTAAGTGGTGGTTTAGATAGTTCTACTATTGTGTGTGTAATAAATGAAATTATAAAGAAAGAAACTGTTCCACAAGTAGGATTCAAGCAGAATGTTTTTACGGCTACTTATACAGACAAAGCAGTTGATGAGAGCAAATACGCTGAGGCAGTTGTAAAACATACGCAAACTGAATGGCATCAAACCTATCCCACAGCAGAAAATTTGATAAATGATTTAGAGGATTTGATTTACTATCAAGAAATTCCTTTTGGCTCTACAAGTATATATGCCCAATACAGTGTCATGAGGTTAGCAAAAGAAAAAGGCGTTAAGGTTCTGCTTGATGGACAGGGAGGAGATGAACTCTTTACAGGTTACATTGGATATTATCCAGTTTTCTATAGAGAGATTTTGATGAATTTTGATTTGAAAACATTTTGTAACGAATTGAAAAATATAAGAAATTCTCCTATTTCAATAAAGAATTTAACACATATATTCATTAGAAACTTCGTTGCTCATACGATACCTGATAGATTATTAGCCATCTTTTACTTACTATTAACTAACAGGGCTAAGTATTTTAATAGGGAGTTTCTAAGCAAATTTAAATATAGGATTGAAAAGTATGTGGAAGAATTGCCTAAAACTCTTAATCAACAACTTCATCAATATATTACTGGTAAGAATTTAAAAACTTTGCTAAGGTATGAGGATAGAAACTCAATGAGATTTAGCATTGAGTCAAGAACCCCTTTTGCAGATGATATAAATCTTATTGAGTGCTTGTTCAAAATGCCATCAACATATAAAATTCATAAAGGATGGAGTAAGTATATTTTGAGAGAAGCCATGAGAGGAATTATTCCAGAAAAGATTCGTCTGCGGACAGACAAGGTTGGCTTTGCAACACCAGAGAAAAACTGGCTTTTGAGTAAGAGAGATTTTATTGAGGACATCTTACATTCAAATAATGACCTAATAAAGGATTATCTTAGTTTAAACAGGCTTCTGAAAGACTATGGGAGTGGTAAAATATTCAAAGAAGGATTTCTCCTGTGGAGAGTTATTAATTTTATAATATGGAGAAACATTTACAGGGTTTAGAGGAAATAGTCGAATATATATTTGGAAAATAGTAAAAATCGCTAAATGTATTAGCAAGTTCAATAAACAATGTTGAAAATTTTATCCGTAGTTGGTGCAAGACCTCAGTTTATAAAAGCGGGTATTATTACAAGAAAATTAAGGGAAAAGGGCATAAAAGAAATCTTAGTTCACACTGGACAGCATTATGATTATAATCTGTCAGAAATATTTTTTAGAGAACTTGAAATTCCTGAACCAGACTATTATTTAGGAGTAGGGTCTGGGTTGCATGGAGAGCAAACTGGTAAAATGCTAATTGAAATAGAAAAAATATTATTAAGTGAAAAACCTGAGATTGTTATAGTATATGGAGATACAAATTCTACTTTGGCAGGAGCACTTGCTGCATCAAAGCTTCACATTCCTGTTGCACACGTAGAGGCAGGCTTGAGAAGTTACAATAAAAATATGCCTGAAGAGATAAATAGAATATTGACTGACCATATTTCTAATTATCTTTTTGCTCCTACAGATTTAGCGGTTGAGAACTTAAAAAAAGAAGGCATAATTGAAGGTGTTTATAAAGTAGGAGATGTTATGTATGATGTAGCCCTTGAAGCAATTAAAAAAGTTAATGAAAGAGATGTTTTGTCTAAATATAATCTAAAGTCTAAGAATTATATTTTAGTTACAATTCACAGGGCTGAAAATACTGACAATATTGATAATTTTAGAAACATTTGGCAAGCATTAAATGAACTTGCTTTAGAAGGATTCAAAATATTTTTTCCTGTTCATCCAAGAACAAAAAAAGTTATTAATGAGACTGGATTTGAACGGAATTCAAAAAATCTGATTCTTTCAGATCCGGTGAGCTATTTTGAGATGTTAGCTTTAGAAAAGAATGCAAAGCTCATAATAACAGACTCTGGTGGAGTGCAAAAGGAAGGTTACTTTTTCGGAACTCCGTGTGTAATTACAAGAAAAGAGACGGAATGGGTAGAGTTGGTGGAGCTTGGGTTCAATTCTTTAGCAAGTACAGATAAAGAGAAAATAAAAAGGGAAGTTTATTCAAAAATTAATACTTGTACTAATGAAATCAAATCAGGTTTATATGGTAAGGGCATTGCATCAAATATTATTGTAGATGTTTTCATTAATAGACAAAGAAATGAAAAATAAATCAAAATTTAGAGCATTAGTATGTTGTTTAGCAGACCCAAGTAAAAATCCGAGACCAAACAGGATTATTAACCTTTTAAACGAATTAAATTTTACAGTTGATATATTTTCTCACAAAAAAAGTTCAGAGTTAAAAGTTAATAAAGAGTATGTAATACCTAATTTAAACACGACAATGACAAGTAAACTTTCCAGAGGATTTTTAAAACTATTTAGAAAATTCTCCCCTTCTCTAACAGCAAAAATAAAAATTACTGAAAAGTTAGCTCGAATTTCAAATTTAAGAAAAATTGAATTTAAAGTTTATAATTTAATTGTCATAGAAAATTTAGAGTTTTTACCTATAGTTATGAATTTAAAAGATAAGAACAACATGGTAATATGTGATCTAAGAGAATACTATCCTCTGGAATTCGAAAATTCCTTTTTTTTTAGATTTTTTGAATCTGATTTCAGAGAAATTATATGTAAAAATTTTTTATCAAAATGTGACTTAATTATGACAGTATCGAATGGTCTATCTGACGCATATGAAAAAAATTTCGGTATAAAGCCAATAGTTGTTTACAGTACTCCTTTTTATAATAATTTAAGTCCTAACATTGTATGTGACAAAAAAATAAAATGTGTTCATCATGGCATTGCAAATAGAGATAGGAAATTAGAAAACATGATTTACATGTTTAAATATTTAGACAATAGATTTTATTTAGATTTTTATCTAGTTGGCAATAAAAATTATATAAACGAGCTAAAGAGAAAATCTGAACCATTTAAAGAGAGAATTAGATTTTTAGATCCCATTCCATTCAATCAAATAATTACTTCCCTTCATAATTATGACATAGGGCTTTATCTTTTGGAAGATACCAATTTTAATACAAGGTTTTCCTTACCAAATAAATTTTTTGAATTTATACAGGCAAGACTAATGGTTGCTATTGGTCCTTCCCCTGAAATGTCAAAAATAGTAGAGCAATATGAACTTGGAGTTGTCAGTGAAAATTTTAAACCCTACTCTTTAGCTAAAAAATTAAATTCTTTGCAAGCAGATGCTATTTTAAAATTTAAACAAAATTCATCGGTAGCAGCAAGAATTTTTTGTTATGAAAATGAGGCTACTAAAATAAAATCAAAAATAGAGGAAATTTTTAATAGAAAATCAAAAATTACTATTATTTAAGGATGTAAGTTTTGCCTGCTTAAAAAAGCAAAAATATCAAAAAATATAATAATGTAAATGTATAACATTTAAATAAGAGGATAAATAAATGCATATTTTATATGTATATGGAGCTTCAAGCTTTGGCGGTGCAACTAAAAGTTTACTTTATTTGATAAATAAACTCTTAGAATTTAATGAAAATGTAAGTATATCAATATTAACAATAAAAAAATTGAAAAAATACTTTGATGAAGAGAAATTTAATTGTATTGGAATAAGATGGATATCTAAGTTTGATATAACTCAATATGGACATTATAGGGGTTTACGATGGTTAGTATTATTTAGAGAAGTACTTTTTCTGGCAAGTTCTATTCTCAAACTTTACAAGATAATACGTTCAATAAAACCTGATATTGTTCATTTAAATGATGCTACTTTCTTTTTTTATGCTCCGATAATAAAATTTTTTCAAAAAGATATAAAAGTTATTCTTCATGTCCGTTGTCTAATTCACGATAAAAAAAATTTGAGAATCAAATTTTTCAAACATATATTGGACAATTACATAGATCAAATTATTTCTATTGATGAGACTGTTAGAGAAAATTTACTCCAACTAACCAGGCGGGAAATACAAACGATCCATAATGGATTTGAGATAAATAATTATCTAAATACAAGTAAATCAAGTCGCTGTTTTTCTGTAGGCTTTATAGGTGTATTATATCGTGCAAAAGGAATATACGAACTAATGGAAGCAATTAAAATTTTATTGTTAAAAAAGGAAATTAAAGATATTAAGTTTATAATAGCAGGATTAAATACAAGAGAGATTAAAAATTCTTTATTTAGGGTGATTCTAAAAAAATTGAAGCTTTATGAGGATACAGAAAAAGATTTGCTTGATTTCATCAAAATTCATAATTTTGAAGAAAACGTAATTTACATGGGGTTTGTTGAAGATGTTAATACTTTTTATACTAAAATTGATCTTTTAGTCTTTCCATCTCATCTAAATGCAGTTGGAAGACCTGTATTTGAAGCGGGATTTTATGGAATTCCGAGTATTGTTGCTGTCAGAAATCCTAAACCAGATACTATTATAGATATGGAAACTGGTATTTGTATTGATTATCCAGATCCTGAGAAAATTGCTGAGAAAATTGAATTGTTATACAAAGACCGAGCCTTACTAGAGAAACTTGGTAGAGGTGCAAAAAGGTTAGTTAATAAGTATTTTGATGCTAAATTGAATGCTAAAAGAATAATGGATATTTATAATATATTACATTGACAAGAAATGTGTATGAAAATTCTCATTACTGGTGGCTCAGGTTTTATCGGAACAAATTATGTAGATTATGCAATGTCAAAAGGTTGCGAAGTAATTAACATTGATATAAAGCCTCCATTTAAAGAAGAACATCACAAATATTGGGAAAATTGTGACATTATGGATTATCAAAAACTAAAGTCAATTATTTTTGAATTCCAACCAAAATACGTAGTCCATCTTGCTGCAAAGACAGGAGCCCACTCTATAACAGACATACAGGAGTTTGCTCCTAACATGCAGGGAGTGAAGAATTTGATTAAGGCATTAATAGATTATAGTGGCTTAATGAGTGAAAGGGTAAATGGGATCAGGGAAGGATGTTTAAAAAGAGTTATTTTTACTTCATCGCTGCTTGTGTGCAAAATGGGATATATTCCTAAGCATGATGAGGATTATATGCCAACTACTGCTTATGGACAAAGTAAAGTAGAAGGGGAAAAGATTGTACGTAATTGGCAGAATTTGCCCTTTGAATGGACTATCATACGACCTATTTCTGTTTGGGGACCTTGGATGATTGAACCTTATATTAATTTTTTTAGAGCCATCAAGCAAGGTTGGTATTTTCATATAGGGCATGGTCATTATAAACGCTCCATGGGATACGTGGAAAATATCGCCCATGAGATACATAGTATTTTACTTGCACCAAGTGAAAAAGTTCATAAAAAGACTTTCTATGTAGGAGACCCAGAGCCAACAGATCTACATGATTTTGCTGAGTTGGTAAGAGAAAAAATGAAAGCTCCGAGAATTCACAAAATGCCGATGTGGATGGCGAAAACTTTTGCAAAAGTTGGAGATATGTTAAAATTTTTAGGTTGGACCAATGTGCCCCTCACAAGTTTTAGGCTTAACAACATTACTACTGAATATGTTTTTGATTTATCTCCCATTTTAGAGGTATGTGATGGCAAGCTTCCTTATGATAGAGAAACTGCCGTAGAGAAAACGGTGGAGTGGTTTAAAAAATGCTGCAACTAATCCAGAACTATCGCACGGGAAAGATTGAATTGGTTGATGTTCCGGTGCCAAACTTGGCAGCAAATACCTTGTTAGTTAAAAATTATGCATCATTAGTGAGTATTGGCACTGAACGCTCAATAATAGAGCTCGGCAGAAAATCGTTGCTGGGTAAGGCACGAGCCCGTCCAGATTTGGTAAAGAGATTTTTAGATAAGGCAAAGAAAGAGGGATTCTTGAAAACTTTTCAGGAAGCAATGGGAAGACTGGACAATCCTGTACCTCTTGGATACAGTTCTGCAGGAGTTGTAGTTGAAGTTGGAGGTAATATTCATAAATTTGCCCCAGGTGACAGGGTTGCTTGCATTGGTGCGGGATATGCCTCTCATGCAGAATATGTGACAGTGCCTGAGAATCTTTGCTGTAGAATTCCAGAAAATGTTAGCTTTGAAGAAGCTTCTTTTGGAATGCTTGGGATAATTGCCATGCATGGTATAAGATGCGGTAATCTAACCTTTGGTGAAAGGGTTGCTGTTATTGGACTTGGTTTGCTTGGATTGTTAACTATTCAGATTTTGAAAGCGTATGGTTTCATGGTTATGGGATTTGATATTGATGAGTCAAAAGTTGAAATGGCAAGAAAATTAGGAGTAGATGAAGTTAGCTCAGATGCTGAGAATTTTAAAAATTTGGTTGATAAATACACAAATGGATTTGGTGCAGATACTGTAATAATTACTGCTGCAACAAAATCTGATGCTCCTATTCATTTGGCAGTAGATATAGCAAGGTTTCGCGGCAGAATTGTTGTTGTAGGAGTTGCCGATATTCACCCTGATAGAAATGAACTCTGGCATAAAGAATTAGAACTTATAGTCTCCAAGGCAGCAGGTCCTGGTAGTCTTGACCCAATCTATGAAAATAAAGGCATTGATTATCCGTTGGGCTATGTTAGATGGACAGAGAATAGAAATCTTGAGGAGTTTTTGAGACTTATCTCTGAAAAAAAGGTCAATTTGGAGCAACTCATTACTCACAGATTCCCAATCGAAGAGGCTGTTCAAGTTTATGAGAATATGATGAATAACAGAGGCGGACCCTATGTGGGGGTTGTTCTAAAATACTCTGCTGAAAGAGAGATAACACAGGAAAGATTTAAAAAGATAAAAGAGGCACTAAAAATTTCTTCTGTAACATTGGGGGTAATCGGCGCTGGATTATTCGGTAAGGCTTTACTGATTCCAGCTCTGTCAAAGCTATCCGATGTTCGCTTTCATACTCTTTCTACAAGCTCTGGTATAAATGCATATCATGTTGCAAAAAAATATGGCTTTGAGAATGTTACGACTGATTATAGAGAGATTTTAAAAAATGAAGAAATAAACTCCGTAGTCATACTAACCCCACACCGTCTTCATGCAAAAATGGTTATAGAATGTTTGAAGGCAGGAAAGCATGTTTTTGTAGAGAAGCCATTATGTATCAATGAAGAGGAGTTAAAAGAGATAACAGATATATATTCCTCTCTGACGGATGATGAACAATCTCTTCCCTTTCTTATGGTTGGTTACAATAGAAGATTTTCCCCTCATACTGAAAAACTAAAAAGTTTCCTGAATAATCGTAAAGACCCGCTAATGATTAATTACAGAGTCAACGCTGGCTTTGTTCCACCTGAGCACTGGGTTCATTCTGAAGAAGAGGGAGGGGGAAGAATTATTGGAGAGATATGTCATTTCATTGATTTGATTATTTATCTGACAAATAGTTTACCTTTGCAGGTTTATGCAGAGAGAGTTTCTGGTAACAATAAGACCATAGTTAATGACGACAACGTTTCAATTGTAATCAAATTCAGGGAAGGTTCTGTGGGTAATATTTTCTACTCTGCCTCAGGAGATAAGGCATTCTCAAGAGAGAGAATAGAGGTTTACTCTGAGGGTAAGACATTAATTATTGAAGATTTCAAAAACTCTTATTTCTGGTTAGGGGGCAGGACTAAAAAGTTTAAAACTTTAAATCAGGAGATAGGCTATAAGGAAGAATTATCTCATTTCATAAATGTAATCAAAGGGAATGAAAAACCAAAAATAACCTACGATGAAATTTATTACTCCACCCTTGCAACCTTCAAAATCAACGAATCTCTCTCAAAGGGTACAGTAATTCACCTATGAAGGTGCTATTAATAACTGATTCCTATCCTCCAGAGATTCGCTCCGCCTCTCATTTGATGCTGGAGCTGTCTGAAGGGTTGAGAGACAAAGGTTTTGAGGTTACTGTTGCTACAACCTATCCAGAATATAATTTAGCCAACGAGCAGAGGAATAAAAAATATCCAGAGTTTACTGAAGAAAATCAAATTAAGGTCATTAGAATAAAAACTCTGCCACATCACAAAGTAAATTTTATTATCAGAGGCATTTCTCAGATTAGCATGCCCTATATATTTGAGAGTAAAATTAAAAAATACTTAAAAAAAGTAGACATAATTATTGTTTACAGCCCTCCTCTGCCACTTGCAATGCTTGGAACTAAGCTCAAGAAAATTTTTAATGCAAAATTTTTCCTAAATGTTCAGGACATATTCCCTCAAAATGCTATTGATTTAGGAGTATTAAAGAATCCTCTTTTAATAAAGTTTTTTAAATACATGGAGCGAAATGCTTACATAAACTCAGATTTAATTTTTGTCCACTCTGAGGGTAACTCATACTTTTTAAAAAAGAATCATCCAGACATTGCAACCAAATTTATAGTCCTTCATAATTGGATTGATACAAAACAGTTTGAGGGGCTGTCAAGGACTAACAAATACAGGAAGCTATATGACATAGAGGATAAATTCATTATACTCTTCGCCGGAGTTATAGGACCCTCTCAAGGTCTTGATTTTGTCATAGAACTAGCTGAAAAGTTACAGGATTTAAAAGATTTGGTGTTCCTATTTGTTGGTGATGGCATGGAGAAAACAAAACTACAGGATTTAGCCAGAGCCAAGAATTTAAATAATGTTATTTTCAAGCCCTTTGTATCTAAAGACGAATATCCCTATCTTGTTAAGGATTGTGATGTGGGGCTTGTATCTTTATCCAGCAAAAACAAAACTCCTGTGGTGCCAGGGAAGATTCTTGGATATATGGCTGCAAAACTTCCTGTTTTAGCTTTTTTGAATAGGGAAAGTGATGGGCACAGTATAATTAAAAATGCCGATTGTGGTTTAAGTTGCATTCATGGAGATATTCATGCAGCAGAGAAGTTAGTGAGAGAAATTTACAGAAATAAAATTTCACTCAGCACATACGGCGAGAATGGTTATAAATATTTGGTGAATAATTTTGAAAGGGAAATTTGTATTCAAAAGCTGATAGAAAATTTTTAAGGAGGTAGCTTAATGAACTATTATGAAAAAAGAGTAAAATTGGTTGATGAGTATCTGGGGAAATTAGATTTAGAGAAAGATTTAATAAAGTATTACGAGGGACGAAATATTTTAGTGACCGGTGGAGCTGGTGCTATTGGAAGCAATTTAATAATCGCACTTTCAAAGTTAGTTGGCAGTAGGGGTAAAGTTATTGTTCTTGATAATCTATCAGCAATAAAAGTCAGAGATCCGTGGAATGTGACACCTCTTCCAAATATAATGTTTGTGTTTGGTGATGTAAGAAATGATGTTGACCTGAAGAGAGTTTTCAAAGAGGATATAAGCATTGTTTTTCATCTTGCTGCCTTCTTTGCAAATCAGAATTCGGTGGATTATCCCGAGATTTCAGCAGAAGTTGATGTTATTGGTCAAATTAAATTACTTGAATACTCCCGTTTGGGAAAGATAGAAAAGTTCATATATGCATCAAGTGGATGTGCTATATATGGTTCCTATCCTAAACTACCATTGAAAGAAGACTTTATTTCCATGCATCTTACTACTCCCTATCAGATAAACAAGATGACGGGAGAGATGTACTGTAATTTCTATCATCATCATTATGATTTGCCAATTGTGAATTGTAGATTTTTTAATTCCTACGGTCCTGGTGAAGTGCCAGGACAGTATAGAAACGTTATACCCAATTTTATTTATTGGTCAATTAAGGGGCTTTCTTTGCCAATCACTGGATCAGGAGAGGAAACAAGAGATTTCACCTATGTTTTAGATCTTGTGCAGGGACTTATAAAGGCTGGTTATTATAAAAAGGCTATAGGTGAGAATTTTAATCTTGCGGCTGGAAGAGAGATTTCAATCAAGGAAGTAGCATCTATGGTCTTGGAAGCAACAGGGAATAAGGCAGGATTAATTTTTAAGGAAAGAAGAAAATGGGATACTAAACCGAGACTTCTTGCCTCAATCGAAAAGGCAAAAAAGCTCATAGGTTATCAGCCCATTGTTGATTTTAAAGAGGGTTTTGATGCAAATATTGAGTGGTTTAGAGATAATTGGGAAAAGATAGAAGCTTTAGCTGATTTTCCACCAGGGATGAGTAGCGCCGTGAGGTGAAGTTTCATAATGTTATTAAATGTTTTAGGCTCAGTTTAGGAATTTTTTGATTAAGGAGTAAAGAGATTTTGAAAAAAATATTAATGATATTTGGAACAAGGCCAGAGGCAATAAAGATGGCTCCTCTTCACCGGGAATTGAAGAAATATCCAAAAGATTTTGATGTTAAAGTTTGTGTAACTGCTCAACATAGACAGATGCTGGATCAGGTTTTGAACTTTTTTGACATAAAGCCAGACTACGACCTAAATTTGATGAGGGATAATCAGAGCCTCTTTAATATAACGTCTGAAAGTATTTTAGAACTTGAGAAGGTTTACGATGACTTCAATCCTCATATTGTTTTAGTTCAAGGAGATACAACAACATCTTTCACAGGCGCGCTTTCAGCCTATTACAAAAAAATAAAAGTTGCCCACATTGAGGCAGGGCTCAGAAGCGGTAATAAATATTCGCCCTTTCCTGAAGAGATAAACAGAGTCTTAGTTGGACACATTGCGGATTATCATTTTGCTCCTACGGAAAAGGCAAAACAAAATTTGTATAACGAGGGAATAAGGGAATACGTTTGGGTTGTTGGAAATACAGTGATTGATGCCCTATTTTTGGGATTAGAAATCTTAGAGGAAAATGAGGATCTCAGGTCTAAAATTGAACTTTTTTTTAATGGAATTTTTGAATTTCATCGAGAAAAGATAATATTAGTTACAGGGCATAGAAGAGAAAGCTTTGGTGAAGGATTTGAAAATATTTGCTATGCCTTAAAAGAGATTGCTGAGATTTATCCAGAATTAAAAATAATCTATCCGGTTCATTTAAATCCTAATGTGAGAGAACCAGTTAATAAAATATTAAATGGGATTAGAAATATTTTTCTCTTAGAGCCTCTGGAATATCCATATTTGATTTGGTTAATGTCAAAATGTTTTCTAATATTGACTGATTCTGGTGGAATTCAAGAAGAAGCACCATCTTTAGGAAAGCCTGTATTGGTCATGAGAGAAGTAACAGAAAGAGTTGAGGGAATAGAGGCTGGAACTGCACGACTCGTAGGCACTAAGAAAGAAAATATTGTAAAAGCAGTTCAGACTCTAATTGAAAATCCCTATGAATATCAAAAAATGACAAAGGCTATAAACCCTTACGGAGATGGATTGGCAAGCAAGAGAATTGTGGAGATAATAAGAAGTATTCGAGATTAATAAGGTTTTAAATTTAAATTGTTTAAGAATAACATAAAAATAATGTATTGGAATGATGAGAATATCAGAGGCTCTATAAAATGACGCTTTTTTGTCACCCTGAGGCAAAGCTGAAGGGTCTTATCTATTTAGCTAAGGAGATTCCTCTTTGCTTACGCTCCTCGGAATGACAAATAACAGCTCGGAATGAAAAAAGGAATGATAACGAAAGAACATAGAGGGCATAAGTTTCTAAAAAATATACCAATAACTTTGGAGGTTTTGAATGAACGAACAAGAGCGAAAGGAGCAATGCTCTGACGAGATTGACCTTTATGAACTGCTTCTTGTGCTTAAAAAGAGGCTCAAGCTTATTGTTGCTGTTTCTTTCATGGGGCTTTTAATTGGAGGCTTGGTAGCCTTTCTATCTCCCAATATTTATCAGGCAAGGGCAACTTTGTGGGTAGATTCGTTTATTGGACAATCTCTTATCGAAGGATATACAACAAGAGATAACAGAACCTCATTCATCATTCCCTTAGGACAGACTAAGTCACCAGAGGTTAATAATCTATCCCTATCAATACTTAACAGCCTTGAGTTTAAAAAGAAGGTGCTTGAGAGATTGATAAAACAGTATGGAGAAAGCGAAGATATGCTCAGTTTGACCAAATCAATCAATAAAGGCAAAGGAGACGTTGTTTTTAAGGCTGAGGTAGACAAAAAGACAGGGAGCATTAATCTAATTTCTGAACAGAAGGATAAAAAAGTTGCTGAGGATATTCTCAGATATGCAATAGATGAATTTGAAAAAGAGCTTGAAAAAACCTCTCAGACCTACGCGGAGGCAATAGCAACACAAAAAGAGAAAATTAAGAACAACAAAAATTTTATATTAAGTGTTATAGAAAAGCCAACCTCTCTTGAATATCCTATAAAACCAAAAAGAAAACTTATTATAGCTGTGGCTGGGATAAGTGCACTATTTTCAGGGATTTTTCTTGCCTTTATTGCTGAGTGGTGGAGCAATGTTAAAAAGAGAAGAACAGAATGAATGACAGAGCAAATGGTAGGTTAAGGCAATGCTTTCAGTATTGATTTCCTTCTTACTTTCCTTCTTAGTTTGCCTTTTGATTGTAAGGTATAGCCACATTCATGGGCATTTGACTTCAGACCCTGTGGAAGGAGGTCCGCAGAAATTTCATAAAAATCCTACTCCGAGGATAGGAGGACTTTCAATTTTGTTTGGGCTTATAGGTGCATCTTTGATTTTTTATCTACAAAATAGAGATTTTGTCTCAAACTTTACCCTTGCCTTAATGTGCTCTACTCCCCTATTTGCAGGAGGTATAACGGAGGATTTAACTAAAAAAATCTCTCCAAAGGCAAGGCTTGCTACGGCGATTGTCTCTGGAGTTTTGGCTTTTCTATTGATTGATGCCAAAATTGAAAGGGTAGATATTCCGTATTTAGACGATTTACTAAAGTTAATTCCTTTATCTTTTATTTTCTCTGTTTTCGCAATTGTTGGACTTTCAAATGCAATAAACATAATTGATGGGTTTAATGGTCTTGCAAGTGGAGTATCAATCATAATCCTTACAGGACTCGCATATGTGCCTTCAAGGTAAATGACATTTTTATTCTCTTTAGCTGTTTTGTAATTATCGCGGCAATATTTGGTTTTTTTATCTGGAACTATCCAAGAGGGTGCATTTTTCTTGGAGATTGCGGGGCTTATCTCTTGGGTTTTCTCATTGCAATAATGTCTATCCTACTTGTAAGGAGAAATTCTCAGGTTTCAGCTTGGCTTCCTATGCTTCTTTTGATATATCCTGTTTGGGAGACTATATTTTCAATATACAGGAGGAGGATTAAGAAAGGAGTATCACCTTCGAGTCCTGACAGATTGCATTTTCACTCTCTCGTTTACAAAAGAATTGTAACATGGGCATTAGGAACAAAAGATGCGAGATACTTAACAAGAAGAAATTCAGCCACTTCTGTTTATCTTTGGGGGCTTACACTTTTGAGTTTTATTCCAGCAGTGCTTTTTTGGAATAGCAGTTTGCTCTTACAAATATGCACATTTTCGTGGATTTTGATTTATCTTTGGATTTACAGGAAAATCGTTAGATTTAAACTTCGTAGATTTTCCCAATGAGATGATATTAGGATGTTAAAGATTCCTCACTTCGCTTCGCTTTTTGTTCGGAATGACAATTCTAATTTTCTGAATGAGTTTTCTTCTGAATATGCTTTCCACTGTCACCCTGAGCCTTTTTCTGTCACCCCGAGCGAAAGCGAGGGGTCTCCTATGCCTTTTCATTCCGAATAGACTCTATGTCCCTGAGGAAGCATATAATAAAAAATGAGATTCCTCGTCGCTTACGCTCCTCGGAATGACATTAAAATAAAAAACTCGGAATAACATTAGAAGAAAAAATCTCGAAAAGACATTAGAAAAAAACTTAGGAACATTAGATAAAAGAACATCCGAACGACATTAGAGAAAAAATTAAGAATGATAGGAAAAGAAAAAACAGCATAAAGAAAAAAGGCTTTGTAATGAGAAGTAACAATCTTCAGGATGACAAATAGAACGCCTGTAGTTTGTTGATTCTCAATAAATCACTTTTAAACAGTCTCTATGATATAATTGAAAATATAAAATTCAGAGAGGAGCAATAATGAGAAAGTTTCTATTTATTTCCTTATTTTTACTGCTTTTTCCAATAGGTTGTGACTATACAATTCAAAAGAAGGCAGAACTTCCTTTTCAGGAGATTTACCTAAGGAACGTTGAAAATCTCACCCTTGAGCCAGGGTTACAGGATAGATTTAGAAATATTGCCTACAAAGTATTAGTTGAAAACGGCTTCACTGTTACTCCCTCTGCCGAACGGATAATGGATGTGCAGCTAACAAACTACAGGCTTTCCACCCTTTCAGAGATTGGGCTTAATACCGTTGAATATCAAGTCAGCATGAATGTTAAAGTGTTAATATTAGACAACTCTGGCAGGAAAATCAGGGAGTTTACTCCTGCATCACCTTTTACGACTTATTTTAGAACATCAAGGGAACTTCAAAGAATAATTGCCAACAGAAATCTCGCCATAGAGAGCCTGATGCGCGATATCTGCGACGATATGATTAGAAAACTAATTTTTTCAGAAAAAGGCTCTTAAAGCTTATTCATATCCAAGCATTTCAGAGAACTGCTTCTTAGAAGCACCGCATAACGGACATACCCATTCCTCATTTAAGTCTTCGAAGCATACTCCTGGTGGAATTTTGCCTTTTTTATCACCTTTTTCTGGATTATAGATGTAACCACATCTTCCGCATACCCACGGTGTCATTTTCTTGTTTTCTTTTTCCTCTTCAATTAGTAACATTTCTTTCCCGCAACAAACAAGAGTTCCCTTACCTGCTTCTAATACTTTTACTGTGTTACCACAGATTTCACACTTGTAAATCTGACCGATTTCAGTCATTTTTTCCTCCTTTTATTTCGCCATTTATGTCATCCCGAGATTTTAGGAGACCCCTCGCTAACGCTCGGGGTGACAACAAAGAAACTCTGGGTGACAAAAAGTTAAGATTTTCCTTAGACTTTGCTCTCAGGTGAACCTTCATTTTCATTAATTATATCAAAAAGCTCGCTCTTTCTGTAATTTAAGTCTTCGACACTGCTGTCCAAAATAATCTAAATTCATAGAGTCATCCCTTATAAAGCAAGGCTTTTAGACAGATAAATCCGTATTTTCCTAAATTCCCGCTAAATAGGCATTAGAGATTATACATTAATAATAATGTTTCAATCGTAACTGTTTTTCTATCAATGATTTTATTGGATGAATAAAAAACTATTGCAATTTAATGCTGATTTATTTTATAATGCCTACATAGGCATTATGAGTTATATACGATATAAAACTTTCGGAAATCGAAAATACGCATACGAGGTTACTTCATTCTGGGATTCAAAACAGCAAAAACCCAGACAAAAGGTGAAATATTTAGGAAGGGTTGATGAACAAGGAAACATTATAGAGAAAAGGATTCCTCAACAAAAAGAAAAGTTAATTTTAGATTTCGGTGATACTTATCTTCTGTATGAGTTTATCAAGAAGACAGAACTTATCGAAATAATTAACAGTATTTTTGGAGAATATTCGAAGGAACTTCTTTCTCTTATTTGTTATCGAATCAGTAATCCCTCTGCAATGAATTATGCAAAGATTTGGTATGAAGGTAATATTGCACGTTTTTTATTTGATGGAGCAAATCTTAGTTCACAGAGGATAAGTAAACTTTTAGAGAAAATAGGGGATGAGAAACTACAAAGAGATTTCTTTATTCGGTATCTGTCTTGTATAAAAGGCAATAGAAAAGGTGTAATTATTGATACTACAGCATTACCGAATCAGATTGGGTTATCTTTTAATGCATGGGGGTATAATGATGGAGAAATAGACCAACAGATAAGATTTCTTTTTGTTATTGATAGAGAGACCTCTTATCCTTTGTTTTTCAGGTATTTACCTGGCAATATAGTTGATGTATCTTCCTTAAGGGTGACAATTGAAGAACTCACAAAAGCAGGTATAAGAGATAATTTTGTCCTAATAGATGCAGGATTTTTTTCTGAGGAAAACATTAGAGAGTTAAATGAGAAGGGGATAGAGTTTCTTACGAGGCTACCTTCATCGAGGATTTTGTATAAGGAACTTATAAAAGAGGAGGCAGGGGCATTAGAGAAGTTTGAGCATGCAGTCAAGTATGGTAAGAGGGTTCTTTTTGTAAAGAGAAAAGAGGTTGAATTATATGGGAAGAACGTATATTCATATCTTGTTTTAGATCCTGAGAGAAAAGGAAGAGAGATGAAGAAGCTCCTTATTAGTGCGCTTGATGGGGAGGAAGAGGAAATTGAATATAAGTTGCTTAAGCAAGGGATAATGATACTTATTTCATCTTTTCCGATTGATACAAAAGAGGTAGTTTCTTGTTATTACTTGAGGCAAAGGGCTGAGATGCTGTTTGGATTTTTTAAGGATGATTTGAAGTTAATACCACTTAGAGTTCACAAGGAAGAGACATTGCGGGGGTATCTATTTCTTATATTTATTGTTTTAACGGTATTTGTGAGACTGAAAGGAGCGATAGGGAGAGATTATACTGTAGAGGAAATACTCTTTGTGATGAGGAATTTAAAGTGTAAGGTCTATGAAAATGAGATAATTGTTCAGGAACTTACGAAACAACAGAGAGAGATTTTAGATACATTGAATATCATAGTGCCTAAAAAGTCTGGAATTTAGGAATTTTTAAATTTTGTCAAAATTACAGACAATCCGGTTGAGGAATTTTTAAAGAGATTTTTTACTATTAATCTTGATTCACCAACTTCAATAATTGTAACTTCTATCATTGAAAGTTTAAAATGTAAGATCTATGAAAATGAAATAATTATTCAGGAACTTACACAACAGAGAGAGATTTTAAATACATTGAATATTATAGTGCCTAAAAAGTCTGGAATTTAGGATTTTCAAAATCAGGTTCCTCTCTTTTTTTCTTCTCTCTTTCATTATAGGGTTTGTTTATTTTGGCAAAACAATTTTACCCTATCGAGGCTTCCTTCTAAAAATTATTTTGGACAGATGTGAAATCTAATTAATCTTTATTTGCCGATGGGGAACCTTTAGCCTCATCGGCTCTCAAATTTCATATAGAAAAATAAAACAATTTTTGCTATACTTTTTACATGAAGCTAACTGTAATCATAGAAAAAGATGAACACGGATATTTCGCATACTGTCCAGAATTCAAAGGTTGTATGTCTCAGGGAGATTCTTTTGATGAGGCTATGGCTAACATTAAAGAAGCAATTGAACTTTATCTTGAAACACTCACAGAAGAAGAAAAAAAAGGACTCTTAAGAAAAGAAATACATACCTCTACCGTAGAGGTTTAAGTTGCCAAAACTTCCACGGTTAACTGCTCAGGAAGCCGAATCTATCTTACTTAAAGCAGGCTTTCAACTTATAAGAACAAAAGGAAGCCATAGAATCTACATGAAAGAAGATAAAAGAATCGTTATCCCTTTTCATGCTGGTAAAACTCTGCATCCAAAAATTGTAAAAGAAATATTTGAGGCTTTAGAAGATTAATCCATCAGGTATTATAGTTTCAGATTGCCAAAATACAATTTCTCTTTGTAAATCAATATTTTACACTGGCAAAGGGCTTTTTGCCAGTCATTGCCAAAATGCCAATCTAACCATCCAAACTTCATTACTTAAATGTTATATCACTGCTATCCAAAATAATTTAAATTCATAGAATCATCCCTTATAAAGCAAGGCTTTTAGACAGGTTAATCCGTGTTTTGAAAATCAGGTTACCCCTCTTTTTTTACTCTCTCTTTCATTATAGGGTTTGTGTATTTTGGCAAAACAATTTTACCCTATCGAGGCTTCCTTCTAAAAATTATTTTGGACAGATGTGAGTCTCCGATATTTTTCATTACTACTGTTTCCCTTAATTGCAAAGAAGCTGAGCGGGAGGCAAAGTAATACAAGGAAATATTGTTTTCATAAAGGAGTAGTTTTTGTTAAAATGAAGACGCAGCAAAAATGGGGAAATTGCCAATGGATAGAGTTATAATTGTATCGCACGGTAGCCTTAAAAAAGAGGCTAATAATCTACAGAAGTTGACTGAGCTTGTAAGTAAAAAAATATCATTCAACTTGGAAAATATAAAGCATGCCTATCTACAACATGCCACTCCATCAGTAGAGGATACGATAAGGCAATGCATTAATGAAGGAGCTATGAAAATTATTATTTTCCCCCTTTTCATATCCTCTGGCAAACACGTAAAAAATGATATCCCTGAAATCATATCGAAATTCAAAAAGGAAACCCCCCATATTGACATAGTTTATACAGAACCATTAGGTCTCGATGAAAAGATAGCAGAGATAATTGCAGAAAGAATAAAAGAAGCCATAAAATCAGGCGATGAACCTATCTAAGCGAAAATCTTTTACTGCTATTTTTGCAATCGCATTTATTTCATTTTTTATATCCTTTATAATGTATCTTTTTGATTTTTTTAAGACTTTTGAATATAGCATCTACGATTTGCTGTCAAGAAATATAAATACTACAAAGAAGTCAGAAGCTATATATCTTATATACATCGACCAGACGAGCCTTGAAGAGTTAAGTAAGCAAGGTATCACATGGCCGTGGCCAAGACAGATTTATGCCCCTATTATAGATTTCCTCTCAGAGGCCGATGCGGTTTTTATTGATATTTTATTTACTGAAAGTTCATCTTACGGCGTAGAGGATGACATTATTTTGGCAGAATCCATAAAAAAGGCAGGAAATGTTTATTTGCCTGTAGCTTTATCGAAAGCTAAAAGAGATTTTGATGAAAAATATTTAGATAAGATTTCTACACCTACTTATTTGGCTAAAGATTACGGCTTTCAATCTGCCATATTTCCTATCGAACCTTTAAAAAATAATGCAAAAGGGTTAGGAAATGTGAGCATATGGCCAGATGAAGACGGTGTTTATAGGCGAGTGCAACTTTTTTTCAGAATAAAAGAACATGTAATTCCAAATTTCGTAATGACTTACATGATACAAAGAAAACAAGTTCAAGTTAGAGAAAATTCAGTATTACTTGGAGATGTAGTTATTCCTCTTTATCATAACAGCCTTCTTTTAAAGTATTCCTCTGACAAACAGCCTTTCAGAGTATATTCCTTCGCAGAAGTTCTATTTTCTGCAACTTCTCCAGTTAATAGCTCTGAGATAAAAAAGGAGACTTTCAGAGGGAAAAAGGTTTTTATAGGTCTTTCTGCAGCAGGGCTTTTTGACCTAAAACCTACACCTGTATCAAATAAAACTCCCGGAGTATTTGTCCATGCTACCACTTTGGCAAACCTTATCGAGAGGGATTTTTTCAGAATCTTTCCGAAAGCTTTAGTTTTGACAATTGCCTTTATTGTATCCCTCATTGTCTCTTTTATATTCATAAGACAGCATTCAATGAAAATAAATCTTCTGTCATTCTTAGGGATACTAATGCTGCTTAGTTTTTCCGAAATAATTTTCTTTAGATTTTCTATTTATATGGATTTTCTTCCATCCTTTATAGCTCTCATGAGCAGCTCCATTCTCTCGTTAATTTACAGTTATGCTACAGAAGGAAGAGAAAAAAGCTTTATTAAAAAAACTTTTTTACAGTATATGGACAAACGAATTGTCGAACATCTTCTTGCCAACCCTGAATTAATATCTGCAGGAGGACAGAAGAAGACTGTTACCGTTTTCTTTGCAGACATAGCAGGTTTTACCACTATCTCAGAAAAACTCTCTGCCGAAGAAACGGCCATGATGTTACACCGAGTGCTTAATCGATTGACAGAGGTGGTGATAAAAAATTATGGAGTAGTTGATAAATACATAGGAGACTGCATAATGGCTTTTTGGGGAGCACCTCTTAAAACTGAAGAAGACGAGGTAAATGCCTGCAGAACTGCCTTAGAGTGCATGGATGCCTTAAAGGAAATTAATAAAGAATTTGTGAGAGAAGGCTTGCCCCAAATCAATATAAGAATTGGTATTCACACGGGCGATGTTGTCGTTGGCAACATAGGCAGCGATAGGCTTTTTAATTATACCGTCATAGGAGATACTGTTAATATTGCTTCAAGACTTGAGTCGGCAAATAAGTTTTTTAAGACCAAAATTATAATCAGCGAGGATACTTTCTATATGATATCCGATAGATTTATTGTAAGGCAGCTTGGAATAATAACAGTAAAGGGAAAAACAAGGCCTATAGGAATATATGAATTACTATCTGACACAGAAAAGGCTGACCAGAAGGTTATTGATTTTGCAGAAAAATTTAATCGAGCCTTTGCTCTTTTTAAAGATAAAAAATGGGATGAATCAAGGGAGATATTCAAGTTATTAATCGGTGATTTTTCCAATGATTTTCCAACCCAATTTTATCTTAAAAAAATTGAAGAATTGAGTGAAGCCAGAGAGTTGACAGAAAACTGGTTTGTTGTTAAAATTGAAGAGAAATGAATTATAGGTTAATCATAACTCTCACCTTTCTCATATTATTAATCTCCTCAGTAGCTTTTGCAGAAACGATGACAGTAATAACAAAAACGAATGTTATCAGAGAAACTCCCCGATTTTTCGGTCCTGTAAAAGCTTATGTAAAATACGGAGATGTAATTGAAGCTCTAAGCAGAGATGGAGATTGGTTTAGAGTAAGATTTAGAAATATAACAGGCTTTATCCATAAAACAGCTGTCGAGAAAAGAACCGTGTCTGTTTCAGCAACAAATAATCAAAGAACAGGAGTTTCAGAAGGAGAGATTACTCTCGCAGGAAAGGGGTTCAATCCCCAAGTGGAAAGAGCCTACAGAAACAAGTATCCCCAGATGAGATACGACCTTGTTGATAGAGTTGAAAGATACAACGCTTCTGAAGCAGATTTGGTTTCATTCATAAGAGCGGGAGGACTTACGGAGCCGAGATGAGAAGTAAGATTTTTTCAATTATAATTCTAATTCTTTTCTTAGCTTCATGCAAAACAATGGACATGGATAAGGCAATAGACATGACTTTTACGGTCATTCAAGAGACCTCAAAGGCTTCCCGTCCAATCTCCGATGAAGAGGAATATTTTGTCGGCAGAGCAGTAGCGGCAAGACTATTTCAATCTTATCCTTTACTTGAAAACAGCCGACTGACAAATTACGTAAATTTAATCGGCAACACAGTAGCTCTTAATTCAGAAAAACCATTTACTTACGGTGGCTATCACTTTGCAATACTGGACACCAACGAGATAAATGCATTTGCCTGTCCTGGCGGTATAATCATGATAACAAGAGGAATGATTAATCTTGCCAATAACGAAGATGAACTTGCCGCAATTCTTGCCCATGAGATAGCCCATATAAACAATAGAGACGGTATAGAGTCAATAAAACAGGCTCGATGGACTGAAGCCCTTACTGTAATCGGCACAAAAGCAGCAAAACAGTATGGTTCAGAAGACCTCGTTAAGCTGGTAAATATTTTTGAAGGTTCAATAGATGATGTCCTGAAAACTCTTGTAGTAAATGGTTATAGCAGGACACAAGAATACGCTGCTGACGAAAAAGCTCTAATATATCTTGCAAAAGCTGGCTACAATCCAGAGGCTCTTTTAAATGTTTTAAACAAATTGAAAGCTCAGGAAAGAATATCAAATACGGGATTTCTTAAAACCCATCCTGACAACGAAGACAGAATAACAAACATTAAGAATAAAATCCCTGAAGTTAACACTGACCTTAAAGCCTTTCAGAATAGGACTGCCAGGTTCAATTCTTATCTGAGGAGATAATACGATATATTTTTTGTCGTTTTTTTACTGAAGTTTCATGTCATAAGTTTGTGTATCTTAGAGAGAATCAGAGCGTTAATTTACTAAAGTCCTCCCAATTTTTTATAATACTCAACATGAAGATAGCCATTGGTGCAGACCATGCAGGATTTGAGCTTAAAGAGCTATTGTCTAAATTAATAAAAGAATCAGGCCATGAACTAACTGATATGGGCACGGGCTCGAATTGTTCTGTTGACTATCCAGACTTTGCAGAGGCCGTTGCTAAAGCTGTTTCAGAGGGAAGATACGAAAGAGGTGTTCTCATATGTGGCACAGGAATTGGAATGTCTATTGTGGCAAACAAATTTAAAAATATAAGGGCAGCCCTTTGCAACGACCTTTTTACCGCAAAAATGTCAAGACTTCATAACGACGCCAACATACTCTGCATGGGGGCGAGAGTCATAGGAACAGGACTTGCAAAGGAGATATTGCTTACGTGGCTCAATACAGAATTTGAAGGTAATAGACATCTAAAGAGAGTTGAGAAAATAAATCTCATAGAAAGGAAGGTTGTTGATAAATGAAGATGAAAAGCTTAAGGGAAGTAGATGCAGAGATTTACTCTTTAATTCAGAAAGAGAAAAAGAGAGAGAACGACAAGATTCTCATGATTGCCTCTGAAAACTATGCAAGCAGGGCAGTCATGGAAGCTCAGGGTTCTGTCTTTACAAATAAATATGCCGAAGGTTATCCCGGCAGAAGATACTATGGTGGATGTCAATATGCCGATGAAGTTGAAAGGCTTGCCCAAGAGAGAGCAAAGGAGCTTTTCAAAGTAGAACATGTAAATGTTCAGCCTCATTCAGGCAGTCAGGCAAACATGGCAGTATACTTTGCTTTTCTACAACCGGGAGACACGATAATGGGAATGAGCTTAACTCACGGAGGACACCTTTCTCATGGTTCTCCTGTTAATTTTACAGGCAAGCTCTACAAAACAGTATTTTATGGAGTAGACAAAGACACTGGATATATAAACATGGACGAAGTAAGAAAACTCGCCCATGAATACAGACCAAAAATAATAATTACCGGTGCAAGCGCCTATCCAAGAATAATTGATTTCAAAGCCTTCTCCGAGATTGCCAAAGAGGTGGGAGCATATCTCATGGCTGATATTGCCCATATTGCTGGTTTAGTTGCCACAGGAATTCATCCTTCTCCCTCTGAACACTCAGATTTCATAACCACAACGACTCATAAAACTTTGAGAGGTCCCAGAGGTGGTGTGGTCATGTGCAGAGCAGACCATGCTAAAGCTATAGATAAGGCTGTTTTCCCTGGTATACAGGGTGGTCCTCTTGTGCATGTAATTGCTGCAAAGGCCGTGGCATTTAAGGAAGCTCTGTCAGAGGATTTTAAAGAGTATCAGAGAAGAGTTGTAAAAAATGCAAAAGCCCTTGCCGATGCTTTGAAAAAGAGAGGATTCAAGCTTGTCTCAGGTGGAACAGATAATCACCTCATGCTTGTTGACCTGACAAATATGAATTTAACGGGAAAAGAAGTTGAGGAGGCTCTTGATAAAGCGGGAATAACAGTTAATAAAAACACCATTCCCTTTGATACTAAGCCACCAACGGTTACCTCAGGTATAAGAATTGGAACTCCTTGTGTGACAACGAGGGGAATGGGAGAAGAGGAAATGGAAGAGATTGCAGAGATTATTTATATGGTTGTAAGAAACATATCAAATAACTCTGTCCTAATGGAAATGAAGAAAAAAGTTCAGACATTATGTAAAAGATTTCCAGTCTATTAAAAGTTAATTATACATTTAAGTGAGTCTTTTGCAAGAGCTGTTATTTCATAGGCTTTTTTTGTGTCATCGAGGTTAAATCGATGAGTTATTAACAGTTCGCTTCGAACTATTTTTCTCTCAATAAAATTAAGAGCTGTTTTCATGTCTTCTGGCCCGCAAGAGTAACTTGTTGTTATGGTTATGTCTTTGAAATAAAGGTCGTTGACTGACAAAAGCAGTCTTTCATCAGGAGGAGTGGGAGTAAAAATCAGCAGAGTTCCACCTCTTGACACAAGCCTTAATGATTGGGCAATTAGTTCAGTTTTTCCAGGCCCTACTATTACAGCTTGAGCCATCATTCCATTGGTTAAGGCAGATAATTTTTCGACTACATCTTCTTTTGATGCATCTATGACGAAGTCTGCACCTGCCTGTAAAGCTTTTTCAAGTCTAAAAGGAACAATGTCAACTCCTATTAATTTTTCCCCTCCGAATTCTCTCGCAAGCATAAGATGAATCTGCCCCATCACACCAAGACCTATTACTACTAACGTATCGCCTTTTCTGATATTTACTCGCCTTAGCGATTTCACAACACAGGCAGTGGGTTCTACAAGAGCAGCTTCTTCAAAGGATATGTTATCGGGAATTTTAAGGGTATCGTTTATTAAGTTTTCATAGGGAAGAATAATATATTCAGAAAGACCGCCAGGTATTATCTTTGAATTTCTCCATGTTTCACATTGGACATAATCACCTCTTTTACAGAAAAAACAACTCATACAGGGTGCATGATGATGAACAACAACCCTGTCTCCTTCTTTTAGGTTTGTCTTCTCTTTTACTTCATCTCCTATTTTTACAATTTCCCCTGAAATTTCATGTCCCAATACAAGGGGAGCTTTTTTCTCTATATACCAAGGCATTACATCGCCAGAGCATATACCGCAGGCTTTTACCTTTACCAGAGCCTCTCTTGATGAAGGCTCTGGTAAAGGGATTTTCTCGATTCTTATATCGCCAAATCTGTATAATTTTGCTACTTTCAATTATACCTTTACGCCTTTTATTGAGTCTGTTAATTTTCTTATAACTTCATTTAGATTTTCAACTTCCTGAGAAACCATGTCTGTAGTGCCTTTCACTTCTTGTGCAAGAGCGCTCGACTTCTCTGCATATCTGGCTACTTCTTCACTGGCCGAGGACTGTTCTTCAGTGGCTGTAGCAATCTGAGTAATTGAATCTTTTACTTTTTGAGAAAAATCGGCAATGTTGTTCAGAGATTTCTTTACCTCATTCAATGCTTTTAGTGCTTCTGCAACCTCTTTAGCAGTTAAGTCCATATTTTTAAGAGACTCTCTTGATTCGTTCTGGACAGCATAAATCTTAGAGGTAATCTCGTCCGTAGCCTTTATTGTTCTTTCGGCAAGTTTACGCACTTCATCGGCTACCACTGCAAATCCTCTTCCCTGTTCACCTGCCCTCGCTGCCTCAATTGCAGCATTAAGGGCAAGTAGGTTTGTCTGGTCTGCGATATCCTTAATAACAGTCACAATGTCTCCTATTTCTTCTACTTTGCTGTTAAGGGCATCCATCGTTTTCTTTAGTTCAATCGTTGAATTATTAGCAGACTGGACAGTTTTCATTGCAGAATCAGACAATCTAACTCCATCGTTTGATACATTTCTTGACTCACTGGCAATGTCAGAGGCACTTGCTGCATTTTTGGCTATGTCTGTAATAGTCTGGCTCATTTCTTCTGCAGCAGTGGCTATCTGATGTGCTTGGGAAGTCTGCTCATCGGCTTTTTTCTTTACACTTTCTATGTTTTGCTCTAAAGTGCCAATGACGCTGTTTACCATTGTGGCGGAATTTTTAATCTCTCTTACAAGCTGTTGGGTGAATTCTTCAACTTTTATAATGCTTCTTGCAATAAGGCCTATTTCGTCTTTCCTATTCCTATATCCCTTTCCAAATCCAACTTTGCTGAAGTCTCCCTTGGCCACATCTTCGAGTTTATTTGCCATATCTGGAATGGGCTTAAGTGCTCTTTGAGTAACTATGAGTATTGTAAAGGAAACTAAAACTGCACCAATTATGTTAACAAGCCACATGATATTTCTCACAGTAGCAACCTCAGCAGCTATCTCTTCAAGGTAGCTACCTGAACCAATCAACCAATTCCAAGCAGGATAATGAGTGTAGGCAACTACTTTTTCTCTTGCAAAGGTCTCATTAGGATTTTTCCAGGGATAATAAATTAAACCTTCTTTCTTTTCTATCATCTCTTTTATAAATTCTCTTCCTTTAGCATCTTTAGCATCAAGAATGCTTTTACCCTCTAAGGCAGGATGAACGATAACAAGGCCTTTGTTTTTTTCAGAAGTATCAAGTACATACATATAGCCTGTTTTACCTACTTTTATGGAACGGATAAAATCTTTAAAATGTTTCATAGTGTTTGTTATATCAAAGCCTATAAAATAGACGCCAGTGATGTTACCAGATGCATCTTTAACGGGTACATATTTTGTCATGTATTCCTTTCCAAAGAGAGTTGCCTTGCCTAAATAAGTCTCACCTTTTAAAAGTAATGGATAGGCCGGATGTGCCCTATCCAGAGTAGTTCCAACTGCTCTTGTGCCGTCTTCTTTTTTAAGAGATGTGGCAATACGTAAGAAATCATCTCCCTTTTTCTCAAAGATTGTTGCAACTGAGCCACCGGTCATAGCAGTGAATTTGTCACAGACATCATTATTAGGTTTAATCCCTGGTGCCATACTTTGAAATATCTTCATAAACTTATCAGCAGCATCTTTTGCAGACTGGTCAAAAACAACTATTTGTTCTTTTACTAAAAGAACTTCTCTTTTAAGAGATTGAATGTTGTAATGCTCAATTTTTGACTTTGTCTGCAGATAAATCACGATTGCAACACAGGAATAAACAATCAAGATTGACAGAACAGACATGACAAACAACTTCTTGCTTAAAGACAGAGAATTAAATAAAGATAGTGACCTTTTAAACATATCCAAAACCCTCCCCCTGAAATTTCTTTTTTTATAGTTTTTTATAGCTTCTTTCTAATGGCAAATAAGTTATAATTATATACCATGAAAAATAAAAAAAGACAAGATAATTTTTTTTGCGAAATCAAAGAGAGAAAGATAATTAACCAGAGTAGAATAATACGTTACAAAAATAATAGATGGCAGGGCATTAAAAATATTCCTTATAAAAGCAGTTATGGCAACTGGAGCTTGATTGAGAGATTTCCAATAGTATACAGCGAAGATGCCCAATTTGAGGTGCGATATTTCGAAATATCCTCTGGAGGCAGGTCATCCCTTGAGTATCACAATCATGTTCATGTCATAATCTGTGTAAAGGGTAGGGGAAAACTAAGGATTGCAGATAAAACTCGAACTCTCAATTATCTTGATATAGCCTATGTAGCACCTAATGAAGTGCATCAACTTTTAAATCCATTCAAAGAACCATTTGGTTTTATTTGTATTGTCGACAGAGAAAGAGATAAACCTGTTGAAATAGAGGAATAATTGGGAGGTAAGATGGAGGTCTACGTTGATATTATCAATAAAATCAGAGCTGATTATGTAGATATTTTTATGGAAGAAAGGCAGACTTCACAGATAAATATGGAGGAAAATAAAATCCAAAAAAGCTCTGTTTCTTTTGATAAAGGAATTGGAGTAAGGGTCATAAGAGATGGCAAGACAACCTATGCCTACACAAATGATTTAAGCAAAAGCGGAATTGAGGAACTCGTTGCAAAATTAATAAAAAATGAATGTCACCAGAAATTTTTAAACTTTAAAAAAATAAATGGCAGAGCATTTATAATTAAGAGCAATCCTCAGCAGGTAGATATAAAGGAGAAACTCAATTTTGTAAAAAAGGCCAATGACCATGTATGGTCAATGGATGGAAGAATAAGGCAGGTTAGGGTTTTGTATACCGATTCCTTACAAAGAATAAAAATAGCAAATTCAGATGGTTTCTATACAGAAGAGGAGCGTATTTACACGCTTTTTTTAGTGCACGTAACCGCTTTTGAAGAAGGAGTTTTGCAAACAGGCTATGAAGCAGAGGGAGGACTAAAGGGTTTTGAGCTGTTTGAAGAGATAGTTCCTGAAGCTCTTGCTGAAAAAGCAGCAAAGAGAGCTTTAATGATGCTACGGGCAAGAAGAATAAAAGGCGGAAGAATGCCTGTTGTTATTGCAGCAGAGGCAGGCGGGACAATGATACATGAAGCCATTGGTCATGGCCTTGAAGCTGACCTCGTTCAAGAAGGGCTTTCAGTTTACAGTGGTAAGATTGGTCAGAGGATTGCTTCAGAAGCAATTACAGTAATTGATGACCCCACACTTCCTAACATGCGAGGTTCTTATGTTTTTGACGATGAGGGAACACAAGCTCAAAAAACAGTGCTTGTTGACAAGGGAATATTGATAAATTATCTCTATGACAGATATACGGCTATGAAAGAGGGTAAAAAATCTACTGGCAACGGAAGAAGACAGTCATACGAGCATTATCCCATTCCGAGAATGAGTAATACTTTTATAGCTCCTGGGAAGGCTAATCCAGAAGAGATAGTCCGTTCTGTTGACAAGGGTTTTTTTGTGAAAAAAATGGGCGGTGGTCAGGTGAATACTGTAAATGGCGAATTTGTCTTCGAAGTTCAAGAGGGATATTTAATTGAAAATGGAGCAGTAACAGAACCAGTCAGAGGGGCTATCCTAATAGGAACAGGACAGGAAATTCTTCAAAAAATAGATATGGTAGGAAATGACCTTGGTTTTTCCATTGGCACATGCGGGAAAAATTCGCAAGGCGTTCCAGTGACAGATGGAATGCCTACGGTGAGAATTCCAGAAATAGTGGTAGGTGGACAGTCAGATTAGTTGTTTTTGTTTTTCTCTCTATGTGGTATTATTACCACAGGTTAGTTTTTGAAAATATTGCTATTATTTGTTTTTATCTTGGCATGTCATTTGCATCTTACAAAATTTAATGCCTTTTCAGAAGACCATAAAATCTGAAATTTCCCTTTCAGGTGTGGGAATTCACACGGGAAAAAGAATTAACTTAAAGCTTATCCCCGCTGAAAGAGACACGGGTATTGTATTTTTCAGAAAAGATAAGGGTATCTATTTAAAAGCAAAACTTCCCTTCGTAACTGATACTACCTTTGCAACTACAATCGGCATTGATGGAATAAAGGTTAGAACAGTTGAGCATCTTCTTGCAACCATATATGCTTTTGGGATTACTAATCTATTAATCGAATTGGATGGTAGCGAAATACCAGTGCTTGATGGAAGCTCGTTAGATTTCACAAGGGCACTTCTAAAAATCGGAATTGCAAAGCAAGGAAAGACCATTCCTATTTTAAGAATCAAAAAACCCTTTGTATATGAAGAGGCAGTGTCTCGGATTATTGCTAAACCTCATAACGGCTTTAAAATAACATATAAGATTTTCTATGACCATCCATTGATTATGGAACAGTCTTTATCATTAGAAATCAATGAACAAAATTTCATTAAAGAGATATCTCCAGCAAGAACATTCGGATTCTTGAAAGACATACAGTATCTTATGAAAAATGGATTTGCAAGAGGTGGCTCTCTTGAAAATGCAGTAGTGCTTGATGAAAGAGGGGTTGTGGGAGGAAGTCTTAGATTTAAAGACGAGTTTGTAAGGCATAAAATACTCGATGCAGTTGGAGACCTCTCTCTTGCAGGCTTTCCTCTTCAAGGACATTTTATCTTTGAGAGAGGAGGACATACTTCGCATATAAACTTTTTAAGAAGCCTTACTGAATCACCTGTTTTTGAATTAATAGAAGAAGCTCAATTTTCCTTTCAACTCTCTGCCCAGCCAGCGTAATCAGTCTTCTGCCCAGTGTTTTGGGTCAAAGGCATCTCTTAAGGCCTCTCCGAGTAGATTAAATGATAGGACAGTGAGAAAAATTGCTATGCCAGGGAAAAAGCTCATCCACCAAGCAACGGTTATGTAGTCTTTTCCTACACTTAAGATGCCTCCCCAGCTTGGTTCAGGAGGTTGAATTCCAAGGCCTAAAAAACTCAGACCACTTTCTATTAAAATAGCACCGCCCACTGAAAATGTGGCTGCTACAATCACAGGATAAATGGCATTAGGAATTATATGCTTAAATATAATTCTTCCAGAACTGGCACCAATGGCTCTGGCAGCTAAAATGAACTCTCTTTCTTTTATGGATAAAACCTCTGCTCTTACAAGTCTTGCCACATCCATCCACCCTGTAAGGCCTATTACTACCATTATTATGTATACACTTGGTTCAAGAACAGCTACAGTGGCAAGAATCAGAAAAAGTGTTGGAAAAGCCAACATCACATCTACTGTTCTCATAATCAGTGTATCGATAAATCCTCCGTAGTATCCTGCTATTGCGCCTAAGATTGTGCCTATGATTATGGCTATGCCCATGGCTATAAATCCGACTTTAAGTGATACTCTTGCTCCGTATACTATTCTTGAAAATACATCCCTTCCAAGCTCGTCAGTTCCGAAGATATGCTCTGCCGAAGGAGGTTCAAGAACTTTATATACGTTGATTTGATATGGGTCGTAGGGAGCAATAAGAGGAGCTAAAACAGCAGTTAAGAATATGACAGCTATGAATATGGCGGCCAAGATGGCTACTTTATTTTTTGAGATTCTTTTGGCTGTAATACTAAACATCTCTCTTAATCCTAATTCTTGGGTCAACAAAAAAGTAGGCAATATCTGCAATAAGATTTCCAAGCAAGGTTAGCAAAGCTCCAATTAGGAGAATTCCCATGATTGTCGGATAATCTCTTGCCATGGCAGAAGCGTAAAATAGCTGACCCATTCCGGGGATTGAGAATATGCTTTCAAATATAACGCTTCCTCCAATCAATCCTGGTATAGCAAGTCCAAGGAGAGTGACTACAGGCAAGAGGGCATTCCTTAAAGCGTGCTTAAGTATCACAGCTCTCTCCGGCAAGCCCTTTGCTCTTGCAGTTCTCACATACTCTTGTCTGAGAGCTTCGAGCATGCTCGAACGGGTGTAGCGAGACATGCCAGCAAGGCCTGTAAAAGACATAATTACAACAGGTAAAATTAAATGTTTAAACCAATCCAGCAATCTTTCATGAAAAGGTAAAGCTTCTGCCCCTACACTCTGAATACCCGATATGGGAAGCCAGCCGAGATTGACTCCAAAAATAATCATTCCAAGCAGCGCAAGCCAGAAAGTAGGAACTGAAAATCCTGTAAATACAAAAACAGTCAGAGCCCTATCAAATACGCTTCCCGGTTTTAGTGCCGAATAGACACCTATTGGAATTGCGACGGAGAAAATGAATAAAAGAGATAGAAGATTTAATGTTACTGTTACAGGTAATCTATCTATAATCTTTTCTTTTACATCTCTTCCATCAACAAAGCTTTTACCAAAATTTAAGGTCAAAACCATTTTTAGCCAGTTGAAGTATCTTTCATGTATAGGTCTGTCAAGTCCGTAAAGTTTTTTCAAAGCTTCCATTGCCTCAGGCGAGGCTTTAGGAGACATCTCTTCTTGAAGCATAGCAGGCGAACCAGGAGCAAGATTAATGACTAAGAAACAGATTAGGGTAATACCAAACAGAATTGGTATCATTAGAAAAAATCGCCTCAATAAATAAGAAAGCATAGATAAAATTTTACAATAAAAGAGAGCGATTGACCAAATAAAAAAACCTTTAAGTCTTACACTTATTTTATTCTTTCATATTTCCGTCTATATCAATTATCTTTTCCTCTAATGGAATTTCTACTTGAGCCTTTTTCATTGCCTCCTTTACTATCCAGCTAAGACCACCACAACATGGAACAGTCATTCTTAAAACAGTAATATATCTAATGTTATTTAGCCTGAAAATCTCTGCGAGCTTTTCTAAATAAAAACCAGCATCGTCAAGCTTCGGACAGGCAATCAAAAGCTTTTTGTTGCCGAGGATTTTTTCATGAAACTTTTTGAATGAGAAGGCAGTGCAGTCAGCTGCTACAAGAAGTTCGGCATTTTTTAGAAAAGGTGCATTAACGGAGACTAATTTCATCTGAATTGGCCAGTTGTTAAGCTTATGATTATGAGCGAAATCTAAACATTCACATTGAGTTTGTTCCCTTTGGTTTATTAATCTTAAATGTAACTTGACTGCTTCTTCATCAAAAGGCTTTGCCTCTCTCTCTATGATTGTTATGGCTCCTTTGGGACAGCTACCTAAACAAGCACCGAGTCCATCACAGAAAATTTCGTTCACTAATTTTGCTTTGCCTTCAACAATCTTTATTGCACCCTCTGCACAAGCATTAACACAAAGCCCGCAACCATCACACTTTGTTTCATCGATATTAATAATAGCTCTCTTAGCCATGTTTATCCTCCAGTGCTTTTAATATTTCTTGCTTTCATTTTATCAAAGAAGATTTAAGCAATATTATGATTTTAATCATATTTTCAAATGCCTTTTGCTTTGAAAGGAGTATAGGCTTGGGCTATAATATTTAAAATCAATTGGCAGGAGGCTTACATGCAGGATATTTCAATAATTATTGGAAGATACATAATTACCATGAATGAAAAGGAAGAGATTATAGAAAATGGTGCGGTTGTAGTTGAAAAGGGTATTATTAGAGAAATTGGAAAAAGGAACGAAATTTTGGATAAATACAAAAACTTGGCAGTTCACATCTATGGAGATGAAAATTCAGCGGTAATGCCTGGTTTTATAAACAGCCATACTCATGCGGCAATGGTTCTTTTCAGGGGAATCGCCGATGACCTTCCACTTAAGGTATGGCTTACAGAACACATTTGGCCTAAAGAGAGTAAATTCTTAAGTCAAGAGTTTGTATTTGACGGCACCTGTCTTGCCTGTCTTGAGATGTTAAAAAGCGGAACTACTACATTCAATGATATGTATTTTTTCACTGATTCAATTGCCTCTGCTGTGAAGAAAATTAGAATAGGAGCTGTTATAGGTCAGGGAATTCTTGATTTCCCCACTCCTTCTGGCAAGAATGCCGATGAATATTTAAAAAAAGCACAAGATTTTGCTGAAAAATATAAAAACGACCCATTAGTAATACCTGCTGTAGCTCCCCATGCTATTTACACGTGTAGCAAGGAGACTCTTCTTAAATCTAAAGAGCTTGCTTTGAAAAACAATATTCCAGTGCATATTCATCTAAGTGAGACTTTTCAGGAAGTAGAGGACTGTATGAAGAAAAACGGCAAAAGACCCGTAGTATATCTGAATGAAATAGGATTTTTTGAAGGAAAAATAACAGCTGCCCATGCTGTATGGCTCAATGATAGAGAGATTGATATTATGGCTGAAAGAGAAATAGGGATTGCCCATTGTATTGAAAGCAATCTAAAGTTATCAAGCGGCATAGCTCCGATTGCAAGGTTAGTTAAAAAGGGAGTGAGAGTTGGCATGGGCACTGATGGAGCGGCAAGTAACAACAATCTTGATATTCTTGAAGAAATATCCATTGCTGCCAAGATACAGAAGGGAATAACTGCTGACCCTACGGTGCTTAACGTAAAAACATGTATGAAAATGCTGACTATATGGCCTGCTCAGGCTTTGGGAATTGATAAGGAAAGAGGGAGTATTGAATCTGGTAAGAGGGCAGATTTGGTTGTTATGAAACTTAACAAACCGCATCTTCAACCTATTTATGACATATATTCGACAATTATATACTCTGCTAAGTCTTCTGACATAGAGGATGTCTTTGTCAACGGAGTTCCTATAATTCTTAAAGGTAAGCATCAATTTTGCGACGAAGATGAGATAATAAATAAAGCAAACTGGTGGGCTGAAAGGATAAAAAGTTAATCTTTTAAAAGCTCATATAAAAGCAGTTCTAAGCTACAAGACTTTCCTTGTCGTAATGCTACATTTGTAGAGTAAAGAAGGGAGTATGCCCTTTCATTCATGGCTATTCGATTGCTAAAATGCCAATTAAGAGCGCCTAAAACCATGTCATAGTCTGAGGGCTGAAGATTGTTGATTATCTTGAAGGCTACAGAAAAGTCCTTTTTTTTGATTGCTTCGACAAGGTCAAAGGCCTTATACTCTAACGTTTCTGTTAATATTTCTTTTATATCGGATATATCAACATTTGAATTGTCTATGAGAAGGGATATCTTTTCTAACTCAGAGGAGATTAAACCGGGCTGTGCTCCTGTTATTTCTATGAGGTAGTATATGGCACTTCTACTGAGTTTTATTTGTAATTTTTCAGACTTATAAACTATCCATTCGGCCAGTTCTCTTTCAGAGACCTCAAGATTGAAAATGGCTACATTTTTTTTCTTTTTCAAATATGAAATCTCATCGGCAATATCTTTTGAAGAGGCATTACAAAGAATGAGCATGCTTACATTTTTAAATTTAGCATTTGTAATCTCTTCAAGCCATTCAATTCGTTTTTCAAGCTTTTTTATTTTTTCAAAATTGTAGACAACGATAATTCTTTTTTCTGAAAAAAGAGAAATAGATGATATTGTAATTTTTTTGTCTACTTCTTCAGGGGTCTCGTATACTTCTACTGAGAGAGGTGGAAAGTTATCCAGTAAGAGTTTTTTTAATTCCGAGAGAAAAAATAAATCTGACGAGTGGCATAAATATATATTTAGAGGCAGTCCCTTCTTAATTTCTTCTTCAAACTTTTTAATTGCAAGCATAATAATATTATAATCGAAAATTAATAAATCTGAAGGCATAAAACCTCAATTGAAGCCTAAAGAATTGAACTTAAATGTTCACTCTGCTATACTTAAACAATGGATATACATCAGTTAAAAATATTCATAGCAGTATTTAAAAATCGGAGTTTTTCAAAGGCAGGAAAGGAGTTATATCTTACCCAGCCAACAATTAGTGAACACATCAAGACTCTTGAGAATGAGTTAGAGCTAAAACTCTTTGATAGAGTCGGTAAGACTGTAATTCCCACAAAAGATGCTCAAATTCTCTACGAACAAGCCCTTGAAATTGTTGAAAAAATTGAACTGATAAAAGACTCTATTCAGAAAATAAAAACCGTTCCCTCTGGCAGTGTTTCAATCGGAGCAAGCAGCATTCCAGGAACTTACATATTACCAGAACTTATTTCGACGTTTAATAAAAAATATCCTCAGATTTTTCTACATATATTAATTTCGGACTCTAAATCAGTTATAGAAAGCCTTATCTCTGGAGAAATATTAATTGGAGTTGTAGGCACTGCAATAAAAGACCCTCGAATTAAATATGAGCCATTTATGAATGATGAACTTGTCATTGCAACTCCTTACCCCTTTAAGAAGAGTTATATCTCCCCCAAAGAGTTATCGGAGTATCCTTTTATAATGCGAGAGGAAGGTTCTGGAACAAGAAAGGAGATGGAAAAATGGCTTAGTAAGATTGGTGTCAATTTAGATAATTTAAGGATTGTTTGCACCCTTGGCAGCACAGACGCAATTAAAGAAGCAATAAAAAAAGGAGTTGGTATTTCAATTCTTTCCATACATTCAATCAAAGATGAGATAGAATGCAAAAGACTTAAAGCAGTGAAGATTGACAATTACGAGATGAAAAGAGTCTTTTACATAGCAAGAAACTCTAAGAGGAGTTTGCCCTTTGTGCACCAACTTTTCTATGATTTTCTTAAGGAAAAAGCTTTTACTGTATGATATTGTCAAGTCCTTCGGGAGAAAAACCTACCATTCTCTTTCCATTTTGCGATATGAATGTAGGAGTTCCGTTTATCTGAAGTTTTGGCATAAGTGTAACAGAAGCTTCAATTTTCTTATTTCCCTCTTCACATATCTGACCTGTCCACTTTGAATTTAAGTAGCCGTTATAATCCATTCCTGAACAAATAGCTTTTATAGATTTTTCTTTTGCCTGTGGATGAAGCCTTTCAAGTGGGAATAATATAACCTTGACCTCAACTTTTCTCTTATCTGCCCATGTCTTAACAGCTTCTTTTGCCTGTTCGCAGAATGGACAGTCTGGGTCTGTAATCATGTAAACGTATTTATCTGCTCCTTCTGGCTTATATGAGAAAGCTACCACTTTGTTGAGCTCGTCTTTTAGGTTTTTAAATACTTCTTGTTGAAGCCTATTTAGAGTTGTTTTAGCCAAGAATTCACCATTTCTATAAATATCACCAAATATAAAAGTTTTACCATCCGGAAAGGCATAAAATATGTTATAACTACCACCTCTCAGTATTACGATTTGACAGAGATTTGTATCTTTTATCTCGTTTTTTTCAACAATTTTTTCGAAATCAACTTTGAGTTGTTCTTTAATTGATTCCTCTTTTACATTTCCGCAAGGATTTGGAGAAATATTACAACCCGAAATAAATAAGAAAGCAGAGATAGCAAATATAAAAAAATTAAAACTTTTCATCTTTTTTCTCCTTTTATTTGTAATTAAAGAAGTTTAACAAAATCTGTTGTCACTAAGTCAACCTAATGCCTTAAACTCTTAAAGCCACATTAGTTTATCGAAGTCAGGGGTAGGAACATGAACTTTTATGAAGCCTGTAAAGGGTATTTTTTCAACTATGTAGCTATTTTTTAATATCTCTATCAGGAAACAAATGTTCTCTTCTTGTTTGATTTCTATTATGTCAAAGGGTAATTCAATTTCGACAATTTCCTCATAGGCTACAGTATCTATCTCATCCTTTTTTATCCAATTTTCTCCGTCCCTTATCATTACTGAAGCTAACCTTTTTTTAAAGTCGTCGTATGTAATTTTTATGCTTCGAGGCTCAAAGATTACAATGTTAATTTTAAGCTCTTCTATTTCTTTCAAAGGATATCTGGGGTCTAATCTTATAAACAGGCTTTTTCTGTTAAATCCGTAATACAGATAGCTGAAGAGACTTTCTGACCGGTGCATGCTTCCTCCGAGTCTCTCTAAATTGAATTTTCCTGCTTCGAGCCATTCAAAGTATCCTGTTACTTTACCGTCTATTTTTGGATATATAAAACCTTTTGGTTCAAGTTCAGGTTTGATTTCTCTCATAGCTTTGCTGATTGGAATATGTAGAAAGTCTGGAGGTTCTTTTCCGATTTTAAGATATACGCTCATTAGATGATGTCTGTAAATCTCGTCAAACACGTCTTTTGTGTCTGTATAATGCTCATCCCCATACCACCAGTTCCAGTCGCTTCCTTCGGCAATGTAAATTTCTTCCCACGCTTCTGATAAATTTACTTGGGGGTTTTCTTGTCTGAATTTTATAAGTTCCTGTCTTGTTTTGTAGAGATAGTCCCAAGAAAGATTATCCTCTTCATGTCCTATCCATATTGAAAAATTCGCATTTATCCACGAGCCCGGAAAAACTTTACTTAATGATTTTCTCTCATTGTTAACTGATAGGTATTCGGAGAATGTTACTGTGGTCAGTTCTTTGTCATTTTGTAGTTTTTCATAGAGGGCATTCAAAAAATCGAAGCCGTCATTTTCATAATACTCCCAAGCGTTCTCTCCATCGAGTATTACAGAAACAATTGAATTAGGAGGGGATTTTTTAATTTTTCCAATAAAATCATCTACAGCCTTTTTAGCATCCCAACGAGAGTAGACAAAACCTATTAGGTCAGAGAGAACGTGGTCTCTGAAAAAAATATCAACTCCCTCGAAATTGTAAGTCCTATAGAGTAAGTCAGGAGCTATTAAGTTCCCAGCATGTCTTATCTTAACACCTAAAGATTTTTCAAGTATTTCTTCATCAGTAGCAATCCATTTTATTCCTGCCTTATTAATTAGCCTTATAACCTCCTCACTCACAGACCCCTCTGATGGCCACATTCCCTTCGGTTTTGAGCCAAAGGTTTCTTCAAAAAAATCAATGGCTTTCTTAATCTGTGTTTCTGCATCTTCAGGTGCTCTGAAGTTATTCTCTGGAAGTGTGACCCAGGGCATGCATTCTTTTGCTTTGTAGTTATCACAGAGAAGCGGTAAAATAGGATGATAAAATGGTGTTACCGAAAGTTCTATCTGGCCTGAGTTAAACATTTCTCTGTAAGTGGGTATGATTTTTCTCATTAGATTGAGATGTTTATCAAGAATATAACTCTTTTCTTCCTCTGAAAAATTTCGTCCTTTTTTTATTATTTCAATCAGAACAGGGTCTTCGTTTCGGTGCAGGGGGTCAATCCAGGTGAGATTAAATAGAACTTGCAGGTCTCGTATATCCTGAGGGGTAAATTTTTTGGCTATTTTTTCTAAATTTCCATAACTTTTACCCCTTTTTTCAAGCAGTTCGGCGTATCTACGAAAAGGTTTTACCATGGTATCCCAGTTGGCAAGGAAAAAGTTTTCAATTATGAAAATTTTCTGTTCAAGGCTTAAATCCTCAGCTTTAATAAGACTGTATTCAAAGAAAATGTCTGTTATTCCCCTTTCATAATCCATTAATTGCTTTAGAAGAGAAGGTACTACGTTAAAGGTAACCTTAACTTTTGGAAAGTTTTTTAGAATTAAAAGCATATCAAGATAATCTTTTGTAGCATGAAGCCTAACCCATGGAAGCATGAATTTGCCCTTCAAAGGGTCATAATAGTAGGGTTGATGCATGTGCCAGAGTACTGCGATATTAATACTCATTTGTCTTCGCTTTTAAACTGAAAAATCATCTCTCCTGGCTTTACAAGGCCAAACTTTTCTCTGGCACATTTTTCAAAGTATGCCGGGTCTTTTTTTAACAAGTCGATTTCTTTTTTCAGAGAGTTGTTTTCATTAGAAATTGAATTAATCTCTGTTAGGAGTCTCTGCTCATTTTTCTTAAGCTGTCTGTATTTTAAATATCCCATGTCCCCAAAGAAGAAGCTATAGCCAAGGAATAGAATTATGCTTACAAATATGAGCAAAAAGGTTAAGCTTTTTCGTTTTTGCTCTTTAATAAGCTGCTCTTTGAGGACATTTCTTCGCATATTTAAAATCCTAAATTATAAAAAGCGGAAATTCCTCTATAGACAGCGGTATCAGCAAGTTCTTCTTCTATCTGAAGAAGCCTGTTGTATTTAGCTATTCTTTCACCTCTTGAAAGTGAACCAGTTTTTATGAAGCCCGTATTGCATGCTACAGCAAGGTCTGCTATCATAGTATCTTCTGTTTCTCCTGACCGATGCGATATTACAGCGGTATACTTGTTATTCTTTGTTATTTCTATTGCCTCAAGGGTTTCTGATACTGTTCCAATCTGATTGAGCTTTATGAGAATAGAATTAGCTATGGAACGGTTCATAGCTTCTTTTATAATAGATGGATTGGTCACAACGAGGTCATCAGCAACTAACTGAATTTTTTTCCCCAGTCTTTTTGTAAGTAATTCCCATCCCTCCCAGTCTGCTTCGGACATTCCATCTTCTATAGAAATAATAGGATATTTCTCAACAAGAGATTCGTAATAACTTACAAGTTCCTCTGAGTTCATCTCCTTACCATCTATTGAGTAAACTCTTTCCTTATAAAACTCTGAAGCAGCTGAATCAATGGCAATGTGAAAATCTTTGCCAGGAGCATAATTGGCTTTCTTTATTGATTCGATTATTAACTTTATTGCCTCTTCGTTATTTTTGAGCATAGGAGCAAAACCTCCTTCATCACCAACAGAAGTATTAAGTCCCTTTTTCTTTAGAATACCTTTCAAAGTATGAAAAACTTCAACAGAAGCTCTTAGGGCTTCTGAAAAGCAGGTAAATCCTGTAGGAACAATCATAAACTCCTGTATGTCAAGATTGTTGTCTGCATGAACGCCTCCGTTTATTACATTCATCATGGGAACAGGAAGCACTTTTGCGTGAGTTCCTCCAATGTATCTGTAAAGGGGAAGCCCGCACTCTTCTGCAGATGCTTTACAAACAGCCATTGATACAGCTAAGATAGCATTTGCACCAAGCTTACTTTTGTTCTCTGTACCGTCAAGCTCTATCATCAACTTATCAATTGCTTCTTGCTCAGAAGATTCCATGCCCACAATCTCTGGTGCTATTTCATTGATAACATTTTCTATTGCTTTGGTAACTCCTTTGCCCATGTATCTTTTTTTGTCTCCATCCCTTAACTCCAATGCTTCTCTTGTTCCTGTTGATGCACCCGATGGAACAGTGGCAATTCCTGTTATGCCAGACTCAAGAAGAACTTCTACCTGTATTGTTGGGTTTCCTCTTGAGTCAAGAACCTCTCTTGCTATAATGTCAATAATTTCTCCCATTACTTAGACCTCCTTTCAGAAAAGTTTAACTATAATATCTTAAAATTGCAAATTCAATCAATGCCGAAAATAACATTACAAAAGTTCCTGGAATAACCTTTCTGTAAATTCCTTTCATATCAGCTTTAAAGTAGTTTCTGGTAAGAATTAAACATAGATGAAGAGGAGAAATCATTACTCCTGTGTATCCAGCTACAAAGGCAAGAGATATTTCATATGGGAAGGTTTCCTTAAGATGAAGCAAAAGTGGAAATGTGCTGCCAACAAATCCAACGCTAACTCCAGTTATCAATCCAACAAAAAGGGGTAAAAAAATAAAAACATAGATGGGCTCTATTCCTAAATGAGTTATTTCAGAGGCAACTGCATCTACAGCACCAGAAAATTTAAGCATTTCCTCAAAGATTATTACACCGACCACAAGTAATACAACATCAAGGGTGAAGCCATATCGAATTATTTCAAATAGTTTTTTCATCTTGACCTTGAACCAAAGGCAGAGAAATAAAATATTTAAAAAAAGTGAGATATAAAGGTCTATCTTGAAAATAACTACGGGAACGAGCACGAGACAAATGGGAATAAAACTGTAAATATTCTTGAAAATATCCTTTTTATCTTGACTGTCTTCGTTTTTTACATTCCTCATGCTTATAATAAATCCAAAGATGACGAAAATTATAGCTATAGGAAGGTTATAGATAATTAAATCTCTTAAAGAAACGCCAGATATAGCAGATGCTAAAACGATACCTGGATATAGTGGCAAGATAAGCTCCCATGGATGTCTATACCAATAGTTTACAAAAGCCTTTTCATCGGCTGTCATATTGGTGTTCTTTGTTGAAGATTCTACCATTGGCGCAGAAAGATATGCTCCTCCAAGAGATGGTAACATTCCAATTATCAAAGGCATGGATATTATAGAAATTTTCTTATTCGTAAAAATGACTTGTGAGAGTTCTGTCATCTTACTCATAAGGCCAGTTTGTTTTAAGGCGTATTCAAAGGATTTAATAAGGGTAAGAGATAAAAAAAGATTTAGAGATACCTTAGATGTCAATCCATTGAAAATAACTGATGGCAATTTGTAAAAATCAATCGAATAAAAAACAAGAAACAAGAGAGAACTAAAAATTAATGCATAGCCTATATATATTTTTCTGCTTAAAAGAAAAAGTATGAAAATGAAGATTAAGAGTACTTTAACTATGTCAGGCATTTCTTCTTATCGGTCTAATTTGTGAATTGCCTCTCCGTAAATGTCAGCAACTGCCTCGGCAATGCACTCAGACAGAGTAGGGTGGGAATGAATTAATTCCTTAAGTTCTTTTGCTTTTACCTTTAATTTTACAGCCAGAGAAAGCTCATGAATTATCTCGGAAGCCTTCGGTCCGATTATATGCGCGCCTATTATGGTATCTGTAGCTGAATCGGTAATTACTTTTACAAAACCATCAATCTCACCAATTGCATGGGCTTTCCCAATAGCTCTGAAAGGAAAAATTCCTTTTTTTATCTTAAACCCTTTTTCAGAAGCTTCTTTTTCTTTAAGTCCTACAGAAGCCACTTCTGAGACAGTAAAAATTGTTGATGGAATGACGCTGTAGTCCATAACGATATTGCTGCCCGTAGCATTCTTTGCCGCTATTTCTCCCTCCTTGTATGCCACATGAGCAAGAAGCCATTTGCCATTTATATCACCGACTGCATAAATGTCCTCTATATTAGTCCTTAAATAGTCATCAACAACAACCTCTCCCTTTTTCCCAAACTTTAATTCAAGATTTTTAGTTAATTCTGTATTGTAAGCTCTTCCTACTGCAACAAGAAGAAGAGAGGACACTATCTTTTTCCCATTTGAAAGAAGAATTTCAAGCCCTTCATCATTTTTTTTCAAATCTTCAATTTTTACATCCGTATGAAAATCAATTTTTCTTTTTTTGAATAATCTTTCAAGAGCTACGGATATTTCTTCGTCTTCCATAGGCAAAATTCTTGGCATTAGCTCAATTAAGGTTACCTTGCTTCCTAAAAGACTAAAAATCCATGCAAACTCAACCCCTATTGCACCAGCACCAAGAATTGCTATAGACTTCGGAATTTCTTTGATTTTCCATACATCATCGCTTGATATAATTCGGCTACCATCAAATCTGAGTGTAGGAATTTCGGCAGGTCTTGAACCGGTAGCTATAATAACCCTATCTGCTGATATTATCTCTGATGTTTGCTTTAATCGAATCCTCTTGGAGTCTAATAATTCCGCATCATCTTTGATTATTCTGATACCCGAAGTTTTTAGAAGCATAGCGAGCCCTTTTCTTTGTGTTTCTACTACACTATCTTTTTTTTCCATCAAAGCCTGAATATTAACAGATTCATCATTTAGAAATTTTTTAGAATCGAATTTTAAATTTTTTGACTTATCAAAGATTTCTAAAGAGTGTATTATTGTTTTTGTTGGTATGCACCCTCTATTCAAACAAGTTCCACCAAGTTCATCCCTTTCAATTAGAGTAACATTGGCACCAACTCTTCTTGCTGTCAATGCAGATACATAACCTGCCGGACCTCCTCCAATGACAACAATATTTTTCATTTCTCTTCTTCAAGATAGGATTCGTATTCCTCTTGGTCCATTAAATCTTCAAGTTCATCTGAATTATCCATTTCAATAACAGCAATCCATCCCTTTCCATATGGGTCTTCATTGATAATTTCAGGATGGTCTACAAGTTCTTCATTAATCTGGACAACTATACCGCTTACCGGAGCGATTACAGGTGAGGAGGTTTTTGTTGATTCAATTTCTGCGAGTTCTGTGTCTGCGTCTACATGAGAATCTACCTCAGGAAGTTCAATGTAGATTATGTCTCCAAGAGATTCCTGTGCATAGTCAGTTATTCCTACCTTTACTTTCTTACTTTTACCTGACAATTTAACCCACGTATGCTCTTTGTGAAACCTGTAATTTTCTAAACTCATTTCCCCTCCATTTTTAAATTATATTCTGATTATTTACTTTGATATAACTCAATTTGTCAAGCGAAAAATAGGGACTACTGTCTTTTTTCAGTTAAATCTTTTATTTTTTCACGAATATCTATAAAAAGATAGATAACAAATGAAAGTACAAATACTGCACCTGAGGAAATTAAAAAGATAGCAAAGAAAGCCTGTAAAATATTATTTGTTTTAATAAAGCTGACCTGTCCTGCATTGAAAGCGAGAATAATGCTACCAAGCAGACCAAAAATAACATAGAATGATAGAATAGTTTCTCCGTATTTTAGAAATAATTTTTTCACATCAACCTCCTGAAGACGAATAATATCATCATAACAAAAAATTAAAAGTCAAGCAAAATTTTTATTTTGAGGTCTGACGTTATCAGTTCGTTAATTTTGGAAACTTTATTTGTTTTTTGCTATAATTTTCTTAAGCCCCCTTAGCTCAGTAGGATAGAGCACAGGTTTCCTAAACCTGGTGTCGCAGGTTCGATTCCTGCAGGGGGCATTAATAAAATCAAAAAGTTTTATAAAACAATTTACTTTCTCTTCGTAAATTAACTATAACTCGCTAATAATTGACAACGAATAACTAAAAAATATATAATTCAACATTAAAAACTAAAAGGCGCGTAGCTCAGTGGGAGAGCGCTTCCTTGACGCGGAAGAGGTCGTGGGTTCGATCCCCTCCGCGCCTATTGATTTTTAAGGATTTTTTAGCCTTCCTATTTCGCCTCTGATGAAATTGTGATAAAATTGTGATAAAGTTTGTTTTCTAATGCCCTTACAGCTTCTCTTTTATGAGCTTCTGAAAGATGAGCATATCTAAGGGTCATTGTAATTGTCTTGTGTCCAAGTAGCTCCTGAACGGTTCTCAGGTCAACTCCTGCCATCACAAGCTGACTTGCAAAAGTATGTCTTAAATCGTGAAAAGTAAAATCCCTTATGCCAGCTTTCTTAAGTGCAGTGGCAAAACTTCTCTTAAACTCGGTAAGTCTCGTTCCTGTTTTTGGATTGATGAATACGTAATCAGTGTCAAGCCTTCTTTGTGTGTAAAGTTGTCTAAACAGTGTCTTTAAGCTCTCATTCATAGGTATCTCTCTTCTCTCACCGTTTTTGGTTTTTTCAAGAAGTATGAGTCCATTTTGCAGGTCAATGTTCTCCCATTTAAGATTAAGTATCTCTCCTCTCCGCATTCCTGTATTAAGTGCGGTAAAAACGATTGGATAAAGATAATTATCACAGTGTGATAAAAGCCTTTGTATTTCCTCTTGGTTAAGGTATTTAAGCCTCTTTGTCTCTCCTTTAAGAGGTTTAACCTTGTCAATCTTCTTAAAGGTAGCCTCATCTATCAGTTCCCAATCAAGAGCCTTTCTAAATGCGTGCTTCACAATGTGAAGGAGTTTGTTAACAGTAGCTGGTTTTCTTGTTGTTGCAAGTTCGCTAACAAACAAATCAATGTGTCTCGTATTGAAATCCATCAAAGGAGTTGACTTAAACCATTCGGGAATCATACTTAGTGAGTATCGTTTTGTATTATATGAACTTTGTTTTTTACAGAAAGGCAGATACTGCTCAACAAAAAACTGATTGAATGTTATCTTTTCCTTTTTCTCTGGTTGGATTACTGCTACATTGCCAATTTTAAGCTCAAGAAGGATCTTGGCATAAACAGCCTCAGCTTCCTTTTTATCTCTGCACTTTGTAGAAAATCTAATCTGTTCGCCGTTGTGAGTTAGAGAAGCCCAATAAAATTTTCCTCTCCTGTATAAGCCCATAGTTACCTCCTAACTATGGCTTAAATACAGGGTTTCCATTGTCAAAGACCTTTGTCCTTAACATAATTTACCCCCTCTTTAAGATTTTTTCAAGCACTCTTTTAGCTATCAAATCTGTTTTTTCATTTGGCTCATAGGTGATTGTTCTTTCAGAGATAAGCTTCATTAAATCTGTCTCTCTAAACCTCAATGCCCTATTTGAAAGCTTTACACAGGGAAGCTTTCCTTCTTTCACATAGTTATAAACTGTTCTTTTTGATATCCCAAGAATCTTAGAAACCTCAGAAATCTTCAGTAACCTTAGAGTACTCTCAGTCCCCTCTGATTCATTTCTTTTTATATTCCACTTAACGTTATATTTCCTTTCTTGTGAATTATCCATCTCATATAAAAAATAAAAATCTCTCTAAAAGTTGGACTGAAAATTATTTTTTTTAGGTTTTAAAAAAATTTGATTATGTTAAGTGATAATTTTTTTGATAAAAGAACGTTTTCTCTGTTTTCATATAACAGGCGATAGAATTTCTCATGATTGTTTTAATAAAATTGAAAATGAAGTAATAGATAATCTTTTTTATTTTTTTAGTATTATTTTTATAGAAATCCTTCCAACGTAGATGCTGCGGCGCAGCAGCATCTACCATAAATCATTAAGCCAGTCTTTGCTCATTTTTTAAATAAATAGAAATTAAGTTATTGAATGTATAAAATTTAATTTTAATCGTATGCAGGAAATTTTCATTGTTGCGAAAAAGTTTGATATAACATATTGAATTATAATTAAAAATTTTAGAAAATTAAGGATTTTTAATGAAAGTTTACCCTAAAGATAAAGTAGAGGAATCGCTACAGTCTATTAAAATTACACCATCCTTCTTTGCCAAATCTTTGACCCTATCAGTAAATCCATTTTGGCTGAATAAAATGTATTTGTTTTTCTGCCTTTTACCATAGTAGAGGATACTTTTTGATTTTTCAACAAGCTCGTGATAAATGTTTTCGCCTACTTTTTTGTTGCTCCACTTACATTCGCCAAAATAAACCGTCTTTGTTTCATCATCTAATGCAACTATGTCTATTTCACTGTCTTTTGTCCACCACTTGCCAATATGGTTAAACTTTACCAGTCCATTCTGCATTAATATTTCGCATATTTCTATGCAGGCATCTTCGAAAACAGAGGATACATGATGCTCAAACTGTTCTTTTATGTAATTCAATAAGACATCTCCTCTTCCAATCTCTATCCATCTTCTGTGTGGAAATATGAATTTAAACCAAAAGTTAAAATATCTATCAAAAATACGATACAAACCTAATTTACTCTTCTCAGGGTTTTTCTCTGTCACTGGAATTTCTTTCTTAACATATCTTAGTGATTTAAGTATGTCAAGGTATCTTGAAACCATGCTTTTTTCAAAGCCTGTCTCATTTATAATCTCTGAAAGTTTATGTTTTCCCTGTGCTATTGCCTTCAAAATTACAAAGTAGTTTCTTGGCTCTCTTAATTCCTCTCTTACGATGAACTCTACTTCGTTGTATAAGAATGTGCTCTTATCTAAAACAAGGTCTTCTATGTTTGAAAATATGTCTTTTTTAGTATCAATTTTTTCAAGATATGCGGGAATTGTTCCAAAGACAGAATAAATTTTTACTATATCAGAGATTTTTCTGTTTGGAAAAAGTTCAAAAAGGGCTGATATGTTCATTTCCTTGATTTCCAAGGAAGCGGTTCTTCTTCCATAAAGAGGTGCTTTATAATGGAGGACTTCCTTTTCCATCATACCAACACTTGAACCCATAAGAATTAAAAATATCTGAGAGTCATTTAGATATTGGTCTATACCCTTTTGAAATATTGATGATATGGCAGGATTAGAGTTAATAAGATAAGGAAATTCATCTATTACCAGTATTAATCTATCCTTTGATTTATCTTTCAAATATCTAAAAAGCTGATACCAATCTTTAAACCCAGCCTCAGTGAGTATCTGGTCTCTGAAAAAAATTCCGACTTCTTTGCCTAAGTTTTTAAGTTGTTCTCTCTCTGAAACTGCATCGGCAAGATAATATATGGCGGGTTTATCTCTGATAAACTCCTGAATTAACCTTGTTTTGCCAACTCTTCTTCTTCCATATATGGGAACGAACTGAAAGCCTTCTTTAGAGTATAATCTGTTAAGTGATTCTAATTCATTTTTTCTGTTGATAAATTTCAATTCTCCCATAGTATAATCCTGTTTAGTATAATTATAATTATACTTAAAAGATGGTTAAAACGCAAGAAATTTTAATATTTCAATTTAGTAAAAAAATAAAAATTTCATAAAAAAGAGATTTGTAAGTGTTTAGGTCATATTTATTAATATAAAAATGCAGCGGCGCCGCTGCATTTTTATATTCTGAAAATGGCTTGACATACTTTTTAAACTAACTTTATAAAATTTCAAAAGATAAAAATGTCATGCTTCAATCTCATTTACAAGTTTTATTATTTTTTCATTTATTTCTTGATACTTTTTGAACCACTCGGAAGCATCAGGAATTAAGTTTTTATCAAAATATTTATCTATTGCTTTTTCAGCTAAAGATAAAATTAGCTCTGGTTCAAGGGCATCAAGTTCGTAGCATTCTGTAAGTTTAAGTTCTTCCAGAAATCCCTTTATTCTCGTGTCTTTTTCTTTTAAAGGCATGGGTATAAGCCCTTCTGTCTGGTCTGGATTTACTGCTATTCTTTCAATTGTTACGGGTAAATCTGAAAACTTTTTCTGTATAACTTCGTAAATATTCCATCCTGAAGGGTCAAGGTCCCCAAAGTAGAGAATAATGCATTCTTTGCCTTTTCTTATCTGTTCTTTAAATCTCTCTTTTGCTTCATGAATCTTGGTAAGGGAAGAGTATCCCCTGCTTGGATAGAGATTAAGTTGATGCTTATCTGCAATTTTTTTGAAAAGCTTAAGTAAAGCATCTTTTTCAATCCAAAGCTCTAAGTGGTAGTCTTGATTTTCCCATATATCAATCTCTGGTGGCTTAAGTGAAGATATTACGGCATCTTTAACTATATCTTTTGGATTTGTTTTTATTGAGATAGTTTTTGGCTTTAAAAGATATCTTGAACGATCTTCAAATGCGAAATAATCAATTATCCCCATCTCTCTTGCATCGGTAAGCTGAGCCACTAAATTTGAATAACTGTTCTCTGCATTGCTTATTAATCCTTTACTTACAAGCTGGTAGTAAACCTGTCTTATAGTAACAGCACCATATTTTGAATTCAATTCATCAATTATCTTTTTGCAAAGCAGAAGAAAAACATATCTCCAGGGTTTCATTGATTTTCCATATTTTTTTAAAATGTTTTCTTTTGTGATATTCTTTTTTTCAGCTATTTTTTGACAGTCTTCTTTAATTAGAATCCAGTCCTTTTCACCGGCAGCTGATTTTATGGAGATATTTTTGTAAAAGTTTTTAATGTGTCTTGAAATTTTGTATGGTATTTTTACTCTTTCTTTATTTTTATCAGCATAACGAATGTTCGGAGAGTGATATATAAAAAGGCATTTAATTGACTTCTTTTTCTGAAGCTCATTAAGCAAGGATGTTAGATTGACAACATAACCATCCTTGTCTGAGGAAAAAGATATTGAATCAACTGTGCTTCCATTAACACATAAAATATTGTCTTTAAGCTCTCTACTTGCAATTATTTCAATGGTTTCGTTATTTGAAAGTGAAAATTTTTTGTAACTAAGAACCTCAATTCTTTGAGCAATCGCATTTTTACCGTAAAAGAATGCTTTAATCGGTTTTGCAACTTTTTTCAAAAATTCATAAAATTCGGAAAATCTGTCTTGATTGATTTTCTGAATTTTTGAGTTTTTTATGTCAAACAGTTCTGATATTTCTCTGTGTTTATATCCCTGCTCAAGATAAAGTCTTATTAACTTCTCAAGCTCTTTATCTGTATAAGAGGCAATATCGTACTTTAATGGCTTTTTAAGTTCGGCTCTCTCATAAACATTACCGTTAAAAGTGAACTTAATATGTGGGTTTGTTCTGATATAATTCCTAATATATTCATGGGTTTTTTCTAATTCTATATCATTTTCAAAAAATAGGGGGATAACAAATTCTACCTCTTCAAGATATTGGTTTGGAAGTTCGGAACAATAGATTTTAAGTACCCCATTTGATGATGAGGCTTCTCTACTTATTAACTCAATCTTGAACTGTTTTTGATTAGAGTTAATTACCACTGGATGGTTATCTATATCAGAGAGCATTATAGCAATCATAAGCCCCTGTCCAATTGCCCCTCTTTGATAAGATTTCTTTAGATACTTGCTTGTAATTCTCTCTGAGAAATCGGAAACAACTTTGATTTGTTCTTTTGTAAAGATGCCCTTGTTTTTAACGATGAAAATGTTATATTTTAAACTAATTTCAACTGTGTAATCTTTTTTTTCAGCCTCATCGCAGGCATTATCGAGAATCTCTTTAACTACCACTGTTGAACGATTAAATCCCGGTGGTATGTATCTTTTGAGTTCTTCTAAATCAGTAAACTGTCTAAAAACTGGAATTTTTAAATCCATTCTAAACCTCCTTCTATTTTTATTTTCGATTAAATTATACCCAAATAAATTTTTCACTAAATTTTCTCCTTACAATAAAAAAATAAAAAACATAGAAAATTTTTAATAAAAAGTTGAAAATTTTGAATTTTCTTTTTTAAATAATGAAAGACAAAACCTTATCAGTTTTATCAATTATTTCTTCCTGCAAATAAACTCATTTAAAAAATCTCACAATAATTGCCACTACCTTTTCATGAAAATTGATTTACTTTCATGAAGCCCCAAAAAAGTATGGAAAGTTCAGATCTGTCAATTTTGTAGGATTAGGTAGCATTAAAAAATTGATTCCATAGCATATGCTATCATTCATAAAATTATTATTTTTCCAACTTCAAACTCCCCTCATATCCATTTCAAGGTATTTTGATGGCGAGATTTATTGCCTGCACCTTTAGCATTTCTTTCCTTAGGTGATTTATTATGTTCGTATTTTGAGCAAATCAGATTCATCCGAATTAGATTGATCATTTCTTGAAAATTTTCTCAACAATCTCTGGGAATTTCCTCTTTTTTACAAAAAATTCTGCAAAAATCATACCGTATTCATTTACATTGAACCCTTTTTTCTCTATTTTCTTACCATCATATTGCAAAAACATTCTCATAGCTGATGACTTAAACCTCTTGAATAGTTTTATCAGACTAAATTTCCCAAAATCTTTTAAGACTGCTGTTTCTATCTCCTGAGAAATGTAGTATATTAGAAACGTGGTTCTTGCTAAACCATTTTTATTAAGGAATGACATAAGATATTTAACATCCTTTTGGCTTAATTTTCTCTCAAGGGAGGGATTTTTTTTCTTGTTCGTGAAAAAACATGCAATAAGCTTCTCTGTTGTATCAATTAAGTCCCCATATTTTTCAACATAATAGTCTGTCTTTTGAGTATAAAAGTTAGTGTAAACTTCCAAAGAGAGCTTTTCTCTGTTTATTTTTAAATCTAAAATTTCGTAATATGTTCCAGATAGATTTTCTTTAAAATATTTATAGTATCTCTTTATTCCCATTATTTCACTTTTTGTGAAGTATTTGTTTAAATCAATGTTCTTGATTGAAAGAATCTGATTTTTAACCCTTTTATGATAGGGTATCATTATCGTGTCAAGAACAAATAGGAATTTCCATATTATTTTTGGCTGATTCCAATTGATTTTTTTCCAAACCACAATTCCCGACTTGAGGTTTTTGTATAGGTAAGGATGTAGTTTTAAGTGGAAGTAATTTTTTTCTCTAACTATATCAATTGGCCTGAACTTGATACTTTTTATTTTCTTTTTCTTTTTATCCTTTTCAGACCAGAAGCAATAATTTTTGAACTCTATCTCTTTTGCAAAAAAATTTATTGAGTCTTCAATTTTCTTGTATGAGCTTTTATCTTTCCCCCATCTTAGTAGCGAGATAATTTTTCTACAGCTGAAAGTTATTGTCTGTTGTCTTTGAGTGCTAAACAATTTCATTAAGCCAAACCAAAATTGTATGTGTTTCCAGTCTACTTTATTGTAGACGAGATATTTATTAATGTTACTCTCTATACAGATTTCCTCTATAGAATCAGCTGATGCCTTTTCCCTCTCTTTTGTTTCAGGTTGTTCCAAATTCTCTCTTTTATAAACTTTGTCGTGTTTTTGTTTTGTGTTTTCAGGTTCACTTAATTGCTCACTATTTTTAACATTATCATGAATAGAGACATCCGAAAAGAGATCGTCCAAATCTACATAATCTTCATAAGAATCCTTCTCGGTGATTTTTTCTTGTTCCTCATTTCTTTCATTCAGAATTCTCTCTCCAGATTCAATACTTTTTGTTTCTTTCATTTTAAACCTCCCTGTTGTTTTTATTAAAAAATAAAAATCCTCATGAAATTGAAAATTATTTAAGTAGATGGGGATAGAGAGATTGAAATTGTTTTTTTAAACTTAGAAAATTAAAGTGTCAGATGATTTATTGAATTAAAAAGTAAGAAAGTAGAACTTTTAATTTCAGATTACATAACTCCAAAGTAAAGAGCTTTTGGATTTTTCCTGATTTTTGAATGAAATGTCCTGATTTTTATTAAAAGTGTCCTGACTTTTATAAAGATTTGTCCTATTTTTTATAAGTTGTCCTGTTTTTGATTGATTTTTATTGTAAAGTCATTGATATTTATGGATTTTTTCATGATATAACCAGAAAAAAAATAACATTGCTAAAATTAAAAACACAAAAAATTTAAGAAAAAAAGAAAAAAGGAATATATATATTTAAACAATATTTTAATTAATTAGATTATATTTATTTAAATTAAAAATAAAATAACATTGCTAAGTTCAAAAAATTTCCAGAGAAATTTTTTGAATAGCTTTAGAAATTTCAAAATTTAAAATATTAATAAAAATTATTATTTAAAACAGTAAAATTATAGGGTCTCAAAATTTTAATAAAAATTAGAAGAATTTAGAAAGATCTTTTAAATTACTAATGTTTATTAATTTCCTATTCAGCCAAAAATTACCAAAACTGATTTAATTATAAATTTTTAAAAATTTCAAGGTTTAAATGATGCGGTTCCATAGAATTGTATTGGAATCATAAAGGACTTAAAATTGTTATTTATTTTTATTAGTAAAAAAATCTGAAAATAAATAGCTTAATTTGAAATTTATCACTCAATCCTTTATTCTGATCACCTTTTCTCTTTTTTAGAAATTATTTAATATTAAGGGAGGTCAGTTTTATTGAAAATTTTCACAACTAATACGTCTTATCGAATCTTTAGTATATTAAGCAAATGCTAATTTACCCTTTGGTTGAGGGATTTCTCTGCCTAAAGATTTTGCAGTTTCTATCCATTCCTCAATTACTACCTTAACATTATTAACTGCTTCTTCATAGGTTTTGCCATCAGCCATGCATCCTGGAAGTTCTGGCACTTCAGCTATGAAAGCCTCATCTTCCTCAGACCAATAGATTATTATTTCATACCTATACATCTTTTACCCCCTTGTGAAGCTTATATTTTAATATCAAACTTCTCACTTGTTTTACTTGATAGGGTTTTGCTTTTCCATCAATCAACGGTTGCAAATTTATTATTTCCTCAATTTCTTCCCTAAAAATATATGATGACTTCCCTTTATTCTCTCCTTAAAGCCAAAATCTATTAACAGTTTTCTTAGATCTTCAAACCTTAAATTTTTATCTGATAATCCAGACAACAATTTATCAAGAAATTTTTTGTTTACGCTCATTGATATATTTTATCACAGACTTTTCTTTTATCTAAAACTATTTAATTAAGGAAATTACGGTAACGAATAGTGTCAAAGCCTTGAAGCTAAAATTTACCATCAAAGAATTTGAATTTCTCTAGACAGTATTAATATTTTCTAAAGTGTAAATAAATTTTTGAGTAAAGGCACGAACGGTCATTAATGGCTACAGATAAAATTTATATGAAAAAGGCAGAAGGGTTCTTTTTATCTGTTAAAGATTTTTATCGATGTATAACAACGATGTCGGGACGTCCCGACATCGTTTCTGAATTCAAAACTTCTGAATGAGAAGTGATAGAAAAATTCCTATAGCTTATTATTGCAATATGTTTTCAATTTTTATCTGCGATTTCAATATTGTTTATGAGATTATTATTAAATTTAGATGTTGCCACGTGGCAACACATCTGTTAATTATATTTTAAGTTCATAAATAAAACTATTATCGTGTCTAACAAAATAGTATTGTTAACCTTTATGGCATCGTTAAATCTGAAAGATATTGGCACTGAATATTTATTCCAGTTAGTCCCGAGTTTATCAATTTAGCGTCAAAAAATAGCAAAATCAGCTCTTAAACACTTGTTTTTACTTGATGTCCACATCTGTCCAAAATAATTTTTAGAAGGAAGCCTCGATAGGGTAAAATTGTCTTGCCCAAAAAACAAACCCTATAAGGAGGCTTCCCATGAATAAGTTTAACAGTATTTTTGGACAAATTCTACAGATAGTTTCAAGGAGCGAGTTTTGCAAGGCAGTAATGGAGACAGGAACAGAAAAAGGAGCTAAGGGGTTCACCTGTTGGGAGCAGTTTGTTGCGATGCTTTTTTGCCAGTTAGCTAAGGCACATTCTTTAAGAGAGATAGGTGGCGGACTTGCAAGCTGTCTTGGGAAGGTAAAGCATCTTGGCATTAAAGGTGCACCCAAACACTCAACTCTCTCTTATGCTAATGAACACAGACCATGGTAGCTTCATCAGATAAAGACCTTTGTAGGGACATCGCCGAATGCAGTAATGATACAGATTTGGACAGCATTGATAGCAATACTTATTCTTAGGTATTTGAAGTTTCGCTCCTCTCTTGGGTGGTCACTGAGCAACCTTGTGGTGATGCTTAGGTATAATCTATTTACATATAGGGACTTATGGGAGTGGATAAATAATCCTTATGAAATGCTGCAGATTATGCCAGATGCAGAACAGCTTTCTTTAGAGGGGATTTAATTGGACAGCATAATGAAAGAGAGAGAAAAAAGAGGGGAACCTGATTTTGAAAACACGGATTAACCTGTCTAAAATCCTTGTTTTATAAAGGATGATTCTATGAATTCAGATTATTTTGGACAGATGTAAAGACCTTTTATTAATTAATCTAAAATTTGTATACGACAACTTATTTTTTATCTAAAAACTAATAAGCTCAAAATAACCCTGTTTCAATTTTCCATAAGGTTTTTGAAATAATTTCATTATTTATAACAAAATTTTGTTATGAATAGTTGATTTTCCTATTATCTTTTCCTATTATCTAGTAATATAATCATGTCATAATATCTTGACTATTTATAACATTTCTACTAAGATAAAAAGAAATGCTTACTCTAAAAAAGAATTCCTTTATTATAACATCTTCGCAGGAAGGAGAAATATATAATCTTACCGAAGATGAACTTAACAGGCTTACCACAGAATTTCAGAAATGGTTTGAGGAAAAGAAAGGCATTGTAAGGGTAAGATACTGGCTTGTATTTTTATTCCTGAGATACACAGGGGCAAGAATCTCAGAAATTAATGAAATCCGTGATATAGATTTCAGAAACTCAACGGTAAGGCTTATAACCCTTAAAAGAACTGGCAGAAAAAAAGGACAGTATAGAATTATCCCTATTCCTGACAGGCTTATCTCCGCGTATATAAGAACTGTAAAAATATATCCTTCTTTAGAAGGTAAGGTTTTCAAAATAGAGAGAAATAATTTTTTCACTGTTTTTAGAGAAATTTGCAAAAAAGCAGGGATTCCGTCTGAAATTTCACACCCCCATGTTTTAAGGCATAAAAGAGCGATAGAGCTACTGAGGGCAGGTATTCCGACTACTGTAGTTCAGCAGTTAATGGAACATGCAAGTTTAAATACAACAGCTATGTATTTGAGATTCAGTAATATTGAGATGTAGGGATTGATGAAAAGTAAGAGATTAATATAAGTTCAGATAGAAAGAAATGGAATTAAATCAGTTTGAAAATGAACTGAGAGAGCAAATCATTAAGGCATTAAAAGAACAAGGATTTAAAATAAATCCTCATTTAAGACCAGTAGAATGTAACAAGGAAGTATATCGCAGTATTCAACTGAAATCAAAGTTTGAACAAATGTCTTTGCATAAAAAATTTTTATTGAATTCCATAAAACAAGTAAAAAATTACTGTAGAAATGGTTATGAAATTAGCCCCGAAAAGATTACTTTACAGGTAAGAGAAGTTAAATGTAGGTCAATGGAGGAAGTTTTATTTAAATGGTGGAATTTAGTTTGGTGGAGCATCCCTTATCAGCGTCCTTATGGACGCCAGTTGAGATTTTTGCTTTGGGATATCAGTCATGATGCTCCTTTTGGCTTAATTGGTTTACAAAGTCCTGTATTAAAATTGTCTGTTCGTGATAAATATCTTGAGTTACCTAAAGAGACAATGGATATCTGGGTAAATATGTCAATGAACGCTCAAAGAGTTGGTGCACTGCCTCCATACAATCAATTAATTGGTGGGAAAATGGTTGCTCTAGCATTAACCTGTAATGAAATAAGAGATTTTTACAGAAAAAAATATGGAAATACTATAACAATCTTACAAAAAAGAAAATTAAAACCAGAACTTTTGTTTATAACTACAACAAGTGCCTTTGGCAAAAGTAGCATATATAATCGCTTGAAATATAATGGAGAGACTATTGCTATTAATCTTGGTTATACAAGAGGTGCTGGCACCTTCCATATTCCTGAGAGTTTATATGAACAAATTTTAAAATTTTTATCCCTTAAAGGAGTTAATATTGCCAGAGGCTATGGATATGGTCCGTCAAGAAAAATTAAACTGATAACTCTTGGTTTAAGATTGCTTGGGTTGTTTCAGTATGAGTATCACGGAATTAAACGAGAATTCTATCTCTTTCCGCTTGTTAAAAATCTAAAAGAAGTTATTCAAAAAGGGCAAGAACCTATATGGATTGACCGTCCTTTTGGCGAGCTGGTTGATTACTGGAAGAAAAGATGGGCACTGCCACGAGCAGAAAGAATATCTAACTGGAAATACTTTAATAGTCATAAGTTTTTTGAAGAAACCGAAAAAATGCTAAAAGAGATATAGATGGAAAAGTTTAATCAAACACCTTTTGCTGAACTTCCAGAAGCTTTGGTGGAAGAGATGCTTTCTAAAAGTGAGCAAGTCGGGGATAAGCTTTATGATTCTTTTAAAGAAATTCAAAATAATAAAGATAATTTACGAAAACAATTACAAGAACAAAATATTCTAAAACAAGATACAGAAGTTGGCTATCCGGGAATCCCAACAACTTGTGGTGTAGATGGTTCATATGCTGTTGAGAGGCTTTTAACGACTGATTTAGTTGCCTGTGCAGCAGTTGCCTGTGAAGGATTAACTCCTCCCTCTGAAAGAAGATACTGGGTAAAGCCTCATCATAGAGTATTTATTCATCCAGAGAAGCACGATCCAGATACAGGCACGGTTGCCAGGGGAGTAATGATAGAAATGGAATTTGAGCTTGCAGCAAATGCTCCTCATGATATAGTTTTTTTAGATGGTTCTTTTACAACGCCTTTAATTTATATGAATCAGGCCATAAATAAAGTTTTAGAATGGGAAAATGAAAACAATAGCACACAAATTGGGAAAGCACTAAGAGAAAGATTCAGGAAATTCCTTGAGGATTATAAAACCATTCTAAAGTCTGAAAGAACTGATAAATTATGGGTAAGTTTACCTAAATATACTACAAGAAGAGAATTGGGCAAAATATTAAATTGGTCATCCAATTATGATGACCGTGCAATTTTAACTGCCATTTTATTACCAGGTGAATTTACCTTACCGGTTCCTTTAGAAAAGCCTCATCAACCATGGCATTTGAAAATGCCTTCTGATGATCCAGAACTTGAGAGATTAAAGGATGATGTTATTTCAGCAATAAATAAAATTTATGTTATATATTACAGACCCTATAGCTGGACACCTGTTTTTAGAATTGAAATCGCCTCTTCTATTGCTTTTAATAATTTTCGGATAGCAATATTGCTTCAAGGTGTCAGATATCAGTCTGGAACACCCGGAATTATGGAACTTTATCCTCTTTACATAGCAGACCGAATGGTAAAACACCTTGGCAGTGCTATTCCTGCCTTCAGACAAACAGCTACCAGGAGAATGACAGAACTGCATCAGGGCGATGTTGGAGAAATATTTTTTAGTATGCATGGTTATAGAACAGAAAGTTGGAGGTAAAAAGTAAAGCGAATAGGGGGTGATTAAAAAATGTCGGATATAAATGTTGACCAACTAATTAATTCCTCTGAACGAATTGGTACAATAGGTTCCCCTTCTTCCACAAGTGAGCTTTCCATAGATATTCTTGGCACTGCAGTTGGGAGGAAACTGGTGGGTGAGCTTGCTCTTTTTAGCTTTTACCAAGATGGCAAGCCCCATTATGCCTTAGGGCAGATAACAGAGGTTCAATTAAAAAATATATGGCTCGAAGATCCAACAATGAGATCTCTTGCAAGACAGAGGGGACAGGTAAATCCTGTAAGCGGACAACAGGATACTCATCTTGGTGAGATGACAGTAAGTGCAGTGTTCAGAGATGATGGTTATAGATTTGAACCAAGTATTCTGGGAACTGTTCCAGCAACAGGAACTTTTATACATCTGGTAAGTGATCCAATATTAAATAAATTATTAGAAAATTACAAAGAAGAAATATTTTATCTTGGTCATGTTTATGGTTCAACACCAAAACTACCTTTCTGGTTTAAACATTTTGGAACAGGACTACATGGAGCTGGTGAGGCATACCATATCGGAATTTTCGGTAAAACCGGTTCTGGAAAGTCAGTTCTGGCAAAGATGATTCTCTTGGCCTATGCAAGATATCCTGAGATGGCTATATTTGTGATTGATCCCCAGGGAGAATTTTCAAAAGATGTCCGAGGAGAAATAAGGACAGAAGGATTTCCTTTAAATTTATCCGATATCTTTTCATATTTAAACAAAGAAGTCGTCATTACAAATGTTAGAAATTTGATTCTGGATAGATGGGATCTTTTCAGTGAAATTCTTTATGAATCTCCGTTTTTTGAACGCCTAAGCATTCCAAAAGGTGAAAATAGAAGAATAGCTTCTGAAGTCTTAGCAGAAAGATTGCAGAGAGCAGGTATTACTTTACAAAATTTATATCAACGTGAATCATTTAATCGTACATGGCAAATTATTGGCGATTCAAATGTTCAGATGCAATTCTATAGAACTTCGCAATCTCGTGACAGGTTTAATGCAGTTTATCAAGAATCAGATCAAAATGAGTTTTTTAATAATTATTGGATTCCGGTAACCAGGTTATTCAGAAAAGATCGTGAAGGAGCTATAAGTGTTGATAATCTTATACAACAAACTTTTGATGTGAATAGAAATCGTCGCCCAGTTGTGGTTATAGACCTGTCAAAGGAGATGGCATCGGGACTTTTCTGGAATGAGACAATACAGGCACTGGTTATAAAAAGGTTATTAGACGGACTAACTTATCTGGCTGAAAATGCTTATCGTGAAAACAGATTTTTAAATACTCTTGTGATACTGGACGAAGCCCACAGATTAGCCCCGAGAGATAAAATTGAAAATGAAAAACAGGAAAGTGTTAGAATGTCCTTGCTGGATGCAGTGAGAACTACAAGAAAATATGGACTTGGCTGGATGTTTATCAGTCAGACATTGTCAAGTTTACATAAAGAAATTATCAATCAATTGAGAATTTTTTTCTTTGGATTTGGTTTATCTATGGGTACAGAGTTTATGTCTTTAAAAGAGATTGTTGGCGGAGAACCTAATGCTTTAAAACTTTATCAATCATTTCGTGACCCTCACAGTGCTTTTGATATTACATCCAGACAATATTCTTTCATGACTGTGGGTCCAGTCTCTCCTCTTTCATTTGCTGGTACACCTCTTTTCTTTACTTCATTTAATAATCCTGAAGAATTTTTGAGAACCAATAGATTATTAAGACAAGTTCAAAAGTTTTTTGTTTCTGGAGGCTCTGGAAAACTTTTTAATGAAAAATAAAGATTAATATAAATGGATAAAATGCCTAAATGTACTTTAAAATTCTAACTGTTTGAAGAAGAGTATACCCTTAAAACCTATCTAAACGGGAAAAATTGATAGAGGTTGTATATGAGTTGGACAAATATTTGCTGGATAAGTTCCCAGTTCAAGAACATGTTTTTTCACGATTAGAGAGATAGCAGAAAAAGGTAGAGATAAACTATGGCAAATAATGGAATACTATAACCTGTCATTGGACGATGATGACTAAAATTATAAGTAATAGAAAGTGAAAATTATTAGAAATTTATTTGTATTTATTCGCTTAATTAGTTTATTTTTTTAACTTCTCTTGATTCCTATGCTATTACCTGTCAAGTAATCCGTATCCTTAAAGGTGATATTTTTCATTGTCTACCTAAAAAGCCACCATTTGGTGCTAAAGTTCACAAATATGGCAACATCTCAGTTAGCATGGATGGTATTGATGCTCCTGAAAAAAGGCAGAATTATGTTAAAGATACAGGACTTTCAATTAAGTAAAGAATTGGTAGCAAAAATGTAAATCTTGACGTTAAAGAGAGAATACCCTCTAAAATTTACCCCTATCCATAAAATTTGAAATTTCTACTAAAAACTCTGTAAATTTTTTTTAGCATTCTCTTCCCCTACAACACTCTATAAATCTAGAACTTTACTTACATTAGCTGCTTCAAATTTCTTCACCTTATTATAACAAAAACTTGATTTTTTTTATTTATTAGCATGGTATAATATAAATATGGATATTGATGTGAATGTAATAAAAGAGTATATTTCTCAGAAAGAAAAATTAAGGAATTTATTCTCTGACTTAGAAATTCTTGAAAAAATGTGGGATGAGGATTATAAGAAACGCAAAAGCAAGGAAAAAGATAACAATATAATTTCAGATAAAAAGCCAGAGGATAGTGAATAATAAAATACTTTGACAATAAATTTCTTTGAGGCGTCTATCTATTATTCACTCTTAAATGGCTCTCGATAAATATAAATCCCGTTCAAACATTATTAATAATATTCTAAAATCCTAAAGAATTATAAAATGAACGAAAATTTTTATAGAATATTTGAGAAAATTTACAAGCGAAGAAAAGAAATTCTACTAAAGCTATCGGGGAAAAGTATTATTCTCCCAACAGTTGATGAAATTATTGAAATTAATAAAAGAATCACCCAAATCCACAGGGAGACTTATGAAATAAAAGATTTAAGAATTTTGCATCACATTGTAGATTCAGTCAAGAATGAAAAGGAAGTTTTAAAAGCAGCACTGATATTATTTGAAAAAATTATAAAAAACAGGCCATTCAAAGAAGGCAATAAAAGAACAGCTGTGATTGTCTTTGACATGACTTTAGAAAATAACAACGTAAATATAGAGATTTCCAATGAAAAGCTTTATCAATGGGCGATTGGATTGACTGAAAATCGAATAACAACTGATGATATAATCAAACAAATCAATTTTTGAAAAATGTGCGGAAATCACTAAAACCATCCTAATAATACGAGTTCTGTTATCCTTTCTCTGATCTTTCTATACTGAAGGGAATCACTTAATGCAGTTTCATGACTTGGTAATCCACTTCTTATGTAATTAATTAAATCACTCAACAGTTGAAGGTTTTTCTCAATTAAAAGTTCTGCAGGGTCTTTCCTTGAAACTATAAAGTCTATAACCTCCACATACCGTTCTCTTGCTTGCATTATTGCTTTAAAATTAGCTTTTTTTATTTTTTCAATAAATGTCATTCGCCTTGCTTCTCTTTTATCCTTATCTTTACTCTTGCCTATTTCCTCAAGAAAGAGGGAATCATCGAAATTGGCTGTTCTTTCAAATAGTCCTACAAGATCAATCATAGAGAGATAATTTTCAACTTTCTCCTTGTCTATTTCATTTTTGAGGGTCTCTGCTTTCTTTTTTAAACTTAAAAAATCCCTTCTATGTAGCTTTATCATAAAAACACAATCCGAAAGGTCTTGTTTATTAGCCCTGCAGAGTTTTGAGACAATAAGATTTTCAACGGGAATAGATACTGCCGATAGCCTTTTCCCACTGTATAAAGTTACTTTTTCTTTGTCATCAATATCACCTAAATCAATAGATTCCTGAGACTCATTAGAAAATCTTAATGCAAGATTTACTGACTTTTCAGAGACTGGAAATTCGTCCCCTACTGAAAGTCCTACTTTTAAACAGGCGTTGATGAAATCTTCTATGTCTTCTATTTCTGTCAGGGGAGACCAGATATTAATGTTGTCTGTTGTTCTTTGATACATCCCCATTGAAATTAAAACATACCCTCCAAAAACACAAAGAATGGCTTTAGAGTTTAAATATTTATCAATTTCACTAAAAAGAAATAGTGGATGCGTTTTTTTAAACTCTGTCATATTCGGATAGCTTTACTCATTTCCAACAAAATTATGCCACTTATGCGATTAATTTTCACTTCCAATGCCTTGAGCAAGAGCAATTAGATAAATTTATATATACCTCCTTATATATACCTACATTTATATCCATATTTACAAAATAGAGAAATAAATCGCTCATGATAGGAACTATTATATCAAACTCTGAAGAATCTCACATACTAATCCCACCAACTATGCAGATGAATTAACTAACATTGTCTTGAGTGGAAAATATTTACAATATATTGTTCTTTCTATATTTAATGTAATAACTGATAGAAAATCGCCAAAAATTGATTTATAATAAAGAATCTTAACATAAGAAAAAACATTATGAAGATAATAAAAATTAATAAAAACAATATCGACAATAGAATATTTGCTGCGCTATTGGAAATGATAAACAGAACCAAAATCATGCTCAGAAAAAGAAAGAATAGATGAAGGAAATGTTTAAATAATGTTTAAATATGGATTAGTACTTAAGAGATTTCATTAAGGATGTAAAATACATTTAATATATGCTAATTAAAATATATGGGAACCAATTTATGTTAGAAATTATATGATTATAAATTGTATTTATTTTGGAAATTTTAAAGGGAAAGGTTTATTAAAATAATTTATTTAGAAGTATTTTAAAAGATTATCGGAGGTTTTTAAAAATAGAAAGATCCCTTTATAATCAAGAAACTACAAATTTATAAAAAAGCACAACAAATGGGAAAAACATTTGGGAAACTGGGAATTTATTATATGACTTTTAAACTTATTCACTAACTGGAAAACAAAATTGAAAAATTATTAAAGAAAAGAGGAAATGGTATGAGTAATAACAACGGGAAAAAACTCATAAAAGAAATTCAAAATTTCATAAGAGAAAAAGCTAAAGAGTTCGGTGCTAATCCAGATAACGAATTTAACAAACCCTATGTTGAACGGAAAAATATTGAAGATCAAGCTCTTAATGACAATGGGGCATTTTTTGGATTTATACATCCCGAAGAGGAACCTTCCGGCCCTTATCACGACTTTTCTTTTGTTATTTTTCCATCTGACAAACAAAATGATTCTTTCGACTTTTATGAGGAAGAATTCAAGGACAAATACACCATACAAGGTTTAGTTGATGCACTAAAGAAAGATAAAGTTATCGATGAGAAAATGGTAATTGACAATATAGAAAAGCTCAATAAAATATTAGAAAATACCGAGTTATATGAGAAAATACTTCAATCTAAGGAACAACAGCAAACAACTGATAGACTTACTTCTCTTAGGGAAGATTATAATAATAGTAAGAATAAAGATGTTTTAAAGAAGCTTAATAGAACTCTATTAGAGACGTTTTATCCTCAGCAAACCCCGAAGAGCCCAAAAACTAAACCATGGTTAGTTTGCCTTGGAGTAGGTTTACTTGGTTTCAAAAATGACTATGAACTTGCAACTTATCCAGGCTTAAGGAGATTATTTTCGAGACTAATAAATCAAGATGGTTTTTGCAAATCTGACTTTTCAGACATAGAAGCGAGTTTACCAAAATTAATCACTAATAGGACAGACTTACAGCACCTAAAAAACACAATTAAGACATACACAAAAGTTTTACCAGCTTGTCAAATCGTTCACGATCCACAAAGCGAGGAAGGAAAAAAAATTATCGCAGCTTTTCTTGCTGGCTATGCAAAGATTAGAGACTGGCCCTCTAACCAAAACCATAGAAAAGCAATTTCAAAAGCTTTAGAGCCATTTTTAGGGGAAAATACAATCAATGAAATAGAAGAAGTAAAAAAGCTCTTATTAGAAAGAAAATACATAATTCTTCAAGGTCCTCCTGGAACAGGAAAAACCAGGACTGCAAAAATTGTTACAGACCAAATAGGAGCCAAAACATTTTTCACACAATTTCACGCAGAAACAAGTTTTTCTGATTTTATTTTTGGAATTCGACCTGACACAGCAAAAGAAGAGCTGAGATACAAAGAAAATCTAGGTATTTTTTCAGAGGCCTTAAAATATGCTGTTGAACATAACAATGAAAAGGTTATTTTAATCATTGACGAAATAAATAGGGCTAATCTATCAAATGTATTAGGGCCTATTTTTTATTTATTTGAACACAAGATGGATATTTCTAATGTTGAAATTGAAATTGCTCCTAATTTTAAAATAAAGAAACTACCTGAGAACTTCTTTGTAATTGCCACAATGAATACCGCCGATAGAAGTTTAGCTGTTGTTGACTTTGCATTAAGAAGACGTTTTGCTTGGTATACTCTAAAACCAAAAAAAATTGAAGTAGAAGAGCCTTATAAATTTTATGTTGAAGACTTTCAAAGATTTCAAGAAATTTTTGAGTGGTATGCAACAAGCGAAGAGTTAAACTTACAACCAGGACAAGGATATTTTATTGCAAGCACCGATGAAGAAATGGAAAATCGTATTAGATATGAATTATTACCTTTGATTAAAGAGTATCTGCAAGAAGGTTTTTTGCTAAATGCAAAAGAAGAATTTAACAACTATTTCTTCGATAGAATAGAACTCTCATTGTTCGAATGACAAAGTCAAAAAAATTAGATGTTTTTTGCGAAATTCCCTGCCTGACTGAACAGTCAAAAAAGTTACGTGGAGTTGACTTGCAAAAAAAGTGGTTTAAATCAGCCGATAAAAGATATATTGGACAATATCTTCAAAAATTCATCAATTACAATTCAAAAGCATTTCAATTTCTTGGTATACAGCCATATATTTTGGGAACGGACCGAAATACTGAACTAGCATTCCGTTCTTCTGAGTATATTGGTGCCATTCCTCTTAGGGCCCCTGATACAGGAAAACAAATTGGTGATTTTGTAGTTATGCCAAGGTATGGTGGTCGGGACAGATTTGAGGATTACATTGAAATTTTGAATTTAATAGGAACCGACATCAGCCCAGAGATTATTGATAGCTTACCTTTAGCTTCAGGTAAAAACTTCAGACCTCCATTATATCTGGAGGCGGTAAAATTCATTGATTTACTTGAGAAACTTACAATGAATCCATGGAAAAAATTTGATAATGTTGAAAAAATATCAAATCAGCCGTGCGGACAAATAAATTGGAAAAAGTATATAAACAATGAATATAAGATTGAAAACCGTTTGAAATTTCCTGTAAGATCAAATGTATTAAGCGAATTTCATAGTGAATATGCAGAAATCAGATATGTATTTGACATTTGTAAGTGTGAACTTCTTTCACATAATACACCACAGAGAATTAAGAACAATTTAAGATCGAAGTTGATTTTTCTTGAAGAACGTTTGTATTACCACAAACCAAAAGTTACTAAAAAAATTAAAATAAGGTTTTCTGATAGTCCAACAGTTAAAGCCTGCAAGGAACAAGCAAATAGAATTTTGAATTTCAATCTTGTAGACAGCACTGCTTGGCGTGTTGATTTTGCAGAGGTTTTCGAAAAATTTATACAATATATTTTTAAAGAAGTAGCAAAAGAAACTGGAGGTCGATTATATTCAAACTTCAAGTTTCACTCGATGAATTCAAAGCATTACTCTTGGGAACTCAATCATATAGAGCCTGACGCAATTTACCAAAAAGAAAATATTCTAGTTTTCATTGACGCCAAATATAAATCAAATCTTTATAATAAGTATGATCAGAGTGAATTTTTAAAAGAAGATCACAGACACGATCTACACCAAATAATGGCTTACTCATCTTTTAGTAGCACATATTTTAAATTTGGTTTTCTTTGTTATCCATCGAACCAAATCGAATTAAAGAGCATTCAGTATAGAAACACCATAAATGATGTAAAAAATATCATATTTATCTTAGGTATTCCTTTAAAAAAGGAGAGCTTAAACGAAATAAAACTATTGTTGATCAACAAATTTAACGAGATTGAAATAATAGCAACTACAAGTAAATAGTTTACGATTCAAATTTGCAATAAGTTGTAATATTGAAAAGAAGCCATTATGTCAGACTTTTATATGCTACCGGAAAATGCTTTGAACCTTAAAATTTCATCGATATTCAAATGGTATTCAAAAAAGTAAAATGCCGAGATAATAAAGATGATATGCAGTTGCACTTGTGATAAATTTTATGTTACATTTTTTTTTTACTTTTTTAACAATTGAAAGAAAAGATTTGAACCTAGGAGGAGAAAACATGGTATATCTAGCTTTACAGAGACATTATAATGCACCAAAGAATCAACCACATAACAAAACTATCGCAATTCAGAAGTGTGGTAATTACCCTTATGAAATCTCTTTGCGCTTTGCAGGATGTCAGTTAAAGTGCGGAGCTTGCTATTCTGCAAGCTATTCATGGCACCCTTGTTTTATAAATAGTAATCGTGTTGTCAATAACAAAACAATAAATGATCTAGTTAATGACTACAATGCCTTACCAACAGGGCAACCACCTTACAATTGGATGAGGATTGTAGGCGGTGAGCCCTTAAAAAATCAAAATTATGTTGACTTTTTGTTTAATTTCCTAAAATCAATCCAAAATACTCACATATTTAATAATAAAGTAATAATACAAACTAATGGAATTTATTTAGGACAAGAGTTACTTGGAAACCAAAATACAAATTTTAGCAACATTCTTAAACAACATTTAAATGATTTAAAAAAAATACACCCCCAACTACAAATCGTAATTGAAATATCTATAAAAGGCTCAAACGCAAACGAATTTCAACTAATATCACAATCAAATCCCAATTTATTCCAATATAACATTGGTGTATATAATGCGCTTAAAAATTTGAATATTTCAAATCTGAGACCTACAGTAGTTGCAGGGTTCGGTATTAACGAATCTCTATTGTTACCTGGATCAAGAGTGAGTAAAAATACAAGAATATTGACAATTCTAAATTCTAATAGGACACCTATTTTTCACAACTCAGGATGGTCACCCGATTTCAAGAATCTTTATAATGACTTTCTTCAAGATTGTAAAAACCGAAATATAAATTTTCAAAAAATGCCAATGCATGGATTTGATCCTAATAGTGGATGGGGGAGAAACGCAATTGTTAATGCAAAAAAATATATAATAAAATATATAATAATTATTTTTTAGACTCCCCATTTTCAGCATTAGGGTCAAACTTACAACAATGCGTGTTAGATATACGTAATGATTTTTTCTACCCTGCAATTATACATAATGGGTCTTTATCCCCTGATAATCATGCATATTATTCTGCTTTATAAGTTTTGCCATAAATGGGGTAGTGGTTGATCTTTTTCTCGGCGTAGGGATTTCTGAATAGGAAGCATTTCTAATAAAGCTTTGTTTAATTAGTGTGGATCAAACCTATTGCTATGAGACTTGCCTACATGCTTTTATCAACTTCTTTCATGGTAGAGGTGCAAGAAGCATTCGTCCATCTTTATGGACTCGCTAGAGATTTAATTTTGTATAATCCATGCAATCTATTTGCTCTGTCAAGATATTCTCTTGGATACTCAAGGAAAAAGCCAAATCTACCATTCTTCAATGTTTCTCTAAGCTAGCTCAATCTGAATATGTAGTTTCCTATCTTTTCAGTGAAGTAAACGGGGTTTCAAAATTTCCAATATTATCAAAAATTAGAATTCCATAATTTATCTGGAAGCCTGAAGCTTAAGAGTCTCTTAGTTTTATGAATGAGTTAACTTTATTCATTTCTTATCCTTTTAGTTGATTTTTTGAAGAAGTTGCATAATTGCATCTATCAGGCTTTCAAACCTTACACGTTTTTCGCCATACAGATTTATCATTTAATTCTCCATTATCTTAAGAATTGTTATAACTGCAAGAAATCTATCTTTATTAAGATTGTTTAAAATATCAGTCGCCAAATCTGCTACTTCTTTGCTGATTTGTTCTTGCATGATGTTGATGAGAAAGACATTCTTTTTAGGTTTATAATAGACATTGGAAACCTCTTGTACTTTATCAAAAAGTTTCCGGAGGAAAATCCGAGTGTAGAGATTTTCCATCCTAAGTATAAATTAATATCAATCCTCGTATTTAAAAATGCTAAAACAGCAAGGAAAGTCATATCTGAATCAATAAAGGAACGATTAGATTTACCTCCTCTCTTTTATTTGCAAGGATTGCAACTTTCCTCTCTTTCGCGTCCTATCTGAAATAACTCTGGCAAGAAATCCTTTAAGCTTATAAATCATCTCATATCTTAAAATTCTTACCCGCTCCCTTAAACAACTTATTATACACATATGCAAGTTCGCAGTGTATGGTGTAGCCGTAGAAATATCAGGAGTGGGTTGTGGATGAAAAGTCTGAGAATAGTCACTTTAAAATTATAATACTAAGGAGTATTTTTTAATTTTCGTCTTGGTTATCAGGACTATCTAGAATTTCCTGCTAAATAAAGATTGAGCCCTTTCTGGGAAAATCCCAAAAATGGATTTCCCCAGAAAGCTTTTTATAGTTTTTATATAGGTGCATTTAAAAAGGTTTCAATGTCAAAGACTATTGTTTTCATAATACCTCCTTCTGATTTAAATATTTTATCCAGTCACCATCTTTTATTAATTTAGCATTATTTATCGGGAAACTATAAACATAGACATGAGCATTAATCCTATCTCCTTGCTCTAATTCCACCTCGCAGAATGTTTTTCTAAAAAGCCCAAGTCTCAACCCCTCTATATAGTCAAGCCAATCAATAAATGCATTACTTACCTCATAGACCTCACCGTATATAATACCTTTGCCGGCAACGACTCCCGGATAGGCACCAAAATCATACATGTCAAACCCACATACTCTACCAAAACCTAAAAATCTGCAGCTTTCAATGAGTTTATGTCTTTTTTGCCCCTTTCTTAATGTTCCGTATACAAAAAGTTTTTCCATTTTTTTCCTCTCCTTTTAGTACACATTAAACCCAATTCTTTTTTTCTCCGTTCTGAAGCATCCCTTTATTTCTTTTGATAGTTCTTCCTTGAAGAAGTCCTTAATATCTTTTCCATAGTGCCAAGGTGACAGGTATCTGCGATAAATTGTCTTTAGCTTACCTTTTAGTGATCTGAAATCATGCTTTTTTATTTTTACAATTTCACCGAGAAGGTCTCTGATTGTATCAGAGTTTTTAAATGCTTCTTCTAACCGCTTGTCAATTCTTCCGACTTCTTCATTAAAACTCTTAAGTACATATTCGGCAAGAAAATCTTCTGACATAGGCTTTACAAAAACAGTATAAGCTCTTGACTTGATATAGTCTGGAATCTGATTTTCGTCATTAGCGGTTAGAATAAAAACAAAGCTTTTTAAGTGATAAAGAGGCAGATTGAGATAGGGGTCTTCAAATGTTTTTACAGGGTCTATGATGTGGTTTATAGTATCTATTAGACGGTGTTCGTTGGAATGTCCTGTTTTATCGACTTCATCAAATATCACAATAAAAGGAAACTTTTTCACTTCTATCATTTTCCTCGCAAGTATGCTCTCTTTACTGTTAGACCAGTTTGATGCTGAACCGGCAACCCCTAAGTAGTCATTTGATGCACAGTCAATTGTAATGCATGGTATTCTTAATACATCAGCAACTATCTGACCAATCCAGCTTTTTCCGCACCCAGGCTCACCTATAAGGAGAAGAGACTGACAACTCAGATATCTGCTCCATGATAAATCTTTTAATGTGATATGATAATCTCTTTTTCGCGCAAACCTCATGAGTTCGATGTAATATCCGACTATAGTTTCACAAACCTTACGTAGAGAATCGTTACTTATAACCAGACTGTCAAGCTTTCTCTTTATTTTTTCTGGAGAGAAAAATAATCTGGAGTTTGTAGGAAGTTGAAGTATTTTGTAGAATATATCTGCCTCGCTGTCTGAACCTCCTTTTTCATTGAATTTTTTTAGCCAACTTTCAAGACTAAGAGCATATCTTTTGGGATAGATAGTATTCAACACTCCATTAAATTTTTCAAAATTTTGTAGATTTTTGAAAAAATCAGTTCTTTCCTGATTGTCATAAAAGATTTTTTCCAGATGCTCAGGCGATAAGTCCGTTGTTACCTTTCCAAGCAATCTCTGCAATTCAAAAATTGAGGATTCTTGATTATTCAGTTTTGAGGCAAACCTTTGGTTAAAGTTCTTATCTCTCTTTACAACATTATCACTCATGCTTTACCTCCTTAATAGTTTTTATAACTAATTATAATTATAAAAACTATTTTTTGTCAAGTAAAATATTTTTTAAAAATTATTTAATTTGAAAAAAATGTATTAGACTTGTTTTGATGCAGTGAGGGTTTTATTTAAAGTTAAATTATTGAAAATAATTTTAAAAAACTATAAAATATAGTATGAAGATTTTTGATGAATTTTTAGAGATTTTTAATGAATTGATCACCAATCCAAGTGCATTAAAAGTTTTCAGTGAACTTCAAAAACAAGTTTTAGACTCAGACGGTAATAACATTTTTCATTATCTTGTCTTCTCTGAAAATTTACAACTTATAAGAAAAGTTGTAGAATTTTTGAAAGAAAACGATTTACAGTCTTTTAAAAAATTAATCACAGAAAAAAACAGATTTACAGAGACACCCAGAGACTGGGCATTGTCTATCAAGAATTACAAACTTAGAGAGAGCATTTCATCACTGTTAGAGAATAAGGATAAAGAGCCGCCTCGTGCCTATTGGGACAGATTCTATCAAAGTGTGCCTACATCTGGTTTTAGCTTCATGAATCCTATAAATTTTATGATTAATACTAAAAATAACCTTGATTTACCTGAATACAGTATTTCCGAAAAGCATAAAGGAGGATATATCGGCTCAATATACGGAAAAAACTTGCTTAAAAGTAGTCTTAAAAGGATTCTCTCGCCTTGCGAGATTCTCTATTCCTTCTCTGAACATCTCGGCAATGTTTTACTAAGAGGAGAGATTATCGAGCCACGCTTTAAGAGAGCATATCTCCATCTATATCACTTTTTCTCAGAAGGCTTATTTACTGTTGATGAAGCAAAGGATAAGCTTGCTGAAATGGGAGAGGATGTGTCAAATGTAAACGTAATCATCAAAAGACTATCGGATGCTAATTTGATTTTGAAGATTTCAAGGGAAAAAGAAACTGAAAGAAAAAATGAAAAAAACACAATGGGTAGACCAAAATCCTTATACAGACTTGCCAATTTTTTTTCAACAGACGAGGAATGTCCAAAGACAGTAGAGGATAGGCTTAAGGAAAATCCCTCCTCCATAAATCATTACTTTACACCTATCAAAGCATTAGCCAGATGGATTATTAATGAAGTTACAGAGAACGAATACTACCTTGTGATATCTTCCATTCTTGAGGGATATTTGAAAAGCTTCGGTAATGTTGAATTTATCCATGCTCTTGCCATTTATGATTATCCTAAAAGACACAAAAAAAGAGGAAGAAAAAAAGAATACGCCGAGATTCATTTATGGATTAAAAGTGTAAGCAATTTTTCTCAAACTGTTTTCAGAAAACTCATTGAAAGGAAGATATACATAACGGACGAACAGATTTTATCATTAATCGTGGAGCTCTTTCAGGAAAGGTCAAGAATTCTCGGAACTGCAATGAGTTATGAGTTAAAAGGATTGCTTGCCAGATTTATTTCTGACAGATTATTTAATTTGTCAGAGGAGGCTTCTGCACCATCTAAAAATAAGAGTTTGAATCTCATTGTTCCTTTTGTTGATTCTGATATGACTTTTCTCTCTGTTTTGGCCTACTTGAAGAAAATTGGAGTTGAAGTTAATTTGTATATAAATTTGGAAAATTCTACTCTCTCTCTGTTACTAAGAAAACTTTTTGATAGGGTTAATGTTCAAGTTGCTAATTTTACTCATGTCCAAGACCTTAAATATCTTTCTAATAAAAGAAATGTTTTTCTCATAAACATCCCCCATGAACAAATAGGTAAAGAAGAAGCTAAGATTGTCATAGATAGTATGAATGAACTCAAAAGCGAGACTTCTATTGCATTAATGACTTTTCCGAGATTAAGGGAAAATGAATTAATCAGCCTTTACAGGGAAAGATACATAACTTATGACAGATTCATTGGTAAAATAGAAGAAATTCTTGAGAAAAATCAATTAAATGGATTAGATATGTCTGGACTTAATTCTTTCATAAAGTTAAAAGATTCCTCTCCTTCAGGCTCTCAGATAAATTACGGCATACTGATTCTTGATAAAAACAGAGAATTAAAAAACACGGTTTACTTTGCAGAGGAAATTGAAAACTATACTTTTAGATTGAGCTGGTTAAGGGATACACTTAAGAGTGGTAGCTTCGGATTCATCTTAGAGTATTCAGAAGAGTATCTTGGCAGTGGTAGCAGATTAGCCTGGATTGTATGAATGAATATTTTCAAAAGTTATTAAGTTAAAATTTTTTGCCAAAGACTAACATGTAAATGCTCAATCCTAAAATACTCATTTTCTTATCAATACGAGAATGACCCAAAAAATGATATAAATCTGGGGCGAATGGCAGAACAATCTTTACTTGCAGACTAAACTTGCTTATTGAATATCTAAAAAGGTTGATTGATAAGAATTTTAATTTCTGTTGTCTATATAGGATATATAATAAAACGAAGATGGATAAAGAGGAGCCATTTTAGTTTAGCTATTAACACATGAGTAGAATACCTTTGTTGAACTTTCAAGACATTTTTAGTTCAAATACTATGAGTAGCACCGGAGTAATTTTGTATAAAGTTTTATAAATCAGAAGCCAAAAAGCGTTTACAAAAGTGAGCGCTCTATAGGTAAAAAAAATTGATAGATTGCCAAACTAAGGAATAAATCACAAAAATATTTTAATTTGACATATTTTCAGAAAATTGGAGCACGAGTAAGTCTAATAGAACTCTAAGAAAATTTCTTTTATCTTTTCTGGGTTGAATTTTTGCTCTACAAGAGTTTCACTTGAAATTACAGGAATTTGCCCATCGAGGGAAGGTTTATTAGCTATATAAATAATTCCGATTGGAATTCTCTCACCCCATTCAAGGGATTTCTCAAAGGCTCTAATTCTGTCCCTTGGGTCATAGTCATCGGACAGTCTGTAAACCCTCTCTTTGTACCATTCAAAGGTATTTACTTTATTGAAACTTACACAGGGTTGAAGTATGTCTATGAGAGTGAATCCTCTGTGGTTTACTGCTTCTTTAATCAGACCCTTTAGATGGTCAATATCTCCTGCAAAGGCTCGGGCAACAAAGCTACAATTTAGAGCTATTGCTAAAGTTAAAGGATTAAACTGTTCTGAGAAAACTCCAAAAGGTTGAACCTTTGTGACCATTCCTTTCATTGAAGTTGGTGATGCCTGCCCCTTTGTAAGTCCGTATATTTGATTGTCATGGACAAAGAGTTTTACGTCAATGTTTCGCCTTATTGCATGGATAAGGTGATTTCCACCCTCTCCATAGCAGTCTCCATCACCTGCTACAGCAAAGACCTTAAGCTTATGATTTGTAAGCTTTATTCCTGTTGCAACAGGTAGAGTTCTTCCATGTAATCCATTGAAGGTATGACATCTTGTATAGTGGGGAAATTTCCCAGCCTGACCTATTCCAGAGACAATTACGAATTCATGGGGACTAAGCCCAAGCTCAACTATTGCTTCATTGAATGCCCTTAAGATTGAAAAGTTACCGCATCCAGGACACCAGGCAGGCTTCTGCCCTTTGAAATCATCTAAGGTAGGCATAGACTCTCTCCTTGAGTTCATCTAAGGTAAAAGGTCTTCCATCAAAGCGATTTATGTGGTTTTTTAGCTCTATTCCAGTCTCCATCCTAATGAGCTTTGCAAACTGACTTGTGGCATTCTGTTCGATATTTATTGTGACTTTTGCTTTCTCTATTTTCTCTGTCCATCTCAAATCATTTGAAAAGGGATAGAGTTCACTGAAATGAAGCATTGTTATTTTAAACTTATTAGAGAGTTCATCAACTACTTCTCTCACTATTCCATATGTTGAACCCCAACAAGTTAGCACTATTTCAGGCTCAAGGACACCATAAAGCTTTGGTGGCTCAATTTCTCTCTGAATTAGGGGCATTTTTCTAAATAGCCTCTTTTCAACCATTTTAATCCTTGTCTCTGCATCCTCAATTATGTGTCCCTCTTCGTCATGTTCATCACTGTCAGTGACAACGAGATGTTCTGAGTCTCCGGGAACACCAAGTGGAGATACCCCTGTCTCTGTGAAGGCATGTCTCTTATAGCTCTCTAATGCTCTAAACTCACCGTTTCTCAATCTATAATCAATGTATTTCAAACGGGAAAGGTCAAATCCTGTATAACTCCACTGGCTATCAGCAAGATACTGGTCTGTAAGAATTATCACTGTAATTTGATATTTCTCTGCCAAGTCAAAGGCTTTGTTTGTAAGGAAGAAGGCTTCTTCAGGGCTTCCCGGTGCAAATAGCACCCGTGGAAACTCTCCATGTCCTGCAAAGAGGGCAAAAAAGAGGTCTGCCTGCTCAGTTCTTGTAGGAAGTCCTGTGGCAGGACCTGGTCTTTGGGCAAGGGCAATTACAAGGGGAGTTTCGGTCATTCCTGCCAAAGAGAGTCCTTCAACCATAAGGGCAAAGCCACCGCCTGAAGTTCCAGTCATGGCACGTACTCCAGCAAAGGATGCACCAAGTGCCATATTAATTGCAGCAATCTCATCTTCTGCCTGCTCAACAACTATTCCAAATTCCTTTGCTTTATCGGCAACAAAATTAAGTATCCCTGTTGAAGGTGTCATCGGATAGGCAGAATAAAACTTAAGACCAGAGGCGCAGGCACCAGCACCTATTGCTTCATTACCTGTAATTAGCATTTTCGGAGATTCAAACCCTGAAACCATAAAGGAGCAGGTAAGGCAGTGCTCCCTTGCAAAGTTATAACCTGCCTCTGATGCTCTAAGGTTTGCCTCAATAACTTCGCTTCCCTTTTTCTTAAAGGTCTTCTTTATTAGTTCATACATAATATCAGGCTTCATCCCAAGCATTCCCACAACTGCACCAACTGCCACAGTATTTGCCATGATTTTACTTCCACCGTGTTTGATTGCTAAGTCAAAGAGAGGCACATCAAGGAAGTTGGCTTTTTCGTATTTTTCCTTTAAATATGATGAATCATAGAGAACATGACCTGTAGGACTAAGTTCCCTTTCATGTTGAATGATGCTTTCTCTGTCGAGGGCAACAAGGATGTCAATGGGAGTTCTTGAGGCAGTGATAGGCTTGTCTGAGATTCTTATTTGATAGAAATTGTGTCCACCTCTTATTCGGGACTCGTAATCCTGATGGGTAAAGACATAGTAACCAGCCCTTGCAAATAGGCGGGACAGGGTCTCACCAACTGTCTGAATTCCCTGTCCTGCCTCACCACCTATCTTGATTGAGTAATCCATTATGAGGGAGTTACGCCATATTTGACTATGTTTATTAGATTGTTATCAGGTTTGGGAAGTCCTGCAATCTTCCAAGCAATGATAGGGTCAATCAATTTCTCAGCAATACAGTCCTTTGGCTGATTTACATTTTTACAGACGTGGCTAAGAACTGGGAAGTAGTTGTAAGTTTTATAGTAATTATTAATAAACTTGACCATATCAAGCTGTTCCTTTGTAAGAACTCCAACTCCCTCCCGTAGGGCAATCATCTGGGCAACCTTTTCATTCCAGTCGTTTATATTTTTTAGATAACCTTCTTCATCAAGGGCTACAGTTTTCTCAACAGCCTTGTATTCGGCTACTACTTCAGGCTTTTCCCTTTCAAAACGCTCTCTTTCAGTGAAGTTTTTAATGAACTGACCAATCTGTACTCCAAGATAGACACACTTTACATTATTCATGCAGTCATCGGCATCTTGCTTATCAAGATGGGTAATAAGCTCAGAAGTTCCCTTTTGAAATCTCAAAATGTAAGAATGTTTCTCCTCACTGTAGTAAATCGTAACGTTAAAACCCTGCTCTTTAACTTCTGGATACATTTCAAGTATTTTTGCCTTTAAATCATCAATTGTGTAAGCCATAAATTCCTCCTATTTCACTCTTTTTTCTACTTCTTGCCAGTTAATATTTTTAAAGAATGCTTCAATGTAGTCAGCTCTCTTAAGACCATAATCAATCATGAAGGCATGTTCAAAGACATCCATTATAAGCAGGGGATTACATCCAGAGGGATGACCCACATCGTGTTCGTTTATCCAGAAGTTGAAAAGTTTTCCAGTGAGAGTATCCTGATAGAGAACAATCCAGCCAATTCCTCTCATTGTGCCAGTTGCCTTAAAGTCCTTAAGCCAATTCTCAAAGCTTCCGAAGTTTTCATTAATAAGTAACATAAGTTTTCCAGCCTCTGGAGGAACACCATTGCCACCGAGATTTTCAAAGTAGTATTCATGAAGTCTTACTCCATTCCATTCCCAACCAAGCCTTCTTTTAAGCTCTGCATACTCAGGTGTGCCTGTTTTTCCCTCCTTAAGCATCTGATTGAGTGTGTCAAGAAGCTTATTCGTGTTGGTCACATAGCCCTGGTAGAGAGTAAAGTGATTTTTAAGGAGGGTTTCACTAAATCCAGACATTCCAATAAGATTTGAATAGTCCTTTGCCTGATAAGCCATAGGAGACCTCCTACTGAAATTTTATAAACAATAATAACAGATGGAGTTTTGAATGTCAATTCTGAGTTGGTTTATAATTTAGAAGTATTTAAAGATTCAACTTTTTAAAGGGGGATTTATGAAAAAGTTTTTGATAGAGTTTTTGATTTGTCCAGTTTGCCTTCCCTTTGAAGTAGAGCTTAAACTGAATGCCAATCAATCTGAAGAGGATGATGTAGTGGTGGGATTTTTGTTCTGTGAAAAATGTGGTTCAAAATTTAGAATATCCGATGGAGTTGCAATTTTAACACCCGACCCAGAATGGAAGCCCATTCAGGGAAATAAGTATGAAAATCCAAAGGTAGTCTCATCCTACTTGTGGAGTCACTACGGTGACCTTCTTCATGATAAAGAATGGCTTCCTGCCTATCCAGAGTGGGCATCTCTTATGGAAAGAAGTAGTGGCATAAGTCTTGACATTGGTTGCGCTGTAGGAAGATTTGTTTTTGACATGGCAGGAAAGAGTGATTTCTCAGTTGGTATTGACCTATCCTTTGCCTTCATTAAGACTGCAAGGGAGATAATGAAAAGAAGAGGAAAAAGATTTGAACTCACTGAAGAGGGACTTATTACAAGGGAGGCTGAGTTTACTCTTCCCGAATCTATGAAAACAGACAATACCGAGTTTATCGTAGCCGATGCACTAAGGCTTCCCTTTAGAAGAGAGACCTTTTCAAAGATTGTTTCTTTAAATATTCTCGACAAAGTGCCAGTACCCTTTAGACATCTTGAGGAGATGAATAGAGTTGGAAAGCCCTCGGGTTGCCAAATTCTAATTTCAGATCCCTATTCATGGTCTGAGGAGGTTGCTCCTCAGGAGCAATGGCTTGGAGGAAAGGGAGATGGAAGATTTTATGGATATGGTCATGAAAATGTAGCTAAAATACTTGAGAACGTTCTCGTTCCACCATGGAAAGTTGAGGCAGAGGGAGTTGTGAACTGGAAAATAAGGAATCATAGAAATCATGCGGAACTAATCAAGAGTCTATACACAAAAGCTCAAAGATAGGAGAAAGCCAGTGAAAAAAACAACTGTCTGTAGACTCTGTTCAGCCTGTTGTCCCATTGAAGTAGAGGTAAATGATGGTCAATTAGTCAATGCAAGAAGACTTACTCCCTTTGAGAAAGCAATAGTATGTCCTAAGCTTGCCAATGCAAAAAATATTGTCTATTCAAAAGATAGGGTGCTAAAGCCACTTTTAAGGGAAAATCTTAGTAAGGAATTTAGAGAGGTTTCATGGCAGGAGGCACTGGATTTTATCGCTAATAAAGTTAATAAAGTAAAAAACTCCTACGGAGCTCAATCTATCGCACTTCTTAGGGGAATGGCTGCTGATTGGGGAACTCCCTGGGATTATGCTGTAAGGCTCATGAGTGCCCTTGGCTCTCCAAATGCCCTCGGAAACGGCTCTGTCTGCTTTGTTGCAAGAGAGATTGCCCATACCTATACTTATGGAGCAATTACAATTCCTCAGCCAAAGGATGCAAAATGTATTGTGATATGGGGGAAAAATGATAGAAATACATTGCCAGTCATGGCAGAGGCAATAATTCATGCGAAAGAACGTGGAGCGAAATTAATAGTTATAGACCCTGTAAAGACTTTCTTTGCAGAGATTGCAGACCTTTGGCTTCGGATAAAACCTGCCCATGATGGAGCCCTTGCAATGGCTTTGTCTAAGGTTATAGTTGAAGAGGGATTATATGATAGAGATTTCGTTGAGAGATACTGCGAGGGTTTTGATGCCTTAAGGGAAGTGCTTTCAAAGTTTGATTTAGGCGAGTTATCTGAGAAAACCTCAATCCCCGTTGAGCTCATAAAGGATGCAGCAAGGCTTTATGCAACAGTGAAGCCCGCATGCATCATTGATGGAAATGGTATTGACATGCAGACAGATGTCTTTCAAGCAACAAGGGCAGTATGTATCCTTAGGGCACTCACAGGAAATATTGACATTCAAGGCGGAGACTTTATACCTCAGCCGATTCCCCTTACGAATGTCCAGTTAAGAGAAAAGGTTGTAGATGTACCATCAGTTATGCTTGATTATCCCCACTTTGAAAAATTCCATCCCACTTGGGGACTTCACGGACAGTCCTGCCTAATTGATGCAATCATTGAGGAGAAGCCCTATCCTGTAAAGTTTCTCTTTGTCCAGTCGGGAAATCCAGCTGTTACAATGATGGATTCAGGAAGAGTAAGGGAGGCTTTGAAGCGTCTTGACTGTCTTGTAATGATAGATATGTTTAAAAACAAAACAGCTGAGTTTGCCCATGTAATTTTGCCTGCTTCAAGCTGTTTTGAGAAGACACAGATTAATAGGGCATACATAAGAAACTGTTTCATAATGCTTCAGCAGAAGGTAATTGAACCCCTTGGTGAGAGCAAGGAAGACATTGAAATAGTCTTTGAACTTGCTAAGGCTTTAGGAGTCGGAGATTATTTCCCTTGGGATACAGTAGAGGAAGCCCTTGATTTTCAGCTTAAACCAACAGGTTTGACAGTAAAGACTCTAAAAGAGAATCCTCAAGGGATATGGTATGAAAAACCTCGCTTTAAAAAGTATGAAACTGAGGGACTTAAAACTCCTTCAGGAAAAGTTGAGATTTTCTCTCAAAGCCTTGCCGATACAGACCATGATCCAATACCCTTTTTGAATGGATTCCATAGAGACCCAATTAGTTTTAGTGGAAAGGGTGACTTGAAATTCATAGGAATAAGTGGAGAAAGAGTGAACTGCTACACCCATACCCAGTTTAGAAAGATTGGGGAACTGAGAAAGCTTGACAGAGAACCCTTCATAGACATCAATCCAAAAGATGCGGGAAAGCTCAATATTCACGATGGTGACCTATTGAAAGTCTCCACACCAAGAGGAGAGGTAAAGATGAAGGCAAGAGTTTCAGAGCTGGTTGGTGAGGGAGTTTTAAGAATAGCTTGGGGATGGGGTGAGGAGTCTGACCAGTGGAACCTAAACGCTCTCACCGATGATTTTGAAAGAGACCCTATTACATGCACTCCTTCAGGAAGAAGTTTTTACTGTAAAGTGGAAAAGGTGTAAGAAAAATGAAAAAAGAGAAACTCACTCCAATGCAACACTATGTATTTAGAGAGGGAGGGACAGAGCCTCCTTTTCAGAATGAGTATTGGAACAATAAAGAACATGGTCTTTATGTGGACATCGTAAACGGAGATGTCCTATTTTCCTCTCTTGATAAATTTGACTCAGGCACTGGTTGGCCCAGTTTCACTAAACCTGTCCATGAGGAACTTATTGAAAAAAGACTTGATACCTCTTACGGAATGATTAGAACAGAGGTTAGGACAAAGAGAACGGACGGACATCTTGGACATGTCTTTGAGGATGGACCACCTCCTACCGGGCTTAGATACTGTATTAACTCAGCAGCTCTGCGATTTGTTCCTCTTGAACGTCTTGTTGAGGAGGGATACATTGATTACTTGCCCATGTTTAAGGACTTAAAAAGAGATTTTGAACAGATAATCCTTGGTGGAGGCTGTTTCTGGGGTGTTCAGGCATATTTTAAAAGGGTTAAGGGAGTTAATCGCACAGTAGTTGGATACTCCGGTGGATGGAAGGAGCATCCTACCTATGAAGAGGTATGCACAGGTAGGACTGGTCATGCAGAGGTTATCTTAGTTACCTTTGACCCTAAAGTAATAAGTCTTGAGAGGATTCTTAGACACTTTTTTAAGATTCACGACCCGAGCACAAAGGACCGTCAAGGACCTGATATTGGTCCTCAGTATCGTTCAGCTATTTACTATTTTGATGAAGCACAGAAGGAGATTATCGATAAAGTAATTGAGGAAGTCAAGTCTAAGGGGATAAGGGTTACAACAGAAGTATCTAAGGCAAAGAACTTTTATAAAGCAGAAGAGTATCATCAGGACTATCTTGATAAAAACCCAGGAGGATACTGCCATGTCAATCTTAATAAAATTTGGGATTTTTAGCCTTATTCTGCTATTTAGTCTCTCAGACTCTTTTGCCGAAACTTACAGGGATAGCTTTCCACAGGGTAAAGCACAACTTAAATGGAACTTCTTTCCCCATTTTTTTCTTGACAATTTAGAGGCAGTCAAAGACAGTTCTGCACCAGATGGAGACAGTGGAGTAGGAGTGCTAAGAAATGCCAATCAAGGAGGTTTTGCTGCCTTAAGTTACGCAGTAACTGAAGAGGTATCGAATTTTTATCTTGAATCTTATGTTTTATGTCCTGTCACAGATAAAGAAAAGGGTCAACTTTCAGGACTTGCCTTTCTGATTGACCCAGTAAATTCAAGGTTTTATCGATTTATCTGTGACTTTAACGGCAAAGACCCTTCTCTTAATGTGGCATACATAGGCAAGGATACAAGACACTTTCCTGTCTATCTCAAATTCTGGAAGGAGAGGGAGATACCTGGTGGAGTTCCTAAGAAGGCAGGATGGCACAAGATGGCAGTGAGGGTGAGGGATGGAAAAGCAAAATTTTACTGGAATGAAAAGGAATTATCGGGAACAGTTGATGTATCAAGAATAAATAGAGGATTTGTCGGAGTCTACGCAAACTTTGTTGGCGGTCTTGGAGGAGCTGAGACAAAGATTGACTCCTTTATTCTTAAAGTTGAGTGAGAATTGACAGAGATAGGCTTTGGAATATTCTGCACAAACGGAGATGGGAAACTTTCGACAAATCACACTTTTAGACTTAAAAACCTCACCTTTGACAGAGTCTTTGAGGCATTTCTTAAGAATCTAAGTGATTTTTTCAAACTTCTTGACCTATGCAAAAGAGAAAAAATCGAAGTATTCAGACTTGGCTCAAACTTTATCCCCTATGCATCCCATAGGGATTTCAAAGAGGAATGGTTTGGCAAACTTGAGTCCTATCTGAAAGAGGCTTCGGAGAGGCTAAAGGAATATCCACTCAGAATAACCATGCATCCGGGACAATTTGTAATACTAAATTCGCCAAAGAGTGAAGTCATTGAAAACTCTCTAAGAGAGCTTGAATATCATTTTTGGGTTCTTGATAGTCTTGGGGTTGGTGATGAAGGCATTGTAATTATCCATGTTGGAGGGGTTTATGGTGATAGAGAGCGCTCAATTGATAGATTTATGGTGAATATAGAGAAAAACAAATGGCTAAAAATAAGGCTTACTGTCGAGAATGATGAAAAACTTTTCAATGCAAGAGAGGTGTTAAATATTGCTAAGAATTTAGGGATACCCTTTGTTTTTGATTTTTTTCATCATCGTCTGAATCCTTCTGAGATTGAACTTAAAGAAGTCTTCAATACATGGATAGGCAAAGGAGTTCCGAAAATGCATCTTTCATCGGCAGGAGAAGGAAGAATAGGGAGTCATGGAGATTATATAAATACTGAAGATTTCCTCGAGCTCTATAAAATGATTAAAGATAGCGACGTAACAAGAGTTCATATTATGATTGAAGCTAAGAAAAAGGAGAAGGCTTTAGAAAAGTTGAGAAAATCCTTACTGCCTGTTAAGCTTTAGAATTTAGAAATCCGGTATTTAAGTTTTACTTCTCCAAAAAACTAAAGAGATAAAACATCCTCCCAGCTAAGTAGCTTTATATCTTTATCCTGTAATATAGAGATTGTTTTATCAAGGTTTTCGGTTCTTAGAACGACAACCGCCTTTTCACCAGATTTTTCAACAAAGGCATAGATATACTCGATGTTTACATTTGCGTCATAAAGATATTTAAGTGCCTCTGCAAGTCCTCCTGGTTTGTCTTTAACGGCAATGGCAATAACATTAGTGAGTTTTACGGTGAATTCATTTTTTTCAAGTATTTCTTTTGCTTTCTCAGGGTCTGTGACGATTAATCTTAATATGCCAAACTCAGAGGTATCTGCTATAGATAGAGCCCTAATGTTAATTGATGCATCAGCAAGGGCTTTTAAGGCTTCATATAGTCTTCCCCTTTTGTTTTCAAGAAAAATTGAAATTTGTTTTATTTTCATTTTTTAACCTCCTATTCATTTAGACTTCTTTTGTCTATAATTCTTTTTGCTTTACCTTCGCTTCTTGGAAGGCTCTTGGGTTCGACAAGCGTTACTTTTACTCTTATTCCAACTATCTCTTCAATGCGTCTTTCAAGCTTCCTCTTAAGATTTTCAAGATGTTTGATTTCATCTGAAAAGCTCTCACGCGACATCTCCACCATAACTTCTATTTCGTCAAGATGTTGAGGTCTTGTTATAACTATTTGATAGTGGGGTTCTACTCCCTGTACCTCAAGTATAGCCTTTTCAATCTGATATGGAAACAGCATTACACCCCTTACTTTTATCATGTCATCGGTTCTTCCTCTGATTCTCTCTATCCTTGCAAATGTTCTTCCACAGGCGCACTTTTCTCTTATAAGAGACGTAATATCTCTTGTCCTAAATCTGAGCATCGGCATTCCTTCACGGGTAAGGGTTGTAAGAACAAGTTCTCCTCTTTTGCCTTCTGGAAGATTATCTCCTGTATCAGGGTCAATTATCTCTACTATAAAATGGTCTTCAAATACGTGCAATCCATTTTTTTCAGAACATTCATGTGCCACACCAGGGCCAATTATCTCCGTAAGGCCGTAGATATTGTAAGCATTCAATCCAAATCTTTTCTCTATTTCATATCGCATAGCTTCTGTCCACATCTCTGCTCCAAAACATCCTGCCTTTAGTTTTAGAGTAGTTGGTTGGATTCCCATCTCTTCAGCAACTTCGGCCATGTAGAGGGCATATGACGGTGTGCATGTTAATATGGTAGTTCCAAAGTCTCTCATTATCTCTATCTGTCTGCGTGTATTACCTGCTGAGGCTGGAACTATCATAGAGCCAATTTTTCGAGCTCCATAGTGAACTCCAAACCCTCCTGTAAACAGTCCATATCCATAAGCAACTTGAACTATATCGTTCTTTGTTGCGCCTGCCATAGTAAGACATCTTGCCATTACCTCTGACCATATCTCAATATCTTGCAGCGTGTATCCAGCTACCACAGGTTTTCCAGTAGTGCCACTTGACATATGAATCTCTACAATTTCACTTAAAGGAGCAGCGAACATGCCAAAGGGATAAACTTCTCTGAGATCAGCCTTACTTGTGAATGGAATTTTTCTAAGGTCTTCAAGTTCTCTTATATCTTCGGGAACAACTCCGGCTTCATCAAATTTTTTCTTGTAATAGGGAACTTTCTCATAAGCTTTTTTGACCGTTTCCTTAAGTCTTTGAAGTTGTATTTCTCTTAAATTTTCCTCTGATATACACTCTAACTCTTTATTCCAATACATAGATTCACCTCACTTTATATCTTCAGCATTTAAGAATCTTAAGTTCTCTCCTTTTAGCATCTCCATAGCCTTTGCCGTATCTTCTACTTCAACTATTAAATAGGCCTTTTTTCTTGTTTCTGCTACATATACGGAAGCGCTTTCAATGTTAATGCCTTTTAAAGATAAAATCTTCACAACCTCATGAAGTCCACCTGGTTGGTCTTTCATTTCAATTCCGATTGCTTCATTGAGAGATACTGTGAACCCCTTTTCTTTGAGTAGCTTATAAGCCTCTTCCCATTTGTTAACCATGAATTTTATGATGCCAAATCCATTTGTGCTTGTTATTGAAAAGGCAAGGATATTTATATTGGCCTCTGATAGAACCTTTGTAACTCTCTCAAGTCTACCCGGTTTATTCTCTGCAAAAATAGATATCATGTAGACTTTACTCATAGATAACCTCCTGTTATGGCTTTAAATAGTTCTTTTATCAATCACTCTCTTTGCCTTGCCTTCACTGACTGGTAAAGTGCCGGGCTCGAGAAGTTCAACCTTTGGTTTTACCATCGTGGCAGAACGTATTTTTTCAATTATCTCCTCTTTCATCTTAATGAGTCTCTCAATTTTTCCGTCGAAAAGCTCTCTGTCAAGTTCAACTTTAACTGTCATCTCGTCATAGGACTCCAAAACAATCTGGTAATTCTGCGCCACACCTTTTATTCCCATTAAGACCCTTTCAATCTGCTGAGGGAAGATATTTACTCCTTTCACTATGAACATGTCATCGGATCTTCCGAGTATTCTTGAAATTCTCCTGTGCGTTCTTCCACATTTACAGGGTTCAGAGATTATTTTAGTTAAATCTCTTGTTCTGTATCTAATCAGCGGCATCGCTTCTCTGTTTAAAGTTGTAAGAACAAGCTCGCCAATCTCACCTTCAGGTAGAGGTTCGCCAGTCTCTGGATTAATAACCTCCATTAGAAAATTGTCTTCCCAAATATGTAGTCCAGCTTTATACTTACATTCAAAACCCACTCCAGGACCGTTCATCTCTGTTAGACCATAACAGTTGTATATGTCTATGCCTAACATATCTTCGATTTTTTTCCTTGTCTCCTCTGAGTATGGCTCAGCACCTAAATATGCTCTCTTTAGTTTTAGTTCTTTTCTTGGGTCAATTCCTTTATCGTGGATAACTGAAGCTACATAAAGAGCATAACTTGGAGTTATGTGTAACATTGTTGTGCCAAAATCTCTCATTAAATTTATCTGCCTTTCCGTATTACCAGGACCAGCAGGGATAACGAGAATTCCCACCTTTTCTGCTCCATAATGCATTACAAAAGCGCCGGTGAAAAGTCCATAGGTCATGCTATTCTGAAGAATATCTCCTCTTCCAGCACCTGTCATTACGAGACAGCGAGCAATAAGTTCTGCAGAGTTGTTTATGTCTCTTTTTGAAAAAAATATTGCCTTTGGTTTACCAGTTGTACCGCTCGATGTATGTAATCTGAGGAGTTTTTCCACAGGAAGGGTAACTAAACCAAAAGGGTAATCTATGTATAAGTCTTCTTTCGTGGTAAAGGGAAGTTTATTAATATCCTCAAGGTGATTGATTCGCTCTGGAGTTACATTGGCTTCTTTAAATTTAGCTCTGTAATGAGGGACTTTTTGATATACTCTTCTCAGAGTTTTCTTAAGTCTTTCAAGTTGAAGTTCCTTTAGTTTTTTCCTCTCTAAGGTTTCTACTTCCTTGTTCCAGAATTGCATTTTCTTTTGCAAACCTCCTGCCTTCTTGGAATGCTTTTATATTTAGTTCTACTGTTTTCGGAGGGACAGAATCTTTAATTACTGCAGTCCATTCTTCGGAAGTAAAATTCAAAAAAACAGAGAGAAAACCTAAAATAACAGAGTTTTCTACCTTAACATTTCCTAAATTTTTAGCAATTTGTTCTGCATCGATTGTATAAACATTAAATTTTTTATTTTTGAGGAGAGTTTCAATGTTTTCAGGATAATCCTTGTCTTCCGCTAAGGCAGGAGTGATTTTTTTTCTGTTCAGTATTAATATTCCATTTGGCTTAAGAAACGCGGCATATCTTAGGGCTTCCATCTCTTCTAAGGCTACTAATATGTCTGCCTGTCCCTGAGGAATGGCTGGAGAGAAGATTTTTTCTCCAAATCTTATGTGTCCAATGACGCTTCCACCCCTTTGAGCCATTCCATGAATTTCACTTTCTTTAACGTCAAGTCCGCTGTTGAATGCCACATGGGCAATAATACGGCTTGCAAGAACAATTCCTTGACCTCCTGTACCAGCAAGTACAATGTTCGTTGTTTTCATAGTTGTGAATTTTACCATAGTAAAAAATCAATTTGCAAATGCCGGCATGAGTATACATCCCTTTGCTTATACTCTAAGTAAAACAGCCTGTTCTGTCTATATTTGAGCAAGGTGTGGTGGGTTAAAGGCAGATAGCAGAATAACAGTGCAGTTCTAAATTACCTTGAGGGTGGAATTTTTAGGTTAATTTTTTTTATAATTTGATTTTTAGATGTCTCTAAAAGGGGAGGAAAATTTATGCGTGGACAAACAGCAATAATAACCGGTTCTTCAAGGGGGATAGGTAGAACTTCAGCGGAGGAGTTGGCAAAAAGAGGAGTTAACATAGTTGTAGTTGACTTAGACGAGACTGTTGCAAAAAATGCAGCCCAAGAGATAAGAGACAAATTTGGCGTTGAAACTTTAGGAGTTAAAGCAGACGTATCAAAAGCTGATGACGTAAAAGTTTTATTTGATGAGGCCGTTAAAAAATTTGAAAAGATAGAGATTCTTGTGAACAATGCAGGAATAACAAGAGATAATTTGCTGATTAGAATGAAAGACGAAGAGTGGGATGCTGTTTTAAATATCAATCTAAAGGGTGCTTTTCTTTGCTGTCGTGAGGCCGTGAAGGTTATGTCAAAAAATAAGTATGGTAGAATAATAAATATTGCCTCTGTAGTGGCCTTCATAGGAAATCCAGGCCAGGTTAACTACTCTGCTTCTAAAGCAGGTTTAGTTGCTCTTACAAAAACTCTTGCTAAGGAGTATGCGTCAAGAGGTATAACTGTAAATGCTGTTGCCCCGGGTTTTATTCAGACGGCAATGACAGACAAATTGCCTGAAAAAGTTAAGGAGGAGATGTTAAGAATGATTCCTCTGTCGAGGTTTGGAACTACAGAGGATGTGGCAAATGCTATAATATTTTTAGCATTACCAGAGTCAGGCTACATAACCGGTCAGGTTATTCACGTAAATGGTGGCATGTACATGTAAAAAAGAAAACGAATGAAGGAGGTATGTAAATGGTAGAAGAAAAGGTAAAGGAAATTATAGCAAAACAACTTGGTGTTGAAGTATCGCAGGTAACACCGGAGGCTTCATTTGTTGAAGACCTTGGAGCAGACTCATTAGACACAGTAGAGCTGGTAATGGCCTTTGAAGAAGCCTTTGGTATCGAGATTCCCGATGAAGATGCTGAAAAGATTGGAAAAGTTAAAGATGCAATTGAATACATAAAAAACAAAACAGGACAGGCTTAATCTCTGATGGCAAAAAGAAGAGTAGTTGTTACCGGGCTGGGTGCTGTTACCCCGCTCGGTCCTGATGTTAAATCCTCCTGGCAAGCTGTTCTTGAGGGAAAATCTGGGGTTGGTTACATAACTCAGTTTGACACATCAAACTATCCTGTGCGTATAGCGGCAGAGGTAAAGGATTTCGACCCAACCAAATATATTGAACCTAAAGAAGTCAAAAAGATGGATAGATTTATCCACTTTGCCGTAGCTGCTACTCAGATGGCCATTGAGGATTCAGAATTAAAGATAACAGAGGCTAACTCTGAAAGAATAGGAATTGTAATTGGCTCTGGAATGGGGGGGCTTCCAGCTATTGAATATTACCATAAGATGCTTCTTGAAAAAGGCTGGAAAAGGGTGAGTCCTTTCTTCATTCCAATGGTTATTATTAACCTTGCCGCTGGACAGGTTTCGATGAAATACGGTATAAAAGGCCCGAATCTTGCTGTTACAACAGCTTGTGCTACAGGAAATCACTCCATTGGTGAAGCTTTCAGGATGATTCAGTATGGCGATGCAGATGTAATGATTGCCGGTGGAGCAGAGGCAGTGATAACGCCGATGGCAATTGCGGGTTTTTCAATCATGAGAGCACTTTCAACGAGGAATGAAGAACCACAGAAGGCAAGCAGACCTTTTGACATTGACAGGGATGGATTTGTTATGGGAGAGGGTGCAGGAATCATTATTCTTGAAGAGCTTGAGCATGCTTTAAAAAGAGGCGCTAAAATATACGCAGAGCTTGCTGGCTATGGAATGAGTTCCGATGCTTATCATATAACCGCACCTGCTCCAGAGGGCGAGGGTGGTGCCAGATGTATGAGGATGGCAATTAATGATGCCGGAATAAAGCCTGAAGAGATAGACTACATTAATGCGCACGGAACTTCAACAAAACAGGGAGATGAGCTTGAAACGCAGGCAATAAAAACTGTCTTTGGTGAACATGCCTACAGACTTTGTGTGAGTTCAACTAAGTCTATGACGGGGCATCTTCTTGGTGCAGCAGGCGGCGTAGAGGCTATATTTACAATTCTTAGTATTTATAATAATGTTGTTCCACCGACAATAAATCTTGACAATCCAGACCCAGAGTGTGACCTTAATTACGTACCCCACAGAAAAATAGAAAGAGAGATAAAATGTGCCATTACCAACTCTTTCGGATTTGGCGGAACTAATGCATCCCTTGTTTTTAGAAAATTTTCAGGAAATTGAGAGTATTTTAGGTTATCACTTCAAAAATCCTCATTTTCTTTTTCAAGCCCTCACCCACAGTTCCTATGCTAATGAAAACTATCTACCATCCAACGAGCGACTTGAATTTCTTGGAGATATTATTCTTGGCTTCGTAGTTTCCGAGTATCTCTTTAATTTAACTCCGGAACTTGATGAGGCGGAAATGTCAAAAATAAGAGCCTTTTTAATAAGCAGAAAGTTTCTTGCCATGTTGTCTCGAAGACTTTTTATTGGAAGATTTATTTTTCTCGGGAAAGGTGAAAAACTCAGCGGCGGATTTGACAAAGAGTCAATCCTCGCAAACACCATGGAGGCAATAATAGGAGCAATTTATCTCGACGGTGGAATAACGGCAGTAAAGAATTTTCTAATTCCTATTGTTTCTGAAATTTTTGCTTCAGAGCCTTTTCTACTGTCGGAGGCACAAGGCTTTTTACAGAGCCACCAAAATAGGCAATCTCTTTGACCAGGCTTGATGAAAGAAAAGAAAACTCTTCACTGGGCATGAGAAAAACTGTTTCAATATCTCTATAGAGTCTTCTGTTTGCATGGGCAAGCTGAAGTTCAAATTCATAGTCTGACACTGCTCTCAACCCTCTTACAATAGCAACGGCTCCTTTTTGTTTTACAAACTTAACAAGTAAGCCATCAAAGGGCTCTACGATAAGATTTTTGAGCTCTACCGTTGTTTCTTTTATGAAAGCAATTCTCTCATCAATTGTAAAGATGGGAGATTTTTTATAGCTTGATATTGCAACAGCCACTATGAGTTTATCAAAAATTTTCAGTGCCCTTTTGATTACATCAAGATGACCGTTTGTAATAGGGTCAAAGGTGCCAGGATAAACGCCAATTTTCATTCTTCCCTCCTGTATAAAGTTAAAAGAGTATCACCATATCTGTAACATTTATAAATTCTTAATTCCTTTAGCTTTTCTCGCAGAGATTCATTTTTGTAGTGCTGTAATATCAAAATCCCCTCTTCTTTCAGCAGATTTTTTCTCTCAAAAATCTTAAAAATTCTCTCTAATTCACCGGATTCATAAGGTGGGTCAGCAAATATTATGTCATACTGAAGTTGTGATTCATCCAGAAATTTTATTGCATCTAAGTTTAGCACTCTTCCTTTATTTAACAAGTTTTTCTTCTGCAAGGAGTTTTTAATGAAAAGGCACAATACAGGGTCTCGTTCCACAAAAATTACCTCTTTCGCACCTTTTTTCAATGCTTCTATGCCTACAAAGCCTTTACCTGCATAAATGTCAACAAAGGTTTTATTTTCCACATCTCTAATAATATCAAATATTGCCTTTCTAACTATGGCGGGAGTAGGTCTTACTGTCTGTCTTTTGAATTGTGAAGATGTCATTTATCGGGTCTCTGGATTGGTAAACTGAATTTCGGGAAGCCGGTAGTTTTCTATTTTTACCTTTCGTCCTTCAACTTTGAGCCTTCCTTCAGCAAAAAGTCTTATAGCCTCTGGAAATATTTTATGCTCTAATTTTAAAATCCGTTCTGCCAGACTTTCTTCTGTGTCGTCAGGATGGACGGGAACAGCCGCTTGAATTATTATAGGTCCTGTGTCTACTCCCTCATCTACAAAATGGACTGTGCAGCCACTTATTTTAACTCCGTAATCAACAGCTTGCCTCTGACCATGAAGTCCGGGAAAGGAGGGTAAAAGAGCCGGATGAATGTTCATTATTCTGTTGGGGTAAGCCTCAAGAAGGGGTTTTCTTACAATCCTCATGAATCCAGCTAAAACAACAAGTTCCACTCCTCTTGATAGGAGTTCTTCCTTTATTCTTTCATAGAACTTATCTTTGGTTTCAAAATCTTTTGGATTTATAAAAAGATGGGGTATGCCGTGTTTTTTGGCTCTCTCAATAGCGTAGGCATTTGGGTTGTCAACGATTAAAATCTCTATTTTGGCAGTGATTCTGCCAGCGTCTATTTCATCGATTATTGCCTGAAAATTTGAGCCCCTTCCCGAAGCTAACACTCCTATTCTGAGCATGCTTATTCCTCCTTGTGTTTAAAGTTGTGAACAAAATCAACGAGCTTTTTCAGTGTATCCACTTTAGTGTGAATATTAACTCCGTGACCGAGATTAAAAATATGAGACCTCGCCTTCCTGCCGCCTGTCAGTATGTAGGTTGTTCTTTTAAATATTTCATCTTCTGACCCGAGAAGAGTTAAGGGGTCAAGATTCCCTTGAATTGTTTTCTCTCTAAATAATCTGGAAGCATCGCTTATATCTATTCTCCAGTCAATGCTTAAGACATCAGCTTCCGTTTCATTTATTTGGTTTGCCAAGCCTGTTGCATTAGGACAGAAATAAATCACAGGCACAGATTTTAGTCCCTCAGTAAGTCTTTTTACATAGGGTTTTACAAAAAGCTCATAATCAAAAGGCGAAAGAATACCTGCCCATGTATCAAATATCTGAATGGCATTAACTCCCGCCTTTAGCTGTTCTTTAAGGTATAAAAGCATTGAATCTGTAAGCGTAGCCATTAGTTTGTGAAAACTTTCTTTGTCAGAAAACATAAACTTTTTTGAGTTTATGAAATCTTTAGATGAAGTTCCTTCAATTATGTATGTAGCAAGAGTAAAAGGCGATGCAGCAAATCCAATTAGAGGAACGTTAAGTTCCCTAATGAGAATTCTTATGGCTTCAAAGACATACTGGATTTTTTCAATTTCTATTGGTTTCAGTTGACTAAGCTGGGCTGATGTCCTAATAGCTGGATGAACTTGCGGACCTTTTTCCTCAATAAACTCAATTTTCATGCCCATTGCTTCAAGGGGAATTAGAATATCGGAGAAAAGAATGGCCGCATCAACATCTAAAATCCTCACCGGTTGCATTGTGACTTCTGCTGCTATCTCAGGAGTTCTGCACATAGTAAGAAAATCATACTTTTGTCTGACCTTCTGATACTCAGGCATGTATCTGCCAGCCTGTCGCATAAACCATACAGGTGTATAGTCAGTTTTTAAGCCATTACAAGCTTTTATGAATATATCTCTCACTTGCTTCTCCTGGGAGTGTATTTACAATATGGGTCTTCCTGCAGATAATCACCTTTGAGGCAGTATGCCCTTGCCCTGCATCCTCCGCATACGTTTATATATTCGCAGTTATTGCAACGACCTTTATAGCGAGAAAACTCTCTTAAATCTTTGAAGATTTCAGAGTTCTCCCATATTTCCTTGAAAGACTGTTTTTTAATGTTGCCTGCAGGCAGAGGGAAATAACTGCAGGGCATAACATCTCCATCAACATTTATGAGACATATAAGTTGTCCTGCCACGCATCCTTTAGCTCCTCCTGTCGAGAATTTCAAAGACCTTCTTTCGAATTTTTCCCCATCTTTCTTTGACCTCTCTAAAACTATCCTGTAGTATTGAGGTGCACAAGTAGGTCGAACAAGTATGTCTTTTTCTTTTTTTTCCATATCATAGTGCCAGTTTAGAATATTTTCGTAGTCTTCTTTATCGATTAATTCATTTAAGAGTTCCTCTGCCCTTCCTGTTGGAACTATCATAAACATATACCAAGCTGTAGCACCAAGGCTTTTAGCTAATTCATACACTTGCGGAATATATTCTTGATTTCTCTTTGTGAAGGAGGAGTTTATGAGGAAGGGTATGCCGTGTTTTTTAAAAAGCTCTATTGCATTGATTGTTCCTCTGAATGCACCTTGTTGATTTCTAAAATCATCGTGCACCCTTTCATTCGGTCCGTCAAGGCTTAGTGAGACCATTTTTATATCAACGGCTTTTAATTTTTCACATATTTCCTCATTTACTAATGTGCCGTTTGTGGCAAGACAAACTCTTAATCCTTTTTTACCAGCGTAATCGGCAATTTCAAAAAAATCTTCTCTTAAAAGCGGCTCTCCGCCTGTTAGAACAAGAACTGGTTTAGCATAGGAGGTTATGTCGTCAATTATTTTTAGACACTCCTCTTTTGTAGGGTCAGGATGTTCTAATACTGTATTTTCCGACGATGACCTACAGTGAATACATCTTAAGTTGCATCTTCTTGTTATTTCCCAAGCTATCCATTTAGGCTCAGATTGCATTTGATTATTATAACCTAAAAAAACGATTTGAAGCCTCTAAGGATATACCGGAGTATTCTATACCTTTATCAATACAGCCATTGAAGTGAAGAGAAAAACAGTAAGACTTATGTATCCGTTCATATTGAAAAAAGCTAAGTTTAGTTTTGAAAGGTCATTGGGTTTCACAAGAGAGTGTTCTTTTATGAATAGAAAGGCAGTAACAGCCATTCCAAGCCAGTAAAAAACATTTAAATTGAAAACCACACCCGTTATAAGAAGAAAACTCCAGGCAAGAAGATGGAAAAGTCTTGCCAAGTTGATTGCTTTTCTGATGCCGAAGACCTTGGGAATAGAGTATATTCCAAATCTTCTGTCAAAATCCACATCCCAAAGGGCATATAGTGTGTCAAAACCTGCAAGCCAGAAGATAACAGTTATAACCATCGGAATTATTTCCCAGTCAAAGCTTCCTCTTACTGCTATCCAAGCACCAAGAGGTGCAATCGCCAAAGATATTCCCAAAACAAAATGACATGCCCAGGTAAATCTTTTAGTGTAGGAATAAAGGAATAGTATCATTACTGCAATAGGAGATAGTTTAAAACATAGAGGATTAAGCATCCACGCAGAATATACAAAGAGGATAATGCACAGAAAAGTAAAAACAGATGCTTCCCATAGCTTGATTTTTCCAGAGGGAATTTCTCTGTTAGCTGTTCTTGGATTGAGAGCATCTATCTTCCTGTCAATTATTCTGTTGAAGCCAAAAGCAGCAGCTCTTGCAGTCACCATTGCTACGGTAATCCAGACTATTTTATCCAGCTCTGGAATGCCTTGAGCAGCGAGCAGAGCGCTTGCAAAGGCAAAGGGAAGAGCAAAAATACTGTGCTCAATCTTAATCATTCGGAGATATAATGCGAACTTATTAAGTAGAGACATAACAAGATATTATAACAGGCTGTTTAAAAATATGAAAGGATTGATAATTCTGGATTTTGTTATAATAGTTCCTATGCATATTAGAGGATTATCTAAAGGATGGCTTATATTTACTGCATTAATCGGAGTTTTCATAGTTATTTATTTTGCCTTTTTTAAAAGTGAAAAATCTCCAGAAGGTTTGATTTATCTGAGTGGAAGAATAGAAGGAAGGGAAACCAATGTATCTCCAAAGGTTCAAGGGCGAATAATAAAAGTTTACAAAGAAGAAGGAGAAAAGGTTAGGCAGGGCGAGTTGCTCTGCGAAATTGATTCAGAACAGATAGTTGCAAGATATAAAGCAGCTGTTGAGAATTCTCAGGCCTATTACTCAATGATTGAGCAGGCAAAGGCAAATTTAGCAAAATCACAATCTATCCTGAAAAAAGCAAAAAATGACTATGAGAGATATTTGAGCCTTCTTAGGGAAGACCTTGTTTCAAAAAGTGATTTTGACAGAATCAAAACTCAGTATGAATCGGCATTAGCTGAGGTTGAAGCATCTACTAAAAGCATAGTTCAGGCAGAGGCGAGTTTCAAGGCTGCCCAGCAGAGGCTCAGAGAGGCTGAGGCAGACTTAAAGGAGACAAAAATTTACTCTCCCATAAGCGGTGTCATATTGAGCAGACCTGTTGAAATTGGCGAAGTTGTTAATTTCGGCAGCACCCTTTATGTTATAGTTGACCCCAATAGGCTTTATGTTAAAGTTTACATTCCCGAACCTGAACTTGGAAAGATTAAGTTAGGCTTGCCAGCAAGGGTTTATATAGATGCTTATCCAGATAAGTATTTTAATGGTAAGATTACCAAGATTTACGAACAGGCTGAGTTTACTCCAAAAAACGTCGAGACAAAAGAGGAACGAGTTAAGCTTGTCTTTGGTGTTGAGGTTTCTGTAGAGAATTCTGAAGGATTGCTGAAGCCAGGAATGCCTGCAGATGTTGTAATAAAATGGAAAAATGAAGCCCCTTGGATAAAGCCACGATAAACACCGTTATACAGGTCGAAAATCTCACTAAGAACTACAAGAAAATCAAAGCATTAGAGAAAGTCTCCTTTTCCGTAAAAAAAGGTGAAGTTTTTGGCCTCATAGGACCTGACGGAGCTGGAAAGACATCGGTAATACAGACTTTAGCAGGTGTTCTAAGGCCTGACAGTGGCAAGGCCTTCATAAATAACATTGATGTCTCTAAAGAGCCAGAAAAGACAAAAAAAATCATAGGTTACATGCCTCAAGGACTCGGACTTAACCTCTATGATTCCCTTTCAATTGAGGAGAATATAGAATTTTTTAAGGGTTTACGGCTTATTGACGACGAGTTATTTGAGAAAAACAAACAAATTCTTCTTGATATGACAAGACTTACGCCCTTTCGTAAAAGACAGGCAAGAGCACTCTCTGGTGGAATGAGGCAGAAGCTTGCTTTAGTCTGCACACTTCTGCATCTTCCCGATGTTATCTTGCTTGATGAACCGACAACAGGAGTAGACCCTCTTTCAAGACAAGATTTCTGGAGTATAATCCATGGTCTTGTGAGAGACAGAGAGGTCACTGTTTTGCTGACTACCTCTTACATGGATGAAGCAGAGAGATGTCATCGTATAGCCTTGATGCATGAGGGCAGAATTCTTCTTGAAGGCAGGCCAGAGGAACTTGGCAATCTTGAAGAGGTATTTATAGAAAGAGTTATTTCTTTTTCATCTTCCGATACATTGAAGATTAGAGACATATCCAAAGAAACAAAGAATCTCGATACTTCGATAGCCATCTCATGTCAGTCCGTTACAAGAGTTTTTGGTAAATTTAAAGCTGTTGATTCTGTAACATTTGATGTTAAAAAAGGAGAGATTTTAGGTCTTCTTGGCCCGAATGGAGCGGGTAAGACAACTCTTATCAAAATAATGTGCGGACTCCTTGAACCTTCTGATGGGAAAATAATTATAAATGGCTTTGATGTTCACAGAGAAAAAAAGAGAGTATGGTCAACAATAGGATACATGTCACAGAGATTTTCTCTCTATAGAGATTTAAAAGTAATAGAAAATATGAAGCTTTATGCAGGGCTTTACAGTGTAAAGAATAAGAACTTCAGAGAAATAATTGAAATGCTGGGATTGGAAGGTTTTGAACAGAGAATGACAAAAGACCTTCCTCTTGGCATAAGGCAAAGAGTAGCTCTTGCGTGTGCATTACTTCACGAGCCACCTGTAATTTTTTTAGATGAACCTACAAGCGGCGTTGACCCTATTGCAAGAAAAAACTTCTGGAGAATAATATTTAACCTCTCGAGACAAAAGGGTGTTACAGTGATTGTCTCCACCCATTACATGGATGAAGCTGAAAACTGCGATAGGCTATGTCTTATGCATCACGGAAGGTTGATTACTATAGGCACACCAGAAGAGATTAAAAAAGGTTCGGAAACGATTTCGGGTAGCCTGATACAACTTAAAAGTAAAAATTTTCATCAAGTTTATGATTTAATCGTAAAGGAATTTAAAAACATAAGCATATACGGTAGTAAAGTGTTCATAAGAAGTTTTGAGCCTGATGGGACAATTATGAAAATAGACGAGTTGTTAAAAAAAGCTGGAATAAGAGATTATGAGATTGATAAGACTACCATTCCTCTTCAGGAAGCTTTTGTTGATTACATAAGGAAGAGCGAAAATGCTTAGAAGACTGTTAGCTATCTTAAAAAAAGAATTCCGAGAGCTTTTCCGAGACCCCCTTTATCTAACCTTTGCCTTTTTAGTACCCGTTGTAATAATTATTCTCATGGGTTATGGATTGATTCTTGATGTGAAAAATATCTCCGTTTCCTTTATTGATTTTGATAGAAGTAAGTTGAGTAGGGAGTACAGATACTCTTTTACTAATTCAGAGTATTTTAGATTTCATAAGCTAATTACTTCTTACAAAGAAGCAGAGGAACTTATCAAATCTGGAGAATCAAGGGTAGTTGTGGTTATTCCTCCTGATTTTTCAAGAAAGCTCTATGGGGGAAAGCCCGCTGAGGTTCAAGTATTAATTGACGGTTCTTTTCCGATGAGAGCGGAAGTTATGAAAGGATACGTTTCTGCGATAAATATGCAATTTAATCAAAATCTGATAGAGAATTTTTTGAAAAATCGAGGAATGCCATTAATTACTCTTCCCCTATCAGTTGAGACAAGGGCGTGGTATAATCCTTCGCTGGAGAGTAAAAATTTTATCCTTCCTGGAGAACTTGTTACTACTCTAATGTTTTACTCTGTCTTGCTTGCCTCTTTAATTGTTGTAAGAGAGAAAGAGTCTGGAAGCATCTTTAATCTATACTGTAGTCCTGTTAAGGCATGGGAAGTTGTTTTCGGTAAAGCTATTCCTTATGTAACCGTTTCCTTTGTTACTTATCTTATAATTTTCTTGCTTACCGTTGGACTTTTCCAAACAAAATTTACAGGAAGTTTTCTTTTTTTGACATTTTCAACAGTTATTTATCTTTTCTGCACAGTTGGAATTGGAGTTTTCATATCAATTGTTACGAAAACTCAGATAACAGCCATGCTGATAGCTTTTCTCGGAACAATAATCCCTTCATTTATATATTCAGGATATTTCTCGCCTGTGACAAGTATGTCTGAAACTGCTCAGATAATAAGTAAAACAATCCCCGCTTCTTATTTTATGGGCATAGTTAGGGGAGTGTATTTAAAAGGAATAGGCGATGAAGGTTTCCTACTCGAAGTTTTTTCACTTCTTGTATATGCAGCAGTAGTATACACTCTGGCAATTTTATCTTTCCAAAAGAGAGTGGGATAATGAGGCTTTTAACGCTAATTAAAAAGGAAATTACACATCTTATAAGAGATAAGGCTTTGATTTTTATACTATTGTGGGCTTTTACAGGAGCCGTATACACTTCGGGAAGTGGTTTTACGATGGAGGTTAGAAATTTTCCAACTATCATTTACGATATGAATAATACCAAAGAAAGCAGAGAGATTATTGACAAGTTTCGAAAGCCCTATTTTAAAATCATCTCTCAAATTGAGACTGAAAAAGAGCTCACAGAATGGCTCGACAGCGGAAAAGCATCGATGGCAGTAATAATACCCCCGGATTTTAGTCGTAAGATTAATGAAAATAAGGCGAAGATACAGGTAATTGTTGATGGAACAATGTCAATCTCTGCAACTGTAGCCATTGCCTATGTGTCAGAAATAACCTATGGTTATGCGCTGGAAGTTCTGGAAAGAGAAAAACTTGGACTGACAGCAGTTTATAGAAACCTTCCTGTTATCGAAGAAAAAACAACTGTAGAGTTCAATCCTAATACATTGAGCTCATGGTTTATGAGCATGCTTGAGTATTTCAATATGATTACAATGGTATGTCTTTTAGTGACTGCAGCGGCAATGGTAAGGGAGAAAGAACAGGGAACAATTGAACAGTTACTGGTCACGCCGGTGAGAACATGGGAGATATTCTTTGCAAAGATAATACCTACTGTTCTCTCTGTAGCAATACTTTCACCTTTAACAATATACGGCATATTGAAAGGAGTTTTTGGGGTGCCTCTAAGGGGAAGTATTTTCCTTTTTTATCTGGTGATGCTATTTTATGCTTTTACGATTTCTTCATTGGGTCTTGTTATCTCAACAATTGCAAAAAATCTTGCCCAATCGATGATGCTCATGCTTGTAATCTTAATTCCTATGCTTTTTCTTTCAGGAGCATGGACACCGCCAGAGTCAATGCAGGCAGTGATGAGAAACCTTAGCCTCCTTTCACCTATGAGATATTTCATAGATTTTGGCTACAGTGTTCTGTTTAAGGGTAATGGAATAGAAAATGTGTGGCATGACATATTGGGAATAATTTTAATTGGCGGCATTTTATTTGTCTTTTCCGTTTATCGTTTCAGAAAGATATTTATAAAGTAATGCATATTTTCTTGAATAAAGCTTACTCGGTGGTTTAACATACAGATATGGTTAAAATACTTGAAAAAATTTTTGGCACAAAGAACGAAAGAGAGCTAAAAAGGTATTTCAAGATAGTTGATGAGATTAATGCCTTAGAAGATGAAATCTCAAAGCTTTCGAATGAACAACTAAGAGCTAAAACTGAAGAGTTCCGTGATAGGCTTGCAAAGGGGCAGACATTAGAGGAGATTCTAAACGAGGCCTTTGCTGTTGTAAGAGAGGCAGCAAAGAGAACACTTGGTATGCGACATTTTGATGTCCAACTTGTCGGTGGAATTGTTCTTCACGAAGGAAAAATTGCCGAAATGAAAACTGGTGAAGGTAAAACCCTTGTAGCAACTCTTTCTGCTTATTTGAACGCTCTTGAAGGCAAGGGTGTTCATGTTGTTACTGTCAACGACTATCTCGCCAGAAGAGATGTTCAGTGGATGGGCGCACTATATCACTTTCTTGGCCTATCAGTAGGAGTAATACAACATGATGCTTCTTTCCTTTATGACCCTCAATACAGGTTAAATGATAAGAGATTTGACAGGCTTCGTCCTTGCAGTAAAAAGGAAGCCTATGGTGCAGACATAACTTACGGAACAAACAATGAATTTGGCTTTGACTACTTGAGAGACAATATGACATATAGTCTAGCTGACCTATGTCAGCGAGAACTCAACTACGCCATTGTCGATGAAGTTGACAGCATCCTGATTGATGAGGCAAGAACTCCCCTAATAATCTCAGGTCCCTCGGAAGAATCAACGGAGATTTACTATGCGGTGAATAAAATCGTTAAGTATCTTAAACCTGACGAAGATTTTAAGCTTGACGAAAAGCTTAAAAATGTTGTTTTAACCGAGCAAGGTTCGCAGAAAGCAGAGAGACTTCTTGGAATGGGCAACCTCTATGAACCCTCAAATATTGAGGTTGTCCACCATATAAATCAAGCAATAAGAGCACACTACTTTTTCAAAAGAGATGTAGATTACGTTGTCAAAGACGGCAAAATAGTTATCGTAGATGAATTCACCGGAAGACTTCTTCCCGGAAGAAGATGGTCTGACGGGCTTCATCAGGCAATAGAAGCAAAAGAGGGGCTCAAGATAGAGGCTGAAAACCAAACCCTTGCCACTATAACCTTCCAGAATTACTTTAGGATGTATAAAAAGCTTTCAGGTATGACAGGAACGGCTGATACAGAAGCCTCCGAATTTGCAGAAATATATAACCTCGAAGTGGTCGTAATTCCTACTCACAGACCAATGATAAGAGAGGACTACCCTGATGCTGTATACAAAACAGAAAAAGCAAAATATGAAGCCGTTGTAAGGGAAATAGAGGAATGCTATAGAGCAGGCAGACCCGTTCTTGTTGGCACTACATCAATTGAAAAATCAGAACTCATAAGCAAAATGCTCAAGAAAAAGGGCATACCGCACAATGTGCTAAATGCAAAATATCATGATAGAGAAGCAGAGATTATTGCTCAGGCAGGAAGAATTGGCTCAGTAACAATAGCAACAAACATGGCTGGTAGAGGAACGGATATTCTTCTTGGAGGCAATCCCGAATTTCTTGCAAGAGAGATGCTTGCTGGCAAGGAATACACAGAAGAAGAATTCGAAAAAGCTCTCAATAAAGCAAAAGAAATTTGTAGGGAAGAACACGACAAAGTAGTCTCGCTCGGTGGATTACACATAATAGGAACAGAAAGACATGAATCGCGAAGAATTGATAATCAGTTAAGAGGTAGAGCAGGTAGACAGGGAGACCCTGGCTCGTCGAGATTTTATCTCTCCCTTGAAGACGAACTCTTAAGACTATTTGGAGGAGAGAGGCTTCAGAGCCTCATGCAGTTTCTAAAAATTGAAGACGACACTCCTATTGAAAATAAAATGGTGTCAAAAGCCATTGAAAACGCCCAGAAGAGAGTAGAGGCCCACAATTTCGACATAAGAAAGCACCTTCTTAAATACGATGATGTAATGAACAGCCAGAGAAAAGAGATTTACTCTTTTAGAAGAGAAGTTCTTGAAAGTGAATCCCTTAAGGATAAAGTTTTTGAACTTCTTGAGATTGAAATTGACGAGCTCGTTGATTTCTATTTCTCTCAAGAAGAAGAGGGAGTTATAAAACTCAAAGAACAGATAACCGCCAGATTTGATATAAATGTTGAAATAGTGGGCAAGTCTAAGGATGAGATGAAAAGCCTTATCCTTGAGAAACTAAGAGAAGCTTATGAACTTAAAGAGCAAAAAATTGGCTCAAATTTGATGAGAGATATAGAAAAAATGGTCTTCCTACATGTAATAGATACAAAGTGGAAGGATCATCTTCTCGGTATTGACCACATCAAAGAGGGAATTGGTCTTAGAGGCTATGCCCAGAAAGACCCTTTAGTGGAGTATAAAAAGGAAGCCTTTGAGCTTTTTGAGGAGATGTCCCGAAATATTGTCTCAGAGATTCTTACAAGGTTGTTTAAAATTCAGATAAGAGAGGAAAGTCAGTTTACAGTGTCTCGCAGACCCTATGTCAGTAGAAAAGATGGTGATTCACCGGCAGAACCAATTAAGAGACCCAATAAAGTAGGTAGAAATGACCCATGTCCATGCGGAAGCGGAAAAAAGTATAAAAAATGCTGCGGTAAGGGTGAATGAGATATTGACATAAAAAATTTTTTTATGCTTTAATTATTTAACCCACGAAGGGCAAAGTTGGTCATGAAGGCCGTGGAAGGGAAGAATCCCAGCCACGGCTTTTTTATGAATCGGACTCATGAAGAGTCTCAAACCTCTCTGAAGGGAGTAGAAATTAGAGAATCTCAAAAATTTCATGGAGGCTTGTTATGAAAAAGATAATATTTTTTTGTATTGTATTTATTCTCATTACTTCAAGTTATGTCTTCTGTCAGGATAAAAATGAGGATTTTAAACTTAAAGAAATAACAGTAACAGAGTCAAAAATTGAGCAACTGCCGCAAGAACAGACACATAAGATTGACATCGTTGACAAAAGAGAAATTGAAACTATCAATCTTCCTAATAGAAATCTATCCGAGTTGATTAAATATCTTCCAGGTAACTTTGTAAATCCGCTATCTCGTAATGATGCAAATTGGGGCTCCTATGGAGGATTAGGTCCTAAATACAATAGCTGGCTACTTGATGGTCTTCCCATTGATTCTTTTGTTGACCCTATGAGTCTTGATTTTATATATCTTGACAGAATAGAGGTTCATCGTGGACCTGCCTCAGTTCTATATCCTAACTATATGACCATGGATTTTGCTGGAAATGAGACTCCTTTAGCGGGAATAACTAACTTGATAACAAAGGACAAAATTGAAAAGCCCTATACAAATATATCTCTTGGTTATGGAACATGGAATACGATAAATGCAAGAATTTACCATGAGGGAAATGCTGGTCCCTTCAACTTTTTCCTTGGTGCAAACTATGAACAATCTGACTATACAAATTATGGAACAAAGCCTTCATGGCTAAATATGATAGATGACCCAGAGTATAAGAAAATTAAGGGATATTTTAAGACAACATACTTTTTTACTCCAGAAACTAAGCTCTCTCTATTTGTCCATCATACTAAACACGATGGAGATGCAGGTAGACCTCACAGAGGTTATGACCATCAGTACGATGTTGTTAATTTAAACTTCTCAACCCCGCTTTTTAAGGATTTCATATTTAGTGCAAAAGCTGGATATAGGTATTATCATCGTTCTTGGGAAGAGGATAAATATGATCCTCCAAAATCCTATGATCTTAGCTTGCGTGAGGAAGATGGAGTTAAGCAAAATATTTTCCCATTTGATTTATCTATTAACTACAAACATTTTGGTAAAAGTGTTCTTACAGCAGGTATTGACTCGCAGTTTTCAACATATGAGACCTATGCTAAAGTAGGTGGTAACAAGAGTATTGATAATGATGTTAATGCAAAAAGTTTTGGCATATATGCTCAGGAAAAACTCATTATTGATAAATGGGTTTTGAGGGCTGGATTAAGATACGCCTATACAAAACATGACTATGATAAACTTGGTGGAGTGAAACCTGAAGTTTCCTCAAAATCATGGGATCAGCTCCTATGGAGCGCTGGTGTAAGATATAATTTTACCGATAATTTTGGAATATTTGCTAATGCAGGCTCAAGTTATCTTGTTCCTTCTGCAAAATCTGTGGGTGGAACTATTAAGGAATCAGACAGAGGAGTCTCTGGTAAGAATGGGCAATTACCCAATCCTAATCTTAAGCCAGAGAAAGGTTACAGTTTTGACCTTGGTGCAGACCTCTGGGCTTTGAGCAATCTGTATTTTAGCCTCAGAGGATTTTACCACATAACGAAAGATACTATAGTGGAGAATAAAATAAGCGACACTCCATCCCAGACTCAATCTGTAAACGCAGGGAAAGCTTATACAAAGGGAGCAGAGTTTGAAGTTCAACATTTTATCAGTGATAAATTTAAATGGTTTTCAAACCTTACCTTGACTGACACGGAGGTGAAAAACTCTTTAGATAAAAATCAAGATGGAAGTGAAATTTCCTTTGTTCCAGATTTCATAGCAAATGCAGGATTTACAGCAAATCTTCCCTATGGCTTTACGATATCTCCCTATTTTCAGTATGTGGGGAAATATTATGATAGCACTGATAAGACAAAAAGAAAAGACTTTGGAGACTATTCGACAGTTAACTTAAATATAAAAAAAGAGCTTTTCAGAACTGATAAATACTATTCCAATCTAATTCTTGAAATTAACAACCTCTTTGATAAAAAATACGAAATGCCCTGGCAATTTCAAGACCCTGGATTTAATGCGATGTTAAAATGGGAATTAAATTTTTAAGAGAATGGAGCGGTTCAGTCCGCTCCATCTTAATTAAATCTCATGCATTAATTTTAACTTTTGCACTATTTTTCATTTTATCTTCCAGTGAAGTATTTGCAAAGATTACAGTACAAGATTTCAGAGGAAAGTCTATCCATCTTAATAAACCAGCAGAAAGAGTTGTATGTCTAATTGAAAGCGCTCTTACTGGAATTTATATGTTAAGGCAAGGTAAAAAGGTTGTTGGTATTCCAACAAATGTTTATAGCGAAGGATTTTATTATAGTGATACTTTCAGATACTATGCCGCCTTAGATGATAGAATAAAACAAAAGAAAATTCCCGCTGTTGGTAATTGGGAGTCAATAAATATAGAAAAAATTCTTTCGCTTAAACCAGATTTAATAATCATATGGTCAAGTCAGACAGATGCAATTCAAACATTTGAAAAATTAGGAATTCCTGTTTATGGAGTTTTCATTACAAAAATTGATGATATTTTCAAAGAGATAAGAGATTTTGGATTAATGCTTGATGCGAAGGATAGAGCAGAAGAATTGATAGGATACGTAAGGAAGGAAATCGACGGAATTGATAGGATTGCAAGAAAAATTAAGAATCATAAAAAAGTCTTCTTCAGTTGGGCTCAGCATAGTTTTCTTCAGACATCCTGCAAAGGAAGTATAATAAATGAAATTATAAGTAAGGCTGGCGGAATAAACATATGTAGCAACATTGAGGCAGAGTCACAGACTTTAACAATGGAAAAGCTAATCAAGCTAAATCCCGATGTGATAATAATGTGGTATGCTAAGGCATTAAGCCCTGAGGACATAAGAAATAACAGTCAGTATAGAGCAATTAATGCAGTTAAGTCAGGCAAAATTTATCAGTTTGATGATACTTTTTTCTTTGATTTGTGGACATTAAAATTTATATACTCAATGAAATTCATTGCAAAAACTTTGTATCCAGAATTTTATAACTTTGAACTTGCTAAAGAAAAGAGAAAAATAATGCAATTTCTATATGAAAAATCTTTACTTTAGTTAGATATACGCAAAGAATATTTAATGAATTTTGGATTGAAGATATAGAATGCTAAAATCTCTAAATTAAGTTACAGTTTAGTTGGGTTGACATAAAAAAATTTTTTATGCTTTAATTATTTAACCCACGAAGGGCAAACTTGGTCATGAAGGCCGTGGAAGGGAAGAATCCCAGCCACGGCTTTTTTTATGAATCGGACTCATGAAGGGTCTCAAACCTCTCTGAAGGGAGTGAATGTCATCCTGAGGGACTTAGTCCCGAAGGGTCTCTTCCGAAGTTTAATAAAAAGGAGGAGATTCCTCGCTTGCTCCGCAGGCTCGGAATGACAGGATAAAATTCATGAAAACTGAATTGTAGAGGGGGTTGAGATGCTTTATTTAGTGATTCTTGTTCTTGGCTTGCTTTTTTGGGATTTTAATAATGCATTAGCAGAACAGCAGGAGACAAGGTTGCCAGAGGTAGTTGTAACAGGTGAAAAGATAGTAGTTCCCACGAAGCAGACAGGAGAGACTGTTTACACAGGAACGGAGATTACAACAAAAGGAATTGAGCTTTCAGGCGAAAGAGGAAAAATAAATGTTTACGAATCGATTTCTCTTTTACCAGGCATAGTGTTTGAAAGTTCTGATGCTAACAATATGGCAACGGAGCAAACAAATGTCCGAATTAGGGGCGTAAGGGGCTATCTTGGTGCAATGACCGTAGAGGGTATTCCAAACTATGGTGGAAACCCAATCGGACCGAGAGCCTATATTTATGACCTTGAAAACTTTGAAAGCATCGCTGTTTATAAAGGTGCAGTGCCTGCTGATTTAGGCTCAGGCATTGGTAACAGGGCAGGTGCTATCGAGCTTAGACCTCTATGGGCAGATGAGAAATTTGGTGCGAAACTATCTCAATCAGTGGGTTCATTTGAGTATAAAAGAACTTTTCTAAGGCTTGACTCAGGCAAGATAGGTCCTGTTGATACAAGACTTTCCATGTCTTACTCTTATACAGGACAGGATAAATGGAAAGGTCCTGGTGACGTTGGACCAAGAAACAATTTTAATCTTACTCTTGTTCAGCCAATTGGAAAAAATGTGGAACTTAAGATATGGGGTAATTTTAATGAGATAAAACATTACAAATATCGTTATTTAAGTTATGCTCAGGCAAAAGACCTTGATAGGTATTATCGTCTTGACTATAATGAGTCTCTTATAGGTAAAGATTATCTTTACTATGAGTTCAACAGAGAGTATCATAAAAACAGAGACCTCTTTGCCTCAATCACTGCTAAGATAACAGACAATATTAAGATTACCTTTAAACCTTATATCTCAAAAGAGGATGCAAAGATTTGGGAAGGAAATGAAAAAATAACCTCAAAAATAGATGGTTCACCCCAAACAAACCCTGGAGTTCAACAGAGAACAAGAGATATTGAGAGAAAGGGTGTGATATCTGAGATATCTATAGACTTCAACTTGGCAAAGGCAGTAACGGGCTATCATTACGAGGCATCAGATATGAACATATTTACTGAGAATTACTGGATAAGAAATGATGGAAGTTTAAGATATTTAGGTTATGGAGTTTTTGCAACTACAGGGACAACTTACGTAAACAGCCCATATTTCAAGCTTGCTGGAACAATTGATAAATTTAACTGGCAGGCAGGAATCAAATATTTCAGATTTGAAGATTCCCAGAGCGATGGATATACAACTGATTATCCAGGTGGAGTGCCAACATTGAAAAGAGAACCTGACCTTGACAGAAAAGCAAGAACTTATGATATATGGTTGCATACCGTAGGAGTCTCTTACTCGTTTAATGAAACCATAGATACTTATATCAGCTATGGAAGAAACTTCATAAGGCCTTATGCTTATCTGCCCCTTGTAACTACTTACAATCGTTTAAAAGATAAATTTCAAGCTAAAGGTATCAAATTAAATGATTTATTTGAAGGATACAACATAGAACAATCTGACAATATTGACATAGGACTAAGATTTCGCAAAGATTTCATAGAGATAAATCCTACATTATTTCTATCAAAACATAAAAATCTTCTTACAGTTGTCTCAGACTCAAGAGTTTTTGATTCTGGAAAACCTGTAAATTATCAACAAAACATTGGTAAAGCAAAGGGATACGGATTTGAGATTGGCACAAATGTTTTTATCTCTGACTGGCTTACCTTTTACTTTAATCCCACATTTAATCATCTCACCTATGACGGCAACATAACCTATTCAGGTGCAACCCTTTCAACAGATGGTAAGCAGGTTGTTGATGTACCGAAATGGACGGTTGTTTCAGGGCTTTTAGTTAAATACAAAGATTTTGAGATTGTTCCTCAAATGCGTTATATTGGGAAAAGATATGGAGATTGCGAACACAAGGAAGAAATTCCGTCTTACGCAGTCTTTGATTTAAAATTAAACTATGTCAAAGAGAAAATAGGGATGCTCAAAGCATTAAAGCTTTCTTTAGAGTTTGACAACATATTTAACAAAAAATATGTCTCTGTAATAAATGCAATGGATGATGCGGTCTCAGGGACAACATATGGAGTAGGAGCACCATTTACGATGAGAGGTTCTATATCATTTGCCTTTTAAGGAGGTTTACGCATGAAAAAAGCAGTCGTATGCGGTAAGGGCGGAGTAGGTAAGAGTTTTATCGTATATGGAATTTCAAAAAGTATGGCAAAGAAGGGAAAAAATGTGCTTGTAGTGGATACAGATGAGAGTAATCAGACGCTTTACAGACTTTTTGGCTTTTCCGCCCCTCCAGAGTCCTTTATGGATTTTCTCGGTGGGAAAAAAGCTATCCAGCAAAGCATAAAGAAGAGATTTCAGTCAAGCGAAAAAGAACCAATTATGAGTGTTATAGAAGAGAGTTCTTTTAGTATTTCTGATATTCCTCATGATTTCATTAAAAAAGATGGCAATATTTCACTTCTTAGTATTGGCAAGATTAAGGAACCCCTTGAAGGATGTGCATGTCCGATGGGAATAATAAGTAGAGAGTTTCTTGAAAAGATTGCACTTGAGAGGAATGAAATTATAATTGTTGATACGGAGGCTGGTGTGGAGCATTTTGGGAGAGGGATTGAAAAGGGAATAGATACAGTCATTGCAGTGGCTGAACCATATCTCGACTCTATTGAAGTAGCTGAGAAAGCAATCTCTCTTGCAAATAAGATGGGAAAGAGAGTTTACCTTATCATAAACAAAGTTCCCAAGGAGTTCGAAGATAAAGTAAGAGATACAGTTATGAAGAGAGGACTTGAGATTTCGACTCTGATACCATTTTCACCAGAGGTATACAGTCTATCAATTGAAGGTAGAATTCCAGATAATTCTGCTGCCTTCATAGAAATTGAAAAATTTACCGAGAGGCTCAATGCATACCTATGAATTTAAACCAATCGGCTACATAAAAACACAGGCCGATACAGTTCCAAGGCATTGGAGTGTCTCTGAATTAGAGGGGGAGATTGTAATTGAGCCCGAATATAAGCTTGGACTTAGAGATATCAAGGCAGGAGATAAAATTTTAGTGCTCTTTGTTTTTCACAAGTCTCCTTCTTTTACTACTGAAAAACTTATTCAGAAACCGCCACATCTAAATGAGACAAAAGGAGTATTTAGCACTTGCTCACCCCACAGACCAAATCCAATAGGGCTTTCTGTTTTAGAAGTCTTAGAAGTAAGAGAAAATATGATTAAAGTCAGAGGGCTTGATATGTTTGATGGAACACCCGTGCTTGATATAAAGCCTTATATTGAGTATAAGAGCAAAGGAGGATAGAGTGAAGAGATTTATCTTTTCATTGATTCTAATTCTCACCCTTAGCAGTCAGGTCTATGCTAAAGATATGATAAGAATTACTGACATGGCTGGAAGAGAGGTGTTAATACCTAAAAAGGTTGAAAGAATCGTAGCTCTCTCTGGTTCTCTTCGTTATGTCGTCTATCTTCAAGTCTTTGACAAAGTAGTTGGCATAGAAGGAGTTGAAAAACAGAGGGTTATGCGGGGAAATCCGTCAACGGGAAAGGCATATTGGCTTGCAATTAAAGATAAAGTAGAAAAAATACCAACAATAGGAGAGGGCGGGCCAGGTAAGCTTCCTGATTTTGAAAAACTTATAGCAGTAAAGCCAGATGTGGTGATTACTTTTGAGGTGGATGGTGCTAAATTGATACAGAATAAAACTGGCATTCCTGTAATAGTTATTCAGTATGCTGGAACAGAGGGATTTAAGATAGATGATATTAAGAACACATTTTTCTTTCTCGGAAGAATTTTAAACCGAGAGAAGAGAGCAGAGGAACTTAACAGTTATATGCAGAAGTGCATTGAAGATTTAAGAAGAAGAACAGAAAATACTTCTAAACCGAAGATTTACATAGGCGCAATAAATGCAAGAGGTGCACATGGCATAACGAGTACGGAAGTGGACTATCCACCATTAAAATGGATTAACGTAGTCAATGTGGCAGATGAAGTTGGCAAAAAAGGTCATGTTTTCATTGATAAAGAAAGCCTTATCTTGTGGAATCCTGATTTCATTTTTATTGACACAGGAGGTTTAAATCTTGTTAATGAAGACTACTTAAAAAACAAAGATTTCTACAAGAAACTCAAAGCTGTTAAAGAAGGACGAACATTTACTGTTTTCCCTCACAATTTTTATCGAACAAATATTGAAATACTATTCGCTAATGCCTATTACATAGGCAAAACAGTTCATCCTGAAAAATTTAGAGATTTAAACATAAAATCCAAATCAGAAGAGATATTTAGAAAATTTTTAGGTATTAATATTTATGATGACCTGAGTAGAAATTTCAAGGGGTATAGAAAGGTTGAATTTAAAGAAACAGGGCTTGCAGTCAATTGAGAAATCTTTAAAGAGACAATACATAAAGTCCATAACCAAAAGATTGATTTTTGGTCTTTTTCTTGTTTTATTGATTTTAGTATCAGTAGTCATATCTATTTCTGTCGGGTCTCTTCAACTATCCGTAGGCGAAGTATTTGATTCGATTATTAGAGAAACAGAAAACTCCTATGTTGTATGGAACATTAGGCTTACGAGAGCCTTAGGAGCAGTTCTTGCCGGTGCTTCCTTGGGAGTAGCTGGAGCAGTAATGCAGAATGTATTGAGAAATCCCCTTGCATCTCCTTTTACTTTGGGAGTATCTCAAGGAGCTGCCTTTGGTGCGGCTTTTGCGATTATTGTTCTTGGAGCAGGTCAGACGCACAGCTTTGGAACAGAGGCAGTTACTGTATTTAAGCTTTATACTGTTGTGATTTCAGCTTTCATAGGAGCACTTTTAACAGTGATACTTATTCTATCTCTGTCTTTTCTAAGGAATATTACGCCTGAGGCTATAATTCTTGCGGGTGTTGCATTAAGCAGTCTCTTTGGCTCTGCAACAATGTTTCTTCAGTATTTTGCCAGTGATTTTCAGGTAGCAGCTACAGTTTTCTGGACTTTTGGAGATATTGGAAAGGCAGGGTGGAGGGAAAATGAATTGATGTTTTTATCTTTTTCTATATGTTTCATCTACTTTTTCTTTCAGAGGTGGAATTTTAACGCAATGCTATGGGGCGATGAAGTTGCAAAAAGTCTTGGAGTGAAAATCAAATTTTTACGTATATCCAGTATGTTCGCAAGTGCCTTTGTTGTCTCCGTATGTACTGCTTTTTTGGGTATAATAGGATTCGTAGGTTTAATCTCTCCTCATGTAATTAGACTTATCATAGGAA